>CAWJAE010000008.1:0-62061 GCA_963840765.1 uncultured Alphaproteobacteria bacterium | reverse complement strand
AAGGCTGAGGGCAAAACCCAGTGTGGCGGGTGTATCACCATAGCGGCTGGGGGCCAGATCATGCAGACCGTGGCGGGCCAAGCCTTGTTCAGGCAAATGGGCGTCCACCGCCACCAGCCCGAAACACCAGGGCGTGCGGGGCTTGGTGGTGCTGTTCATCATGCCTGAACGGGGGGTGAGATGGTGCTGGTTTTGCTCTAACCGACCGATATGGTCTTTCAGCCGTTGCAGCAGGGCTTTGGCCTGCAACTGCTCTTCAAGAGGCAGATACAGGTTTGAAGGCTTCAGGCCGGATGCGGGTAAGCCGCCCCCGACCGTGGCCAGGGCTGGCAACGGTTGGGTACGCATGGACAATGGGCTTTCCGGATGTGTGTTCGCTTTATGTTCTATCATCTGAGAACATAAGAGTTAAACAAGAAAAGATTAACAGGGGCGAGCCGCGATTGCTAGAGATGAGGTTCCTTTTGCTTCAATTCAGCATGTAAATGGCGGCATTCAGCGCCGTCGCAAAACTGACCCAACACAGATAGGGCACCATCAAAAACGCCGCGAGGCGCGACCGGAAGGCGAAGGCAAAAATGGTGGCGGCAATGGCAAGCCACATAGGATGATGTCAATCAGGCCCAGGCCGGGCGATCGCGCGCCGAAAAACAGGAATGACCAGGCGAAGTTCAACAGCAATTGGCCGAAAAACAGCAACAGCGCCGGTTGGCATCACCCGCCCGCCATACCAGCCAGGCGGCCACCGCCATCATGATGTAGAGCACCGTCCAGGCGGGTGCAACAGCCAATTGGGCGGCGCCATGACGGCTTGTTCAGCGTCGGATACCATTCCGCCACGCGTGCTGTGGCAAAGCCCGCCAAAGCAGCCCACGGCCAGACACAGGACAATAAAGCCAGCCAACACCAACCACTCTTCATCACATCCCCATATTGCTTGCAGCCAAGCGAGCCCATGAACAGCAAAGCCCAAACCCGCAATCAAAACCAACCGCCATTTTGCCCCATCTCACGGCAAGGCCGTCCAGCGGTTGTCAGCCCCGACAGTTTAATCGCACGCCTTTGGCAAACACCGCCAGGGCGGCAATACCCGCAATGGTCAGGAACACGCCAAAGCCCATGGCCAGTGTCGAGAGCACGCCTGCCCAATAGAGCCCCAGGTATAGGACGCGACCAATACCAGTATGGCACCCGAACAGGGCCGGATGCCCACAGCAAATGCCATGGCAAAGGCACGGGTCCATGACCAGTCCCCTCGCACTTCGAGCGGCAGCGGCGTGGCCATGGCCACAGCCGCAATTGTCATCATGCACATGGTCGAGCATCCGCTGATCGGGCCGCGACACCAATTCGAAGGGGCCTGGTGCAGTGCTGCACTGTTGCAGAACGTTGTTTGGGCCGAAAGCTGTTCCAGCCATTCCACACCAGATAAAGCCCCATGCCGGCAATCATCAAATAGCTGGCACTCTCCAGATAGCCGGCGCATTCTGCGCCATGGCACCGCCCCGAACAAACATCAAAATGGCCGAGACCACGATGATGGCGGTCAGGGCCTGAAATCAGCGCCGACAGAAACGCGATGAAAATGCCGCGCTTCAATTCATTTTCAGTGGCCAGCACCCAGCCTGTGACCACGGCCTTGCCGTGGCCCGGCCCTGCCGCATGAAACACGCCATAGAGAAAACTGATGGACAGCAATGTCCAGGCCGCGGTTGATGTTGATGATGTTTTCAACTGGCGAATGGCATTGGCTCATGCGGCCATAGAAATTCTGCTGCTTGGTGCGCATCCACAAAACCGGGTCTTCCATGAAGGCTGTTTCCATGATGGTGCCATCGGCATTGCGGGGCTGCACCAGCAGTTTGCGCTTGTCGATGACGATGGTTTTTTTCTCAGGTTCGGCAGTTGTGGTTTGCGCTTGTGCGAGGGGCAATGCGCAAGGCCAGCAGAAAAACATGCAAACCAGCAGAAACAGAAAATCATTGCAGACGCATGTCACCACAAGCGGTTGGGCAAACATGGCACCGAAATCTGTGGGCTGGTCAGGCTTCCAGTCTTGCGGCTTGTCGGCCAGCATGCTGCGGGTCTGGTCCAGTTCTTCGGTGGTGGGCAGTGGCTTCAATGCCATGGCAGCAGCCTGCCGGCAATTGGCCCTCCAGTATGCGGCGGCTTCTCCGGCATGTAGTCAAAGGCGATGAAGAAATCCGGGTCATAAACGCGCGCTTCAAACGCACCCGCTTTGGGATCAACCGGTGTGGCAAAAGGCAACTCAAACCACAGCGACAGTTTGCCGTCCACCATGTCCTGACCATAGACCGTGACGGCGGCTTGTGGCAATTCCTGTCGTTCAGTCGCTTCGCAACGTGAAATATTTCGATTCCACCAGGCTCTTGATGTTCTCTTCGGTCAGCGGCTTGATTTCTTCCGGCTCATAGGTGCCGTTATTGTTGAGGTCCAGCCCTTCCAGCGAAAACTGGGTATAGGTCTCGTCAAAATTCCAGCGGATGCGCAAGCCCGAAATCTTGCCATCGGGTCGTCATCAATGCTGTTTCAATGGTCGCAAACAAATGCGGGTGCGCCATAGCAGGCAGGCTGGTGGCCAAAAGCAAAAGTCCAATGCAATCAGACGCTTTTTCAACGTTCTCATCCCAAATCAGTTCCGTTCCATGATCGGCCAATGCGGCAAAAAAGTGAAGTCAATACACGCAGACGTGACAATGCGTGGCTTGCAGAAAATCCAGCGCTCCTGCCAGTGAATCAGCTCATGGATTTGAATGTCTCAATCGGTGCGGCCGTGCTGGCGGGGATCTTGAGTTTTCTCAGCCCTTGCGTGTTGCCGCTGGTGCCGCCCTATCTGGTTTATATGTCGGGCGTGTCGCTGGAAGATTTGACCGGCGAACACACAGAGTGCAGGCTCACCACGCGCGGCCGCGTCATGCTGTCGAGCCTGCTTTTGTGCTGGGCTTTACCACGGTGTTTGTGTTGCTGGGTGCCACGGCTTCGGCGCTGGGCAAGTGCTTGCGGGAAAACCTGCCGCTGCTCTCGCAAATCGCTGGTGTGGCCATCATCATCATGGGGCTGCATTTCCTGGGGGTTTTCCGCTTCAACTTTTTGACGCGGGAAGCGCGCTATCAACACCACACAAAATGCCGCGAGCTATGCCGGGTGCCTATGTCATGGGGCTTGCCTTTGCCTTTGGCTGGACGCCCTGCATCGGCCCGGTGCTGGCGGCCATTTTGTCGGTGGCGGGGTCAACCGAAAGTGTCGGACGCGGCATGGCGCTGTTGGCGTTTTATTCGCTTGGGCTTGGCATTCCCTTTATGCTGGCGGCTTTCAGCGTGGACTGTTTCCTGGGCTTTTCCAACGTTTCCGCCAACACATTCCACTGCTGGAAAAAATCATGGGCGGCTTGCTGGTGCTGACCGGCATCATGTTCCTGACGGGCTGGATGCAAAACATTTCCTATTGGTTGCTCGAACAGTTTCCGGGGCTGGCCACCATCGGCTGAATTTGTTTTAAACGCCTGCATGGGACAGGATCGACATTGCAAAACTTGAAGGCATTCAAGCCGTCGTGTTTGACGCCTATGGCACGCTGTTCGATGTGCAGTCCCCCGTCGCGAAACTCAGCGCGCGAAATTGGCGAGAAGGCCACGCACCTCGGTGCTGCTCTGGCGACAGAAGCAGCTGGAATACACTTGGCTTCGCAGCCTGATGGGCACCCATGCGGATTTTTGGGTTGTGACGCGCGACGCTCTGGATTTTGCGCTGGCGGAACTGGGCATCAACGAAAGCGGCCTCGCTGATGAGTTGATGACGCTTTATCTCAAGCTTGATGCGTTTCCCGATGTGATGGAGGCGCTTGGCCAGCCTTGCGCCAGCGCGGCAAGCGTTTGGCGATTTTCTCGAATGGCAGCCCGTCGATGCTGGATGCGGTTGTGCGCCATGCGGGGTTCGACAAAATTTTTGAACATGTGCTGTCGGTGGAAGAAGTTGGCATCTACAAGCCGTCGCGCCGGGTTTATCGTCTGGCCATGCAGAAATTCCACATTCAAGATGCGCCATCAATTTGTTTTGTATCGGCCAATACATGGGACGCACAAGCCGCCGCACAATTTGGCTTTCAGGTGGTGCGCATTGCACGCACGCCGAAGCGCGACGACAATATTGCCGGGCAAACCTGCCCGTTTGATCGCAGCCTTGGAGCGATCTTGCGGCCTTGGTTTAAGTTCTTACGCGGCCTTCACCGCCACCAAGCCGCATGCCATTGAGAGCCTGTGACTTTCACACGGGCACCAGCTCGGCAAATCCGGTCCATCGACATCCCATAATGCATCTTCAATGCGCACCTTGCCGTGCCATTGACGATGGGCTGCTCCAACACAAAGTACCCGGCCCACATAGGCACCGTGGCGATGGTTCAGATGGGGTTGGTCGGACTTTGGCGTCCATCCCGGCGTCACGTATTTCCATGACGCCAAAACCATCAGCAATGAAGCAAGCGCCAAAGACGATTACTTCACCAGTCCAGCCGAAATCGCGAAGAGCATATCGGCCAAGCCCGTAAAGGCAGCAGCACCTGCCAGCCACATCAGGAACACGCCGGGTGACAGCAGTTCGCCGATCAACAACAGCCCCGCAACAATGAACCAAAACCACGGCGCCTGAAAGTGAAACAAGTTCAGACATGAGCTTTCGCCCTCCTTACATCTTCGGGCCTGTTGCGGCGCGGTGCGTCTACTTGGTGCCGCCATTGCCAAAAGCTTCCTTGGCGATTTCCGCAATGCCGCCGATGGAGCCCAGAATCGACGATGTATCAAGCGGCATCATCAAAATTTTTTGGTTGGGTGATTTGGCCAAGGCTTCCAGCGCCTTCACATAATTGTTGGCGACGAAATAATTGATGGCCTGCACGTTGCCTTTGGAAATGGCATCACTCACCATTTGTGTGGCCTTGGCTTCGGCTTCGGCAGCGCGTTCGCGGCCCTCGGCATCACGGATAGGCGGCTTCGCGGCGGCCTTCGGCTTCCAGCACCACTGATTGCTTTTCGCCTTCGGCCCGCAGAATGGCAGCACTGCGCATGCCCTCGGCTTCCAGAATGGAAGCGCGCTTGTCGCGTTCGGCCTTCATCTGGCGGCCCATGGATTCCACAAGGTCACGCGGCGGGTTGATGTCCTTGATTTCGATGCGGGTCATCTTCACGCCCCAAGGCTGGGTGGCCTGATCGACCACGCCCAGCAGCCGATGATTGATTTCATCGCGCTGCGACAACAGACTGTCCAGTTCCATCGAACCCATGACGGTGCGGATGTTGGTCATGGTCATGTTGATGACGGCGTTCTGCACGTCTTGCACTTCATAGGCCGCCTTGGCTGCATCCATGACCTGATAGAAGGCCACGCCGTCAACCGTCACCATGGCGTTGTCGCGGGTGATGACCTCTTGCGACGGCACCTGCATGACCTGTTCCATCATGTTCTGCTTGTGGCCGATGCGGTCAATGAAGGGCACGATCAAGCCAGGCCGGGCTGCAACGTGCGCACATATTTGCCGAAGCGTTCAACCGTGTAGTTGATAGCCTTGCGGCACCATGCGGATGGCGCGCAGCAGGTAAAACAAGATAACCGCCAGAAACACCAGTACAAAAATGCCAAGCCTTCAAACATGAAGCTCCTCCCCAGCCCGAATTCGGATATGGGAGGAGCTTAACGGCCTTACAAGCAGATACAGCCAACCCTTCAGTTCATTGCGGATGATGCTTTCCAGCATGCGCAACGAGCCGGGACTGGCATTGAGGCAAGGCACGACGGCAAAATTTTTGCCGCCCTTTTCCTCAAAAGTTTCCTTCAGGCCAATGGCAAGCTCTTCCAAGGTTTCCACGCAGTCCGAGGCAAAGCCCGGCGAAATCATCAGCAGGTTTTTGACCCCCTTTGACGGCAGTTCTTCGACAGTTTCCTGGGCATAGGGTTTCAGCCATTCCGCCCTGCCGAAGCGCGATTGGAAAACCACCTGCAAAAAATCCGGCGAAATCCCATTTTGTTGCGCACCAGACGCGCGGTTTTCTGGCACTGGCAATGATAGGGGTCGCCCTTGTCGAGATATTCTCGCGGCAAGCCGTGGAAGGCCATGAGAATGCGGTCCGGCTTCCATGTCAGCTGGTCCAAATGGTCCTGCAGGCTGCTGGCAACCGCATCGATGTAGGCTGTTTCGCAAAATAGGGTGGCACCACGCGGATGGTGGGTTGCCAGCGCATTTTCTCCAGAGCCTGGCCCACCTTGTCCATGACAGAAGCTGTGGTGGCGGCTGAGTATTGCGGGTAAAGCGGGAAAATCAAAATCCGGTCGCAGCCTTGTCCTTCAACGCTTGAAGCCGTTCAGCAATGGGTGGCAAGCCATAACTCATGGCCCAATCCACTTCAACGACTTCACCCAATGCCTGAGCCACACCTTCAGCCTGGGCCCGTGTGATGGTTTTCAGCGGCGACTCATTCCTCTTATTCCAAATCTGTTCATAGGCATGGCCGCTTTTCTTGGGGCGGAACGTCAGGATGATGAGATTGAGGATGAACCACCACAGCACGCGGTTGACTTCAATCACGCGGGGGTCCGACAGGAATTCTTTCAAATAGCGGCGCATGGGCCAATAGCTGGTGGCCTCGGGCGTGCCGAGATTGACCAGAAGCACGCCAATTTTACTGGGGCGAATGGGCGGGTGACCGGGCGGCAAAACAGCGGTTTGGGATGAAGATCAGTCGTCATGGGCAATACCCTTATTCGCTTGGAGTGAAATGTCAATTTGGCAGCTATACGAAGATCAATAAATTCTGGTTTGCAATGGACGCTTGGGCTGTGATGGCCCAAAAACGCTTGGCTGACTTTATTGATTCGTGGGCAGGCACGTTTGACCGATATTTCACCAGATAAACGCGGGCGAATAGACCCGGACCAACGCAAGCTTGATCGCGATGTGGGGGATTTTACGCCCTCATCCGGGCTTGCTGTTGAGGGCATCGACCCCGAGAGCGATGACAGCATTCAGCGGGTGCAGGTATCGCAGGTCGTGCGGGCCATTCCGCTGTTGTTGTTGTTTCATGCTTGTGCCGCGTTAAGCATTCACAATCTTACATCGTTTTCGGATGTCGTGTGGTTTTCGAAAGTTTGGCATGGTGGCGTTATCCTGACGGCATTGAGCTTGGGTGTTGTGTTTTTCCTCTGGCGGCGCGGGCGCTTGCATGAGCGGCCGGAACAAGTTTTGCGTGGACTTGAGTTGCTGTGCTTACTTTTGGGTCTGGTGTGGGCAACGCCCGCCGCCGTGGCGGTTTATTTGCCGGACAAGAATGTGTTGCTGCCTGTCGCCGGGGTGAGTTTGGCTGTGATGGGTATTGTTGCGGCTTCGCTGGTGCGTGTGCCCACGGGAGCCATCGTGTTTGTGGCCCTGGTCACGGCGGCCTTGGCGCGGGCGCTTTATGTGTCGGTCGACAGCTTCCATGTGATCGCTGCGTTGGTGTGCGCCATTTACGGATTGGTACTGGCGGGCATTGTGGTCAACAGTCATTTTGATTTTTTGCGCAGGTCGCGGGCTGAAATTGAAGTGCAGCGGCAACATGAAGTGATCCGTTTGCTGTTGAATGATTTTGAGCGGCAGGCGCAAGACTGGCTTTGGGAAACCGACAAGGAAGGACGCCTCAGCTATTATTCGCCCCGCTTTGCCGAGGTGTTGGGCGTTACGCCGGAGCGCTTGCGCGCAGCACCGTTGCGGCATGTGTTGGCTGATCATGCGCAAAATGACGGATGGCGGAAGCTGGATTATGCCATGGCCGACGAAGCGCCGGTGACCGATCTCGAATTGGATCTCCTGATCGCTGGAAAGCCCGTGGTGTGGCAGGTCACGGCGCGCACCATGCAGGACCGCCGGGGGCGGTTCAGCGGCTATCGTGGTGTATCGCGCGATGTGACGGCAAGCCACGAAGCCCAGCGCAAAATTGAACGCGCCATGATTGCCAGT
This sequence comes from uncultured Alphaproteobacteria bacterium, assembly GCA_963840765.1. Taxonomy (GTDB): domain Bacteria; phylum Pseudomonadota; class Alphaproteobacteria; order Rhizobiales; family Aestuariivirgaceae; genus Aestuariivirga. Next base: position 54,057 of record CAWJAE010000008.1, on the reverse strand, counting down.
GAAAAAGCCAGCGAGGCAAAGTCGCAATTTCTAGCCGTGACAAGCCATGAATTGCGCACGCCTATCAGCGCTATTGTAGGCTTTGCTGAATTGTTGGCGAAGGAAAAGCAAGAGAACCTGCCGCAAAAAACCCGCATCGAATTTGCCGATACGATTTTAAACAATGCCCGGCAATTGCAAGATTTAGTGAATGATATTTTGGATGCCACGCGGCTTGAAAAGGGCACCTTGCATTTGAATGAGCAAGAGACAGACGCTGCCGCGTTGGTTGAATTTGCGATCAAGCACTGTCAGGCGTCGGCAGAGACAAGCAATATCAGCATCGTGGGCCGGTTGGGTGAAGGTGTGTCCGTAAAAGGTGATACCAACCGATTGAAACAGGTGATGGTGAATTTGCTTAACAATGCCATCAAATTTTCCAATGCCAGCGGAATCATCAATGTAGAGATGCAAAAGGGCCGAGATGGTCAATTTGTTTTGGCAATTAAAGATGCAGGCATTGGCATTGAGTCACACAATCTGGAACGCATGTTCGAACCCTTTGAACAAGCCGACACGAACTTGGCGCGGCGTTTTGGTGGTGCGGGATTAGGTTTGCCGATTGCACGGCGCATTGCCAGGCTTCATGGTGGGGATGTGACATTGGAAAGCGATGGCGGAACTGGAACAACGGCGCGTTTGATTTTACCCAAGCGCCGCGTGAGCTGGCCAACTGCAAATGCTGACGATGTTAAAGTTGTGGCGTAGCAGATTTACCCAGTGCGCTTGACAGATTTAGTTTTGAGATTGATAACATGCACAGGAGTTTGCGAACACTTCTCAAGGCTTCGTGCCACAGCATCGCGTCCACACCACATTTTAATCCTGTGAGGCGCTATCATGTCTGGACCATTGGCTATTGCCATTGAAAAACTCTCAAAACTGATTGGCACGCCGGGCGCGCCGACACTTGTCGACGTCAGGCTCGATGAGGATTTCGACCTTGATCCCCGTCTGTTGCCCGCTAGTTTTCGGTGGCGCTATATGGAAGCAGCCGCACTGGCACCTTCGCTTGCGGGCAAATTCGTTGTTGTGGTTTGCCAGCGTGGTGCGAAACTCAGCTTTGGATTTGCCGCTCAATTGCGCTTGCATGGTATTGACGCCGTTTCGCTTTCTGGCGGGTTTGAAGCGTGGCGGGATGTGGGGCAACCGCTGGTACCTGAAGCGGCCATTCCAATGGGCCAAGATGGCAAACGCAAAGGATGGGTGACGCGGCACCGCCCCAAAATTGATCGGATTGCCTGCCCGTGGCTTATCAGACGCTTTGTTGATCCTGCGGCAACTTTCATGTTTATCCCACCAGAACATGTGGAAGGCGTTGCCGAAAGATTTGGCGCAACCGCATTTGACATGCCCACGGGGCAATGGACTCATGTGGGCGACAAGTGCAGTTTTGACATCATGTTGGAAAACTTTGCACTGAAAACGCCTGCATTGTTGCATCTTGCGCGCATCGTGAATGCAGCAGACACTGATCGCTTGCACAATGAACCGGAAGCCGCAGGATTGTTGGCGATTTCATTGGGGTTGTCCCGGCAATATAGTGATGACCTGATGCAGCTTGAAGCAGGCATGGCCATCTACGATGCACTTTATCGCTGGTGCCGTGATGCGACTGAGGAATCCCATAATTGGCCTGCACAGAAAACGGCAACGCCATGCTAATTTCCATGACGAGATGCCCTCAAGGTTTGGGCACGGATTGGTGTGTTGTCTTTCGGTGGGCCTGCCGGGCAAATTGCATTGCTGCACAAGGAAGTGGTGGAGCAACGTCAGTGGCTTTCGGAGCAGGAGTTTTTGCGCGCGCTGAATTTTTGCATGTTGTTGCCGGGGCCGGAAGCCATGCAGCTTGCCACCTATTGTGGTTGGAAACTTCATGGTCAAAAAGGCGGGCTTATTGCGGGCTCACTTTTTGTATTGCCCGGTGCGTTGGTGATGCTGGCACTCTCAATTTTTTATGCCACAGTGGGGCAAGTGTCGTTGGTGCAGTCCTTGTTCTGGGGCATCAAGGTTGCCGTGGTCGCAATCGTGTTTGAAGCCTTGCTTAAAATTGCGCGAAAGGCCCTGAAGCGGAATATCGACTGGGTTTTGGCTGGTCTTGCATTTGTGGCGCTGTTTTGTTTTGGCTTGCCGTTTCCCTTGGTGGTGGCAGGCGCTGCGCTGGTGGGTGTGGCGCTGGCAAAGAATAGCCCGCGCGATGTTTCGTTTGCCCGCCCGCAATACCGCGACACTTTGCAAACGGTTGTGATTTGGTTGGGCTTGTGGCTTCTGCCCTTGGCGGGGTTATATGCTGCCTTTGGAGCAGGGCACATCTACACTGACCTCGCACAAATTTTTTCCACCCTTGCCATCGTAACATTTGGTGGGGCCTACGCCGTGTTGGCCTCACTTGGACAAAGTGTGGTGGAGCAATTCGGCTGGATGACACCCCAGCAAATGATGGATGGTTTTGGTCTGGCCGAAACCACGCCAGGTCCATTAATTTTAGTGGGGCAGTTCGTGGCGTTCACTTCGGCCCAGACAAATCAGGGTGGCATTTGGTCTGGCATTTTTGCCAGCGCCATTTTTCTATGGATGACCTTTGTTCCGTGTTTCCTATGGATTTTTGCTGGTGCGCCGTGGATTGATTGGCTGGATACGTGGCCGCGCATTCGCTCAGCCTTGTCGGCCATTACGGCAGCTGTGACGGGGGTCATCTTAAACCTGTCGCTGTGGTTTGCCCTGCACGTGATCTTCGGAAAGGCTGAACGGCTGCCGGGCTTTGTGCCCATGTGGTGGCCGGACTGGCAGAATTTCGATGCAGCGGCCTTGCTGCTGGCTGGGGCTTTGGCTTTTGTATTGATGCGCTTGCAGGCTGGTATTCCTAAAACGCTGGCCTTGGGCCTTGTTGCTGGCTTAATATGGCATTTCACTGGTGCTTTGATTTGATTGGCTGGACATGACGCAGATACGCCCTTTGGTTGGACTTCCCGCAGACACGTATGAAAAAGACGGATTTCTCTTTCATTCACTTGGTGACAAATATGTCCGTGCACTGACGGATGTGGCTGGTGTTGATGCCGTCATGATTCCCAACACCATTGACGCTGAAAATCTTGATGGCCTATTGCAACACTTTGATGGTGTGTTGATGACGGGTGCTGTTTCCAATGTGCACCCCCCGCATTATGGCGAGGAGCCTACAGCCGACCATGAACCCTATGATCATCATCGCGATGGCGTGACATTGCAGTTGATAAAACGCGTGATTGATCGTGGCATTCCCTTGTTTTGTATTTGCCGCGGCTTCCAAGAATTGAACGTGGCCATGGGCGGCACGCTTGAAACTGAATTGCAGCGCGGCAATGGCAGGCTGGACCACCGTGCACCAAAGTCCGACGATATTCATGTGCGCTATGCGCCTCGCCATTCTATCGCAATTACGCAAGGCGGACTGCTGGACCACATGCTGGGTAAGCGCGAAACCATGGTCAACACCATTCATCGCCAAGGCATCAAGAAAATTGGCAGCGGTTTGAATGTTGAAGCCATGGCACCTGATGGTGTGATTGAGGCTGTATCGGTGAAAGGGGCCAAGGCTTTTGCTTTTGGCACACAATGGCACCCGGAATATCTGGCAGCTCAAAATCCCGACTCCGTGAAATTGTTCAATGCCTTTGGCGATGCCGTACGGGCGCATCGGCGGTCGCGCAGTGAAACCCATTTCGGGCGGCGGAGTGCGTGAGGCTGAAGGCCGTGTCACAATCGACTTTGGAAAAAATTTCAACGCCGATTGCTGATACGGAAGTTTTGCGCCAACTTAATCGACATTACGGGCTGCAAGGTGTTTTGACGCCAATTGCAGGCGAACGCGACCAAAATTTTGTATTGACGCAGGAGGGCGGTGAACGCCTGATTGTAAAACTGGCTCATGAAGATGAGCTATTTGAAACGCTGGATTTGCAGTCGTGTGTTGTTGCGCTGTTACAGCAGAATGCTCCCGACATTCCGGTGTCGACTGATATTCTCAACTACGCGAACGTGCCCATTTCCCGCGTCGAACTCAGCAACGGCAATGCCCGCTTTATGCGGGTCAACGCATTCATGCCGGGCATTGGTTTGAATGAGGTGCCGCGCACCACCGCCATGCGGCAGGCCATTGGCCGATTAACGGCTGGGATGGCGCTGGCCTTGAAAGATTTTCGCCACCCCGCTGAAAGCCGTGAATTGCTGTGGGACATTCAAAAAGCGGCAGCACTTCAACCACACGTAAACGCATTGCCAGATGATGTGCGGGGAATGGCACAACAGGTTCTCGAACATTTTCTTTCGCAGGTTTTGCCGCTGGCGGCACAACTCCCGCATGGCGTCATCCATAACGACTTGAACCTGCATAACCTGTTTGTTGATCCGCAAGATCAAAGTCGTATTGCGGGCTGCATTGATTTTGGCGACATGGTGCGTGCACCACTCATCAATGATCTTGCTATCGCGGCAGCCTACCAACTCGATGGGCAGCAGCCGTTGCTATCGCTGTTGGATGTGGCAGAGGCTTACCATGGCATTCGACCCTTGCAACCGCTTGAAATTGAACACTTCTCAACGCTGGTGGCCATGCGATTTGTTTTGACGGTGGCGATTACCCATTGGCGCGCGCAACTCCACCCCGCGAATGCGCCGTATATTTTGCGCAATGCCGCGGCAGCGCGAGTGGGTTTATTGGCACTGCAAGATATTTCACCTGTTGAAGCGGCGGAACTTTTGTATGCTCAGTTGGGTGTGAACAGGTCCTGCAAGCCATGACAATGATCAATGCTTTTGACAACGCAACAGCGGCCGGCATTTCTGCCGATGATGCGGCATTGATTGCGCGGCGGCAAAGGGCTTTGGGTCCAGCTTACCGATTGTTTTATGAGCGGCCCGTGCATGTGGTGCGCGGTGCAGGTGTTCATCTTTATGACAATGAGGGCCAAGAATATCTCGATGCCTATAACAATGTGGCCTGTGTTGGCCATTGTCATCCGCATGTGGCAAAGGCCATTGCCCAACAGCTCGATGTATTAAACACGCACACCCGCTATTTGCACGAGGGTGTGGTTGACTTTGCCGAGCGGTTATTGGCGCTGCTGCCAAAAGCTATTGGTCATGTGATGTTCACGTGTTCGGGCAGCGAGGCCAATGATTTGGCTTTGCGGGTGGCGCGCGCCCATACGGGGCATGAGGGTGTGATTGTAACGCGTCTTGCCTATCATGGTGTCACGGCGTCACTGGCGGAACTTTCACCCTCCTTGGGTGGGGGTGTGGCTTTGGGCAAGTCCATTCGTGTTGTGGATGCGCCAGATGCCTATCGCAACGACGCGGATGTTGGCGAGAAATTCGCAGTGGATGTCAAAGCCGCCATGGCAGATATGGCGCAGCATGGTATCAAGCCTGCGGCCTTGTTGGTGGATACGATTTTTTCAAGCGACGGCGTGTTTGCAGATCCCCCCGGTTTTTTGAAGTCGGCGGTGGATGCCATTCATGCAGCAGGCGGGCTTTTCATCGCCGATGAAGTGCAGCCGGGCTTTGGCCGAACAGGCACTGGCATGTGGGGTTTTGCCCGGCACGGGGTGGAGCCTGATATTGTGACCATGGGCAAGCCCATGGGCAATGGCCACCCTATTGCGGCCATGGCTTGCAAGCCCGAGGTGATTGCAAATTTTGGGACCAAGACCCGCTATTTCAACACCTTTGGCGGCAATGCGGTTTCGGTGGCAGCGGGGCAGGCGGTGTTGGATGTGATTGAAGGTGAAGGCCTGATTGCCAATGCCAAGCGCGTTGGAGATATTTTGAAGCTGGGTGCGCATGACCTTGCCAAACGACACGCCTGCATTGGTGACGTGCGCGGCGCTGGATTATTTCTCGGCATCGAATTGGTTTCGGACCGCGCACAAAAAACGCCTGATGCTGCGTTGACGACCTACATAGTGAATACCTTGCGGGAGCGCCGTATTCTCATCAGCGCATCGGGGCCTTTTGCGAACATTCTGAAGATCAGGCCGCCGCTGCCGTTCTCGGCTTCCAATGCGGACCAACTGCTTTCAACCCTCGACGCTATTTTGACGGAGCGCCCTTCGCGATGACATTTAATCAACCGACAAGCGGCAATGACATGCCGCGTTTTGGTGGCATTGCCACCATGATGCGCCTGCCGCACCAACCTAACGCCGAAGGGCTTGATGTGTGCTTTGTCGGTGTGCCGATGGATATTGGCACCTCACACCGCAACGGCACGCGCTTTGGGCCCCGGCAAATTCGTGCGGAAAGCGTGATGCTGCGGCCTTATAATATGGCCACACGTGCTGCACCGTTTGACAGTTTGCAAGTGGCTGACATTGGCGATGTGGCGACCAATCCTTACGACTTGAAAAAATCGGTTGGCCTGATCACGAAACACTTCGAGGGCATCCTCAAACACAATTGCATTCCTATTGCCATAGGTGGCGACCACACGCTGACTTTGCCCATTCTGCGCGCCATTGCGGCCAAGCATGGACCCGTGGGGCTGGTGCATATTGATGCCCATGCCGACATTAACGACACCATGTTTGGCGAAGACATTGCACACGGCACGCCGTTTCGGCGTGCGGTTGAAGAAGGCCTGCTGGACTGCAAGCGTGTTGCGCAAATCGGTTTACGCGGTACGGGCTATGCGGCGGAGGATTTTGACTGGCCGCGCCAACAGGGTTTTCGCGTGGTGCAGGCGGAAGAATGTTGGCATAAATCGCTGGTGCCATTGATTGGTGAAGTGCGCGCACAAATGGGCGATGGTCCGGTTTACATCACCTTTGACATTGATAGTCTGGACCCTGGCTTTGCCCCCGGCACCGGCACCTTGGAAATGGGCGGGCTTACACCTTGGCAAGCGCTGGAGCTGGTGCGCGGGTGCCGTGGCATGAACATTGTAGGGGCAGACCTCGTGGAAGTTTCCCCGCAATATGACCCCGCTGGCACCACGGCGCTGATTGCCGCCAATCTGCTGTTTGAAATTCTGTGTGTCATGCCCGGTGTTGTTTACCGTTGAAGATGTTTTTGTTGCGCAAAGAATTCCATTTGCGCTGGTGATGGGCTAGAGAGAGCCCAGAAAAAAGGACCCCGACATGCTTTCACTCATTTGGCTTATCAATTCTGTTTTCACACTCGTCTGGTGGTTGATTCTGGCTTCGGTGGTTTTAAGCTGGTTGTTCGCCTTCAATATTGTGAATGTGAACAACCCCACAGTACGGCAGATTTCCTATGGTTTGAACCGTTTTACCGAACCATTGCTGGCTCCCATCCGCCGCATTCTGCCAAGCATGGGCGGGCTTGATCTTTCGCCGATCATCTTGCTTTTGGGCTTGGAATTTCTGCGCCGCTTCATTGTCGAAACCATGTTGAACTACGCGGTTTGACGGGTGCCCCTGCGCGAGACTCCGCGTGGCTTTCTGTTGCAGGTAAAAGCCACGCCCAAGGCCGCGCGGGAAGAGATTGCAGGCATTCGCAACGGTGCTCTGCTGGTCAAGGTCACAGCAGCGCCTGAAAAAGGCAAGGCCAATGGCGCCGTCATTGCAGTGCTTTCAAAATCCATCGGCATTCCGAAATCAGCTTTTGAACTGGTGAGTGGCGAGACGGACCGCAACAAGGTGTTCAAGCTTGCCTCCCATGTTGAACAGGTTCAAGCTTGGCTGCGGGGGCTGCAACAGGAGTAATCCATGCGCGGCATATTGGTTTTGATTTGCATGTTTTTCGTGTCGCCCGCTTTTGCAGGTTACGATAGCGCCTATACGGATTTTGATTTGGGCAAATGTCGCGAAATTGAACCAGCCCCCACGGAAGGCGACGGCAGCGCCATCTATGAGTGCGAAGGCTTCAATGGCATTCCCGTTACGTTTGCCGAAGGCGATTTACGCAGTCTTGTAGCTTTTGGAAAAGACGGGCGGTCGCATTGCGCGTTTCGGCAGACATTTGGTGGCTTCAACAATGTGAGCAGCAAAATTGAATGGCGCTTGAAGGACGGTAACGCAATTGCCACGATCTTCCGTTGGAGTGTGTCCTATGACGGCGCGGATGCCAGCAAAATTCAGAGCTGGTTAGTCGTCACGAAGCTCGAAGACGGAAATTCCTGCCAAATGGGGTACGTCGAGGGCGCTTACCCCAAAGCCAATGAAAAAGCGCGCTGGCTGGCCGATACGGCGGCTGAAGCCTTCAGCTGTGAAAAAGGCCACCCCATCGTATTTGCAAATGTGCAAACCGATGTCGGTGGCCTTGCCCGCAATTATGGTTGTGAGGAATAGTCGGCGTTAAGCCGCAGCTTCCTTGGAGCGCGACAGGCGCTTGCGTTCATTGGGATCGAGGATCGCTTTGCGCAGGCGGATGGACTTGGGCGTGATTTCCACCAGCTCATCTTCGCCGATATAGGCGAGCGCTTTTTCCAGCGACATCTTGATCGGCGGCGTCAAAATCTGCGCTTCTTCTGCGCCCTTTGAACGGACGTTGGAGAGTTTCTTTTCCTTCAGCACGTTAAGCTCAAGGTCATTGCCGCGCGTGTGTTCGCCGATGATCATGCCGGCATAGACCTTGGCGCCGGGCTCAATAAACATCGGGCCACGGTCCTGCAGGTTGAACATGGCATAGGTGACCGCTTCACCTTCACCGTTTGAAATCAGGGCCCCTGTGTGACGGGCTGCGATTTCACCCATGTGGGGCGCATATCCGTGGAACAGCCGGTTCAGAATGGCGGTGCCGCGTGTGTCTGACAGCAATTCAGACTGGTAGCCAATGAGGCCGCGTGTGGGTGCGTGGAACACCAGACGCTGGCGACCGGTGCCCGAGGGGCGCATGTCGCGGAGTTCGCCTTTGCGTTCCGACACCTTCTGAACCACAACGCCGGAATAGGCTTCATCGACGTCGATGATGACTTCTTCCACGGGTTCCATCTTTTCGCCGCTTACTTTGTCGGTCTTATACACAACGCGGGGACGACCCACGGTGAGTTCAAAACCTTCGCGGCGCATGGTTTCAATCAGGATGCCAAGCTGCAATTCACCACGGCCTGCCACTTCGAAAGCATCGGTTTCAGTTTCTGAGGGCGTGACACGCAGCGCAATGTTACCTTCGGATTCGCGCATCAAGCGTTCACGGATGACACGGGATTGAACTTTGTCGCCTTCTTTGCCGGCCAATGGTCCGTCATTAATACGGAAGGCCATGGCCAGTGTTGGTGGGTCGATGGGCGTTGCAGCGATGGGTTCAGTGATGGACGGATCTACGAAAGTGTCGGACACCGTGGCCTTCACAAGTCCTGCAATGGCAACAATGTCGCCTGCATGGGCTTCTTCGACCGGAACACGTTCAATGCCACGGAACGAGAGAACTTTTGACACACGACCGGTTTCAACAACCGAACCATCACGGTCCAAAATCTTGACCTGCTGGTTTGGCTTGACGGACCCTGAACGGATGCGGCCCGTGAGAATGCGGCCCAAAAACGCGTTGGCTTCCAAAGTAGTGGCCAACATGCGGAATTCGCCGGGTTCAATCACTGGCGGATCAAAATGCTTGACGATCAAATTGAACAGGGGGTCCATGTTCTCTTGCGGACCTTCAGGCTTGTCGGCCATCCAGCCATGCTTTGCTGATCCATAAATGATCGGGAAGTCGAGTTGTTCTTCCGACGCATCAAGAGCGGCGAAGAGGTCAAATACTTCGTTCACAACTTCAATGTGGCGTTCGTCAGGGCGGTCAATTTTGTTGATGCAAACGATGGGCTTCAAGCCCAACTTCAAGGCCTTTTGCAACACGAACTTGGTTTGTGGCATCGGGCCTTCAGCGGCGTCCACCAACAACACGGCACCGTCAACCATGTTGAGAATGCGCTCAACTTCACCACCGAAGTCGGCGTGGCCCGGGGTGTCTACGATGTTGATGCGGGTGTCCTGCCATTGCAGCGAGGTGACCTTGGCCAAAATTGTAATGCCGCGTTCGCGTTCAAGGTCGTTTAAGTCCATCACGCGTTCGGCAACCTTTTGGTTGTCGCGGAAGGTGCCGGACATCGTCAACAGACGGTCAATCAAAGTGGTCTTGCCGTGGTCAACGTGGGCGATAATGGCGATATTGCGCAAATTCATGGGTGCGCCTGTCTTTCTCATAAGGGTTTTCAGCGCCACGGGCGAACAAATCGGAACGATTTGAGAGCGGAAAGTTGCGCCATTCTGTTGAATTGAGGCGCTCCTAGCATGCCGCAATGCACAATGCAATTTATCTGGGTGAAAGGTTTATTTGCTAAGCGCAAGGAAAATTCACGAGGTCGTCATGTTTTCATCCACCGCCCAGTCGCAGCGCGCCATGGCCAAAATTACGTTCACGGATGGAAAGTCTCAAGTTGTCTCGGTGAAATTGCCAATGTCGGGCAAATTGACGGATGCTTTCAACAATACGGATGCCTTTATCGACATCATATCGGGCGATGGCACGCAGCAGGTTGTGAATAAATCCTTCGTGGCACTGGCCGAGGCTTTTGAGCCACCCGAAGGCGGGATTGAACCAACAGCGCCGCAACTCGGACAAGTCAGGCTTTAACCCCCATGCGGTTTTGGGCGTTGAGAAATCCGTTACGGCTGAGGATTTGCGCGAGGCTTATCTGGCATTGGTGAAGCGCTATCACCCCGACCGATTTGCCAGCATGGACCTGCCGCAAGAAATGAAAGACTATGCCGCAGCCATGCAGGCGCGCATCAATATGGCGTATCAGCAGCTAGGTGGTTGAGGCGGAGGGCAAAAACTAAAGGTAAGTCTTTGACAGCTTCTTTGATGTTTTGGAAAGGGAATAGAATGCAGTTTCAACGAAATCCAACCCTTAGAAAAATAGTTCTTCTACTTGTAGCGGCTTCGTTTTGTTCGAATGTTGCTTTTTCACGTAGCATTACTGATGAGCAATGTGCCAATGTTGTGAAAGCATTTGGTTCTATGGATCTTTTCATGCTTTTGGCCGCGCAAAATGATAAGATGATAGATGACATTCTGAAAGAGTTTGGCGCGCCTGAAACGAGCCAACAATCAGCCTTGGAACGCAATTTGCGTCAACAATTAGAATGGTACAAAATGAAACGGTCTTCGCTCAGTCGTGCTCATTCGTTTAGCGGTCATTCAAAGATGCAAATACGTGAGCTGTGTGGTCCACCTTCGAAATGAAGGACTATCGCATATGCCATATTGCGTAGATTAATCGGTCGTCATTCCAACTGCAGGTTTTGATGCGGTGGCTGATTGGGAAATTCGATTCCGGTGACACCCTACTCAACTTTGAAGAATTTAAAGTAATTTAATTTACATTCACCGGCGTTGTACTTTCTAGTTGGCGCACTCTCTTCCCAACCACGTCATTCCAAGCACGCGCGGAGCGAAGCGCAACGGGTGATTTGGAACCCCGCTATCTTACCAACAGCTTAATTTGTCGCCACCACAGCGGGGTTCCAAATCGTTCACTGCGCTGCGTTTCGCGCTTTGGAATGACGGGGTTTGGACGCAATTGAAAGTGTTGCGTTCCAATGAAACCAAACATCAGCTTCCAGTAATAGAGAACAAGTCCCTCCACTCCGCCCCAGCGTCGTTTTCATGATCGGCTCAAAACTGTTGTTGGGGGTTCAGAAGGGGTGACCCAATTCTGGAGTATGCCAGAACATAACTCAACAACCGCGCGGTGTCAAGCATTATTTTCCTTTAACAGGAATTCACGAAGCATCAGCAATATAACTATCAAAAGCCGCCCAAAATTCTTTTCTGACGGCATCGGTTTCCAGCATGACTTCATGCAATGACTGCGCAATTGTGACGACGGATACACCGGGCATGTTGGCCGCAAAGCGATGGGCCGCCCTGTTGTCCACAACCTTTTCACGTCCGGCAAGGATCATCATCACGGGGCAGTTCAGTCCCTTGGATTTGCGGCGGCGATGCAGGTCCTTGAAGCTCATGATGGTGGCGGCAAGCCAAGCAAACGTCGGGCCGCCCACGCCTAGCTTGGGGTGGGTTTGCAACGTCGTTACATCGCGCTTCCAACGTTTTGCATCGCTGGTCAGCGCGTTGGTTTCGAAATCGCGCAACAGGAAAGGCGGCTGCTTGAAACCCGGCAAATAGCACCAGCCAAAGCCGAATGCAGTGGCGGCCATGGCCAATGCAAAGGCCACACTCTTAGGCCATTTGCCGTATTGCAATTCCATCAGCGGCGAGGTGACGATGGCTCGCTTGAACCAGGTGTGGCGTGAGAGCGCGCGCAGCAAAATGTGACCACCCGTGGAATGGCCAATGGCATAATAGGGCCCGGGGCAATTTTTAGTTACGACACCGTCCATTACCGTGCGCAGGTCCTCATCATACTCGCGGTAGGTGCGGATGTGGCCGCGCAGATGATCTTTTAGCAAGCGTTGCGAACCTCCTTGTCCGCGCCAATCAAACCCCGCAACATGAAAACCACGGCGCTGCATTTCACCCATTGTTTCGAAGTAGCGTTCAACAAAATCCGCACGGCCATTGAGGAATACAACTGTGCCTTTGCTTTCGGGGGTCAAGGCGGGGGCCGTCATGGCGCGCAAGCGCAAATTGCCACGTGTATGGGCAGCATAAATTTCAGTGCCGGCTGGCATCCGATTTTCTGCTGTTTCATAAAGTTGCATAAAAAAGTCCCCGTGATCAGCGGGGACTTAACGGATTGTGCTGACGAATGCGAGTCTGGTCTAATTCAGCTTCTTAACGTCAATGATTTCGCCTGATGCCGCCGTCATCTTAATTTCATAGGTCTTGCCAGAACGTGCGGCGGTGTAGGCGTAGGTTGCGCCTGTGCACGCCTTTGGTTTCACTTCGCCAAAGCCGTAACCCGTGACGACAGCGGCACCTGCCGTGCAGCCGATGGTTTTACCTGACGTAGTCGTTTTCGTTGTGACTGGCTTTGGCTTGGCGACGACGGTGGGTTTTGACAAGCTTGCGGTTTGCAATTTTGGTAGCACGGGTTTTGTTGGCTTTGAGGCAACAACTTTGGGCTTTGCCACTGGCTTCTTGGCCGCCGGTTTGGCTTCAACCTTCTTCACTGCGGATTTCTTGGCTTTGCCACGGCTTTCCAATTTTTTGCGCGCATTGTTTTCCAGCCACCAAAGGTCGGCTTCCACATCGCGCTCAGCCTCGTCCATCATGCGTTGGCGCCGGTTGAGGTAAATGACTTCCGTGTCATCGCGCTCGTTGGCGATGAAGCCATCTTCTTCATCGTCATCGAGATAGACAGTATCTTCCTGCCAAGGCACAAATTTGCGCTTGCGCCAATTGTGGTCCGCCATTGCGGTACTTGTGGTTACAGTTAAAGCGCCGAGGCTGGCGAGAATAAGAAGTTTTTTCATGAGACGTCTCCCAACGTTCAATCGCATTTAAATCGTGATGATGGCTAAAACATGCCGAACGGCGCAAGATGCGCCGTTCGTTTTTGATGTTGCTTCAAGTCGTATCAATAGGTTTCTTGCACCGAAATGATGTTGCCGCTGCGGCGTGATACCTTCACGATGAAGGTGTCGCCGTGTTGGCGGGCGCGGTAGGTGTAGCGCTTGCCGGAGCAGCTGATGGCACGTACCTTGTGGAAGCCTGACGACCTCACGGTGTCGCGGCCATCTTCACATGAAACGCCGTAGGACACTTCATGATGGCGGCGGCGTGGACGATATTCATCATCATAGCCACCATATACCGGGTAGGATGGCTCATAATAGCCAGGGCCGAAGCCACCGAGATAAAGGTCAACGTTGACTTTTGCTTGGGCGGGGGCAGAAGCACCGAAAGCGATGGCTGAAACGGCTGCTGCGGCAATGAGGGTCTTGGTGATCATGGTGTTCTCCACTCGATTTCTAAACTGTGTGATGGCCCCGATTGGTCATCGTTGAACAGGGTTTAGCGCGGTGAAGTTGAACGGAAGCGGAAGTTCCCGTTCATCTGCGGTTCATGTTCGGGGCAATTTTGGGGCGTTTCGACCCCTTGAAGCAGGAAAAAGCAACACTACATGGTGGATCGCAGGTGCCATTCGGACCTGCGAAACCCTTAAGATCCGGCCATTTTGGCGGGTCGCACAGCATTGCTTTGAAGGAGAATGTTATGATGTTTGACTATGCCCCTCTTTACCGTTCCAGCATTGGTTTTGATCGTTTGTTCCGTCTTTTGGACGAAGCACAGAATATCGAAACACAATCCTATCCGCCCTACAATATTGAGCGCTTGGGCGAAAATGCCTATCGCATCAGCATGGCGGTTGCGGGCTTTGCACCCCATGAAATTGCCATTGAAGCCAAGGGCAATGCCCTGACCGTTACCGGCAAGAAAGAAGCAAAACCTGAAGCTGTAACCGAGTTTTTGCATCAGGGCATTGCGGCGCGCGGTTTTGAACGTCGCTTCCAGCTGGCTGACTATGTGATTGTGCAAGGTGCGGATTTGGATAATGGCTTGTTGCATATTTCGCTGGTGCGCGAAGTGCCTGAAGCCATGAAGCCCCGGCAGATTGCCATTAATGCCGGCACTAAGCCGAAAGTGATTGACGCGAAGGCTGCCTAAATTATGGGGGCGTCAGCGCGTGCTGGCGCCCTTTTTTGTTCGAGCACGAAAACAATCATCAACAATGTGGCGAAGGTTAAAAGCCCGGCGAGTGCGAACAGGGTGCTGATGGAATACCATGTTGCCACCAGTCCCAGCAGCCACGGAATAACAAAACGCGGGCCGCCTGAAATTGCAGAAGCATAGCCCATGGCGGCGGCGCGTTGTTCTGCCGCCTGTTTCCCGGCAAGTGCGAAAAGATAAGGGAATACGAAACCAAGTCCGCCGCCAATCGCAGCAAACGCGATGACGGAAATTGAGAAGCCGCCTTGCAGGCCGATGATGCCAAAGCCCAATGTGGCCATGGCAAGACCGGCAGTTACCACGCGCAAATCGCCAAAGCGGCTGCGCAAGTGGTCCCCCCAAAGCCGCATGCCGCCGCCGCACAGGCCAAAGAACGCGGCACCTAATCCTGAATAAGCCAGAAGTTCCGGCTTTAAACTTGCCAGCAATTGGCCCGCCCAAATCATCGCCGTAATTTCAGCCGCGTTGCTGAAGCCGATTGTAAGGCCGATCCATGTCAGCCGCAGTTTCGGCAAACCGGTTTTTGATGCCGTTTCGGATTTGTGATGGGGCGTGCGTTCTGGAATGTTGAGCCACACTTCCACGAAGGCCCATAAAATCAAAACCGTGGCCACTATTGCAGGCACCATGACGGAAACATTGACGCTGAGATAGCTTGACGCAATGGCAGCGCCCGCAAAGCCCAGCGACACACCAGCATGGTAGGTGTTGAAAACAGGGCGCTTGATTTCTTCTTCAATCTCTGAGCCTTCGGCATTCATGTTGAGATCGAGAAACGACAGCGCCGAAGCAAGAAATAAATTGGACAAAAGATAAGTGGAAGGTGAACCCACCATCAAGGCATAGACCAGTGCAGCAAGGCAGATTGGGAGTGCCGTGAGCATGACAATGCGGTGACTGAAATGGCGGCTGATTGCACCACCTGCCATCATGGCCAGAAGTGCCGCAAGCATTGCGAAAGATTGTGTGCGGCCAAAAAATTCAGGATCGACACCGGAGGTTTTGACGATCACGGGCAAGGCTCCCACATGACTGCCGACAACTGTGCCAAAGGCAACAAAAACCAGAATGACCGTAGCGCGTGGTGAGGGTAGCATTAGCCCCGCCCGACGAAGGGCATCTTCGTGGCCATGATTGTCATCGACAAGACATTGGCCGACAAGGGCAAGCTTGCCATATGCACAACGGCACGGGCCACTTCATTCACGTCCATTGTGGGTTCAGGCTTCAATGTACCATCAGCCTGCGGCACGCCACCGGACATGCGCGAAGTCATGTCGGTTGCGGCGTTGCCAATGTCGATCTGGCCACAGGCAATATCATATTTACGACCGTCGAGAGATGTTGATTTCGTCAGGCCAGAGATTGCGTGTTTCGTTGCCGTGTAAGGCGCTGAATTGGGCCGCGGGGCAGTTGCCGAAATCGAGCCGTTGTTGATTATGCGGCCACCCATGGGGCTTTGCGCCTTCATGATTTTAAATGCCTGTTGCGTACAGAGGAACGGGCCGGTGATGTTGGTGTTGACCACAGCTGTCCATTGTTCAAAACTCAAGTCTTCCAGCAATACGGTGCCGGGTGCCCCCGTGCCTGCATTGTTGAACAGCACATCCAGGCGGCCAAATTTTTCGCTTGTTTGGGCAAACAAATTCTTGACGGAATTTGGATTGGTCACGTCCGCTGAAACGCAGAGGGTTTCGCCCTTCATGTTGGCGGCTGTGGCTTGCAACTTCGCGAGATCGCGGCCCGTCAGAACAACAGCATAACCCGCTTCGCCCAAAGCCAAAGCTGTGGCACGGCCTATGCCTGAACCTGCGCCTGTAACCATTGCAACCTTCATTCAGCGTCCCTTTGCGTGGCTCCAGGCTTTGACCAATGTGGTCGCAGACTCAGATACGGCTTTCGTGTTCATGCCTTGCTTATAAAGGCTGGAGCCAATTCCGAAACCAGAGACTCCACATGCCAGCCATTCCGCCATGTTAGAGGGCGTCACACCACCGACGGCGTGGACTTGAATATGCTTTGGCAACACCGCACGCCAGGCTTTTACGGTTTGGGGGGAAGCCACTTCGGCAGGAAACAGCTTCAAGTGTTGGGCGCCCGCCCGAATGGCCGCGAAAGCTTCAGTGGGGGTGAAGACACCGGGCAACGGATCCAGCCCCAGTTGTATGGCGCGGGCGATGTTCTCGGGGTTGCAATCAGGGGACACGGAAATTGTGCCGCCTGTTTCTTTCAACTGATTGACATCCTGCACGCTCAACACGGTGCCAGCGCCGACGACCATGCGATTGTCGAAATGTCTGGCGAGTTTCGCGATGGAGATAAAGGGGTCGGGAGAATTCAGCGGCACTTCGACAATGCGAACACCTGAATCATACAGTGCCTCGCCAACGGCAACCACTTCATCTGGTGTTACACCGCGCAAAATTGCAATGATGCCGCAGGCTTCGAGTGCTTCATTGAGTTTCATCAGATTAATCCTGCTGCTTTTGCAACGGCACGTTCGCCCTTGACGATGGCAAGGGGGTCTCCCATCGACACGCGCAAACCTGCGTGTTTCAAGGCGGATCATATATTTTCCGCCAATGCCTGCTGAGGCCAGCACACTGTAGTGTTGGGTTGAGTCTCGCATAGCAACGGCATGGCCCACTTCCGCGCCAATGATGAGGCCTGAAAGATAGGACGAGATTTTTTCAGCGGCGAGTTCTTGAAAAAGTGCCAGGCTGCGTGCCGAAAATAAATTATGCAGCAGGCCCGCAGGGTCGGCGAAGGCGCGGTCCATGCCTTGGAGGAAGGCATGCTCATCATCAGCGTCATTGGCGATCAAACGGCCCAAAATTGAGTGGGCTTTGATAACTGCAAAAGTTTCACCCGTCATATAGGTTGCAAAATTGGTGATCTTGCCGTTTTCAACATCAATCCATTTGCTGTGGGTGCCGGGGGTAATGAAGTGCTTGGCCCCTGAATCCAAACTGCCGAATACTTGGGTTTCTTCTGAGCGCATCACATCGTGGCCCAGGCTTTCACTTTTGAGGTGCAGCCCTGTGAGGAAGTGAATGCTGCGGCCTGAACTTAGTGATTTGGTGTGAATGGATTTTGCCAAATCCTCAGGCCCAGCCGGACAATCGACATAGGGCAATTCAACCCAGCCTTGGCGCGAGGTGATCATGCCTGACGCGATGACGGGAAGTGACGTGTCCCAATTGGCAATGTGCTGTTCGAGGGTCTGTTCGAAAGCGCCATCTTTCACCGCCAGAATGCCTTCACTGGCTGAAACCTGTTCGGTCACGGCACCCTCGCCATTCACGAGGTATGCGCGGAAGGACGTAGTGCCCCAGTCGAGGCCAATGAAGGGTTTGGTCATGATTAAGCCTGTTTAACACCGCCCGGTTTGAAACCTTGTTTCATTTCCTTGAGCGCATTGCGCAAGGGTGCACCGAAGGGGTCTGCTTCAATTTCAAAAATATCGCCGTTTTGGGGCGCAATACCATCAGCAATGGACAGCGTGGCCGTGCCGAAGAAATGAATATGCAGGTCGCCCGGTACGCGGAAGGCGTCATATTTGAAGTGGTGGTATTCAAGATTTTCCAGCGTGTGGCTCATATTGGCTTCACCCGTCAGGAAAGGCTTTTCCCAAATGACTTCGCGGTTGCGGATGATACGGCTTTTGCCCTCAATGTGTTTGGGCAAGGCACCAGTGATCATTTCAGGCCCGATGGCGCAGTGGCGCAGTTTTGAATGGGCGAGGAAGAGGTAATTCTGCCGCTCGGTAACATGGTCGGAATATTCATTGCCCAAGGCAAAGCCCAAGCGCACAGGCTTTCCATTAGCATCAATTAAATAGAGGCCTGCGATTTCCGGTTCTTCGCCGCCATCCAATGCGAATGAGGGCTTGGGCAGCGCACCACCGGGCGGCACCAGCCAGCGGCCGTCGCCTTTATAGAACCACTCAGGTTGAACGCCTGCTTTGCCTTTGGCGGGCCTTCCGCCTTCAAGGCCCATCTTGAACATCTTGAGCGAGTCGGTCAGCGCCGTTTCGCCGCCGTCGAGCTTTTTGTGCATGGAATCACGTGCTGAAGCTGAACCCAAATGCGTAAGGCCTGTTCCGGTGATGATGCAGTGGGCCGGATCATCGTGCGTCACGGGTGGCAGCACCCGCTTTTCCTGCAACGCGGCTTCATAACTTTCTGGGCGCTCAGCCGAAAGTTCCTTGGCAAGTGCTGCCAGCTTTTTCTTTTCCTTGAAGGCGCGATTGGCCAGGGCAATTGTGGAGGACACACCTTTGACGGCGTGCAAACCATCGCCAGCGGCCACTGCAACAGCGCGTTTGCCTTTTTCATTGATATATTGGACGATGTTCATGGGTGTTTCCTTTTAGCCGGCAAATTCATTTTTGAGCAGTCCCCGCACACCAGGTTTGAATGCAAACACGCCACCTTGGTTTGGATAGCGCGATAAGGTTGCGGCATCAACATGGGCGCGTGAGGTGGTGAGGAAGAGTGTATCCATATCCGGCCCGCCGAACACCGGGCAGGTGATGCGGGTTGCTGGAATTTCGACGACACGGTCAATGCGGCCTTTGGGGTCAATGCGCAACACGCAAGCACCTTCCCAACGGGCCGACCAGAGATAGCCTTCGGCATCAACCGTCGCACCATCGGGGTAGCCATGGGTTTTGCTGTCATTCAGGATGCGGCGATTTTTGATGGTGCCTGCGCTGCTGTCAAAATCATAGGCGTAGATGATCTGATTTTTTGAGTCAGAGAAATAGAATGTCCGCCCACCAGGGGACCAGCAAGGACCATTTGAAACGCCGATGCTGTGTTCCATTTTTTCTGAATGACCACCAGTGGTGATGCGGAACAGGTTTCCGCTGTCTTGCGTAATATCCAAATCTTCGCCATTGGGTCCGATGTTCTGCATCATGGAGCCCAACCAAAAGCGGCCTTGCGGGTCGCAGGCGCCATCGTTCATGCGGTTCCCGGGGATGTTGGTTTCAGGCTTGCAGAATGGCGTGACTGCGCCCGTGGCGGGATCGAAACTGTAAACGCCATCTTCGCCACCCACGATGAAGCCACCGGATTTTTTCTTGGCGATAGCGGTTAGTAAAATTTCCGATGTCCAGGTTTTGTGGTCCCCTGTTGCAGGCGTGAAGCGCTGAATGCGGGTGGGTCTGGCGATGTCCAACCACCACAAGCTTTGGGTATCCGCGTCCCAAAGGCAGCCCTCTCCCAATTTGTCTTTTGATGCGATGACGCAGGTTACTTCGGTTTTCATCGGGATTTATTAGCGCAGTTAAATTGTAATACAAATAGAGAATTACAAAGCTTTAATGTTTGGGTGGCTTGAAATGTCGCAATTCGTCTCCACCTCCTGACCATGGCGCCGGGCCCCTCTGGCGTGATGGCCTTTGCTGTTGCGCGATGTCGGAACCATTGATTTTAAATTTATCATGGAGCCCGGTATGGAGCTGTTATTTGCTGCCTTGAATGCTGATTTATTCGGCACACCCACTTATTTCTGGTTGACCTTTGTTGCCATTGTCGTGGGCCTTCTGGTTTTTGACCTTGGCGTTCTCCACAAGGAGGACAAAGAAATTTCGGCCAAGGAAAGCGCCTTTCTTTACGCTGGTTATGTGAGCATTGCGATGGCTTTCGGGGCTTGGGTGTGGTGGTCACGGGGCGCGCAGTCAGGCTTGGAGTTTTTTACGGGCTATGTGATTGAGCAATCGCTGGCCATGGACAATATATTCGTCATCGCCACCATTTTTGCATATTTTGCGGTGCCGCGTCTTTACCAACATCGCGTGCTGTTCTGGGGCATCATCGGTGCCATTGTCATGCGTGCTGTAATGATTGGTTTTGGCGCAGCGCTGGTAACCCAGTTCAATTGGGTGCTGTATTTCTTTGGTGCGTTTCTGGTGTTCACGGGCATCAAAATGTTTACGGCCACTGATGAAGCGTCAGACTTTGACAACAACAAAGTTTTGGTGTGGCTGCGCAAGCGCTTCAACATCACGCGCGAATTGAAGGGCCATGACTTTACAACAAAACTCCCAGACCCGAAGACAGGCAAAATTGTGACATGGCTGACGCCTTTGGCCGTAGCACTGATCATGGTGGAATTTGTAGATTTGATTTTCGCTGTCGATTCCGTGCCGGCGATTTTTGCGGTGACCGTTGATCCCTTCATTGTCTACACGTCCAACATATTTGCGATCCTCGGTTTGCGTTCGCTGTATTTTGCGCTGGCAGCGGCCATGCATCGGTTCAAGTATTTGAAGGTTTCGCTGGCGGTTATTCTAACGCTGGTGGGCATCAAGATATTCCTTGTGCCGTTGGGCGTTAAAGTGGACACGCTGTTCTCGCTGATTGCGACATTGGGCATATTGGCTGCGGGTATCATGTTCTCGATTTGGAAGACCCGGAACGACGTGGTCAAAAGTACGTAACCTCTAACCACTTGCGTTTTGAAGGTCCGGCGGTATGTATCGCCGGACCCAGTTCTTTCGGGAGAGAATCAATTGAAGCAGCTTGAGCATTTCATCGAAAATCTCATCATTTCCGCGCGGTGGATTTTGGTGGTGTTTTATGTGGGGCTTGCCGCTGCCTTGGGGCTTTATGCCATCAGCTTCTTGCGCAAACTTTGGGAGTACGCCTCTAAAGTTACGGTCATCGAAGAGACTGACGCGATCTTGAAAATTCTGAGTCTGATTGATGCCTCGCTGGTGGCCAGCCTTGTTGTGATGGTGATGATTTCGGGATACGAGAATTTCGTCAGTCAGTTCGACAATGTCGATGAAAAGAAGACAGAACTGTCATGGCTTGGTAAAATAGACGCAAGCTCGTTGAAGATCAAAGTGGCCTCAACCATTGTTGCAATTTCGTCGATCCATTTGTTGCAGGTGTTTCTAAATGCCGACAAATACACGGATGGCAAATTAATGTGGCTCACCATTATTCACATGGCATTTGTCGTTTCAGCCTTGTTGTTAGCGTTTATTGATAAAGTTCTGACTGATACCAAAAAAACCAAAGATATTTGATAGGACCATCCCATGTCGCGCATCGCCTATGTCAACGGAAGTTATGTTTCAGAAGCCGATGCAAAGGTTTCGATATTTGATCGCGGCTTTTTGTTTGCCGATGGTGTATATGAAGTTACGCCTATCGTGAATGGCAAGTTGGTGGACTATGACGCGCATATGGAGCGGTTGGACCGTTCCTTGAATGAGTTGAGCATGGCATGGCCCTGCAGTGTGGCTGACATGAAAACCATGCACGAGGAACTCATCAAGCAGAACAAATTGAACGAAGGCATTATTTATATGCAAGTGACGCGCGGTGTTGCTGACCGCATGTTCAACTTCCCGAAGAACATCACGTCATCACTGGTGGCGTTTCCGCAGGTCATGTCGCTGGTCGATAACCCCAATGCGCGCATTGGTGTTAAAGTTGTGACGACGCCCGACATTCGCTGGCTGCGCCGCGACATCAAATCCATCATGCTACTGGCTCCCGTATTGGGCAAGCAGGATGCCTATGAAAAAGGTGCCGCTGAAGGTTGGATGGTTGAAGATGGTTTTGTGACGGAGGGTACTTCGTCCAATGCTTATATCGTGAAGGACAATGTCGTCATAACGCGTCCACTATCGAACCGCATTCTAGCAGGTTGCACGCGGCGTGCCTTGTTCCGGCTTTCGCAAGAGCATGGCGTCAAGATTGAGGAGCGCCTGTTTACGCCGGAAGAAGCCTATGCTGCTGATGAAGCATTCCTGACGTCGGCTTCACAATTTGTGATGCCGATTGTCGAGATTGATGGAAAGCGCATTGGTGGCGGACAACCCGGACCCGTTTCAAGGAAGCTGCGCGAGCTGTTCCTTGAAGAGGCGCAAGGCTAAACCTACGCGCCTTCAACGCGCTCCATATATTGCGCAAGTGTTCCGACGGATTTTAGCCAGCTTGCGAGAATTGCGGGATCATGGGGGGCCGCATGAACGCCGGGCGTAAATTGCTTTTGCAGCACGGATTCAACAGCGAACGAAACTGGTGTGGACACGAGCCGGCCCATCGCCGTGCCGCGTTCATCGCCCCAAGCGTCCATGGCCCAGGTTTCGTGGAATACGGGCTTCCCGTTGTTTTCGGCTTTCAATGACACGAACAATACTACGCGGTCAGGTTCGCCGGGTGCGTATGAATTTTCTATCAAGAATTCTGTTGCCATGTCGTTCAGGCGCAGGTCGCCTTCGGGGCCGGACAGGGTTTCAATTTCGCGGAACACCGGTGTCCAGGCGTCCGTCCAACCATTCAGGCGAATGGTGCCGCGCACGAAGTCTTTCACTTTCCAAGCCTTGTCGAAGCGATAATCATCCATGAAGGGATAGCTGTCGCGGTTGGGGTAAACTTCAAAACTCTCAGGCGTTGGCAAGGGTGCGTCATAGGCCGTGATGGCGTTCCAAGGGCGATCGACTTTCAATTCCTTGAAATTGCGCAAGCTGCGCGAGGGTGAACGCAGGGCTTTCAAAACTCCTACTGGTGCCCAGCTGAACTTATATTTGAAGGCGTTTGGAATTTTGGGAACGCCACCGCAATAGGAGGTGAAGCTCAACACATTTTCGGGGTCATAGGCTTTCGATGCGCGATAGCGTGCCACCAGATCATGGGCCA
The DNA here is from genome assembly GCA_963840765.1 of uncultured Alphaproteobacteria bacterium. GTDB lineage: Bacteria > Pseudomonadota > Alphaproteobacteria > Rhizobiales > Aestuariivirgaceae > Aestuariivirga. The sequence goes on along the minus strand of CAWJAE010000008.1, from coordinate 30,715 downwards.
TCAAATGGTCAATGCCGGGGTCAAGCCCCACTTCATTGACGGATACAAGACCCTGCTGTTTGAATTCCGCATCAAGGGCGCGCATTTCAGGAGCGATATAGGACGACGAGACAAAGTTGGCACCCTTGCTCAAGCACGCCTTGGCAATGGAAACATGTTGGTCGGCGGGCAACATGGAAATGGCAATGTCGCCGGGCGCAAGGGCTTCCGTCAACGCATCAAGCGAATAGGCGCGAATATCCTGCGTTAAGCCGCCAACAACTTCGCGGGCTTTTTCAACTGTGCGGTTCCACACCACAACCTTGTGGCCATTTTCGAGGAGACGCCGCAAACCGGGGCCGGATGAAAGGCCCGTGCCGCACCAATGAATTGTCATGTTCCATCTCCCTCAAATTGTTTTAGTGTATTGTGTGAAGTCAGCAAAAGCCCGCGCCCACACACCTGTGTTTAAATCATTCAACGTCAGCAGCGATGGCAATAGTTGTGCTGCATAGTCTTCACTGCTTTCAACGGGCAGCAGAGACGGCAGGTTGTCAATGGCGGTCACATCCAATGGTGGCACGCCGTGCACGCGAAGGGCGGGTGCGGCCCAATCCGTGGCGCGGTCATAGACTTTGATGGGTGAAAAATCAGATGTCGGGTCGCAGGCAATATCGCCAATGACCGTCAACCTGCGTGGATCGGTTTTGGCGGATGCTGGGACGAAAACCGGGCAGCCGGGGCGTGCCAAAATGCAGTTCAGGAAAATCTCGTGTTGCAGCACTTCGGGGAATGGACCACCGGACGCTGTTTCTGCGATGTCCCATTTTGTAACTGCAACATCCAAGGCATTGCAGAGATCCGATGCACCTGTGCCGACGCGGCCCAAGGCCCCGATGACGATGGCGCGGGGACGAGCGATAAGATTTCAATTCGGATTGCAAGTCATCCAGCAAGGTGGCCTTGCTTTTATATTTGGACACGGGCCCACAAATTTCGCCACGTTGCTGGGCTGCCCAACACTTCAATGATAGGGCAGCACCTGCAAAGCCTGCCCAATAACCGAAGGCTGCAACCCGACGTCCGGTTTCTTCAACCAGATATTCCAAGTCATATAACGTACCGCCACCTGCCTTGAAACGCTGCAGCAGAATTTGCCCCGCAGGTTGGCCCTTAAAGGCGTGGCCAAACATGATGTGGCGGTGGGTAAGGGGGGAACCGTCTTCCGGCAGTTCCTTCAGCCCAAAAATAATGGCATCGGCGGGTGCTGTTGGCCAAGCGTTCTCTGGTGCGATGATGCAGCCCGCCTGCTTGTACCCGGCCAAGGGAATAGCCCGCACAGAACTTTTTTCAACGGTCACTTTGATGCCAGCCTTGATCAAGGCTGCCGCACCTTCAGGTGTTAGCCCGACGCGTTCTTCATTGGCGCGCTGTTCGGCCCGTACCCAAAGATGTGTCATTAAATCAGTCCTGTTTTCGTTCGCGTCTTAGTTTCATTTCCTGAACTTGGATAGGGTGAAGTTATTTGCGGCGGCAGGTGCATAAAGTTTCACCATGCATTGTGCGATGCACAAAAATTCAGCTGTGACGCGCTGGATTTTCCGGCAGGCGATTTAGTGTAAAGCCAATCTAGCATTCTAACTCATTGATATTGCATGTTTTAAACTTCCACACCAACTTGGCACACGCCGTGCAGATCACTAGTCCGAGCCTTCAAAGGTAACTGGAGAAGTGAAATGCTATTTGACATTGCCCGCCCTGCGATTTCGCGCCGCACGTTTCTAAAACGGTCGGCAGCCACTGCTGCGTTGTTGGGTGCTGCTCATAATTTGCTGCCTTCAGGCGCATTGGCCGCCAGTGGGCCTGAAGTGAATGTTGCAAAATTGGGCTTTATCGCGCTCACGGATTCGTCACCACTCATTATCGCCAAGGAAAAAGGCCTGTTTGAAAAATATGGCATGGCAGGTGTTGAAGTGTTGAAGCAGGCCTCATGGGGTGCGACACGCGACAATCTGGTTTTGGGTTCAGCGGGCAATGGTATCGATGGCGCGCATATCCTGACGCCGATGCCCTATTTGATGACGCTCGGCACCATCACCCAGAACAAGCAACCGTTACCGATGAAAATTCTGGCGCGTCTGAATTTGGACGGACAGGCCATTTCAGTGGCGCAAGCCTATGCAGATTTAAAGCTTGGCGTTGATGCGACACCACTTAAAGAAATTTTCGCAAAGAAAAAAGCCGAGGGTGCCATGGCCAAGGTGGCTGTGACATTCCCCGGTGGCACCCATGACTTGTGGATGCGCTATTGGTTGGCAGCAGCCGGCATCAACCCTGACACCGATGTGGAAACCATCGTGGTGCCGCCACCGCAAATGGTGGCCAACATGAAAGTGGGCACCATGGACGCCTTCTGTGTGGGTGAGCCTTGGAATGCGCAATTGGTAACGCAAGGCATTGGCTACACTGCGGTTTCGTCAGGTGAAATCTGGTCGAAGCATCCTGAAAAATCATTGGCATTGCGGGCAGACTTTGTGGAAGCAAACCCCAAGGCCACGGAAGCCATTTTGATGGCCGTCATGGAAGCCCAGCAATGGTGTGATGGCGATGCCAATAAGGACGAGCTTGCCGACATCGTTTCAAAGCGGGCCTGGTTCAACGTCAAGAAGGAAGACATCATCGGACGCCTGAAGGGTGACATTGACTACGGCAACGGCAAGACGGTTACGGCCAGCCCGCATGTGATGAAATTCTGGAAGGACGCTGCCTCCTTCCCGTTCAAGAGTCATGATTCCTGGTTCATCACCGAAAACATGCGTTGGGGGAAAGTGAAGCCTGACGTGGATATCGCGGGCCTGATCAACAATGTGAATGGTGCGGATTTCTGGCGTTCGGCGGCGAAGGCATTGGCAGTCACCGATGTTCCGGCCTCGGATTCGCGCGGTGTTGAAACTTTCTTCGATGGCAAAACCTTCGATCCGGAAAACCCGAAGGCCTATCTCGACAGTTTGGCGGTAAAGGCTTGACGACAACATGACTGCTGCCTTGAGAAAACGTGATGTTGTGGCCGTGGCACCTGTTGCATCGGCTGCTAAGGTTATCGCCCTGCCAGAACGCAAAATGGTGCGATCTTTTGCCTTTAAAGAAAAGTTTGAAAAAATCGCAGCGGTTGTATTGCCGCCAATCGTCGTCTTGGCCTTCTTCCTGGTGCTTTGGCAAGTAGCGGCTTCACAAGCGGGCTCAAGTTTGCCGCCGCCAACGCAGGTGTTTGCGGAAAGCCGTGACCTTATCCTGCATCCGTTTTTTGACAATGGCGGCACCGACAAGGGGTTGGGCTTTCATATTCTGGCTTCGCTTAGCCGCGTAGCTATTGGCTATGCGATTGCAGCCGTTGTGGGCGTCATGCTGGGCACGTTTGTTGGCCAGTCGGTTTATTTCATGCGCGGCTTTGATCCGTTATTTCAAGTGTTGCGCACGGTGCCACCGCTTGCTTGGTTGCCAATTTCACTGGCTGCTTTTCGCGATGGCCAGCCTTCGGCAATCTTTGTCATTTTCATTACGGCGGTGTGGCCGGTCATCATCAATACAGCTGCCGGTATTCGCAACATTCCGCAGGATTATCGCAATGTGGCGCGGGTGCTGCGGTTAAACCCGTTTGAGTATTTCACCAAGATTATGGTTCCTGCTGCGGCTCCTTATATTTTTACAGGCCTTCGCATTGGTGTTGGCTTGTCATGGTTGGCCATTGTGGCTGCTGAGATGTTGATTGGTGGTGTGGGCATCGGCTTCTTCATTTGGGATGCGTGGAATTCTTCGCTCATCAGCGACATCATCGTGGCACTGGTTTACGTCGGCGTTGTTGGTTTTGTGCTTGATCGCATCATCGCCGTGTTTGGCCATGTTGTGACACGCGGCACAGCTGTGAATTGAGGATAAAAATGAAAAAACCTTACCTCTCACTTTCCCTCGTCAACAAAACCTTCACGCGCGGCAATGCGGTTTCAGAAGTGTTGAAAAACGTCTCACTGGATGTGACCAAAGGTGAATATGTGTCGCTCATCGGGCATTCGGGTTGCGGCAAATCTACCTTGCTCAATCTGATTGCCGGGCTCATTCCCGTCACATCGGGTGCGGTCACCCTTGAAGGCAAGCATGTGGAGGGTCCCGGGCCAGATCGTGCCGTGGTGTTTCAAAACCACTCGCTGCTGCCGTGGCTGACCGTTTACGACAATATCAAACTTGCCGTTGACAAAGTTTGGGGAAGTGAAAACTCAGCATCCCGCAAAACCCGCATCATGGATAGCTTGAACCTTGTTCACATGGCCCATGCCGCTGACAAGCGACCCTCGGAAATTTCCGGGGGCATGAAGCAGCGTGTGGGCATTGCGCGCGCCCTTGCCATGGAACCCAAGGTGCTGTTGCTGGATGAACCCTTCGGTGCGCTTGACGCGTTGACGCGGGCACATTTGCAAGACCAGGTCATGCAGATTCATCAAGACTTGAACAACACCGTGATCATGATCACCCACGATGTGGACGAGGCTGTTTTACTGTCCGACCGTATCGTGATGCTGACCAATGGTCCCGCTGCCACAATCGGCGAAATTCATGAAGTTAAACTGCTCCATCCGCGCAAGCGCTTGGAGCTGGTGACCGATCCAACTTACATCAGAGCAAGGGAAGCTGTTTTGAAATTCTTGTATGAGCGCAACAAGTTTGTGGAGGCCGCGTGATGAAGCAGAAACTTGTCATCGTCGGCAATGGCATGGCACCGGGGCGCATGTTGGAGCATTTGTTTGAACATTCGCCTGATGCTTATGACGTTACCATTTTCAATGCGGAACCGCGCGTCAATTACAATCGCTTGATGCTGTCCCCCGTATTGTCGGGTGAAAAAACCTATGAAGACATCATCACCCATGGAGATGATTGGTATGCTGCAAATGGTGTGACCCTGCATAAAGGCCGCAGGATTGACGCGATTGACCGTGTGGCCAAAACCGTAACAGCGGCTGATGGCACTGTTGCAGCTTACGACAAATTGGTAGTGGCGACGGGTTCGGTTCCTTTCGTTATTCCAGTGCCGGGGCACCAATTGCCCGGCGTTGTAACCTATCGTGATTTGGACGACGTCGAGAAAATGTTGGCCGCCGCAACACCGGGTTCCAAAGCCGTGGTGATTGGTGGGGGCTTGTTAGGATTGGAAGCCGCAGCGGGCCTCAAAATGCGCCACATGGACGTAACTGTGGTGCATTTGATGCCGACCTTGATGGAGCGCCAGCTTGATGCACCTGCTGCGCATTTGCTGGAGCAGGAATTTGTCAAGCGTGGCATTAGCGTGCGCACCAAAAGCAACACACATTCGGTTGTCGGTGAGAGCAAGGTTGAAGGTTTGAAGCTCGAGGATGGCACTGTGTTGCCATGCGATATTGTGGTGATGGCGGTGGGCATTCGCCCGTCAACAGCATTAGCGAAAGCCTCTGACATCACGGTTAATCGCGGCATTGTGGTTGATGACCAGATGCGCACGAATGACCCTGATGTTTTTGCATTAGGCGAATGTGCTGAACATCGCGGTGTGGTTTACGGGCTGGTGGCCCCGCTTTACGAAATGGCACGTACCATTGCCAGTGTGCTGGTGGGGGACGTCGCTGGGTATGGTGGCTCTGTTATGTCAACCAAACTCAAAGTCACCGGTGTTGATCTTTATTCCGGCGGTGACTTTGCAGAGGGTGCAGACCGTGAAGAAATCGTTCTGCGCGATGCCACACGGGGCGTTTACAAACGCTTGGTCATCAAGGACAACAAAATCATTGGTGTGGTGCTTTACGGCGAAACAACTGATGGACCGTGGTTCTTTGATAAGTTGAAGAAAGGCGAAGACATTTCGGCAGACCGCGACATGCTGATCTTTGGCCAAGCCTATGCAGGGGGCACCCCCCTGGACCCTACGGCGGCCGTTGCAGCCTTACCGCCTGACGCAGAAATCTGCGGCTGCAACGGCATTTGCAAATCTAAAATTACTGACGCCATTTCATCAAAGAGCTTGACCTCGATTGACGATGTGCGCGCCCATACCAAGGCTTCGGCATCATGCGGATCATGCACGGGCTTGGTTGAAAAACTTTTGGTGCTGTCGTTGGGTGAAGGTTACCAACCCAACGCCGTTCAGCCCATGTGCAAATGCACAGACCTGGGCCACGCTGATGTGCGCCGCTTGATTGTGGCCAAGCACATCAAATCCATTCCACAACTGATGCAAGATCTGGAGTGGAACACGTCGTGCGGCTGCGCCAAGTGCCGCCCCGCTTTGAACTACTATCTGATTGCGGAATGGCCCGGTGAGTATGAAGACGACAACCAGTCGCGCTTCATTAATGAACGCGTGCATGCCAACATCCAAAAAGACGGTACCTATTCTGTCGTTCCCCGTATGTGGGGCGGCATGACGTCGGCCAATGAACTGCGCGCCATTGCGGATGTGGCGGACAAGTTCAATATTCCGGCTGTGAAAGTCACCGGTGGTCAACGCATTGATTTGCTTGGCGTGAAAAAAGAAGATTTGCCCGCCGTGTGGTCAGACCTCAATGCAGCAGGCATGGTTTCGGGTGCGGCTTATGCCAAGGGTTTGCGCACGGTCAAAACCTGTGTGGGTTCCGAATGGTGCCGTTTTGGCACCCAGGATTCCACGGGGCTTGGCATCAAGCTTGAAAAATACATGTGGGGTTCCTGGACGCCGGCGAAAGTCAAACTCGCGGTTTCGGGTTGTCCGCGGAATTGTGCGGAAGCCACCTGCAAGGACATTGGCGTGATCTGTGTTGATTTAGGTTACGACATTCATTTTGCGGGTGCCGCTGGTTTGGACATCAAGGGTACTGAAGTTTTGTGCCATGTGAACACCGAGGATGAGGCAATTGAAATGATTGCGGCACTCACGCAATTATATCGTGAGCAAGGGCATTATCTGGAGCGCATATACAAATGGGCGAAGCGCGTTGGCAGTGACTCGATTAAAGCCAACATTGTTGAGAATGCGGAAAAGCGTCGTCACTATCACCAACGCTTCACCTATGCACAAAGTTTCCTGCAGGTTGATCCGTGGGCGGAACGTGTGTCGGGCAAGGATGCCCATGAATTTGCGCCGATGCGCGCCTTTCCCATGCAAATGGCAGCGGAGTGATGATGAGTTGGATAGATGTAGGTGCTGTTATGGATGTGCCGCTGCGGGGTTCGCGGCTGGTGTCAACGCCGACCGGTGACATTGCGATTTTCAAAACGGCCAGCGGGCGAATTTTTGCCTTGTGGGACAAGTGCCCCCACAAGGGCGGTCCGCTGTCGCAAGGCATTGTGCATGATGACAGCGTGACGTGTCCTTTACACAACTGGGTGATTGGGCTGGAAACGGGCGAGGTGAAAGGCCCTGACCAAGGTTGTGCCCGCAAGGTTGACGTGAAGTTGGAAGAGGGGCGAATACTACTTCCGGCCGATGCGGTTTCGCGGGTTGCGGCCTGATGCTTGAAACCGTCACACGCACCACATGCCCCTATTGCGGGGTGGGGTGTGGTGTTTTGGCCAAGACGCATGCCAATGGCACCGTAACTGTTACGGGTGATGCGGAACATCCAGCCAATTATGGGCGTTTATGTTCCAAGGGGCTGTCTCTGGGCGAAACCTTTGGCCTTGATCAACGGTTGTTAAAACCGCGTGTTGACGGCCATGAAGTGGCATGGGACGACGCCACTTCATTGGTTGCCCAAAAATTCTCCAACGCTATTCGCGACCATGGCCCTGACAGTGTTGCCTTCTATGTTTCAGGACAATTTTTGACTGAAGATTATTATGTGGCCAACAAGCTGATGAAGGGCTTCATCGGCAGTGCCAATATCGACACCAATTCAAGGCTTTGCATGGCCTCTGCAGTTGCAGGTCACAAACGGGCTTTTGGCGCCGACATTGTGCCATGTAATTACACTGACCTTGAAGAGGCAGACCTTATTGTTCTTGTGGGTTCCAACTTAGCTTGGTGCCACCCCGTGTTGTTCCAGCGGCTTCAGACGGCACGGGAAAAGCGCGGCACCAAACTGGTAGTGATTGATCCGCGCCGCACCATGACAGCGGAGTGTGCTGATCTTCACTTACCCATCAAGTCAGGCTCTGATGTGTCGTTGTTCAATGGCTTACTGAAAGAAATGCATGATCGCGGCGCAGTGGATGTTGATTTTGTGAGGGACCACACGGAAGGCTTGGCTGAAACTTTGGCGGCTGTGTCTTGCCATAGTGATGAACGTGTGATGGCTGACACAGGTTTGCCGCTTCAAACCATCCACGCCTTTTATGATCTCTATGCCCGCCACGCCAAAACCGTCACTGGTTTTTCGATGGGGGTCAATCAGGCTGAAGATGGCACGGACAAAGTCAACGCCATCATCAACTGTCATTTGCTCACAGGTCGCATTGGCAAAACGGGTGCAGGTCCATTCTCCATCACCGGGCAGCCCAATGCCATGGGAGGGCGCGAAGTGGGTGGCCTTGCCAACATGCTTGCGGCCCATATGGACCTTAGCAACGCGGAACATCGCGATGCGGTGCAGGGGTTTTGGGCGTCACCCCGCATGGCGCAAAACCCTGGACTCAAAGCTGTTGAATTGTTTGATGCGGTGCGTAATGGCAAGATCAAGGCATTGTGGATCATGGCTACCAATCCCGCCGTCAGCATGCCTAATGCAACGGCTGTCGCGGACGCTTTGAAAGCATGTCCTTTCGTTGTGGTGTCTGACGTGACGGCCCACACCGAGACGACACAATTTGCCCATGTGCTTTTGCCTGCAAAGGGCTGGGGCGAAAAAGACGGCACGGTTACGAATTCCGAACGGCGCATCTCTCGCCAGCGCGCGTTTCGGCGTGCTGCAGGTGAAAGCAAAGCCGACTGGCAGATCATGTGCGAGGTGGCAAAGGCCATGGGCTTTGCTGGTTTTGACTATCATTCTCCCGCAGATGTTTTTGCTGAACATGTGGCATTGACGGGGGTGAAGAACGAGGGTTCGCGCCTTCTCGATCTCACAGATTTTTCGCCTGCGAAGTATGATGAAATGCAGCCGCAACAATGGGGTGGTGAGCGGCCCTTTGCTGCCGGGCAGTTTGAAACAGCTTCCGGCAAAGCCCGCTTTGTGCCGACACTTGCAAAGCAAAGGCAGGTTATGGATGGTCACTTCACACTCAATACCGGGCGTATTCGAGACCAGTGGCACACCATGACGCGCACAGGTCAGGTGCCAAAATTATTCACACATCGGGCTGAACCTTATCTCGAAATTTCACACGAGGCGGCATCGAAGCTTGGCATCGGCGATGCCGACTTAGTGACTGTGAAGGGTGAGAACGGAACATCGGTGGTGCGTGCGTTGCTGAGTGATGGTGTTGGGCAAGGGCAAGTGTTTCAACCCATGCATTGGAGTGGGCAGTTTGCCTCAGCGGGTTTGGCCAATGCAGCGTCGGTTGCAATGGTTGATCCGGTCAGTGGCCAGCCAGCACTTAAATCTTCAGAAGTCAGCATTGCGCGTTATCCGGCCCGCTGGTTTGGGTTTGGTGTATCGGCAGATCGATTGTTCCTGACAACGGACTATTGGGCATTGCAACCCCTGAAGACAGGTATCAGCTTTGAGTGTGCAAGTTCTACAGAGGCTGGTGATTGGTCGCTCGTGCTTGAGCGCCAACTGGGATTTGCTAAGCTAGATTTTGACCTGTCCGTGGTTACTGACAAAATCGGCGGCGGCTTTCGTTGTACTGCTTTCCAAAAAGGTGCCTTAGTGTTTGCATTCTTTGCAGATGCAAAGCCCGTTGCGGCGAGCCGCCATTGGTTGCAAGGCTTGCTTGGCCAAAATGTCAGCGCCTCTGATGTACTGGCCGGGCGGCCCGGTGCGGCGCAGGTTGATCATGGTGCAATCGTGTGTGCCTGCAATGGCATTGGCCGCAATACCATTCAGCTTGCAATTGCCAGTCAACCCGCAGCCAATTTGTCGGTAATATGTTCGGCCACCCAAGCGGGCATGGGGTGTGGGTCTTGCCGTCCTGAAGTGCAAAAAATAATCGACAGCATGGCGCCCCTGCGGATGGCGGCGGAATAATCTCGAAATCAGTTGCAATCGATCATTAATTTTTGCAATTTCTTGTGTGATATATCATCACGTAAAATGATCACTGCAGGACCGCCAAATGTCTTTGACCTTCAAACAGCTCGAAGCCTTCATCTGGGTGTGTGATCTTGGCAGTTTTGGCCGTGCGGCTGAGCGGCTGAATACAACGCAACCCAATATCTCTTCGCGCATTCTTGCCCTCGAAAACCTGCTTGAAACGCGATTGATGGAGCGTGACGCAGGCTCAGTGCGCTTGACGGCGAAGGGTCGTGAATTGCTTGAACATGCGCGCCACGTGCAGCGATCGGTCGAAAAATTCATTGAGGTTGCAGGTCGAAGCCATTTGAATGAAGGCGTGTTGAAGCTTGGCGTAACAGAGCTTGTGGTCAACACTTGGTTGCGGGATTTTTTGCGCCTGTCGAAGCAGGCATTTCCCAATGTGGACATTGAGCTGACGATTGATCTGTCAGTTAATATCTCAGAAGCCCTGCATGACCACACGTTGGATTTGGCCTTGCAAAGCAGCCCGTTTCAACGGCCCATCAATGCCACGCTGGCACTTGGAACCTACGCTTACGTGTGGGTTGCCAGTCCGCGCATCGTCAAGCAGCAGGACGGATTGGGCCACATTCCCATTCTCACCCACACGCGGGGTACTATTGCGGTTGAAGAAATCGAACAGCATTTTGCCAAGAGGCGCGGTGCGATCAAACGCCTTGTGCCCTCCAGCAATATGGCGGCGTGTCTTCATATGGCCATTGATGGCCTAGGTGTTGCGGTGTTGCCGGAAGCCATGGTGCAACGGGATGTGAAAGCCGGACGCCTTGCATTGGTTGATTATCACTGGTCGCCCAAACCCCTGAAAATGTGCGCGCGTTACCATGCTGAAAAGGCTGCTGGCTATGTGGGCAAGATTGCGCAATTGGCCAAGCAGGTGGCACAGCAGTTTAATTCCGGCGTGTTGCAACCATCAAAATAATTAATGATCAAAATAAGAAACAGCAATTTCACTTTATGAATAGGTGAAGCTAAGTTAGGGTTTTCTGTTGTGAAGGAACCATTATGGCCAAAACCCCTGCCCGCCTTGGTGTCGATATCGGTGGCACTTTCACGGACGTGGTGCTGGAAATCGCGTCGAAGCAGTTTTCGGCCAAAGTGCTGACAACCTATGCGGCACCGGAAAATGCAATCATCGATGGCATGCATCAGGTCTGCGCCAAGGCTGGGGTTACCCCCGCCGTCGTCACGCAAATCATTCACGGCACCACACTTGCGACCAATGCCTTGATTGAACGGCGCGGAGCCAAGACGGCGCTCATTACCACCAAGGGGTTTCGTGACGTCATTGAAATGCGCACTGAGTCTCGATTTGAGCAGTATGATCTCAATCTCACCTTGCCTGAACCTTTGCTGCCACGGCAGTGCCGCTATGTGCTGGACGAACGCATGGGTGCCGGTGGCGACGTGTTGATTGCCTTGCAGCGGCGCGATGTTGAAGCGCTTGCTATTGAGTTGAAGCAAGCGGGTTATGACAGCATTGCCGTAGGGCTCATTCATTCCTACGCCAACGACACACATGAGAAAATGGTGCGGGATGTGCTGGCCGAAAAACTGCCCGGTGTCATGCTCTCCTTGTCGTGTGAAGTGTCGCCACAAATGCGGGAATATGAGCGCTTCAACACGGTGGTGGCCAATGCCTATATCAAGCCGTTGATGAAGTCCTACCTCGGGCGCTTGGCAGGCCGACTGCAAACAGAAGGCGCAAATTGTCCGGTGTTCCTGATGCATTCAGGCGGCGGCATTATTTCGCTTGAAAAGGCGGCTGATTTTCCAGTGCGTTTGGTAGAGTCGGGTCCTGCCGGTGGTGCGGTGTTTGCTGCCAATATCGCAGCCCGCTATGGACTGGATAAAGTTCTTTCGTTTGACATGGGCGGCACCACGGCGAAAATTTGCCTGATTAAGAATCAAACACCCAAAACTGCCCGCGTGTTTGAAGTGGCACGTACTTATCGGTTTAAAAAAGGTTCGGGCATGCCCATTTCTATTCCGGTCATTGACATGGTGGAAATTGGGGCAGGTGGCGGTTCGCTGGCTTCTGTGGATGCCATGCGGCAAATTCGAGTGGGGCCACATTCGGCTGGCTCGGAACCCGGACCTGCCTGTTATGGGCGCGGTGGCGAACGGCCCGCGGTTTCAGATGCTGATCTCGTGTTAGGACGTCTGGACGCTGACAATTTTGCGGGTGGCACAATCAAGCTCGACACGGCAGCATCACGGAAAGCACTTTCCAATCATGTAGGCAAGATTTTACAATTGGATGATGTGACGGCAGCTTTTGGTGTTGCTGAGGTGGTTGATGAAAACATGGCCAATGCAGCGCGCGTACATGCCGTGGAAAATGGCGAAGATTTATCTGCTTATACCATGATTGCTTTCGGTGGGGCTGCACCGCTGCACGCCGGGCGCTTGTGTGAAAAGCTGGGTGTGAAGCGTTGCCTCGTGCCGCCGGGTGCGGGCGTTGGTTCGGCCATCGGTTTTTTGCGCGCGCCCTTCAGTTTTGAAGCCAACCGCTCGGTCTATATGCGCTTGTCGGATTTTCAGCTTGCCAAGATCAAGACCTTGCTTTCCGAATTGGAAAAAGAAGCGACGGGCTTCGTCAGGTCCTGTGATGCAACGGCAAAGATTCTGTCAGAGTTCAAGGTTTATATGCGCTACACGGGGCAAGGCTGGGAAATTCCGATTGACCTGACGCGTGCACAAGCCATGTCGCCAAAAGCCGCTACTTTCCAAAAGTTGTTTGAAGCTGAATATGAAAAACTGTTCGGGCGCGTTGTGACCGGCATGGATGTGGAAATTACGGTGTGGGCTGTCAACGCCACCACACCGCCGCAGTCTGTGGCCAAAATTAAAACCCGCAAATTGTCCAAACTGGTAAAGGCTGGCAGCAAGCGCGCAATTTTTGATCCCGCGAAGGCCAAGTCCATATCTTCTGCCATTATTGAACGAAAACTATTTGCGCCGGGCTTCGGCATTGAAGGGCCGGCTGCCATTACAGAAGATGAAACCACCATCATTGTGCCTTCCAGCCGCGTTGCCGTTGCGCAGGCTGACGGGTGCATTGACATGACTGTGAAGGGTTAAGACCATGGCAAAACATTCAACTGTCCAATCGCAAGTCATGTGGAACCGTTTGATTTCGGTTGTGGAGGAACAGGCACAGGCGCTTATTCGCACGGCATTTTCAACCTCGGTGCGCGAAGCTGGCGACTTGTCCGCAGGCGTTTATGATATCAAGGGCCGCATGCTGGCACAGGCCGTAACGGGCACACCGGGGCATGTTAATGCCATGGCTGAATCAGTCGGGCATTTCATGCGCCGCATTGGCATGCAGAACATGTTTGAAGGCGATGTGCTGATTACCAATGACCCGTGGGAGGGCACGGGCCACTTGCATGATATCACCGTTGTTACGCCGTCCTTCTACAAGGGCAAGCATGTGGGCTTCTTCGCCTGCACGGCGCACATCGTCGACATTGGGGGGCGTGGTTTCGGCGCAGATGCGAACTCGGTTTACGAGGAGGGTCTTTATATACCTATCATGAAATTTGCCAGGCGGGGCACGGTGGATACGACGTTGGTTAGTATCATTCGGGGCAATGTGAGGGAGCCTGATCAGCTCGTCGGTGACGTTTATGCGCTTGCCACTTGCAATGAAGTGGGGCACCGGCGCTTGGTTGACATGATGGAAGAGTTTGGTCTGAAAGACCTGAATGCCATAGCAGATTTCATTCTTGATAATTCGCGCCGTGCCACATTGGAGCGCATTGCGGCCTTACCACGTAAAAGTGCTGAGGGTGCATTGACGATTGACGGATATGACAGCCCGATTGCGCTGAAAGTGAAAGTGACTATCCACAAAGATCGCATAGTGAGCGACTTTACCGGCACATCCAGCATTGACCGGAAAGGCATTAACGTGCCGCTGGTTTATACCAAGGCCTATGCTTGCTATGCGTTGAAATGTGCCATCGCACCGGAAATTCCAAACAATGCAGCGTCACTTGCACCGTTTGAAGTTGAAGCTCCGGTGAACTCCATTGTGAATGCAGTGCACCCCGCACCGGTGGCGCTGCGCCATGTCATCGGTCACTTCATCCCCGATACGGTATACAATGCGTTGGACAAGATTTTACCAAAGCTTGTGCCTGTTGAAGGAGCAGGGTGCTTGTGTAATTTCCAAGTGTCACTGCGCCCCCGCATGGACGCCCCCGCACCAGCCTCAGCGCGGCGCTCGGAAGTGCTGACGTTTAATTCTGGTGGTTCCGGTGCGAGGCCCACATCGGACGGCATGAGTGCGACGGCATTCCCTTCAGGCGTCATGACCATGCCAATCGAGGCCACGGAAAATGCGGGGCCTGTGATTATCTGGCGCAAGGAATTACGGCCTGACTCCGGGGGGGCAGGGCAATATCGTGGTGGTCTTGGACAATTCATGGAAGTGGGGGCTGTTGAGGGCCATGAGTTTGATATTCAAGCCATGTTCGACCGTGTTGATCATCCGGCGCGGGGCCGCAATGGTGGCGCTGATGGTGCGGCAACAACAATTGCCCGGAGCGACGGTGTGGCGATGAAGGGCAAGGGCAAACAATTCGTGCCGCATGGTCGGCGGGTGCTGATGGCATTCCCGGGTGGTGCTGGTTTTGGTGATGTAAAATCACGCAACCCGGACTTGGTAAAACGAGATTTGGCACGGGGTTACATCAGTGCTGAGCGTGCAATAGGTGACTATGGATTGAGTGCGGCTGATGTGGCATCGGTATTGGCTGCTGTAAGAAACGGAGAAGCCTTGTGACGCAAGCAAACTACAAAGCACCTTTGCAAAAAACCTATGATGTGGTGATCATCGGCGGTGCCATTATGGGCTCTTCAACAGCTTGGTTCTTGAAGGATAATCCAGATTTCAAAGGCAGCATTCTTGTGGTGGAGCGCGACCCGACTTACGAAAAATGCGCGACCAATTTATCGAACTCTTGCATTCGGTTGCAATTTTCCGAACCCTTGAATGTACGCATTTCACAATTTGGAGCAGACTTCATCAAGAACATCCGGCGCTATATGGGTGGTGACGATCGCGTGCCTGAATTGCGCATCCAGAATTATGGTTATCTCTATCTCGCCAATACGGAAGGTTTTGCTGATGTATTGCGCGAGAACCAAAAGGTGCAAGTTGCCCTTGGTGCGGGCACGCGCGTGCTTTCGGCTGATGAGATCAAGCACGAATATCCTTTTTATGAAGTTGACGATATTGTTGCAGGCAGCATCAACACTGTTGATGAAGGCTATTGGGAAGGCGTTACGGTTTTTGATTGGTTCAAGAAAGTGGCAAGGGAACGTGGCGCTGAATATATCGCCAATGCCGTTGTGGCTTTGAACAAGAACACTAATGGAGATCGCATTGAAAGCGTAACGCTTGCGACAGGCGAAGTGATTGGCTGCGGATTTGTGGTGAATGCTTCAGGCACACGCGGCGCACTTACCGCAAAAATGGCAGGGATTGATATTCCCATCGAACCGCGCAAACGCATGTCTTATGTTTTCACTGCCGAAAAACCTCTGGATCGGATTTTGCCACTGACAATCGATCCCACGGGCGTGCATTTTAGGCAGGACGGCCAAAACAGCTATATTGTCGGGGGGCATTCAGAACTTGACCCCGTGCCCAACCACGATGATTTTGACAGCGATGTTTCACTTTGGGAAGAAAGCATTTGGCCGATCATGGCTTCACGTATCCCTCAATTCGAAGCCGTGCGGGTTATCCGTGAATGGGCGGGACATTATGATTACAATGTGCTGGACCAGAACGCGATTTTAGGGCCGCACAGTTTCGTGCAAAATTTTCTGTTCATGAACGGCTTCTCCGGCCATGGCTTGCAACAGTCACCTGCCATGGGCCGCGCTACGGCAGAGTGGATTACCTATGGTGAATACCGCAATCTCGATATGTCGCCTTTCAGCTTTGAGCGCATAACTGCAAACCGCCCCTTCCTTGAAAAAGCGATCATCTAACTTTGGTGCACTGAACATGAAACGAATTGTACTGACGGGTGCTGCAGGGCGACTTGGTTCTTACTTGCGCGAACCGTTGAGCAAGCTGGCGGATGAATTGGTATCAAGCGACATCGCTCCAAACATCGGCACGCTTTACGCCGGTGAGCGCTATGTGCGGGCCGACTTGGCGCAGTTTGATGCCATTCTCTCCTTGCTGGAAGGTGCAGATATGGTGGTACATTTTGGGGCCAACCCGGATGAAGCGCCATTCGAAGAATTGCTGGGCCCCAATTTCGTGGGTGCTTACAACATTTGGGAATCGGCGTACCGCAATGGTGTGAAGCGCGTTGTCTATGCCAGCTCCATCCATGCTGTTGGCATGTATCCCAAAACTGAATTCATCGGGATCGACGTCGCCCATCGGCCTGACACTTTTTATGGCTTGGCGAAATGTTTCGCAGAAGACTTGGGCCGCATGTATTGGGAGAAGCGCGGGCTTGAAAGTGTGCATTTGCGCATTCTCTCCTGTGCTCAAGTGACAAGCGCGCGCGCCCTTGGCACATGGCTGTCCTATGACGACTTGGTTCATCTCGTTACCCGCAGCATTGAAACACCAATTGTTGGTTTCTCAGTTATCTACGGTGTTTCGAACAATGATCGTGTGCCTGTGGATAATTCAAAAGCAAGCTTCATTGGCTTTCGGCCCAAGGACAATGCAGAACAATACGCTGTAGATATTTTGAAAGCTGAACCTCCGGCAGATCCTCAAAACCCTTCGCTGATGTGCCACGGCGGAATGTTTGCAGGCGTTGACCTAGGGGAAAGTGGCATGGCCAAGATGAAGATTGTTAACGACAAGAAGAAGTTGTGATCAACTTACCTCTGGTCACATGATTTGAAACTGGTTAATCAGAATTCATGTCGCCATCAGAGATCGAAACCTTGATCAGCAAATCCGCTATGGGCGACCGGGCGGCTTTTCGTTCACTCTATGCTGCGACCTCAGCGAAACTTTTTGGTGTTTGTTTGCGTGTCTTAAAAAACCGCGCAGATGCGGAAGATGTTTTGCAAGAGGTTTACGTGAAGATTTGGCACAATGCAGCGAAGTATCAAGTGTCTGGCTATAGCCCGATCACTTGGCTTGTGACGATTGCGCGTAATCAATCGATTGACCGTTTGCGCGCGCGCAAGCCGGATGCTGCCGAACTTTCAGAAGCCGATGATATCGCTGATACGTCTTCAACGCCTGAGCAGAATGTGATGGCGGGTGGAGAAGTGGAACGTTTACGGGCGTGCTTGCAAAAGCTTTCTCCCGGGCGTGCCGAGGCTGTCAAAGCTGCCTATATGGAAGGCTATAGCTATCAGGAATTGGCGGAACGACTGCAACAGCCCATTAACACGGTGCGCACATGGTTGCGCCGCAGCTTGATCAGTTTGAAGGAGTGCCTGTCATCATGACAGATCGCAGTCCAAAAATTTCCGAGCGAGATACTATATCGGCGGCCGAATATGCGCTGGGTGTGTTGCAGGGTAAGGCGCGTGTTGAATTTGCCCGCCGCATGGAAGTTGATGCTGCTTTGGCCCAAGCCGTGCGCCAATGGGATGAGAATTTCATCGAATTTTCGGAAGGCATTGAAGCTGTTCAGCCGCCGCCGCACATTGCGAGTGCGCTGGAATTGCGCTTGTTCACTGACGTGAAAGCTTGGGCGAAACCTTCGTTATGGCGTAGCTTGAACTTTTGGCGCGGGGTCACTTTTGCATCAATGGTGGCGGTTGTTGCCATGGGTGCCTGGACCTTGCGCCCGCTCGAAAATGTTTTGCCTCAAACAGGTTTGGTGGCCCAGGTTGGTGCCGCTGAAAGCCCCTTCAAACTCACAGCATATTATGACGCGGCAACTTCGGAATTACGCTTGAACCGCGCTTCGAATGCCGCTGCATCGGGCCGCAGTTTTGAACTCTGGTTGATAGCAGGGCAAGACGCGCCCGTGTCCTTAGGGGTGTTGCCGGATGCAATGTCGGTGCGCTTCAAAGTGCCTGAGCCATTGCGTGCCAAGTTTAAAAATGGCGTGTTGGCGGTGAGTGATGAACCGCAAGGTGGTTCACCCACGGGCGCACCCACGGGTGCCGTTCTGGCAACCGGAACCTTGACGGAAGTCTGATCACAAACACGTGAAGTTAACTCGTCGTAACCTCTGAAACTTTTGCAAACGAAAATCCGTAGCTGTGAGTGTCCCCCAAAGAATGGGGCCAATCATAACGTCAAACGGAGAATACCCATGACCATGCTTCGCACTGCACTTTTTGCTGCCCTCGTTTCCATCAGCGCAACTTCAGCCAATGCCATGAACCCGGAAGTGGGTGGTGCCGCGATGTTTGAAAACAAGAACATCGTTGAAAACGCCGTCAACTCTAAGGATCACACCACGCTGGTCGCCGCTGTAAAAGCTGCTGGCCTTGTTGATACGTTGATGGGTGCAGGGCCTTTCACCGTATTTGCACCCGTGAATGATGCCTTCGCTGCATTGCCCGCGGGCACTGTTGAAAATCTGCTAAAGCCCGAAAACAAGGATACATTGGCCAAGATTTTGGCCTGCCATGTTGTTTCTGCCAATGCCATGGCCGCTGATGTGGACAAGATGGCAATGGCTGATGGCGGCATGCATGAAGTGACAACGGTCGGCGGCTGCAAGCTCAAACTCTCGGTAAAGGATAAAGTTGTGATGATTACGGACGAAGGTGGCAACACCGCGAAAGTGACGATTGCCGATGTGAAGCAGTCCAACGGTGTTATTCATGTGATCGACAAGGTTTTGCTCCCGAAGATGTAATACCTAAAGCATGACACACTGATGGAACGCCCTTGGCCGGGACGGTCAGGG
The DNA here is from genome assembly GCA_963840765.1 of uncultured Alphaproteobacteria bacterium. GTDB lineage: Bacteria > Pseudomonadota > Alphaproteobacteria > Rhizobiales > Aestuariivirgaceae > Aestuariivirga. Next base: position 11,673 of record CAWJAE010000008.1, on the reverse strand, counting down.
GCGTTTATTTTTGCCTTGATAAGAGATCACAAACTCGTGACCCGCTCTGGCGGTGATTTCTGAAACTTTCTTCTGCTCCAAACGCGTGTCTGCTCATGTCCCCGCAAAAAAGGGGCGGTCAAACACCACTGGAACGGAGAAACTCCCATGAACACTTTGCGCCTCGCGCTTATCGCTTCACTCATTGTCGGCACCGCTGGTGCTGCTCTTGCCGTTAACCCAAAAGTGGGTGGCGCTGCGATGTTCGAAAATAAGAACATTGTTGAAAACGCCGTGAATTCAAAAGATCACACTACGCTTGTTGCAGCTGTAAAAGCTGCAGGCCTTGTTGACACCTTGCAAACTCCAGGCCCTTTCACTGTGTTGGCACCGGTGAACAAAGCTTTTGGCGCACTGCCCGCCGGTACTGTGGAAACATTACTGAAGCCCGAAAACAAAGCGACGCTGGTTAAAATCCTGACCTGTCACGTCATTCCCGCCAAGGCCTTGAGTACTGCCATCAAGAAGATGGTGAAGGATGATGGTGGTTCCCATGTTGTAAACACCGTGGGCGGTTGCAAATTGACGCTCTCATTGAAGGGCAACAAAGTGCGCATTACCGATGAAAACGGCAATGTGGCTCGCGTGACGATTGCCGATGTGAAGCAGTCCAATGGTGTCATCCACGTCATCGACAAAGTGTTGCTGCCAAAGAGCTAATATAATTTATCAAAGCTCTCCGGTTGTACTGCCTGCAATCGGGGAGCATTCTTTTTGCATAGGGATAGATTGCGATGACCTCTGATCCAAAACCCCAGGGTCGATTGATCCGGCGACAAAAATTGACGACACGACTGACGCATTGGATTTGGGCCGTCTGCTTGTTCTTCCTGTTGCTCTCCGGGTTGCAAATTTTCAATGCCCACCCTGCGCTTTACATTGGTGATCAATCAGGTTTCGCGTTTGAAAATGCGGTACTGGAATTGGAGGGTTTTCCAGGTTGGCTGACCATTCCTGCAAGTCAGGACTTGGCAACGGGGCGGGTTATTCATTTTTTCTTCGCCTGGATTTTTGTGGCGACACTTCTGGTGTGGTTTGTCGCTTCATGGCGCAACCGACATTTGCGCAAAGATTTGTTACCCACATCCAAAGACGTTCAGAATTTCATGCCGGATGTGCGGGATCATCTGAAGTTACACCTTGTTCACAGCGTGCGTTATTCACCCCTGCAAAAGCTAGCCTATGGCGGCGTGTTGTTTGTATTGTTCCCGCTGATCATTTTGACGGGGCTCTGCATGTCACCCGGCATGAATGCAGTTTTGCCTTGGCTGCCTGAACTATTTGGCGGGCGGCAAACGGCCCGTACGTTGCACTTCGTCAGCATGGCGCTGTTGGTACTGTTCTTTGTGGTGCACATGGCCATGATTGCGTTGGCAGGTCCCCTGAATGAACTTCGCTCCATCATCACCGGGCGCTACCGCCTGTCGCCACCCTCACCGAAGGAACAACCACATGGCTAAGCTTATTCTTTCGCGGCGATCTCTTCTCAAAGCCGGCATTGCTTCGGCTGCGGCGTTTCCGTTGGGCGGTTGCGAGGCATTTGATTTTTTGCAAAGCCGTGACAATGCCATGCGGGAATTCATGATCAAGATGAATTCACTGACCTACAAAGCGCAGCGACTGTTGCTTTCTGCCGACCAGCTGGCACCTGAATTTTCAGAAGCGGATATTCAGCAGGACATGCGAGCCAATGGTTCGACGGAACCTGATACGGATGATTATCTTGCATTGCAGGGCAATAATTTCGCCGCCTATGGACTGGAGGTGGATGGTTTGGTTGAACGGCCCATGCGCTTTTCACTTGAGGCGTTGCGTGCCATGCCGCCGCGCACCCAAATCACGCGCCATGACTGTGTGGAAGGCTGGAGCTGCATTGCCAAGTGGCAGGGCGTTCCATTGAACCTGATATTGGACCAGGTGGGCGCCAAGCCAGAAGCGCGTTTCGTGTTGTTCCATTGCTTTGATGCGATTGAAAAAGGCTTGAGCGGGGAAGTGCTATATTACGAATCCATCGACCTTGTGGATGCGCGCCACCCGCAAACCATTCTGGCCTATGCCATGAACGACAAAGCTTTGCCTGTTGAAAACGGTGCACCCTTGCGCGTGCGGGTGGAGCGTCAGCTTGGATACAAAATGGCGAAGTACATTCGGCGCATCGAACTGGTTTCCGACTATGCCAATGTTGGTCTTGGTCGCGGCAGCTATTGGGCAGACCGCGGCTATGAGTGGTATGCCGGGATTTAGACTTTCGGATAGGCCACGTAGGCAAAACGTGTGCTGTCGGGTGACCAACTGTTGACGTTGATGGTGCCTTGCCCGCCAAAAAGTTTGACGACGGAACGGGGCTTCGACCAATCATGGTTTTCAACCAGCATCAGCTCTACCCACAAGTCAGCAGGGTGGCCTTTCGTTTCCGGTGGAAAAGCCAGATAGGCAAAAGTCTTGCCATCGGGGGCAGGGTGGGGGAACCAATCCACTGTGTTTGACGTCACAAGCCTTTGTAATTCACAGCCATCGGGCCGCATGCGGGCAATTTGTGCATTCTTAGAAAACAGCTCAGTGTTGAAATAAAGCCACGTGCCATCAACGCTGTATTCAGGGCCATCGGATGGCGGGCCACCAGATGTGATCTTGCGATAGTCAGTGCCGTTGGCCGCAATTGTGTAAATGTCGGCTGACAGGAAATTCAAACCGCCCTTGCCATTGTCTTCTGCCGCAACGCCGACGAACGAGAGTTGCTGTCCGTCAGGCGAAACGCCATGCAGAAAGTGGAACAAGCCCGGTGGCCCTTCCTTGCCCGTAATGCGTTTTGCTTTTCCACCTTTCAAAGGTGCGCGATAAATCTGCCAGTCGTCATAGGCTGACAGAAAAATATGTTCACCATCAGGGTCCAGCACGTGGTCATTGTTGAGGGGCGGCACGCCTTGAATATCGATCTGCTGCATATCGCGTGATGCAAGATCCAAGTGCCACAACACGCCATTTCCGTTTAAAATCAGCGCATCGCCCGGGCGATTCCAGTTCGGTGCCTCCAACAAAAGTTCAGTGGTTTCCAACAGCATTGAGTTTCGGTTTGAAGTGATGTCATAAACCCAAACCTGACAGCATTGGTTTTCAGAAAGTGTGCGGGGAGGGATTTTCATTGAGTGGCGTCTCGTGCGGTTGGTGAAGAGAGTTTTGCACACTCATGTCGGATTGCCAAATAAATGAAATAGGATAGCTTGGTCAGGTGCGAGTATAGCTTGCGAATCCACGGGGGTGTTTATGAAAATTCTTGCAATATCCGGTGCGTTGCGTGCCCATTCCAGCAACACGGGATTGTTGCGCGCCTTGGAGGCATGCAGCCCCTCGTCTGTCGAAATTGAAATTGCAACATTGCATGGCATTCCACTTTATGATGGCGACGTGGAAGTAGCGAGCGGCAAGCCAGATGCGGTGTTAAATCTCGACAAACGCATTCGCGCTGCCGATGGCATCATCATTGCCACACCTGAATATAATTTTTCAATTCCCGGTGTTTTGAAAAATGCGACGGACTGGCTGTCGCGGGGTGGTTCACCCTTTAAGTGGAAACGTGTTGGCATTGTGGGTTCCGCCGATGGCGTTTTGGGCACCGGGCGGGCACAATACCACCTACGGCAAAACCTTCAGGGCCTCGAAGCTGTTGTTATGCCGAAACCTGAGTTATTTGTCGGGAATTGTTCCAAAAAATTCAGTGTGGGTGGTGAGCTCACAGACGAAGTAACCCGCGCTCACGCCGAGAAATGGCTGGCCGCTTTCATTCATTGGGTTGAAGAACGACCGTAACGAGCGCAAGTCCATCTGCGATGAAGTAAGATATGAAAAGGAGCAAACGTGAAATTTGAGCCAAAATTTGATGTGGTGGTTTGCGGCAGTTTGCATCTTGATATTGTGGTGAACACAAAGGCCTTGCCACGCCTTGATGAAACGGCCGTGGGCCGTGCATGGACGCAAGTTTGCGGTGGTAAGGGAGGCAATCAAGCGGTGCATGCCGCACGGGCAGGCGCCACGACTGCGATGATTGGGCGTGTAGGCCAAGACGAATTTGGCAAGACACTCATGGCCAATCTGAAGGCCGAGCATGTTGATGTTTCGTGCGTGACGGTAGATGCTGCAACGGGCTCAGGCATGAGTGTTGCCATTGTTCAGGATGACGGAAATTATGGTGCGGTCATTGTGTCTGGCTCTAACGCGGCTATTGATATGGCAGTGTTACACCATCAGTGGGACGCACTAGGCGGCGCAAAAATTCTCGTGCTGCAAAATGAAACTCCACACGCTGTGAATGTCGCGATGGCGCAGACCGCCCGTACATCAGGTGCGCAGGTTGTGATCAATGCGGCACCAGCGCGAGACCTCTCGCCAGACTTGCTGGATCTCGTTGATGTGTTGGTTGTCAATCGTGTTGAAGCGGAAGCTATGGTCGGACATTCTGTTGGCAACAGAGTAGAAGCCCGAACAGCACTGGCAAAACTCACTGGTCCGTCGCGCGCCGTCATCATCACTTTGGGTGGGGAAGGACTGGTCGTCGCAACGGCAGAAGGTGTCCCATTCGAGATTGATCCTGTGCCCGTCGTCGTCACTTCAACCCATGGTGCGGGAGATTGTTTTGTTGGCGCATTGTGTGCGAAATTTGCGAGCGGCTATTCACTCGTCGAAGCGTGCCACACTGCCAACAACGTTGCCGCCGCATTTGTTTCGCGACACCTTTGAAAGCCAGATCACATGTTGGTGACTTTGCTCGCAGAGCGTTCCTAAAGCACAGTTCAAACTTTCTAGCGGAATGCGATTATATCAACAATGGTGCGGGTGGATTTTGTGATTGGGTCAGCGCGCAAGATTCGCGTGTCAAGAATTTCCAAACTCGGTACAATCCATTGCGTTGCTTCGCAAACATCGTCAATTCCAACGTTAGGTCCCTTCAAGTCGGATTTCACTACGAAGGCAATTTCTGCTTCGACGCGGGGTTGAATATAGCGACCACTTGGAACCGTTGAACCACTTTCGTAGATCGTGTCATCAAACAGGATGCCACTGTCAGGAATGTTGATTTTCAAGGCATCCTGCATGGCCTTAGAGTTTAAGCCGATCTTCCAACCAATAATGCGACGGTCTAAATCCAGCTTTCGTCTCACCAATGCGGTTCAGTCTCAAAGTCTCGCTGACGCACTTTGACAAGCGACGCAAACAACTTCTTGCTTGCAGGCTACTTGCTTTTTGACACTCCAGAAATCCTAGTTATCACAAAGCAGTTGATAGAGCCGTAGTCGCAAAACGGGCCGTCGCAACGCTTTATGGCTTACGCAGTGGAACCACCGTCAACAACCAAAGCATGGGCATTCACGAAGGATGCGCCAGGGCTGCAGAGCCACATGACCGTCTGGGCCATTTCTTCAGGTCGCGCCATGCGCCCAATCGGATTGCTGTCGAGTTGGGCCCTTGTAAAAACACCGTCGTCCACCATCTTGGCGACCATTGGCGTATCTGTTGCTCCGGGACAAATAGCGTTGATGCGAATACCGCGGGAGGCGTATTCCTTTCCGGCGCTGCGCGTCAGACCCAGAACGCCGTGTTTGGTGGCATGATAGGCAGCGAGTTGCGCGCCGCCGCAAATCCCGCCGACTGATGAGTTGTTTACGATGGCACCGCTGTTCTGCTTTCTCATCTGAAGAAGCTCGTGCTTCATGCAAGCCCATACGCCGCGCAAGTTGATGGCACTCACACGGTCGAAAGCTTCGACTGATAGGTCCGCCAGATCGGTAGCAGGCACTTGTATTCCGGCATTGTTGAAAGCAGCATCCAATCGGCCGAACTCAGCGACCGTCCTCCCAACCATGGATGCAACTTGTGCCTCATCACTCACGTCGCAGATTATGCCGATGGCTCGACCACCTGCAGAATTGATCGCCTCAACCGCAGTATCGAGTGCTGCTTGATCTATATCCGCCAAACACACAGCCGCACCAGCTTCAGCAAAGGCTCGCGCTGTCGCCAGACCGATGCCCAATGCAGCTCCGGTCACCAAAGCAACTTGCCCGCTGAAATCATATGTTACTCTCATAACTGTCATCAGAATTTCATGCTCCGCATTCGAACGCTTGCTTTCACGTAAATTACAGGCCTGACAGGCGCAATATTTCTTCGGGGTAGCGAGCACCTTGGATATTGATATTCGCTGCTTCGATTTCTCTAAAATCCTCCGCAATCAGCGTGACATTGAGGGAGCCGAGATTCTCGATGAGCCGTTCGGACTTGCGCGTGCCAAAAAGCGGAACGATCCCGTCATGCTGTGCGAGCAGCCAAGCGAGAGCGACTTGAGCTGGCGTCGCGTTGTGGCGTTTGCCGATGCGCTGTAACAAATCAATCAGCGCTTGATTGGCTTCCCGTGCTTCGGTTGCAAAGCGCGGGATCCTGCTGCGGATATCATTGCCAGCAAACGCAGTGCTCACGTCAATCTTGCCGGTCAGAAAGCCCTTGCCCAGCGGACTGTAGGGGACAAGACCAATGCCGAGTTCTTTGAGTGTGGGGATAATCTCGATTTCTGGTTCCCGGGTCCACAGTGAATATTCGCTTTGGAGTGCCGCAACGGGTTGAACGGCATGGGCGCGGCGGATTGACTGGGCACCGGCTTCGGAGAGACCGAAATGGCGCACTTTGCCTTGTCGGATGAGGTCCTGCACAACTCCGGCGACATCCTCCATCGGAACATCGGGATCAACCCGATGTTGATAGTAGAGATCGATGTGGTCAGTCCTCAGACGCCTGAGGCTGCCTTCCACAGCACTTCGGATCTGGGCTGGTTTGCTATTCACCCCACCGCGATGCTTTCCTGTCTGCTGGTCGATGTCCCAGCCGAATTTGGTGGCAATTTTTACCCTATCGCGCATGCCGGCGAAGGCTTCGCCGACCATCTCTTCATTCGTCCATGGGCCGTAGATTTCTGCAGTGTCGAAAAAGTCGATACCTTCATCAACGGCTTGGCGAAGGAGGGCAATCATATCCTCCCGATCCTCAATCTGTTGGGACTTTCCATAACCCATTGCGCCGAGGGAAAGCGCGGAGACTTCGAGGCCTTGGCCTAATTTTCGTTTTTTCATTTCAATAATCCAGGAGGTGAGTGAAAATTGCGCGCGCAACTTTTTTGAAAGTGGCGTTATTTGGCAGCTGCCTTTGCGGCGAGTTGCAAACCTTTGCGCACTTCATCCTCCATATTCACTCCGTTCAGCTTGCCAATATGATCGCTAAGCAATGGCACATAGTCTTCGGCGTGGCCCGTTGCTTCGACATGGGTGTAGTAGTGCTTGGCAGCACCTGCCATGATGTTCATCATATTGGCATCTGAGGCCATGTTGTTGAGATAGCGCATATCTTTGGCTGCATTCGCAATCGAGAACTTATGTGAGTCACGATTGCGCTCCAAAACGTATCCCATGAAGGTTTCAAAAAAGCCATTGCCCATGCGGCTTGGCCCGATGACTGCATGGACTGTCTGCGGCGAGATGCCGACCTTGCTTCCGAGTACAACAACTTCAGAGTAAAGAGCGGCGTAAGACAGGCCAATAAAGTTCATGAGCAACTTCATTTTATGGCCGCTGCCGACCTGGCCCACGTGTGTTATCTTGGCGGCCCAGCATTCGATGACTGGCTTGATGCGATCAAGTACGGCTTCTTCACAGCCTACCATTGCGCTCAATTGTCCCGCCTCTGCTTGCACAGGTGTGCCTCCCAGCGGCGCGTCGACGAAGGTTCCGCCCTTTTCTGAAAGTTCCTTCGCCAGAACGACTGTTGATGCGGGATTGGCGGTGGAAGCGTCAATGACAATGAGTCCTGGTCGCGCACCTGCGAGAATGCCCTCGGGGCCACGCAGTGTCGCTTCAATTTGTTCGGACGTTGAAAGGCAGATATGTATGATGTCGCATTTTTCGGCCATCGCCTTTGGGCTCGAAGCCTCCATCGCTCCAAGCGCCAAAAGGCTTTCGACGGGTACGCGGTTTGATCTTCCACGAACCCACAATTCATAGCCTGCTTTGCGGATGTTTTTGGCCATGCCGTGACCCATGAAGCCCAGGCCGATAAAGCCTATTACTGGTTTTTTGTTCATTGTTTAAATCCTCCTGCTATCGATGTCGCGCCAGCCAAGACATGTCTGGGGCAACTTTGTTTTCGGGTATGTATTCGGCACCTATGGGCTGCGACCATCCCAACGCGGCTATGCGGGGCAGAACAAATGAGTAGTCAAGTTCGCCATGGTCAGGCGTTCCGCGATCTGGCACGGCTGCAATTTGCACATGGCCGATCATGGGCAGCAGCGCCTCGAAGCGCCGCGTCACATCGCCTTCCATGATTTGGATGTGGTAGCAATCGAACATCAGTTTCAGATTTGGTTTGCCAACCTCGCGAATGATGTCTGCCGCTTGCGTCGTGCTGTTCAGAAAATAGCCCGGCGCATTGTAGTGGTTCAGGGGTTCGATCAGAATCGTGATGGCATCGCCCGCGGCTTCGCAGGCGTAAGCGAGGTTGTCACAGAAGGTGCTCCGCGCGCGCGGGCCACTGGTGTTGCCGGCCATTACGTGCACAGCACCCGCTGAAATGGCAATGGCATAAGCAAGAGCTTCATCAATGGCGGCGCGGGCATCAGCTTCGCGGCCGGGCAAGGCGGCAAGGCCGTTTTCACCAATCGCTGTATTGCCGCGCCGCGTGTTGAGCCCGAGCATGCGAAGACCTGTTTCAGTCAAGTGCCGCTTTGGTTTGCGTCTGCTGGCACATCATAGGGCCAATGGCATTCCACCGCATCAAAGCCTGCAGCCTTGGCTGCGCGAATGGCGTCGGGTAGCGGCCTGTCATTCCACAGAAATCCGAGATTGGCGGAAAACTTCATGCCTCCCACTCCACGTTGAAATGTGTGACCACGTCTTGAACTTGCGCAGCGTTCAGCAGGCGCGGGTGAAGGCCCGCGTGTGAGCAGCGCCAGCCGCGCGGTTGCTTCCAGTTCTTCAATGGCATTGCAGGCCGCTTCCACATCCTTAGCCGCAACCACCGGCCCGTGATTGGCCAGCATGACGGCAGAACGCTTTCCCGCAAGGCCACGCACGGCTTGCCCCATGGCGGGGTCGCCAGGGCGGAAGAAAGGTAACAGCTTCACGCGACCCAATTGCATTATGGCATAAGGCGTGAGTGGGGGCAGGAAATTGTCTTCGTCTGCATCCGGCAGCATCGACCAGGCCACGGCGTGGCAGCAGTGCAGATGCACGACTGCACCCGCCTGACTGCGCGTGTCGTAAAACGCTGTGTGTAGCGGCATTTCCTTGGTTGGCTTGTCGCCGTCAATGTGCAGGCCCTTTGCATCAAAGCGGCTCAAGCGTGCGGGATCAAGGCGGCCAAAGCTGGAGCCCGTGGGCGAGACCAGCAAACCACCATCTGATGTGCGGGCTGAAATGTTGCCGGTGGAGCCATGGGTCAGACCACGGTCAAACAGCGATTTGGCCAAGCTGCACATCTGTTCGCGCAGGCGCGTTTCTTCTGTCATGCTGCAAGCACCTTCAGGGCGCGACTGAAAAAATCCTCCGCGCCAAAATTGCCGGACTTCAAGGTGATCGCTACATCATGGCCTGCCGTTTGCGCAAAGCACCACGGCACACCGGGGGCGATTTCCGCGCCTATATCCAGCCTGGTAATCGCTAAAGCTTTGGCCACGGCACCCGAAGTTTCCCCACCTGCAACAATGAAGCGGCGGAAGCCAAGGTTGCGCGCCTTGACGGCACAAGCGGCAAGGGTTTCTTCAACCAGTTGGCCTGCGCGTTCAACCCCGAGCTTCTGCTGGGCGGCACGGACTTCTTCCGGCGCTGCTGTGGCATAGATCAGAGGTGTGGAGTCTGCGCTTTGTTTTGAAAGCCACGCGAGTGCTGCATCAGTTCCCTTCTCGGCAAGGTCGATCGGGTTCAATTTGAAGCCGGAATGGCCTGCCGAAAGATAAGCCGCAACCTGACGATTGGTCATGGCCGAACAACTGCCGGACAGCACAATGGCAGGGCCAGATTCGAACCTCTTGGTACGGGCCGTCGATTCCGTTTTCACATGGCCCTGTTTCATCCACAGTGCGGGCAAGGGCATGGCGACGGCACTGCCACCTGTCAGCAGCTTCATGTCGTGGCAGGCTTCAGCGATCACATGCAGGTCATCATTGGCCACGGCATCAACCACCACATGCGCAATGCCATCCCGCGCTCGCTGAGCAAGACCGTCACGGAGTGCAGCGGCACCTTTTGCAACAATAAGCCGATTGATGAGGCCGACAGGACGCGTGGCTTGCGGTTGCAGCAGGCGCATCAAATTCGAATCCCGCATGGGCGTCAGCGGATGGTCCTTCATGGGGCTTTCAGCCAGTGGCTGTTCCCCCACAAACAGGTTGCCCATGAAAATGGAACGGCCATTTTCGGGAAAGGCCGGGCAATAGATGGTTTGTTGCGCACCAAGTGCACTCATCAAAGCTTCGGCCACCGGACCAATATTGCCCTGTGGTGTTGAATCAAAGGTTGAACAATATTTCCAGAAGAAGCGCTGCGCACCAGCCGCCTGAAGCCAGGCAAGTGCGGCGAGCGTTTCCGCAACCGCGTCATTCACTGGTGCTGTGCGACATTTGAGGGCAATGATCTCGAGAGGAGCGGTATTTTTAGGCGGTTCTTGCGGCACGCCAATGCGTAAGGACACCTGCACGCCGGACCGCGCCAGCAGACCTGCAAGATCCGTGGCGCCCGTAAAGTCATCGGCAATCGCGCCAAAGAAAGTTGTCATGGCTTTTGGACTGTGCCCGGAAGTGTCAAGCCAACATTGCGGGCATAGACCTTGGCCACCGCCGCGTCATCCTCACGCCCCAGCCCCATTCCAGATGCTGCAAGAAATTGCTGCAGCGCTGCTGCGGTGATGGGCGCTTCAAACTTTGACGCACGTGCTGCATCCAGTACGATGCCAAGATCCTTGGGCCAGATATCCACGGCGGAATGGGGGGTGTAATCACCAGATACGATATGCGGTGCGCGATTTTCAAGCATCCAACTCGTGCCAGCGCAGCGTGGAATAACTTTCATGAATGTTTCAGGAGCAATGCCTTGGGTCATGCCAAAGGTAACGGCTTCTGCCATTGCTGCAATATGCACACCAGCCAACATCTGGTTGACAGCTTTCATGGCAGAGCCTGCTCCTGCACTATCGCCGAGTTCAAACACCGTCTCTGCCATTGCATCGAGTGCAGGCCGCGCCTTTTCGAAGGCCGAGGGCGTTCCTGACGCCATTACTGAAAGTTTGCCTTGGGCTGCCTTGACGGAGCCGCCAGATATCGGGGCATCCAGAAAGTTCAACCCCAGAGCAGCGCATCGCTTGTCGACATTTCGAGCAAAGTCAGGTGCCACGGTCACGCATAGGATAACGACGGCCCCAACTGATAGACGTTCCGCCAGACCTTCTTTTCCGAACAATACTTCCTCAGCTTGGGCGGCGTTGAGCACAACAACAACAAGCGCATCGAGATCTTGCGCGGCAGTAGCCGTACTTGCTGTTTCGCCACCATCACCTTGCAAGCGCTTAACAGCATCCGCATTCACATCAGCACCATGAACC
>CAWJAE010000007.1:0-229412 GCA_963840765.1 uncultured Alphaproteobacteria bacterium | reverse complement strand
TTCGAACCTCTGACCCCTAGATTCGTAGTCTTTTGTTTGTGCAATACTGCTGCAATCATCTTGAAAGCCGCTTGAATAGCAATATAGTCATGAAAAACACAAGCAAAACAGGCTTTCAGACGATTGCAGGGCTTTTCATCAAGTTTCGCATGGCTGGAACCCCACTGGAACCCCGACTATGAACAGCACCGAAACAGGCAGTGGCAAGAAAGCGATAAGTTGGACGGATCGAGGGCCTGCTTGGCGGTCAAGGTCAAAGCCCGCACAGACTTCACAGACCCCAAACGGCAGAGGGCCTTGTTTTGCGTGTCACACCTAACTGGCAGCAAAACATGGGCGCTGGTTTATCGCCGCAAATCCGATGGCAAGAAAGGCCGTGTGACCATTGGCGGCTTTGGCGATGCAATTGGGCAATACAAACTCGAAGCCGCCCGCAATCGTGCCATCACCCTTCGCAGTGAGGTGATTGCCGGACGTGACCCCGGCCCTAGAGGCTTCTAAAATCCGCAAAGCCGAAACACTTTCAGAGTTGCTTGACGACTTTTTGGCCAACCACCCAAAGCCAACTGCCCTATGGACAATCGAGAGTGGACGCAAGTTTGAAAAGGACGTGAAGCCGCTTATTGGTCACGTCAAGTTGCCAGACCTCAATCGCCAACATATCAGGGCCGTGTTGAAGCGGGTGGCAGACCGCAACGCCAAGGCAACCGTCAACCGCACCCTTGCTGCCGTGCGCAGGGCGCTGTCATGGGCCGTGCAAGAGGATTTGCTTTTGGTCAACCCCGCCGCTGGCATTGTCACCAACATTGCAGAGATGCCAAAAGACCGCGCCTTATCACAAGATGAAATTTGCGCATTGTGGCAAGGCTTGGATAACGCGCCGATGGGCGTGAGGTCTCGCATTGCCTTGCGGCTTGTGTTGGTCACTGGCCAAAGGCCGGGGGAAGTGTGCGGCATGCTCAAAGCCGAATTAGACCTTGAGGCCAAAACGTGGACGCTTCCCAAAGGCCGCACCAAAAACGGCAAAGCCCACACCGTGCCATTGCACCCGCTAGCCATTGAACTCATTCAGGAAGCAATGGCGCTTGACCCCGATCAACCATTTCTATTTTGCACAAAGGGCCGCACAGGCGACTATATCGCCAAAGTGAAGGCAATGGACGGCCATGCCTTGAGTCACGCCATGCGGGGTAGTTTAAAGGCGCTGGTCCTATTGGATAATCCGGCAACACCACACGACTTGCGCCGCACCGCCGCAACCCACATGGCCCGCCTTGGCTTCACAGACCACATTGTCGGCAAGGTGTTGAACCACGGCACAGAACTACGCCGCACCATCACCGCCCGCGTTTATATCCAACACGAATTTCTAACGGAAAAGCGGGCCGCACTTGATGCATGGGGCAATGAGATTGAGCGCGTCATTGGAAGGCGTGATGCTAGCAACATTTTGTCATTTAGAGCTTGAGCATGAAACATGGAGGGAAACGCGAAGGGGCGGGTCATCCCCGTTTTAGTTCTGAATTTCTTGAATGGGTGCACAAAAATGTTGCAAATGAAATTCAATCTCGAACGCATATTTGGTTTATGGCTCGTACTAAATCCAATGTTGGAATGCAGAAAATCAAAGATGAAATTGTTGTGCATTCCCGAACTGACGAAGATTCATTTGATTCAATCCCCCAGCCAGACGGCAGCTTCGAGAATGACAAAGTCAACAAAGAACTAAGGGCCGAGCAACGCTTGTTTGTGGCACAGCAATGGAAGCTAGGTAAGGGATGGACGCCGAACTATTTAACTGAAGAAGGCCCCTTTTGGCGTCCCGCCTGTGGAAGCAATTTTCATTCAAGGCCCAGCGCCAACGCCAACAGCGAAAGAAATGAGTGCTTTGTATCAATACGTTGCGAACTTGGGAGCTTCGCAAGGTTACATTTGCGATGCGAAAACTGTTAAACGTGCGTGGCACAAAGCCCGTTCGATAGCAAAGTACTACGAAAACATCATCGCTGATAATGACCATGAAACTTGAATAAAAGACGCTAAAATAGACTGCCTTTTTGGAAATCTAAATGTTCCCCCAACGCCCTGAAATCCAGAGGCGGTTGGAGAACATCGAGATGTTAAAACTTATCCCCTTCGAAAAAGTCCAAGAGCTTGTTGGCGGCATGTCACAGCCAACGATTTGGCGCATGCGCCGCGATGGAACCTTTCCACAACCTGTTGCAATTTCACCAAATCGAATTGCGTGGCGTGAAGCCGACGTAATGGAATGGGTGGAAGCCCGCACCGCCACTGCACCGTTGCCGATGGCAAAGTTGGAGGAAAAGCACAATGCGTAAAGACCGCCTCACAATCAAAGCCCGCATCATGCCCGATGGCCTGCCCTTCATTGTATATGGTAGGGACGCTTGGGCGTTTTCAGAACTTCACCGCGCTGGTCAACGTGGCTGCACTCCTATTGATAATCCTGGCCCCCGATGGTCCGCGTACATTTTCAAATTGAAGCGGCTGCACGGCCTCTCAATTGAAACACTCAATGAGGCGCACAAAGGCCCGTTTGCTGGCACCCACGCTCGCTATGTGTTGCAGTCTCAAGTCGAAATTCTTGAGCGCAATGACATTGCAGATTTGGCGGTGGCTGCATGAAGCGCCGCACAGACAAGCGAGGTCGCAATAAGGGTAGCCTTGGCAGCTTTGTTGCGGTTGAGCGATACATCATGCAGACGATTGCATGGCGGTCACTCACACCCAATGCGATAGCCTCATATCTCGAAGTTTACTATGGCTATGACGGTTCAAACAATGGTCGCATTCTCTTGAGTAGCCAAATGCTTGCAGACCGACTTGGCCGCAACAAGAGCACCGCCGCCCGCGCCTTAAAAGAACTTGAGCAACATGGTTTCATTGAATGCCAATCCAAGGGCGGCTTCAACTGCAAACTTCCTCATGCAAGTGAATGGCGTGTGTCCGCTCTCAAATGCGATGTAACCAACACATTGCCGTCCAAACTTTTCATGCAGTGGAAGCCGCAAGATTCAAAACGCGGTGGCACAGGTGAATTGACCAGTGGCACACGTGCAACCGATAGGCTGAAAGCGACACAAAATTCACCTTCTCAGTGGCACAGGCGCTACTGTGAAGGCAGTTTTGAGGGTGTTGGCGGTGGCACAGGTGCGACACCTTTATATTCTCACCATACTACCGTCACCACACATACCGCTCTCAATGCGCAGGCGGGTGCGGCCAATCAACGGGCCAGCATCCCGTCAAGCCTGCACACTCTTCACCCCGATACTTTCCAAACCATTGGCGGGCTTGCACTTCAAAGCCTCTCGCATCTCGATACGACTTTGCCCACACACTTCAAAAGTTGGCAAACGTCACAACTCGAAAAACCCCGAAATTCGGAGCCGGCTTTGCAATGAGCAAATATGACCAAAATCGAAATCAACCAAAGCGCTGGCAAAGCCAATGAGGCAACAATAATTCAGCATGCAAAAAGATGAAACTGACGGGGCCAACCTTTGCCCGTGCCTATCTGGCCCGTTTGTTACCTCTGGCCATGCCTTGCAGCTCATTCAAAAGCCGATTGGAAACAGCGAGGCTTCACTTGCCGACTATGTGGGTGCAATGGCCAGAGCAAGTGACAAAGTGTTAATGCAAGCGATATGAAAGACGTGGAAGCAACTTTCTGGTCTCTCAGAACATGGTGCTGAATTGCTGGTTTGGTGAACTCTCAAGACGCGCCATCAACAACCTTAAAAAACCAGAATACTTTGAGGCCGCTCAAGCGTTATTCAAGATGGCAATGAAAGCGCAGAACCAAGCGCGAATGACATTGGAGACTTTGAGCAATATCAAAAACCCGCCCGTGGTCTATGCGAAGCAAGCCAATATCTCGAATGGCCCGCAACAGGTGAACAACACCCTTCACGCGCATGCGAGCGAAAAACAAACCACGCCAAGCAAACTTGTAGAGGCCACACATGAAGCGCCAATGGACACCGGAACAAAGAGCAGCGCATGCGCAAAAAATTCACAACTGGAAGCCATGGCAGAAATCAACAGGCCCGCGAACGATTGAGGGGAAAGCTATAGTTTCGCGCAATGGCTTCAAAGGTGGCCAGCGCAGTCAGTTGCGAGAGGAAGCGCGGCAATTCAAATCTGTTTTGAAAAGGAGTGCTGAGTTTGTGGAGCTGCTTACCTGTTAGAACAATAGAAGGCTGCAACATTCAACACCCCTAAGGCTGCACCTAACGCAAACGAAGCTGCGATAAATCCTACACCAGCCAACACCAGCGATTCAAAAGTGCTTAACACTGCACAAGATTCATAGCCGAAAAATTGACAGTACCAAGTGAGAAAGTTGTGCATGTTCCAAACACTTTTCGAGTTACGCATTAGTCAAAGTCAGCCATCCACACCATTGCAATGCCAATCAAGAACAGCGCCGCACTGAGTGCGCCGTCTGAAAGCATAGAATGTAATCCAGTCCAATCGGTTGGATGTATCAGCCACTGGTTATTCGACAGGTATTTCAGGCCATCAAGTATTGATATCTTGGGCCAGCTTCCTGAGCGAAGCCAAGTGTAAACTTGAAAGCCAACTATCGCCGTCGAGGCAATGAAAGGCGCGGCAATCAAAATATAACCTAACATCTCTCCAAAGAAATTGCTTGTTTCATTTGGTTGGCCTGTAGTTTGTTCGTCGTCTTGGCTCATCACAGGCCGTTCCCTTTTTATGTGTTTGCAACCACACTATTCGCCAGTTGCAATCTCACTAACAAATTGACCCAGCACCCTTTTTGACTGCTTTTTGCCATTCAGGCCCTAAGACTTGTCGTGCGTCAACCGCACTGGCCCCTTGTGGATCATCTGCTCTAAACATTCTAACAGCTAATTTTTGATCGTGCGAACCGCCTATGATGGGTTGACCGCCTGAGACATAAGTGTTGGCGGTTCCTGAATAGGTTGCCCGATTGCCATAGGCATTGATTGTGCCGTTTTGATAGGTGTTGGCAATGACAGGTGTATGCCCAACAACGCCAACGTTGTTATCAGCTTGAGCGCCAAGAATGATGTAACTGTCAAAGCCACGGCGCAAGGTTTCGATTGCAGCTGTTTTGACGGCAACCTGTTGCGCACCTTGAGCGCCGCATGCAGGGGCAGCTGATGTGCTAATCTCGACAGTGTTACCGTCCAATTGCATCACGCTGCTAGAAGCGCAACCTGACAACAGCAAGCCTATCGACAAAATGTGCCTTGCAACCAACATGCGAAGCCCTCCACAACTTGGAGGGTAACAGTAGCCGGATTGCTGTCAAGGCCATGAAATCAGCATCGCTGGAACCCCATTGGAACCCCAGCGCGACAATCCATCGCATGACAACTGCTAAACTATTGAAAAGATTGGCGCGCCCGAAAGGATTCGAACCTCTGACCCCTAGATTCGTAGTCTAGTGCTCTGATCCAGCTGAGCTACGGGCGCCTGTTGTTCTTGACCGCCAAACCGGCGGGAACGGCGTTTCCTTAGTCGGTGTTTTCAGCAAAGGCAAGTACCATTGCGACGGCATTGATTTTTAGTTGTGGCGACTATCGAGATGCGCTCGAACTATCTGGGATAACGATGCGAAAACAGGTTCCGGCAGCGCTTGTATAGGCTACGCCAAGTGTACCGCCATGGGCTTCTATCAATTCACGCGATATGGCAAGGCCAAGCCCCGTTCCACCGGCCTTGGCGGCTGATTGGAAGGCTTCGAACAATTTGCCTTGCACGGCTTCAGGGATGCCGGGGCCATTGTCTGTTACGCTGATTTCGGTGTGGCTGGACGTGCGTTTGGCATTTACAACGACCATGGGCTTTGCCACGAAAAGCTGACCTGATTGTTCAAAGGCTTGTGCTGCATTTCGCACGAGGTTGGTGAGGACGCGGTGCAGGTGTTCGCGGTCGGCGTCAACCGTCACAGTTGGCCCTACTTTGTTTTCAACGGCGATCCGGCTTTGCAACAAGGGCTCAAAACTGAGCAGCACGTCCTGCGCCACATCCCTTACATTTAGGGCTTCCCGCATCGGTGCTTGTTCGCGGGCTTGTCCATAGGTGAGGGTTTGATTGAGAAAATTAATGGCGCGATCCAGCGATGTGATGAGCCTTGGAGCAAAGCGCTGCACTTGTGGATCCTTGACCTCGCTCAAACTGTCAGACACGATTTGCGCCGTGGTCAACATATTGCGAAGATCATGACTTACCTTGCTGACTGCCAACCCCAAAGCCGCTAAATGGCTCTTCTGTTGGAGCAGCCCTTGCAACTGGGATTGCATGTCGTGCAACTCCAATTCTGCCGTACCAATTTCGTCAGACCTGCCGCTGGGCTGGATGATGCGACTCTGATCTTCAGGTGCATCGCCAAAGGCTGTCATATTGGCCGAGAGTTGCTGCATGGGCCGCACCAACATGCGGTTCAATGCGGCATAGATCATCGCAGCCACCAGCAAAGACAACACAACCGACAAGTAAACGATGTTGAGACCATAACTGCGCATGGCCTTCGCCATGGGTTCTTCATGCAGTGACACTTCTATCAATTCACCTGACATATTGGGCGGAATGTCGATGACACTGATGATGCGGTCCTTGCCAGCAAAAAGTGCTGTTAAAGCATCGCCTAATGTCAGCCAGTACTTGCCCGACCGCAAATCAAAGGTCGTTTCCGCGATATTGGTTTCGGCATTTCGCAACATCAGCTGGCGGGTATCACCACGTTTGAGCGACACTGCCATGACGCCAGCACCTTTGAGGATTTCGGTGCGCAAGGCTTCATCCAGAATCGCATCAGGTGCAGCCTCGGCAGCAAGGGCTGCGATCTCCGCTTGGGCGATTCGGGCTTTCATCCATTGAATGCGGTAGTTGGCTATCGAGGGCAGAAAAATAAGAATTTCTCCGACCAGCACAAACAGAATAGTCAGCCCCAGCACCTTGGCTGAAAGGCCGCGCGAACGGTTCTGGCGAACAGGGTTTTCCATGGGCATCGGATTACATTAACCGAAAATTTTCATAAAGCCGATGACCCTGCGTACAAATGGTTTGGCTGTTACCCCTGCATAGTACGTAACAGCGGCACGTTTGCCCGCTTCGCTCATTGTGGGGTAGGGCAAGACCAAACCTGCAATGGCTGAAACCTTCAATTTTTGTGTGACGGCAAGTGTCCACATCGCGATCATTTCGCCTGCATTAGGTCCAACAATGGAACAGCCGAGGATGCGACCGTTTTTCGTGGTGACCACTTTCACCAAACCTTTGGTTTTGCCTTCTGCTACGGCCCTGTCATTTTCTAGGAAATTCCAGCGCAGCACGCGAATGGTTTCACCAAGTTGGGCTTTCGCCTGTTGTTCGGTAAGGCCCACATGGGCCAACTCAGGGTCGGTGTAAGTGACCCAAGGTATGATATCGGTTCGATTTTTGACGGGCAGGCGGAACAATGCATTTCGGATAATGAGGCCTGCATGGTAGCCTGCAACGTGGGTGAATTGCAGGCCACCCGCTACATCGCCTGCGGCATAGACCTTGCGATTGGAAACACTGCGCAATCCGGCATCAACGACGATGCCGCGTGCGCTATATTCAATTCCGGCTTTTTCCAAGTCCAACCCACCAACGTTGACCGCGCGGCCTGCGGCGACAAGCAGGTGTGAGCCCTCTAGTGTTTCACCACCCACAAGCACAACACGGAGTCCGGATTTTGTTTTTTCGATACGTTCGATTTTGGTCTGGCCGCGAATGGAAATTCCTTCGGCCTGCAGTGATTGAAGTACCACGTTCGCCAACTCCGGATCGTCCTTGCCCAAAGGTTGGAAAGCTTCAAGCACCGTGACCTCTGATCCGAGACGACGATGAGCATGCGCCATTTCCATGCCGATGGGGCCACCGCCAATAATAATCAAATGTTTTGGTAATTGGCGGTTTTTGAAAATTGTTTCGTTGGTGAAAAATGCAACATCATTAATGCCGGGAAGGGGTGGAACAGCGGCGCGGGACCCCGTTGCTATGACGATGCGCCTTGCGGAATAAGTTTTGCCATCGGCTTCAAGTTGGTCGCGACCCGTAAAGCGCGCAGCGGCCCTGACGACGGTGACGCCTAGTCCTTCAAAGCGGGCTTGGCTGTCATGAGGAGCTATGGTTGAAATGACGCTATCCACATGCGCCATGACTTTAGCAAAATCGATCGCTGGAACATTTGATCCTATGCCAAATGGAGCCGAGCTACGGTGGGCCTGGGCCGCCTTTGCTGCTGCCAACAAGGCTTTTGACGGAACGCAGCCCGTGTTCAGGCAATCGCCACCCATGTCGTGCTTTTCAAACAGCACAACTTTTTCGCCAAATTGTGCGGCGGCGGCTGCAATCGACAAACCAGCCGAGCCTGCACCAATGATGGCGAGATCAAATTGCATGACGAATTTTCCATTTTTTGAGAACAACGGGGATGAGTGCAACGAAACCTAATGCTGCAAATGCCAAGAGCAGTTCTGTGGTGATCAATGACGCCAACGACAATTCAAGTGGACATTCCATGATCGGTTTGCTGAGCAGGCATTGGGCCTGCACCGCTTGCTGCGTGGTGATAATGGAATCCAATCCCGCCCCCACCGACGCAAATGCAAAGGTGGCGGGAATGATACCGAGGAATGTTGAGATCAGGAAGGTGCGCAGTTTTACGTTGGCCAAGGCTGGCGCAATGTTGACCAACCAAAAGGGGAATGCCGGCACGAGACGGAGAAACAGAAGATAGTTGAAAGCATCATCGGCAAAGCCTTGACTGATGCGGCTCAAGAAAGGTCCTGCTTTTTTTGCCAAAACGTCGCCAAAGGAACTTTTTGCGATTTGAAAAACGATTGTGGCACCCAGCGTTGCAGCAATGATGGCCGCAAGCCCTCCAGCAAACCAGCCAAACAATAAACCTGCAAGTATGGTCAAGATGGTTGCCCCCGGAAACGATACGGCGACGGCCAAAGCGTAAATTAAAATGAAGCTTACTATTGCCAAGATGTAGTTTTGATCGGCAAAATTTGCGAGTGCGGCGCGGTTCTTGGCGATGGAATCAAAGGTCAGATAGTCATGCAATCCCAAGGCAAAACCCAAGGCTAACAGCCCCAGCAGCCCCAAAGGTGCTGCACACATGCGCCATTTTGGCATGAGGGAATTCGTGTTTTTAGCATACAATTTGGTCATTTTGCTTCCGCCTACGATTGGGATATAGCGGTCAAATGGTTAGGATACAGCTATGGGACGGCCATTCTCACCATCTCGTGAAGTGATTTTGGTGCCCGTGTAAATGTCGTGAGCCAACACATAATTGCTGTTACTGCGGGCTTGGTTGACTTTTAAACGGGGTTTGGCCATAAGCCGCCAACATTCAAAGTCATTTTCTGTCTTTGTGGTTTGGCCGGGGTTGGGGCGTGTCTTCAATCTGATAGCAAATTCTATATGTTATCAACAGTTTAACCACAAGCCGCAGGCATTTCGGAGTAGTTCACGTGAAACGCACCTATCAACCTTCCAAGCTCGTCCGCAAGCGCCGCCATGGCTTTCGCGCCCGCATGGCAACCGTTGGCGGTCGCAATGTGATCCGCCGCCGCCGTGCTGCTGGCCGCAAGCGCCTGAGCGCCTAAGACTTCACTCGGTTTGATATGGACAGGCTTTTGCAGCGGCGGGACTTTCTCGCAGCGGCGAAGGCCCCTGCCGTTTCGCTGCCAACGATTGTTGTACAATTTCGAAAGCGAGACGACCAAGGTGCAGCCCGGGTCGGCTTTACCTGCACAAAAAAATTGGGGAATGCCGTTGTCCGAAACCGCATTCGACGCCGCATGAAGGAAGCGGCAAGGCTTACAATGCCGACCATCGCCCTTGACGCCCACGACTATGTGTTGATTGGGCGCAGTGCAGCCGAAACTCGGGGCTTTGAAGACTTGCGCAAAGACATTATATCAGCCCTCACAAAACTCCACGCCGGACAGGGAAAAACCTTTTCCCGCAACCGCAACGCATTATCCCTGAAAAAGGACCAGCAACCGTGATGAATCAATCGCCCTTCGGCCAACAAAACAAAGGGCCGGACAGCAAGAATTTCCTGCTTGCCATGGTCTTGTCGATGGCCATCATTTTTGGCTGGCAGTATTTTTATGGTGTGCCGAACATTGTGGCCCCGGTGGCCGAACAACCTGCTGTGGCCAAAATTGAAGGTGCTGTGGTGCCGGGCAATGCCGCACCGGGCAGTGTCATTGACCGGCAGGCAGCACTCACCTCGTCAGCCCGCATCGCCATTGATACACCGCAACTTTCAGGCTCGATCAACTTGGTGGGTGCGCAGCTTGATGATCTTCATTTGAAAAATTATCACGAGAAGGCAAACCGTGCGAGCCCGACCATCACCTTCCTGTCTCCTGCCAATACTGAAAATGCCTATTTTGCAGAGCAAGGCTTTGTGGGTGCGCCGGGGCAAGTTGTAAAATTACCGGATTCCAAAACTGTCTGGACTGCACAACAGGGAGATGTGCTGACGGCCACTGCGCCACTGGTTCTGACGTGGGACAATGGTGCTGGCGTCACGTTCCGTCGTGAAATTTCGATTTCGGAAGACTTCCTGTTCACGGTGCGCCAGACGGTTGAAAACAAGACCACCAGCCCGATTGCACTTTTGCCCTATGCGCGCGTTCAGCGCCAAGGCACGCCAAAGGTTGAGGGCTACTTCAGCTTTTTCGAAGGCTTGCTCGGCATGCAGGACGGCAAGCTGGTTGAACTTCATTACTCCGATATGGCCGATGACAAAGCCAAGATTGAAACGCCAACACGTGGCGGCTGGTTGGGCTTTACCGATAAGTATTGGGGCACTTCGCTGATTCCGGAACAGGCCCGCAGCATCAAGGCGACGTATCAATATATTCGCCAAGGTGAACGCGACGCCTACCAGACAGACTATGTGGCCACTGAACCCGTGGTGGTTCAACCCGGTGCGACGGGGCTCTATGAAGATCACATTTATGCTGGTGCCAAAATCGTTGGCAACATTGAGGCCGTCGATGCCAAGCTGAAAATTGGCAACCTTTCCTACATGGTGGATTGGGGCTGGTTCTGGTTCCTCACGCAATACATGTTCAAGTTGATGTCTTGGGCCAAGGGACTTCTGGGTAATTTCGGCCTCGCCATTTTGCTGGTGACGGTGCTTGTGAAACTCGCAGTGTTCCCGCTTGCCAACAAGTCTTATGCCTCCATGAGCAAGATGAAGAAGCTTCAGCCGGAAATGGAACGTATCAAAGCGGCCCATCCAGATGACAAGATGAAGCAACAGCAAGATATTATGGAATTGTACAAGAAGGAAAAGGTTTCGCCGCTGTCAGGCTGCTTGCCGATTTTTGTGCAGATCCCGATTTTCTTTGCCATTTACAAAGTTATTCTCACCTCCATCGAACTGCGCCATGCGCCATTTTATGGCTGGATCCATGATCTTTCGGCACCAGACCCGACAAGCCTTTTCAATTTGTTCGGGCTTATTCCATGGTCACCGCCGCAATTCCTCATGCTCGGCGTCTGGCCAATTTTGATGGGCATTACCATGTGGGTGCAGATGCGCTTGAACCCCGCGCCAACGGACCCGGTGCAAGCCACCATGTTCAACTGGATGCCGCTGATCTTCACGTTCATGCTGTCGTCAATGCCCGCTGGCTTGGTCATCTATTGGACATGGAGCAACCTTCTGTCGATCCTGCAACAAAGCTACATCATGAAAAAGAATGGGGCTGATATTGATCTGCTCGGTAACATTCGTGAAAGTATTCCATTCTTGAAAAAGAAGACTTCACCGTGAGTGTGCGCACTTATAATGAACTGGAATTGAAAGCGGGGCGGCAATTGTTTTCCGCCCCGAGTTCTTTCCGCTTAGGCGTGGCCAAGCTTGAACAATTGCCACCAGTGCGCGGTGTCGAGATTGCAATTGCCGGACGCTCCAACGTGGGCAAGTCTTCGCTGATCAACGCCCTTACGGGAGTCAAAGGTTTGGCGCGCGCCTCTAATACACCGGGCCGCACGCGTGAACTCAACTTCTTTGATATCGCAAGCCGGATGACCATGGTTGACATGCCGGGTTATGGCTATGCCAAAGCTCCCAAGACTGAAGTGAAGGCGTGGCAGAACGTGCTGAAGGGCTATCTGCGGGGAAGACCCGGCTTAACCCGTGCCTTTGTGTTGATTGACTCCCGCCACGGCATCAAGGCTGAAGACCTCGAAATGTTCGAAATGTTGGACGAGGCCGCTGTGGCCTATCAAATCGTGTTGACCAAAACCGACAAGATCAAGCCTGCTGAACTCACCACAATGGTTGAAGAAACAGCTAAAATCGTCAAAACCCGTGCCGCTGCGTTCCCGCTGCTCCATGCAACATCCTCTGACAAAGATTGGGGCATGGCCGAGTTACGCGCAGAAATTGCCAGCCTGCTTTGATTTTATAAACTGATATACGCCTATCAGTTCTTGACAAAATAGCTTCCATGGGTTGAATTCCGACTCATGGCAAAAGCGACCATTGAGGATGTTGCAGAAAAGGCCGGTGTCAGTGTTGCCACCGTTGACCGGGTATTGAACGGGCGCGCGCAGGTGCGTCCTAAAAATGCAAAACTGGTGGAAGCCGCCATCCGCGCCCTCAACTACCATCCTGACCGGCTGGCTGCACGGTTGGCTAAGGGTCGCGAATATCGCTTTTGCTTTGTATTGCCCAAAGGCGAGAATGTTTTCATGCGGGGGCTGGAACAAGAAATTTCCAACCATGCAAGACACTTGGAATCAGAACGTGTCATCGCTGATATTCTGTATACGGATGTGTTTGATCCCCGCAGTCTTGCGGAAGCCATGCAAGGCTTGAACGGATATGATGGCGTGGCCGTTGTCGCACTGGACCATCCGCGCGTGCGTGAAGCCATTGCGGGACTATCAGAACAAGGTGTGGCCATTGTCACGCTGGTTTCCGATGTGCCGGGTTCTGCCCGAGCACATTTTGTCGGCGTTGACAATTCTGCCGCAGGGCGCACCGCCGCAACCTTGATGGGGCAATATTGCGCACACCGGAAAGGTTCTATTGCCATTATTGCGGGCTCCATGTCTTTGCGGGACCATGCAGATCGGCACTTTGGTTTCAGCCAAGTGATGCAACAGGAATATCCGCAGTTCAAAATTCTTCCCGTTTTGGAAGGGCGCGATAACGCCGCCAGCAACAGGGAGCTGGTCAGTGGCATCATCACCGCATCGCCAGACTTGATTGGACTTTATAATGTCGGCAGTGGGGCTGAAGGTATTATTGCGGCAATTGAAGCCGCTCCGCATTCGGAAAAAATTATATTCATCACCCACGAATTGACAGCCGCCACGCGCAAGGGCTTGGTTGAAGGCCGGGTTGCCACCGTCATCGCCCAAGACCCCGGCCATGAAATTCGCTCAGCCATGCGGGTGTTGATGGCCAAGTGCGACCGTGCGCCTATCATCGCTGCGATGGAACGCATCGCCATTGATATTTACGTACGAGACAATTTGCCATGAAGGAGATCGCCTAATGTATCTTGGACTGGATTTTGGCACCTCTTCGGTGAAGGGCGTGCTGATGGATGCGAAACAGAAAATTATTGCAACAGCAACGTCGCCTCTGAAAGTTCAACGGCCGCATGCCGGTTGGAGCGAGCAGCACCCTGATGATTGGTGGAAGGCCGCGGGCAAGGTTGTTGCCCAATTGAAAGCGGCCAAGCCCAAGGCTGTTGCTGCGGTTGAAGGCATTGGTCTTTCGGGCCAGCAACATGGTGCCACGTTGATTGACAAGGACGGGAAACCGCTTCGCCCCTGCATTCTCTGGAATGACGCACGCTCATTCCAAGAATGTGACGATATTATGCAAGGTACGCCAGAAGTGGTCGCGCATTCTGGAAACATTGTTCTGGCGGGTTACACGGCGCCCAAGCTGGTCTGGGTCAAGAAACACGAGCCGAAAATTTTCGAACGGGTAGCAAAGGTGCTGCTGCCCAAAGACTATATCCGTCTGCGCATGACGGGGGATTATGCTTCTGACATGTCAGACTCTTCAGGCACCTACTGGCTCGACATCAAAAATCGTCAGTGGTCGGAGCTTTTGCTGAAAGCTTCCGGCATGCGGCGCGACCAGATGCCGGACTTGTTTGAAGGTACGGATGCCACGGGCCGCCTGTCACCTTCTGTTGCTAAATCTTGGGGTATGCCAAAGCGCCCGGTGGTTGCGGGTGGTGGTGGCGACAATGCGGCCTCGGCTTGCGGCATTGGTGCTGTGAGTGATGGAGCAGGGTTCTTGTCCATTGGCACATCCGGCGTGATTTTTGTTTCGAACGATACATTCAGCCCCAACGCCTCAAAGATGGTGCATGCGTTTTGCCATGCCACACCAAATACGTGGCATCAGATGAGCGTGATCTTGTCTGCAACTGCCAGTCTGGAATGGTTGTCTGGCCTGTTGCAAACCCCTGCCCCGCAGCTGACAAAGGCCTTGGGCACAAAACTCAAAGGTCCTTCCCCCACGCTTCTATTGCCCTATCTTTCGGGTGAGCGTTCACCTGTTGGTGATGCGCAAGTGCGCGGTGTGATGATGGGCTTAGCCCATGAGACAGATCGTAACACCCTGACCCATGCCGTGCTCGATGGTCTGGCTTTTGCCTTCCGCGATAATCTGGATGCGCTGCGCGAAGGTGGGGCCAAAATCAACCGCCTGATGGCGGTGGGGGGTGGCACAAAGTCTGAACTATGGCTTAAGATTATTTCAACGGTGTTGAATGTGCCGATTGATTTACCAGCGGCAGGCGATGTGGGTGGGGCCTTTGGTGCTGCACGCATGGGCCTTGTGGCGTCGACGGGCGACAATTTCCGCCGCGTGTTCAGCAAGCCCAAGATTTCCAAGACCATTACCCCCGACAAGGCTGCACGCGCGGCCTATGAGGACCAGTTCCTACGCTACAAACAGATTTACCCTGCGATCAAGGAGATTTAATTCCATGTCATTCTTCACCACAAAAAAACCCGCGAAGTTCGAAGGACCAAAGTCCAAGAACGAATTTTCATTCCGCTACTATGATGCGAAGAAAAAAGTGTTGGGCAAGACAATGGCCGAGCAATTGCGCTTTGCCATGTGCTGGTGGCACACCACCTGCTGGCCCGGTTCTGATCCGTTTGGCGGCGACAGCTTGATGCGTCCATGGCACCACACAAATGATGAAATGGGTGCGGCTCGCACCAAGGCTGACGTGATGTTCGATGCCATGAACCTGACGCAAATTGATTATTTTGCCTTTCACGACCGTGACATTGCACCTGAAGGTGCATCGCTCAAGGAGTCAAATGCCAATGTAACGGCGATTGCCAATTACATTGAAAAGAAAATGGCAAAGTCGAACAAGAAATTGCTCTGGGGCACGGCAAATGTGTTTTCCAACCGCCGTTTTATGGCAGGGGCGGCTACCAATCCTGATCCAGATGTTTTCGCTTATGCGGGTGCGCAAATCAAACATGCGATGGACGTAACCAAGGGTTTGGGGGGAGCGAATTATGTGATGTGGGGTGGCCGCGAAGGCTATGAAACATTGCTCAACACAAAGATCGGGCATGAGCTTGAAGCCGCCAAGCGCATGCTGGCACTGGTTGTCGAATACAAGCACAAGATTGGTTTCAAAGGCCCCATTCTGATTGAGCCCAAGCCACAGGAGCCAACGAAACATCAATACGACTATGACGTAGCAACGGTGTATTCGCTGATCTCGTCGCTGGGTTTGCAAAAGGATGTGAAAGTCAACATTGAGCAGAACCACGCCATTCTTGCGGGCCACACATTCGAACATGAAATCGCTTTGGCTTCAGCGCTTGGCATCTTCGGTTCCATCGACATGAACCGTGGTGACTATCAATCAGGCTGGGACACGGACCAGTTCATCGTCAATGTTCCTGAAATCACTTTGGCGATGCTGGAAATTCTGAAAGCTGGCGGCTTCACCACGGGTGGTCTGAACTTCGATGCGAAAATCCGCCGTCAATCACTCGACGCCGATGACCTCATTCATGCCCATGTGGGTTCCATGGATGCAACGGCGAAAGCGCTGCTCAATGCTGCGGCCATCCTTGAAGAAGGCAAACTCGCAGGTATGATTGATGCGCGTTATGCTGGCTGGTCAACACCTAAAAACAAAGCCATGTTGGCAGGCAAGGAAGGTCTTGATGCGATTGCGGCACGGGTTGAAAAGAACAACATCAATCCGCAACCACATTCGGGCCGCCAGGAACGTCTCGAAAATCTTGTCAATTCTTACTGCTGATCCACTGGGAGGATAAATCATGGCAACAGACATCAAGGGTCCCGGCATTTTTTTGGCACAATTCGCTGGCGATGCGGCACCCTTCAATTCATTCGACTCCATCACCAAATGGGCAGGCGATTTG
Organism: uncultured Alphaproteobacteria bacterium; assembly: GCA_963840765.1. Classification (GTDB taxonomy): domain Bacteria; phylum Pseudomonadota; class Alphaproteobacteria; order Rhizobiales; family Aestuariivirgaceae; genus Aestuariivirga. The sequence continues at coordinate 212,933 of CAWJAE010000007.1, read as the reverse complement.
GGTTACAAGGGCGTGCAGGTTCCAACATGGGATGGAAGACTTTTTGACTTGCAAAAAGCTGCAACCTCAAAAACCTATTGTGATGAACTTAAAGGCACGGCCAAGAAAAATGGTGTAGAAATCACTGAGCTCTCCACCCACTTGCAAGGGCATCTCGTTGCCATTCATCCGGCCTATGATGAAGCGGTTGATGGTTTTGCTCCCGCCGCCGTTCAGGGCAATTCCGCCGCACGGCAGGAATGGGCCTGCGCGCAAATTAAGCTGGCGGCAAAAGCATCCAGCAATTTGGGCATAACACGGCAGGTGAGTTTCACGGGTGCTTTGGCCTGGCCTTATCTTTATCCATGGCCACCCCGCGCACCCGGCCTTGTGGAAGAGGGCTTCAAGGAATTGGGCAAGCGATGGAAGCCGCTGCTTGATGTGCTTGATGGTGAAGGCGTCAAAATCGGGTTTGAATTGCACCCCGGCGAAGACACCTTTGACGGCGTGACCTTTGAGATGTTTTTGGAGGCAACAGGCAACCACAAGGCCTGCGGCATCAATTATGATCCATCGCATTTCCTGTTACAGCAATTGGACTATGTGGAATTCATCCACATCTACCACGAGCGCATTTTCGCTTACCATGTGAAGGATGCAGAATTTAACCCGACAGGCCGCCAAGGGGTTTATTCCGGCTTTCAAAACTGGACCAACCGTGCGGGTCGCTTCCGTTCACTGGGCGATGGTCAAGTGGATTTCTCTTCAATTTTCTCAGCCCTTGCCCAACATAATTATGATTCATGGGCCGTGCTCGAATGGGAATGCTGTTTGAAAGATGCAGAACAAGGTGCGCGTGAAGGTGCGCCCTTCATTGAAAATCACATCATCAAGACAACCGCAAAAGCCTTTGATGATTTCGCAGCAGGCAGCACAGACACGGGCAAAGCGCGCCGTATGTTGGGATTGAAGTAAGGATTTAAAAGCATGGCAATCACAGGCACATCGGAAAAAAACAAGGGCCGCATCAGGCTTGGCATGGTGGGGGGCGGACAGGGCGCGTTTATCGGTGCGGTTCACCGCATCGCCGCACGCCTTGATGACCAGTACGAACTGGTGGCGGGCGCACTTTCAGCAGATCCCAAGAAGGCCGCAGCCTCGGCTGCGGATTTGGGCCTCGACCCTTCGCGTAGTTATCGTTCATTCGAAGAGATGGCGAAGGCTGAAGCCAAGCGCCCTGACGGCATTGAAGCCGTGGCTATTGTTACGCCCAATCATGTGCATGTGCCAGCGGCCAAGGCCTTCATCAATGCAGGCATCCATGTGATTTGTGACAAACCTTTGTCGCTCAATCTCAGGCAAGCAAAATCGCTTGAAGCTTTGTTGGCCAAGAAGAAAAATCTGGTTTTCGCCGTCACCCACAACTACTCAGGATATCCCATGATCCGCCAAGCCAAAGAGATGGTGGCAAATGGAGATCTTGGCGAAATCCGTTTGGTGCAGGGCGAATATCCGCAAGACTGGTTGACCACGGCGCTGGAGAAAACCGGACAAAAGCAAGCGGCGTGGCGCACAGACCCCAAACGCTCGGGCGCTGGCGGTTGTGTTGGTGACATTGGCACGCACACCTATCAATTGATGTGTGATGTGTCGGGTTTAAGTCTCGCTGAAATTTCCTGTGACCTCACCTCCTTCGTCAAAGGCCGCGCGCTCGATGACAACGTCAACGCCATGTTGCGTTTCAAGGGTGGTGCCAAGGGCATGCTTTGGGCTTCACAAGTGGCACCCGGCCATGAGAATGGTTTGAAGCTAAGGGTTTATGGCACCAAGGGTGGTCTGGAATGGACGCAAGCCGACCCGAATTACCTTTGGTACACGCCCTATGGCGAAGCCAAGCGTTTGATAACCCGCGGTGGTGCAGGTTCCGGACCTGCGGCGGGCCGCGTTACGCGCATTCCTTCTGGCCATCCTGAAGGTTACCTCGAAGGCTTTGCCAATGTGTATTCTGAAGTTGCGAAAGCCATACTCGCCGCGCGCACCGGCAAAAAACCCGCCAAGGAAGTTGCCTTCCCCGGTATCAAGGACGGGGTTGAAGGCATGGCCTTTATCGAGGCATGTGTGAAGTCATCCAAAGCCAATTCCAAGTGGACAAAGGTTTAATTTCATAATTCCTCCCCCGGCCTTGCTGGGGGAGTGGCTTCTTGAGAAAGCAGACCTTTCCGTCTTCCCATCGCGCAAAATTGCCCTATAAGGCCCTTCCGATTTGTACCTTTGATGGATTGAGCCGATGACCGAGATTCCTGTCAACGAGACTGCCCGTATTCTCTCGGAAGCCCTGCCGTTTTTACAACGTTATGACGACCAGATCATTGTCGTCAAATTTGGCGGCCATGCGATGGTGGACCAGAAACTGGCAAGCCAATTTGCGCGCGACATGGTGATGCTCAAAGTATGTGGCCTCAACCCCATCGTGGTGCATGGCGGTGGTCCGCAAATCAACAAGATGTTGGACAAGCTTGCGGTGAAGCCGGAATTCCGGGATGGCTTGCGCGTGACTGACCATGAAACCATGGCGGTGGTTGAAATGGTGTTGGCGGGCTCCATCAACAAATCCATCGTCGCCTCCATTCAGCAGGCGGGTGGTCGCGCAGTTGGAATTTCCGGCAAGGACGGCAATTTGCTGATTGCCGAACGCTTCACCAAAAAGAAGATAGACCCTGTGACGGGCGAAGAGACCATAATTGATTTTGGCCAGGTTGGTGAGCCTGCCCGCGTCAACACCGAAATCTTGCACACGATCATGAAATCCGATGCCATACCCGTCGTTGCCCCTGTTGGCATTGGTTATGATGGCGAAACCTATAACGTGAATGCGGACACGGCGGCAGGTGCAATTGCCTCAGCCACAGGTGCAAAGCGTTTGCTATTGCTGACGGATGTTGCCGGCGTTCTCGACAAGAACAAGGAATTGATCAGCGAACTTAAAATTGGCGATATTCCACAGCTGATCGAAGAAGGCACCATTACGGGCGGTATGATCCCGAAGGTCGAAAGTGCGGCGGCTGTCGTGTGGTCCGGCGTTGAGGGTGTTATTATTCTGGATGGTCGCGTGCCCCATTCGGTGCTGTTGGAATTGCTCACGCCACATGGCGTGGGTACACGCATCTCACGTTCCGGCGTTTGAGCGCATTCAACCATATCGGCGCCAGCTTCAACCACGTTGATACGTGGGTGTTCGACCTCGACAACACGCTTTATCCCGCGTCTTGCAAGCTGTTTGACCAGATGCACCGCAAGATGGGTGAATATGTCATGCAGCGTTTTGGCGTTGATTATCCAGAGGCTTACCGCATTCAGAAATCACTTTACCAAAAGCACGGCACCACACTGCGCGGCTTGATGGTGGAGCATGGTGAAGCGCCTGATGATTTTCTTCAACGTGTTCACGACATTGATTATTCATCGGTTCCCCACAACCCGGATTTGATTGCGGCGTTGCGAAACCTGCCGGGTCGCAAGCTGGTATTCACAGCTGGCACCCGCGACCATGCCAAACGCACCATGGACCAACTTGGCGTAACGGACCAGTTTGAAGGTGTGTTTGACATTTATGCCGCACAACACATTCCGAAACCCGCCCGCGCACCCTATGAGCAATTTCTGCACATGCATGACGTTGTGCCGACGCGCGCAGCCTTTTTCGAAGACATCGCCCGCAATCTGGAAGTGCCCCACGACATGGGGATGGTGACTGTTTTGGTCACATCCCAAGAAGGTTATGACGAAGGAATGACCGCTGGCGCGCATATACATTATTCAACGGACGACCTTTCGGGTTTCCTCGTGCAGCAGGTCATCAGCAAGAGATAATTGCAATCCCCCCATTCCTTGCATACAGGAAGGGGCAGTGAGACGGAGAACACCATGAAGAACGCACAAGCCATCATCGAACAAGCCTGGGAAGACCGCGCAGAAGTTACACTTAAAACCAAGGGCAACACCCGCAAGGCGGTTGAATTTGCCTTGAACCAGCTTGACGCTGGTAAAGCCCGCGTTGCTGAAAAAGTTGATGGTGAGTGGCAGGTCAATCAGTGGCTGAAGAAGGCCGTACTGTTGTCGTTCCGCTTGAACGACATGGAACTCATCAAGGGTGGTCCCGGCACCTCAAAGTGGTGGGACAAGGTGCCTTCCAAATTTGAGGGATGGACCGCAAAGAAATTCCGCGATGCCGGCTTTCGCGCCGTGCCAAATTGCGTAGTTAGAAAGTCGGCCTACATCGCTCCCGGTGCGATTTTGATGCCGTCCTTCGTAAACCTTGGTGCCTATGTGGATACCGGCACCATGGTTGATACTTGGGTGACCGTTGGATCCTGCGCACAGATCGGCAAGAACGTTCACTTGTCCGGTGGCGTTGGCATTGGCGGCGTATTGGAACCCATGCAGGCTGGCCCCACCATCATTGAGGACAATTGCTTTATCGGTGCGCGTTCGGAAGTTGTGGAAGGCGTTGTGGTGGGCGAAGGTTCAGTCATTTCCATGGGCGTGTTCATCGGGCAGTCCACCAAAATCATTGATCGCACCACGGGCGAAGTTCACATGGGCAAGGTGCCCCCCTATTCAGTGGTGGTATCTGGCTCATTACCCCAAAAGCCCTTTGCCGACGGGTCACCTTCGCCATCGCTCTATTGCGCGGTAATTGTCAAACGCGTCGACGAAAAGACCCGCAGCAAAACCTCGATCAACGAATTGTTGCGGGACTAATCCTTCAACACTTCCCACTTGCGACTGTCATTCCCAACGCAGCATGTTTGTGACATGCTGTGCCCACTCCAATTGCGCGAGCCTGAGCCATGACCCCATCCACACTGACTGTTCTCAAGGAATTGAAAGCCCACGCCAAGGCTGGTTTACCGGATATGCGGAAAGTTTTCGCAAAGGGTGATCGATTTGCGGAGTTTTCAGCGCGACATGAAGACTTGCTGCTGGATTATTCCAAAACGCAAGTCACCGCCAAGACGATGCGGCTTCTCACTACGCTGGCCAAGGCTGCCGATGTTGAAGGCAAGCGCGATGCCATGATGCGCGGTGATGTGATCAACACCACCGAAGGCCGCGCCGTGCTGCATACGGCTCTGCGCCGCCCCAAATCAGAAATCGTCATGGTGGGTGGTCATAATGTGGTGCACGACGTGCATGATGTTCTTGAAGGTATGGCGCGCTTTGCCACGGATATCCGCAGGAGCAAGATCAAAGACATCGTGAATATCGGCATAGGCGGATCAGACCTTGGGCCTGCCATGGCCACCTTGGCGCTTGCCCCTTATCATGATGGGCCACGCCTGCATTTTGTGTCGAACGTGGATGGTGCACATATTGCCGACACGCTGAAAACATTGAACCCGGAAACCACGCTTTTTCTGGTGGCTTCAAAAACCTTCACCACCATCGAAACCATGACCAATGCCAAAACCGCACGCAGCTGGGTGGCCGCTGCGTTGGGCGAAGAAAAAGTGGGCGAGCACTTTGCAGCAATCTCAACAGCCATCGACAAGGTCAAGGCGTTTGGTATTGCTGAAAATCGTATTTTCGGTTTTTGGGATTGGGTGGGAGGACGTTATTCCCTCTGGTCAGCCATTGGCCTGTCGGTAATGCTGGCGATTGGTCCGCATCATTTTTACGAGATGCTGAAAGGCGCCCATGCCATGGACGTGCATTTCGCCACGGCCAAGCCCCACCAGAATTTACCCATGCTGATGGGATTGCTGGGTGTGTGGCATCGCAATGGATGTGGCCTCCCATCACGTGCCGTCATTCCCTATGACCAACGCTTGTTGCGGCTACCTGCCTATTTGCAACAGCTTGATATGGAATCAAACGGCAAGCGCGTTACAGCAAAGGGCGATGCCACCAAGCATGATACGGGACCGGTGGTTTGGGGTGAACCTGGCACCAATGGGCAACATGCCTTCTTCCAATTGTTGCATCAGGGCACCACGGTCATTCCCGTTGAATTTCTAATTGCGGCAGAACCCCATGAAAAAGACATGGGCGTGCACCATGATTTGCTGGTCGCCAATTGTTTGGCCCAAAGCCAAGCCCTGATGCAGGGCCGCACGCTGAAAGAAGCAACGGCGCAATTGCTTGCCATGGGCAAACCGAAGGATGAAGCCAAGCGCCTTGCACCGCACCGTGTGTTCACGGGCAACCGCCCTTCATTGACACTGGCCTACAAAATGCTCGACCCCTTTACGTTTGGCCGTTTGGTGGCGCTTTATGAACACCGGGTGTTTGTGGAAGCCGCAATTTGGGGCATCAATGCCTTTGACCAATGGGGCGTTGAACTGGGCAAGGAATTGGCCACAGGTTTGCAGCCCGTAGTCGAAGGCAAGAAAAATACCGATGGTCTTGATGCTTCAACAATGGGGCTGCTGGAGCACCTCAAGCGCAGTCGAAAGTAATTACGTTCCTTGAAAGCGCGCGATGGCTGAGCGTTCGATGGCCGCCGTCACCAGTTTATCAAGGCCCAGCGCATCACGCAGAATTGCGAGGAAGCGTAACTCTTCTTTGCCCACTGCCAAATCAATGGCGGCTACTTCAACAGCAATGGCATAGGCTGTTTCGCGCAGACGTGTTGGCAACTGATCAGCCACTAGATTCAAAACGGTTTGCATGCCCTCGCCCAGTTGCAACATGTCACCCGCCTCTTGCGCCACCGTGGCCAAGCGTGTGCGGTCAAAATGTTTGAACACAGGCAATGTACGCACCAGAACTTCAATCTCGACCAATTCTTCTGGCTTAATCTTTCCCTCTACTCCTGACATCATGACCATGACGTAGATGAGGGCCTGTTCATTGCTGATGGTTCCGGACATTACATTCTCTCTTCAAATTTATTTAGGTGCAGTATTACAGAAGCGGGCGACAGCATCAATTGCGTCCACGAGTCCCATCCGCTCAATGGCAACACCCTCAGGAAAGGCGGTTGAGAAGCGCGACGCAAGTCTTGGGTCAAGGACGACAAAACATCCCTTATCATTTTCCGCGCGAATCAATCGGCCGAAGGCCTGCCGCAATCTCAAGCGAACGGTCATATCAACATAGGTGTTGCCGCCGAAAGCTTCTTTGCGGGCTTTTTCCAGAATAGTGGGCGTGGACCAAGGCACGCGGTCCATCACGATCAGTCGCAATGAATCACCGGGAACATCCACACCATCCCGCACCGCATCGGTGCCAAGCAGGCAGGCGTCCTGTTCAGCGCGAAACAAATCGACCAATGTTGCCGTATCCATGGGGTCCACATGCTGGGCATAAAGTGCCAAGCCTTTTTCGCTCAACGGCTGAGAAATGCGTTTTTGTACGGCGCGCAACCTTGAAATGGCCGTGAACAATCCCAGCGCTCCACCACCCGACGCCAAGAACAACTCGCGATAGGCCGCTGCCAATTGGTCCATGCTGTCGCGCCCTACATCCGTCACCACAATTACCCGAGCGCGTGCAGGATAATCGAAAGGCGAGGCAAATTGTTCTCGCTTGACGGGGTAAGGCAAGTGAATGGCACCTGTACGCATTTCTGCATTTTCCCAATCATCTGGCACATTGGGCGGGCGGTCCTTCAAAGTTGCGGATGTAATGATTACACCATCAGCAGGACGCAACACAGCCAATGCCAATGGCTCCGTCGGATCCAGCCAATGGGAATGCAGCCCCACATCCACTTGCCATTGGCCTTGCTGCTCAACGGAGAACCATTCCACCATCAATGGGTTGGCTTCGCCATTCAGCCGGTGCAGCATCGCAATCCAGCCACCCAGCATCAACTCGCCACGCCGTCGTAATGAGCGTGACATGGCTTCGATTTTTCCGCGCTCAGCCGTTGAAAGTTCTGCCGCTTCATCATCCAGCTTAGCGGCTAGGGCTTTTGCCAAACGTTCCATCGGGCGTTTCAAGCGCAACAGACCTTCAGCCAAATCTGATGCGGCTTCGCCCAGTCCTGCAATCAAAGGCAGGCAAGACGTTTCAATGGCAAAACCTGAATCACTTTCATCGCGAGCCACCACCTGTTGGCGCACGAGCGAAAAGAATTGTTCGGCCACGCCGTCTGGCCTGCCGTCATGGATGCGGCGCATGTAGCCCGCAACAGGCAGCAGCCGCGAATTTTTTACCACCTCATCCAACAAGGCGGAGGTTCCATCTTCGTCACTGATCAAATCACTAAGACGGTCAACCAAGCCGCGTCCCCTGCGGCGTTCGGATTCCGGCCCTCTAATCCAGCGGCGCAGTTCGGCTGCTTCCTGTGCTGACAGATGGGATGAGAAGGCACCGTCTGCGGCATCAAACAAATGATGGCCTTCATCAAACACAATGCGTTTCAAACCGCCGGGTGCTGCTTCTTCTTCCTCTGTTACGGCTTGGCCCAAAGCAAAATCTACAGCTGCCTGATTCATGACCAGCGCATGATTGGCAATTACCAGCGACGCATTACGGGCGGCACGCTGGTTTTTTTCAATGAAGCAGCGCTTGTAATGTGCGCAGGCCACATAGATGCATTCGCCACGCCTGTCGGTCAGGCCCAAGCTTTGCGGCGAAGGATGTTTGATATCGCCTTCATAATTGGTTTCGGGAAACAGCCCGTAGATCCAAGATGGAAAATCGCCGCCAATCAAGTCGCCATCACGCGAGGCTCTTGCCCAGCGCGCCAACAACACCGCAAGCACTGCACCACGTGGGCCTTGGGCCTGCAAACGGCCAAATGTTTCTTGCATGTTGAGCAGGCAGAGATAATTTTCTCGGCCTTTTCGGATGACGATTTTACCTTCCCGCTCCTCCGGGTTTGGCACCAGCCGCGCACTTTCCTGATCGAGTTGACGTTGCAAATTCTTTGTATAGGTTGAAAGCCAGACAGGCCGCTTGTTCTTGGTAGCCCACACCCAAGCAGGCGAAAGATAGCCCAAAGTTTTGCCGAGGCCCGTGCCTGCTTCAGCCAAAAGAATATTGTTGAAGGCTGGAGATTGCCTTGCCGCGAAGCCATGCAGTGCGGACGTTACGTAGTCCCTCTGTTGCGGTCGTGCTTCTGATTCAGACCCCAAGGCATCCCGCAGCACCTTCAAGGCTTCCTGAGGCAAAACTTCGACATGATCACCTTTTGCGGGTGGGCCTTGTTCCTCCCATTCATCCAACCGGTCCCAAATGTTCAGGCCGGTGGCGAACGTGCCCACATCCAGTTTCGGGTTTGCCTTTAGCAAGGCCTGCATCACGAAGGGTGCCCACGGCCAATTAGCGCGGGCCAGATAGGTTGCGTGTTCAGCCGTTTCACGGATGAAATGTTGTTTTGGGTTTTCGAGGCGCTGCAGCAGGTTTTCGGCGACGGCCTGCAAGGCTTGCCCGTCATCTGGTGTTTCCTCAATGCGCAGCGCGCGGGCCAAGCCTTGAGGCGTTGGCACAGCATTTTGCGCAGGACAGACAAAGGCAAATAGTTCAGCTACGTCAAGGTGGCGTTGGTTCAGTGCCGCACGCGCAACATCGGGCTTTACATCGGCGGCTTGTGCCAAACGGGCCGTTAGAAAACCAGCATGGCAAAGCAAGTGCACCTGTTCCGTCAAAGCGGCAAGCGCCGCGCGCGGCGGCAATGCCTGCTGATTGAGCACGGCCCCCTGATTTTTCGCATAACATGTCGGATTTGTAATGAACACGTCATCCCTTTGCCTGATTCTGGCGTAAGTTCAAAATGGCGGAAAAATGCGAGGAGAATGTCCATGGACCAGAAGATCATCACCCTGTTTGATACCTATACGCACGGCGGCATGTCGCGTCGCAGTTTTCTCGACAAGTTGACCCTCGCAGCGGGATCAGCCGCTGCCGCAACCGCGTTGTTGCCGCTGCTTGAAAACAACTATGCCTTCGCGGCAATGGTCCCAGAAGATGATCCGCGCCTCACTTTGACGGAAGGTGAAATTGCACCGGGCGTCAAAGGCTTACTTGCTATTCCTAAGGATGCCGCGGGAAAACTGCCCGCCGTGTTGGTGATCCATGAGAACCGCGGCCTCAACCCTCACATAAAAGACGTGACCCGCCGCATGGCTTTGGAAGGCTTTGTGGCTTTTGGTGCTGATTATCTGGCACCTCTGGGCGGCACACCAGCGGATGAAGAAAAAGCCCGCGAAATGATAGGCACCCTCAAGCCTGAAGATCAGGTGGTCTATTCACAAAACAGCTTAAAGGCCCTGATGGCGCATCCGCAAAGCACGGGCAAAGCTGGTGCGGTGGGTTTCTGTTGGGGTGGTGGGGCAGTAAATGCGCTTGCCGTGGCTGACCCGGCATTAGCCGCAGGCGTTGCTTATTATGGTCGCCAAGCACCCGCCGCTGATGTTCCTAAAATCACAGCACCACTCATGCTGCATTATGCGTCACTGGATGAACGCGTCAACGCCGGCATTGCTGAATATGAGTCTGCTTTGAAAGCCAACAACAAGGCCTACGAACTGCACATGTATGAAGGTGCCAACCACGCCTTCAACAACGACACCAATGCCGCACGCTACAATAAGGAAGCAGCAGATTTGGCTTGGGGCCGGACGGTGGCGTTTCTGAAGAAACATGCGGGCGACATGGCTTAACGCCCGCATCAATCCCAATAGAAGTGCCACCAATTGGTTTGCATCAATTCTGCGGCTGATTCCGCAAGGGTTGCGCCGGAGTCACAGAATTTTTTGTGTTCCCGCGCGAGCATTAAAGCTTGTTCGCGCGTTGCTGGTTTGCGGCTTACATGCAAATCAACCGCTCCAAGACTGACCGCGACAAGTTCAGCGCCATAGTCTCGCTGCCAGTTGCGGAACAACGCCACCCACACATCAGCTTCGGCAATGCCGTTCCAGCCACCGAGTCTGTAAGAAAGCAGGAATGTCGGCGGAAGACACAGCGGGAATAGACGCCAAGGTGACGACGGGTTGAAAACCTGATGGCAGCGCTTTTATGAGAAAGGGTTGGCCATCATCAGCGAAGGGTCCGCATTCAACCCATTGGCTGGGCATGCGGGGTTTGGATTTAAAGCAAAAAGGGTTTGGATTATCCCCAGCAGATTTTAAGTAATGCGGGGTTGATTTCCGATACTTCATCATCTCGGCCAAACCGTTTCGTGTGGCTTCTCCACCATTGATCAAAATGGGAATTGGCCCGCCCTTGGCTTTTGCAGCTTCAAAAGCAGCCATGGCATTTTGGCCTTCCAATTCAACAAACGCGAAGGGAAAAACCACAGGTGGATTGATGATGTTGGACATTTGTGTGGTAACGATTTGTCTGGCCTTTGAACCGCGCAATCGCCCAAAGAGCCACGACAGCAAGTGAAAACAGCCCAATATAGTCAGCACAGCGAATAGGCCAAAGGCGTAAGCTTCAATGTCTTCAAGCGTCATGACAATTTTTTAGCAGTGTGCACACGTTGACCGCAAGCACGCCGATATCTAAAGAGCCTGACCACCACTTTGAAAGCCCCCTTTATGTCCACTTCTCCCGCCCTTCGTACTGCTGCCCTTGAATTCCGTGCCTGGCCTTTTGAAGAGGCCCGCAAGATTTTGAAGCGCGTTGAGAAATCGGGGCAAAAGCAGGTGCTGTTTGAAACAGGCTACGGACCGTCAGGGCTGCCGCATATTGGCACGTTCGGCGAAGTGGCCCGCACCACTATGGTGCGCAAGGCTTTCTCGTTGATGTCGGATTTGCCAACACGACTTTTGTGCTTTTCCGATGATATGGACGGCATGCGCAAGATCCCTGAAAATGTGCCGGACAAGAATTTCCTTATTCCGCATTTGCACAAGCCCCTGACATCGGTGCCAAACCCCTATGGCGGTGAATATGAAAGCTATGGCCACAACAACAACGCCATGCTCAGGCGCTTCCTCGACACCTTTAATTTTGAGTATGAATTCGCTTCGGCCACAGACTATTACAAGTCTGGCCGCTTTGATGACATGCTCATTCGCGCACTTGAAAAATATGACGACATCATGGGTGTCATGTTGCCCACCTTGGGTGAAGAACGCCAAGCCACCTATTCGCCGTTCTTACCCATATCTCCCATTTCCGGTCGCGTGCTCTATGTGCCGATGAAGGCTATTGATGCCAAGAAGGGCACCATCACTTTCGCCGACGAAGATGGCACTGACGTTACATTGGATGTGCGTGGCGGGCGCACCAAGCTGCAATGGAAGCCCGACTTTGGCATGCGCTGGGCGGCTCTTGACGTGGACTTTGAAATGTTCGGCAAGGACCACCAGACCAATGCGCCTATTTATGATCGTATTTCGGAAATTCTGGGAGCAACGGCACCTGAACATTATGTCTATGAATTGTTCCTGGATGACATTGGCCAGAAAATTTCAAAGTCGAAAGGCAATGGCCTGACTATCGATGAATGGTTGACCTATGCCGATCCAAATTCACTCGCGCAATTCATGTATAACAAGCCGCGCGAAGCCAAAAAACTTTACTTCGATGTCATTCCCCGGGCTGTCGATGAATATGCGCAGTTCCTCGCTGCTTACCCCAGGCAAACGGAAGCCAAAGACCAGTTGATGAACCCGGTCTGGCACATCCATGCTGGCAATCCACCAGCGCCTGAAACAGGCGGCGTTACATTTGCGCTGTTGCTCAATCTGGCTGCCGTTGCAAACACGGAAGACAAGTCCGTGATGTGGGCCTTCCTGCAGCGCTACATGCCTGAGATGACGCCCGCAACGCATCCGCGTTTGGATTCACTCGTGGGTTATGCCATTCGCTATTATCAGGACTTCGTAAAGCCCGCAAAAAAATATCGTCTGCCTACGGATGATGAAGCCAAGGCCTTGACGGATCTTGCAGCTGCCTTGGGCAAACTGGCCGAGGGTTCCACACCCGAAGCCATTCAGACGGAAGTTTACAGCATTGGCCGCCGCGAACCTTACACAACAACCCAAAAAGACGGCAGTGTTGGCGTGGCGCAAAGCTGGTTCAACATGCTGTACCAAGTTTTGCTGGGTGAAGAAAAAGGCCCGCGCTTTGGTTCTTTCACCGCACTTTATGGCATCGCCAACACCAAGGCCTTGATTGAAAAGGCCTTGCGTGGCGAGCTTCTTCAACATTGATTTTGAACGAGGATAATTGATCATGACCTCATCTTTCCCACTTGCTGCCTGCGCAGAAATGCTGTGGACCGACAAACCCATTGACTGGCGCGCCAGCAAATTGAAGGAGATGGGATTTGGCGTGGGCCTGTGGAATTGGCCAGCCCATGACTTGGCCAAGCTTGAAAAAACCGGTGCCACTTTCACCATCATGAACGGTTATCTTGAAGGTCGACTGGCTGACGACGAAGGTGCTGACATGCTTTTGACGTCAGCTCGTGAAACAGCACGCGTCGGCAAACGCTTGGGCGTGCATCGCCTCAATCTTCACGGCACGGGTCTTGGCGATGGCGGCATTCCCATTGTACAGACTCAGGTGGTAAGCGGCGCCATGTGGTTGAAGGCGCAGGATACGCTCAACCGCATTTGTGATATGGCTGAGGAATTGGGCGTGACTTACACGTTGGAAAATCTCAATTTGCTGGATCATCCAGGCTGCCCCTTCGGTTCCACTGAGGATGTGTTGGCACTGGTTTCAGCCGTCAATCGGCCACAGCTTAAAATCAATCTCGATCTCTATCACACACAAATTGGAGAGGGTGACCTTACCCGCTGGTGCGAAAAATGCTTGCCATGGATTGGTGAGGTGCAAGTGGCCGACAATCCCGGCCGCTGCGAACCGGGTACGGGCGAAATCAACTATGCCGGCGTTGCGCGCAGCCTGAAAGCCATGGGTTACACTGGCCCTGTTGGTCTTGAATCCCATGCCAAGGGCGATGCTGAAGTAGCACTGGAAGCCTTCAGGGCGGCTTTTACCGTGGCATAAGGGCAATCTAAAATTTTTGCGTTCGGCCACACAGGGTCTACACCCTGTGTGGTTTTTTTTACACTTACTGCGACGCCCAGATGATGCGGGCCATCCAGTCCACGTTCTTGGCATCCAGTGATTTTACAGGATGCTCCGGATTGAACGAAGCCAATTCAATGGTGCGGGCGGATTGCTTTTGCAAAATCTTGGCCATGACCTGACCATCAGACGTGCGGACGACTACACGGTCACCCTTGCGGATTGTTGCACCGGGGGACACCACAATTGTGTCGCCTTCACGATACACAGGAGCCATTGAGTCTCCGGTAATTTCGAGGGCATAGGCTGATGTATCGGTCACACCGGGCACGTCCACCTCGTCCCAGCCGCCACCAGCTGGAAAACCTGAATCGTCGAAAAATCCACCACGACCTGCTTTTGCAAAGCCCAACAATGGCAACACGCGCATTTTTGGTGGTGCGCCCTTTTTGCCCGACAGCAATTCCATAAATTCGTCCACCGGAGCGCCCGATGCATTCAACACACGGGAGATTGACTCCATCGTGGGCCAGCGTGGGCGGCCATCCGGCCCGTTGCGCTTTGACGGGTTGAAGGATGTTGGATCAAGCCCGGCTTTCTTGGCCAATCCTGAGGCGGAAAAGCCATAACGTTCGGCTACCACGTCAATGGCGTTCCAAACTTGCTTGTGTGTAAACATGATTCGCTTGTCTCCTTGAACTTGAACCTTTTGTAGGACAATAAACCTGCATAGGAACAGATTGTCAAGTTAAATCTCTATGCTATTGGCAAGATATGACACAGGTGATTTTCAAGATTGTATCAGAAGCGGCGTGGGTTGAGGCCAAGGCAGTTGGATGTTTTGAGGGTGCCGCCATTGATCTCAGTGATGGCTATATCCACCTGTCTGATGCCTCTCAGGTCGAAGAAACGGCGGCGCGGCATTTTGCCCGGCAAGCCCATTTGCTGTTGGTGGCCTTTGACGCTGCCGGGTTTGGGAACACGTTGACATGGGAAGCCTCGCGCGGCGGTGCGTTGTTTCCTCACGTTTATGGTACGCTTGACCCTACATCGGCCCTTTGGGAAAAACCTTTGCCTTGGAACGGCCATGCCCATGACTTTCCGAAAGGTTGGAATACATGAATCTGCTTAACGCCGCTTTCAAGTTCGCCCGCCCTTTCCTTCACAGCAAGGATGCTGAAGAAGCGCATTTGGCCACTATCCGGATGTTGAAATGCCTGCCGCCCTTGCCTGCACTCAGGCACAACCCGCTGCTTTCTCAAACGTTATTCGGATTGACCTTTCCAAACCCTTTGGGCCTCGCCCCCGGATTTGATAAAAACGCGGAAGTGCCGGATGCCATGTTGCGTCTTGGTTTTGGCTTTGCAGAAGTTGGAACAGTGACGCCACTTCCACAAATTGGCAACCCCAAGCCACGCTTGTTTCGACTGACGGAAGATCATGCTGTCATCAACCGCATGGGCTTTAACAACGAAGGCCATGTTGCAGCTTTGGCACGCCTGCAACGGCGCAAACGCCGTGGCATTGTGGGCGTTAATATTGGCGCGAATAAAGACAGCGTAGATCGCGCATTAGATTATGTAGCGGGTGTTGCTGCCTTCAGTGATGTTGCTGACTATATTACGGTCAACATCTCTTCTCCCAACACGCCAGGTTTACGCGGTTTGCAGTCAGCTTCCGAATTGCAGAGACTGTTGCAGCGTTTGAATGAAGCCAGATCTACGCAGGCCAAACGCCCCGCCATGCTCTTGAAAATTGCGCCTGATCTGGGTGACGAAGAAATGCAAGACATCGCAGCTTGTTGCGGAAATGGTGCTGTTGATGGCGTGATTATTTCCAACACGACATTGTCGCGCCCCCACCTTTCTTCCGTGTACGGATCCGAGATGGGAGGGCTGTCGGGAAGACCGCTATTCAAACTATCGACACAACAGCTGGCGCGGTTCTATGTGCTGACCAAAGGCAAAATTCCCTTGCTTGGTGTGGGCGGCATCGCAGACGGTGTGACGGCATTGGCCAAAATCGAAGCCGGGGCAAGCTTGCTGCAGGTATATTCGGCCTTGGTTTATCAAGGGCCGGGCCTGGTTTCGGACATCATTCGTGTGCTGAGCGAACAGGTTACCGAAGCGGGTTCGCTTTCAACATTGCGCGGCCGCAGGGCTGAAGAACTGTCCTCACCAGACTGAGGCTGGCACGTATCTGGAAAAAATCGTGGCAATTTCGCCCTTGCTCTCCAAACGGTCTAACGCGTCATCAAATCTGACGCGAAGCCTTGGGTCCTTGCGGGACAATACAAAACTCAAGCTGCGGGTAAAACTGGCGCGATCAACAAAAGCCTTGCCTAAGTACATGCAGCAGCCCTTGGATGCTGACCCCCGCAACCAAAACGACAATTGCACGGCATCGCCAAACACCGCATCAACCTGCCCGGTCCGCAGTGCTTCCAACATGGTACTGTGATCTTCAAAGGGCGTGATTGCCGAACGGCTGTAATGGGTTTCCAAAAAGCGTGCATGGGCGGAATTCACATGAAAACCAATCCGGCGACCGGCAAGCGAACGTATGTCCGGCGTTGAGAGCGATGAGCCGTTGCGCACCACAAAACGCCCAAGGGTTTGAAAATAGGGGCGGGTCAAAGCGAATTTAATGGCCAGTGCTTCGTCAATTTTTGGACCGGACACCAGGCCTGCTGCTTCTTCGCGCTCAAGACCGGCAACGAGATTGACAAATTCCGTTGGCTTAATCTCGCAGGTCAAGCCGGCCTCCAGGCAGGTTGATTGTGCCAAATCCACCGCAATCCCCTGGAAGCGACCATCAGCACCCATGAAGCTCCATGGGGCAAAATCCTGATCAGCCAACAATATCAATGTGCCCCCCAATGAAGGCTCCGCTGCGACGGAGGTTAAATCAACATGTCGAAAACTGGGAAAGGCTGCAGGTGCATTTTCTTGCGCGACTGCCGACGATAGCGTTGCAATCAAAAGTATACATGCAGCTCCGAGATTCAATCGCCGAAAGGTTGCTGTCGCTATATTGCTGGCCTTAGCTGCATTTGAGTGTGTGTGTTTTTTCATCGCAAGGGTTGGGACTGGTGATGGGTGTTGAAAGGATAGCCGTTGCGCCGTTGCACAACGACCGGGGTCGTGGTGATGATTTAGCCCATAACCAACAAGAGTTACACCTTGAAGATTGGCCCATTGTACCTGAAACATGGGCCATCGACGCGGTGCAGCGGCTGACGCCAGCTGAACGCGAATTGTTTTTGCGACACAAGATTCTGGCCTATTGCAGGATGCCCGACGAAATCATCTACAGTGTTGTAGATGGTGCCGGCGTGGTTGAAGCACAACGGCGCAATTTGCAAACTATCGGTCGGCTGCCCGCTCAAGTTTACAGACGTCTCGTTCGCCAATTCCTGTCGCGCAAACTGTTGAACATCGCAACATACGGATTGTCGATCACGCGCCCCATGGCATCCGCCCGACATCGGCTGAGCATGGGACAGATTTATTTGTTCAGCATAATGTTTGCGTTTCTCGCTAGTTGGGCCGTTTTAGTATCGATCTATGATATTTTTTATATTGCGCAAGTTGTGGCGGGATTGTTCTTTTTGGTCGTGGTCGTGCTGCGCTGCCTTTGCCTTATGCCGCTGCCAAAAGGTCATGGCATTGTTGCCCCCATTCCCGAAGAGGCTGATCTTCCCATCTATACGCTGCTTGTGCCGCTCTTTCGTGAGACCTCTGTGCTCGATCAATTGATCCGTGCGCTCTGCCTCTTGGACTATCCTTTGCGAAAACTCGATATCAAGATCATCTTGGAAGAAGAGGACCGCGCGATGCACGAGGCGGTGCATGCGCTCAATCTGCCCTGGATTTTTGACGTCATTGTCGTTCCCGCTGGAAAGCCGCAAACTAAACCGCGCGCCCTCAACTATGCGATGCAGTTTGCGCGGGGCGAATTGGTAACGATTTACGATGGTGAGGATGTTCCACAGCCCAACCAGTTGAAATTAGCAGCTGCACAATTTGCAGCGAGCAGCGATGATCTTGGTTGCCTGCAAGCTGCCTTGGCATTTTACAATCCTTCAGAAAACTGGCTGACGCGGCATTTTGCGGCGGAATATGCCGCGCTCTTCCATGTCGTCTTGCCAACGCTAGCGGCTTATCGCTTGCCATTGCCGCTGGGGGGCACGTCCAACCATTTCAAAAGATCCGCCCTTGAAGCCGTTGGCGGCTGGGACGCGTTCAATGTGACGGAAGATGCCGACCTTGGGTTTCGGCTAGCGCGACATGGCTATGATATCGGCATTCTCCATTCCACGACTCTCGAAGAAGCCAATACCGAACTTGGGAACTGGATGAAGCAGCGTCGACGTTGGTTGAAGGGCTTCCTGCTCACATGGCTGGTGCATAACCGCCAACCCCTGCTGTTGTTGCGGGAAACAGGCGTCACTGGATTTTGCACCATACAGGCAATGACCCTTGGCATTTTTGCCTCCGCCCTGCTGCATCCGGTTTTGCTGGCTGTCGCGCTATGGAATTTCCTGCCGGCACAAATGCAAGACAAGGCTGGAAGCTTCGTTACGCCTATGGTTGCAGGTTTCAGTTTAGCGATGCTTTTGGCAGGATATGTATCGGCCATTGGTGCCAGTGAAAAAGGCTTGCGCCGCATTGGTGCCGTGGGCTGGGGGCAAGTGCTGATGACGATCCCGCTGTATTGGCTTTTGATTTCAGTTGCGGCCTGGCTTGCCCTTTGGGACTTTATCGTTGCACCATTTCACTGGCATAAAACCAAACATGGCCTGTCGCGCATGTTGCGGGCGACAGGCCATGACTAAGTTTTCGGCGTTTTAGTTTTGAGCGGTAACCAGAATGATCGACGGTCCGAGAATGACGATGAAGATCACCGGCAAGAAGAACAGAATCATCGGAACCGTTAGTTTCGGCGGCAGGGCGGCGGCTTTCTTTTCAGCTTCCGACATGCGTGTATCACGGTTTTCCTGAGCCAGGACGCGAAGCGCTGTACCCAGTGGCGTGCCATAACGTTCAGATTGTACCAAGCTGGTCACAACGGCGCGCACGGTTTCAAGGCCTGTACGCTTGCCAAGGTTATCCAGCGCCTTGCGGCGATCCTGCAGGTACGACAATTCAGCAACAGTCAACGTCATTTCTTCTGCAAGCGGAATGGATTGGCTGCCAATTTCCTTAGCTACGCGGCTCAGGGACGGTTCCAAGGCCATGCCTGATTCAACGCAAATCAGCAGCAGATCCAAAGCATCCGACCAAGCTTTCTTGATTGACGCCTGCCGGCGCGAAATCAAATTTTTCAATGCAATGTTCGGGAGGTAATAGCCAAACACCAAGCCAACAAGCGAGGACACGATGCGCATGTTTGGCGACACACGGTCTGCGAATACAGTTGAGCAATAGATGAATGTCACAATCGACACGACCAGCGGCACGATAACGCGTACAGCCAAAAATGTTATCAAATGGCGCTCGGTGCGGAAACCAGCTTGCCGCAAAGCCTCGCGAGAAGATTCTGCTTCAAACACTTTACGCAGGTTGAGGCTCTCAACCAGCTGGTTGTAAAGTCCCGGTCTGGCTTTGTCGCGCAGGCGGTTTTCGGAACCGCTCAACATGGCGCGTTGCGCGGCTTTCAGGCGCTCACGTTCATCAACCACGCCCTTCATACGGGTCTTGAGTTTATCGCCTTCAAAATAGGGCGAGGCGATGGTGACCACGGTTCCGAATGCAGCAAGGCCAATCAGCAGTGTGATGATTGATTCAATCTGCAGCAGAAGTGAAATATATTGCATCATGGCTTTGTGCCGCCGATCAAATTTCGAAGTTAATCATTTTACGCATGACGAGAACGCCGATAAGCATCCACGTTCCGCTACCCACGATAAGCAAGTTACCCATTTCCGTTTCAAACAGCGGATTGAGATAATTTGGATTGAGCAAAGTCAATGCACCCATAATCACGAAGGGCAGCGAACCGATAATAGCAGCCGACGATTTTGCTTCCTGGCTCACGGCCCGGATTTTCTGTTTCATCTTTTTCCGATCACGCAACACGCGTGACAGGTTGGACAGAGCTTCCGACAAGTTGCCGCCAGTCTTGGATTGGATGGTCATCACAATGGCAAGGAAGTTAACTTCCGACAGTGGCATGCGATCAACCATGCGCATGATGCCTTGGTCAATCGATATGCCGATACGTTGACCTTCCACGACTTCGGAAAATTCAGGACCCACGGGTGCGCGGGTTTCCGACGCGATGATTTTCATGGCTTCTGATACAGGCAAACCAGCTTTCAGGCCGCGCACCATAACGTCAATGGCGTCAGCGAAGTCGTTGAGAAAAACGTTCTGGCGACGATTGCGCAGAAAGCCCAAGAACCAGCGCGGAAAACCCAACAACCCAATGAAGGCAGTTCCACAGAAAATGAACCACGGCGCACCAAGAATGAGCGGTACGAGGAAGAAGGCCGCTCCACTCACACACGACATGATCCAGAACATGTTCGTTGTAATGTCGAGTCCAGCCTGCTCAATCAGCACGCGAAGTGTGATCTTCTTCTTCCGCTTCTTCTGCTCGTCTTCAATCTGGTTCAAAGAGTCTTGAATTTGGCGACGGCGGGAATCTTTCATGTCTTCCGCAAAACGGGCGCGGAACATGCCTGACTTTGAATCCTTCTTGCCGTCGGCAATCTGTGCCAGTCGCTTATTGGCACCGTTTCCCGACAACATGGGATAGAGCACGGCAATGGCCATGCCACCAACGGCAATGGCCACGGTGAACATGAAGGCAATACCTGATAAATCGCCGCCGAATTCCATTACTGTTACTCCTGCTCAAGCGGCCTTAGGCTTTTCCATCATTGCGGGCTTCGGCTTTTTCCAAAGCCTCGGCCAAACGGCGTTCTTCATTGTAGTAGCGCGCACGATCCCAGAAGTGCGGGCGGGCAATGCCGGTGGAGCGATGCTGGCCAATAATCTTGCCATTCGCATCTTCGCCGACAATTTCGTAAACGAAAAGATCTTGCGTGATGATGACATCACCTTCCATGCCAACCACTTCGGTGATGTGGGTAATTTTACGCGTGCCGTCACGCAGACGGGAAGCCTGCACGATCACGTCGATCGAACCGCAAATCATTTCCTTGATGGTCTTGGACGGCAAGGCAAAGCCACCCATCGTGATCATCGATTCCAAACGTGAAATTGCTTCACGTGGTGAGTTGGCGTGGAGTGTGCCCATGGAACCATCGTGACCCGTGTTCATGGCCTGCAGCAAGTCGAAAGCTTCAGGTCCGCGGACTTCGCCGACGATGATACGTTCAGGACGCATACGCAAACAGTTCTTTACCAATTCACGCATGGTCACCGCACCTTCACCTTCAAGATTGGGCGGGCGGGTTTCCAGACGCACAGTGTGAGGCTGCTGCAATTGCAATTCTGCGGCGTCTTCGCACGTGATGATACGTTCATCATGGTCGATGTAACCGGTCAAACCATTCAACAGCGTGGTTTTGCCAGAGCCTGTACCACCAGAAATCAAAACGTTACAACGAACGCGGCCCACGATTTCAAGAATCGTAGCGCCTTCCGGTGTGATAGAATTGAAGCGCACAAGATCAGTCAGCTTCAACCGATCTTTCTTGAACTTACGAATGGTAAGGCAAGGCCCATCAATGGCGAGCGGTGGAACGATAACGTTCACACGCGAACCGTCCGCAAGACGGGCGTCGCAAATCGGGCTGGCTTCGTCAACACGGCGGCCAACCTGGCTCACGATACGTTGGCAGATATTCAGAAGCTGGGCGTTGTCGCGGAAGCGCACGCCGGTCTTCTGCATCTTGCCGTTGACTTCGATGAACACTGTCGACGCACCATTGACCATGATGTCAGCGATGTCGTCACGGGCGAGCAGGGGTTCAAGCGGGCCATAGCCAAGCACGTCGTTGCAAATGTCTTCGAGCAGTTCTTCCTGCTCGGCAATCGACATAACCACGTCTTTAAGGGCGATGATTTCGTTTACGATGTCGCGAATTTCGTCGCGGGCTGCTTCGCGGTCAAGCTGGGCCAATTGCGTCAAGTCAATGGCGTCGATCAATGCATTGAAGATCGTGCTCTTGATATCGTAATAATTATCGGAGCGACGGTTGTTGTCTTGCGGTGGTGGCGGTGCCTTCGGTGGTTGGGCCACGGCACGTGCTTGTTGTACGCCCACGTCCGGCACAAAAGAGGCTTGCGCTGCAGCTGGTTGCGCGGCCCCGGCAGGTGCCGGCAAGGGCACGCTTTGGGTTGGGGCGGTTTCAGTTCTTTTTCCGAACATCAGGATATCCTTTGAGTTCTCAAGACTTCTTTTTCAGCATCGACAGCTTTGAGAGCAA
The DNA here is from genome assembly GCA_963840765.1 of uncultured Alphaproteobacteria bacterium. Classification (GTDB taxonomy): domain Bacteria; phylum Pseudomonadota; class Alphaproteobacteria; order Rhizobiales; family Aestuariivirgaceae; genus Aestuariivirga. Next base: position 190,612 of record CAWJAE010000007.1, on the reverse strand, counting down.
GCTGGTTTTGGCTTTTGGTGGTGCGGCCATCTGGTGACCAGCGATTGCTGGTGCGAGGCTGGCCAGAATTTCAGTGGCTTTGGACTTTGGTGCAACTTCGTACAACATCTGACCGTTGCCTTGGGCCAAACCAAAGGCTGCAGGATCGTGCGGAATAACAGCCATAGGCTCAACGCCCAAAGCCTTGGCGAAATCTGCCGGCGCTATTTCAGGCCGTTTTGGAATACCAACTTGATTGATGATCAAGCGCGGTGGTTTGTCGTTGGCACGTGCGGTGCGCAACAAGTCCATCAGGTTTTTCGCATTGCGCAGGCTTGGCAATTCCGGCGTTGCCGTGATGATGATTTCGTCGGAATTCAGCAGCGTATGCTTGATCCAAGGCGCCCACATGTTGGGAACATCCACCATGACCAAGGGGGCCGATGAACGCACGACATTCAGAATAGCTTCGACGGCATGACCTTCAATATTGATTTCACGATCAACAGAACCTGGACCCGTCAACAAGCTCAGCTTGTCGCCGAGCTTTGTCATCATGCGTTCAACCAGCGTTGAGTCCAAACGATCCGGCGCATTCAAGGCTTCCAGCATGCCGCCCGAACCGTCTTGGTTGAAATTCAATGAAGCCGTGCCAAAGGCAAGATCAAGATCCGTGATGATGGTGTCTACGTTCTGGCGCTGGGACGTAAACCAAGCCAAATTATGCGCGATTGTAGAAGATCCTACGCCGCCCTTGGAACCAACGAATGAAACAATGCGACCAAGAGGAGCAGCTTTCGGATCGCTGTAGAGGTTTGCAACCAGATCAATAAAGCCCACGGATGTAATGGGAGCCACGACGTATTCACTGATGCCCGCCTTGATTAATTCGCGATACAGCAACACGTCGTTGACATGGCCAACAACAACAACCTTCGTATTGGCTTGGCACACTTCAGCAAGGGAGCCCAATTCTGCCATCAACTGATCGCGGCCGGAATGCGTTTCCACAACCAGAACCGATGGGGTTGGTTGTGTTTGATAAACCTGCGCTGCTGCTGCAATGCCGCCTAATTGCACGGAGATGTGCGCGCGTGACATGCGGCGGTCGGCAGCAGCGGCTTGCATGACCTGCCCCGTCTGTTGATTGTCACAGTAAATGTGAACATCAATGCGTGGCACAAGCACCACGGGGAAATGTTCCTGGGTGCTGGAGAGTGAAGGTTCAAGAGCTGGATTATGCATTTGGATTGGTCCTGGCTTTCAATGACAGTCGCGCTGGCTCAAGGTTTGGTTGTTGGTGTTGCGGGCGTGGCTCCACCGCTATCGCCAGAGCCCCCTTGGGAAGCTGTCGATGCCGCTGTAATTTTTTGAATGGCGTGGGCACCAACCATCCCCAGCGGAGGCGGCAATTCATGGCCCTTGCCAACAAGATCAGCCGGGTAGGCTGCCATGGCAGCGATGTTGGACTGAACGGCGCAACCATGATTATCAGCCAGTTCATTGGTGTCGGTAACGGCGAGGTTTTCGGACCAGTCACCACATTTATCGACAGTCGCTTTGCCACCAGACACCTTGATCGGGTGCTGCTTGGATCCACCATAAGGCTTGAGCGACTCATCAGCGAACATCTGGTCAGACACGCAGCCAGCCATTGGCAGTGCGAGAAGCAGCAGGGCAGTGGCGACGGTTTTGGAATGGAACTTGTACATGTTACTCACTTTCCTGCTTACTCTACGATAAAGCCGACATTGCCATGGTAGGCGCCGTCCGGGGCACCAGCGGCACCGCCATAAACCTTGTTAAGACGGCCCATGAAAATCGACTGCTTGTCGGTTGGTGGTGCAAAGCCTTTGTCGGGTGACGTCAACTTGCCTTGGGTGGTCGGGCGCACCAAAATAGGCGTTACGAAGACAACAAGTTCGGTTTCATTCGAAATGAAGTCCTGGCTTCTGAAGAGCTGGCCTAACACTGGCAATTTCTTCAAACCTGGCGTGCCGTCCAAGGCCTGGCGTGACGATTCCTTGATCAAACCTGCCACCATCATGGAACCGCCGCTTGGCAATTCCAATGTTGTGTCGGTCGAACGCTTGGAGAAATCACCGCCGCTTGTGGGTTCACTGACGTTGGTTTGAATTTTCAGGATGATGCGATCTTCTGACAATACCGTCGGCGTGAAGGCCACCTGCACACCATATTCCTTGTAGTCAACGCAGCGGGCGTTGCTGTTGTCAGAGCATGGAATAGAAATTGCAACTTCACCGCCCGCTACAAATTTTGCAGACTGGCCGGTCATGGCCGTCAAGTTTGGTTCCGCCAATGTGCGCACCAAACCATCGCTTTCCATGGCCCGTGATCAAACCTTCAATGTTCACGCCGCCGGATGAGAAGCCTGACTTTGCACCACTTGCAGCATTCAAAACGCCATTGCTGAAGCCTGTTGGCACGCTTGCAATGTTGAAGGCGAGCTTGCCAATATCAAGCATGGCGGAGAAATCAACGCCGAATTGCTTCAGCACATCGCGCTGAATTTCAACAACCTTGACCTTGAGCATGACCTGGTCTTCGCCCTCGATCGTCATGGTATTAATGACAGTGTTAGCGTCAGTGGCGTTGCCTGAGAATGTGTTGGCCAAATCCTGTGCGGTTTTAGCTTCAAGCGCATTGCGCGCAATACCACCCAGCACCACATTCTTGCCCACTGTATCAACCGTAATGCGATTGCCGGGCATTGAGCGATTCAAGAGCTTACGCAAGCCCGTGGTGTCTTGTGCCACTTCAAGGTCGAGCGCCAAGATCTGTTGGCCATTGGCGTCAAAGAAGAAGATGTTGGTTTGGCCAAGAGTTTTGGCAAACAGGTATGCCGTGTTCTTGGTGCGCACGACAGCGTCTACGATGCCGGGATTGCCAACGATGACGTCGCGAGCTTCAGCTGGCAGCCGAACAACCACCGATTTATTGAGACCCATGCGGACGAAGCGATCTGAACCTTGGTCCTCAATCGCAGCCGCGTCACCATCAGCAGCGTGCGTCGGAGATGTCAGGGGCAATAGCGCGCCCAGAAACAATGTGGTTGCAACCAAACTGGTGGCGAAGAGACCGGATTTCATGGCGTGGTCCTTGCGGGAGAAAAGGGATTTGAGTTTTGACATCTGAAGGATCTCAATTGTTCGTGGCGTAGGTTTCGATGCCGTAGCGCACGAAAAGTGTGTCGGTGTTGCGTGGCTGCTTGCCGTTGGTCATGTATTTGGCAGAAAGCTGCGGGCCTTCTTCCATGGCCTTGCCTTCACTTTCAGCGATTGATCGGAGGGCAAGCGAAAGTTCGCCTTCGCTTTCAACGCGGGCAACAATTTCAGCCTGCTGCATGGTCAATTCGATTGTTGCCGTTTCAGTGCCCTTGACCGAGATTTCTTCACCTTCCTTGGCTTGGCGGAAAGTTTGGTTGATCGCGAGAACGCGGACGTTCGAAAGCACGGTTTCACTTTTCACAATCGCTGCACCGCTGCCGGGTGCATTGATCTTGCGGGTAAGAATAACGTCCACACGGTCAAAGGGCAAAATGAAGCCGCCAGCTGATGACCGATCTGAAATTGCAACCGACAGGGCACGCATGCCCTTTGGCAACACGGCACTCATGAAACCGCCGCCCTTGGGATCAACCAGCTTTTTCTGGTTAATGGTTTCGCCTTCAAACATTTGAACGAGCGCACGGGATTCTGCCATTGCAACATCGGCATCTGGCGTTTCGTCTTTGGTAATCATTGAGTCGAGAACATTGTCTTGCGGCCAAGATTTCCAAATGATGGAACCTGCAGAGAGTTTTTCACCCATTTCAATGTCTTTGGCGGCCACGAGCACATCAACAGTCTTCACTTTGTTGATGACTTCTGTTTGTACCTCGGGCTTTTTGCCCACCATGCCTTTGGCCAAAACACCCGCCATGACGGCAGAACCAGCGGCCAAGGCAAACATTACAATGCGCATCTTACTCATTTTTGTCCTCACGGCGCACGGCAGTGCGCAAACTCTCTGGGGTCATCTTTCTGACGGAATGGCAAAATATTGGTTAATGCCGCGTCAGTCTTTGGTCAGTTTCAGGTAATTTTCATCCAATAGGTGTCAGGGAAGGCCAGAATAGCGCCCACGGCAAAGGCAAAACCGTAGGGAAGCTTAGGTCTTACTTTTTTTAGATTTTTGTCGATGAGGCTTCCGGCTGACGTTCCGTGAATCTGCCAGAACACCATAAACACCGACCAGCCAGCAATTGCGGCAGCCAATAAGCCCCCTGCAATTGCCGTCATAATGAGGAACGGTAACGTCTGCGACGTTCCAAACCACAGCCCGGCAGCAGCCATCAATTTTGAATCACCCCCGCCGAACATGCCAACGGCAAAAAGCGCATAGCCCACAAAGAAAAGTATAAGGCCTGCTGCGAGGTGCCACATGAATTCAACAAGGGGCATGCCTGTGAGCAAGGCCATCGGGAAAAACAACAACGCGATGAGGCCAGTCAGCCAGTTGGGAATGCGATAGGAAGTCACATCGGTCATAGCAGCCGCAATCATGAGAGCTGGGAAAACCGTGGATGACAATGTTTGAATCATAGTGAGAAACCTGTCTTGGTAAATTTTGAACCTTGACGACCAGCTTTTCATACAGGCTCTAAAGACGGGGTTAACCTTGCCAAAGTGTTGCAAATATATTTTTGCGCCCGGGGCTACAGTAGAAATTGAAAATGTAACCGATCATTCACCTTTGTCGTGTCAAGGTGGATAGAGAGTAAACAAATGCGCAATGATTTTATACAATGCGCCGATCCGGTGAGTGACATGAGAAACAAATTACTGTCTGCTGTTGTCTTTGGCTTTATGGCTGTTTCGCAATCTGCTTTTGCCGGACAAGTGTTGTCGGTTGAAGTTGATGAATCTCATATCTTGACGCTGCCCAGCACACCCGGGGCCATTGTGATTGGGAACCCTGCTATTGCCGACGTCTCTATACAGGGTCAGAAAATTTTTATTCACGGTCGCAGTTTTGGCCAGACAAACCTGACGATTCTGGATCTTGAAGGCAACCAAATTGCTAATTTCGACTTGATTGGCAAGCACACACAAGTAAGCACGGTGGCTGTATTCAGAGGCCCGTTGCGCCAAAGCTATTCATGCTCGACGTTGTGTGAATCTCAGATCCAAGTGGGTGATGATCCGGCTTATTTCGATTTCCTGCGCAAGGAAACCGAAGACAAATTCAAGCTGGCCACGGGCAGCAAATCAGCTGAAGCCGAAGCGCCCGCCGCTCCGCAATGATGTTTGAACACATGTGAATTCGGGGGCAGTGGAAACACTGCCCTTTTTTGTCTGATGTTTCAGTGAAACTTAAAATTTTATCGAAGCGAGTAAAAGTTTAGCAATCGCTGTTGGCTATGATCTGCGAAGTTATTGGATTGCCGTTTGGCGAGGGTCCTGGGGAGTTTACAAAGCATGCGATTGCTTGAACGAATGAAACTGGTCAAGTCGAAGCGCCAAAGCGGAGACTTTGCCCGCGACGAAAATGCAGCGACAGCCGTAGAGTTTGCTATGGTGGCACCGCTGTTTTTTCTGATGTTGGGCGTGGTACTCGAAACCGGCCTGATGATGTTTACAGAACATGTCATGCAAACCAGTGTGCAAGAAGCTGCACGCATTGTCCGCACGGGACAGGCGCAAGAACAAGGTATGTCGGTTGGTGCATTTAAGGACGAAATTTGCGAGCTTGCGGGCATCATTATTGACTGCCAGAGCCGAGTTACAGTTTACATGCGCGCTGACACTAACTTTACGGCATTGGCCGCAAACGTGCCGTCTTATATGAATGTTGGCCCTGCTGAAGATGCAACACCGGGTCCTGCGTCTTATGATTGTGGCGGCCCCAATGAAACTGTTGCCTTGATTGCGACCTACGATTGGGATTTCGTTATTCCTTATTTCATGAACTTTCTTGGCAATCGCAACTCCGATGCCACGCGCCGCCTTGCTGGTTTTGCGATGTTCAAAAATGAACCTTTCCCTGCCCCTACGGGTACTGGCTGCTAATTCAGAGAGTCATGATGATGAACCGTTTTTCACTCAAGCGTTACCTCAAAGCTGAAACCGGCGTGGCTGCCATTGAAATGGCCTTCATCATGCCGATGATGTTGCTGTTGTATTTTGGACTGGTCGACCTTACCGGCATGATCAGTTTTAATCGAAAAATCACGTCAGTTGCCAATGCGACTGCTGACTTGGTCGGGCAAAACCGCACCAATGTTCTCAAGACCGACATGGTGGATTACTTCAAGGTGTCGGGCCTCATTATGAACCCGACTCCTGATAGCGAAGTGAAAATTCGCATATTCGGCTACCGTCTGGTTGGATCAACAATCACAAGAATGTGGGTTGTCGACAATGGCAAAGGCAGTTCGTGCTCGTCAGATCCTTCCACGGTTGGCATGGCTGACTTAATGGAAGCAGGCAACGACCTCGTTGTGGCGCAAACCTGCATGAAATACACGCCTTATGTCGGCACTTTCCTTGGTAAGGACATTCTGGGCGACACGAATTTCGATGTGGAAGAAACCGTCACCTTGCGCCCCCGATCTTCTCTGACGTTGAATTGCTACCTGAGTTCAACGGGCGGGACGCCTTGTCCAACGTCGTAATGAATTTGGAAATATGATTTTGAAAAGGGGCCTGTATGGCCCCTTTTTGTTTTGGTCTTGGCACTTCTATTTTGCCACCCTTACGCTTATAGCCGACCCATCTTGACGCCCTTCGTTTTCATGATTGTCATTTTAGCTGCCCTTCTGCACGCGGGCTGGAATGTGATGGTCAAAAGCAATGCTGACCGCCTGGTTTCACTCACGGTGCTGCAAACTTTTATGGCAGCAATGGGCCTTGCCATGGTTTTTGCGTTCGGCTTTCCCGGACACCATGTTTGGCCGTGGGCTTTGGCCTCTGGTGTTCTGCATCTGGGTTACAATTTATTTCTAGTCAGGGCTTACCGTCACGCCGACTTGAGTATGGTGTATCCCATTGCGCGCGGTGCGGCCCCCCTGATGACACTGGCTGGCTCTTTCTTCCTCACACAAGATGCCGTGAGCGTTTGGATGGCTGTTGCAATTATCACTTTGGTGGTGGGGTTGATGTTGACCGGGTTGGGCCAACAGTCTCCCGGTGCTGACCCCCACGCTCTTTACTACGCCCTTGGCACAGCATGCTGGATTGCTGCCTACACTTTGGTGGACGGGCTTGGTGCGCGTAATTCCGGCAATGCTTTGGGGTTTGCCGGCGTCATCTTTGTGTTTGATGGCCTGTTCATTCTGGTGGTGGCGCTTTGGCTGCGCGGACGCCAACTAGCGCGCGGCTTTACTGCTAACTGGCGTTCAGGAATCATGGGAGGTGCCGCATCCTGTGCGGCCTATGGCATTGCCGTTTGGGCGATGACACAAGCACCCATCGCCAGCGTGGCGGCCTTGCGTGAAACTTCGATTGTATTTGTATTGGTGCTGTCGGCGCGCATTCTCAAGGAAAGCTTGAGTTGGCAACGCATTTTGGGCGGCGTGATGATTGTGGGTGGCGCATCATTGCTACGCTTTTCATGAGGCTTGAACCAATAATTGTATGATAATAAGGTCCGCGCCAGAAAAGGACACACAACATGCTTCACAAAAATTACATCAACGGCGAATGGCTGGAAGGTGCTTCGACTTCCGAGAATATCAATCCTTCAGATATAACGGATATTGTTGGAATTTACGCGCAAGCTGATGCTGCACAGGCCGAAACAGCCATTGCAGCAGCCAAGGCCGCCTTGCCGCAATGGAGCAACACCACACCACAACAACGCGCAGACGTGTTGGAAGCCATTGGCGTTGAACTTCTCGCACGCAAAGAGGAAATCGGGCGGTTGCTGGCCCGTGAAGAAGGTAAGCCCTTGGGCAATGGCATTGCCGAAACCATGCGGGCGGCACAAATATTCAAATTCTTTGCACAAGAAGCCCTGCGCGTTGAGGGTACGCATTTGGCTTCGGTACGCCCAAATGTGGATGTAACGATCACCCGCGAGGCGGTTGGTGTTGTGGGTTTGATTTGCCCGTGGAATTTTCCAATCGCGATTCCTGCGTGGAAAATTGCGCCTGCCCTCGCCTATGGCAACACAGTGGTGTTCAAGCCTGCAGATCTGGTGCCGGGGTCTGCTTGGGCCTTAGTCGAAATTGCATCGCGCGCCGGTTTGCCCAAGGGTGTCTTAAATTTAGTCATGGGTCGCGGTTCGATTGTGGGACAGGTCATGCTGACGCATAAAGATGTCAACGCGATTTCCTTTACAGGCTCGGTTGAAACCGGATCGAAAGTGGCTATGGCCTGTGCAGCACGCGGTGCCAAGTTCCAATTGGAAATGGGCGGCAAGAACCCGCTGGTTGTGTTGGCCGATGCGAATTTGGATGCTGCGGTTGCGGGTGCTGTTGATGGTGCGTTTTTCCAAACAGGACAACGCTGCACAGCTTCTTCACGATTGATCGTGGATGCAGCCATACATGACGCCTTCGTTGAAAAAACCGTTGCCGCCATGCAGGCCTTGAAGGTTGATCACGCCTTGAAGGACGGAACACAAATCGGACCCGTTGTGGATGAAAAACAACTGGCGCAGGACGAAAAATATATCGGCATTGCACGCGATGAAGGTGCCACTTTGGCGTGGGGGGGCGAACGGTTGAACCGTGACACCAAGGGACATTATCTGTCGCCTGCCCTGTTCACCAACACCACGAGCGACATGCGCATCAACCGCGAAGAAGTATTTGGTCCCGTTGCATCGGTGCTGAAGGTATCGGGTTACGATGAAGCCTTGGCGGCGGCCAATGACACGACGTTTGGCTTGTCGGCTGGCATCTACACATCATCACTCAAATACGCGTCTGACTTCCGCAAGAAATCCCAAGCGGGCATGGTCATGGTGAACTTGCCAACAGCGGGTGTGGATTATCATGTGCCATTCGGCGGTCGCAAAGGCTCCAGCATGGGGTCTCGCGAACAAGGGCGTTATGCCGCCGAATTCTACACCACGGTAAAGACGGTTTATCAAACCAGTTAATCAGTCAGCGGGCGTGGTGGCGGTAGTCACCACGCCTAATTGCCTTTTGCGATTGAAAATATAAATGCTGTGGTCATTATAATACCTGCATCGGCTGAGGCCTAAAATCTACACTTCCTGTGCCACAAAATCAGTACAGCGATCACGAAGAAAAATCCAAAGCGGAAGAATACGGCAACTTGCAAGGGCAGGGTTTGCTGCACATATTTTGCCGATGTATCGAGAACCGTAGACACGGCCAAGTCTGCCATGGCCAAAAGGATTGCTTTGACATTGTTGTTCACAGGATCAAACTAACACCACCTATAATGTTCCGACATCAGCCATTTTCACAATGCTAGGACTACGCGAGTGTGATACCGCGTTCTGAAAAGCTCTTGCGGGTTGCTTCGGCTGTTCCGCCCAAGTCAATGGCGCGGGTGGCGGCTTCGATAACCGTTACTTCAAACCCAAGGGCTTTTGCGTCTTCAGCTGAAAAGCGCACACAATAGTCAAATGCCAAGCCGGCAAATGTCACGCGCTTGAAGCCGCGTTCTTTCAGATAACCACCCAAGCCTGTTGGCGTTTGATGGTCGTTTTCGAAAAAGGCGGAATAACTATCTATGGCCTTACGAAAGCCTTTGCGAATGATCAGTTCAGCATTCTTGGCGTTTAAGTTCGGATGAAATGCGGCACCTTGAGACCCCATAACGCAATGGTCGGGCCACAACGTTTGAGCGCCATAAGACATTTCAATTTGTGTGAATGGAACAGCGCCCCGGTGTTGAGATACAAATGAGGAATGGTCGGCAGGGTGCCAATCCTGTGTCAAAATTACATGCTTAAACTGCGATGCCAATTGGTTGACGATAGGAACAATTCCATGTCCACCCGCTACCGCAAGTTTTCCATCAGGGCAGAAATCATTCTGCATGTCTACAATAATGAGGGCGTGTGCGTTGCTCATGCGTTAATCGCCGCTGCACAGCCTTTGAAGGCCGGAAAAGGATCGGTAATGACAAATAACGGAATAGGCTTCATCACATCGGAAATGCGGCCCTTGTCTTCAAACACGGCGCGATATTTTGGCTGCTGCAACCTCGTCACAATCGAGGGTGCTATGCCACCTGCCAAGTATACACCACCACGGGCTTGAACCCCCATGCCAACGTCTCCGGCAAGACGCATGAGAAATGTCATGAAGTGGTCGAGGGTCTTGTCAGCGTCGACATCACCGCCCGCCAACGCGGCCTTCAAAACCCGTTCAGGTGTTTCATGGTGCGGTGTCGCAGCAATGACGTTGTAAAGAGCCAAAAGGCCTGGACCTGTCAATACGTCTTCAACTTCAGCAAAACTATCTTTTCCGACCAGCTTATCTTTCAGGGCCAACTCTTCGGCCGTTGAAATTGGCAAGGTGATATGGCCCATTTCACCCGGTATCGGCATCCAGCCACCCTGTGGCAGCGGCGCGCAAAGTGCTCCTCCCAAACCAGTTCCAGGGCCTAAAACCGCCTTTAGCTGGGGCGACTTCGAAACTGTGCCGCCAATCTGGACCACATCGTCGGCTTGCAGATGGGGCAGCGACCACGCCAATGCTTCAAAGTCGTTCAACAGGCGAAACCGCTTGGCCTTGGCTGCTTTCCGCAGGGATTCAGCACTAAACGTCCAATCCCGGTTGGTGAGTGTGATTACATCACGATCAACGGGTGCAGCCACGTCCACGGCAGCGGCTGCCAGTTCATTGATGCCGCGCTTTTCAAGGTAATGGGCAATGGCGACTTCCAAGCCTTGAAAATTGTCGTTCTTCAACACTTCAACATCGCGCACCTCCATGGAGCCCAATTCGATCAGCCCGAAACGCGAATTTGTGCCGCCAATATCGCCAAGAAGTGCTAGATTTGTCATGTTGTTTCCTCTGGTCGTTCACTGCCACAAGAGCGCCCAAAGGGCAACATGCTGGACGCCTGCACCCCGCTGCTTTAAAGGCCAGCCCACAACTGATTTTTGGATCTGACCCGTGAGCTCGAATATCCCTGTAGAAGTGGCGCGCAGGCGCACCTTCGCCATCATCTCCCACCCTGACGCCGGCAAAACCACATTGACCGAAAAGCTGTTGCTGTTCGGCGGTGCCATTCAGCTTGCAGGCCATGTGCGCGCCAAGGGCGACCGCCGCCGCACGCGATCAGACTGGATGGGCATTGAAAAGGCACGCGGCATTTCCGTTGTAACGTCGGTGATGACGTTTGAATATGGTGGCTGTGTTTTCAATCTGCTCGACACGCCGGGCCACGAAGACTTTTCGGAAGACACGTACCGTACCCTCACCGCCGTTGATGCCGCCATCATGGTGATCGACGGTGCCAAGGGTATTGAAGACCGCACGCGCAAACTTTTCGAAATTTGCCGCATGCGCGACATTCCCATTATTACTTTCGTCAACAAAATGGACCGCGAAACCCGCGAACCACTGGACTTGATTGACGAGATTGAAAAAGGCTTGGCCCTCACGGTCGTGCCCATGGTGTGGCCCATTGGCATTGGCAAGAACTTTGCCGGAACCTATGATCTGACGGAACTGCGCATTCGCAAATTGGACTCAGCGCCTGAGGGCGAAGTTGTGACGGGGACCGAAGACACCAAAATCTCCTCACTTCTTTCTGCCCCTGATTATCGCGCTTTCAAAGACGAAATCGAATTGGTTGAAATGGCAGGGCACGCTTTTGATCATCAAGCCTTTCTGGAGGGCCATTTGAGCCCGGTCTATTTTGGTTCGGCCATCAAGAATTTCGGTGTGCGCGATTTGCTTGAAGCTCTCATTAAATATGCGCCACCGCCGCGTGACCAGAAGGCAAGGCAGCGCGTGGTCAAGGCTGTTGAAGACAAACTCACGGGCGTTGTGTTTAAAATTCAAGCCAACATGGACCCCAACCACCGTGATCGCATTGCCTTCATGCGTGTTGCATCAGGCAAGTTGACACGCGGCATGCGTACCAAAATCGTACGCACGGGAAAATCATTGGCGCTGAACGCGCCTCAGTTTTTCTTTGCGCAAGATCGCTCTTTGGCAGAAGAAGCTTTCGCAGGAGACGTGGTGGGTATTCCCAACCATGGTGTGTTGCGTATCGGCGACACACTGACAGAAGGTGAAGACGTGGTGTTCACCGGTGTTCCAAACTTCGCGCCGGAAATTCTGCGGCGCGTAAAATTGGCAGACCCGATGAAAGCCAAGAAATTGAAAGAAGCCTTGGAACAATTGGCCGAGGAGGGTGTGGTGCAACTCTTCACGCCGCTTGATGGTTCTGGCGCAATTGTTGGCGTTGTCGGCGCGTTGCAGCTTGATGTTTTGATTTCGCGACTGGATGCCGAATACGGCGTTCCTGTAAGTTTTGAAACGACGCGTTTTGATGTGCTGCGCTGGCTTGAATGTGATGATCAGAAAAAGCTCGATTCGTTTGTTGACGGCAATAAATCCGCCGTTGCACTGGATCTTGATGGCGCACCCGTCATGTTGGCGACATCGCTGTTCAATATGAACTATACGCTTGAACGGGCACCCGGCATCAAGGTTGCAACGATCAAGGAAATTCATGGTTGAGAGTGTTTGCCATGCCCTATGACTTCGACGGACCCCGGCTTTTTGCGCTGGTTCTGATTTTCATTATGTGGGGGCTCTATGGCCCGATCATGAACTGGCTGGGGCGCGGCACCTTGAATGCGCAGTTGCACGTGGTGCGATTACGCTGGATGCGCATGTCGCTGGATTCGCACCGTGAGAACCGCGTGTTTGATGCAATTTTGTTGGGGCATCTATCAGCCTCCATGTCGTTTTTTGGTTCGGCAACGCTGATCGTTTTGGCAAGTTTGCTGGGCACCCTTGCAGGTATTAATGGTGTACATGCGGCCCTCACGCGGCTTGCGTTTTTTCCATCCATTTCACTTGGGTTGTTCACGCTGTATTTTGCTTCGCTGACGGTGATCATCGCTTTCAGCTTTTTCTCTTTTACCTATGCCATTCGTAAACTGGGTTACACGCTCGCACTTATTGGTGGCTTGAATGAAGCACGTTCTGCCAACGCCCACAGCCAAACCATGATTGCACAAACCGCATTGGTACTGACGGAGTCGGTTAAAAGCCTCAACAACGGCATTCGCGGCTATTACTTTGCCGTGGCCTCGTTGTTTTTGTTCGTTGGGCCTTATCATGCCATGGCCGTCACAATGGCCATTGCAGGTGTATTGTTGTACCGGCAAGGCTTCTCATCGGAAGCCCTGGCGATTGAACGCTATGTAGCCGCCATGAATGCTTATGAAGCCGAACGTGACGAGAAGGGTGAAAGCACTATTTAAGCTGCGATGCGGCCTTGGCCAACGCCTCAATGCCCGCCCAATCACCATCCTGTACTTTTGCCTTGGGTGCCATCCATGAACCACCAATGGTGATAACGTTTGAGAGCTTCAAGTAGCGCGGTGCTGATTCAACCGTGATGCCTCCGGTTGGGCAAAATTTCACTTGTGGGATAGGCGACGACAACGACGACAGATAAGCCGTGCCGCCAGCAGGTTCGGCGGGGAAGAATTTCTGCAAGCGATAGCCCCATTCCAACAATGCCATGACTTCTGAAGCTGTCACAGCACCCGGCAACAGTGGCATGGCATAATCTTCTGCGGCACCCAATAACTTGCCAGATGCGCCGGGAGAAACGGCAAATGCGCAACCCAATGCGTCACATTGCTTGAACTGCTCTGGCGTCAACACCGTTCCAGCGCCAACGATAGCACCTTCAACTTCCGCCATGATGGCTTTCATCGCGTCGATTGCTGCATCGGTGCGCAGGGTGATTTCCAACACAGGCAAACCGCCCGCCACCAAGGCGCGGGCCAAGGGAACAGCCTGCTTCACGTCGTCAATCACCATCACGGGCACCACAGGTGCTTTGTTCAGAATGGCTTCAACAGCGGCTTGTTTTTTGTCCATGGTGTTATGCAACCTCAAAAATCGATGCGCCTTGATCGGCGGGGCCTGCGAGCTTTCGGAATGATGCAAACAATTCGCGGCCCGTGCCCCAACTGTTTTTGGAAAGATCGGCGATGGCGAGGGGCCGTGCCGCAAATTCCTTTGCGTCGACCAGCACTTCCAAGGTTCCGGCATCAGCATCAATGCGAATGATGTCGCCATTTTGAATGCGCGCAATGGCTCCACCATCAACAGCTTCCGGTGTCACGTGAATGGCGGCAGGCACCTTGCCCGATGCGCCAGACATGCGGCCATCAGTAACGAGGGCAACTTTCAGACCGCGATTTTGCAACACGGCAAGTGGTGGCGTGAGGCGATGAAGTTCCGGCATGCCGCAAGCCTTGGGGCCTTGGAAGCGCACAACGGCAACATGGTCGCAATTCAAATCACCCGCCTTGAATGCGGCATGCAATTCTTCTTGCGAGTGAAACACTTTGGCCGGCGCTTCGATGATATGGCGATCAGCAGGAATTGACGATGACTTGATGACCGCTGTTCCAATGTTGCCCTTCAACACGTTCAATCCGCCGGTGGGCTGGAAGGCTGCCTTGACGGTTTGCAGAACCTTTGTATCGGCAGATTCTGTTGCCGCGTCGGACCATGTCAGGCAGCCTGTGGCATCCAGTTTGGGCTCCTGCAAATAACCTTCAAGCCCCTCGCCCATGATGGTGGTCACATCATTGTGCAGCAATCCTGCATCCAGCAATTCATGGATCAGGAAGCCCATGCCGCCCGCAGCGTTGAAGTGATTCACATCAGCAATACCGTTGGGATAGATGCGGGTGAGCAGGGGAACTTTGTGGGACAGATCAGCCAAATCATCCCACGTCAGCACAATGCCCGCCGCAGCGGCCATGGCAATCACATGCATGGTGTGGTTGGTGGAACCGCCTGTTGCGAGCAAGCCCACAACACCATTCACTACAGATTTTTCATCGTAGATTTGGCTAAGTGGCGTGTAACGATTGCCCAAGGCCGTGAGCGACATGGCCTGCTTGGCCGAGGCCTTGGTGATTTCATCACGCAAGGCGGTGCCCGGATTGACGAAGGTTGAACCCGGCAGGTGCAAGCCCATAATCTCCATCAACATCTGATTGGAATTGGCCGTGCCATAGAATGTGCAGGTGCCGGGGCCGTGATAGGATTGCGCCTCCGCTTCCAGCAAAGCGGCGCGATCCACCTTGCCTTCGGCATAGAGTTGGCGGATCTTGGCCTTGTCTTCGTTGTTCATGCCCGACGTCATGGGGCCAGCCGGAATGAACACGGCTGGCAAGTGACCGAAGTTGAGGGCACCCATAATGAGGCCCGGTACAATTTTATCGCAGACACCCAGATAAACTGCAGCATCAAACATCTGGTGAGACAGCGCTATGGCGGTTGAAAGAGCAATGACATCACGTGAGAACAAGCTCAGATCCATGCCGGTTTCGCCTTGGGTCACGCCATCGCACATGGCAGGCACACCGCCTGCAACTTGTGCTGTGCCACCGGCTTCTCGCGCCGCTTGGCGGATGATGTCAGGGTAATGTTCAAACGGCTGGTGGGCTGACAGCATGTCATTGAATGACGTCACAATGCCAAGGTTCGGACCTTCGCCATTGCGCAATTGGTCTTTGTCGTGAGGGCCACAGGCGGCAAAGGCATGGGCCTGGTTGGCACAGCCCAAGGACTTGCGCTTAGGTTGGCTGGCGCGTTGAGCAGCCATACGCTCCAGATAGCGGGCACGGCTTTTAACCGACCGTGCAACAATGCGTTCGGTAACGGCGGAAACGGTTTCAATGACATTGTGGGCCATGGCTTAATTCCTTATGGGCACCAGAAAATTTCAAGCGGGTTGTCGGCATTTAATACAGCCCGAATTGGCATGCCCATGATATCGGTGCCGGCCATTGCCGTTGCAAGCACATCGTTTTTCTTTTGACCTTCAACATGAAGGCATAGCACTTTTGCATTCAAAAGCGCTGGCAAGGTGAACGTGAGGCGCGGTTCACCTGCTGCTGGTGCCTGCATCGAAATAATCTTTGCTGTGGTGTTTTTGTCAAAAGCTTCGTTTAAACGATCCCCGCCCGGAAAAAACGACGCGGTGTGGGCATCTTCACCCATGCCAAGTACAACAACATCAATCATCAGTTTTTCTGCTTCGGACTGGTTTTGAAACAAGGGAATAAAACGTGCTGAGGCTGCATGGTTGCGCAGCAAATTTTGCTTCACCAGCTTGGCATTGGAACGTGGGCTGCTTTCATCCACTTGCCGCTCATCAACCAAAGTAACGGAAACCTTGTCCCAAGTTATTTCTTCTTTCGACAAGTAGTCAAAAAACAATGCGGGCGTTGTTCCACCTGACACCGCCAAAACCGCAGAACCCTGCCGCGAAATGGCGCGGGACAGGCCACGGGCCACACGGTCCGCCAAGGCTTTTGCCAAGTCCTCGCGGTTTTCAAAATCATGGCGCTGCGAAATCACGTGGTGGATTCCTGCCACGTATTGCCATCACGCTCGATCAACGCCACTGACGCAGCAGGCCCCCATGTGCCAGACGTATAGGGCTTGGGCACATCATTCGAGGCTTTCCAATGATCCAGGATTGGATCAATCCATTTCCATGCGGCGGCCACTTCGTCGCGGCGCATAAACAAGGTTTGGTTACCGCGGATAACGTCCATCAACAATCGCTCATAGGCATCAGGATTACGAACGTTAAAGGCTTCGGCAAAGCTCATATCCAAAGGCACGTGCTTCATGCGCATGCCTCCGGGGCCCGGGTCCTTGACCATCAACCACAGCTTCACGCCTTCATCAGGCTGCAAGCGAATGACGAGACGGTTGGACGAAATGGGGCCAGCCGATTTATCAAACATGGAATGAGGCAGCGGTTTAAACTCAATCACAATTTCAGACACGCGTGAGGGCAAACGTTTTCCCGTGCGCAAATAAAATGGAACGCCATTCCAACGCCAGGAACCAATTTCAGCCTTCAAGGCCACGAAAGTTTCGGTTGTTGAATCCGAATTGCCAAGTTCTTCGAGATAGCCCGGAACGGCACCTTGCGCAGATGCGCCAGCCTTGTATTGGCCGCGCACGATGTGTTGGTCCAATTTTTCGGGTGTCAATGGTTTGAGCGCTTTCAGCACTTTCAGTTTCTCATCGCGCACGGCATCGGCATCCATTGATGACGGAGGTTCCATGGCGACGAGACAAAGCAATTGCATGATATGGTTCTGTACCATGTCACGCAGCGCGCCCGAGGTATCGTAATAGCCCGCACGGCCTTCCACGCCCAAAGTTTCACTCACGGTAATTTGCACATGGGAAATGTGGGCGGAGTTCCATACGGGTTCAAACAACAGATTGGCAAAACGCAGTGCCATCAAATTCTGCACAGTTTCCTTGCCGAGATAATGGTCAATGCGGTAAATCGCAGGTTCTGCAAACACTTTGCCAATAGCCGTGTTGGTCGCTTCAGCAGATGCGCCATCCTTGCCCAACGGCTTTTCGACAACGACACGGGATTTTTCGGTCACCAGATTATGCTGGCCCAAGCGCTCGCAAATCGAGCCAAATAAATCAGGGCCGACAGCGAGATAGAAAACGCGGACCACGTCTTTGCGATCTGCCAGTTCTTTTTCCAGCGCCTGCCAACCATCGGGCAGCGATGCTTCTGCTGCATAATAGGTCAATCGCTTGAGAAAGCGCGCAATGACTTCGGGTGAGGCATTGGTGGCCTTGGCGTGGCTGTCTATCGCTTTGGCTGCAAAATCACGGAATTCTTCATGCGACATAGCGCGGCGCGAAGTGCCGATAATACAGGCTCCATCAGGCAGTTGGCCTTGCTCATCGCGGTGGAACAATGCGGGTAATAATTTGCGCTGGGCCAAGTCACCGGTTGCGCCAAAAATAACGATATCAAAATCGTCGACGGGAATGATGCGTGTTGTCATGACGGCCAATTACACTTCAAAGACGACAATTACAATAAATGCGGGGCAGTGATTTATTGCCATTCGCAAAGGGCATAGCTAAGACTATGACGCGTTGTGGGAGTTTTAAGAAATGATTTTATGTTGTGGCGAAGCCCTGATTGATATGTTGCCGCGCAAAGGTGCGGATGGTGCTGATGTTTACCAGCCGTTTTTAGGCGGCTCGGTTTATAACACGGCTGTGGCCTTGGCCCGCTTGGGCACACCTACCGGATTTTTTGCAGGCCTGTCGGAAGACTTCTTCGGCGATAGCTTGTTGGATGGTTTGAAAGCAGCAGGCGTTTCCACCAAACACGTGAAACGCAAAGACCTGCACACAACGCTAGCCCTTGTAAAATTGACAGATGGCCATGCGCGCTATTCCTTTATTGATGAAGGATCAGCTGGTCGCATGTTGACCAAAAGCGATATGCCAAAACTGTCTAAGTCCATAACGGCGCTGCATTTCGGTTCTATCTCGCTGATCCCTGAACCATCAGGCGGCACTTATGAGGCCTTGCTGAAAAAGGCATCTAAGTCTCATGTCATTTCGCTTGATCCCAATATTCGCCCGACCCTGATCAAGGATAAAAAGAAACATCTGGCACGTCTCAAGCGCTTGATTGCGAAGGCTGACCTTGTGAAGATTTCTGATGAAGATGTGAAATGGATGACGGGAAAGCAAGACTTTGCCAAAGTTGCCAAAGGCTGGCTGAAAGATGGCGCGAAGATCATCGCCGTGACCCGTGGGGGCGAAGGCGTGGAAGTATTTACCAAACAGCACTCACTGTCGCTTCCCGCACCAAAAGTAAAAGTGGCAGACACTGTCGGTGCGGGCGACACGTTCACGGCGGGTTTCCTTACCTATTTACACCGGAACGCATTGCTCTCGAAAAAAGCAATGGCCTCAATCGAGGCTACACAGCTGATGCATGCTGCGGAATTTGCCATGAAGGCCGCAGCCGTCACGGTTTCACGCTTTGGCGCTGATCCTCCATGGGCCAATGAAGTCTGATTTTTCGCAACTGGAATTTCCTGTTGATCTTGTCCTACCGGAACTCAAATCAGCATTGAGTGGAAATGCGTGTGCCGTGTTAGTGGCAGAACCGGGGGCAGGCAAAACCACGCGCGTGCCGTTGGCTTTGTTGAGTGAGCCTTGGCTTTCCGGAAAGCGCATCGTCATGTTGGAACCACGGCGGCTTGCCGCACGGGCGGCAGCCAAACGCATGGCCGATACTTTGGGTGAAAGTGTTGGCGAAACGGTGGGCTACACGGTGCGCCTTGAGCGCAAGGTTTCAGCTGAAACCCGCATTGAAGTTGTCACGGAAGGTATTCTCACACGGCGTTTGCAACACGACCCGGAGCTTTCTGACATCGGGCTTTTGATTTTTGACGAATTTCACGAGCGCTCACTTGATGGTGACTTAGGCTTGGCGCTTGCCTTGGATGTGCAACGCGGTCTGCGTGATGATTTAAAAATTATCGTGATGTCGGCAACATTGGATGCGCAAAAGCTTTCTTCGCATCTGGATGGGGCGCCTGTGATTTCGGCAAGCGGCCGCATGTTTCCGGTTGATGTGGTGCATCTGGAAAAGGCCACGCGCTTCACCATTGCGGATGATGCCGTCAAAGCCATCAAGCGTGCGCTTTATGATGTGAAGGGTAGCCTGCTGGTTTTCCTGCCGGGCGAAGGCGAGATACGCCGCGTTGAAGAACAATTGCTGCGGGCCGATTTGCCGCCAAATACCGATGTGCGCCCCCTGTATGGTGCAATGGCGCTGGCGGATCAGGATCAAGCCATTCAAGCCTCAACCCAGGGGCGGCGCAAAATTGTGCTGGCCACCACAATTGCCGAAACCTCGCTGACCATTGAAGGTATTGAAGCTGTTATTGACGTGGGGTTGAAACGCGTACCGCACTTTGACCCTGCAGCGGGCATGACCTCACTTGAAACTGTGCGGGTTTCGCAAGCATCAGCTGAGCAGCGGAAAGGCCGCGCCGGGCGCTTGGGGCCGGGGCGCTGTTACAGGCTGTGGCCGGAGGCCGAGACAAAAGCCTTGGCCGCCCATGATGAACCTGAAATGCGATCGGCGGATTTATCAGGCTTGGTTCTCGACATGGCACGTTGGGGTGTCACCCAGCTTGATGGTTTGCCTTGGTATGAAGTGCCGCCCAAAGCCGCGTTTGGGCAAGCGCAAGACCTGTTGAAACGATTATCTGCACTTGATCACGAAAGCCGCATTACACCACATGGTCGTGCCATGGCGGAGTTGCCGCTGCATCCACGCCTCGCCCATATGGTGATTGCGGGAAATGCCTTGGGTGCGGGACAATCCGCGGCTGAAATTGCGGCCCTGTTATCAGAGCGTGATGGTGCTGCGCGTGATGCTTCAATTGATGTTGAGCAACGCCTGATGATGTTGCGCGGTGCTGCGAGAGATCGCTGGAAACAGACGGTGCGCCAGATCAAGGATCAGGCTTCTCTTAAAGCCGATGCTGCGGATGTTCCGCACGGTGTACTTGTGGCACTCGCCTATCCTGATCGCATCGGACGTAAACGCGGCGGGCGTTTTCAACTGTCGGGTGGCGGTGGTGCCGTTTTACCGGAGCATGACAACCTCAACAAATCTGATTGGATTGTGGTAGCGACACTTGATGGTGCGACAGGTGATGGTAAGGCACGGCTTGCGGCATCACTCTCGGACCGGGATATTGAAAACTATTTCAAAGACCTGATTACCGAAAATGAGGGCGTGTTTTGGGATGCCAAGTCCACTGCGGTGAAAGCCGGTTTGACGCGCAAACTGGGTGCCATCGTGTTGCAGGAAAAACCAGCCCAACGCATTGACCCCGCACTTACAGCTTCCGCCATGTTGGACGGTGTTAAGGCTATGGGGTTTGGCGCCTTGCCGTGGAGCGATGCAGCACGGGGGTTTCAGGCGCGCGTGGCATTTCTGGCCCGTGTCATACCAGAGTTGGGCCTATTGCCGCTCGATGACAAAAGCCTTTTTGCACGTGCTGACACTTGGTTGTTGCCCTATCTCGAGGGCATGATGCGGAAAGCCGATTTGGCCCGGCTTGATATGTTACAGATTCTGCAAAGTTTGGTGCCGGGCGATGTGTTGCGCCGCATGGACAAACTTGCACCCTTGCGCATGACAGTACCGGGAGGCGGTAGTTATAAAATTGATTATGAGGTAGAGGGCGACCCGGTTCTCAGCGTGCGTTTGCAGGAAATGTTCGGTCTGCAAACAGCGCCGCAAGTTGCCGATGGTCGGGCGCGTCTCAAGATTATCATGCTGTCACCCGGCATGAAGCCGGTGGCAGTCACGCAGTCCCTGGAAACATTCTGGCTGCAAGGCTACCCCGACGTGCGCAAAGACATGCGTGGGCGATACCCCAAACATTCATGGCCCGAAGACCCCTTGAACGCCACGGCTGTGGCACCACGGCGACTACGATAATCAGCCTTCAGCTTTTGCCACACCCACCAAGGCGGGGCGCAGGCAACGCTCACCCACGGCATAACCTGATTGCACTTCCTGCATCACGGTGCCGGGTGGTTTTTCCGATGTCGGCACTTCGAACATGGCTTGGTGGAAATTCGGATCAAATTTCTGACCAACAGTTTCAAGCTTACGCAGGTTGTGGCGCTGGAACACGTTGATCAATTCTCGTTCGGTCATTTCCATGCCATCCAAGAATTTTTTCATTACGTCATCGATGATCTCACGTTCTTCAGCCGGAACGGCAGCCAGCGCACGCGATAGCGAATCCGCAACCGACAGCAAATCGCGCGCAAAATTGGAAGCAGCATAAAGTGTAGCTTCAGCCTTTTCGCGCTCCAAGCGCTTCTTGGTGTTTTCGGCTTCGGCAGCAAAACGCAGCAAGCGGTCCTTGACGGCGGCAACCTCTTCCTTCAGCGCAACAATTTCTGCATCGCGCGGATCACTTTCAGCACCCGCCAAAAGCTCATCAGCCAAAGCTTCAAGGTTCACGTTGTCCTGTTCAGGTAGGTCGCTCATTCATCACTTCCAAAAATTAGGTTTGTGGGCTGCATATCGGCTGTGACGTCTCAAAAATCAAGACAGCAGTTTGCCAACCATTTTTGCGGTGTAATCCACCATGGGAATGATGCGCGCATAATTGAGGCGCGTAGGCCCGATAATTCCCAGCACACCCACGATCTTGTCGTCTTCATTGCGGAAGGGTGCTGCGATCAATGAGGAACCTGACATCGAAAACATGCGGCTTTCAGCGCCAATGAAAATCCGAACCCCATCAGCTTGCTCGGCAGAGCCTAAGAGCCCCGCGAGTTCCTTCTTGTTTTCAATGTCTTCAAACAAACGGCGGATGCGTTCCAGATCGGCCACGGCCTTGGTGTCTTCCAGCAAATTGGCCTGTCCCCGCACAATCAGGGACTTGTCATCGGGGTTGTTTTCACCCGACCAAACAGCCAAGCCGCCTTGCACCAAACGCGCCGACACATCGTCCAATTCGCGGCGCAAATTTTCCACTTCGCGCGACACAAAGGCTTGAACACCGGCCAAGGTTTTGCCCTCAGCCTTGGCAGAAAGATAATTCGAAGCCCGCATGAACACCGATGCTGGAAGGCCCGGTGGCACTTCAATCACGCGATTTTCAACATTGCCGTCTTCCGTCACCAGAATGACCAGCGCACGACCCGGCGACAGGTTGACGAATTCGATGTGTTTCAAACGGGCATTGAGTTTGGGGGCGAGAACCACACCTGCGTGTTGCGACAAGCCCGAAAGCAGCGACGTGGCATCACCCAACACATCTTCAACCTTGCGCTGGCGGTTGGTGGCTTTCACCTGCGCGTCAATGCGGGCGCGCTCATCTGATGAAAGCGAGCCCACTTGCAACAGGGCATCCACGAAGAAGCGCAAGCCAATGTCTGTTGGAATGCGGCCTGCCGAAGCGTGAGGAGACGCGATCAATCCCGCCTCTTCAAGATCCATCATCACATTGCGAATTGAGGCCGGCGACAAGGTGGCAGGCAAGGCCTTGGAAATGGTGCGGGAACCCACGGGTTCGCCAGTTTCCAAATAAGTATCGACCAGATGCTTGAACACGTCGCGCGCGCGCTGGTCCATGCTTGTCAGCAGCGAAGTCGTGGTGTCACTTGGTTTATGCAAGGTCATGCCCCTTCATTAGGGCTTCTGCGCTTTCCTTTTCAAGCAAAGTTGTTCTAGAAGCCTCCCACATCATAAAGGATATTGTCATGCGCCCATCTGGCCGTCAGCCCAACCAGCTTCGTGAGGTTACATTTACCCGTGGTTTTACCAAACACGCCGAAGGCTCATGCCTCGTTAAATTTGGCGACACCCATGTGCTCGTCACAGCCTCGCTTGATGAAAAGGTGCCACCTTGGTTGAAAGGCAAGGGCCAAGGCTGGGTAACAGCTGAATATGGCATGTTGCCCCGCGCCACCCACGAGCGCATGCGGCGTGAAGCAGCCCACGGCAAGCAATCGGGCCGCACCCAGGAAATTCAACGCCTTATCGGACGCTCTTTGCGGGCCGTTGTTGACTTGGAAGCGCTTGGCGAACGGCAAATCACCTTGGACTGCGATGTGTTGCAGGCCGATGGCGGCACCCGTACTGCGTCGATCACGGGGGCGTGGGTTGCGCTTTATGATTGCCTCAAAGGTATGGAAGCGCGCGGCATGTTCAAAGTCTGGCCGTTGAAAGACCATGTGGCCGCCTTGTCATGCGGGTTGTACAAGGGCGTAGCCGTTTCGGACCTCGACTACCCTGAGGATTCGGATGCCGGCACGGATGCAAATTTCGTGATGACGGGACGGGGCGGTATTGTCGAAATTCAAGGCACTGCTGAGGGTGAACCCTTCAGCGAAGATCAATTGCAAGAGCTTTTGAACCTCGCAAAGGCTGGCATTGCCGATTTGGTGTCCAAGCAAAAGGCCGCCGTGGCATGAGCTTGAGTTTGCGCGGCCAGAAAATTCTGATTGCCACCCACAACAAGGGAAAGCTTGAGGAGTTTCGTGAAATTCTAGGCCCTCTTGGTGTTGATGTGACCAGTGCAGGCGAATTGAAACTGGGTGAACCTGTTGAGACAGAAAACAGTTTCATTGGCAATGCGCGCATCAAGGCCAAAGCCGCGATGGAGGCCACTGGCATCATCACACTCGCTGATGATTCAGGACTGTGTGTCGATGCATTGAATGGCGAACCCGGTGTCTATACCGCCGATTGGGCGGGTCCATCGCGTGACTGGATGATGGCCATGCGCACGGTTGAGGAAAAGCTGCAAGCGGCAAAGGCAACCACACCACAACAACGCGCCGCCTCTTTCAACTGCACGCTGCTGGTCTTGTGGCCTGATGGAACGGAGCGCGTTTATGTGGGCACAGCACCGGGGCACTTAACCTGGCCACCTGTGGGGGCCTTTGGCCATGGCTATGACCCTGTGTTTGTGCCGGAGGGCAGTGACGTGTCCTTTGCGCAAATGAGCCACGCGGAAAAAAATAGAATCTCGCACCGCGCAAGGGCACTGGATTTGCTGTTGAAGGATTTGTTTTGAACAGCCCACAGCCCGCATTTGGCCTCTATATCCACTGGCCATTCTGCAAGGCCAAATGCCCCTATTGCGACTTCAACAGCCATGTGCGCCATGAGGCAGTTGATACCGACAGTTTCGCCAACGCACTGGTCACTGAACTCGCTTATATGGCCACACGCACCAAGGGTCGCATTGTGTCCTCCATCTTTTTTGGTGGTGGCACACCTTCCTTGATGCCGCCTGCCGCTGTTGCCCGGATTCTAGATGCCGTAGCCGGACTATGGTCCATTACACCTGACGCTGAAATTACATTGGAGGCCAACCCCACCAGTGTGGAAGCTGAAAATTTTAGGGGCTATCGGACCGCGGGCGTTAATCGCGTTTCAGTTGGGGTGCAGGCCCTTGACGAAAACGACTTGAAAGCCCTCGGCCGCCAGCACACGCCTGACGAGGCGCTTGCCGCCTTCAAACTTGCGGCACAAATTTTTCCACGCGTGTCCTTCGACATGATCTATGCGCGGCCTCAGCAGTCACTCGACAAGTGGCGGGCTGAACTGACACGGGCACTTGGCGAACAGCAGGGGCACATGTCGCTCTATCAACTCACCATTGAACCCGATACGCGTTATGCGGACCTTTATGCGGCGGGCAAACTTGTGATCCCCGAAGATGATCTTGCCGCTGATCTTTATGATCTCACGCAAGAGCTGACGGCGAAGGCGGGTTTGCCTTGCTATGAAATTTCAAACCATGCAGCACAAGGCCATGAGAGCCAGCACAATTTGCTGTACTGGCGCTATGGCGAATATGCAGGTGTCGGGCCCGGTGCCCATGGGCGCTTACATGACAAGGGAACGGCGTTTGCGACGGCCACAGAAAAGCACCCTGAGACTTGGCGCACGCTGGTTCAAACCCAAGGCCACGGCCTTGTGCAGGACGAGGCAACAAATGCCGCCGCACAGGCGCGTGAAATGTTGCTGATGGGTTTGCGCATTGATGAAGGCATTGACCTTAACCGCTATGAGGCACTTGCGGGCAAAGCCATGGCGCAGTCCAAAATCACGGCAATGGCGGACCTCGGCTTTGTTGAAATGCGAGGCAATGCCCGCCTTGCTGCAACACTGGCCGGTCGCCGTCTGTTGAATGCAGTTATTGCTGAATTGGCGGATTGATCTAAACTCCAAGCCATGAGCGACAAAACTTATCATATCGGGGCCAACAGTTTTGCGGCGGAAAATGTAGCCGCCGGGCTATACTTGGTGTCAACGCCCATTGGCAATTTGGGCGACATGACCTTGCGCAGCTTGAATGTTCTTGCCGTGGCCGATGTGATTTATTGCGAAGACACGCGGGTGACACCACGCCTGCTTGAACGTTTCGGCATCAAGAATAAACTCAAAGCCTATCACGATCACAATAGCGACGGTGCGGGCACGTCCATCATCGCGGCAATTGAGTCCGGACAAATCATTGCGCTGGTCAGTGATGCCGGAACGCCGTTGATTTCGGATCCGGGCTTTCCCTTGGTGCGCGATTGTGTGGCCAAGGGATTGCGCGTTGAGGCCCTGCCCGGTGCATCGGCGCTGTTGCCTGCCTTGCAGTTGTCAGGGCTTCCCACGGATCGGTTTTCCTTTCTGGGTTTCCTGCCGCAAAAACGCAATGAGCGACTGAAGGTATTGGCAGAAATTGAAGACCGAACTGAAACAGTCGCGGTTTACGAATCGCCCTATCGCATTGTGGAAGCGCTGGAAGATATCGAAACAGTGATGGCTGAACGCCCGCTTTCCGTATCCCGTGAAATTTCGAAACTGCATGAAGAAACCTTGCGCGGCACGGCGCAGAGCATTGCTGCCACCCTCAAGGCGAAGCCGTCAATCAAGGGTGAGTTCGTGGTGGTGTTTGGGGCGCAGGAAAAATTGCCGGAGGTTATTTCAGACGACGACATTACACGCGCTATTGAACAGGCGTTAGCCGATCACCCTTCGGGCAAGGCTGCGTCACTGGTGTCGAAAAAATTGGGGCTGTCGCGTGATGATGTCTATGCCCGAATTCTGGCACTCAAGGCCAAGGCGTGAGGCGCTCGCGCGCTGCGGCACACCAACACGGCCACCGGGCCGAAACCGTGGCCCTGTGGTATTTGCGCTTCAAAGGCTACCGCCTGTTGGCACAGCGTTTTAAATCGCCCGCTGGCGAAGTTGATCTCATCATGCGCAAAGGCAACACAACGGTGTTTGTCGAGGTCAAGGCCCGTGCCACAGTGGACAGCGGCATACTTGCCGTCACGGCTTATCAAAGCAGCCGCATTTCGGAAGCTGCCGCTTTTTACACCGCACGCGACAGCAAGGCTGCTTCCAGTTTTCAGCGGTTTGACATTGTAGCCGTTCCTTCTTACCTCTGGCCCACACATATCAAGAATGCTTTTGACGGGAATGACTGAACCATGAAATTGAATGTTGCTGTCCAAATGGATCCAATTTCCACCATCGACATCACGGGCGATTCTACCTTTGCCTTGATGCTTGAGGCGCAGCGGCGCGGCCACAGCTTGTTCCATTACCATGTCAAATCATTGGCACTGCAAAACGGGGTACTGTCCGCCAAGGGCGAAGAAGTTTCGGTGCTAGATGAAAAGGGCAATCACTTCACCGCATCGCCGCCCAGCAAAATTGACCTTGCATCACAACATGTGATTCTGATGCGGCAAGACCCGCCTTTCGACATGAGCTACATCACGGCCACCCATTTACTGGACCGCATTCACCCCAAGACGCTTGTTGTGAATGACCCCACGGAAGTGCGCAATGCGCCGGAGAAGCTTTATCTGTTGGACTATCAGCAGTTCATGCCGGAAACCTTGATCACGCGTGACATCAGCGAGATTGACGCATTCCGCCGCGAACATGATGATATCATTTTGAAGCCGCTATACGGCAATGGCGGTGCGGGCATTTACAAGACCTCGCGCAACGATATGAATTTCGGTTCGCTGATGGAAATGTTCCAGCAGCTTTACCCTGAACCCTTTATTGCGCAGCGCTATCTTCCGGAAGTGCGCAGGGGCGACAAGCGTATTATTCTGATCGATGGTAAAGTGGCGGGCGCCATCAACCGCGTGCCTGCCGAACATGACCACCGCTCGAACATGCATGCCGGTGGTGTGGCTACGCCTACGACCCTCACCAAGCGCGAAGAAGAAATTTGCGAAGCCTTGGGGCCTGACCTGAAGAAGCGCGGACTGATTTTCACCGGCATTGATGTGATTGGTGACTACATGACCGAGATCAACGTGACGTCGCCCACCGGCATTCGGCAAGTCAAACGCTTTGGCGGGCCCGACATTGCAGCCCTGATCTGGGATGCTATTGAGGCGCGGTTGTGAGCGGGCTTGATCTCATCGCCTTTGATGCCGACGATACGCTTTGGCATAACCTCATTCATTTTGATGCGGCTGAAAAACAATTCGGCCACATGCTTGCAAACTTTTCTGAACCCGCTGTGGCCACCCATGAGTTAATGGAAGCCGAGAAGCGCAACATCCCACTTTATGGTTTTGGTGTGAAGGGTTTTACACTGTCGATGATTGAAACGGCGTTGTTGCTTTCAGGCGGCGCCATTGATGCCGTGACGTTACAAAAGCTCATCGCCATGGGCCGCGACATGTTGGACCATGACATTGAATTGTTGCCCCACGTGGATGAAACGTTGAAAGCGTTACATGGCACGCATCGGCTGTTGCTGGTCACCAAGGGCGACTTGCACCACCAGGAACGCAAAGTGCTGGCGTCTGGCCTTGCCCCTTATTTTGAAGGCGTGGAAATTGTTTCGGACAAGAAGCCCGAAACCTACACCAAAATCTGCCAGCGCCACGGCGGCCGCGTGGAGCGCACTTTGATGGCCGGAAACTCCATCCGCTCCGATGTACTCCCCATGATCAAAGCCGGGGGAATCGGCGTCTACGTACCCTTCTCCATCCTCTGGGACCATGAACACGAAGAAGTGCCAGCAGGGACGGAGCGCTTCCACCATGTGGAAGATATGCGCGGCGTGGTCACCATCGTGAAAGCAATAAGCTAAACCCAGCACAGTCGTTCTTTTTTTGTTCTTGCGCGACGGAAATCTTCCGGTTTAACGTCTTAACCTTAAAAGCTGGGGAAGAGACTGCCATGACATCACGGTGTTCGACGATTGCGTTTCAAGGGGTTGAAGGTGTTGTGGTGGATTGCCAGGCGCAATTTGTGTCGGGGCAAACCAAATTCATGGTGGTGGGCCTGCCGGACAAGGCGGTGGGTGAAAGCCGGGAACGGGTGCGGGCGGCTTTGCATTCCGTTGGCCTGGCGCTGCCCGGCAAACGCCTCGTGGTTAATCTTTCACCAGCGGATTTGCCGAAGGAAGGCAGCCACTATGATTTACCGATTGTGCTGGCCATCCTTTCAGCCTTGGGCGTCATACCGCCGGATTTTCTGGGGCGTTATGCCGTGTTGGGGGAATTGGCGCTGGATGGCTCAATCCTCGCCATTGCGGGTGCCTTGCCCGCAGCCATGGCGGCCCACGCCAATGACTTGGGCTTGATCTGCCCCAAGGCTTCCGGTGCGGAAGCGGCTTGGGCGGGTGATGACCTTGATATTCTGGCACCGCAATCGCTTATTCAACTCCTCAACCACGTAAAGGGCACGCAAGTTTTAACGCGGCCCAAGCCCACGGTGCAGGCCGACGAGGTGGTGCTACCGGATATGGCTGACATTAAAGGCCAGGAAGCGGCAAAGCGGGCCTTGGAAGTGGCAGCAGCGGGCGGGCACCATTTCCTCATGGTTGGTCCTCCCGGTGCTGGCAAGTCCATGCTGGCACAGCGTTTGCCTTCTATATTGCCGCCGCTTGAATCCAAGGAGATGCTGGATATTTCCATCATCGCTTCACTCAGTGGTGAATTGAAGTCGGGCCAGTTGTCGAGGCGGCGGCCCTTCCGCTCGCCGCATCATTCAGCGTCGATGCCCGCCCTTGTGGGTGGGGGCTTAAAAGCCAAACCCGGTGAAATGGCGTTGGCGCATCATGGTGTTTTATTTCTGGATGAACTGCCGGAATTCCAGCCCCGTGTGTTGGAAGCCCTGCGCCAGCCGATGGAGACTGGGGAAACACAAATTGCACGGGCCAATTACCACGTTACCTTTCCGGCCCGCTTCCAACTTGTCGCCGCCATGAACCCGTGCAAGTGCGGGTTGACGGGTGAACCCGGCCATACCTGCAGGCAGGGTCCGCGCTGTGCTTCTGACTACCAAGGACGCATTTCCGGCCCGTTGCTGGACCGCATGGACATTCAAATGGAACTGGCATCCGTCAAAGCATCAGACTTGACCTTGCCACCGCCCAAGGAGCGCAGTGCCGATGTTGCACTGCGCGTGGCAAAGGCGCGGGCCATACAACGCCAGCGCTACCTTGATATGGGTATGGCTCATTTACGACTGAATTCGGAAGCGGATGGCCACGTACTGGAAAAAATTGCCGCCCTTGATGAGAAAGGGCAAGCCCTGATCCGCGATGCAGCTGATGCCATGAATTTGTCGGCCCGAGGATTTCACCGCGTGCTCCGCGTGGCGCGCACCATTGCCGACCTTGATCACCGGGAAAGCATATCGCGCCTGCACCTTGCAGAGGCTCTCAGCTATCGCCAGAAACCCGCCTCAATGCGGGCAGCGGCTTGAACTTTAAACGTCATCTTAACTGTGATTCACGGGGTGTAAGGGTTTAGAAACGAGGTGAGTGTTTAAAGGGCGCATGAGTAATTCCACTGTTGGAAAACGAGTGCGTCAATGAAGCCTGATTACCAAGACCGAGCCCGATCAAATACCATTACCGCCAATGATGGCAGCGTTGCATGGCCATTGTTGGCCGTCGCCGCAATGGCCATGATGCTCGGCGTATTCAGAGCTGCTCATCAGTTGGCGTTGAATGAACAACTCATGTTGTCGGCTGCTTTACTGGTGGGTGGCACCTTGTTTGCGGCCTGTGTTGTGATGTGGAATGTTTTGACTGCGGCACGTGCTGAAAACGAATGTTTGAAATCAGCCTTGGCCGCTCGCCCCAATCATGAGTCGATTGCCGATACACGCCGCATGATGGCCAACATGGGCCACGAAATCCGAACACCCTTGAATGGAGTCATTGGGCATGTTGGGCTTGCTTCTGGAAACTGAACTCTCGGCTGAACAAAAAAACTATGCCAGCATTGCCCATAGCTCGGGTCGCACCTTGCTTTCGATTCTGGATGAAATGCTGGACCGGGCAAAGTCTGAAGAGCAGAACAACGCGACCACGCAGCAGGTCGAACTTGCCGCCGTTATCGAAAATGTTACAGAACTTCTGGCGCCACGCGCCCACGCCAAGTCAATTGAAATTTCTTCCTACATTGCCGATGACGTGCCAGCCGTTCTGCCCTTCCGTGATCTCCACATGCGGCAGGTGTTGTTCAACCTTGCAGGCAACGCCATCAAGTTCACTGAAAAGGGCGGCGTTTCCATTCGCGCCACGGTGAAAGACGCACCAGATCGTGATCGCTATCCGCGACACCGGCATTGGCATGACGGCCGCCGAGCAGTCCCGTGTGTTCATAGCCTTCACGCAAGCCAATGACGAAACCGCAAAACGCTTTGGCGGCACCGGCCTCGGGCTTGGTATTTCAAAATCACTGGTCGAAGCCATGGGCGGCAGTTTGCAGCTTGAAAGCATCGTGGGCAAAGGCTCAACCTTCATTGTTACCTTGCCCCTTCATGCTGAAGCCCCTGCTGCACCCGACCACCGCTTGGCAGGCCGCCATTATGTGTTGATGATGCAAGACAGCATGATGCGCTATGACCTGCAAAAAAGCCTTGAAAGCCAAGGTGCAACAACGGCCACCATGGACAGCACGGAGAATACATGTGCCGAAGTCTTGTCCGGTGCCGCAACGGCAATCATTTGTGATGGGGCTTCCGCTCCCTGTTGCACCGCATGGCCCGCACGCGGTCAAGGCAGAAAAAATCCTTGCCGCAAATTTGGTTGACGGTGAATCCGGAAGAGCGCCGCACACTGCGCAGCCTGCTGGCAAAGCCCACGACAGGCTATCTGATGAAGCCGGTGCGCCGCTCGACCTTGGTGCGCCAAATGACGGAACGCGACGGCCAACACATGGCGACGCAAACGCAGAATTTACGCATGATCAGCCAAACCGTGCGCAAGGTGAAAAAGCTCAGGCTGTTGCTGGTTGAAGATACGCCTGTGAACGCGCTCCTCGCTAAAACATTGCTGACCAAAGCCGGTCACGAAACACGCCTTGCCACTTCTGGCCGTGCGGCCCTTGACATGCTGTCGGCTGACCGGAATTTTGATGTGGTGTTCATGGATGTCGAAATGCCGGACATGAACGGTCACGATACCACACGCGCCCTGCGTGCGGTTGAAAAGGACTGGAATTTGCCACCGCTCCGGATTTTGGCACTCACAGCCAATGCGCAGCCCCATGACATCAAGGCCTGCCTTGCAGCGGGCATGGATGGCCACGTGGCTAAACCTTTTGAACGCACAGACCTTGGAAGAAGCCTTGGCTAAACTTACTCAAGCCAAAGCCGCCTGAACCGTCACGCTACCGTCATTGGCTTATGTTGAACGTGCAACATGAGCTATATGTTGCTAGATACGCGCACCATGATTTTGGCCCAACGCAATGGCTTGACGGTGCGTCTTGCCCTCACGCCTGAAGATATGCGCGCTGCCCAGCGGCTGCGCTACCGCGTGTTTTATGAGGAGCTTTCGGCAAAAGCCGATGCTGAAGCAAGAGCAACCAGGCTTGACGTGGATCGCTTCGATAGCTTTTGCGATCATCTGCTTGTCGTAGAGGACAACGCGCCCGACAATAATGATGGCACGGCCGTCAATGGCGGCAAGCTTGTGGGCACCTATCGGCTGTTGCGGCAAGACGTGGCAAAAGCCAATGGTGGTTTCTACTCACAAGCAGAATTTGATTTGGAGCCCTTGCTGCGGCGACACGACGGCTTGCGATTTTTGGAAGTTGGCCGCTCTTGTGTGGCAGAAGGTTTTCGCGGCAAGCCTGTTGCTGAATTGTTGTGGCAGGGCATTTGGAATTATGTGCGCTTCCACAAGCTTGATGTGATGCTGGGCTGCGCCAGTCTTGCAGGCACAGACGTTGCATTGCAGGCCGAAGCGTTAACGTTCCTCGCCCATGCATCCCCTGCACCTGCCGAATGGTATGTCGAAGCCTTGCCGCAGCATAAAATTTCCATGAGGCAAAAACCGATTGCTGAAGTCAACCAGCGCCAAGTGCTCAAAGATCTGCCGACACTGATCAAAGCCTATTTGCGCCTTGGCTGCTATATTGGCGACGGCGCTGTGATTGACCCGCAATTCAACACCACCGATGTGTTGATCGTTTTGCCGGTATCAGCCATCAACCCCCGCTATTTCAACCACTATGGCGCACCCGTCGAAATTTGATCACTTCACCACTTCATAGGCTGCAATGGCCGCGAGGTTGAGAATGTCGTTGGTCGTTGCTGACATCGACGCAATTTGTACGGGCTTTGACAGGCCCGTGAGCAGCGGACCAATCACGGTAACGCCGCCCAGTTGTTGCAACATCTTGGTTGAGATCGAGGCCGAATGGGCCGCAGGCATAACCAACACATTTGCAGGAGCCGTCAACCTGCAGAAAGGGTAAAGCGCCATGGCTTCCTTCGACAATGCTACGTCGGCTGTCATTTCACCGTCAAACTCGAAGTCGACCTGTCGTTGTTCCAGAACTTTCACAGCCTTGCGTACATATTCCGCACGGTCGCCCTTGGGGTAACCAAATGTTGAATAGGACAGGAACGCCACGCGCGGTTCATAGCCAAAGCGACGGGCAACACTTGCTGCTTCCTGGGCAATCGACGCCAGCTCTTCCGAATTCGGCAATTCATGGACCGAAGTATCGGCGATGAACACGGTGCGCCCCCGCACCAAAGCCATGGACACGCCTATGGCAGTACGGCCCGGTAATTCGTCAAGGGCGCGCCTGACGTTATCAAGTGCGACCGAGAAGTTGCGCGTCAAGCCTGTAACCATGGCATCCGCATCTCCTGATGCCACCATGCAGGCCGCAAACACGTTGCGGTCCTGGTTGGCCATGCGTTGGCAATCGCGCAGCAGGAAGCCTTCGCGTTGCAGACGTGCATAGAGCAGATTGGCGTAATCGATGTTATGGGCGGCGATGCGCGCATTGGTAATCTCGACATGTTCGTTGAGCTCAATGCCTGATATTTTCATGGTTTCTGCGATGACACTTTCACGACCAATTAAAATGGCCGTGCCAAGGCCTGAGGCCGCAAAGCTGTTGGCCGCGCGGATCATGCGGTCTTCTTCGCCTTCAGCAAATACCACACGGCGCGGGTTGCCACGCACCTGCGCGTAAACGGTTTGTAAGGTGCCGGATACAGGGTCAAGCCGTGCTGAAAGTTGAGCCGCATAAGCTTCGAGATCAGCAATGTGATGGCGTGCCACACCTGATTCCATCGCTGCCTTGGCCACCGCCACGGGGATGCGCGAAATCAGACGTGGATCAAATGGTGCGGGGATAAGATATTCGCGACCAAAAGCCAGCCTTGAGCCATGATAGGCGGCAGCTACTTCATCGGGTACGTCCTCCTGCGCCAATTCTGCCAATGCACGGGCTGCGGCAATTTTCATCTCATCATTGATGGTGCGGGCGCGCACGTCCAATGCGCCGCGGAAAATATAGGGAAAGCCCAGAACGTTATTCACCTGATTGGGATAGTCCGACCGGCCCGTAGCCATGATAACGTCGTCACGTACCATGTGCGCATCTTCTGGCGTGATTTCCGGATCGGGATTGGCCATGGCGAAAATAATTGGATTTTTGGCCATGCTTTTCACCATGGCAGGCGTCAGGGCGCCGGCAACGGACAAACCAAAGAACACGTCAGCGCCATCCATGGCATCTTCCAAGGTGCGCCTGTCGGTATCAACCGCATGGGCCGATTTCCATTGGTTCATACCCTCGGTCCGGCCTTTGTAAACAACGCCTTTGGAGTCGCACAAAATAACGTTGTCATTGGGCACACCCAACGACTTTACCAATTCCACACAGGCAATGGCCGCTGCACCCGCACCGTTGCACACCAGTCTGAAATCTTTCAGGGAACGACCGGTAACTTGCAACGCATTGATGAGGGCTGCTGTTGAAATAATGGCCGTGCCGTGCTGGTCATCGTGGAACACGGGGATGTCCATCAATTCACGCAGGCGTTGCTCAATGATAAAGCAATCTGGTGCCTTGATGTCTTCAAGGTTGATCCCGCCAAAGGTCGGCCCTAGGTAACGCACGGCCCCAATGAATTCCTCGACGTCCTTGGTGTCCACTTCGAGGTCAATGGAATCCACATCAGCAAAGCGTTTAAACAAAACGGCCTTGCCTTCCATGACAGGCTTTGAGGCCAAAGCACCCAGATCACCCAGACCTAAAATCGCCGTGCCATTTGAAATCACGGCGACGAGGTTGCCCTTGGCGGTATAGTCATAAGCCGTGTCCGGATTTTCAGCGATGCGCCGCACCGGTACTGCCACGCCGGGGCTATAGGCCAGCGATAAATCCCGCTGGGTGGCCATGGGTTTGGTTGGTGTAATTTCAAGTTTGCCGGGCTTGCCACGCTGGTGAAATTGCAGGGCCTCTTCATCCGTCACCGAAGGGCGGCGGAGGGCTTTGCTTGGTGGTGTTGCCATTCTGATTATATCCTGCCTGAAGGTCTGATTTTTATTTGCTTGGGATCAAACTAGTGAGGCCGTAACTATTGTGCAATACGCAAACACTGGCACCAGCAAGACCCATTGGCTAGAACGAGATTTATGGATACGTCACCCTCAAATTCTGAGCATCGCTCCGCAGCGCCCATCATGACCCCGATGATGACGCAGTATTTTGAGGTGAAACGCGCCAACCCCGGATCACTGCTGTTCTACCGGATGGGTGATTTCTACGAGTTGTTTTTTGATGATGCCGTGGAAGCCGCCGCAACCTTGGGAATCGCCCTAACCAAGCGTGGCAAGCATTTGGGTGAAGATATCCCCATGTGTGGCGTGCCTGTTCATGCCATGGACCACTACTTGCAAAAGCTGATCCGCCATGGCCACCGCGTAGCCGTGTGTGAGCAATTGGAAGATCCGGCTGAAGCCAAGAAACGCGGTTCAAAATCCGTCGTCAAGCGTGATGTGGTGCGCCTTATTACGCCCGGCACCATTACCGAGGACAGTTTACTTGATGTGCGCAGCACAAATTATTTAAGCACATTGGTGGTGTTGAAAAGTTCTGGCGACATGGCCTTGGCCTATGCCGATATCTCCACTGGTGATTTTGCCGTGACCGCAACCACCGCCACGAGGCTAGCCGCGGACATGGCGCGTATCGGGCCTTCCGAAGTGGTGTTGGCTGATACGCTTCTAAATGACGAAACGATCAAGCAAGCCATAGCCTTCACCGCTGCTTCGCCAACGCCTTTGCCGCAAAGCCGCTTTGACAGCCAAACCGCCGAACACCGTCTGGTCCAGCATTTCAATGTGGCGACAACAGCAGGCTTTGCAGAATTTTCGCGGGCTGAAATTGCGGCCTTGGGAAGTCTCCTTGACTACATCCTGCTCACGCAGGTTGGTGCCATGCCACATTTGCGTGTGCCACGCCGCGAGGCCATTGGCGAAGGCCTGTTGATTGATGCCGCAACCCGCACCAATCTGGAACTTTCCCGTTCCATGCAAGGTACACGCAGCGGCAGCCTGCTGGAGGTGATGGACCGCACTGTAACTTCTGCGGGGGCGCGGCGATTGAGCGCCTTGATGGCACGGCCAATGGCGCGGGCGGAAAGCATTCTTGAACGCCTGGATGGTGTGAGCTTTTTCCACCGCGAAGAAACGTTGCGCAACGCCGTGCGCGAAAGCTTGTCTGAAGTTCCCGATATTGAGCGTGCTTTAGCACGGGTAACGGCCAAGCGAGCTTCGCCACGGGATTTGGCAGCACTGGCCACGGGCATTGCCCGAGCCCATGCCATTGCATCGGAATTGGCGCGCTTGCCATTGCCACAAGTTGTGGGTGCAAACATTGGTGTGTTGGTACAGGCGCCCCTGGAACTTTCTTATGAGCTGCAACGGGCCTTGGCGCAAAGCCTACCCTTATTGGCGCGCGATGGTGGTTTTGTTGCGGTGGGCTATGATCCGGAATTGGATCAAAGTCGAAAACTGCGGGACGACACCCGTAGCGTGATTGCTGGCTTACAAGCGCACTATGCCGAGATCACGGGCCTTCGTAATCTGAAAATCAAGCACAATAATATTCTGGGCTATTTCATCGAAGTGCCACAGGCGCAAGCCGATGGCATGAAAGACCCTTCAGGCACGATTGCCTTTTTTCACCGGCAAACCATGGCAGGCGCCATGCGTTTTTCAACGGCGGACCTGACCAGTCTTGAACAGAAAATTTCGCATGCAGCCGAACGTGCGCTAGCCATTGAAATGGATGTGTTTGCAAGTTTCTGCCAGCGGGTAATTGATGCCCGCGCTGAAATTTCATCCTGTGCTGCAGCCTTGGCGGATCTCGATTGCTTGTCCGCACTGGCGCATTTGGCCGTAACACAAAACCATGTGCGTCCGCTCGTCGATGAGAGCGTTGCCTTCAGCATAAAAGAGGGCCGCCACCCCGTGGTTGAGGCCGCACTCGCGAAAGATGGAGCTTCACGCTTCATTGCCAATGATTGCAACTTGGGCGATGAGAAAACCGCTTTGTGGTTGCTGACAGGCCCTAACATGGCAGGTAAATCTACCTTCCTGCGCCAGAACGCATTGATTGTTGTGATGGCGCAAATGGGGGCATTTGTGCCCGCAAGCAGTGCGCATATTGGCGTAGTGGACAGGCTTTATAGCCGCGTTGGTGCGGCCGATGATTTGGCACGCGGGCGCTCTACCTTCATGGTTGAAATGGTGGAAACAGCGGCCATTCTCAATCAGGCCACGCCGCGGTCACTCGTCATTCTCGACGAAATCGGGCGCGGTACGGCCACGTTTGACGGCTTGTCGATTGCCTGGGCTGCTGTGGAATATCTGCATGAGCACAACCAAAGTCGCGCCCTGTTCGCCACGCATTATCATGAACTGACAACGCTTCAGAAAACCCTGCCGCGCCTTAAATGCATGACCATGGCGGTGAGGGAATGGCAGGGCGACATCAAGTTCATGCATCATGTTGAGGAGGGTGCCGCAGATCGCAGCTATGGCATTCAGGCGGCAAAACTTGCAGGGCTTCCGCAAGCAGTCATTTCGCGTGCACAAGATGTGCTGGCGCAGTTGGAAGAACACCGGGACCAAGGTACAAAGCCTGACTTGCTGGCAGATTTGCCTTTGTTCAACGTCATGCCGAAAGCCGCACCAAAAGCCGATCACCTGCGCTTGCGCCTAGCAGAACTTCACCCCGACAATCTCTCACCGCGCGACGCCCATGACGCGCTCTATGAATTGAAACGCCTGATGGCTGGAGAACCAAAATGATGGCGTTTGACTTCACCGACCTCATGACAGGGCAAGACCTTCTGGCCCTGCGCAATACTGCAACGGCGCGGGTTAAAACCCTTCTCGAAGACAATCGGACGGCGGCAGAAGCCCAACTTCAAAAAAGCGGAAAGGGCACGCGCTGCGCTGAATTCTTGGCTACGGCGCAAGACGCCATCATCCAAGGTCTATATGCTTTGGCTTGCAAAGCCGTGGGGCTGAAAGCGCCTGACAAAGCCCTGTCGGTGATTGCTGTGGGTGGCTATGGCCGCGCCACGCTGGCACCGGGTTCTGACATTGATCTTCTGTTTCTGGTGCCGGATGGCAAATCTGCTGAAACCGATAAGGTGGTGGAATTTCTGCTCTATGCGCTATGGGACGCCCGCCAAAAGGTAGGCCACGCCACCCGCACCATTGAAGACTGTCTGGCATTGGCGAGAACTGACAACACCATCATGACCTCTATTTTGGAGGCGCGCTTCATTTGTGGTGATGCCACGCTGTTTGCCGATATGAATGGCCGCTACCGCAAAAGCGTCGTCAAAAAATCGGCAAAGCAATTCGTCTCGGAAAAATTAGCTGAACGCGACCAGCGCCATGCCCGCTATGGCGAAAGCCGCTACGCTGTTGAGCCCGACATCAAGGACGGCAAGGGCGGCTTGCGCGATCTCAATACTTTATTCTGGATTGCAAAGTTTTTGTTTGATGCAAATTCAACCGAAGAACTGGCGGAGAAGGGCGTCTTCACCAAGGAAGAGTTGCGCTTGTTTCACAAGGCCGAAGATTTCCTCTGGGCAGTGAGATGCCACTTACATTTCATCTCAAAGCGCGGCGAAGACAAGCTGAGCTTTGACCGGCAAAGCGAAATGGCTGAACGCCTGGGCTATAAGGCCCATGGCGGCTTGAAGCATGTGGAACGCTTCATGCGGCATTATTTTCTGGTGGCCAAAGATGTTGGCAACCTAACCCGGATTTTTTGTGCGAGCCTTGAAGCCAAACATTTAAAGGACGCGCCGTCTTTGTCACGCATGATGGCAAAGTTCTTGCCGAAGGGAAAGCGCGCTTCCGGTTTATCGAAAGACTTCAAGCTGGAAGCAGGCCGCATTGCCTTGGCCAATGAAAAGGCCTTTGCGACTGACCCCACAAATCTCATTCGCATTTTCAAGGAGTCCGGTGCCACGGGAGCTGAAATACACCCCGATGCCTTGCAAGACATGCGCCTGAACTTGCGGAAAATTGACGAGCCCTTGCGCAAGAGCGAGGAAGCCAATGCGTTGTTCCTTGATTGCCTGTTGGAATCAGGTGATCCTGAAACCGTGTTGCGCGCCATGAATGAAGCAGGCGTACTTGGGCGCTTTCTGCCGGAGTTCGGCAAGATCGTGGCGATGATGCAGTTCAACATGTATCACCACTTCACGGTGGATGAGCATTTACTGCGCACGGTTGGTGTGTTGCGCGGCCTGGAAGATGGCACATTGACGGGCGACCACCCGCTTTCTGCCGCCTTGTTTCCCACGCTCACGTCGCGCCGTGCCTTGTTTGTGGCGGGCTTGCTACACGACATTGCCAAGGGCCGCGATGAAGACCATTCCATTGCGGGCGAGCGCGTGGTGCGCGAAATGTGCCCGCGTCTTGGGCTTTCGGCCGCCGACACGGAGACCGTAGCATGGTTGGTGCGCCACCATTTATTGATGAGCGAAACGGCGCAGATGCGCGATCTCAACGACTTCAAAACCATTCTTGACTTTGTCGGCATCGTGCAAAGTCCTGAACGCTTGAAGCTGTTGGTGATCTTGACCGTGGCCGATATTCGCGCCGTGGGCCCAGGCGTGTGGAATGGCTGGAAGGGTCAATTGTTGCGCACACTTTATGCCGAGGCCGAACCGCTGTTGACGGGTGGCCACACTGCTGTTGGCCGCAAGGAACGGGTGGCTGAAGCACAGCAACATTTCCTACAGCAAAACCCTACGATGTCCGAGGCAGAAAAAAACGTCACGTTGCACCGCCACTATGATGCCTATTGGCTCAATGTGCCGATGGACCAGAAAATCCGCCATCACGCCTTGATCAGTCGCGCAGCATCGCGCGACGTGACCACCGATGTAAAGTCGGATGCTTTTGCAGCCGTGACTGAGGTGACGATTTACGCGCCTGATCACCCGCGTCTACTCGCCACCATCACCGGGGCCTGTGCTGCTGCCAATGCAAACATCATTGGCGCACAAATTTTCACAACGACGGATGGCATGGCACTGGACACCATTTTGCTGCAGCGTGAATTTGCTGAAGAAGCCGATGAAAAACGCCGTGCACTTCGCGTTGCAGACACCATCACCAAAGCTTTGCGTGGTCAGTTACGTTTGAAGGAAGCCATGGCGCAGGCCAAGAAGACTGAGTATCGGGCGCAGGCTTTCAGTGTTGAACCCCGCGTCATCATCGACAACACATCATCCAACAAGCATACGGTGATTGAAATCAATGGTCTTGATCGGGTGGGGCTCTTGCATCACCTCACGGATGCTCTGTTCCAACTGAACCTCAACATCGTCTCCGCCCACATCACGACCTTTGGTGAAAAAATTATCGACGTGTTTTATGTGACCGATCTCACGGGTGCCAAAATCACAAGCGAAACGCGGCACGCCAAAATTACCGACGCCTTGATGCAGGTCTTGGCACCTCAGGCCAAAGCAGCATAAGGACCAACCATGTCTCTTCTCAAATCAGCCGCCAAGGTGGGTGGCTTCACCTTGATCAGCCGCCTGCTTGGCTTTGTGCGGGATCAGTTGATTGCCTTCACACTTGGCACAGGTCTGGTCGCCGAGGCATTCTTTGTGGCGCAGCGCTTGCCCAACTTGTTTCGTGCATTGTTTGCGGAAGGAGCTTTCAATAACGCTTTCGTGCCGCAATTTGCCAAGAAAGTTGAAGGAGAAGGTCAAGCCCATGCTTTCGCCTTCGGGCGGGACATGCTGTCGGTGCTGTTTACGTGGATGATCTTGTTCTGCGCTGCCGCCATGATTTTCATGCCGTGGTTGATGCCGCTACTGGCACCTGGTTTTACCGGTTCTACTGAAAAAATATCTCTGGCCACGGAATTGACGCGCATCTGCTTTCCCTATCTTGGCATGATGTCCCTCACAGCTTTGTTTGGCGGCATTTTGAACAGCCTCAATCGCTTCTCGGCTCCTGCTGCTGCGCCCATATTGCTGAATATCGTTGTTATCAGCTTCACGTTGCTGGCGTGGTGGTTGGGTCTTGGCAATACGGCTGATACGGGGCGTTTCCTCGCGTGGGCCGTAACAATTTCGGGTGTGGCGCAATTGGTGTTGCTGTTGGTTGCAGCACGCCGTGCGGGTGCCCACGTGGTGCCCGGGAAACCCATTGTAACGGCGGATGTTAAACGCGTTTTGATATTATCCGTACCCGGATTGATTTCGGGCGGCATCACCCAGATCAATTTGTTGATCGCCACCATGTTGGCCACGGGTTTTTCAGGTGGTGTGGCATTCTTATATTATGCTGATCGCCTGTTTCAATTGCCGCTGGGGTTGATTGGTGTGGCCATTGGCGTCGTTCTGCTGCCCACGCTTTCTCGCAAATTACGGAGCGGCGACATGCAGGGTGCCCTCGACAGTCAAAACCGCGCCTTGGAATTTTCGCTGTTCTTGACGCTTCCTGCTGCTGCTGCCTTGATCCTGATCGGCCGACCCATTTTGCACACGGTGTTTGAACACGGAGCCTTTACCCGCAACGATACATTCGCCGTGGCGCCCGTGCTTGCGGCCTTCGCCTTTGGTCTTCCCGCCTTTACCCTGACCAAGATTTTCCAGCCCGGTTTCTTTGCCCGCGAGGACACCAAGACGCCGATGTATTTTGCCATCGCGGCGGTGGTCGTCAACATTGCCGCAAGCTTTCTCTTGTCGCGGAGTTTCAGTTATGTCGGCATTGCCATGGCCACAACCGTCGCGGCGTGGTTCAATGCGGTGCTGTTGATGGTCACGGCCATTCGGCGCGGGCATTATGCGTGGGATGCGCGTTTCAAATCCCGTCTGCCCCGCATGATGTTAGCGCTTCTGGTCATGGCGGCAACCCTCTATGGCTTGAACCATATGCTACAAGATCACTACGCAGACAACGCTGGCTTTGCTAAAGCCGTTTTGGGGTTGGTTGTATTGATGTTGGCAGGTGCCGGCAGTTATTTTGCGTCAGCCCATGTTACAGGGGCGTTTCGCCTGTCAGACCTCAAGGCTTCCATGCGCAGGTAAGGCTTTTCAATTCTGAAATTCGCGGGCATAAGGCGCAACCTTCTCAGGCTGTCCAAGGCTTGAAGCTTCAACATATTTATCAAGGGTCCACACCATGAGCCACTTTCCGCCTCGCGTTTTCTCCGGCATGCAGCCCACGGGCAACTTGCACCTTGGCAATTATCTCGGTGCCATGTTGAATTGGATCAAGATGCAAGCCAGCCACGAGGCGATTTATTGCGTGGTAGATTTGCATGCCATCACCGTTTGGCAAGACCCCGCAGCACTGCGCACCGCCATTCGCGATGTGACATCGGCTTATTTGGCTTGTGGTCTTGACCCTGCGAAATCCGTCATCTTCAACCAATCCCAAGTGGCCGAACATGCGGAGCTGGCGTGGGTGTTCAATTGCGTGGCGCGGCTGGGTTGGCTCAACCGCATGACGCAGTTCAAGGAAAAGGCTGGCAAGGACAAGGAGAAAGCCTCGGTTGGTCTTTATATTTATCCAAACCTGATGGCCGCCGACATTCTGGCCTATAAGGCTACCCATGTTCCTGTTGGTGAAGACCAGAAACAGCATTTGGAGTTGACGCGGGACATTGCGCAGAAATTCAACGTGGATTTTGCCGAAGCCATTGCGGCTGCCGGTTTTGGCGATCAGTTTTTCCCGTTGACGGAGCCCGTCATTCAAGGCCCAGCGACCCGCGTCATGAGCCTGCGGGACGGCACCAAGAAAATGTCGAAGTCTGATCCATCTGACCTGTCGCGCATCAACCTCACGGACAGCGCTGACGATATTGCCAAGAAGATTCGCAAAGCCAAAACTGACGCTGACGGTCTGCCGTCGGATGAAAAAGGTTTGGAAGGTCGTCCAGAAGCGCAAAATCTCGTGGGCATTTATGCGGCCTTGACGGGTCAATCCCCGGCAGAGGTTTTGGCCCAATATGGTGGCGGTCAATTCTCGTCCTTCAAGAATGCCTTGGCCGATTTGGCAGTTGCAAAGCTATCGCCCGTGGCTGACGATATGCGGCGCTATCAGGGTGACCCTGGGCATGTGGAACGCGTGCTGGCCGAAGGCTCCGCTCGGGCGCGCGCCATTGCCGCCCCCATCCTGCGGGATGTCAAAAAGCTAGTCGGATTTATTCAGGCTTAGGCTGGAACAGGTTGTTCTTTAAAATCGTTCTAAAGAAGCCTATATAGCGGCAAAGAGGTTCACCCCATGTTTATTCAGACTGAAGCCACGCCTAATCCTGCCACTTTGAAGTTCCTGCCGGGCAAGCCCGTATTGCCGGGCTCCACACGGGATTTCCGTAACTTGGATGAAGCCGAAGAGTCGCCCTTGGCCAAACGCCTGTTTGACATCAACAATGTATCCGGCGTGTTTCTGGGCCATGATTTTGTTACCGTCACCCGTTCGGGAGGCGAGTGGCAACAGCTGAAACCTGCCATTCTGGGTGTGATCATGGATCACTACATGTCTGGCGTGCCTGTGCTTTCAGATTCGGCATCAGCCGCGGAAGCCGTTGAAGACGGCGAATTTTTCGATGAAGACCATGCCCCTCTCGTGAAGACTATCAAGGACTTGCTTGATTCCCGTGTGCGGCCCGCCGTGGCACAGGATGGTGGAGACATTACCTTTAAAGGTTTCAAGGACGGCGTTGTGTATTTGAACATGAAAGGCTCATGCGCAGGCTGCCCTTCGTCAACGGCAACATTGAAGCACGGCGTTGAAAACCTGCTGCGCCATTTCGTGCCCGAAGTCACGGAAGTGCGTCCGGTTTAATTCAGCGTTTGGCGGCACCTGAGACATTCGACATTTCGACTTGTTCTTCTGCCGCTAGCACATGGCCTGCGAGATAGAGCGATCCGCAAATTAACACCCGTGCTGACGCGTTAATTTTTGCAGCGTGCCGAACGGCGTCTTCAATGTTCGCGGCGGCTGACGCGGCGGTGCCCAACTTTCGGACCGTCTCTGCTAAATCATCTGCCGCTATGGCGTTCGCTTCACCCGGAATTGCCAACGTCACAACATGGTCAGCAAGTGCCGCGAGGGGTTTGAAAAACTGCGTGGCGTCCTTGGTGTTGAGCATGCCCCAAATAATGACCAAGGGCTTATTTGGCATGGCACGCAATGCGTCTGCCAACACCACGCCCGCATCGGCATTATGGCCGCCATCCAGCCAAAGTTCAGACTGTTCATCCAACAAGGCCGACAA
Organism: uncultured Alphaproteobacteria bacterium; assembly: GCA_963840765.1. Lineage (GTDB taxonomy): Bacteria > Pseudomonadota > Alphaproteobacteria > Rhizobiales > Aestuariivirgaceae > Aestuariivirga. Next base: position 146,004 of record CAWJAE010000007.1, on the reverse strand, counting down.
AGCACCGCCCTTCAAACGCTGCAACCGGGCGGGCCACGTCACAGTCTTCAAGCCTTCCGCAATGTGATCTTCGGTGATGCGCTCATCCTGCAAATTGCGGATGATGGCGATGGCATTTCCAGCATTGCCAAACTGGTGCGGACCGGGAAGTGCGGGCAAAGGCAAATCCAGCAGTCCGTTCTGGTCTTGAAACACCATGCGGCCATGCTGCGGATAACAATCCCAATCTTGCCCCGCAATAGTCAAGGGTGCAGTTGCGTTTTCAGCAACGGCCTCGATTGCGTTTCGTGCGGTTTGTGGCATGGCACCCAGAATGCAGGGAACACCGCGCTTAATGATTCCGGCCTTTTCAGCGGCAATCAACTCAAGTGTTTCACCAAGATATTGCTGGTGGTCGAGCCCGATGGAGGTGATGCAACAGGCTACCGGTTTTGCAATCACGTTGGTGGCATCCAACCTGCCGCCCAATCCCACTTCGAGCAACAAATAATCCGCTGGGGTGCGGGCAAAAGCCAGAAAGGCGGCAGCGGTGGTAATTTCAAAAAACGTGATGGGATCGCCCCCATTGGCCACTTCGCATTCTTCCAGCAGGGCCGACAAATCCGGTTCAGCAATCAAGTTACCAGCAACGCGAATGCGCTCATGAAATTTGACGAGATGTGGTGAGGTGTAGGCATGAACTTTTAAGCCTGCAGCCTCCATCATGGCCCGCACAAAGGCTTGGGTGGAGCCCTTGCCATTGGTGCCGCCGATATGAATGACGGGCGGCACTTGGCGTTGCGGGTAACCCAGCTTCGCCAGAATGCTGTTCATGCGATCCAGCGAAAGATCAATGATTTTTGGATGCAACTCCAACAGCCGCATCAGAATTGCATCGCTGACGGCCATGATCCGTTACGCCGGAACCAGTGCTGTCGACGTGGTGGTCGCTTTCTGCTTCATCAGAATTTTTGCAATGCGCGACACCGTGGTTTTCATCTCGTGGCGCGGCACAACCATATCCACCATGCCGTGGTCTTTCAGATATTCGGCACGCTGAAAGCCTTCCGGCAGTTTTTCACGGATGGTTTGCTCAATCACGCGCTGGCCTGCAAAACCAATCAGGGCATTGGGTTCGGCCAACTGCACGTCTCCCAACATGGCATAGGATGCTGTCACACCCCCTGTCGTCGGGTTGGTCAACACAACAATATAAGGCAAGCCCGCTTCACGCAGTTCCTGAACTGCAATAGTTGTGCGTGGCATTTGCATCAGTGACAAAATCCCCTCCTGCATACGCGCACCACCAGAGGCCACGAAAATCACACAGGGGCATTTTGCGCTCAAGGCCTTGCGCATTGCCGTGATGATGGCTTCACCTGCAGCCATGCCAAGTGAGCCGCCGATGAAGGACATGTCCTGCACCATCACGACCATGTCCTGGCCTTCAACCTGGCCCAAGCCCGCAAGTATACTATCATCGGGATGACCCTTGGATTTGGCATCTTTCAAACGATCAGAATATTTCTTTTCATCGCGGAATTTCAGGGGATCAACGGCCACGGTTGGCAACGTGATTTTTTCATATGAACCACCATCAAAAAAACTTTTGATGCGGGCTTCCGCTGGCATGCGGTGGTGGTGGCCTGAGCCTGGAAACACAAACATGTTGGCTTCCAGATCACGGTAAAACACCATCTGTCCGGAGTCTGGGTCCTTGATCCACATATTCTCCGGCGTGTCGCGCTTTTGCCCCAGCAATGAGCGGATTTTTGGACGAACGTAATTCTTGATCCAGTTCATGTTATGCTCTCACGCCTTTTGCAATCTCAGCCACCATCTTGTGAACGGCAGCTGGGGTTTTTGCGGTGGCTTCACCTTTTTTGTTCAATGATGCTTCAACCGCACTTACCAATGCAGAACCCACGACCACGCCATCAGCTGTTTGGGCAATGGTGCGGGCTTGCTCTGCGGTTTTCACCCCGAAGCCTACACAAATGGGCAGATCGGTGTGGGTTTTCAAGCGCGTGACATTTTGCTTCACGCTTTTCAAGTCGGGTGCCTTGGTGCCGGTGATGCCGAGCACGGACACATAATAAACAAAACCCGACGTGTGCTTGAACACGGCAGGTGCGCGCTTGTCGTCGGTTGTTGGTGTGGTCAAACGGATGAAGTTGATGCCAGCCGCCATAGCGGGAATGCAAAGTTCATCATCTTCTTCCGGCGGCAAGTCCACCACGATCAACCCATCCACACCGACTTTCTTGATGTCGACCAGAAATTTCGTAACGCCATAAACGTAAATCGGATTGTAGTAACCCATCAACACAATCGGCGTTGTCTTGTCGGCCTTGCGGAAGTCTTTCACCAGTTGCAGGGTCTTCTTCATGGTCTGGCCGCCTTTCAGCGCCCGAAGTCCACCCGCTTGAATGGCCGGACCATCGGCCATGGGGTCGGTGAAAGGCATGCCCAATTCGATGACATCAGCACCGGCTTTCGGCAAGCCCTGCACGATTTTCAACGACGTTGCATAATCCGGGTCCCCCGCTGTGATGAAGGTCACCAAGGCAGCGCGTTTTTGTTTTTTCAAGTCAGCAAATTTTGCTTCAATGCGCGACATCACAGCTTCACTCCGAGAATATCTGCAACAGTGAAAATGTCTTTGTCGCCGCGGCCACACATGTTCATGACCATGAGATGATCTGCGGGCAATTTTGGCGCGATCTTCATGACATGGGCCAATGCATGCGAAGGCTCCAAGGCCGGGATGATGCCTTCCAACTTGCAACAGAGTTGGAATGCGGCCAGCGCTTCCTTGTCGGTGGCTGATACATATTTAACGCGCTTCATATCATGCAGCCAGGCATGTTCAGGCCCGATGCCGGGATAATCGAGGCCTGCAGAAATTGAATGGCCTTCAATGATCTGACCATCATCATCCATCAGCAGATAGGTACGGTTTCCGTGCAGCACGCCGGGCTTTCCACCGGTAATTGATGCGGCATGGCCGGTCTTGGTTTTCAAACCATGGCCTGCAGCTTCAACGCCAATAATTTCAACGCTGGCATCATCGAGAAACGGGTGGAACAGACCCATGGCGTTGGAACCACCACCAATTGCGGCAACGAGTGAATCCGGCAAGCGGCCTTCCCGTTTCAACATTTGCACTTTGGTTTCCTTGCCAATGACGGATTGGAAATCGCGCACCATTTCAGGATAGGGGTGCGGCCCTGCAACTGTGCCGATACAATAGAAAGTGTCCTCAACATTCGCCACCCAATCGCGCAGCGCTTCGTTCAAGGCATCTTTCAACGTGCGTGAACCGGACTTTGCCGGCACCACCTTGGCACCCAACAATTTCATACGGAACACATTGGGCTTCTGCCGTTCAATATCGACCTCGCCCATGTACACCACACACTCCAAACCAAAGCGCGCACAAGCAGTGGCCGTGGCCACGCCGTGTTGGCCCGCACCGGTTTCAGCAATGATGCGCTTTTTGCCCATGCGGCGGGCCAACAGGATTTGCCCCATCACATTGTTGATTTTGTGCGCACCCGTATGATTGAGTTCGTCGCGCTTCATATAGATCTTGGCACCGCCCAAATGTTCGGTCAGGCGCTCGGCAAAATACAGGGGCGAAGGGCGTCCCACATAGTGCTCCAGGAAACTGTCCAGCTCAGCTTGGAACGTCGGATCAGCCTTGGCGTCCTTATAGGCCTGCTCCAATTGCAGGATCAGCGGCATCAGGGTTTCGGCCACGAAGCGGCCGCCATAGATGCCAAACAGGCCTTTTTCATCGGGGCCGGTGCGGAAGGAATTGGGGGTCATCTGGTTCATGGAATACCTCTAGCGGGCAGCCTTCGCCGCCTCAATGAATTTTGCGATGCGCGATGCGTCTTTCACGCCAGGCGCACTTTCAACGCCTGATGATACGTCAACCATGGCGGCTTGGGTTTTTTCAATCGCCAACGCCACATTGTCAGGGTTCAGACCACCCGCCAGCATGAATGGCCGAGGCGCGTTTTTGAGAATGTCCCAGTCAAAAGCCAAACCATTGCCGCCGGGCAGCACGGCCCCTTCGGGCGGCAGGGCGTCGTAAAGTATAAAGGGGCTGGTCTTGAAAGCTTTTGCCGCCGCAACATCCTCAGCCGTTGCCACGCGCACTGCCTTGTAGACTGGAATGCCCGTGCGCTTTTTCATGGCGACCAAACGTTCGGGTGTTTCCTTACCATGGGCTTGAAACTGGTCTGGCGCCACGTCACCTGCGATGGCATCAAGCAGCGCATCATCTGCATCCACAACCAAGGTCACAATCCGCGCACGGCCCCGCGCTTGGGTGGCCAAGGTTTTGGCTTGGCGCAAGGTCACATTGCGCGGACTTTTGGCGAAGAACACTAAGCCTACAAAATCAGCCCCCGCCACCAATGCCGCTTCCATGGTTTCAGGAGACGACAGGCCACAAATTTTGACGAGTGTTGTCACTTCAAACCCGCCAATATCTGCTCACACGCCGCAACCGGATCAGCGGCACCCGTAATGGCACGGCCGATGACCAAAACATCTGCACCTGCTTCAACAGCGGCCTTGGGCGTGGCGATGCGTTTCTGGTCTTGTGCGTCAGCACCCGTAGGTCGGATGCCCGGCACAACTGTCATGAAGTCACGCGGCAGCACTGCTGCGGATCAATTCGAGATCATGGGGACTGCATACCACGCCGTCCAAACCTGCCTGATGCGTCAGCTGCGCGAGGATCATGGCAAGGTCAGCCGTTGAGTGTTCAGGATCATGGCCGGTGTTGATGCAGTCATCTTGCGACAGGCTGGTAAGGATCGTCACCGCAATCAATTTCGTCGATGCTGGCACGGCCTTGCGCGCCGCCTGCATCATGGCCAAGCCGCCTTGCGCATGCACATTAATGATGGCAGGTGCAGGGGCCAGTTGCATGAGGCTGCGCAAACCCTGCTCAACCGTGTTTGGAATATCATGCAGTTTCAAATCCAGAAATATCGGCAGGCCTTCTGCGGCCACCGCTTCATAGGCTTTTGCGCCATGGGCATAGAAAAACTCCATGCCAACTTTCAAATAACCCACGTGGTTCTTGAGGGTGCGCGCCAAATGTATGGCGCGGTCAACATCTGGCGTATCAAGGGCAAGGCAAATGGGGTTGTTCATGGCCGCTTGATAGCTGCTCAATGCGTGCTACGCAAATGCACCATGACAGCGGCAGCCAAATCCTCCAGCGCCGTGCCGCAGGACTTGAACAGCGTAATCTCGCGCCCATTCTGGCGGCCCCGATGCTTGCCTTGTGCAAGATCAAACAGATCACCCCTCACATCGGCAAAGTCGAAAGCACCTTCTGCCATGGCTTGCAGCAAATCGCCGGCTTCGGCCAAGGCACCGTCTCTCGTGTCCACAAAAACAGAGGCTTGCCGCACCACGTCAGCATCAGTTTCGCGCATGGTGGGCTTGAAGGCACCCGCCAAATCCACGTGGGTCCCGGGCTTCATCCACGCACCCTTGATCAAAGCCACGTTGGAACTGGTGATGCCCGATACGATGTCAGCTTGGCGGACAGCGGTTTCAATGTCGCAAGCCTCAGCCTTCATGCCTTCGCCGCGCAATGTCTCCGCTACGATTTCGGCTTTTTCCATTGAACGATTGCAGATCAAGACCTTGCCAATCGGTCGCACAGCTTGGTGCGCCCGTGCAAAGTGCAAACTCAAAGCGCCCGCTCCCACAATGGCATGAACCGCAGCATCAGGCCGTGCCAGATAATCCGCCGCCAGTGCGGAAGCCGCTGCCGTGCGCCGCCGTGTCAATTCCGTGCCATCCATCATGCACACAGGCGCACCCGTGGCATTGTCGAGCAATAAATAGGAGCCCTGCACTGTGGGCAAACCTTGCGCCGGGTTATCGGTTTTCACCGTTACAACTTTCAATCCCGTCCACTTCGCCGTCCAAGCTGGCATCAGCAGCAGCGTGGTTGATGGGAGGGGATCATGGTGGTGGCGCACGGGTGTTGTTGCAGGTTCACGAAAGCCCTGGCGCAGCGCCTCAACAATGTCTTTGTAAGGAGCAAGGCGTGCCACATCAGCGGCGGATAAAACCTTCACAGAAAGCCCCCATTAAACGGCACAATATCCTGGGTGCGATCATGCTCTATGGGTTTGCGCAAGTCTGCCAGTTCCACTTGCAACTTGGATACCTCGCCCCGCGCGTCCCGTGCGGCTTTGCGGTGTTTGCCTTGCGCCAGCCAGGCGCCACTCCAGCCCACAACAGCGCCGACGAAAATGCCAAGGAAAAACAGGATCCATAACGGCAGGTCAATCGAAGGCACGTCTTGCGTGAAAGGGTTGAATGACAAGGTCACCCATTTGCGATTGGCCACGGCAAAGCCAACAACCAGAATGACGATGGGTAGCCCCACCGCCCAGCGGAGAATGCGGCGCAAGTGTCAGCCCTTTTTGTTCAGGCGGGCGCGGAGTTCCTTGCCGGTCTTGAAGAAGGGCACTTTCTTTGGCGTCACATCAACGCTTTCGCCGGTGCGCGGGTTGCGCCCCGTGCGGCCATCACGCTCTTTCACCGAGAACGCGCCAAAGCCACGCAACTCAACACGCGAGCCTTGCGTCATGGCCTCCACGATATCATCCAGCACACGACCCACAATCCGCTCCACGTCACGGTGGTAAAGATGCGGGTTCTTGTCGGCGATTTTTTGAACGAGTTCAGACTTGATCATGATTCTCTAAATCCCTGTTATGCGAGAGAGATTAGAACCGAGGCTGCCAAAGCACAAGCGAAGCGTCAAGGGTGGGGGTTCAACTCCTATTTGTAAATGTCTTTGCGATTCCCAATGCGCAGCACGATGATACGAACCGTTCTATCTTCAATGGAACTGATGATGCGATAGTCCCCGACGCGGTATTTCCAAACCTCCCCCAGTTTCGAGCCGCGTAATGCCTCGCCAATGGAACGCGGATCCTCAAGCTGACTCACGCGATCATTGAGAAAAATCAGGATGCGCTTTGCATTTTGTGGATCAAGTTGCTTCAGGTTCTTTCTGGCAAGATCAGAGAGTTCAATTCTCCATGCCATAGTTCTTCATCACATCTTCAAGCGACACAAGCTTTGAACGTCCGGCTTTAATATCGCCCAGTTCTTTTTCCGCCAGATAAATATCCTCAAGATCACCGATCTGTTCGCGGATCGCTTCGATCATGTAATAGGTCTTGGTACGGCCCGTGCGCTTGGCCAACTTATCCAAACGCGCACTTAAATCTTCAGGCAGGCGAAGTGATACGGCCATGGCAAGTATCTCCAGATGAGATACATGTATCGCATAATTTTGGAAGAAGAACAAGGCGCTCATCCAAGTGCAGAAAATCACCAAACCGCGTCATCCCCGGCGAAGGCCTGGGCATTGCGCGAAGGCTGCCCTATCAAAGCTGTGATTTGGCTCTATTTTGCATAAGACCGTTTCGTAAAACACAGATCTTAAACACTGGCTGTTCTCAAAACTGCTTCGATGAATTTTGTTTTCTCTGCTCGGTAACGATTCCCATGCGTTGCGCCGTTACATCTGCGCTTCATGTGAGTTGTATTCTGCTGACAAGCTTAGAACTTGCCGAATAAGTTCTGTCCCTCAAAAGCGTATGAAAAAGATCGAGCGCGGCCATCTGATGGCCTGTCAATTGAATACCAATTGGCACTTCAACAATGCTGACGTTTCAAATGCAGAAAAATCAGTCGAACGATAGGATCCACTATTTTGCTTGAACATTCTCCTTAGCGTTTGCTCACTCTCGCAAAAATCTGAACCATTTACACGCACGATAATGTCAACATCACCCTTGGTCCAACAGTGCTGAATGGCCGTCGCTCCAACATGTACGATCTCAGCGCTGGCAGGCAACGCAAATCTCATCCTTCGCTTCAAGTCCAAAAAACATTTACTCGCCTGCGCCCGAAGCAATGTCGAGTTACTGAGATGAAATATTTCTTCCATCAATCCAACTACAACCCCGCCCGCCACAGCACCAGCATTCCATCCAATTTCGCGGCATCAACTTTCTGCCGTAACCTCTGCAGCCCCAACAGCTCGCCGACTCCATCAATCGCCGCCTGGCCCAACGGGAATGTTGCAATCTCGGCTCATTGTCTTCGCGGGGTGGTTTTCGGGTTATGGTTTCGAGTTTGGCATCGACGGACTTGTTGGCGGCAAGCCAAGCGCGGGCTTCGACTTCGGTGCCGATGTTCGTCGATGAGTTTTTCTTTCAGCGCCTGACGGCCGGAATAGACGCGGCCATCGGACAGGCGGTCAACTGTTGCGGCATCCAGCTTGCGGCGTTCGGCCACCAATCCCTTGAACCAGACAAAACCATCGTTGACCATTTCCTGCATCACGATGCGGGCTTTTTCCGGCACGGGGTGGGTGCCTGAGGGTTCGGCTTTCAATTCGCCGGATTTGACCTCTTCCATTTTCACGCCGACGGTGGCCAACAATTGCGAGACATCGGGGTATGAAAAAATCACGCCGATGGAACCGGTGATGGTGTTGCCACGCGCGTAAATGCGGTCAGCGGCCAAGGCCGTGATATAGCCGCCCGAGGCGGCAACGGAATCCATAACCGCGACGATTGGTTTCTTGGCGCCAAAGGCTTTCAATTCATCATAGAGCGCTTCCGAGCCCACGGTGGTGCCGCCGGGGCTGTCGATGCGCACGATCATGGCTTTGACGTCAGCTTCGTCGCGCATGTCGCGGATCAATTTCAATTGGCTTTCATCACCCGTGATGAGGCCTGACACTTCAAGCCGGGCCACGTGGGCACCGCGGGGTGTTTCATAATTGCCGGATGCGAAAATGCCGATGAACAAGGCCGCAATCGCTGCAACGGCAATCCACCGCCAGCGACGGCGGCTCTTTTTCAGGCTGATGTGGTTTAGAATATGGTCGATGTCTTTGGTCATAACTCAACTTTCTAAACTAGGAATATGTTAACAATAAGGCCGGAAAAGAAAAATCTGCTCCGGCCCCAATTTATTTACAAAAAGCTAGAAGTGGCTTATTCGCCGCCTTCCTTCTTTTTCATGGCGGCCTGCAAAATGTCGCCCAAGTGATGCGCCCGAATCGGACGAACCATAGGTGGCCACGGCTTCGCGCTCATCGGAAATTTCCAACGCCTTGATCGACACGTTGACCTTGCGGGCCTTGGCATCGAACAGGGTGATGATGGCGTCGAACTTTTCGCCAACGGCAAAACGTTCTGGGCGCTGTTCACCACGGTCACGGGCGAAGTCGCCGCGCTTGGCATAGGCCGTCAAGTCGGTGCCGGTGATCTGAACTTCCAAACCGCCGTCTTCAACCTTCATGACTTCACAGGTGACTTTGTCACCCTTCTTCATTGGGCCGCCAGACTTGATCGGGTCGCCCGAGAGTTGCTTGATGCCAAGCGAGATGCGTTCCTTTTCACGGTCCACATCGAGCACCACGGCCTTGACCATGTCGCCCTTTTTGAAGTCCTTGATGGCTTCTTCGCCCGGACGCTTCCAATCGATGTCGGACAAATGCACCATGCCGTCAACGTCGCCATCGAGGCCGATGAACAGACCGAATTCGGTGGTGTTCTTGACTTCGCCTTCAACGATCGAACCCTTTGGATGGGTGGTTGCGAAGCTTTCCCATGGGTTGTTCTGAACCTGCTTGAGGCCCAGCGAAATGCGGCGCTTTGAGGCGTCGATTTCGAGAACTTGCACTTCAACTTCTTCCGAGGTCGAAAGAATTTTGCCGGGGTGCACGTTCTTCTTGGTCCAGGACATTTCAGACACGTGGACGAGGCCTTCAATGCCGTCTTCCAATTCAACAAATGCACCGTAGTCGGTGATGTTGGTGACCTTGCCCTTGACCTTGGTGCCAACGGTATAACGTTCGATGACGATATCCCATGGATCTTTGTCGAGCTGCTTCATGCCGAGCGAAATGCGCTGTGTTTCAGGGTTGATGCGGATGATCTGCACCTTCACTGATCCGCCTACGGACAATACATCCGACGGATGGTTCACACGCTTCCAAGCGATGTCGGTGACGTGGAGCAAACCGTCGATGCCGCCCAAGTCAACGAATGCACCGTAATCGGTGATGTTCTTGACAACGCCGTCAACGATTTGGCCTTCAGCCAGGTTCTGCACCAGTTCTGAACGTTGTTCAGCACGGGTTTCTTCCATGATGGCGCGACGCGACACAACGATGTTGCCACGACGACGATCCATTTTCAGAATCTGGAATGGCTGCGACACATGCATCAACGGACCCACATCGCGGATCGGGCGCACGTCAACCTGTGAACCTGGCAAGAATGCAACGGCACCGCCCAGGTCAACCGTGAAGCCGCCCTTAACACGACCGAAGATCACGCCATCAACGCGTTCACCCTTGGTCGAAACTTCTTCCAGACGTGTCCAAGCTTCTTCGCGCTTGGCTTTGTCGCGCGACAGCACAGCTTCGCCCAGAGCGTTTTCAATGCGCTCGAGGTACACTTCAACAGTGTCGCCAACCTTGATGTCGGCATCTTTGCCGGGCATCGCAAATTCTTTGAGGGCCACGCGGCCTTCGGTCTTCAAACCAATGTCAATGATGACGAGGTCTTTTTCAATGCCGAGAACCTTGCCCTTAACGACAGCGCCTTCGGATACGGGACGGTCGAGATAGCTCTCTTCGAGCAAGCTCATGAAATCGTCGCGGGTGGGTTGCATAGAAACGGCAGATTTTGCCATAGGGGATATGTCCTAAAAAGCAGGGACCAAATTGTCTAAGGGAGCTGCTTCAACTGGCGGCGGGGCAGATGCCTCACGTCTCCGGCAGTTTTGGGTTAGGGGCATTTTGAATGCTGAATACAATTCTCGAAGCGAAATTGCACAGGCGTTCAAAACCATAGGGGTGATATCTGGATTGCTCCAGCTTCGAGACGAGCGGGGCTATAGCGGAAAGGGGGATGGGGGGCAAGGCTTGGTTCGGGCCTTGATTTTAAACGCACATCGTACTACGTTTTTGCCATGATCAAATCTTGGAAAAATGCGGCAACGCGAAAATTCTGGGAAGGGATTGCGGGGTAACGCATTCCGCGGATTGGACGAAGAATTTGCCATTGAACTACTCGCGACCTTAAATGTCGTGAAAAGTTTAAAAGATTTAAGCCCGTTGAAGAGCGTAGGACTGCATAAATTGAAGGGCGACCGAAAAAACCAATGGGCCATGACGGTGAATGCCAGATGGCGTGTTTGTTTTACGTTCAAAGACGGCGATGCCACCGACGTTGAAATTGTCGATTATCATAAGGGTTAATACATGGCTCCAGCAATTCATCCCGGACGAATTTTACGTCGTGAAATCGCGGCACGGAATTTGAGTGCAAACCGTCTTGCTATTCTACTTGGTGTTCCATCAGGTCGCATTACTGACATCTTGAATAGCAGACGCTCAATTAGTGCAGACACAGCTTTAGACTAGGCCGCTACTTCGGCAATAGTCCGCAATTCTGGATCGACCTGCAAGGGCAATTTGACATCGCTGTAGCCGAGCAGGCGAGTGGCGAAGAAATCAGAAAGACACGTGCATCCTGCGGATGCGGCTTAATAAGAATGACTGGCTTTGCAGACAGCTATTTGGGGCAGCTTCGATCTATTGTCGGCACTCGGATTCTGTTGGTGCCAGGCGCACGGGTCATTCTCGAAAATGCCGATGGCGAAATACTACTTCAGCAGCGCAGTGATTTTGGTGTTTGGGGCCTACCCGGCGGCAATGCCGAAATTGGTGAAAACCTCGAAACTGTCGCGAGACGTGAAGTTTTGGAGGAGACCGGTCTGGTTGTCTTGGAATTAGTGCCCTTTGGATTTGGTTGCGATCCCGCTATCGAAACGCACACTTTTCCGAATGGAGATCAATGCCAGTTTTTTGTTCTCAATTTTTGCAGCAGGAATTTTGAAGGCATTCTCAAAATATCTGACGATAGAGAGTTTGGCGTTAAAATGGTTTTCGAAAGCCAACTTGCCAAGAATGTTAAAGAATATGCAAATGAGCGTCGAAGCTTACAAACGTTTTTCAAGCACTGGAATTTTCCAGATGATTTAATTGCTCACGTCCCCATATGATCCGCAATCACGCCCATCACGGCGGCTAATACCTCTTCCTTGTCGAGCTCTGAGGTATCAATCATGATGGCATCGTCGGCTTGCTTTGTCGGTGCGGTTGCGCGTTCGGCGTCGCGTTCGTCTCTTGCCCAGATGTCTTCCAGCACAGCTTGAAAATCGGTTCTGACGCCGAGACTTTTCAACTCAGCCAGTCGGCGGTTGGCGCGGACTTGGGTTGAGGCTGTCACGAAGAATTTGAGATCCGCATCCGGGCAAACGACGGTGCCGATATCGCGACCATCCAACACCGCACCGGGCTCGCGCTTGGCGAAGTTGCGTTGAAATTCTAACAACGCCATTCGCACGGCGGGAATTGCAGCAACCTGACTGGCCATGCCCGCCACCGTTTCGGTGCGCAGGTCTTTATCGCTAACCTTCGCAGGCTCCAGCGACTGGGCAAACCCGACGGCCGCTTTCACATCATCAGCCGGTTTCCCCGCTTGCAACATGGCAAGGCCGACCATGCGGTAGAGTGACCCTGTATCCAGAAAATGATAGCCCAGATGGGTGGCAATGGCCCTTGCGATAGTGCCCTTGCCGGCTGCTGATGGTCCATCAATGGCGATAATCATGCCTCTGTAATCCGCGCACCAAGGCCATTCATCAAATCGGCAAAGCCCGGAAATGACGTGGCGATGAAGCTGGCATCATCCACTGTGGTGTGAATGCGCGAGGCCAGGCCCATCACGAGAAAGCTCATGGCGATGCGATGGTCCATATGGGTCACAACTTTGCCGCCACCGGGCGCACCGCCACCACTTACTTCCAACCAGTCAGGACCCGATTGCGTCATGACACCATTGGCGGCCAAACCTGCTTCAACGGCGGCCAAACGATCTGACTCTTTCACCCGCAATTCTTCAAGACCATTCATGCGCGTGGTGCCCTCGGCAAAGGATGCCGCCACGGCCAAAATCGGGTATTCATCAATCATTGAGGGTGCGCGTTCTGCCGGCACGTTAATGCCGCGCAACTTTGAGGATTTAACGCGCAAGTCGGCTACTTCTTCGCCACCGGCGACGCGGCGGTTTTCCAAAACAATATCTCCACCCATTTCCTGCAACGTGGTGATCAACCCCGTGCGCGTGGGGTTGAGCATGATATTTTCAATCACGATCTCTGACCCCTCGGTGATCAGGGCTGCAACCATGGGGAAGGCCGCTGAGGATGGATCGCCCGGCACGGCGATGGATTGGCCTTTCAATTCATGACCACCTTCAATCGAGATGTGACGCGCGCCGTTCTTAATTACGGTATCAATTTTTGCGCCAAAGGCTTTCAACATGCGTTCGGTGTGGTCGCGGGTGGCCACGGGCTCGATCACCGTTGTGGTGCCTTGCGCGTTAATGCCGGCCAACAACACCGCTGACTTCACCTGTGCTGACGCCATAGGCAGGGTATAACTAATAGCCACCGGTTTTGGTGCGCCGTGCAATGTAAGGGGCAGGCGCTCACCTTCACTGGATTCAAAGCGGGCACCAAATTGTGCAAGTGGTTTCGTAACCCGACCCATCGGGCGCTTGGACAGTGATGCGTCACCCATGCAGCGGGCCACCAGTGGTGTGGTCGCCATCAGCCCCATGGCCAAGCGCACACCGGTTCCCGAATTGCCGAAATCCAGCGGCATGCGCGGAGACTTCATACCCCTGATTCCCACACCTTGAATACGCCAGGTGCCGGATTGGTCTTTTTCGATCTTGGCGCCCAGGGCCTGCATAGCTTTCGCTGTGTTCACCACGTCTTCAGCTTCGAGGAGTCCTGTCACCACGGTTTCGCCCTTCGCGATGGCACCAAACATCAAGGCACGATGCGACATGGATTTATCGCCCGGCACTTTCAATGTGCCTTTGAGGTTTTGCGCCTTGCGCGACTGTGTGGGTTGAGGCCTTGCGGGTTGGGACATTTGGACTTCACTTGTTTTAAGACAGAGATCGGGGCCTTGTCCCTACACGCACGTGCCCTCTCTGTCACCTTCGCAAATCAGCTCGCAAAAGCTCGTTTTGACATTGCTGCCATTACATGGCATGCAGCGCCAACTTTTCATTCTGACAGACGAGGTATTCCATGGTCAGTGCCGAACTGGGCACCAAGCGCACCTGCCCCAATTGCGCAGCGCGTTTCTACGATCTGCTGAGGGATCCAATCATGTGCCCGAAGTGCGGCACCAGCTTTGTGGCGGCCGCTATTCTGCCGTCCAAGGGTGATTTCCCCAGTGTTGCCCCTGTGGCGCCAAAACCCCGCGTGGTTGAGGAGTCTGATGACGCCGATTCTGGCGACGTTGAACTGATCAGCCTTGAGGACGTCGAAGAAGACGGCAAGGATGACGATGAAACCGCCGGCATCGAGGACGTTGACCTTGGTGACGACGCTGGCGACGACGCCGAAGAGGACGATACCTTCCTGGTTGAGGAAGAAGATGAAGGCGGCAACATGTCCGACTTGATCGAAGGCGGTCCGACGGAAAAAGAAGAAGAAAATTAATCTTCTAACTTAAAGTAATGCTTGATTAGGGCGGTGAGGCCAACTATTCACCGCCCGCATCAGCCGGGTGGTTCACCAAGCCACTGGCATTTGTTTGGTCTAAGGGGTCATAGCTCAGTTGGTAGAGCGCTTGCATGGCATGCAAGAGGTCGGCGGTTCGATTCCGCCTGGCTCCACCAGTCCTTTCAATAACTTAGCATGTGGTGCGGAAGTGGCAAAACTGCCCTAGCAACCAACGAGCAACCAGCCCTGAAAATAAATTTTTGTGATCATGGATACGGTCCACAACCGTGTCACCATTATCATCGTACACAATGATGATTGACAGCCCGTCGGCTGACGTTGTGTTTTCGATGCTGAAGGCGAGGTTGCAGGTGGCGTCATAGGCTTTGAGGGTATAGGTGCCATTGACGGTTGGGAATTCCTCCACGTGGAAGCCTTGGGCTTCGGCCATGGCGAGCTGGACTTACCCGGAAAAGCGGTGGGGCTTTCTGATGGCGAAATTGCAACAGGAGGACTTTATGGCGATCAACTGTGCCTTCGCGAAATCATAACGCAATTGTGTGTTTTCTTCTGCTTTGACTGCACTATCGAGGTTTGATGAAACCCAGTTTGGTCACATTGCTTCTTTCATTCCTGGCCTGCACAGCTCTTGCACAACCACTTCCTGATGGCGAAGTGACGCAATTTGGTGGCTGGAAGGCTTGGTTGACCGGACCCACAACACGATATGCCCATGGCGCATTGGGCGATGAGATAGAAGCGTCGGGGTTTGTTGTCGTGCACCAGGGCAAGGAGTTGAGGTTCGAACTTGATGATCTTCATGTGTTCGAAGACCGGCGTGTGAGGCTGGTACAATTGGACCGTGATGCAGAACCTGAGGCCGTGATCATCCGCTCAAATGTGTCAGAAGGTGCCAGCATTGCTGTGTATGATATAGGGGAAGGCGTGATAACCTTGAAGGCACAAACACCAAATATTGGGATGGCAAATCGCTGGCTCAATATTATTGGTTTTGCTGATTTTACGGGACGCGGAAATGTTGAGATCGCGGCAGTGGTCACGCCACATCTCTCAGGGTCGTTACGAATTTACATGTTGACGGGGTCGCAAGTTGTGGAACTGGCGCGCATTGATGGTTATACCAATCACATCAACGGCACCCGTGAACTTGACTTGGCCAAGATTGCAGATCGCAATGGTGATGACATTGTTGACATCACACTTCCCCGAATTGGAAATGGTGGCTCGGTAGCTGTAACATTTGCGGGGGAAAAGCGCGGGAGTTGCGTTGATTTTCATGTGGTGTTCAGCGATAGGCGCAATCCGTCGTGGCGGCTGGCGTGGTTCAAGCCTGCCGCACGAGTTGGGTTGAAAATCACTATGTGCCAGCATTGACCACTCCACCTCACACTTCATTGTGGAACCTATTGAAGCGCGATCTGCTTGTCGCATCCGAACTCAGCGGCTTTGCAGCAACCTGTCCAAAGAAAGTTTACTTCCGCCCAAATACATAACGCCCATGGCCATGGCAGCCCATGTGAGGTGAAGCGGCCACGCATCCGGGAACGTCAGTTGGATAACCAGAGTCATCAACAAGAGCCCGAGTGCTGAAATGCGGGTGAAAAGTCCGAGCACCACAAGAATGGGCAATATGATTTCACCGATGCTTGAGGCGTAAGCCATGAAGGTTGGAAACGGGAAATTGTACTCTTGGCCAAAGATGTGCAGCAGGAATTCATTTTCAAAAAGCACAACAGGTGTTTCAGACAAGACGCCGAAACCATCCCATTTGGTAAGACCTGACTTCCAAAAAGGAATGGCGACACCAATTCGAAGGACAAGGCTGACCAACCAATCTGGCGCGCATTTTGTGATCAGATTTTCAATGGTGTGGAGAAGTTTCATCATGGTGTTTGCTCGTTGTCTGGTTGAATAGATTGAAAGGCACCTGACTGCAGCAATAGTGCCAGGGTGCCCGGAAGATCAAAATCTGAGTTTATGTCTGAAGCATTATCCAACGCATCTCCCAGATTTTTACCGTTCTTGAGCGCGTGAAAAAACGCATACTGTTCAAGTGCGACAGCACGAGCCGTCACGTCATATGATGGTCGCGTGATCAAGATGGATTGAGGGTGCGCAGGGTCAAAACGCTGTCCCTCACCTTCAGATGAGTTCGCGCAGAAGATTTCATGAACAGCGAAAGTCGATTGGATCAAGCGCGTTGCAGGGTGAGCGACAAAACAACTGTTGAACAGGACATCTGGATCCATGGATGCAAGAACATCGCCTGCAAGGGGTGTCGCGTCGGCCGCATGGTAGCTTTCTCGCCACAGGATTTCGAGCTGCGCAACATCACCGAGATAGGGGTAGTTTGCGAGGTCATCTTCACTCTTCAATGCGGTTGGAAAATTGGCACCATACTGGAACATCAGCGGTGAGTGAGGCGGGTGCTTCTGCGCAAAATCGCGGGCAAAACCTGCAAAATACTGTTCGCCCAAAAGCTTCCGCACGACAGGGAAGTTCGCTTCAAGTGCTCGGATCAGGCCAACGGTAACGTTGTTGCGGTAGACTGCATAACGACGCTCAATCCTGCCTTTGACAGAAGCGGGCACGGGATGTTGGGGATTGAGAAGTCCTGCAGAGAATTCGGCAGTAATGCCCATGTCAGCTGGCTTTCAATAAACTGGGGCTGCGGGTGAAGCGTGCAAGAATAGCGTCAGCTTTTGTAGCTTCATTCTTGAGAACCGACCACGCCGGCACATCATTATCCCATTCGATCAATGTTGGAATGGACCCGAGGCGCGCAATCACGGTTTCATAAATCGACCAGACCGCATCAGAAACTGCGCGGTCATGAGCGTCAATCAGCAATGGCGCACCCGTCTCATCCTCTTCAGTTGCATGACCCGCCAGATGGATTTCACGAACATCGTCGAGGGGGAACTCTGCGAGGTACTGTTCAGGGCTATAGTTGTGGTTGGTGGCGGACACATAGACATTGTTGACATCGAGCAACAATCCGCAACCTGTTTGTTTGACAATTTCGCGCAAGAAATCGGTTTCGCTCATGTCGCAATGTTCGAAGGCGACGTAGGTGGACGGGTTCTCGAGCAACATCTTGCGCCCAAGCGCGTTCTGGAATTGGTCGATGTGGGCAATGACACGGTTCAGCACCGGCTTTGTGTAAGGCACAGGCAAAAGGTCATTGTAATAGGTCGTATCATGCGAAGACCAAGCCAAATGTTCCGATATGATCATCGGTTCATAGCGGTCGGCAACTTGACGGAAGCGTTTGAGGTGCTCACGGTTGAGTGGCGCTTCGCCACCCAACGACATTCCCACACCGTGCAGGAAAACGGGGTAATCTTCGCGAAGTTTAGTTAGTGCGGCATGGGGGGCACCGCCATCACCCATGAAATTCTCGGCATGCACCTCGAAGAAGCCTACGCCTCCGTCGTCCTGCAGAATATCGCCGAGATGTTCGTGCTTGAACCCGGCACCCGCCTTCAGGGGTGTTGGGAAAATGGGCAGGCGCAGCCACGACAGTCTCTTTTCAGACAATTGTACCATTTGCTAAGCCTGCCTCAATTCTCAGATTATGTATCGCGTGACAATGGCGTGAGCGAGCCCTTGCGGCCGCCTGGCAATGACATCGATACGCATGTGCCCTTGTTCACGATATTTCCAAGCGTTGCCTTGATAGTTCTTTGTCGATGTGCCAGCACATGTCGTTCCTGCACCAGCGGCACAGTCATTTGCACCCTTCACTGCTACACCATAGCACTTTTCTTTTTTTGCAGCGAAGGCCGGTGTTGATGTTGAAACGACAGCAACGGCAGCCGTGACTGCGGTGGCAAGGACAGCGGCGCTGAAAACGCGGCGGGTGGTATTCATGGGAAACTCCTCTTGATGTGAAAGGCCGATTGGGATGGCCATGAACAGTTCCTACAGATCCGGTTGTGCGAAGGGAAATCACCTTGGACGCAAAAACTTCACAAATCAGTGAGGTAGAACTTTACCAAGAATGGTAAATAATATGTTGCGTTTTTTACACGCCACTCAGCGTGTAACAGGAAGTCCCCGCTCCAGCCAGCCCGGCCCTGCATAGGAACCTAACATGCCTTCGGGCACGTCAATGATATTGCTGTAACCGGCTTCACGCAGGACCCGCGACAAGCGGCTTGAGCGAACACCACGAGCACAAATCAGAGCGACAGGCTTGGACTTGTCTCCGCCGAGAATTTTGTCGAGAGCGGCTGCAAAATCATTGCGGCGCAAATCAAGGCGTTTGGCACCCGCGCCCGATCCCGTCTCTGCCCATTCCTCTGGTGTGCGAATGTCAATAAGCGTGATTTTGCCAGTAGCTGCTTTTGCAAAGGCTTCAGTGGCCGTCAAAACTTCGGCGGCTTGTGCTGGCAAAATGGGAGCAGCACGCAGCAAAGGCAACAATCAGGAATTTTCGACGGGTGATGGACATATCGCTCTCTCAAAATCGTGTGGTGAGTTCTGTCAACCAATCTGGTGACTTCTCAACGAGATAGGCCTCCGCCTGTTTGTCGTATCCGCTGAGCACAAGAATGCCGCTGACGAGCAAGAGCAGACCCAGAAGTGACTTCAACCCGCCACTCAAAGACAGCATCTTGCCTCGCCACCGTATCAGCATTTCGCGTGACACGAGGCCAAGCAACAGAAGCGGAAGGGCAGAACCGATGCCAAAGAGGATCATGGTCAGTGTCACCTGCAACAGGTTTTCGCCCTGCGCAGCCATGACGGATGCAGCCCCCAACGTTGGGCCGACGCAGGGGGCCCAGATGGCACCCATCAATAGACCGAGTCCGAAAGGACCACCATTGCCGGCTTCACTCTGTTCGGCAAAGTGGTCATTGATCCAGCCACTCACCGGTCCACCTGCTGTTGCAAGGCGTGTTTGCAGAATTGGCACTAAAAGAATTACGCCAACGGCAATCATCAACATGGCAGCGATCTGGCGGAAGACTCCTTCATCCAGACCAATGGCAAAACCAAACAGTGCTACAAACATGCCGATGGCGACGAACGAGAGTGTGAGTCCGAGTGCCAGAAACACGGGGCCTGCGCGACCTTTGGAAGCTGCAGCACCCAATACCATCGGAAGTACGGGCAGCACACAGGGCGACAACACCGTGAGTGTGCCGGCAACAAAAGCAAAAAACAAAGTTGCCAACATCAGAGGCCTGCAAACCAATCCAAAACTGTTCCAGCCCACGCACGGGGCACCGAGTGACCGCCAGGATGCATGACAAGCCGCAAGTTGCTGTTGCAACCCTTCCATTTGCGGGTTGTTGCAAATTTCTGCTCCGCATCATCACATCCACTGGCGCGCGCCAGTGTCGCCAATGACTCCAGCAAATTGGCTTGCCGCAAACCTTTGCCGACGGCGCGGCCAGCAATCGGCATGGTGGAATCATCAGCACCGTGCATGTGCAGATAATTTACCGGACCAGCGCAAGTCTGCGGTTCCGGTTTCCAGAAATTTCCCGATACGGGTGCATAGGCTTTGAATGCACCGGGGCTGCGGCATGCAACATAGGCCACCATGGAACCACCGACAGAAAAGCCTGCGAGCATCATGCGGCCCCGCGCAATGTTCCCCCGTTTGGCCGCATCATCAGCCACCGCGCGTATGAACGCAACATCATCACGTCCGCCACCACGAAACTGCCAACTGCCATTCACGCCTTCGGGTGTAATGACAGCATAGCCACGCGCCAGAATGGCTTTCACCATCTTGCCGCTTCTGATCAAGCCAAGGCCTGACCCCTTGTAACTGTGCAAGGCCACAACGGCGGGCACGGTCTTGTCGCGCGGCACGCCGGGCGGCCAAGCCACATGATAGCTGCCACCTGCAACTCTACAGGCACCAGGAGAATCAAAACATGCGGCTTGCGCAGAGGCTATAAGCGACAGCCAGCCAAGCACGATAATTCCCAATAGTTTGAGCTGCTTCACAACTTGTCCTTAGAATGCTTTGTTCAGAAGACTTTTAATGCCGTCCGGGCTCGATTCACCCACAGCGCGTGCGACCTCTTCGCCGCTTTTGAACATTATGAGTGTGCTCTGCCGACGAACGCCGAAGCGTTGCAGCAATTCCTTCTCGGCGTCATAGTCAACACGCAGAATGACAAGACCATTATACTCCGGGTTATGTCTGAATGAATTGATGACCTTGTCCTGAGCGCGGCAGGTGGGGCACCAATCGGCATGAAATTCTACAAGCACCGGCTTGCCAGAAGAAGCGGCAGACTTGAATGCATCGTCTGAAAATGAATCACGGGCAAAGGCTGGTAAAGGAACAAGTATTGAAGCCAACACGGCAAGCAAAGCAGAACGGCGTGAAATCATGAGATTACCCCTTGGTTATCGATGTAGGGTTATCGCAACATCCGACAAACGCATCATCACAAGGCTGTTGCTTCATTCAATTCTTCGTGTGCAGGTGACGGCGTGGACCTCCCGGCAAACCATGAAAGTAGCGGCGTAGAAGCAAAACAAACCGCCAGTGGTAAAAACCAGACTGTCAGATAACCGCGTTCGATGGACGCGATCAAACCTAAGGCCCAAAAGCAATTCGACCCCGTGAAAAAAACAACAGTCCACAAGACTGCGGCTCGATTTCTCCAAAGGGGGCCATTCTAGTTTTCTGTTGATGAGTACGCTGCCGACAATTCTGACGCGCTGCAACATCATTGAAGGTGCGATGAGTGACGAAAAAATCGTCTCGACAATTGTTGCCCTGATGACTTCCCATCGTGCACGTGGTTTGCGCTGGATCGCATGCTGAATGCCCAGAATGCGCGGTAGTAGTAAATTTGCGGCAATCAACACAAAAGCTGTGGCTGCCAGAATACCACCAGTGCCTGTTTGCATGCTGTCAAGCATTGCCCAAAGCACAAGTGTGCTGAACCATACCACACTCGATAGATAGCTGAGAATACCGCTGATCATATGAAATCGCGACACAACATGCAGTCCGGCGGCATGCAGCACGCGGGCGTGCTGGAAGTTTCCAAGACACCAGCGTGCATCGCGCTTGAGATGGGCAACAACATCTTTTGGCGCATGTTCAAAACTGCCGCTTGCGCATGGCAAAATACGCACAGCCCAACCAGCGCGCCGCAACAACGCCGCTTCGACAAAGTCATGGCTGAGAATGGTGCCATTCCACAGGCCTTGACCCGTTATGTGTGGAAGACCCGCACAGGCTGCGAAAGCCTTTGTGCGGATGATGGCATTATGACCATAGAAATTTGCTTCATCGCCCATCCATAAGGAAAGCCCCAACCCTTGCAATTCACCGTAGGTGCCAGAAGCAATAGACTGCAGACGCTGCCAATAGGTGTTGCCTGGTAAAACCTGGGGAACAGTCTGAAGCAGACCACAGGCCGGATCAGCAGCAAGCGCATCAGTAAGGGCAAGGACCGTGCGAGGATCAAGTTCGCTATCAGCATCAAGAACGATGAATGCATCATAGGCTGCGCCATGTCTGCCAATCCAGTTGCGGATATTTCCAGCTTTGAAATCGATGTTAAATGGTCGGTGATGATGAAAAACAGGGAGTAGACGCGCGGCCCAAACCATTCGACGCTCCTCTTCAATTTGGGCGGTCGATGAACTGTCTGAGAGTATGTGCAAAACAAAAACATGACGCGAACTGTGTTGTAACGAACGTAGCAGGCTCAACTTTCCGGCAATGACGTCCTCGGCACATTCATCCCGTATAGTTGCAAGGATCGCGACTGTCAGACTTGCATTCGACGGAGGGTGTTGCTGGTGAAGTGGAACCGCAAAACCGATGACGGCGTTTGCACTTGGGATGGCTTCCCAACCGGCCAGCAACGCCATGAGTGAAATCAGGATTAATTCAACAACAGTAAGTTGGCCGTCAGTTTTGAATGCCGCCACAAGAGTGGCCGCAACAACAAAAGAAAACATGAGTGGCAAGCCTTGCATCACGCGCCGCAAGGCTTTTGGAATATGCCGACGGGCAAGGCCGGGTGCTTTGTCATCCACAAAACAAGCATGGAGATCCTGAACTGGCATCAGCAGAGTTTCCGACGAAACCTGCTCGCGCTTCACTCTTTCCAACATCCTATTTCACGACCACCAACTTGGGAGCATGCCGCTGCATATCCTGTGCATCCACGGAGGGGCGTTGCTTTGTGGATCTATTCTTCCAGGGTTCGGACTTGGAGAATGCAGCGATATTTGCAACCGCATAAATGCAAAAGAAGCCAAGCACATTGACGAACAACGAAGCCCAAAAACCTGAACCAAACTCATTGAGAACAGCACCCAGCACGCGCGCAAGCACAATTGACGAGGCAAAGACGGCGAGGGATTGTTGACCTACACGTATGAAAATGCGGGATAGACTCTGCATAAATGACGTGCGGGTCAGGTTTTCTCCTGCAATACCAGCAGCAAGCCATGCCAGATAGGCCAGTGCAAGAAAGTGCAAATAGCGCAACAATCCAAAATCGGTTTTGTCGATGAGAACGCGCCAGTCCTTGCGCCAAGTTTGAATGGCATCAAATTCGCCAATTGTGACATGCCAAGCGAAGGGCAGCGACAACAGAACAAGGGCTAAAGCTACAATGGCAAGGCCTCGACTGCGTGGCGGTGTAGGCAGCCAGCCGGACATGAAGGCAAAGCCGGTGAAGAACACCAGCTGCCACGCGAATGGGTTAAAGAACCACTGTCGCGTCGAGTTGTTGGAGAACCAGTACTCAGCCGGCAAATTGAAGTCAGTCGCATTCGCCGCCAACCAAAGCAACACGCTTGCGGCCAAGGCTAAATAAACGTGGATGCGGGCCAGGACCATCATTACCGGCAACAGGGCGAGGATGACGATGTACATGGGCAAAATGTCGAAATAGTTAGGCACATAGGTCAGCGTAAAAAGTCCTATCACCTGATTGCCCGAAGCCTTGAGGAACGGCACGAGATTGAGCGTGCTCACTTCATCACGCGAAAACAGCCCGGTTCTGTTGATCACAAACATCACTGCCAACGTCAGCATAAACGTAGCAATATGCACCCAGTAGATTTCCCAGATCCGGAAAACCACGCGGAACAGGCCCATTAAAAAACCAGCCCGCGCGAACACAGCACCAAAGGCAATGGCTGAGGCCATGCCGGAGCAGAAAATGAACATTTCCGTGGCATCCGAAAATCCGAAACGCGCAGGGATGTAAAGCGTCCATGGGTTGTTGGTGATATGGGCGACAAGGATGATGAACATGCCAAGACCGCGGAAGAAATCGAGGCGGATGTCACGCTGCTTGTTGATTGGTTCTGGTGGGGACACAGGTATCATCATCGCATTATAACAGAGCCAGAATCAGACAACAGATTGTTTGGCGCGCTGGATCAAATCCAGTCGCCGCAAGGCATAGCCATCCATTGTGGCGTTGCGTTGAACCGAACGTTCAGACAGCAAGCCCTCGGCTGCATCAAGATAGCCACCACGAATGGCTGCCTCGATACACATGCGCTGGAACACGTCGCGTTGTGCGTGGCTTCCGCCGATGGCTTGCAAATCTGCCCGCGCGTCGCGCAGGTTAAGCCAGGCATTTGCGTATTCTCCCGAAGCAAAGGCGTGCATACCCTTGGCCAACCGCAAACCTGGGTGAGCGATGATGCGTTGTGTTTCGCAAAGTTCAGATTTTGCTTTTGACATGCGGGAGATCAATCCCACCGCAGCATCCTGTCGTTCGCCGCCGCAAAGTGAAAGCATGTAGTGAAGGTCGGCAAAGGCAAGACAACCATCTGTGGCGCGATTTTCTGAGAGGTTGGCCAGTTCTGTCCAGCGCTGCCCAACATCGATACCTTCAAGATCAAGCCGGGACAACAGCGAGGCCGCATTGGCAATGTCACGATAGTCATCCGTTTTGTCAGCACGGATATCGTTGTCGTAGAGTGCGAGCGCCTCAGCAAAGTTGCCCATGTCGAGATGCATCAGGGCCTTATGCCACCACACATGGTAGCGGAAGTTATTGCAATGGGCCCAAGAGGCTTCGCGCCCCTCAAGCCATTTCAAACCTTCGCCTGCACGTGCTGTCATATCATAAACGTGCGCCACAGCATGCAGGCCCCAAGCATCGTCAGGTGCTAACTCGATGCCTTTGCGGCCCAACAGCTCGGCACGTTCATACTCACCTGTTTCCTCGAGTGTAAAAGCATGGCAGCCCAAGAGATAACCTTTGGCAGGATGGTCGTCCCATGTTCCAATGATACCTTCGACAGAAGCGCGCATTTCTTGCGGACGACCCATCATGAAGTGGATGCCCTGCACGAGTTTCATGGCAAGTGCATCACGTGGGGCCGCATCAAGGATGGACTGCAGACGCGCCGTGGCGCGCGTCGGGGCACCTTTGATCCAATCCTCCAGTGCCAACACGAAACCGTTTTCCCGTATCGTGCCCGGTGGACAGGCCTTGGCGCTTACGAGCGACGTGGCGGCAATCGCATCCATTTCCGAGCGCGCCAAGAGCTTGCAGGCAAAGCCCCGAATAGCGTGACCCAGTGCAAAATCAGATTGTTCAGATAGCAGTTTGAGCAGGTCCGGACCAGGCGTGGCGCTGTGACTGAGAATTCCGAGAATAATTCCGTTCCATAGACCGATATGGCTTTCAGGAAGGCTTGTCGGTAGTCCGCTGAGATCGAATGTTTGCATGGTGCCCATTGCTTGTTTGTGTCTTCAGCAAAACACGGCCCGCAAAAACCTGAAATGCACAACTTCCCTAGCAGCAGGAACGTCTCCGTGTGTTCAACTCCACGTGAGATCACGGGGCTGTGAACAGAATTGAAAGCAGGCGATCAGCTCATACGCGAATTTAGATGTAACCATCATAGGCATGGGCAGGAATGTGGATGGCGATAATTGAGAAACAATCGCGTTTCAGTGCTTCAGTTACTTCCAATTTCAATTCAGCTGGCGAAGTGACATTTGCACCAAAACCACCGTATGCCCTCGCCACGCTTGCAAAATCAGTCTTTCCAAAACTGACGCCGATGCATGGAAGCTGGCTCTTGCGTTGTTTCAGGTCGATGAGCGCCAATTTCTCATCCACAAGCACGCAAATGATGACAGGAAGTCGTAAGTCCCGCAGTGTCGCTAATTCACCCGCTGACATGTCGAGTCCTGCGTCTCCAACGACACAAACCACCGGCACTTCATTTCTGCCAATTTTAGCTCCTGCGGCCAATGGCAACGCGCAAGCCATGGTGCAAAAACCTGAGGACTGTAACAGCGTTCGCGGCGCAACGCATTGCCACACCTGACTCAAGAGTATGCGATGTGCACCAGAGTCTGCCGTGACAATGGAGGAATCCGGCAAAACCTCGCGCAAAGCGTAGAATGCCGCATGCGGACCCCACGCTTGGGGTCCAGAAAAATCGCGGTGGAGTGCCGCCCTCGCCTGTGTCGGCTGGTTTTCTGCCCAGCGGTCAACACTTGTATGATGCAACTCAGGCAGTGTTGAAGCAATCTCGCTGGTTATGGAAACGGACACATAGTGCATGCCGTGATCTCGCTTGATTGGTGTGATCTCGATGACAGGCTTGTCTTTGCCCCACGGATTGCGCCAACCTACGCGCATCTCAATCGGATCATAACCCAGAAGCAGAATACAGTCGGCTGTCGCGATTAATGGCATCAAAGTTTTGTCTGCCAATGGTGAAAGTCCAGCAGCGCCCAGGCACAGTGCATCACTTTCCGGCATCAACCCTTTGCCTTTGTATGTGGTCACCAGAGGTAATTTATGTTGCCTGCAAAAGGCACTGATTGCATCCCCCGCACCCTCAAGCACAGCATCTACACCCGCAATGGCGAGAGGTCGCTTTGAAGCCGTCAATAGTGCAAGTGCAGCAGCAATTCCCTCCTGGTCGGATGCATTTGCTATGGAGTTTTGGGTTTGTGTTGAGTCCTGTTCGAACATTTCTTGTTCAGCCACATCCACGGGCACATCAATGTGTACAGGTCCCGGCTGGCCCGAAAGTGCAAGCAAAATTGCCGCACGCATTGTCTCGCCAATATTGCTGCGTTGCAGCCGGAATGTGCCTTTGACGACGGGGCGCAACATTGCTTGATGATCTACCACCTGATGGGTGAAGCTGCCGTTCAACGCGCCTTCAATGCAACCTGTAAGGAATATAAGAGGCACGCGGTCTTGCATTGCATTGGCAACAACATTGACGGCGTTTGCCACACCGGGCCCGAGCGTTGCGACAAGAACTGGCAATGCACCTGACATGTGCCAATGGCCTTCAGCAAAAAAACCACCACTGTTTTCATGCTTCACCAATACGAAGCGGATGTCAGCAGCATTCAGTCCTTGAATCAGAGCCAATACCTCACCGCCGGGAATTCCAAATGCGTGTGTCGCTCCGGCTTTCTTCAATGCACGGCCAATGTGATCGCCACCCGTCAAAGACTGTGTCAAGGTTTGTTCCCCAATGTGCCGTTATCTCTCAATGTGCGGATGTCATGCTCAGTAAAATTGAAGAGTTTCTGCAAGACATATTCCGTGTCTTCACCCAAACGCGGCGGTTGTTTTGTGTAGCGCACAGGCGTTTCACTGAGTTTCAATGGATTGCCGATCAAGTCAACGAAGCCACAGCCAGCGCTTTCATGTTGCAAACGAATACGCATTTGCCGCGCGGCAACCTGCTCACTTTCGAAAACACGATCCACAGAATTGATAGGCCCCGCCGGAACGCCAGCTGCATCAAGAACTTTCATCCAGTCTGAAGTCGTCCGCTTGATTGTGAGTTGCCTAAGAATGGGGATCAGCACAGCCCTGTTGCGAACGCGATCAGCGTTTTTCGCATAATGCGGATCGTGGGCCAAATGATCTGCTCCGGCAAGTACGACAAATTTCTGAAACTGCTGGTCATTGCCAACAGCCAGAATGAAATCACCATCTGAAGCCGGAAAGACACCGTAGGGTACAATTGTTGGGTGATCGTTTCCACGCCTTGGCGGAACATTGCCATCTGTCAAGTAAGCCACACCCTGATTTACAAGAAGTGCCACTTGGGCATCCATCAATGCGATATCGATGAATTGACCCATGCCAGTTGTGTGGCGCGCTTCGATTGCTGCAAGAATGCCAATCGTTGCGTAAAGTCCGCACACGACATCGGCGACGCCAACTCCGGCTTTCAATGGTGTTGCCTCACCGGTGAGTGACATCAGCCCGCCTTCACCTTGTACTAGAAAATCATAACCGGCACGATGCTTGTTGGGACCGGTGCGGCCAAAGCCTGAAATGGAACAGTAAATAAGTTTTGGATTGAGTTTGCAAACATCGTCATATCCAAGTCCATATCGGTCGAGATCGCCCAGCTTGAAATTTTCAACCAATACGTCTGAAGTCTCAATCATGCGCCGGATGACAGACTGGCCATGTGGTGTTGCAATGTCGATGGCAACAGAAAGTTTTCCGCGATTGGATGACAGATAGTACGCACTCTCGCGTGTCTCACGTCCATCAGCATCTCTCAGAAAGGGTGGCCCCCACCCGCGGGTATCGTCACCACTTCCGGGTTTTTCAATCTTGATGACTTCGGCACCTAGGTCTGCGAGCAGTTGAGTAGCCGTCGGCCCAGCCAGAATTCTTGAAAGATCAAGAATGCGGAGGCCAGAAAGAGCAGTTGGCTTTGGTGGGTTCGTCATGAAAAAGGGCGGAGAAACCTGTTCCCCACCTTGTTATCGTATTTTGAATTGTTTTTAATAGTCAATTCGGAGCCGTTGAGCTGAAGGAAGGAATGGGTCGGTTTGATACGCGGTTAGGCGTCTGCTTTTCCCAGTTGCGCGTTGATTTTTTCGGATTGCTTGGAGTGGCAGCTGTTAAAAAAGCGACCTTGGTACCATTGTAAAACGTTGTGAGTTCTTTCTTTCCAGTCTGAGGGCCGCCATTGAAATAGGCCACGGCATCATAACCAGAAATAGCACATCTCGTGGCATCAATGTATTGTGGTGCAGCTAAGACACTTCCAGCCAAGCCAGCCGTGAAGACGAGGGAAATCAAGGAGGGTTTGAGCATGTCATTATCTTTTCGCTTTATTCATTCTTACAGCACGACTGCATATGCAACATTGACGTGTCCGTGAACTCGCGCGCTTGTGATCGGCCGTGATGGGCTTAACCCGCCAATTCTGATTTGAAGGCATTGCACAGTGAACCCTTGATCAGCGAGAGGAACTCACGAGCGGAATTTTCAGTGGGGTGATAAGGGTCTTTCACCGTTCCATCCGGCTTCAAGCGGAACTTGTTTGCATTGCCTTGGTTGGCGGCAATGGTAATCGGTGTGTAACCCTGAACAAAAGCACAGCGTTTTCCTGCCGTCTTGAATGCCTTCTCGACATTTTCTTGTGCTTTTTGCCGCTCACCATTAATTTTTGCGGTGTACCCCGGCGCTGTTGTCATGAATATGCAGGGAACATCTGCGGGTATATCCCGCATGGTGCGTTCCACGTCATCAAGGGCGTCAGTCTCGCTGTTGGCCCAGCGCTCCGTTGCATTTCCTAGGAAAGCCATGACGAAAATCTTTGGTTCATAATATCCTTCAGCAAACATGGTTTGGAGCGGCGACTGCCCACTTTTACAAAATTGGTAAGCGTCGCCTTGGCCAATCTGCACATATTTATTGCCGGTATTGTTGATGACACCAAATGAGCCGGCATTCACTTTCCATTTTGGATCAACATCACAGATGGCTTTCTTGCCTGTCCCGTCCTTTGACGTCCAAGCGCGGAGTGAGCTTGACCTCACACCCAGCACACCGACCGACCAACCAGGGTTGAGGCCGCAAGACTTGCCGTTTTTCTTCAGGAATTCGATGAAGGCGACACCAGCGCCAAAGCTGAGTTGAGAGTCACCAAGGATGAAGACATCTGGTGAATGGAATTTGCCTTGCGCCATGGCCATCTCACTTGATCCCAAAGACAGCAACAGGGTGGGAACAACAAGGCCTACCTGCATGAGAAATTTTTTGATCAAGACAATGCGACTCCATCCAATGATTCAAGTGTCCGCTTGATACGTTGAATTCTTGGTCGAATTCCAGTGATGACCATCCTCATCACCCGAAAGTTACTGCTTCAGTTGGCGGGTAGCTATTCAGTTTGGCAAGCTCCCTTGGAGTTTCTCCCAATCAAACTTGGACAACTGCAAACATGTGGGACAGTTTCATGACGTCCCCTGCTTGCCATTCAGCATGGAAGCAATCGGGGTGTCGATAGCCTCCTTGACCGCCCGTTTAAACAAATAATCCGGCCACCTTGTTTCCAAGGGGCCGGATATTCGAGCAATCTAGTCTCGCACTTTCCCTCCCACGGGAGGTGAACAGGTTTGGTGCGAAACGATTGTTTTATTGATCAATCATAAAGAACGGCAGCCACTGCTGGATCAGCAATGTTGGTCTTGTCGTACCAGACAAATCCGGTGTCGATGACTTTTTCAAGCTTTTCGCCCTTGATGACTTTTGCGAGTGAGTTCACAACGCATTCGCCAATGCCCACTGGGTTCTGCGAGATCGAGCCAATCAGCGTACCATCCATGATGGCGTCCTTTTGGCTCTTGCCTGAGTCATAACCTACACCAACGATCTTGGCTTTGGTTTCCTTGATGGCGACTGCAAGACCGATGGCAGCACCTTCGTTCGAAGCAAATACGCCCTTCAGGTTTGGATAGGCCTGCAAGGTTGCCTTGATGTCGTCAGCCGACTTCAGCGCATCGTTGGCATACTTGATGTCGACGATGGTGATTTTCGGATACTTTTCCTTCATGCGGTTCACGAAGCCATCGCGACGGCCGATACCGGTGGCCGATGTTTGGTCGTGAATTTGGGCTGCAACTTCGCCTTCGCCACCAATGGCTTCAGCCAACTTGTCAGCAGCAGCGCCAGCAGCGTTGATGTTGTCGGTGGTGCAGGTTGCCAACGGCAGGTCAGAGTCTACGCCAGAGTCAAAAGCAACGATGGGGATGCCAGCATCCGCTGCCTTTTGAAGTGCAGGAACCTGTGCCTTTGAAGTCAAGAGCAGCAAAGCCCAAGCCTTGTGGCTTCTTGGCGATTGCAGCGTTCAACATATCCGTTTGTTTGTCGATTTCGGCTTCTGTCGAAGGAGCTTCAAACGTGATGGTTACGTTGTTAGCCTTGGCTGCATTTTCAGCACCCAATTTCACAGCTTGCCAGAATTGATGGCTGAAGCCCTTGGCGATGATAGGGAAGTAGATTTCCTCGGCTTTTGACTGGACCGAGAACATCGTTGCAGCACCCAACAAGGCGGCTGCGAACAGTTTCGTTTTCATGCGTTACTCCTTTGGTTTGTTTTCCGCTTGCTGGGGGCGGACCCCATGTTGAACAAGTTTTTGTATCCTCCCTGTCCTACATCTTTTTGCGCAGCATGATGTCGACGTAGACTGCCACGATGATAATGATGCCTGTCACCACGATCTTCCACTCTTCCTGCACGCCCATGACGCGCAAACCGTTGGTGAGTGTACTCATGATGAAGGCGCCGATAATGGTGCCAAGTATTGTGCCGCGCCCGCCGGAAAGCGACGTGCCGCCGATGACGACGGCGGCGATGGCGTCAAGCTCATAACCCAAACCCAATGCCGGTTGGGCGGAATTGAGACGCGATGAAACGAGTAGTCCTGCAACACCGCAGATCATGCCTGAAACTGAATAGGTCACGATTTTCCAGAAATCGACATTCATGCCTGACAGGCGTGCCGCCTCTTCGTTGCTGCCCAAGGCAAATACATAACGTCCGAAAATCGTGCGGTTCAAAACAATCGACGCGATGATGGCAACGCCGAACATCACGAAAACGCCGTTGGGAATTTCAAGCCCGGGGATCAAGTTGGTGATGGAGCTTTCTGGCGAAATATAGCGGTAGCTTGGCGTATCGTTGAAATAAATGGGTTTCACGTCGGATAACGACCAGCGCCAAGCCGCGCGCAATCTGCATCATACCAAGTGTTGCGATGAAGGGCGGAATCTTGAGTTTTGCTATGCTGACGCCGGAGACAGCGCCCATCAGGGCACCTGAGCCCAGTGCACCAGCAATGCCGAAGGGCAGCGGCAAGCCTGCATTAGTCAATACGAGGCCGGCGGTGACGGCGGTCAGTGTCATCATGGTTCCGACCGCAAGATCAATACCAGCGGAGATGATGACAAAAGTACAGGCCACACCCAACACGCCGTTCACGGCGGTGGCCTGCATGATGTTGACCATGTTATTCCAAGCGGCAAAGTTTGGTGCGAAAATGCTGAAGAAGACCAACAGCACGATGAGCACGACAAAGGCCACGGCCTTTTGCATCGTCGCCATGGTGAAGAAGCTGGATTGTTCTTTTGCTACGGGTGCAAGTGTTGTGTCAGTCATTTTCAAATTCCCTTCAGGCCGCCAAATTCTGGCGTTGTGTGGCCAGGGTCATGATTGATTCTTGTGTTGCCGTTTTGCCGTCCAGTTCGCCGGTAATGCGGCCTTCGCACATCACGATGATGCGGTGCGATAGCCTGAGCACTTCTGGAAGCTCCGATGATATGACGACGATGGCTTTGCCTTCTGCGGCAAGGCCCTGCAGCAATTTGTAGATTTCGGCTTTTGCGCCGACATCGATGCCACGTGTTGGTTCATCAAAGAACAGGATGTCGCAATCTTTCAGCAGCCATTTGGAAATGACAACCTTTTGTTGGTTGCCGCCCGACAGCAAGCGGGTTTCCTGGTCGACACTGGGTGTCTTGACCTTGAGCATCTCGACATATTTGCGCGCTGCTTGTTGCAGACCTGAAATCTTTCATCCAGAAGCGGCTTGCGGTGAAGTTCGACCATGATGGAAGCGTGATATTGTCGCGCACAGACATAGAGGTAACGACGCCAAATCGTTTGCGGTCTTCACTTAAATAGGCAAGTCCCAGATTGACGGCGTCGGTTGGTGATGAAATTTTCCTGCGTTTGCCATGGACATGAATTTCCCCACTGTCGATGGGATCAGCACCAAATATCGCGCGCGCAACTTCCGTGCGTCCTGCACCCATCAAACCGGCAAAGCCTAGAATTTCGCCCTTCCTCAATGTGAAGCTGACATCACGAATAGCGCGGCCGCGATTGAGACCGGCAACGCGCAAGACTTCTTCCTCGCTTGCCTTGCCGTCGGCGCGGGTTGAATCAGCAAGTCTCGGCCGACCATGAGTGAAATGATTTTTGAAATCGGCGTTTCTGCGGCGGGTAATGTATCGATATATTGTCCGTCACGCATGATGGTTACCCGGTTGGCGATGCGCTTCACCTCATCCATCTTGTGGGTGATATAGACAACACCAACGCCATTGGATTTCAAGTCTTCAATCACGGCAAAAAGATGCTCAACTTCGGTGCTGTTCAGCGCTGACGTGGGTTCATCCATGATCAAGACTTTGGAATTGAAAGATAGTGCCTTGGCGATTTCGACCAACTGTTGGCGGGCAACCGTCATGTGGCCTACTTCTTCGTCCGGCCTGATTTTCACACGCATTCTTTCGAAAAGCTGCTTGGCGTTTTAATTCATCGTTGCTTCATCGACGAACATGCCAAAGCCCTTGCGGGGTTCTCGACCAATATAGATGTTTTGCGCCGCCGTGAGGTGCTCCATCAAAAACAGTTCTTGATGAATAATGCTGATGCCAAGGTCTTGGGCGGCACGAGGCGAAGGAACATTAACAACCTTGCCTTCCATTTCAATCTCGCCACCGTCTGGTTGGTAGACCCCTGTCAGGATTTTCATGAGCGTGGATTTTCCAGCGCCGTTCTCCCCCATCAAGGCGTGAACTTCTCCAGCCCGCAAGTTGAAGCTGACACCGCGCAAGGCGTGAACACCGGGAAAGCGTTTTTCAACGCTCCGCATTTCAACGAGCTTTTGTGACTGAGCATTACTGCTTCTATTCACCATGGAACGTACCTCCCAATTTGTAGTCATATGGAACTAATTGGAATAAATCAATCGGCATGATTTAATCGTCAAGAGTTCCGGGATTTGGCGTTCATGCGTTCGCGCTTTTTTTGCAGCGCGCTTGCATCAACGTCTCCCCTTGTTTTGAACCATCATGAAACGTACCGAACCATTTGTCGAAGGGAATCAGACCAGCGCCTAAATTCGCTTCAAAATGCTTTTGATGCAGATGGTGAATATTGGAACGAGTATCTAAACGGGTGTTGGCGCACGCGGCATGATTGATAAAATGCCAACAGGAGTGGGCGGTAATAGAGCAAGCGAACTTTGTCGCTATTCTTCCCGTGATGGTTTTGTTTCAAGCTGGAGCAAGAGGGCGTTGATTTTAACATCATCCAGTTTGTGGATGGTTTGTGCGAGACGATTGGCAAGTTCAGTGGCTTTGGGGTCAAGGCCTGCCGTGTCAATGGTGATGCGGGGGTGGGAGATGCGAGCCAATTTCACCAGCTCTTCGGCATCATCCCAGATCACATTGAAATAAGCGATGACGCCTTGCACCAGATGCCACGACGGCCGCCCGCGTTTGCCATGTTCCAGTGCTGAGAGATAGGCCGAAGACACGTTCAGGGCCTGCGGCCATATCTTTCAAAGTGACGCCGCGCTCTTGCTCGCAGGCTGCGCAGCTTTTCACCAAAGGGTGTGACATTGCGATGATGGCCGGATTTTCGCAGGCGCACATAAAACGCACCGCCACCGCCATGCTTGGGATGAGCGGGCTGAAAGCCGACTGCATGCAACCTGAAACTTTCCTCATGCAGCCACAGCGGCACTTCGCGGCGCAAGCGGCCTTCGCGTTCGGGCGTATGAAAATGACTCGTGCCGTGCAGGGTGTGGCGGGCAAAGGGCGAAGCGCCCTTGCCGGTAATCACCAGCACAAAGCGCGCACCCTGATGGCGCTGGCCCGACAGGAAATGCAGCAGCTTCATGCGCGCTGTTTCAACGCCTTCGCCATGAAGGTCAAGCCGCGCTTCAGGTTCGATCTGGCCACGGCCCAGTCGCTGGGCGGTGCGGCGGTCCATTTGCGCGAGGGGCGGTGGAACATCATGCATTCGGTTGCGCGCGGCACGGCCATACGGTCACCGGGCTTGTGGTGCATGCGGTCGAGTAATCGGTGGCCAGCTTGAGTGCACCGATAGCATCGCGATTTTCGCTGGCCCTTGCTGGCCGAGGGGCCTGATGCGACCGTTTCACATCGTCCCATAGGCCTGGTCTGGCGGTTCTAGGGTTTGCGGCTCATTTGTGCGTGGCCCAGCTTGCTGGGCCAGTGGCAGCGGCAACAGCGCCACCATGCGGCCAGGACTTTTCATGTGGCCTGCAATGTCTTCAGCGCTGTCGCCCCAACCCCAAAAAAAATCTCCCCGGATCACGCCCTTGATGGCGGATGCCTGTGTCTTGGGCAATCATCAAGTGTTGGATGTGCTGATCGGCCTTTCGGCCTTCCGGTGGAAAGTGACGTCTCGACCCATAGGGGGGTGCCAAACATCCAATAGCGCGCGGTCCACAGCCAGGGAATGTGTTAGGGCGTGAAATTGACTTTCGCTGCGCCAATTCCACCGAGATCAGCTCCGTCAACACTGGTGGCTTGAAAAAAGATATAGGATTTATTTCGTCCACATCAGTGTCCCGCGCCTCATGGGGTTTGTTGTCATCCAGTCGCGCAACACTTGCATGGACATTTTGTCTTTGGGGCAACACCTTGCTCAATCAAAACATGGCCGATGCCAGTGTAGGTGTGGCCAGATTTTGCCGGAATAGCTCAAGCGAATTGGCGTGCCATCGTCAAATTGCACGCGGCCCTGGCCCTGTACATGCATGAAAAATGCATCAACCCAAGTCCGAGAGCCAGCAGATGACCTCGGTCTTGCCTGCAAGCGATCCATTCTCGATGTCCTGGCGCGTGTCATAGGCAGATGGCATGCCCATTGATCCGCCGGCCATAGCTCAGGCCGGTTGCTGCGGTTTCTTCTGCTGTGAAGGCAACCAGATCTAGCGGCTCGTGCATAAACCGGCACCGGATATGCTGCAGCTGACTGTTGCGCGAGCCCTTGAACAGCGGCTCATAATATCCCGTGAACAATCCTTCGGGGCGTCTGCATCATCGGTACGCTGAAGGGCTGAAAGTTAGTTTCAAAAAAATGATGCGGGTCTGGCGCTTGTCACGTGCTGCGTTGCATGCGGGTCGAGCCAGTCTTCACTGGTTCCGCCATAAGCCGCTTCGCGACGGAAGCCTGAAGCCGTCTCGAGCATTTCCTTGCGCCGAACGTTGAAACGCTGCCAAGGCCACTCGATGATCGGCCTTGTTGCCAGCCGGATATGTCTGCAAAACCGATGGGCTCAGAGCATCAGTCATTGTCGTCGGTGGCAACCAGTTTCCAGTTCGGGTCACGCGAGGTGACATCGCGTTCAAAGGTCCAGAGGTCTTTGACAGTGCGGATGGATTGGTCATCACCGTCTACGACCCCGGCTGACTTATCCATGCGTGGCGCTGATCATTTCAGAGGCAAAATCGACTTCGACCTGGGCCTTGTTGCCATTGAGGGCGGCACGGTGTGATTTCTGCCGCCTTTACGCCGACGAACTGGAACTTCATGGTGTGGCCCTTGGCATTGCGAGCATCAATGGCGGGGCAAACTATCGAGCAGCTCCTTCGACAATAGAGGTTTCAAGTGCCTGCTTGTCGCCCTTGGCATATGCTTCCAGCACCATTTCATAGGCGGCACTTGCGCCACCAATGAAGGATGGAACGGTGAAGCCTGGTGGCGCATGGCGATGGCTTCAAGGCCTTTGGCCAAGATCGCTGCCTTCTCGGCATAGCCTTGCCATACAGGTGTCTCGGCTTCGGCGGCAGGACTTCACCTTCGACAGCGCATGTCAGCCGGCTTTTGATTTTGATTGATCGGCGCATGGCGTCAAGACGATTGGCGGTTTTTCCAAGCCTGTTCGCGTTCCCAAGACCGACCAAAGCCGCCAAGCCGACAATTGCGGCGACAACCAAGAGAACCAAATTGAGCGGATCCATTGCGGATGACATGAAGAATCCTTTCGTCGCACATGCGCGGCTTACGCCGAATTCAGCCTCTATATAGGCAACCTCGCCGATATTCAAGGCAACATTGGGAGGCAGTCAAAAACTTCAAAGCGCACCGTAAAGTTTGCATGCTTGCGGCGCACGCTTAGCCTTCATGTAATCGCCGCATCCTGAATTCGAACGGATGCGGCACATCCGGATAATAATTTCGGAGAAGAAGATGGCGAAAGCAACAAAACCAGCAAAACCCGTCAAAGCGGCCCCAAAGAAGGCTGTGGGCAAAGCGCCTCCGGCGCCGCGGGTCAATGGGGGCAGCAAACCAAGCGGCAGAAGCAGCACCCAGCTTTGAGCGCGCCACCGCCCGCACCGGGCGCACAGCCATCGCTGAAAATTCTCGGTCAATATATGAAGGATTTCAGTTTTGAAAACCCGAACGCACCACAGTCCTTGGCACCACAGCAACAGCAACCCGACATCAATATTGCTGTCAATGTGAATGCCAAGAATCTTGGCCCCAATGATTTTGAAGTGGAGCTTGCATCTGGATGCCAAGGCCACCGGTGAAGGCAAAGTGTGTTTGCAGCTGAGCTGCTTTACGCTGGCATTTTCCGCCTGGAAAACTTCCCGCAGAATGTGTTGCATGCCGCTGTTCTGATTGAATGCCCGCGCATGCTGTTCCCGTTTGCACGCCAAATCATGGCGGAAGCCACGCGCAATGGCGGTTTCCCACCGCTGATGCTGGACCCCATTGATTTTGCAACCATGTATCAACGCCGCATGGCGCAGCAAAACAGCAGTCAGGCTTAATCCGTTCTGTTGCGGCCACAGCGTTTTTTCACCAAGTTCTTTGACAAGGGCGGCGTGAGCTGCCCTTTCTGTTTCTGTCAGGCGGCGGGGCTAAGGGCGCTGGTCTGGCACGTGACGGTGATTGTTGCGATTGTGTCGAACTGTGCGCTTTGGCTGCATGCCGGTGTTGCCAGACCCAAGGCTGTTTGGCGTCCGCCGATCAGTTCAAGATAGACTTCAGCCAATAATTCAGAATCGAGCAACGCCCCGTGTTTGGTGCGCCGTGACAGGTCAATGCCGAAGCGTTTGCACAAGGCATCAAGACTGTTTGAGGCCATGGGGAATTTCTGTTTGGCGATGGCCAAGGTATCGATGACCTGCGCCATGTCGATTGCTGGCTTGCCCACGGCTTTCAGTTCCGCAGTTGATGAAGGTCATATCAAAGTTGGCGTTGTGAATGATCATTACGTTGAGTCTGCAATGAAAGTCGAGGAATTCGTCGGCCATCTGCCGCGAACAAGGGTTTGCCTTTGAGGAATGGCTGCCGACAGGCCGTGGACGGCCTCTGCTTCCTTTGGCATGTCGCGCTGAGGATCGAGATAGACATGGAAGCTGTTGCCCGATGGCATGTGGTTGATGAGTTCCACGGCACCAATTTCCACAATACGGTGGCCGTCGCGGGGTGAGAGGCCTGTGGTTTCAGTATCGAGTACAATTTCCCGCGATCATAGGGTGTGGGTCCTTTCTGATCTGTGCGAGGCACGCGAGGGTGCGCTTCTGCAGATCCGTCCAAGTGTGCCATCATTTTCGATGATATGGTCAGCTCGGCTTCGCTTTTCGGCATCTGGCATTTGGCGTGGTCAGAATCATCTCGAGTTTTTCCGGCGTCATGCCGGGGCGGGCCAGCGCACGTTGCGTTGCATTGGCTTCGGGTGCTGAAACAACGACCGTCACATCAACGGTTTTTTCCAGATCTTTTTCGAACAGCAGGGGAACATCAAAAACGATAATAGCGTTACCTTGTTTTTCGGCGTGGGCTTGGAAAGTGGTGCGCCGTTTGGCAATTTCGGCGTGGACGAGGGCTTCAAGTTCCCGAAGTTCGGTCAGGATCTGCGTAACACTAGTGCGGTGAGTGCTGGTCGGTCTATTTTACCATCGACAATCGCTTCGGGAACCAGGGGTTCCAGGAGATGCAACGCCAGTCTTGCTGTCGTAAAGTGCATGCACTTCAACGTCGGAATCAAAGACCGGAATCCAGCTTCTGGAAGATCCGGCTGACTTCCGACTTTCCCATTGCAATTGAACCTGTCAGGCCAATCGTGATCATGGGGCGTAATCCGGATCAATATCTTTGGCGATGAGATCATAGAGTTCTTTTGTGACTTCCGGCTTCACGCCGAACCACTTTTCAAAACCAACCACGGCCTGGTGCAACAACATGCCAAGGCCCGGGACAATGGCGTGCCCTCGGTTGTTCGGCATTCCGTAAAAATCCGGTGATCAAGGGGCGTGTAAACAATATCGGCCACTGTGGCTTTCGGATTGAGATGGTGCCATGGCAGATCAAGGTCCGCTTTACCATTCATGCCCGCTGCAGTGGTGTTGATGAGTAAGCCTGATTCTTCAAAGGAAGCTGGAATGTCTTTGGTTTGTATCGTGGAAACGCCGGCGCCAAAATGTGCACTGATGGAGAGTGCGCGCGCTTCTGATCAATTCCAGATCCGAATGTCGTCAACACCCTGGCGCATCAATTCGTCAACCAAGGCCCGGGTTGAGCCACCAGCACCCAGAATGGTGACGGGACGCTCAGCAACTTTAAAATGGGGCAAGGTCTGTTGCAGGTTGGCAAGGAAGCCTGAACCATCGGACGAGGTGGCATGGAGCCTGCCGCCTTCGCGCCAGATGGTATTCAAGGCACCAATGCGTCGCACGCGTTCATCTGGTTCATCGACGAGGGCAAGCGCTGCTTCTTTGTGGGGAATGGTGACGTTTGTACCGAC
The DNA here is from genome assembly GCA_963840765.1 of uncultured Alphaproteobacteria bacterium. Classification (GTDB taxonomy): domain Bacteria; phylum Pseudomonadota; class Alphaproteobacteria; order Rhizobiales; family Aestuariivirgaceae; genus Aestuariivirga. The sequence continues at coordinate 106,499 of CAWJAE010000007.1, read as the reverse complement.
GCGCTCGCCTTGTCGCAAGGAAGCGATAAAGCCGGGGAGGGCATCAGGGGTTACCTCTTGCTTGGTATATTGGCCCGCGATGCCGTGTTGCTGCAACCAGTAGCCGTGGATGAGGGGAGAGCGGGAATGGCTGATGGGCCAACCAATGACACTTGCTTCGATCATATTTTCAGTTCACCGATTTTGCGCAAGAAGGCAAGTAGAGGCAAAAGCGGCAGACCGAGAATTGTAAAATAATCACCTGCAACGTGTTCAAAGAGTTGAACGCCAATTCCTTCAATGTGGTAACAGCCGACGCTTGACCATACATCGGGTCCTGCATCGATGAGATAGCTTTCGATCGCAGCGGGCGTGAGTTGTCGCATTTTTAGGCTCGCGGTATCATTTGCTTCGAAGAGGACCCTGCCGCCCTGGCAAATGGCTAATACTGGCATGTAACGCGTGGCTATTGCCACTGAGCATTGAGATTGTAGATGCTGCTTCTGCGACCGAGTGGGCTTTGTGAAGGCAGCGACCGTTGAAGTCGAGGGTCTGGTCTGCACCGATTACGACGTCTTGTGGATAGTGTTGCGATAAGGCTTCAGCTTTGGCGATGGCAAGTTTCTGTGCCAGTTGTTTTGGTGTTAGTGCCGCGTGAGCAGCTTGCAGTTGTGCTTCGTCAACGGGTGAAGTTCTGGAGACGAAGTTGATGCCCGCGTTTTTCAGGAGCCTGATGCGTGTTGCACTTTGTGATGCGAGGATAATCATGGCAGGCTGATATCATGGAGCACAAGCATTGTGGGATTTTACGAGGGAGATTCACACAGGCTGATGGTGAGCTGTGGACGAATGTTGATAACTCTGTGTTTTGGGATTTTCTGGCTTGTGACCTGTGGATAGGTCAAAAAGATATCCACATGGAGATGATTGGTAGGGAAGCAATGAAACGGAAGGCTCGTTCGGTGCCACAAGTCTTAATAAATCGTTAATGCGTTGACTTTGTATTGGACAGCGTGGGGTGGCATGGGCGATGGTGTATTGAGATTGTCCACATAACAGTGGATTCCCACAGGCCAACAGAAGCATCAACTTTAAGATTCATTTATGTTTGATTTGAAGAGATCCTTGACCACGGTACCCTTGATGGATGTCATTGAGGGAAGAGAACCAGAGCGCCGGCCAATCTGGCTAATGCGACAAGCCGGACGTTATTTGCCTGAGTATCGAGAGATCAGGGCTGAGGCCGGGTCGTTTTTGAAGTTATGCTACAATCCGGAATTGGCTTGTGAAGTTACGGTACAGCCGTTACGGCGCTTTGACATTGATGCGGCTATTTTATTTTCAGACATTTTGGTTGTGCCTCATGCGATGGGGTTGAAGTTGGATTTTCTGGAGGGTGAAGGACCACGACTTCAAACAGTTGACGATATGGCCAGTGTATCGGCGTTGTCTGATGGTGCGCAATCTTGGGAGTTTGGCCAAGTTTACAAGACGGTGGCCCGGGTGAAATCCCAGTTGCATGGTTCTGTGGGTTTCATCGGTTTTTGTGGAGCACCTTGGACAGTCGCGAGTTACATGATCGAGGGAGGAAGCTCTAAGCGGGCCTTGGCTCTGGAAACAGCAATTGCCAATCCACCTTGGTTTGAGGCTTTGATGGATAAGCTTGTTCAATCGTCGGTGACGTATTTGTTGGGACAGATTGCGGCTGGTGTGGATGTGGTGCAGATTTTTGACAGTTGGGCGGGTGACGTTCCAGCTGCGCATCGTGACAGGGTGGTGAGTGCGCCGATGCGGGAAATCGTTGACGGTGTTCGTGCCGTACATCCGGGGTTTCCGGTGATTGTTTTTGCGCGAGGTGTTGCTGATGGTCATGGCGATGTCGCTGTAAAAACGGCGGCAAGCGTTGTTGGTGTTGAGCAAAACTGCGCTTTGAGTGATGTTTTATCGGGTCTTCCGGCTAGCGTTGCCGTTCAGGGTAACCTTGCACCTGAAATATTATTGCAGTCTGATGCCGAGGTGCGGTCGTCAGTGCGCAAGGTTTTGCAGGGTGTGTCGAAGTCGCGTCATATTTTCAATTTGGGTCATGGCATTGTGCCACAAGTTCATCCTGAGAAAGTGACGGTGTTGGTCAATGCCGTGCGGGAGTTACAGCCGACGGCGATGTATGAATGGCTTAAGGTCATTCACATCCTGGCGGTCATCTCGTGGATGGCAGGGCTTTTGTACTTGCCGCGTTTGTTTGTTTATCATGCAGATACGGACGTGAATTCCGGTCAGGACCAGACGTTTCAAGTGATGGAGCGCCGGTTGTTGAAGGCTATTATGCGGCCGGCTGCTTTGGTGGCTCTACTGTCTGGTTTTGGTTTGATCTATGTAACTGGATTTTCGGTTTTTGAGATTTGGCTCGTTGTGAAGTTACTGTCAGTGGCCTTGATGTTTTTGGTGCACGGTGTTTTAGAAATGCATGCCGGTGAATTTCAGCGAAATTTGCGTGTTCATAAGCCTCGGTATTTCCGAATTTTGAATGAAGTACCGACTGTTCTGATGATCGCCATCGTTGTGATGGTTGTGGTGAAGCCGTTTCAGTAGGTGGCTTTGATTGGCGTGTTGGATTGAGGGCTTGGCAAGGGCTGGCTTTTCTGTAAGTGTTCTTTGTCCGCAACCGGACGTCCCTCCTTTTTGCTGTTCGATGCTTTGGTTTAGTCCGCGGCTGCAGCTTTTCAATGAAGTAATTTTCCGATGAATGAATTTGCAGATCTCAAAGAGATCAAGCTGTCTGACCTCAAACTGAAGAAGCCGGCAGAGTTGGTGGTCGCGGCTGAAGAGCTTGAAGTTGAAAATGCCAGCGCTCTTCGTAAGCAAGAGCTTATGTTTGCCATTTTGAAGAACCTCGCCGCCAAGGGTGTTGAGATTATTGGCGAGGGCGTTATTGAAGTTTTGCAAGATGGCTTTGGTTTTATTCGTTCAGCCGAAGCCAACTATCTGGCAGGTCCAGACGATATTTACGTGAGCCCCAGCCAAATTCGGAAATTTGCGTTGCGTACTGGTGACACGGTTGAAGGCCTGATTCGCAGCCCGAAGGACGGCGAGCGTTATTTTGCGCTGGTGAAGGTCAACAATATTAATTTCGAAAACCCGGACAAGGTAAAGCACAAGGTTCATTTTGATAACCTGACGCCGCTTTATCCGGACCAGCGTTTGGAACTTGAAATTGCTGATCCGACGAAAAAGGATTATAGCGCCCGCGTGATTGATATCGTGGCACCCATCGGTAAGGGACAGCGCGGCTTGATTGTGGCGCCACCGCGTACGGGTAAGACGGTTATTTTGCAGAATATCGCACAGTCAATTACCACCAATCATCCTGAGTGCTACCTGATCGTACTACTGATTGACGAGCGACCTGAAGAAGTGACGGATATGCAGCGGTCGGTGAAGGGCGAGGTGATTAGTTCTACCTTCGACGAACCTGCAACACGCCATGTAGCGGTTGCTGAAATGGTGATCGAGAAAGCCAAGCGCCTTGTTGAGCATGGTCGTGACGTCGTCATTCTGCTCGATTCGATTACGCGACTGGGTCGGGCCTACAACACAGTGGTCCCATCATCCGGCAAAGTTCTAACGGGTGGCGTGGATGCGAATGCTCTGCAACGTCCCAAGCGCTTCTTTGGTGCAGCCCGTAATATTGAGCAGGGCGGCTCTTTGACGATTATTGCGACCGCGTTGATTGATACGGGCAGCCGCATGGATGAAGTCATTTTCGAAGAATTCAAGGGTACGGGTAACTCTGAAATTATTCTGGATCGAAAGATTGCAGATAAGCGGGTATTCCCGGCAATTGATATTCTGCGTTCGGGTACGCGTAAGGAGGAATTGCTGGTGAAGCACGACACCTTGAAGAAGACTTATGTTCTGCGCCGTATCTTGAATCCTATGGGCACGGTTGATGCTGTTGAATTCCTGATCGACAAGTTGCGTCAGACCAAGGGTAACAGCGACTTCTTTGATTCCATGAATGCCTGAGCCGGTTAATCCGGCCAATTTGGTATCGATTCGATTCCGAAATGAACGGTAAACCGACGATATTCGCTGTTTCCACGGGTGCTGGTAGGGCCGGTATTGCTGTGGTGCGTTTGTCCGGTGCGGCAGCAGGGCGAGTTCTGCTGTCTTTAACGGGCTCTGTGCCACCAACTCGTCGTGCCGTGATGCGGTCGATTCTTAGCCGTGATGGTTCAGGCTTGATCGACCGTGGCATGGTTTTGTTTTTCAAAACACCGCATTCCGTAACTGGTGAAGATGTTGCTGAATTTCATGTTCATGGCAGCAGCAGTGTTGTGGCACGGCTTCTTACCGAGCTTTCGCAATTTGAAAATTGCAGGCCTGCTGAAGCGGGTGAATTTACCCGTCGTGCATTTGAAAACGAACGCATGGACTTGGTTGAAGTCGAAGGCTTGGCCGATTTGTTAGCGTCGGAAACCGAGGCTCAGCGCGCCTTGGCTATGCGGCAGTTTTCAGGTGAGGCGAGTACAATCTACACCAAATGGCACAGTGAATTGACGGGTGCTTTGGCAATCATTGAAGCGTCGATAGATTTTGCCGATGAGGATGGTGTTGCCGCTCATGCGGTAGCGATGGTGCGACCCAGGCTGCAACGTTTTCGGGATGAACTCCAAACGGCGATTGTTGCGTCCGAGAAAGCTTCACTCGTAAGACGGGGTTTGCGCATCGTTATTGCGGGTGCACCCAATGTGGGGAAGTCTTCGTTGTTGAATGCATTGGCAGCGAGGCGTGCTGCAATCGTTTCTGACATTGCCGGTACAACGCGCGATGTGGTTGAGACTACTTTGGTGATCAATGGTTTGCCAGTGAGCCTCGCCGATACAGCGGGGTTACGAGAGACAACAGATGACACCATTGAACGTGAGGGCATAGCTCGTTCACGGGATGAAATTTCACAGGCGGATATTTTTATTTGGGTGGTGTCTGCGGTTGAGGATTCTTTGGCCCTACCGCCGCGACAGGCGGATGTCACAGTGATCAATAAATTGGATCTTGTTTCACGTGAATCGATTCATATGCGGAACGATTCAGTAATCGCAGTCTCTGTGAAAACGGGAGAAGGACTGCAGAACCTGAAAGACAAACTGTCAGCTTTGGTGACCGATAAAACGTCCATGGGTGAATCCGCTATAATGGTGCGGGAGCGGCATCGCCATGCCATCTCGCAATCGATTCGGTTCCTTAACGATGCACTGATGAAGTCTGACGACGCGCTTGAATTGATGGCTGAAGATGTGCGAAAGGCCGCATCAGCAATGGCAAGCATCACAGGCCGCGTTGGCGTCGAAGATTTTCTGGGTCGCATATTCAGCGAATTCTGTATCGGCAAGTAATGACGCGACGTGTTGTGTTTCACGTGAAACGGGAGAGTCCGTACACGGATTGAATCAGGTTTGAGACATGAACAGAGAAAATACGCAGTTTGATGTAATTGTAGTGGGTGGTGGCCATGCGGGTGCTGAGGCTGCCGCAGCCTCTGCGCGTGCAGGTGCTGCGACTGCATTGGTCACACATAAATTTTCAACGTTGGGAGAGATGTCGTGCAACCCCGCCATTGGTGGATTGGGTAAGGGACATCTGGTGCGCGAGATCGATGCATTGGATGGCTTGATGGGCCGCGTTGCAGATGATGCAGGCATTCAGTTTCGTATGCTCAATCGTTCCAAAGGCCCAGCGGTGCGCGGACCCCGCGCCCAAGCCGACCGCAAACTCTATCGTCAATCCATGCAGCGCGCCCTCGTCGCACAGGAAAATCTCACAATCATTGAAGGCGCCGTCAATGCCTTTATCATTCGCGACGGTCGTGTTGAGGGTGTTATTACCGAGGATGGTCGCCGGATTGATTCACGTGCCGTCGTCTTGACGACGGGTACATTCTTGAATGGCCTCATCCATATTGGTGAAACCAAAATCCCTGCAGGCCGTGTGGGTGATCCGCCTGCGCTTGGATTATCGCAACAACTGGCTGATGCCGGATTGCAATTGGGGCGCCTTAAAACTGGAACACCGGCACGACTGGACGGTAAGACCATCCACTGGTCGATCCTTGAAGAACAGAAGGGTGATGACCCGGCCATCCCGTTTTCATTTTTGAATGACAAGATCACAACACCGCAAGTGTCGTGCTTCATCACCCACACCACGCAAAAGACGCATGACATTATCGCCAACAATCTGTCGCGCTCGCCGATGTATTCCGGTCAGATTGAAGGGGTAGGACCGCGCTACTGTCCGTCTATTGAGGACAAGATCAATCGTTTTGCTTCGAAAGACTCACATCAAATCTTCCTTGAACCGGAAGGGCTGGATGATGATACGGTCTACCCAAACGGCATATCCACATCATTGCCGGAAGATGTGCAGCATGACTTCATCCACTCCATTCCGGGCCTGGAGCAGGTACGGATTATCAGACCGGGTTATGCCATCGAATATGACCATGTTGATCCACGTGAATTGGACCATGGCTTAGCTGTCAAAGCCATGCCGGGGCTTTATCTGGCAGGCCAAATCAATGGCACGACGGGCTATGAAGAGGCCGCTGCCCAAGGATTGATTGCGGGCATCAACGCCGCACGCCACGCCGCCGGATTACCAATGGCCATTTTTGACCGGGCAGAAGGTTATCTTGGGGTGATGGTGGATGATCTTATCACCCGTGGTGTGACTGAGCCCTATCGCATGTTTACTTCGCGGGCTGAATTCCGGCTGATGTTACGGGCTGACAACGCCGACGAACGATTGACGCCGAAGGGGCTGGAACTTGGCTTGGTGGGACATACCCGTAAATCGGCTTTCGCCAAGCGGCTGAGTGAACTTGAACAGGCCCGCTCATTGGCACGCAGCCTGTCTCTGACGTCTGCCGCTGCGGCCAAAATAGGGTTTCACGTGAATCAAGACGGCTTGAAACGCGATGCATTGCAACTTATCGCCATGCCCGAAGTGGGCTGGGACCGCGTAACGGCGCATTGGCCTGAACTGCAAGCCCTACCACAACATGCGCGGGACGCTTTGGAGGCAGATGCACTCTATGCCGGCTATATGGACCGCCAACACCGCGATGTGGCGCAAGCGCGCTCCGAAGAAAATCTTAGCTTACCCGCCGACCTTGATTTTCATGCCATACCCGGACTGTCGATGGAGCTGCGCTTGAAGTTGTCGCGGGTCACACCGAAGTCCATTGGTCATGCTGCGCGCATTGAAGGTATGACACCGGCTGCCGTGGCTTGCCTGATTGGTGCCATCAAGAAGCACCGCCGAACGGATGCTGCATGACCGTGCCTCCTGTGCCACCGACCGTTCTGGCGGAAGTTGAACGACTTCATGTTTCACGTGAATCATGGCAGCGCATCGAACAATTCGTGGCACTGCTGTTGGCTTGGCAACAACGCATCAATCTCATATCTCCGGCCTCCATTCCCCAAATCTGGGAACGGCATGTACTCGACAGCTTGCAGGTCATGCCGCTGCTTCCATCTGGCACACAACGCGCAGCTGACTTGGGAAGTGGTTCAGGCTTTCCGGCCTTGCCGCTTGCCATTGCCAGCGGCCTCGAATTTCATCTCTATGAATCCAACAATAAAAAAGCAGCCTTCCTGCGCGAAGCCATGCGCGTGACGGGCTGTAAGGGCCAAGTTCATCCGGAGCGCCTTGAAGGCAAAATTCCACAACAAGGATACCCCGTGGTTGAGGTTGTCACAGCACGCGCATTGGCATCGCTTGATGCGCTACTGACACTTGCCGAACCCTTCATGAAAAACGGTGCACAAGCCCTGTTTCACAAGGGACAAGATGTGGATCAAGAATTGACCCAGGCACAAAAATACTGGAGAATCCAGTATACTAAGCACGCAAGTTTAACTGATTCTCAAGGAATCGTTCTGGCTGTGCAGGAGGCTTCCCGTGACCAGCGTAACCCATAGTTCCCCCCGCATTTTGGCCGTGGCCAATCAAAAAGGCGGTGTGGGCAAAACTACCACCGCCATCAATCTTGGAACAGCACTTGCCGCCGTGGGTGAGAAAGTTCTGGTGATTGATCTTGACCCACAAGGCAATGCCTCAACCGGCTTGGGGATTACACGCAAGCCACAACAGAAATCATCATACCATGTGTTGATCGGGGAGGCAGAACTGGATGATGTGATCGTCGATTCCGGTATTCCCCGCTTGCACTGTTCACCTGCCACCATTGATCTTTTAGGGGCAGAACTTGAACTTGCTGATTTTGACCGCAAAACCTACCGCCTTGCCGATGCCGTGAAACGTATGGCCGGCAAGGAAAACCGGGACTACTCTTACATTCTCGTGGATTGCCCGCCATCCCTCAACCTTTTGACGATCAATTCACTCTGTGCCGCTGATGCCATATTGGTGCCACTGCAATGCGAATTCTTTGCGCTTGAAGGCCTGAGCCAATTGTTGAAAACTGTCGAACGCGTCAAAACCACCTTAAATCCAAATCTTTCAATTCAAGGCGTGGTGCTCACCATGTTTGACAAACGCAACTCACTCTCTGAACAAGTAGCGCAAGACGTGCGTTCCGTGCTGGGCGAAAAGGTGTACCAAACAGTCATTCCCCGAAATGTGCGCGTGTCCGAAGCGCCATCCCACGGCACTCCGGTATTACTCTACGATCATGGCTGTCTTGGATCTCAAGCCTATATCCATCTGGCGTCAGAAGTCATAAGACGCGAGCGGGATTTGAAGGCCGCATAACCGATTCGTATCCGAAACCAATTTCTGAAGTATTGCTGAGAAACACTTGATGAACCAAGTCCAAAAGAAACGCCTGGGCCGTGGCCTTGCAGCCCTCATTGGTGATGATGTGATCGAATCCGCCATTTCCATCAATGCCGCAGAACCTGCTGCCGTAACCTTGGCAACCGGCCTTCGCATGATGCCGATTGAGCATCTTGCAGCAAACCCCAACAATCCGCGCCGGGTTTTTGCAGAAGAAGACATTGAATCACTCTCGCGCTCGCTCCGCGACAAGGGCGTGTTGCAGCCCATCGTGGTCAGGCCGAAGAATGGCCAATACGAAATCGTCGCCGGCGAACGTCGTTGGCGCGCGGCCCAGTTGGCCGGCATCCACCAAGTGCCGGTGCTGATTCGCGAATTGGATGACCGCGAAACATTGGAAATCGCCATCATTGAAAACGTGCAGCGAGCAGACCTCAACGCCCTTGAAGAAGCACGCGCCTATAAAATGCTGATGGACCAGTATGACTATACGCAACAACAATTGGCAGACTCCATCGGCAAGAGCCGCAGTCATATCGCCAATACCATGCGGCTCATGCAACTTCCCGAATCAGTGTTGAGCTACATCGAAAGCGGCACCCTGTCCGCTGGTCATGCCCGAACACTTGTTGCAACCGACAATCCCCAAGATTTGGCTGAGCATATCATCAAGCTTGGCCTGTCCGTTCGGCAGGCGGAAGAATTAACGCGGGAAAATGCAACCAAACCGAAAGCCAAGGCTGTCGTAAAGGAAAAGGATGCCGACACGCGGGCACTCGAATCATCTGTGTCAGCTGCACTTGGCCTCAAGATTTCTGTTGAACACAAGGGTGCTGCTGGCACCATTACGGTGAGCTACAAAACCCTTGAGCAACTCGAAATGGTGGCATTCCGCCTGAGCAAAGCTTAAGCGGCTTTTGCCCGAAGCTGTCGTGCCAGTCTCGCAAGACTGAGCAGGCAGCGTGCAGTTATGGCATCGCCCAAATCCGCCATTTGCCGTGATTGCAAAATCGCCGACTGAATCGCAACTTGCGCACGGCCCAAATCATCTCCCGACCAGATACGGATTTGTCTGCCAACTTGGCCCTGTTGCTTTTCAAAAACCGGGGGCCGTGCAGCGCGGCAGGCTGAAGCAAAATCCGCACCCCTTGCAACACCCGCACTCACCGTTTCCAACCGTGCCACATACATCTGTGCCATGATGAGCACTGACTTAGCATCACCCGATAAGGTAATGGATGCGAATATACGATCAGCAGCTTCCACTTCACCATCAAATACGGCTTGCATTACCGCATCCGATTCATACTCCGCCTGATCACCACAAATGGCTTCAACATCTGCAACGGTAATTTGCTTGGCAGGGTGGCAATAGAGCGCCAATTTCTCGGCCTCATTGACCAGCACTGAACGGTCTGAACCACAAAGTGCCACGAAGCGTTCGTCAGCACCGTCCACGAACACCATGTCGTGTTGCTTCACAATCATCTGTGCACGGAGTATCAACGCGCCTTGGCCCGTCTCCTCGTAAAATCCAACAGCCGCAAAACGTTGATTGTTTTCAACCGCTGTTCTGAACCTTGATCCCTTCTTTAATGCCCCGCCAATCAAGACCACAAAATTAGCCAGAACTTCCATCGTGAAAATCGACTCGATGGAAGCCAGATGAATTTCCTCGACTCCCGACACCAGAATCAAACGCCGATCACCCAACAAAGACATCGATCGAAAAGCATCGTCGAGTACAGCGGGGTCGGCACGTAGCGAAGACACATCGAGGCGCAGTGGTTCCTCACCACCACCCATCTTGGCAACAACCTGCCGGACTGCCGTGGAAACAGCAGCGTCGTCATTGCCATAGAACAACAGTCCGTTGAACTGACCCGATTTTCGCTTCAGGAAATCGGCGAGGTCATTCTCGCGCAAAACGGCCATGGCAAATTAATTGCCAGCCGAAAAATGGGCCGCAAGCCGCAGTTTGATATCCTCGGCTACTTCACGGGCCGCCCGTTCCCGCGCATTTTCAGCAGCGCGCAAATCAGCAACAGGTTGTTCCACTGTATCAAAAGACACGTGGGAAAAACTTGAACCAGATGCCACAGTTTCCCGGGTTTGAACATTCACAAGTTCATACTTCATGCTCAAGCGATAGCGCTGGCGCGTCAATTTCTGCGACGCATTTGAAGACACTTGCTGAGTCTTCTCTTCAGGCAGCAGACCAAGTGCAAATGTCGAACCACCAGAACTGCCGAATGACGAAATCAGATTATTGCGCACAATCTGGCCGGCACGGGTTTTCTGTTCTTCAACCGCAATGCCCGACAAGGCCACGGCAACGCCCTTGCCATCTTCGCCCGCGCCATACAGCGGACGATAGCTGCAACCTGCCAAAAGCAGGCTGAATGTCAGGCACAGGATGGCAGTCAGTTGGCGCATACGATGTTGATAATCCGATCAGGAACCACAATGAACTTGGTAACGGGCTTGCCGTCAAGCACCCGCTTTACACTTTCCAAAGCCAAAACGATAGGCTCCAGCACATCCTTGGTTGAACCCTTGGCAACCCGGATTTCATCGCGGCGCTTGCCGTTAATCTGGATTGCCAGCGTCACTTCATTATCCACCAGCAAAGCGGCCTCAGCCTTGGGCCACGGCGTATCAACTACTGTCGTGGCATGGCCCAGCACACTCCAGCATTCCTCAGCCAAATGCGGCATCATGGGGGCTGACAGCAGCACCAACACTTCGGCTGCTTCCCGCACATTCGCATCTTTCGCCGCCAAACCTGCTTGCAAGGCGTTAGACAGCTCATAAATCTTGGCAATGGCGCGATTGAAGCGCAGGTTCTCAAGGTCTTCCGTTACGGCAGCAATCACCTTGTGGGTGGTGCGACGCAATTCCGTTGTGCTGCCAACCAATGTCGGGTGTTGGGCTGCATCATTGACCAAACGCCAGATGCGCTGCACAAAGCGCCATGAAGCTTCAGCACCAGCCGATGTCCATTCAATGTCACGCTCAGGCGGTGTGTCCGACAGCATGAACCAGCGGGCAGTATCAGCGCCATAGGTTTCGATAATAGTATCAGGATCAACCACGTTCTTTTTGGACTTCGACATCTTCTCAATGCCGCCTACATCCAAGGTTTCGCCTGTCGTCACGTGTTGCCAACGCCCGTCTTTCTCAACGGCGTCGGAAGGCAGAACCCATTCACCAGATTGAGTGCGGAAGGTTTCATGCACCACCATGCCTTGGGTGAACAAAGCTTTGAATGGTTCGTCCATATGCAAGTGCCCCGTGGCACCCATGGCGCGGGCATAAAAACGCGAATAGAGCAGGTGCAAAATAGCATGCTCCACACCACCAATATATTGGTCAACACCCATCCAATATCTTGCAGCCTCCGCATCGACTGGCACATCGGCCTTGGGCGAACAGAAGCGGGCGAAATACCATGACGAGTCAATAAACGTATCGAAGGTATCGGTTTCGCGCGTCGCGGCATTGCCACACTGTGGGCAGTTCACATGTTTCCATGAGGGGTGATGCGCCAACGGATTTCCAGGCTTGTCGAACTTCACGTCATCCGGAAGTTCAACGGGCAAATCCTTTTTTGGTACGGGAACGATACCGCAGGTTTCGCAGTGAATGATAGGGATTGGGCAGCCCCAATAGCGTTGGCGGGAGACACCCCAATCCCGCAGGCGGAAATTCACCCGGCGCTGGCCAATGCCTGAAGCCTCCATGCGCTTGGCAACTTCAACTTTCGCTTCAGCAACCGACATGCCATCCAGAAAATCGGAATTCACGAGCACTGCCTCGTCGCCGTCTTTTTCCACGAAGGGCTTGTCACCCAATACCGCCTCAACACCTTTTGGCGTCACGACGGGCACAATCGGCAGATTATACTTCTTGGCAAAGTCCCAGTCGCGCTGGTCGTGGCCGGGGCAACCAAAAATCGCGCCCTCGCCATACCCCATCAAAACGAAATTCGCGGCATAAACGGGCACACGGTGTCCCTTGATGAAGGGATGACGCGCATAGACGCCCAACGCATAGCCCTTCTTTTCCGCACGTTCGATATTCTCTTCCGATGTGCCCAAAGCTGCCACATCTTTGCGGAAAGCTTCGAGGGCTGGGTCCGATGCAGCTTTCACCTTGCTCAACGGATGATCGGCTGATACCGCACAAAAGCTTGCGCCAAAAATCGTGTCGTGACGGGTTGTGTAAACCGTGAGGCCTTCTGGCAAAAGTTCGCCCAACTCATTCTCAAGTTCAAACGTGAACCGCAAACCTTCTGAACGGCCAATCCAGTTCTTCTGCATCAAGCGGACTTTTTCAGGCCATGTGGTCAAGCCATCCAAGGCAGACAAAAGATCCGGCGCAAAAGCTGTGATCTTCAAAAACCATTGCGCAAGTTCTCGCTTTTCAACAGGTGCACCCGAACGCCAACCCTTGCCGTCAATCACCTGTTCATTGGCAAGTACGGTGTGATCAACCGGATCCCAATTCACCTGGCTTACGCGGCGCTCCACCAAACCCGCCTTCATGAAGTCAATGAACATGGCCTGCTCGTGTCGGTAATAAGACGGATCACATGTTGCTATCTCGCGCGACCAGTCCAAGGCCAGTCCCATGTTCTTCAACTGGGCCTTCATCGAGGCAATGTTGTCGTAGGTCCAACTCTTGGGGTGTACGCCCCGTTCAATGGCAGCATTTTCGGCGGGCATGCCAAAGGCGTCCCAACCCATGGGATGCAACACGTTATAGCCCGCTGCTCTACGGAAACGCGCAATCACGTCCCCCATGGTGTAGTTGCGCACATGGCCCATGTGAATACGCCCCGATGGATAGGGGAACATTTCCAAGACATAATATTTGGGGCGCGATGTATCTTCCTTCGCCTCAAAGCAACGATTTTCAGTCCACCACGCCTGCCACTTGGGCTCTGTGCTGCGGTGATTATAGCGCTCAGGGGTTTCGGTAACAGACGACATGTTCAAACCAGTCCAACAAAATAGCAAAGGCTTCCCCTTAACCGTCCTTGAATTGCCCTGCAAGCATGGCCATAAGTTTGGCACCATGAGTGTCTCCGAACAATTCCAATCGGTGAGGCAGGCCATCGCCGCCGCTTCACCCAACGCCACGCTGGTGGCCGTCAGCAAAACCTATGGTGAAGACCACATCCGCCCGGTACTTGACCTTGGTCACCGGGTATTTGGTGAAAACCGTGTGCAGGAAGCAAAACAGAAATGGCCTGACCTGCGTCAGCACTACCCCGGCATTGAATTGCACTTGATTGGGCCCCTGCAAAGCAACAAGGCGGCAGAGGCGGTGGCCCTGTTTGACGTCATCCAAACCGTTGACAGGCCCAAGATTGCCCACGTACTCGCAGCTGAAATCAGTAGGCAGAAGAGGACACCGCTCCTGTTTGTGCAAGTGAACACCGGCCGTGAAAAACAAAAGGCTGGCGTATTGCCGGAAGACTTAGCCGCCATACTGAAAATGATGCGCGACGAACTGAAACTATCCGTCGCAGGCCTGATGTGCATTCCCCCTGTTGATGAACTGCCGCAGCCCCACTTCAAAATGTTGCGCGAAATGGCGGACCTGCACCACGCGCCAAAACTCTCCATGGGCATGAGCGGCGATTACGTCGCAGCACTTTCAGAGGGAGCAACACATGTGCGTGTTGGTAGCGCGATTTTTGGCGCAAGGAACTACAAAACGCCCTGACCCGGCCATACCGAGAGTTTGACGCGCGTCCCGCAGAGTTTTATAATCTTGATCATGTCTGATTTTGAAACGGCAACACAGCCTGCCGTTATATTTGAACCTTCACGCGTGAGATGGAAAAAGATGGCGCTGCCCAATCCCTTCACGCGCGGCCGCTCGTTATGACTGGTTGCAAATACCACGTCATAAGCTTCATCGTCCCGCCACATGGTCTCATAGCCGTGCCGGAATGGTAGTTTGACATGCTGATTATAGAAGCATGACTGGGGCACCTCGCACCACCCATCAGATTTCCGCATTTGCTTCATACGGGCATCGGACAACGGCCTGACTTGTCGATCGGCGCGATAAAATCCTTGCCGAAGTTCAAAAACCCCTACGGGTGTTTTTCCATCACCTTCACGCTTGATGCGTCCACGCCCGCTTCGCCCGATGATGCAGCGGAAAATTAAATGCCCCAAATGCAGCCGCGCCGCCACCAATCGTTCAGACCTCGCGCGGATGTGAAGATTCGTTATCATTGATATTAAAGCTTTTTCATTTGTGTTCGTGATAATCATACCTCACAATTCCACGATCACGAAAGACCAGCACCATGTCGACCAAGAAAAAAATACTCCTCGTTGACGATGACGACATGTTGCGCGGAACACTCATGGAGCAATTATCTCTCCATGATGATTTTGCCGTATCGGAAGCTGCCACAGCCACTTTGGGCGTGAAAGCCCTGAAACAAGATGCGGCAGATATTGTGGTTCTTGATGTGAACCTGCCCGATATGGACGGGCGCGAAGCCTGCAAGATCATGCGGCGTAATGGTTACAAGGGTCCCGTCATCATGTTGACGGCCCAAGGTTCAGATGCAGACATGATTCTAGGGCTTGATTCAGGTGCCAATGATTATGTGGTCAAGCCGTTTCGCTTTGCTGTCTTGTTAGCGCGCATTCGTTCGCAGTTGCGTCAACATGAACATTCGGAAGATGCCGTGTTTCGCGTCGGTCCTTACACGTTCAAGCCTTCGCAAAAATTATTGCTGAATGAAGACAATAAAAAAGTCCGTCTCACTGAAAAAGAAACGGCCATCATCAAATTTCTTTACCGGTCGGGCGAGCAGAGTGTTTCACGCGAAACCCTGCTCGCTGATGTTTGGGGTTACAACGCCGGAGTCTCCACACACACGCTCGAAACCCACATTTACCGCCTGCGCCAGAAGATCGAGCGTGACCCATCCCATGCTGAAATCCTGGTTACCGAAGGTGGGGGCTATCGCCTGATCCCTTGATTTAGCTATCCATTCGCTGCCAAAAGGCAAACAGGGTGATCCATCGGCAGCGAATCAGCGCTCACGGTGTTCAAGGGGCGAAAATTTTGAGCGTTCGGGCAGACGCAGTGTCGTTGCGAAATATTCCTTTGTTCAGGAATTGTGGAGACGTGCCTTTGCAAGTCATGGCCTTTGCGGCGGAACGACAGAATTTTACAAGTGGTCAAATACTTTTCAAGCAAGGCCATACTGGAAATGTTGCCTATTTCATTCTGAGTGGCACAGTTGAGCTTGAACAAAATCGCAAGAAACTGGGGTTGGCTGAACCGGGCTCATTGCTTGGTGAAATCGCCATGATCGGCGGCGCCAGTTATGCCCTCACGGCGACGGCTGCTGAAGCTGTTGCAGCTGTGCGCATCGAAAACGAATTGTTCAAGCGTGTTGCCACGGAATATCCTGAATTCGGACAAGCCGTGTTGGAAGCCGTGTCGGAAAAACTCGGTGCATCGGTTCGCGAACTAGATGGCGTGCGTAGTCTCATGACAAAACCCCGCAGCTTTTCCATTATCTAATCACATTTCAAAATGCGCAAAAACTGGAACATGATCTGAAGGTTGGGTCCAGCCGCGGGTATCCTTCACAATCCTGATAGACTTGCTGGCCTCTGCCAATGCGCCCGTTGCCCAAATATGATCAAGGCGGCGGCCACGATTGGCCAAGGCCCAATCCTTGGCGCGGTAGCTCCACCACGTATAAAGTTTTTCCGGTTCAGGAACGTGCTTGCGCATCACATCCAGCCAGCCTCCTGCCTTGATGATGGCCAACATGGCTTCCCGTTCGATGGGCGTATGGCTCACCACCTTTTTCAGATCCTTGGATGACCACACATCATGTTCCATCGGCGCAATATTCAAATCACCCACAATGACGGCATCCACCTTGCTTGTTGCAATGTCCGATTCACACCACAACAACATTTCCTTGAGAAACTTCAACTTGTGATCGAACTTTTCATTTATGTCGGGGTCAGGTTCGTCGCCACCGGCTGGCACGTAGAAATTATGAAGATCAAATGGGTGAGGTGCGTCAAAACGTGCAGTGATGTGGCGGCAATCATCCTTGCCGCAGAAGGATTTTGAACTACTTGATGTGAAGGGCAAGCGCGACACAATGGCCACGCCATGATAGCCTTTTTGGCCGAACTCCGCGATGTAGGTATAGCCCAGGTCCTTCAATGGGCCTGAAGGAAACTGGCCTTGCGGGCATTTGGTTTCCTGTAAACACAATATGTCAGGTTCATGCTCGCGTAACAGTCTCGCAACGCTGTCAATGCGGAGGCGAACGGAGTTGATGTTCCAGGTGGCGAGTGAGATGCTTTTGGTCATGCCCCAACATGGCATGACCCGCAACCCGCACTCAAGCCCTCTGCATCACATCAGCGGCGGTTTTCACGATTGATGGTGATGTTGAATAACTTGGGGTTCACCTTCACGTTTTTTTCAACGCTGGTCAGTTCAACGGTGGTGCGCTGGCCTTTGCCATCAACGATAATCCATTGACGCAATTCATTTTGTCCATCGTCAAACACCATGATGATGTGGCCCGGCATCAAGCCCTTTTTGTCGGCAAGTGCCAAGGTGGTAAAGCCATCAGCTTCACTGTGGCTGAGTACAATTGATTCAGCCAGCAGGTTCAAATTTGATGCTGCCAAAAGCCGCAATGGTGTTTTTGAAAGTGGAACCTGATCGCCCCGGTCCATCTTCTTATTGGTAATGGTCAGCCATTTACCATCCGACGCCAAAATATAAGGTGTCGGTGGATCGACGTCGAAACGGAATTTGCCCGGTTTAGCAATCGCAAATACGCCATTTGAGGCCCGACCTTTGGGCGATGTTTGCACGATGCTGCCCTTCAAGGTCTGAAAGCTGTTGAAATAGGCATCGATTCGCTCTGCTGCAGCTTGAATTTCCGGTGTCATGGCAATGCCCTTGACCTTGGCCGCAAAGCTGGGAGAGAAATCCAGCAAATCCAAGCATCAATATCAATACCACTGATCTCAAAACCATCTTCAACATCTCAATTCCTTCTCAATACCACGAACAATATAGGAAAACACTCTGGCAAGAATAAGGCGCTTACTTATAATCTTGCGCTGTCACCCGGCACCAGAATTTCACGTTTTCCCGTGCCATTGGCGGATGAAATCAAACCCTCTTTTTCCATACGTTCAATCAAACTGGCGGCCTTGTTGTATCCGACTTGCAATCGGCGTTGCACATAAGAGGTCGAAACTTTCTTGTCGCGCAACACCACGGCCACGGCTTGGTCATAAAGGCTGTCGCCCGACGAACCACCCTCCATGCCCACGGGTCCATCACCATATTCTTCGTCAGCCTCTTCGGTTACGGCTTCAACATAATCAGGTTGGCCCTGGCCTTTCAAATGTTTGACGATAGCCTCTACTTCACCATCGGACACGAAAGGGCCATGCAAGCGTGAAATGCGGCCACCACCTGCCATATAAAGCATGTCGCCTTGGCCCAAGAGTTGTTCAGCACCCATCTCACTCAGAATGGTGCGACTGTCGATTTTAGATGTCACCTGAAATGAAATTCGCGTTGGAAAATTAGCCTTGATGGTACCAGTGATGACGTCCACCGATGGGCGCTGGGTAGCCATGATCACGTGGATGCCAGCCGCTCGCGCCATTTGCGCCAAGCGTTGCACAGCGCCTTCAATGTCTTTGCCAGCAACCATCATCAAGTCGGCCATTTCGTCGATGATCACGACGATATAGGGCAGGAGGCTGGTATCCATTTCCTCTTGCTCATACATAGGTTCACCCGTTTCGGGATCAAAACCCGTTTGAATCGTACGACTGAGTTTTTCACCCTTTTCAATCAACTGGGCAACGCGGGTATTATAACCATCGAGGTTACGAACGCCCACTTTCGACATTTTCTTGTAGCGCTCTTCCATTTCGCGCACAGCCCATTTCAAGGCCACTACAGCCTTTTTAGGGTCTGTCACGACGGGCGCCAGCAGATGCGGAATTCCTTCGTACACGGATAATTCCAACATCTTGGGATCAATCATGATTAACTTGCAGCGCTCTGGCGGCAAGCGATAGAGCAGCGAGAGAATGAGCGTGTTAATTCCAACGGATTTGCCAGAACCCGTGGTGCCAGCAATCAGCAAATGCGGCATGCGGGCCAAATCGGCGTAAATCGGTTCACCACCAATATTTTTGCCCAAAGCAACTTGCAGATGGCCTGTGGCGTTGGTGAAATTTTCGGTTTGGAACATTTCACGGAGATACACAGTCTCACGTTTAGCGTTTGGCAACTCAATACCAATGGCATTGCGGCCCTGCACAACAGCCACGCGGGCGGAAATCGCACTCATTGAACGCGCAATATCGTCCGCCAAAGATATGACGCGGGATGACTTGATGCCGGGTGCTGGTTCCAATTCATAAAGCGTCACCACGGGTCCCGGCTTTACCGAAACAATTTGGCCCTTTACGCCAAAGTCATCGAGCACGCCTTCAAGGGCCCTCGCATTTTCCTCCAGTTGATCGGCAGAAAGATCCAGCCCACGCATGGCCTTTTTGGGTTCTGCCAGCAATGCCAGATCGGGTAACTCAAATTCATCAGGTGAACGGGTTTTGCGACCACGTGGCGGCACTGCCACCTTCTTTGCGACCGGTGCTACTTCTTCATCGTCTTCTTCAATTTCGGCATCAGTTTCGAAATCTTCCTCCACTTCCATGGCGGGTTCAATACGCAGCTTGCCCCGGGTGATTCCCTTGACTGGCGTGATGCCTCCAATTGGATCATCGTTGATTTCGCGATGCGGCTTCAGCTGTGGTTCTGATCGTCCTACTAAGAAAGGAATTTTTATTTTCGGCAAATCAACAGCTGCCACCCGATGTAACATGCGAGACATGGTTTGACCCGCAAGATCGCGCGAGCCCTTCAAGGCTTCCACTGCGACTTCGCGCGGAACACTAATTGCCTTTAACACAAGAAGCACCGTTGCAATGCCACTGAGAAGCGTGATGACCAGCGTTGCCAGCATGGACTTGATGCCGATGGCCAGAAGTGAAATCAAACCGCCTGCCAGAATGTCGCCGGTTTGGCCTCCTAGGCCCGCAGGAATTGGCCAAGCTTCAGGCTGTGGCAAGCAGGAAAAAAAGGCCGTCGCTGCAATTGTTGCAAGAAGCCAAAAACCAACTCGCGACTTCATGCCATGCAAGTGATCTTGAGTAAGCAGCTTCAAGGCCCATGAAAAGGGAATGAACAAAAACGCCAGCGATCCCAATCCTAGAAACGAGAACAATAGATCGCCGATCACCGCTCCCGGTGCTCCCATCAGGTTTTGTGGAATAACATCCGTTGCATTGTTGAGGGAGGGATCCGTCGCCGTATAGGTTGCCATAGCCAATGCGCAAAAACCTGAAGCACCCACAATGGCCAATCCCAAAACTTCACGCGAACGCCGCTTGAAAAAGCGCCGCATACCTGCAGGAATTGCGCCATCATCAGTATCAAAGGTGTCGTGCACAGCCATGACCATACTCCCGGCCAAGCGTGATGCCCGGCCATAACAAAAGGTTAACGCTGGTTTTGCCCTGACATGGTTAAGAGCAGCTTAAGGTCAACTCTCTTATCAACAAAAATGCCGCCCCACTTTCATGGGGCGGCATGCCTTGTTTACCGGGGAGGATAATGTTTACGAGTAAGCACGCTCGCCGTGGGACGAAAGGTCGAGACCTTCACGTTCAGCCTGTTCTTCAACACGCAAGCCCACGGTGAATTTGCAGATCGTCAGGGCGATGACACTAACCACTGCCGAGAGTGCGGCAGCGATTACGACACTGTAGATCTGTGCCGTCATCTGGGTGCCGAGTGCATATTCGGCAACCTTGGTGGAGGTATCGGTGGCAAGGTAGTCAGTAACACCCATGCCAGCCCAGCCGCCTGTCCAATTCGGGTTCACGAAGATGCCCGTCAGCAAGGCACCAACAATGCCGCCGATGCCGTGAACGCCGAAGACGTCCAGTGCATCGTCGTAACCGAGCTTCTTCTTCAGCCAGACCACTGCGAGCAAGCAGACGAAACCAGCGATCAAGCCAATCACGATGGCCGACATTGGCCCTACCCAACCGCAAGCCGGGGTGATGGCAACAAGGCCAGCAACCATGCCTGAAGCAGCTCCGAGGAAGGAGGCATGACCACGGGTCAGCCATTCACCGAAGGACCAGGCAAGTGTCGCTGCCGCAGCACCGAGGATGGTGTTGAGAATGACCAGTGCCGTCAAGCCGTTGGCTTCGAGGTTTGAACCAGCGTTAAAGCCGAACCAACCCAAGAGCAGCATGCCTGTGCCGATGCCCGTAACCGTGAGGTTATGAGGTGCCATGGCTTCTTTGCCCATGCCGATGCGCTTGCCCAACATGATGGCACAAACCAGACCCGCAACACCTGCATTGATGTGCACAACGGAACCACCTGCGAAGTCGAGGGCACCCTTGTTGAAGAGGAAGCCGTTTGCAGCATTCGCAGCTGAGCTATAATCGGCCAAAACGGTAGCCTTGGCAGCATCGTCAGTGGCGGCAGCGAGTTTCGCAAGGAAGTCGGTTGCGGCAGCTTCGCCAACGCAAGCCTTCACTGTGTCGATGGCTTCAGCACTCAGCGTCAAGCAGTCAGGACCAGCCCACCACCAAACCATGTGTGCCATGGGCAGGTAGGAGAAGGTGAACCAGATCACCATGAACAATAAAATGGCAGAGAACTTCATGCGCTCAGCAAAAGCACCCACGATGAGGGCCGGTGTAATAGCAGCGAAGGTCAGCTGGAAAGCCACGAAAGCTAATTCCGGGATATAAGTTTCCTTGGAGAATGTGGCTGCCATTGAAGAAATGGTTATGCCATTCATGAAAGCTTTGTCGAAGGATCCGATGAAGGCGGAGCCGTTCGTGAAAGCCAACGAATAGCCGTAAAGAACCCACAGGATGGCCAGCAAACTGAATACAACGAAAACTTGCATCAGAACTGACAGAACGTTTTTAGACCGCACGAGGCCGCCATAAAAAAGTGCAAGGCCAGGGACAGTCATAAACACGACAAGGCAAGTAGCAATTAGCATCCAAGCGGTATCGCCCTTGTTAATGGAAGCAGCTGCCCACGCGTTTTGCGCTGGCAGCAGAGCCGTAGCCATAAGGCCTGCGGCGAGAAGACCCGTTTTGGATCTCAAGATGTCTTTAACAGACATGCGGTTTTCCTTTCTTTAATGGGATCAGAGAGCGGCAGCGCCGGTTTCACCGGTACGGACGCGAACTGCGAGTTCGAGCGGGAGAAGAAAAATCTTGCCGTCGCCGATTTGACCGGTTTGGGCTGCGACCTGGATGGCTTCAATGGCGCGATCAGCGACACTGCTTTCCACGGCCACTTCGATTTTTACTTTTGGAACAAAACTTACGGCATATTCAGCACCGCGATAGAATTCGGTATGGCCGCGCTGGCGACCATGACCCTTCACCTCGGTTACGGTAATGCCTTGAATGCCCAGAGCCCCCAGCGCTTCACGCACCTGCTCCAGCTTGAATGGTTTAATGATGGCAATAATGTATTTCATGCGGTCCCCTTACGTTTACCTAGCATTCACACATCAAGTCCCGTGCCAGTTCGGCGATTGGCTTTAAGTGGTTGAAATTCTGTAATAGTTTGAATCACTTGCTGGGCCTGCTGAAAAGACTGCACAAATACAATGCCTAAATTTAATGCAGTGATTATATTTTAATCAGCAAATGGGGCGACAATTCGCGGGCTGCGCTTGCAGGTGGAATTGTGGTGTGTTGAGGCCTGCATGAAACCAGATGTCATCATATTGGGCGGCGGCCCCAACGGGCTCGCAGCCGCTTTAAGCCTTGGCAGCCACACACTGCCACGACCGCTCAGGGTATTGTTGCTGGACCGGCGTGACCCCCGCATTATTCCGAACGATAGCCGTGGCACTGCTTTGACCCTGACCACCCAGTCCATGTTTCAGGCATTGGGTGTGTGGCAATACCTCGCACAATCAGCCACCGAAATGCGCGATATTCTGGTGACTGATGGGAATGGACCACACGACACACGTCCCTCACTTTTGCATTTCAAGACTGAAAGCAATCTTCCAGCGGCAGCATCCATGGTTGCCAACGGAGATTTAGCGTCCGCACTATTGCGGACAGTAGAGCAATCTCCCTCCATCACCCTGCAAGGCGGTTTCACGCTTGAGCGTTTTGAAGTGAGGGCGGGGCGTGTAACCCTGTCAGGTCAAACGGGGGAAACCTATGCAGCACCGCTTTTGATAGCGGCCGATGGTCGTAATTCTGCTGTTCGCACGCAACTTGCCATTCCGCTGACGCGACATGACTACAAACAAACGGCTTTGAGTTTTTCAATCAGCCACAGCCTTCCCCACAATAACACGGCGGAAGAGCATTTTGCCCCTGACGGCGTGTTCGCATTTCTCCCCTTACGCGGTCAAACAGCTTCCATTGTTTGGGGCATGGCACCCGACAGGGCGCATGATTTGATGGCGCTCGATGACACGACTTTCAATGCCACTCTCCAGTCACAATTGGGTCACCGCGTCGGTGGCGTTTCGCTTCTCGGCTCGCGCACCGCTTATCCCCTCAGCATGCAGATGGCACAACGCATGACATCTCCCCGAATCATGTTGTTGGGTGACGCAGCCCATGCCATTCACCCGCTTGCCGGACTTGGCTTAAATCTTGGCTTCAAGGATGCTGCCGTTTTAGCCGATTGCGTGATGCAGGCATTTGCGCGGGGCGAAGATGTAGGGGGTGCCAGCGTGCTGGAAGCCTATCAGTTGGCGCGGCGTTTCGAGACGACTGCCACATCGCTGGCCATGGATGGTATGAACGCACTTTTTGCAAATGAAAATGCAGGCCTTAAAGCCCTACGCAATGCAGGTTTGCGTGTGGTGAACAACGTACCTGCGCTTAAAACCATGCTGATGGCGCAGGCCGCCGGGACTTCGCAGGAAAACCCGCGACTGTTGCAAGGCCTGTTACCGGGATAGCCCTGCTAATCTAAGCTTTTCAGTATAGGCCGCCATGATGTTGCAGTGATTGCGCCCTAAGTTCGCGAGATAGGCCCAAGTGTACAAACCCGTATCATGGCCATCATTGAAGTGCAGCCGCACGGCATAATTACCAACTGGTTCTGCCTTCATCAACAACACATTGCGTTTGCCCCACACTAGGGTTTCCTGGCCCGGTCCATGGCCTTTCACTTCGGCTGAAGGACTTTCCACCCGCAGCAATTCAGCAGGAACCAGAAATTTTTCGCCACCCTCGACAAGCATTTCAAAATTGCGGCCATTGTCCTTGATGCGCAATTCCGTGGGCCAGATTTCTGTCATGTGTCGAGTTCGCGGGCTTCTTCCGCCAGCATGATGGGGATGCCATCGCGGATGGGATAGGCGAGGCCTGAGACTTTACTGATCAGTTCCTGATTTTCTGCGTCATAACTCAGGCGGGTTTTGGTGACAGGACAGACCAGACGTTCCAGCAAGCGGGGGTCACACTTATTCGATGTCATTGCAAATTCCTGCCTTTGCCGCCCGATTGTTTGGCCAAAGCCAATTCAGTGAGAGCAATCAACATGTCTGCGCGGGTTTTCAAATCAGGGGCTTCAAGCAAGGCTTGCTTTTCAGCAGCGGGATAAGGTGCCATTTGGGAAAGTGTGTTGACGAGATTTTCCGTCGAGACCTTTTCAACCTCCTCCCAATTTGCCGTCATGTTGTTGGCTTCAAGATATTGTCGAAATGCCATGACCAGTGCAGAACGATTGACTGTACGTGATTGATTATCGGTCACGAGATCAGCCGCAAAACCATCATAGGTCACGTTACATTGCCGCCATGGCGTTTTGACTTTTCTCTCCGAAACGATTTCGAAGCGACACACGCCGGTCAAGCCAATCAACAAGCGATTATCATCGGTTTCACTGAAAGATGTAATCCGACCCGCACAGCCGATGCGCAAAAGTGAAGGATTTGCGCCGTCACCATCCGGTTGGATCATGCCAATCAAGCGGTGGCTCGAAACAGACGTATCAAACATGCGGTAATAACGGTCTTCAAAAATATTGAGCGGCAACTCGGCGCGCGGCAAGAGCAGTGCGCCACCCAAAGGAAATACGGGAAGCACATCCGGTAATTCAGCAATGGTATGGTAGCGTTTCATCTTCATCTCCTCATGAGAATAATACGGAAGAGAGTTTGCGGCGACCGAGCAGCGTCATTTCATCCTTCGGACCCCACGCTTCAAAAAATTGTACAAGTTGCTTGCGCGCTCCGTCTTCATTCCAAACCCGGTCCTTGCGGATGACTTCTATCAAATGTTCAATGGCTTCTTCACGGCGATTCACACCGTTCAACAAAACAGCAAGTTCTACGCGGGCAGCATGGTCAGCGGGGTTTTCAGCCAATGTTTTTTCCAAGGCTGAAATGCCGCTTGTGTCAACGGGGTTCAACAGTAAATCTAAGGCGGCCTTGGCGCTGATGATGTGCGGGTCCGTTGCCTTGTCCGCTGGAACAGATGCAAGTGTAACGGCAGCGGCGTCTGGTTGTTCCATCGCCATTTCAGCCCGGGCCTTGATTGCAAAAGCTTCTGCATTGGCAGGATCTGCGCTTAGAATTTGCGTGGTGATGTCGAGGGCGGCTTCAAGGTCCGGTTGCTCTAAGGCCTGGCGCGCCATGCCCAATGCCTCGGCGATTTGTTCGGCCAAACCACCCATTTTGCTGAGACGTGAAATGAATTGGCGGATCTGCGATTCGGGTAAGGCGCCCATAAAGCCGTCCACGGGCCTTCCATCTACAAATGCAAATACTGCGGGGATCGATTGCACGCGCAGTTGGCCTGCATATTGCGGGTTTTCGTCAATATTGACCTTGACCATTTTGACCTTGCCGTTGTTCTCGGTCACCACTTTTTCCAGAAGCGGTCCGAGCTGCTTGCAGGGTCCGCACCACGGTGCCCAAAAATCCACCAACACCGGCTGTTGTTTCGACGCTTCCATGACGTCCACACCAAACGTAGCGTCGGTCGTGTCTTTGATCAGGGCTTTTGAAGGGGCGGTGTTCAACATCGTCGTCATTTTGGTTGTAAGGTCACTTGTTGGAGATAAGCGTTAAATGGTGGCTATTATCAGGAGTTGCAAGTCAGGCGTCACTGACAGCGACAATGCGCGGGCTATGACCGCATGAATCAATAAATGTCAAAAGATCAGCGGGTGCAATTGCTGTGGTCGCGTTATTTTGGAGGGGATGATAATTTAATGGTGATTGCCGCATCATGGCTTCATCAAGAATCACATTGGTGCGCACCGTTGTGTCGTTGATCAAGCCGAAGGGCGTGACCGACCCGGGCTCTACGCCCAAAACCTCCATCAAAAGATCAGGTTTACCAAATGTCAGGCGTTTTGAACCAATTTTGGCCGGTGCTGCCTTTAAATTGATGACCGCATCTTCCAACGCCACGATAAGCCATAAGACGCCTTTTTCATCCTTGCAGAACAAGTTCTTACAATGGCCGCCCGGCATGTCGTCATGAACCAGCTTGGCTTCATCGACGGTAAACACAGGCGCATGATCAAGTGTCTTGGTTTCAATGCCCAAATTCTTAAAGCGCTCAAACAGTTGTTCACGGTTGGCGGGCATTGATTAACTCCTTGTTCAGAAAAGACTTCAAAACTTCGTGTCGCAGCTATTGCATTTGGTTTCTGATTGGGCAATAAGCGCCTCGTTCCGGCAGCGATACCCGATGCCACCGGAAACGCCAAGCGGGCGTAGCTCAGGGGTAGAGCACGACCTTGCCAAGGTCGGGGTCGAGGGTTCGAATCCCTTCGCCCGCTCCATTTTTCTTCCATCGTTGAAGTTTAGTGGTCAAACTCCCACATGCGAGATGCATTGAAGAGGAGTTCATCCATGCTTGTCACCACCACGCCTAACGTCGAAGGCAAACGCATCACGGCTTATCATGGACTTGTTGCTGGCGAAGCCATTCTGGGCGCGAATTTATTTCGCGACCTGTTCGCCTCGATTCGCGATATCGTGGGTGGGCGCTCAGGCTCTTATGAAAAAGTTTTAAATGACGCGCGCCAAACCGCCATTGCCGAATTGACTGACAAAGCTGCAAGACTGGGTGCCAATGCTGTTATTGGTGTGGATATTGACTACGAAACCGTAGGACAGAATGGCTCCATGCTGATGGTAACAGCAGCCGGAACCGCCGTGACCATAACTGATTAGTGACGGAAGTGGCGCATGCCCGTGAAAACCATGGCCAATCCACGGGCATCTGCGGCAGCAATCACATCGGCATCTTTCATCGCACCACCTGGCTGAATAATCGCGGTAGCACCGGCATCGGCTGCAGCTTCAAGCCCATCGGGGAACGGAAAGAAAGCATCGGACGCCAACACAGAGCCCTTGGCATCCGGCACACCACGGCCTTCGGCCCGGGCAGCATCCAAACTTTTTGAAACGGCAATGCGAGTCGAATCAATACGTGACATTTGGCCCGCACCAATGCCCGTGGTGCGACCGTTCCTCGCGAAAATTATCGCGTTGGACTTTACATGCTTTGCAACCTTCCAGGCAAACAGCAGGTCTTGCATTTCCTGATCGGTGGGCGCGCGTTTCGTGACCACTTTCAGTAAAGATAGATCAAGCGTTTCGGCATCGCGGGATTGCGTCAGCAAACCACCTGCTATTGACTTCACAAGTGTGGTTCGCGCGTTTGCAATTGGTAGGGAAGGTAATAGCAAGAGCCGCAAATTTTTCTTGGCCGACAATATGCGCAAGGCATCATCATCTGCACCGGGAGCGAGAATCACTTCGGTGAAAATTTTCGCAATTTCCTCTGCTGCTTCGCCATCAAGCATCTGGTTGACCGCGATAATGCCCCCGAATGCACTGACGGGATCGCAAATCAAGGCTTGGCGATAGGCGTCGGCCACCGACGTGGCAACGGCCACACCACAGGGGTTGGCGTGTTTGACGATGACGCAGGCAGGCTGTGCCTGATCGAATTCGCATACGGCTTCAAGTGCTGCATCAGCGTCATTGATATTGTTGTAGGAGAGATCCTTGCCCTGCACTTGCTTGGCATCCAACACGCCGACGCGACCATCGGTTGATTTATAGACAGCTGCCTGCTGGTGCGGGTTTTCACCATAGCGCAAGTCCTGTTGCTTGCGGCCACCAAATCCCGTGAATGCCGGGAAGGGAACATTTACATCGTGCGCCATCCATTGAGCAATTGCAGCATCATAGGACGCGGTGCGGGCAAACGCCGTTGCTGACAAGCGCTGCCGCAGCGCGAATGTGGTGGCCCCCCCATTGGCCCGCATCTCCGCCAATAGGGCTTCATAATCCTGCGGTGATACCACAACAGCAACACCATCATGATTCTTGGAAGCGGCCCTGATCATGGCAGGTCCACCAATATCAATGTTCTCAATAATCTCTTCGCGTGATCCGCCGCGTGCCAAAGTTTCTTCAAATGGATAAAGATTGACGACCAACAAGTCGATCAGGCCGATGCCGTGATGGGCGCGTTGAGCTTCATGTTCGGCATTGTCCCGCATTGACAAAAGCCCACCGTGAATGCCGGGATGCAAGGTTTTGACACGCCCATCCATGATCTCGGGAAAGCCTGTTTCATCTGAAACATCCTTCACACTCAAACCAAAGTCCCGCAAGGCTTTGGCCGTGCCGCCCGTTGATAAGAGTTCAACACCAAAGCCCGCCAGACTGCGCGCCAAACTTTCCAGCCCCGTTTTGTCGGAAACGGAAATCAGCGCACGTGAGATTTTGCGGGCAACGGTCATAGAAAGGCAACTCCAGCATCAAATGTCGATGCCGCCGTTCTTAGTTGGTGCTGGTGCCGATTTCCAGTCCGAATGGCAGTTCTGCCATAGCTGCATTGGACGCGCGTCTTGCATGGGACCTGATGCGCTTCAAGGCCCAATTGATGCGATTCCGCTGCGTGGTGGTTTCGATAAGTAAAAGACTGGCGTCGTTCGTTGGCAGAATTTTTGCACCCCGAAGTGAAAGCTGCCAGAGGTTTCGCCCATCAAGGGCGATGGTCGCCGTGGTGCCGTTACGGGCCGCTGAAATTTTGGCTTCCGGGTTGATGCGAAGCTTCATCCAGCGTGTCAGGCCATCGGCGGACAAGACATCCTCCACCCGTAAATCCTCGCCGCTAGGCGAAAGAAAAACCGTACGATCGACAGAGGCAGTGGCTTGCTGCAACAAATGGCCCTGTTCGCTGCTGTTCGTCATGAGGCTGCGCTGGCCACAATCATCTGATTCATGATGGATGAATTGGCTGGCGCACAGTAATACGTCGCGGCGTGTTGATACATGCAAGGCCGATGTGCGGCTGAGGCGGTGTGGCATGCTGATGACCACGGTTTTTCCAGCCGACAATCGTGCCACGCCTGAAACTGGCGCATGCTGCATGGGCGGCGTATCAGCGATTTCAGGATAGGCCTGCAAGGTAGGCTTGAAACAGTAATGTCTGTTTTGCTCCATCAACATTGACAGGAATGGTCTTGCGCGGTCCAAGGCGTGGCGGCTTTGCGGCTGCATGGTGACATCATCGCTCTGCAATAAAAAGCTGATCCATGTCACATAGTCTTCAAGGGAATGATGCGCGGGTCCGCCATCCGCTGCCACCAATGCGGGCAGGGCCTGGTCCAATATGCGGGCTGCATCTTTAGCAAGACCAGTCCCTCCCTCAATGACGCGAGAGGCTTCAATCAAGGTCATGGCCTTGGTTAATTGGTCGTGTGGATTCTGGCTGCGCAAACCCGAGAGTGCTTCGATGCGACCTTGCAAGGCATGGCATATGGGAGCCGTCATTTCGGGGTGTAAAGCGGATGCAAAGGCACCAGCAGAACGCACTAACCGCAACACCAGCTCGGTTTCAACCTCATGGCTGCGCTTGTTGAATTTCTGACTGTTCCAGCCCTCAAGCAAACGCAAGGCATGGCACAGCAATAACTGCCGACCACTATTGGCGAAATGTGGCAACCAAGACAGATCGGCAAAACGATCAGCCGTCAAGGATTGTTGTCCGCTGTAGAGGGCTGTTGCCAATTCGAGGGCGATGGGATCTGGCCTCTGCGGAAGGGCCTGCCGCAATTGCAGCCGACTGTGGCCGGTCTGTGGCCAAAGGGCCTGCAGGCGCGTCCATCCTAATTCAACAATGGTGTGCCCAAGAAGCGCCATGCCACCTGTTTGCCCTCAACCTGATCCGGAAAGGCAAAGCTTGGCCCTGTCATGGTTAATGAAATGCTAATGCGCCAGCCCGTGTTGATAAACCAAGGTGCAACTGCCGAATCAATTTAACCCCAAGGTCCGGATTTGGCCGACTGGCTCCACGGACCAGAATTTTGCGGCTGCGGGAACATGTCGCGTGCCATCGATTCCAGCGCATCAATACGGTTCTGCGTGTTGGGATGTGTCGAAAACAACGCATCCGCACGAAGGCCGGCCAGCGGGTTGATGATGAACATATGGGCCATGGCGGGGTTACGCTCGGCTGCTTGATTTGGAATGACATCAGCTGCTTCTGAAATTCTGCGCAAGGCTGAAGCCAGCGCCAAGGGCTTGCCCGAAATTTCAGCCCCACCCTTGTCTGCTGCATATTCACGTGTGCGGCTGATTGCCATTTGAACAATCATGGCCGCCAAAGGAGCTAGGATTATCATGGCGATTGAACCAATAGGACCCAAGGGATTGTTGCGGCTGTCACGCGAGCCAAACAGAAAGCCAAATTGTGTCAGCATGGAAATGGCACCTGCAATAGTGGCGGTAAATGCCATAATGAGCGTATCACGGTTTTTCACATGGGCCAATTCATGGGCCATGACGCCTTCAATCTCATCTGGCGATAGGTGACGCAAAAGGCCTGTGGTTGCGGCTACAGCTGCGTTTTCAGGATTGCGGCCCGTGGCAAAGGCATTGGGCTGGGCTTGGTCAATCAAATAGACTTTCGGCATGGGCAATTGTGCATTGGCCGCCAGCCTTGCTACCATGCGATAAAATTCAGGTGCTTCCGATTCTGACACTTGGCGCGCGCCATTCATGCGCAACACCATTTTGTCGGCATTCCAATAGCTGAACAGGTTCATGGCCACGGCAACGCCAAGTGCGATCAGCATGCCGGTTTCACGGCCCATTAAAAACCCAAGC
Organism: uncultured Alphaproteobacteria bacterium; assembly: GCA_963840765.1. GTDB lineage: Bacteria > Pseudomonadota > Alphaproteobacteria > Rhizobiales > Aestuariivirgaceae > Aestuariivirga. The sequence continues at coordinate 75,448 of CAWJAE010000007.1, read as the reverse complement.
CCCATGAACAGTGCTGTCATGCCTGCCATTAAAATACCGGTCTTGATCAGGTTCACGAAAGCCTCCATGTCGGGCGTCATTATCTAACGCTCAATCAGATGGGTGTTGCCGGAAAGGATTGCAAGCATGGAGAAAGAGTTACCACCAGAAGCCAAGCGCGCTTTGGCTGAAGCAGAAGCAAGGCGGAAACTTGCCAAGGACACGGTATTGCCAAAAGAAGTCAGTGGAACGAAAGGCCCCGAACCCACCCGCTTTGGTGATTGGGAAAAGAAGGGGCTGACGTCGGACTTCTAAAATCAGAAAAAAAATGAAGGCAGATCACACTCACTCTTTCGTTTTGGATGACGCGGCATTGCAAAAGGCCGTGGCACATGTGTGCAGCCTTGAACCGCGCTTCAAGAACGTGGTCGAGAGCCATGGTGTACCATCACTGCGGGCGGCGGATGGTGGCTTGGTTGGACTGTTGCAAATGGTCACTGAACAATTCTTGTCTTTGGCGGCAGCAGCGGCAATCTGGAAACGGGTAGCGGCCACTCTTTCGCCCTGCGATGCGCAAAGCATTTTGAAGCTTCCACAAGAACAGCTCGTAGCTCTCGGATTATCGCGGGCCAAGGCCAGAAGTTTTCACGGCATTGCTGCGGCTGTTGCTGCGGGTGAATTTTCATTTGGTGCATTGGCAGAAATGGACGATGCAGCAGCCCACAAGGCGCTGGTGGCTTTGCCGGGCATTGGTCCGTGGACGGCGGATATCTATTTGCTAACGGTTTTATTGCGGGCCGATGCTTGGCCGTGGGGCGATGTCGCGCTGCAAGCAGCAGCACAACACTTGTTTGCGTTAGAGGTCCGGCCACAAAAGCTGGAAATGCTAAAACTCGGCGAGGCTTTTCGGCCTTATCGGGCGGTGGTGGCGCGTTTGCTTTGGTCCCATTACAGGGGTATGAAGCGATTGTCGCAGGCCTGAATTTATCCACATCTCTGCCCCTTCACAGATTTGTTGCACACTATATAGTAGCCTGAGGCCGGATTTGCCGGATAGGGAGACGTGACTTTGTATCATGCACCCATGGACCATAAAATGATGACGCCGGAAGCGTGTCCGGCGTTGGTCCTGAATGCGGACTATCGACCCTTAAGCTATTACCCCCTTTCGCTATGGTCCTGGCAGGATTCCTTGAAAGCCGTGTTCCTGGACCGGGTGAACATTGTTTCTGAATATGACACGGTGGTGAGAAGCCCGACCACGGAATTCCGTTTGCCATCGGTTGTCTCGCTCAAGACCTATGTGAAGCCGTCGCGCTATCCTGCCTTCACGCGATTCAATGTTTTCTTGCGTGATAAATTTTCCTGCCAGTATTGTGGCTCGCCGGATGACCTGACATTTGATCATGTTTTGCCACGTTCAAAAGGCGGGCAGACAACTTGGGAAAATGTTGTGGCGGCCTGTTCACCTTGCAACCTTCGCAAGGGCGGACACCTGATGCATGAGGTCAAGATGTTCCCGCGGCAAAAACCATTTTGCCCGTCGGTCAATCAATTGCATTCCAATGGCCGATTGTTTCCACCCAACTATTTGCATCAGAGTTGGGTGGATTATCTATATTGGGATTCTGAACTCGAGCCTTAAGTTTTTCGTGTGGAGCGAAACGCCAAAACGGCGAGGCTTCCGCAAATGATGGCGTTCCAGCCTGCGAGCGACAATCCTAGAATCCGGATGGCGGCTTCGTTGCACATGACGCCCGGTTTCAGGAGATTGGGCAAGCCATCGGACAAGGCGCCGGTGCCCGAACAGGTTGATGGGCCCTCCCACCATTTCCATTCCACGCCTGAATGATAGACGCCAAAAATAGCATTGGCGGCCAACAGCAGACCCAACACGATCAAGCCGTGGCCCAGCCATTTCGGTTTCGCCAAACCCAAGAATGCAGCAAAGGGAATGCCAACATAATAGGCCCAGCGTTGCATCAGGCAAAGTTCGCAAGGTGGATATCCGGCATATTCAAAAATCCATGCGCCAATTAATATAGCCGCGAGGACAGCTGAAATAAGCCACGCGGTATTTATTTTATTCAGCACGACAACGCTCCTGAACCACCCAGAAATTTGACGATAAGATAAAGTCCGATCAATGCGGCGGCGGCAAGGCCCGCAATCAGGCCTAGGCGCTTTTCAATAAAATGCCTGATGGGTTCACCCCAGCGCTGCAGGGCCCACGCCATGGCAAAGAAGCGCGCGCCGCGCGCCACTACACAAGAGACGATGAAGACCACCAGGCTGATTTGCGCGACACCAGCCAAAATGGTGACAACCTTGATGGGGGGCAAATGGGCGAGGCCGGACGTGGTCAGGAGCAGCCACAGAGTTTCGTCGCTGGTGCAGTTTTTCAGGCTCTCGAAAGCTTCGAGCTTTCCGTAGAAAGCCAGCACGGGCTTGGCGAAGGTTTCATAGGCGAGGTAACCAATGAAATAGCCGGCAATGCCGCCAAGGGTGGATGCAACGGTTGCCACCAGCGCATATCGGTAAGCGCGATCGGGCCGCGAAAGAGCCATGGGCAGGAACAAAACATCTGCCGGCACTAGAAAAATTGAACTTTCAATAAAGGCAATAATGGCCAGCCACACTTCAGCGGATTTGCGGGCGGCGAGGGACAGGGTCCAGTCATAAAGCTTACGAAGCATTGTTTAGTCGTCCATTCTGGGTTTGACGCGGCGAAGGGTTTTGGTTTCGCCGCGCTTGGTTTTTGAGTCGAGCCTGCGGGTCTTGGAGGCTTTCGTGGGTTTTGTGGCAACGCGGAACTTCGGGCGCTTTGCCGCCTTGCGAATCAGATCAACGAGTTTTTTGACCGCTTCCTCGCGGTTTCGCTCCTGGGAACGATGAGTCTGCGCAGTGATGACCAAATCACCGCTTTGTGCCACCAGCTTTCCTGCCAGCTTGCGAAGACGGTCTTTCAGCAGCTCAGGAAGGCTCGCAGAGTCCACATTAAAGCGTAATTCCACGGCAGAAGAGACTTTGTTCACGTTCTGGCCACCCGGACCTGATGCGCGGATGAAGCTCTCGCGGATATCGGCGGGGTCAATCACAAGGGAATCGGTGATGCGAATCATGACTTCGGCGTTAAGCGCCTTTCCAGTTGACGGCGCAAGTGCCGCCCCTTAAAGGCGAGCGCTGGTAAAGGCCTCTGTGGCGGAATGGTAGACGCGACAGACTCAAAATCTGTTGTTCGCAAGGGCGTGGGGGTTCGAGTCCCTCCAGGGGCACCAAAAGGCAAATGATCCGCACGTATCGTTATTTGGAAACCACAGCCTTGTTCACCCGTTATGCAGCACGATTGGTTCTCTGGCTTGGACTTGTCGGAACGATTGTGACTTCATCAGTGCAAGCGCAAACCGTTAGCGGACCGGTGTTGTTGTTTGATGCGCAAACCGGTGAAGTGTTGTCACAAGAACGGGCCGGTGAGCCTTGGTATCCCGCATCACTTACAAAACTGATGACGGCCTACATCATCTTTCAAAGAATTCGTGAAGGTCGCTTGCGGCTGGACCAGCATATATTCGTGTCTGAAATCGCTTCGGGCCAGGAGCCCAGCAAAATAGGCATTCCAACCGGCAAAACCGTGACGGTGGATTTTGCGCTCCAAGCCCTGTTGGTTTATTCAGCCAATGACATGGCCTATGTGTTGGCCGAAGCTGCCTCTGGTACTTACCAGCGTTTTGCAGAAGAAATGAATGCCGTGTCCAAGAACCTCGGGCTTTCAGCAACGCATTTTGTCAATCCCAACGGGCTTTTTGATCCGCGCCAAGTAACGAGTGCACGCGACATTGGTGTGTTGGCGGCCATCATCGTCAATGAGTTTCCGCAACACGCCGGATATTTTTCGCAGGACAATGTGGCCGTGGGTAAGCGTCGTCTTGCCAATCGCAATTCGCTGATCCGCATCATGCCAGAAGCAGACGGCATGAAAACCGGTTTTGTGTGTAATTCCGGTTACAACCTTGTTGCATCGGCCACGCGCAACGGCCGCAAATTGATTGCTGTGGTTTTGGGCGCGCGTTCTGGGGGCAATCGCTCGATCAAGGCTAAAGATCTCTTGGAGCAAGGCTTTTTGAATGGCCCACAGCCTGGCCGCCACAAGGTGGCTGAAATCGTTAACTTGCCGCAAGGTGCCATCGTGCCCAAGGACATGACGGTTGATGTGTGCAAGCGAAAATCTCCGGTACGTCTGGCTGATGGCTCCGACTTGACGGGATGGGCCGTGTCATTTGGCACCTATGACACCATGATGAAGGCCGACATGGCCTTGCGGGGCCGCGTGCTGAGCCCGATTGGACCTTCGACTCGCTCATCGGTTGGTGTGGTGAAGTTACCAGACAAAGCTGGATTTGCAGCCTTGGTCTGGAACATTGCGCAAGCTGATAGCCTCTCACTCTGCACGGCCTATCGTGCGGAAGGCGCCCATTGCGATGTCATGCCGCCAGCATTGGTTGACCAAATTGCGACCTATGTAAAATCTACCCAGCCAAAGGTGAAGCAAGAGGCACAAGGCTCAGAATCAGACAGCGATGAGGTCGCGGTGCCTCCTGTCCAAAACAACAAACAGCGGATCAAGCAAAAGATTCCCCTGAAGAAAAAGAAGCGCTGAGGCCCATTCGTGACCGGTCAAACGCGCGGTATTGCCTTTGCACTCCTTGCCGCCAGTTTCTATGGATTGGTGCCCAATGTTACGCGCCTGACCTATCAACAGGGCATTCCTGCCCTTGAATCAGCCGTTATTCGCACGGCAATGGTGGCCGTGGTTTTAGGGTGTGTTGCCCTGTTCTGGAAGCAGCGTTTCACAATTGAAAAATCGGCGCGCTTGCCTTTGCTCATGCAAGCCTTGGCGACAGCGCTGGTTTCAAGCTGTTATATTGCTTCGGTGCAGTTTATTCCCGTCGGCGTGGCGGTCATGGTGTTTTTTACCTTCCCCGTGTTGATCGCACTAGCAGCGCCCATCATTGAAGGACACAAAATTTCATGGGCTCTGCTTGGATTAACATTGTTGGCCTTTGCGGGGCTGGCCATCGGCATCGGACTTGATTTTGCTGGGCTGAATGTAGTGGGGCTGGTGCTGGCCGCACTTGCTGCCTGTGGCTGTGCGGTGCAATTCTTTTCGGGCCGCATGCTTGCCGGAAAAATCATGCCGGCACCGCTCGGCAGCTTGGTGCATTTTGCTGTCTTTCCAATCGTCACCATCGCCATGGTGCTGAGCGGTGACGGCGAGATGAAACTGTTGTTGCCTTCAACCACGCCCCTGCTGGCGTTCGTGGTTGTCATTGTCGGGCTTTGCTATTGTGCCGCCTATTTCTGCCAAATGTCGTCGGTGGCCCATGCGCCAGCCTCAGTTGTGGCACCTTACTTTAATCTTGAGCCGGTTTTGACAACCGTCATTGCCGTGCTGCTGTTGGGAGAAACCATGACACTCACGCGCCTCATTGGCGCAGCGATGATCTTAAGTGCGTTAGTGGGGACGAGTCTTTTGACGATGAAGGAACAGGCATAATGTCGACGACGGAACTCATTCCGGTTTCAGTTCTTACAGGGTTTTTGGGAGCAGGTAAAACCTCGCTTCTCAATACCCTGCTGAAAAGCCCCATGTTGAGCAATGCTTGCGTTGTTATCAATGAGTTCGGCGATATTGGCCTTGATCATCTGCTGGTGGAAAAATCTGATGAAACCATTGTGGAGCTATCGTCGGGCTGCCTGTGCTGCACCATCCGCGGCGATCTGATTGATACGCTCAATCGGCTTTTGGACCAGCGCATGGCAGGCACCCTCAAGGCCTTTGACCGAATCGTGATTGAAACCACCGGTCTTGCTGACCCAGCACCGGTTCTGCATGCCTTGATGCGCGATGATCTGCTGCTGCAACGCGTGAAGCTTGAAGGCGTCATTACCGTTGTGGATGGTTTCAATGGCATGGCAACTTTGGATGCCCATGGCGAGGCTGTGAAACAAGTGGCCATGGCAGACCGCATTGTGTTGACGAAGCTTGATTTGCTTGAAGGCAAGGAGGGCGAAGACACGCTGTTTGCAATCATCGCCCGCATGCGCAAGCTCAATCCATCGGCACGCTTGTTGACCACGCACCGCGGTGAAGCGACGGCTGAGCGCTTGTTCAATACCGGGCTTTATGACGCGACGACGAAATCGCCAGATGTGAAAAGCTGGTTGGCCATTGAAGGCGTTGAGCGGGCTGAAAAAGCCAAGCACAATCACCGACATCACCATGGCGACGGGCACCATCACCACCATGATGTGTCGCGCCATGATGAACATATCCGATCTTTTGCTTTTCGTGACTCACGACCCATTTCACCCCAGGGGCTTGAATTGTTTCTGGAGTTGTTGACGAGTTATCACGGGCCGAATTTGTTGCGCATGAAAGGCATCATCCTGACCTCCGATGATCCACTGCGGCCGCTTGCCATTCATGGCGTGCAGCATGTGTTGCATCCACCAGTGCGCTTATCAGGCTGGCCTGCAGGTGAAGTTGAAACCAAATTGGTGTTCATTGTGAAAGATATTGAAAAATCTGCCATCGAAGCCCTGTTTCGTGCCTTCACCGACCAGATTGAAGGATCAGGGGCAGCCTTCACTGATAAGACCTTGTCGTTGAGGTGATGTGATGAATGTTTATGGCTTAAAAAAATGCTCGACCTGTCAAAAAGCCCTTGGGTTTTTGAATGAGAAGCATGTCTCCATCGACTTCTTTGATCACGCCGAAACGCCACCGACGAAGGCCCAAATTGCGGCTTGGTCCCAAGCTGTTGGTGGTTGGGAAAAACTGATCAACCGTGCGGGCTATACCTGGCGCGGATTACCTATAGCGGAAACCGAAAACTTGACCGAGGCGAAAGCTGTTGATTTGGCGGCGCGTCACACGTCGCTTATTCGCAGGCCCTTGATTGAACACGAAGATGGAACGGTGACCGTGGGCTTCACAGATAAAGTGAAATCCTTGTTCTAGCGGTTCATCTGCTCCAGCTTTTCCTGCATCGCTGCCAACTGATCTTTCAGCACTTGAAAGTCGTCTTTGTTGGCGGGTTGCGGTTGTGGTTTGGCAGGTTCTGGAGGTACCGAGTCTTTTGCGCCCGCTGCTGCAGCGAAAGGATTGGCAAAGCCCGCAGCACCAAAGGGTGCAAACATTTTCATCGAGTCCTGAAACATCTGCATGTTGCGCTTGGCGGTTTCTTCCACCAGCTTCATGGCGTCGCCACCACCGAAGACATCGGTCATTTGCTGCTTCAGTTTATCCTGATCTTTCATCAGGTTGCCCATGGAAAATTCAAGGTAGTTGGGCACCATGCCTTGCATGGAATCACCATAAAAGCGGATGAGCTGGCGCAGAAAATTGATCGGCAACAAGTTGTTACCTTCCTTATTTTCTTCTTCAAAAATAATCTGTGTCAGAACCGAACGGGTGATGTCTTCCCCTGACTTTGCATCATAAACTACAAAGTCAGCGCCATCCTTGACCATTTTGGCCAAGTCTTCGAGCGTTACGTAAGTCGATGTCGCAGTGTTGTAGAGACGGCGGTTCGCGTATTTCTTGATGACGGTGGCATTTTTTGCCTTGTTTTGGTCTTCACTCACGCTGAACTCCCTTAACCAAGTCATGGTCTTAAAAATGTGCGCTCTGCACCGCACAATTGCAAGTGCAAAAAATATGAGCAGTGCAGCATCAACCTTTCTTCGCATTGCAACAAGCAGGGGTGATCTGCCATAACAAGGGAAATAATTTGGGAGTTTGTCATGTCACATGATGTCGTCATCGTATCCGCCGCCCGCACGCCTGTGGGTGCTTTCAATGGGGCGTTGGCCTCGCAAACAGCTGCGCAGCTGGGAACAGTTGCTCTCAAGGCTGCAATCGAGCGGGCCAAACTCTCGCCTGAAGATATTGATGAAGTGATTTTGGGTCAGGTCCTAACGGCAGCGCAGGGCCAAAATCCGGCCCGGCAGGCTGCCATTCATGCCGGCATTCCAAATACTGCCACCGCTTGGGGATTGAACCAGGTTTGTGGATCAGGCCTTCGCGCCGTGGCCTTGGGCATGCAGCAAATTGCAGCAGGTGATGTGAAAATTGTTGCCGCTGGCGGCCAGGAATCCATGTCGAGATCAAACCACGCCGCGCACCTTCGTGACGGCGTGAAAATGGGTGACTGGAATTTCATCGACACCATGATCAAAGACGGATTGTGGGATGCGTTCCATGGCTACCACATGGGTACAACGGCAGAAAATGTTGCCAAGCAGTGGCAAATTACCCGTGACGAGCAGGATGCCTTTGCCGTTGCCTCGCAAAACAAAGCTGAAGCTGCGCAAGCTGCCGGAAAATTCAAGGACGAAATTTGCAGCGTGACCATTGCCGGTCGCAAGGGCGACGTGGTGGTGAGTGACGATGAATACATCAAAAAAGGCGTGACGCTGGAATCCGTACAAAAATTGCGCCCGGCCTTTTCCAAAGACGGAACAGTAACAGCCGCCAATGCATCCGGCATCAATGATGGTGCAGCCGTGCTGATTTTGATGACGGCTGCGGAAGCTGCCAAGCGCGGCCTTGAACCTTTGGCGCGCATTGCGTCATGGTCAACCGCAGGCGTTGATCCCTCTATCATGGGGACCGGCCCCATTCCGGCATCGAAACGCGCCTTGCAGAAGGCGGGTTGGAAAGCATCGGATCTTGATCTTATCGAAGCCAACGAAGCCTTTGCAGCACAAGCCTGTGCGGTGAACAAGGACATGGGTTGGGATACCTCAAAGGTCAACGTCAATGGTGGTGCCATTGCCATTGGTCACCCCATCGGGGCTTCGGGTGCGCGGGTTTTGATTACCTTGCTCCATGAAATGCAACGCTCCGGTGCCAAGAAGGGCCTGACCACACTTTGTATTGGCGGCGGCATGGGCATTGCCATGTGCGTGGAGCGCTGATGGCATCTACGCTTTACCGCATGCTGACAGGGCCTGATGACGCAGCGTTCTGCCATCGGGTCACCGATGCCTTGTCGAAGGGCTGGCAGCTCTATGGTCCACCCAGTCTGACCTATGACGCTGAACAGCAACGCACAATCTGCGGCCAAGCCATCACAAAGACCGTGCAGGTTGATTATTCTGCTGATATGAAATTGTCAGAACAATAATGGGAGAGAAGCGATGGCACGTGTTGCATTGGTTACAGGTGGTTCACGCGGCATAGGCGCTGCTGTTTCGAAAGCCTTAAAAGCGCAAGGTTGCGTCGTTGCTGCAAGCTATGCCGGCAATGACGAGGCGGCTGATGCCTTCAAAGCCGAAACAGGCATTCCGGTTTTCAAATGGGATGTGTCTTCACATCAGGCTTGTGCCGACGGCATCAAGGCAGTTGAAGCGGAACTCGGTTCCATTGATATTCTGGTGAACAATGCGGGTATCACCAAAGATGCCATGTTCCACAAAATGTCTGCCGAACAATGGAACGCCGTCATCAACACCAATTTGAATTCGCTTTTCAACATGACGCAACCCCTCTGGGGTGGCATGCGGGACCGTGGCTTTGGACGCATCATTTGTATTTCTTCAATCAATGGTCAAAAAGGCCAAATGGGGCAGGTGAATTATTCAGCCGCAAAAGCTGGTGAGTTGGGCTTTGTCAAAGCCCTGGCACAGGAAGGTGCTGCCAAAGGCATAACCGTCAACGCCATTTGTCCCGGCTATATTGGAACCGAAATGGTGCGGGCCATTGCACCTGAGGTTTTGGAAAAGCGCATTCTGCCGCTCATCCCGGTGGGTCGCCTTGGCGAACCTGAAGAGATTGCACGCACCGTGGCCTTCCTTGCGGCAGAGGACGCGGGCTTTATTACGGGGTCCACATTCTCCATCAATGGCGGGCAATATATGGCATGATCGGCACTGCCCGATTACGTTTTGTTGCTGAAAACGTGGCTTGTGAACGCAACGGGCGATTGGTGTTTTCACAGCTTAATTTTGATGTACAGCCGGGTGAATGTGCGGAGCTACGCGGCACCAATGGATCTGGCAAGTCGTCATTGCTGCGTCTGCTGGCGGGCCTTGTGCCAGCTGCGTCAGGTCACGTCACATATAATGGCGATACTGAATTTCGGACAGCATTGCATTTCATCGCCCATCAGGATGCCATTAAAAATGCCATGACCGTGGCAGAGAATATGCAATTCTGGTGTGATGTGATGGGGGGGACTCCATTGCAAACGCACTTCAAGCCTTCCGACTTGACGCATTGCGCGACGTGCCAGCGCAATTGCTCTCCGCTGGCCAACGTCGAAGACTCACACTCTCTCGCTTGTTTCTCGGTCACCGCCCTATTTGGTTATTGGACGAGCCGATGACGGCTCTGGACCAGGCAACGCAAGTAGTATTGCGGGCGCATATGGCAACGCACCTTGCGAGCAAGGGAATTATTTTTGCGGCCACCCATGGCGACCTAGGTTTTACGCCTGATCATGTGATCACGATGGGGGATGCATGAAGCCGTTTGTTGCTGTGCTCAAGCATGACATCACATTGGGCATACGCCATGGCGGTGGTGCAGGTGCAGCCATCGCCTTCATGCTAAGTGTGTTGGTGTTGATTCCGCTGTCGATTGGGCCTGATCAAAACCTGTTGCAACGCCTGGCACCCGGCATCATGTGGTTGGCGCTATTGCTGGCTGTGCTTTTGACGTCGGAAAAGATCTTCCAGCAGGACTATGAAGATGGCACCCTCGATGCGTTGCTGACGATTGAACTTCCGATGGAAGGGGTTTGCCTTGCCAAAGCTTTGGCACATTGGCTCGTGGTGGGGTTGCCACTTGCTGTCGTTGCACCTTTGCTTGGCATTTTGTTGAACATCGAAACCACCGTTATGCCCATTTTGATGTTGGCGATGGTGATGGGGTCTTTGGCGCTGTCGCTACTGGCTGCTGTCGGTGGTGCCATAACGGCAGGCTTGCGGCGTGGCGGGTTGTTGGTTTCCCTCCTCATTCTACCACTTTATGTGCCGGTGTTGGTGTTTGGTCTTTCAGCAACAACCGCGGCAACAGGTCCAGAGGGCAGTACGAGCTCTCTTCTGGTTTTATTGGCTATTGTTCTTGTCGCACTTGTCGTTCAGCCTTGGGCGTCAGCTGCGGCACTTAGGGCCTATCTCAAATGATTAGAAACGAATAGGCTTTGTCCATGCAGATTTTTGCCAATCCCAACCGCTTTTTTCAAATCGCCGACCGCGTGACGCCTTTGCTATGGAGCGCTACAGCAGTGGCCTTTGCCACCGCCCTGTATTTTGCATTCTTCAATAGCCCCGCTGACTATCAGCAAGGTGAAACGGTTCGCATCATGTATGTGCACGTACCATCCGCATCGCTTGCTTTGTTCGTTTACGTTTTGATGGCAGTGGCCTCTGCCATGGCTTTGATTTTCCGGCATCCATTGGCTGATGCTGCAGCCAAAGCAGCAGCACCTCTGGGAGCTGCTTATTGCTTTCTGGCTTTGGTGACAGGTTCCATATGGGGTAAACCTATGTGGGGAACCTGGTGGGTGTGGGATGCGCGCTTGACGTCGATGTTTGTGTTGATGTTGCTCTATCTGGGGTACATCGCCGTGTGGCGCAGTTTCGAAGATCCGCACCGCGCGGCGGCACTGGCACGCATTGTGGCGCTGGTTGGCGTTATCAATATACCGATCGTCAAATTCTCCGTCGATTGGTGGAACACGCTGCACCAACCCGCCAGCATCATGCGCAGAAACGGTCCCGCTATTCACGAAAGTATCCTGTGGCCCTTGGCTTTGATGTTTTTGGCTTTCACATTGCTCTTCGTTTCAACACATCTTTTGGCACTTAAAAACGAAGTGCGCGAACGCAAACTCAGGGCCGAACGTTTAAAATCCTTGGGGCAACGCTGATGGACTGGACGGCTGATCATGTGGGGTATGTGGTGGCGGCCTACGCAATTGCTGCATTCGTGTTGGCAACGGTATTGCTTCGCACCTTGTTGAAATCCCGGGCACTAAAAGCTGCATTACGAGAAATGAAATTGCCAGACACCGGCCAAAGAGACTGACGATGAAACGCAATCGTATTTTAGCTCTGCTTCCAGTTCTGCTGTTTGCAAGCTTGGGCGTATTGTTGCTGAAAGGACTGTCTGGCGATCCGTCGCGCCTACCTTCCACACTCATCAACAAAACAGTGCCCAGTTTCACACTGCCTGCCGTTGTGGGCTTGCAAGTGCCGGGATTTACCGATCAAGACTTGAAACAGGGCAAGGTCACTGTTGTCAATATCTGGGCTTCTTGGTGTGGCCCCTGTCGCCTTGAGCACCCACTGCTGATGGAACTGGCCAAACGGACAGACAGTGTGTTGGTGGGAATCAACAACAAGGACGACCCTGCCAACGCTGTGCGTTTCCTGGGTGCTCTTGGTCAACCTTTCGCAGCTGTTGGTGCTGACGCTACAGGACGCGTTACAATTGACTGGGGTGGTTATGGCGTGCCGGAGACATTTATCGTTGATGGTGCGGGCGTGATCCGGTTCAAGCACGTCGGCCCGCTGACGCCAGAAATCATGCAAGGTCGATTTGCAGATGAAATTAAAAAGGCAGCGAAACCGCTGCCTTGAAAAATCGCTGCCGTATTACGCAACGCGCCGTTTCAATTTGACTTTAGGTTGCGGCTTTGGGGCTTCTTCGACCACATCGATTTGGTCCATGGCATTAGCCAATTCTGACAGGCAATCCGTCAGCGTCTTGCGGTCGGCAACAGAGAACATGGACAGCATCTGCTTGTCGACATCTTCAGCGCCTGACTGGGCCTGTTTCATCATTTTCTTGCCTTGCAAAGTCAAACGCACGGAGTTTGTACGGGCGTCTTCCTTTGTGCGGCGGCGCTGCACCATGCCTTGTGCCATCAAGCGTGCAACCATGTCTGCTAACGTCGACCGGTCAATGCCCGTCAATTTCACCAATTCAGTTTGGCTTTTGCCGTCGTTCGAATCAACAGCGGCGAGCACAGTAAATTGACGATGGGTCAATCCGCTCTTGCCGACTTCTTCATTGTAGCGGTGTACTGAATACTGAACCGCACGCTTCAACAAATGAGAGAAAGATCGCGCCAGTGTTTTGGCGTCTTTGTTACCCGACATTGCTCTCTTGCTCCCTCAAGCACGTCACTCAAATTCCAATGTTTGAATGACCAGCTAACTCTTTTGAACATTGCCACTTGCGCTCCCCACAAATGACAGTGTTTCTTCACGACTGAACTATTGAATTCGCTGGAGTCCTAGCGAGTCTCAGAAAGGCCCGCAAGCAAAAATGCTCGGATCAAAATGAGACAGCATCAGACGCTGCGGAATGAATTTCTTTTCACTGTTTTGTATGTGAACTACAAGACTTGACTCTCACATCAAATGGTGTGCAGCCATTTCATCCGTCTGCGGATGGATTGTTGCTTTCAGCTTTCATGTGCCGCGCCATGAACGGCGCATTCACCACTGCAAAAAGCATGGTGAGCCCCATAAGCCCAAAGACCTTAAAGTTGACCCAAGTGCCTTCCGACATGGTGCGCCAAACATATTCATTGAGTCCGGCCACACACAAAAAGAAAATCACCCAACGCCACGTCAGGCTGCGCCAAGCCGGTTCCGGCATATCAATTGCCGAGCCCAGCAAGTCTTTAAGGAACAAGCGCCGCGAGAAAAGCCCACCACTGAGAATCGCTGCGAAAATAATATTCGCAGCCGTTGGCTTCATTTTCACAAACATGTCATTCTGCAAATAGAGCGTAAGACCACCCATTACTGTGATCAAAATGCCACTGAACAGCGGAAATTTGGCAATTTTTCCCGTCATGAGATAGCCAACGATCAACGATACAATCGTCAGTGCAATGATGATTCCGGTTGCCCAATAAACGCCGCCTACTTTGTAGGCCACAAAAAATGCCACAAGGGGTGCAAAGTCCAGCGCCAGTTTCAAGCCTTGCGGCAGCTCTTTCTTATCACTCATGTCTTGTCATCCAATCCTGCAATGGCGCGGGCAAAAGCCTCGGCGTCAAAGGCTTGCAAATCCTCAATGCTTTCACCCACACCAATAGCGTGAATGGGGAGTTTGAATTTCTCCGCAATGGCGACCAGAATGCCGCCGCGTGCCGTGCCATCGAGCTTCGTCATGATGAGGCCTGTCACGCCGGCAACCTTGGTGAAGGCTTCGGCTTGGGCTAGCGCATTCTGTCCGGTTGTGGCGTCCAGCACCAGCAGCACGGCGTGGGGGGCGGCGGCATCATACTTTTTGATAACACGAACAACTTTATCAAGTTCATCCATCAAATAGGTTTTGTTGTGGAGGCGGCCTGCGGTGTCGATGAACAGAATATCGGTCCCGTCCTCTTGGGATGACTTCATGGCGTCAAAGGCAAGGCCTGCCGCATCCGCACCCTGGGGCCTTGAAATGGTCTCAGCCCCGATGCGCTTGCCCCAAACCGTTAGTTGTTCAATGGCCGCAGCACGGAAGGTATCACAGGCCGCAAACTTGACCTTGAAACCTTCTTGCGCGGCGATCGACCCCAGCTTGCCGATTGTCGTGGTCTTACCGGAACCGTTTACCCCGACGACCAGAATGACATAGGGCTTTTCAGAACCAAAATTAAACGGCACTTCGACAGGCTGCAAAACCTTGGCCACTTCAGCAGCCAAAATTTGCTTCACTTCCTCCGGATCAATTTCCTTGTCAAAGCGTCCACGCGACACTTCGGCAATGATGCGTTCAGAAACAGCAAGCCCCAAGTCTGCCTGAATCAAAGTGTCTTCAAGCTCCTGCAGTGTGTCCTTGTCCAGCTTGCGCTTGGTAAAGATCGACGTGATGGAGCCCGTAATGGTTTTTGAAGATTTGGAAAGACCATCGGTAAGCCGAGAGAACCAACCCTTGCGCTCAGCCGAAGGTATTGTGGCGGGAGCCGGGGTGACAATGACGGGCTCGATGCGAGGTGCTGCAATAATTTCTGGCGCAATAATTTTAGGTGGCGGCAGAGGCGGAGCTACAGCCTTTTCGCCTTTCGGTTTGGCAACAATAGGCTTTTCCGCAACAACCTTGATGGCTGGCGTTGCTTTGGCCTGCGCTGGTTTCTTGACAGACTCTGGTTTGGCCTTGGTCGCCTTGGGCGCAGCCTTTGCAGGGGCTTTCTTCGGCTCTGGTTTTCCTACAACGGCTTTTTTTGCTTCCGGCTTTTGCGGGGCCGGTTTTTTAGGCGCAGGCTTTTTAGCAATAGGCTTCCTGGGAGCAGGCGCGGGCACTTCCGCTCCTACTGAAATTACCGGCTCTGGCACGGGTGCAGGAAGAGCAACCTGCTCCACTACATCCTGCGGTGCGGCTTCCTCTTTCTTGCCAATCACCCGGTTGAAGAGTTTTTTAAAGAACCCACTCATGCTGCAAGCCTCACATCGAGATGGGTGGCTTGTGCGCCCACCACGTCCACGTTGACCAAGGCACCCGGTGTCATGTGTTGTGCAAATCTCGTCATGGCAAATTGCGGCGTGCGCCCTGTGCTGGGCGTTTCTACGAGGACAGGTTGCTTCGAACCAATTTGCGCCCGCAAAAACTGTTGCAAGCGCTGCTCACCTTTTGCGCGCAGTAAGGCCGCACGACGCTTGATTATGTCTTTTTCCATCATTGGCATGCGGGCTGCCGGCGTGCCCGGGCGTGGCGAATAGGGGAAAACATGCAGGAAAGTCAGCCCGCATTCGTCGACGAGTTTCATGGAGTTCTCAAACATCTCATCGGTTTCGGTTGGAAAACCTGCAATGATGTCAGCCCCAAACACCATGTCTTTTCGGCGGGATTTCAAGTCGTGGCAAAACGCAATAGAATCTTCCCGGGCGTGGCGGCGCTTCATACGCTTCAAAATCATATTGTCGCCTGACTGCAAGGAAAGATGCAGGTGCGGCATGATGCGTTGTTCCGAAGTGATGATGTCCACTAATGCGGCATCGGCTTCAATCGAAATCAATGGATGAAAGCCGCAAGCGCCGCAAATCAGGAACGTGCTTTAAAATGCCTTCCAGCAAAACAGAAAGCTTGGGCGCGCCTTCAAGATCAGCGCCCCAGGATGTGAGATCAACACCTGACAATACTACTTCATGGTGACCGCCATTGACGAGGCGTTTTACCTGTTCAATGGCATCCACTATCGGTACGGAGCGAGAATTGCCACGGCCAAAAGGAATAATGCAAAACGTGCAGCGATGATCACAACCCGTCTGCACCTGCAAAAACGCGCGGGTGCGGGCGGTGAGTTGGTCAATCATCGGCGGGCGGGTTTCCTTGACCTGCATGATATCAGACACATCCACCCTCGGACGGTTGGTACCTTTTGCCCATGAGGTGGCTTGTAGTTTTTCCTCATTGCCAAGAACGCGGTTCACTTCCGGCATGGCACTGAAAACCTCGGCTTCGGTTTGTGCCGCACAGCCCGTCACGATGATATCAGCGTCGGGATTTTCCTTGCGCGCCTTGCGGATAGCTTGGCGTGCTTGGCGTGTTGCTTCAGCTGTTACCGCGCATGTGTTGAAAATAATTGTATTGTTCAGGCCTGCCTTTTCCGCATGCTGCAACATGATCTCTGACTCAAAGGTATTGAGCCTACAGCCAAATGTTTCAAGGCGGGGGCCACTCATCCCAATAAACCCTCAGGCATCTGGCCTTCATAGTCATATTGCAACGGACCCGACATGATGACGTGGCCTGTCTCTTGATCGATGGACATGAAGAGATCGCCACCCGGCAGTGTGATGCGGGCCTTTGAATCAATGATCTTGATACGGTGGCCTGACGCCATGACAGCACAGGCAGCCGTGCCGCAAGCCTTGGTCAAGCCAGCGCCGCGTTCCCACACATTCACGATCACGTGGTCGCGTGCCACAACCTTGGCCATTTCAATATTGGCGCGTTCAGGAAACAGGGGGTGGTTTTCAAGCATGGGCCCCACCCGACCAAGATTGACTACATCCAGATCTTTAACCCAAAAAATGCAGTGGGGGTTTCCAACATTGACAACGGAAGGTGAATGCATGAGCGGTGCATCTATTGGCCCCACCTGCAATTCAATGTGGCGGGTATCAGCGAATTTTTCAGAAAGCGGGATCTGGTCCCAATCGAATTTTGGCTTGCCCATATTGATGGTGACTTGCAGATGACCAGCTTTGGTGCCCACCAAAAAACCGCCCTTGGTGTCAATCGTAGCGTGGTCCACGCCGTTCTCGGTCATCACGATATCAGCGATGCAGCGAGAGGCATTGCCGCAGGATTCAACCTCGCCGCCTTCCGCATTCCAGATCCGCATGCGCACATCGGCCAAGGATGACTTTTCCATGACGATCAACTGGTCACAACCAATACCGCTTTTACGATCTGCAATGGCTTTTGCCTGCTCATTGGAAATTGCAAGCGGGTGTTGACGCGCGTCGATGACAACGAAGTCGTTGCCAAGGCCGTTCATTTTACGGAAATTGATTGCGGAGCGTGCGGACATAATCCGGCTTATATGGGGAAGTTACCCCTAAAATCCAGTTGCAATTGGGGCCGCGTCCGGTCCAGACTTTAATCTTGTCACCCGGTCTGTTGAGATTTCACATGAACTATCAAAGCGCGCGCACGCCACTTGCCAATCCATTTGACGGTTTGAAGCAGGAAGACGACATTTGGAACCGGTTGGTCGACGCAGTGGCCCAGCGCTATGGCATGACATCAGTGTTATATGCATTCACCCATTCGCGTTTTACAACCTCGCGTGTTGGTGTCACCTCCAGCCTGTTTCTGAAGCAAAACTTGCCGGAAGATTTTTTGAACACCTTTCCCAATGGCCTGTCGCTTGATGATGACATTGCTTCTGAACTGATCTTAGGTGGTGAAGAAGAGTTTCTATGGTCCAGTTTTGAAACGCGGGATCTGCGACCAGAACAGCGGGCACGTTACGACGCCGACAAGGCAATGGGTATGGGCGTTGGCGTGTCGTTTGGTTTTCGCTTTGGTGGCAATTCAGGATTTGGCGGTACGTGTTGGGGCAAACGCCATGCTGATCCCGAAGAATTCAAAGAACTTTGGCAGAAGTATCGCTTGGATATGCGGGCCCTCGCGCATCAGTTTGAAGCCGCCATGCGCCCTGTGATGGTGCGCAACCGCTTTTCACTAACGCCGCGCGAAATTGACGTCATGTCTTTTTCCGCGGGCGGCATGACACAAAAACAAATTGCAGACCACTTGAAGCTCAGCCCAAAAACCATAGCCAATACAATGGAGCGCGCGCGCAAATCGCTTGACGCGGTATCGACAATGGAAGCGGTCGCCAAGGCGTTGATCTATGAATTGATAGGGTGAAATTACCCTATTGTTCTGGTCGCATGCAGTGCGCCAAACTGGAACCTGCAAGCAGTGATCGGGGGATTACTTGTTTGGACCTCAGACGGGCCGGACGGCACGCCATGCCGCTCCGGCCCAAATTATATACCGCTCCGGCCCAATTTTATTTGACCGGAATATGGATTGTCACTGACCCCGTGACTGCATCGGCGTCAAAGTCCTCTGAATAAACTTCAAATTGTGGCCCGGCTGCAACGATGAGTTTGGCTTTTGGCAAGGCCTCAGAAAAAATTAGTCCCCACGTTTGACTTAAGGTTTCAAGTCCGCCTGTATGCGTGAAGATGGCGACTTTGCGTTTGGGTATTATCAATGTGTGCATGTAGCCCGGCACTTCGCCTGCATTGGTCACTGCTACGGCGGCCATATAATCCATGTGTCCTGCCCCATCGAAGTTATGGCACACGCCATAGGCCTTCATATCAACCTGGCCTGTGATGCGGCCAAAATCTTCCATCAGCTTTTCCCACAAATTGCGAATGCCATCTGAGGGCCCAATCGGGAAGGTGCCGTTACGGCCAGCCAGCGTGAGTGCTTCTGACGTTTCAAGTGTGGGTGTCATTGCAGCAGTTCTTTGGTCAGGAGTGTTTGGTCAGGGCGCAGCCATGGTTTCAAATCTGCCCAGGGAATGATGGCGGGGTTGAAGTCCTGAAACAAACAATTGGCGGCAGCAGAGGGATAATCCGTGCGCTGAACAGCGAGGCCCTTTTTGTCAAAGGCGAGGGAAAATTCCTTTTCGCCCGGCGCCTGCTCGGCCATAAAGCCGGGACCGCCGCACATATCCTCACCGGTTTCGCCCGCTGCCTTTGCGCCCAGAAGCCAGCGCGCAAGTGCAAATTCTTCAAAGGCGATGCGCTCTTGCTTGTTGCCTAGCTTCAGCACTTCACCAAAGCCGTTGGGGCTCAAATCAAGCTGGTAGCGCCCGCCAATCTGCTGGCCATTGACGAGGTCAAAGGAGAGGTATGACGCATAGTTGTTCGGGTGCGCGCCACCGCAGAAAACGGAACCTGCTTCTGAAATTGTAAGTACGCGGGGGCTGGCATACACGACGCTGAAATTATATTCGGGCACGTGGGGCTTGGGCGGTTCCTGCATCAAGCCGTTGATGCATTCGCGGTTGCTGATCAGTGAGCCCTTGTAATATTCGCGCAGCACCGCATTGGCCTTCGTCATAGCTGCGGGGTCAGGGAACGCGGTGAATACAGGCATGGGCAAATTGAAAGCCGAATCCTTTTCGTAAGCCAATGTTACATCGCCAAAACGAATGGGGCTGTTTTGCCCCGCAATTTTCTCACTTTTGAACCAGAGGTTATCATAGCTCACCGAGAGTTGGTTGAAGTCGGCACCAATGTCATTCAGCAAGGGTTGGCGCATAAGTTTAATGGGCAGTGACTTCTTACCGTTGGCCGATGTCCATGTGCCGACGGCGGATTGGCCACTGACCTTCAATGACCATCGCCCTGATAAGGCTTTGTCACCTGCGGGCAAATCCTTGATGGCATAATGCGGCACCGTGGCTTCAGTAAACGCAAGCGTTTCACCTTCCGCGTCAAGCTGCAATTTCAAGTCATAGGCACCGGGCAAATAGGAATAACGCGAACCTTCCACGTAGCCGCCCTTGTAGGAGGATTTTTGAGCGCCAGCATTGAGTTCAACAATGATTTTGGATTTGCCAAGCGTGCCAGAAAACACGCCCTCCCAATCAGCCGCGATGGCTGAAATCGAAGTAAACAGACTGGCAAAGACCGTTAAAAGGGTGCGGAAGTGTGACATTTGCCCATGCTATCGTTGATCCTTCGAACCTTCAACGGTCGTTTTAGTCACGCGCTGCTCGCGCTTAAGTGTTTGGACGGTGATTGTGCTCTTCACTAGAGATGACGTTATCACAGGAGAGACCGTAATGACCCACACAATCACCCGCCGCACTATGTTCAAGGCGGCTTTTGCTGCGACAGCACTTGTCGCCTTGCCCACATTGGCGTTTGCCGCAAAGCCTGCGGTTTATACCGGCATTGTTAAAGGTGTTGGCGCTGGTGGATATGACGTGGTGAGCTACACCCAAGGCGGGCCTAAGAAGGGCGATGCCAAATTTGCGGCCAGTTACAATGGGGCGAAATGGTATTTTTCTTCGGCTGAAAACATGAAAACATTCCAAGCCTCGCCTGCCAAATACGCACCCGCATATGGCGGCTATTGCGCCTATGCCGTGGCCAATGGCGTCACAGCAAAAGGCGACCCGCTGCTCTGGAAAATCGTCGGCGGTAAGCTTTATCTCAACTTGAACAAGCAAGCCCAAAAACGCTGGAACGACGACATCCCCGGCAACATCGCGAGCGGCAATGCCAACTGGCCGAAGGTTTTGAAGTAAGCGTTGTTGAGGCTCAGTCTTCAGTCTTGTCTTGGTGTCCGTTTTTTTGGGGTGTGCTTTTCGAGAACTGGAATCTGCCTTTTCATAAACTTGTCGAACAGTGGAACGGTAAATGCGGTTTCACCGTGGCGTTGGCTCCAAACCATGCCTTTGTTGATCAATTGCTGCCTCGCTGTTGCTACAATCGACGCTGCGTCAACGCCAAGGGTCACTGCAATATCGCCTGTCTTGTGAGGGCCGGGTCCAAGCTCTGCCATCGCTCTCAAGTATTTTTGTTGGAGAACAGTTAATCTATCGAATCTCACGCGAAAGAAATTCTTGTCTAAGTGCGTGATGATTCCCGGCGTTGCTTCTTCGACATCGCGCTTTTGAATGGGGCTTTGTTGCGCGTAGTTCCATACATTGGCACCCCATTCTTGTATGAAGTAGGGATATCGTTCAGTTACGTTCAATATTTCTTCGATTGCATCATGTGTATATTCCACGCCCTCTTTTCGTGCGGGCGCTACCAAAGCGACGTGTGCTGCATCCACTGGTAGTTTGTCCACCTCAGGGTAATGAAAGAGCCGTTCGGCGTATGATTTTGCATTTCCAGCGAGAGCTGCAATTTGCGGGAGCCCCGCGCCAACGAAATAGAACGGAAGATTTTTTTGCGCTATCTCGTGGCATGCAACGATAATCGCAGCCAACTCTTTTTCAGCGAGATATTGCACTTCATCGATGAATATTGCGATAGCTGAATTTCGTTCTTTTGCTGCTTCGGCAACTGCCAGTAGTAGTTGCGGAACATCCTGTTCAAGATTGCCTGTATCAGCCACTCCCGGCGTAGGGTTCATCCCTATTTCAATTTCTCCTATCGCAACTTTGAAAGCGCTACCAAAGTTTCGGAGTGCGGCCATACCTCGCCTGACTTTGTCACCTGCATTTGCCTTCAGATCGAGGCTGAACATTATTCTGCGGAGATCGGGAACAAGCAATTCTGGCAACTTACCGCCTTCAGGAGCTTCGATTTTAGCAGTCAAAAAACCCTTGTCGTCTGCAATTGCTTTAATCCTATTGAGAAGAACGGTCTTTCCGACACCCCTCAGACCTAACAACATCATCCCTCTGGTTGGCTTTTCATTCAAAACGCGATCCATGTCGATCTCCGCGTCTTCCAGAATCTTGTCTCTACCGACAAGGGAAGGAGGCTGAATACCAGCTCCGGGAGCGTAAGGGTTTCGGCGTCTGTCCATGTTATTGCTCAAATTATTTGTATTATTGAATTATTGACTAATAACACTAATTCTAACAAATTGTAAACTGCAAATTTGACTTCCCCGCCCATTTCCACTATGCACCCGTCATCTCAATAACGTCTTGAACGTTACGAGGTCTCTGCACACATGGGATTCACATTCCCGGGAGGTGTAGCGACCAGCATCCGGCAGCGAGTTTTCGCCCCCGGGTGTCGTTTTCGTTTGTGGCGGCGCAATGGGCGAGCAAATCTTGGATTTGTGAGCGGAAAATTGCGCAGGGAATAAATAGGAACAAGAATGTTTGAAACCTTAAGCGATCGCCTGACGGGCATATTCGACAAGCTGACGGGCCGTGGGGCTTTGTCGGAGGCTGATGTCGATGCCGCCATGCGTGAGGTGCGTCGGGCTTTGTTAGAAGCTGACGTGGCGCTTGAGGTGGTTAAATCCTTCACTGAAAAAGTCCGTGAAAAGGCTGTTGGTGCTGACGTCGTAAAGTCGATCAAGCCCGGCCAGATGGTGGTGAAGATCGTTCATGACCAATTGGTGGAAACGCTGGGGTCTGATCAATCAGCACTGAACCTCCGCGCCTCGCCACCTGTGGCGATTTTGATGGTGGGTTTGCAGGGCTCCGGCAAAACCACGTCAACCGCAAAAATTGCCAAGCGCCTGCAAGACCGTGAAAAGCGCAAAGTGTTGATGGCCTCGCTCGATACGCGTCGCCCTGCAGCCCAAGAACAACTCGAAATTTTGGGCAAACAAGTCAAGGTGGCAACCTTGGCAATCGTCAAGGGTGAAACGCCTGTTCAGATTGCCAAGCGTGCGATGTCAGAAGCCCGCAAGGGTGCATATGATATTGTCATGCTCGATACTGCGGGCCGTCTTCATATCGATGAAGAACTGTTGGCCGAAGCTGCCGCTGTTCGTGACATTGCCAAGCCGAAGGAAACCCTGCTGGTTGCTGATGCATTGACGGGTCAGGACGCTGTCAACCTCGCCCGGGCTTTTGACGAAAAAATCGGCATCACCGGCATTGTGTTGACGCGTATCGACGGTGATGGTCGTGGTGGTGCGGCACTCTCCATGCGTGCTGTGACGGGCAAGCCAATCAAGTTGATGGGCACCGGCGAAAAGCTCGACGGTCTTGAAGATTTCCACCCCGCCCGTATTGCTGGCCGCATCTTGGGTATGGGCGACGTTGTTTCGCTCGTTGAAAAAGCCTCGCTTGATTTTGATGCCGAGAAGGCCAAGAAAATTGCCGACCGGATGCGCAAAGGCGCGTTCGACATGAACGACCTTGCAGACCAGTTGAAGCAGCTCGAAAAAATGGGCGGCATGGGTGGCGTCATGAAAATGCTGCCGGGCATGGGCAAGATGCAAAAGCAGCTTGAGGGTTCCAACCTCGACGAGACGATGTTCAAGCGCCAGTTGGCCGCCATTGGCTCGATGAATAAAAAAGAACGCGCCAACCCCAAGATCCTCGATGGCAAGCGCAAGAAGCGCATTGCGGCGGGTGCGGGTGTGAAAGTTGAAGAGATCAACAAGCTCCTCAAAATGCATCTGCAAATGGCAGACATGATGAAGCAGATGGGGTCTGGCAAAGGCATGTTCGGCAAGATGATGGGCGGCAAGGCCATGCCGTCGGAAGCTGAAATGGAAGCCATGCAGAAGGAATTGGCGGGGCTTGATCCATCCGCGCTTCCGGCAGATTTAAAAGATTTAATGGCGGGCAAATCTGGCGGTGCATCAGCGCCCCAATTGCCCGACCTCTCGAAATTGATGGGTGGCAACATGCCCAAACTTCCAGGCTTTGGTGGCCTGCCGGGTTTGGGTGGCAATCCGTTCAAAAAGAAATAGTGCAATCATAAAACTTTAAAGGAGATACCAAATGTCAGTAAAAATCCGCCTTGCCCGTGCAGGCTCTAAGAAGCGTCCTTACTACCACATCGTTGTGGCTGCAGCGACGTCACCCCGCGATGGCAAGTTCATCGATATCATCGGTGCATTCAACCCGATGCTGCCAAAAGATTCGGCTGACCGTGTTAAGCTTGACGGCGAAAAAGCCGCTGCATGGTTGAAGAAGGGCGCACAGCCAACTGACCGCGTGCTCCGCTTCCTCGACAGCATTGGTGTTGCCAAGCGCGAAGCGCGCAACAACCCAACCAAGGCATTGCCAGGCAAAAAGCGTGCAGAACGCGAAAAAGCCGTGGCCGATGCTGCTGCCAAGGTTGCCGCCGCTGAAGCAAAGGCTGTTGCTGATGCCGCTGCCGCTGCTGCCAAAGCCGCTGAAGATGCAGCCGCCGCTGCTGCCGCACCTGCTGCTGAAGCTTAATCGCTTCCACATGCACCACTTTTGCCGTCATTCCCGCGAAAGCGGGAAACCAGACTTCTCACAGTCTAATTTGTTGAAAGTCTGGATCCCCGCCTTCGCGGGGATGACGGATTTGAGGATAGTTTCGTGAACGATAATCTCATCCTCCTTGGCCGCATTACCGGTGCCCATGGCATACGCGGTGCTGTGAAATTGAAAAGCTTCACCACCGACCCCAAGGCCATCGCAACCTATGGCGCGCTTCAAACGGCTGATGGCCGGACAATTGAAATTGCCCGCATGAAAGCAGTGCCCGATGGTTTCATCGCGGACCTTAAAAACATCAAGGATCGCAATCAGGCCGAAAGCCTGAAAGGTCAGGATTTATCCTTGCCACGCGGGCGCTTGCCTGCCACGGCAGAGAATGAAGTTTATCTGGTTGATCTGATTGGTCAGGACGCCATGCACAATGGTGTGAAACTTGGCAACATCATCGGCATTGAAAATTTTGGTGCAGGCGATTTGCTTGACATTGAAACGGGTGCCAAAGAATCACTCCTCGTGCCCTCGCGTTTCATGACGCTGGCAGAAGGACTTGTGACGCTTGAACTGCCTGACGGCTTTCTGGACCTTTCGAACAAGCAGGAATGAGTTTCAGCGCCACCATCCTGACGCTGTTTCCGGACATGTTTCCGGGAACGCTTGGCCAGTCCCTGGCGGGGCGGGCTTTGGGCGAAGGCAAATGGTCGCTGAAGGCACAGGACATCCGCTCTTTCACCACTGACAAACACCGCACCGTGGATGATCATCCCGCGGGTGGTGGTGTGGGCATGGTGTTGAAACCTGATATTCTGGCGAAAGCAATTGACGAAACACCGCATGTTGGCCCGCGATTGCTTGATGAGCCCGCGCGGAGAACCTCTAACCCAAAGCCTTGGTGCAAGAGATTGCTGCTGGCCCCGGTTGCCTGATTGTTTGCGGGCGGTTTGAGGGTGTTGACGAACGCGTTATCGAAAAACGCCAACTTCGTGAAGTGTCCATCGGCGACTATATATTGTCAGGCGGCGAGCCTGCGGCGATTGTACTTTTGGATGCCGTGGTGCGCTTACTTGCCGGGCGTCATGGGTAAACTTGAAAGTGCAGCAGAGGAAAGTTTTTCCGACGGGCTTTTGGAACACCCGCACTATACCAAGCCAAACATTTGGGAAGGCCTTGAAATTCCTGAGATTTTGATGGGCGGAAACCATAAGGAGATTGCCAAGTGGAAGCGCCAAAAGCGGGAAGAAATCACCAAATCACGACGGCCTGATCTCTACGATAAGATTCACAAGCCCAAAGGTTGACTTTTCAACAGTCTTGCAGCTAGAAGCCCCCAACTCCCCACATCGGGTTCAAGTAAGGATACCAGAATTATGAACATTATTGCGCAGCTCAACGCCGAGCAAGTGGCCATTGTTGTCGCCCAGCGCGCCGTTCCGGATTTCGATGCCGGTGATACGGTGATCGTGAACGTGAAAGTTAAAGAAGGCGACCGTACCCGCGTTCAGGCCTATGAAGGTGTGTGCATTGCCCGTAACGGCGGCGGCATCAACGAAAGCTTCACTGTTCGCAAATTGTCCTACGGCGAAGGTGTGGAACGTATTTTCCCAGTTTATTCGCCTATGATCGACTCGATCAAGGTTGTGCGTTACGGCAAAGTGCGTCGCGCCAAGCTGTATTACCTCAAAGGCCGCACCGGCAAAGCCGCCCGCATCGTTGAAGATCAACGCTGGGACGACAAGCGCAACGTTGCAGCCCCTGTTGCTGCCAAGGCGGCCGTTGCCGCTGACGATGTGTCATTGATTGCAGGCGTTGGCCCAAAGTTCAAGGAACAGCTGCACGCTGAAGGCATCACCACTTTGGCGCAAATTGCTGCCATGTCGGATGAGCAAATTTTCGCCCTCGACGAAAAGCTCGGCCTCAAGGGCAAAGCCCAACGTGAAGAATGGGTTGAACAAGCCAAGGAATTGGTTGCAGGCAAAGCCCCACGCGCCAAGACCGACCAAGCCCGCGCTTAATTCTTGCTGGCATAAATTCAGAAGGGCTGGTCGCAAGACTGGCCCTTTTTATTTTGCTGCGAACCAACGCTGCCAAGGCAATAGGATAATCGCAAGTCCTGCAAAGATCATCACTGAACCGATCAAGCGCAAGGGTGTCAAAGTTTCACCCAGCAACAAATAGGCCGACAATCCACCGAACACCGGCACCAACAGGGCAAAGGGTGCAGCCACACTGGCCGTGTAGGTTGACAGCAATTTGCCCCAAACCGCAAAGCCCGCCCAAGTAGAGAGCACAACGGTGAAAGCCAAGGCGGCAAGTGAAATCGGGCGTACCGTGTTCCACGATTGCAACCATTGCTCTGGCCCTTCAAAACCATAGGACAATGCAAGGGCGGGCAGAATCGGCACAAGGCTCAGCCACGCCACACCCGCCAACGTGCCAAAGCCCGCATCAGGCCCTGCCAATTTGATGGTGAAATTGCCATAGGCCCAAGTGGCTGCGGCCAGCACAATAAACACCATGGCAATTGCTGGAATGCTGCTGCCTTGACCGACGGTGGAAGCGATGGTTGTGAGACCAGCCAGCGCCAATCCACCGCCCAATACTTGTTGCCGTTTCGGGCGCTCCCTCAGCAGAATGATCGACAAAAGAATAGTGATGAACACCTGCAATTGCAGCGTAACCGACGACAAGCCCGCTGGCATGCCCAGCTTCATCGCCACAAACAGGAAAATGTATTGACCCAGAAAGGCTGTGAGGCCGACGATGATCAAATGCTTCGGCTTCATGCCCGGCGGCTTGGGTAAAAACAGCACCGGCAAACATGCAAATATAAACCGGAGGGCCGTCAAAAGCAGCGGCGGAATATCTTCCAGCGCCACCTTCAAAACCACAAAGTTAAATCCCCAAATCGCAGTGGTGATAATGCCGAGAAAAATATGGATGGGGCGCATGAAGAGCAGGAGTAAACAGGGCGGATGCCGCAAGCAACGGCAATCTTGTTATGGTAACAATACCGAAGCTGCAGAGGCAGCATTGCATTTTTCACCCTTTGATTCAGCACCAACAATCGCTAAAGAACCACAAAATTCAATTCTTCGCGAGATCCAAAAGCCATGGCTAAAGCACGTACACTTTATGACAAGATCTGGGATGACCATGTGGCGCATCAGGCTGATGATGGCACATGTTTGCTCTACATCGACCGTCACCTTGTACATGAAGTCACCAGCCCCCAAGCCTTTGAAGGTTTGCGCATGACGGGGCGCAAAGTGCGCCACCCTGAAAAGACACTTGCTGTAGTTGACCACAATGTGCCGACGACGGATCGCTCCAAAGGCATTGCCGAGGAAGAATCCCGCATTCAGGTTGAAGCACTTGGCCAACAACGCCCGCGAATTCGGCATTGAATATTTCAACGAACTCGACAAGCGCCAAGGCATTGTCCACGTTGTGGGGCCTGAACAAGGCTTCACCTTGCCCGGCACCACGATCGTGTGTGGCGACAGCCATACCTCCACCCATGGCGCATTTGGTGCCTTGGCCCATGGCATTGGCACGTCGGAAGTGGAACATGTTCTGGCCACACAAACCCTGATCCAGAAAAAAGCCAAGAACATGCGCGTCGAAGTGAATGGCAAGTTGGCCAAGCACGCCACCGCGAAAGACATCATTCTCGCCATCATCGGCGAAATTGGAACAGCTGGCGGCACCGGCTCAGTCATCGAATTTGCAGGCGAAGCCATTCGTGATTTGTCGATGGAAGGCCGCATGACGGTTTGCAACATGACCATCGAAGGCGGTGCGCGCGCCGGCATGATCGCCCCTGATGAAAAAGCCTATGCTTTCCTGCATGGCAAGCCAAAGGCACCAAAGGGCGAACAATGGGACAAGGCCCTCAACTATTGGGAAACCTTGGTCACTGACGAAGGCGCTCATTTTGATCGCATCGTGAAATTCGATGCCGCAAATCTGCCACCCATCGTGTCGTGGGGCACGTCGCCTGAAGATGTGGTTTCGGTGTCAGGCGCCGTGCCTGATCCTTCCCTCATTGCCGACGAAGGCAAGCGCCAATCAAAAATCCGTGCGCTGGAATATATGGGGCTGACTGCTGGTCAAAAAATCACTGACATTCCATTGGATGTGATCTGGATTGGCTCCTGCACCAATGGCCGCATTGAAGACATGCGCGCCGTTGCAGAAGTCGTGCGCGGCAAAAAAGTATCGGCCAATCTCGACTATGCCATGATTGTTCCGGGCTCAGGCCTGGTCAAGGAAATGGCGGAGGCTGAAGGCTTGCACAAGATTTTCATTGAAGCAGGTTTCCAGTGGCGTGAACCCGGCTGCTCCATGTGCCTGGCCATGAACCCTGACCAGTTGAAACCCGGCCAGCGCGCCGCCTCAACATCAAACCGCAACTTCGAAGGCCGACAAGGCTATAAGGGCCGCACCCATCTCGTCAGTCCCACAAATGGCAGCAGCAGCGGCCATTGCCGGACGGTTTGTGGATATTCGGAACGCATAAACCATTTCGATTTTTAAAGTTGATTAAGGTTTTCTTTACGCTAAAGACACGGCTTGAGCCTACGCATGAATTCAGACGGCGGGGGCCGCTCGGTGTGTTAGCGTCAGAGGGAATTTCCAGTGAATACAACAGTCAAAGCAGATGCAGCCTTTTTGCGCCGCGTATTTTTAGCACTCGTTTTTGTAACAACCGTAACAGGTGGTCTTGCTGCCTTCACAACGGTACAGGCCATGAATGCGGCAGGCCAAAAGGCCTGCATGTTTTTCTGCGATTAAACGCAGTCGCAATTTCTGAATAGCAAAAACCGCCCGCGTGGGAGAAACACGGGCGGTTTTGTATTTAGCGTCGAATGCATTAGTAGCCGTAGTGAGCCTGCTTGCAAACCGCTTCTTTTTCCAGATCACGACTTTTTCGCCGTAAACCCACTTACACCTTCTTCACCTTCACGAAGTGGCATTGTGGCGCATAGTATCCAACGGGTCGAATAGTGGCCATAATAGCCGTGGCCCGTGTAGAACACCTCGCCACCGAAATGGATGTCGATGTTGACCTTGGCTTGGGCGGCTGAAGCACCAACACCAATTGCGGATACGGCGGCGAGGGCGATGATGATCTTCTTCATGGTCGTTTTCCTTTGTCAGCTTCGGGTGCTGGCGTGATTGCCTGTCCCGTTGTTGATGACACCTTTCTAGGGCGACATGGCTGAACGGCGTCTGATGCAGCCATTTATTTTCCGTTCATGTTGAAAGCCGCCGCCTGCACGGGTCTAGAAGGCCCTGCAAATGAGCAAAAAACCAACCATATTCATTGACGGCGAAGCCGGCACCACGGGCCTTCAAATCCGGCGACCGCTTGAATAGCCGAACCGATTTGGAACTGGTTTCGATTGATCCAGCCCGCCGCAAAGACGCTGAAGCACGGCGCGAACTCTTGAATAGCGTTGATGTTGCCATTCTCTGCTTGCCTGATGAGGCCGCAATTGAAGCTGTGTCGTTGATTGATGCTCACGTCCAAAACTCGGGTTATCGATGCCTCCACGGCGTTTCGGATCAACCCGGATTGGGCCTATGGCTTTCCGGAACTTGATGCAACCAACAAGTAACCGTATCGCCAATGCAAAGCGCGTGGCCAACCCCGGCTGCTGGCCGCAAGGTTTGATTGCGTTGGTAAAGCCACTCATTGCGGCTGGCCTGTTGTCGAAGGACACTGCCCTCACCTATGGTGGGGTTTCAGGCTATTCCGGCGGCGGCAAGAAAATGATCGAGGACTATGAGGCCAAGGGCGATGCAGCTTCGCAACTTTGCGCCCTATGGTCTGAGCTTCAATCACAAGCATTTGCCGGAGATGAAGCATTATACCGGATCTTGCATCCGATGTGCTGTTTCAGCCTGTTGTTGGCAATTTTGCCCAAGGCATGTTGACCACGGTGCCATTGCATCTGCCCGGCGTTGCTGGTCGCGATATTCATGCGGCGATTGCCGCCTACCATGAAGCGTCACGCTTTATCAGTGTTTCCGACTTGGATGACAGCACATATCTTGATCCTCAAGCCCACAATGACACCAACGATATGCGCCTTAATGTGTTTGCCAATGACGCGCGTGGCCAAATGGTTTTGATGGCGATTTATGACAATCTCGGCAAAGGTGCTTCCGGTGCCGCTGTCCAAAATCTCAACCTGATGATCGGCGCTGATGAAGCGGCCTCAGTCAATTTGTAAGGAAACAGAACATGCAAAAATTCGACGTGCTCACCGGTGTTGCAGCGCCACTCAACATCATCAACATTGACACCGACATGATCATCCCCAAGCAGTTCTTGAAAACCATCAAGCGCACGGGACTTGGAAAATCGCTGTTCTATGAAATGCGCTTCACACAAGATGGTCAGGAATTGCCGGAATTCGTATTGAACCAAAACGCCTATCGCAATGCGCAGATTTTGGTGGCGGGTGATAACTTCGGTTGCGGCTCATCGCGCGAACATGCGCCTTGGGCGCTGTTGGATTTTGGCATTCGTTGTGTGATCTCCACCAGCTTCGCTGATATTTTCTACAATAACAGTTTCAAGAATGGCATCCTGCCGATCGTTGTGACACCCGAACAATTGAAGTTGCTGATGGATGATGCGGAGCGTGGTTCTAACGCAACCATGACCATTGATTTGGCTGCGCAAGAAATTCGCGGGCCTGATGGCGGCACTATCAAGTTTGACCTTGACCCTTTCCGCAAACATTGCCTGATGAACGGCCTTGATGACATCGGCCTGACATTGGAAAAATCCGACAGCATTTCAGCGTTTGAAAAGCAAAATGCCGAAAGCCACAGCTGGTTGTGACATGAGCGAAGCCAACAAAGCCGTTGTCATTCAGATCAACCGCGGCTTTGAGGCGGGTGACCATGAGGCGATTGTGAGTTGTTTGACGGATGACATTGTATGGCATGTGCCACCCTATTTCACCGCAACTGGCAAAGACCAGTTTCGCGCCCAATTCAGCAGTCCGGATGCCGATGGACCACCCGTAATCGACTTGCGAAGTCTGGTGGCGGATGGTGAGCGTGTTGCAGTTGAAGGTTTTGTGACCAACAAATTCAACAACGGAAACGTGTTTCGCGGATTGTTTCACAATCTTTATCGCCTCCGCGATGGAAAAATTTATCGCATGACAAGCTATGTAGTGCCGCTTCCTGAAACGGGCTGGCACCCAGAGACAACACGATAAATGAACGCCATCATCAACACGGTACTGCCGGTCTTTGGACTTATCATGTTGGGTTATGGTTTGGCGAAAGCCAACATTTTGGATGCTGTTGCAGGTCGCGGCATTACATT
This sequence comes from uncultured Alphaproteobacteria bacterium, assembly GCA_963840765.1. Lineage (GTDB taxonomy): Bacteria > Pseudomonadota > Alphaproteobacteria > Rhizobiales > Aestuariivirgaceae > Aestuariivirga. The sequence goes on along the minus strand of CAWJAE010000007.1, from coordinate 43,723 downwards.
GTTTGTGTTCAACATCGGCATTCCGGCTTTTTTGTTTCGCACCGTGGCCACCATGGCACCGCAAGATGGTGCACCTTGGGCCTTGTGGATCGCATTTTTCGGCGGCCTTGCTTGTGCATGGATTTTGGCTGCAGTAGTTTCGCGCTTCATTGGTAGTTTGAATGTCTCAGGTGGGGCCGCGGCATCGATGGCCACGGGCTTTGGCAATTTGGCCTTGCTGGGAACACCCTTGGCACTTGCACATTTTGGCCCGGGCGTTGCCGTACCCCTTGGCATGATCTTGTCGGTACATGCGCCCGTACTTTGGACAGCAGCAACATTGCACCGCGAACTTTCACGCCATTCCAGCACCTTCTCATTTGCAGAAACGGCAAAAGCACTGGCCAAGATGCTGGCGGGCAATGCCATCATTCTGGCGCTTGTTGCCGGAGCCATTTGGCGCTTCACCGAGTGGGGCTTGCACCCCGTGCCTGATCGCATGCTGTCTATGCTCTCAGACGCCAGTGTGCCGACTGCACTTGTGGCCTTGGGCGTGTCGTTGGCCGCGTACAGTTTACGCGGAAGCTGGGGCGGCATGTTTGCCTTGATTGGCCTCAAGATGTTGGCCATGCCGGTGTTTGTATTTTTGATTGCGCGCTATGCCGTGACGCTGCCTCCACTCTGGATCAAGGTTGCCGTACTCTTTGCTGCCATGCCCACAGGTGCCAATGCCTTTTTGTTTGCGCAGAAGAATGATGAAGCTGTTCCCGCCGTCACGGGCGCCGTCGCCTTGGGTACGGGATTTGCCGCCTTCACGGCTGCATGCATTGTTATGGTTGATGGATGCGGGCTACATCTGACATGATGTAGAAATGGCAAAAGTTCTCTCAATCTCCTCGCAAACTGTTTATGGACCTGTAGGCAATTCTGCCGCCGTACCGGCCATGCAAGCCTTGGGGCACGAGGTCATGCAAATCCCGACGGTGCTGTTATCCAATCATCCGGGACTGGGCGTGCCTGTCGGTCAAGCGACCCTGGCCGCGCAGATTACTGCGACATTTGAAGCTCTGAATGCCTTGGGCGCATTTCACAATCTTGCAGGAGTGATGACGGGCTACTTCAAGGATGCAGCGCAAGTCATTGCGGTGGCGAAACAAATTACCACTTTGAAGGAAATGAATCACACGCTTCATGTGTTGGTTGACCCCGTTATCGGCGACCATGGCAAGCTTTACGTGGGGCAGGATGTTGCAGAAAGTATTCGCGACGTGCTGTTGCCGCTGGCTACGATCACGACACCCAATGTGTTTGAGCTCAGCTGGCTTACACAAATGACTGATGTGGCGGCGGCGGTGAAGGCGTTAAACAGAACCGAAACAATTGTCACTTCGAGGCCAGCTGCGGATGATTGTCTGATGACCGAACTTCATACTGGTGGTGAGGTTTTAAAGCACAGTATTCGCCGCCGCAACAATGTGCCCCATGGTACGGGGGATTATCTTGCGGGCTGCTATTTAAGCGAAAGATTGCACCACCACAGCGGTCCAGCCTTTCACAATGCTATGATGCGCCTTGAACATTCAATTGCTGCAAGTGAAGGCCGGGCGGCCTTGAAGGTTAATTGAAGGCCTTCGCCATCACATCGCCCAAGCGCTTGGCAAAATCTGCAGGGTCTACAACTTGTTCGCCTTCGAGAATGAAAGCCTGATCCAACAACAAATGCGCCGCATCTGTCACGTCACTGGAACGGGCCAGCGCCTTGATGAGAGAATGCTTGGGATTGATTTCGAGAACAGGTGCAGAAATTGAAACACCTGAATCTTTCTGCCGCGACAAGAGCCGTTCCAAATTGCGATCCAAGGCGCTGTCATTGACGAGGCACACGGCACTTTCAGTCAATCGTTTCGACACCCGAACATCCTGCACCTTGGCGCCCAAAGCCGTTTTCATGGCGTCGATCAGTTGCTGGGTGGCATCGTCGGTCTTGATCTCTTCCGTCGGCGCTTCGGCAGGTTTGATGGCGTCAATATCGCCCGCACCTTGCGTTACCGAAACGAAGGGTTTGCCTTCAAAGCCCATAGCAGTGCGGACCCAGAACGAATCCACCGGATCGGTCAGCAACAACACTTCAATGTCGCGGGCTTTGTAGCCTTCAAGCTGCGGGCTGGCGGCGGCCTTCTTTGCATCTTCACCCGTGATATAATAAATCGCCGTCTGGTTTTCCTTCAGACCCGCAACATAATCCTTCAAGCGTGAGCACGGGTGCCTTGGTCGATGCAAAACGTGCCAGTTCAAACAGCTGGTCGCGGCGTTCGAAATCTTCATACAAGCCCTCTTTGATAACTGGCGCATAAAGCTCCCAAATCTTGGTAAAGGCGGCTTGGTCCTTGTCGGCGAGTTTCTTCAACTCCTGCAAAACGCGATTGGTGATAGCCTTGCGCAAGGCCGCCACATCCGGATTGTTCTGCAACATTTCACGGGAAAGATTGAGTGGCATATCAGACGAGTCCACGACGCCCCGCACAAAGCGCAAATAGGGCGGCAGCAAAGCCGCATCATCGGCAATAAAGACGCGGCGCACGTAAAGTTTCTGGCGGCCCTTACGCTCAGGATCGTATAAATCAAACGGCCGTTCGCCGGGCACATAGAGCAGCACATTATATTCATGCCGCCCTTCGGCGCGATAATGAATGGTCAAGGCAGGTTCGCCCGCAGCATGGGCAAGGGCGCCATAGAATTCCTTATGCTGCTCTGCCGTCACTTCAGACTTGGCCCTGCTCCAAATTGCACTGCCGGAATTGATTTGTTGCAGCTCAGCCTCACCCGACAACAGGATGGGATGGGCGACGTGATCCGAATAGGTTTTGACTACACTTTCAATTTTCCACGCGTCGAGAAAATCTACCGCGTCATCTTTGAGGTGCAGGATGATCGTGGTGCCGCGCGGCGCCTTTTCAGCCTCCTCAACGGTAAAGGTGCCAAGCCCGTCTGACTCCCAAGTGTGGGTTTTGTTGCTGCCAGCCTTGCGTGATGTGACAATAATTTTGTCAGCCACCATGAAGGCCGCATAAAAACCGACACCGAAACGACCAATCAGGTCCGGCGCGTCCTTGGTCTTCTTTACAAAGTCTTCCGTGCCGGATTTTGCGATGGTGCCGAGATTGTTTGTCAGTTCATCTGCCGTCATGCCGACGCCCGAGATCGGTGATGGTAAGTGTCTTGTCGGCCTTATTCGCGGTGACGGTGATGGAAAGTGTAGGCTCTTTTTCTAACAATTCCGGCTTGGCAATGGCCTCGTAGCGCAGCTTATCCAGTGCATCCGATGCGTTGGAAATCAGTTCGCGCAAAAACACATCGCGGTCAGAATAAACCGAATGAACCATGAGCTGTAGCAATTTTGCCACCTCGGCCTGAAAAGCCTGTGGTTTGCCAATTTCGGTTTTTGCTGGTTTTGCCATAATCGAGCCCCTTGGAATGCGAAGCGCAAATATGGTGCTGTGGTGGGCGAGGTCAAGGGTCACAAAAAAACGGCCGGTAACAACCGGCCGTATGAAAACGCGACGCCTCACACACAAACAAACAAAATAATGAGCGCCCGGCTGAACGCTATGCTCAGGGGGGCTGGGGGGCTTGGAACCGGAGCCGCTCAGCCGGGCTATCGAGGCAACAAAGTAATCTTTATCCTGCAAGATGACCAAGGCTTGACCCAATTGGGGCGAAATCAGGGTATTCTTGGCAAGCTTGCAAATTAAAGCGAAGCACCGCACAGTGTCAGTTACATGACAACCGGCAAAAAGAGGTTCCGGCATGGAGAATAGTGTCGATCAACAGACAGGTGGGCAAGCAAGCGCCGAAGTGGTGCCGTTTCCGACTACTGCAAAAGCCGTGTCCTTTGACCGCCAAGAACTCAGCCTCATTTTGAATCTCTACGGACGATTTGTGGCTGCAGGCGAATGGCGAGACTACGCCATGGATTTCGGCCGTGACAAAGCCACCTTCTCGGTGTTCCGCAGGGCCGCCGAACAACCGCTTTATCGCATTGTCAAAAATCCAGAATTGGCGCGTAAACAAGGGCAATATGCTGTTGTGGCGCAAGGAGGCTTGATTTTAAAGCGGGGTCAGGATTTGGCGCAGGTGTTGCGCGTGTTGCTTAAAGCGCCAAAGCTCTCAGGCGCGTGAGCCTAGTTGCAAACATTGAAGTAGCCAAAGCCGCAACCATGAAGGCAAGCGCCAAATAGGGCGTTGCTGCCAGTTGTCCGGCATCTACCATTCTGCCGCCAGCCACGGAGCCTATTGATTGCCCCAAGTAAACCACCGAGGTGTTCAAGGCCACGGTGGCTGCCGCCAGATGCGGTGCCAGCGCCACGAGCCTACTCTGCTGCAAGGAATTTGAGGAAAAAGAACCCGCCCCCCAAAACAGCGCAGCAAGCATGGCGAGCATGATGTTCCCCCAGAATAGTACAAATCCAACAAATCCCATGCAGAGCGACAATAAAGCGATGGCGATGACACGGTCGATGCCTAACTCAGATACGACCTTGGAGGCGATGGTATTTCCAAATACCCCCGCCACGCCAACTAAGGCAAAGAGCGTCGAAATCATCGTGGGCGAGGCTGCAAAGCCGTCACGCAACAAGGGTGCCATGTATCCAAACATCGTGAACTGGCCGGACATCGACAGAAGGGTGACGATGAAAACCGACCAGAGCAGTGGCGACGAGAAAGTTTCTTTCCACGCGGCTAAACTCAAGGGGGTCACAAACAGCTTGGGCCGGAGCGAAAACCATACGCTTACAGCTGCAAGTGCCGAAAGCGCTGCCATCACCAAATAAACGCTGCGCCAACCAAAGGCATCGGCCAGCAAAGTGCCCAAGGGGATGCCTGCGACAGAAGCTGCCGACCAGCCAATGAAAATGAAGGCGATAGCGCCTGCACGCCGTTCGGGCGGAACCAACAGGCCAACGGTTGAGGCGGCCTGTGGCGTAAAGATAGCAGCGCCCACCACCGTCAAGGCGCGAATCAAGAGTTGCAATTCAAACTGAGGCGCAAGTGCCGCCGCAGCGTGCCCGGCTGCATATACAAACAAGGCAGCTGTTAAAATCAAACGACGCTCAATTCTGCTGGTCAGCGCCGCTAAAACAGGTGCTCCAACGCCGACAACAAGTCCGCCAACAAACAACATCAATCCCGCCCTTGAAGCGGAGATCCCGAATTCAGCGGTAAAGTCATTCAGAAGTCCAGCCGGCAAAAGTATGCCTGTACCAATGATGAAGTTGCCGAACATCAACATCCACAAGCTCAGCGTGCTGTTTGTGGGCTGTGACATGTTGGCTCTTTCGCAGATGCGAAAGGCGCTTGCGATACGCCCCTCAGCGGATTAGGTTCACACCTTCCTTTGAACTTGAATGGTCGAAATACCAACATGAAAATCACGAAAGTCGGCGTTATTGGCGCAGGTCAAATGGGATCGGGTATAGCCCATGTTTGTGCCTTGGCTGGCATGGACGTTGGCGTCAATGATATTGCAATCGAACGCATTGCTGCTGGCAAAGACATGATTGCCGCCAATATGGCGCGGCAGGTCAAAGCCGGTAAAATAACGCAAACCCAGCGCGACGAGGCTTTGGCACGCATTACAGCCGTCGAAACATTCGAAGGTTTTGGCATTCATGATCTGGTGATTGAAACGGCAACTGAAAAAGAAGCTGTCAAACACGAAATTTTCAAAGCGTTATGCCCACATTTGAAGCCTGAAGCGCTGTTGGGTTCCAACACCTCTTCAATCTCGATCACAAGGCTTGCGGCGAACACTGACCGCCCCGAAAAATTCATGGGCGTTCACTTCATGAACCCTGTGCCGGTGATGGAACTGGTCGAACTTATTCGTGGCATTGCAACGGATGATGCAACGTTCCAGTCGGTTAAAGAATTTGCGTTGGCCTTGGATAAGACCATTGCTGTGTCGGAAGATTTTCCGGCCTTTATCGTTAATCGCATTTTGTTGCCCATGATCAATGAAGCCGTTTACGTGCTTTATGAAGGCGTGGGTGGCGTTGAAGCAATTGATACGGCCATGAAACTGGGTGCACACCACCCAATGGGCCCCTTGCAGCTTGCCGATTTTATTGGCTTGGATACATGCCTTTCCATCATGCAGGTGCTGCATGAAGGCTTGAGCGATTCCAAATATCGCCCCTGTCCGCTACTGGTCAAATATGTGGAGGCAGGTTGGCTAGGTCGTAAAACCAAGCGTGGCTTTTATGATTACCGTGGCGAAAAGCCGGTGCCGACGCGGTAGTCACTTCTCCGCAATCAGCGCCTTCACCATCGCTTGTGCCTCCAGTGAAGCCCAGTCCGCTGGACCCAGAAGGCGGGCCGCTTCCTTGCCATGTCGGTCAATTAAAACCGTAGCAGGCAATCCGAGCGCTTGCAGGGCTGCCAAAGATTTTGCTTCGGGTTCATAATATCCTTCAAGGTTTTTTATACCGAGTTCTTCAAGGAATGCGCTTGAAGCACTCAACCCTTTTCGATCGACGCTTAAGGCTACGACCTCAAAATCTCTTCCCCCCAACGCAGCCTGCAGTTTCGAAAGATCGGGCATTTCTTTGCGGCAGGGTGCGCACCAAGTCGCCCATAGGTTAAGCAATATAACCTTACCTTTGAAAGACTCGGAATATCTCCTACTCCACCAAGATCATCGCAAAATTCGAAAACCGGAATATCTTTGCGAGCCGCATGAACGATCACCCCGGCCATAGGGCCCGTGGCCAAGGCTTTTGAGAAACCTGAACCGGTTGCTGCGGGCACTAGCGACTTCGGCCTTGCGCGGTTCACCTTGAAACCCGTAAATGCCCAAAATCCCAATCGCCACAACGATCAATAGTGGTATGAGGGCAAAAGGTTTTTTCATGTTGGATGTGCTCATGCTTACGTCCACTGCAATATAGGGGTTATTATGGCAAATAAAATGTGGGGCGGTCGTTTTTCCGAAGGCCCGTCTGCCATTATGGGTGCCATTAATGCCTCCATCGGCTTTGACAAGCGCCTCTTCGCCCAAGACATTGCAGGTTCAAAGGCCCACGCCCAAATGTTGGCCAAGCAAGGCATTATTTCAAAAGCCGATTGTGCGGCCATTCTGAAAGGTCTTGATCAAGTCAAAGGCGAAATCGAACGCGGTGAGTTCGTATTCTCCGATGCTCTCGAAGATATTCACATGAATGTCGAACAACGTTTGCGTGATCTGATCGGGCCTGCTGCCGGGCGCTTGCACACTGCGCGCTCGCGCAATGATCAGGTCGGCACGGACTTCCGGCTCTATATGCGTGACGTGGTTGATAACGTGGACCAAGCCTTGGCAGCCTTGCAATTGGCCATGGCGGAACAGGCGCTGGAACATGCCGCCACCATCATGCCGGGCTTTACGCATTTACAGGTGGCGCAGCCCGTCACGTTCGGCCACCACATGCTGGCCTATGTTGAGATGATCGCACGCGATCGCGGTCGTTTTGCCGATGCCCGAAAGCGCGTCAACCTTTCGCCATTGGGGGCTGCGGCCTTGGCAGGAACGCCCTACCCGATTGACCGTGACATGACGGCTAAGGCACTTGGCTTTTCTGCACCTCTTCGCAATTCCATGGATGCAGTGGCATCGCGCGATTATGTGATGGAAGTCTTGGCTGCTTCCACAATTTGTGCCGTGAACCTGTCACGCCTCGCCGAAGAGATTGTGATCTGGTGTTCGCAGCAGTTCCGCTTCATTGCGCTGTCGGATAAATTCACCACGGGCTCATCCATCATGCCGCAGAAGCGCAACCCGGATGCCGCGGAATTGGTGCGTGCAAAACCCGGTCGCATCCTCGGTGCTTTCACGGCTCTGTCGATGGTGATGAAGGGTTTGCCGCTGACCTATTCCAAAGATATGCAAGAAGACAAGGAACCAGCCTTCGACGCCATTGACTCTCTGGCACTCGCCATCGCCGCCATGGAGGGCATGGTGCGGGACATGAAACCCAATAAGAAAGAAATGCATGAGGCGGCGTCTTCTGGATTTGCTGTAGCAACGGATTTGGCGGATTGGTTGGTGCAATCATTGAACCTCCCATTCCGCGATGCGCACCATGTTACGGGTCGTGTCGTTGCATTGGCCGACGCCAAGAAACTCAAACTCAATGAATTGACGCTGGATGATCTGCAATCCATCGAACCTAAAATCACCAAGGATATTTTCAAAGTGTTGACCGTTGAAAATTCAGTTGCCTTACGTCGCTCACTTGGGGGAACATCGCCTACCAATGTAAAGCGTGAAGCGACACGCTGGTTGAAGCAGTTGAAGGGCAAAAACAAATGAAACAAATCCTGCTCGTCTTGTTGACGGCCCTTGCACTTGCCAGCTGCGGCGTGCGCGGGGACCCGGAAGCGCCGACACAACTCCAACAAAGCCAATAAGCATGCATCATTTCCATTATCGTGACGGCGTGTTGCATGCCGAAGACATCAACCTGTCAAACCTCGCGGATGACGTGGGCACACCTTTTTATGTTTATTCCAGCGCCACGCTGGAACGTCACTACCAGGTGATGGACAAGGCCTTTGAAGGTACGGATCATTTGATCTGTTACGCCATGAAGGCCAATTCCAATCAGGCCGTCATCAAAACCATGGCCGCATTAGGCGCTGGCATGGATGTGGTGTCAGAAGGTGAATTACGCCGTGCCATATCAGCTGGTGTGGCGGCACGAAAAATAGTGTTTTCTGGCGTGGGTAAAACCGCCCGTGAAATGGCTTTTGCCTTGAAAGAGGGGATTGCCTGTTTCAATGTGGAGTCAGAACCCGAACTTGAATTGCTATCAGCCGTGGCCAATCGTGTGGGGCAGCGCGCTACCGTATCCATTCGTGTGAACCCTGATGTTGATGCCAAGACCCATGCCAAGATTTCAACAGGCAAGGCCGGTGACAAGTTTGGTATTTCCTCACTAAGAGCACGCGATGTCTATGCCAATGCTGCAAAGCTTCCCGGCATTGATGTAGCAGGCATCGACATGCACATCGGCAGCCAGATTACGGATTTGGCACCTTTCGAAAAAGCCTATGGCTTGATGGGTGAACTGACCAAGGAATTGCTGAGCGACGGCCACAACATTCGCCATCTGGATTTAGGGGGCGGACTTGGCATTCCTTATCGCGATGACAATGACGTGCCGCCGCACCCAGATGAATATGGCGCGATGGTTAAACGCGTGCTCGGGCACTTGGGCTTGAAATTCGTGCTGGAACCGGGCCGCATGTTTGTGGGCAACGCCGGCATTCTGGTGACACGGGTGATCTATGTGAAAGACACGGACACAAAGGTATTTGTCATTCAGGATGGTGCGATGAATGATTTGATCCGCCCCACCCTCTATGACGCGCATCATGAAATTTTGCCGGTGAACGAAGCCCGCAAAACTGCCGATATGATTGTCGCTGATGTGGTAGGTGGCGTTTGCGAAACCGGGGATTATTTCGCCAAGGACCGTCGTATGCCCAGACCCGAACAAGGTGATCTTCTGGCCGTCATGACGGCAGGTGCCTATGGTGCTGTGCAAGCCGGAACCTATAACACGCGCCCCTTGGTGCCCGAGGTTTTGGTGAAGGGACAGAGCTATGCCGTTGTCAGGCCACGCCAAAGCTATGAAGATTTGATTGGGCTTGATGAATTGGCACCTTGGCAAGTCACTGCATCGTGACAGATTGGTAAGGCGCAAATCAGCCCAATTGTGCTAATAGCGTGCAGCGATGACGAAACTGACACAGCCTGAAAGCCTGAAACGCCTTGACCGCAAGGTGTGGTGGCAGCGCGCCTTTATGGGGTTCGAAAACCTGTGGGCTGTTTTGGCCAAACCCATGCTGGTGCTTGGTGGTGCCGGAATATTGCTTGCTTCCGGCCCTCTCGCTTCACTGCCGCTTTATCCGCGGTTGAGCCTTCTGGTTATTTTGGTCGGTATTTTCATTTGGTCAGCATTGCCTTTGTTCCGTTTGCAGCGCGTCAGGCGATTGCAGGCTTTGCGTACATTGGAAATTTCTGCGCAAGTTGGCCATCGCGGCATTTCCAGTGCTGAGGACGCGCTGGCCAGCGAAATCTTGGATCCGCGGGCGGAAAGCCTGTGGGTTGAGCACAAGCAACGTCAGTTGGCGGGGCTATCTTCGGTCCAGGTGGTGCCGCCCCTATCACGCTGGCGGCAGTTCGACCCTTATGCCTTGCGGGTGCCGGTCGCACTGGGTTTGGTTGCAGCACTTCTGCTAGGGAATGGTTCGTTAACCCAAAACCTGCGGGAAGCGGTTCGCATTGCGCCCGCAGTGCCTGACATTCCATTAAGTCTGGATGCATGGCTAAAGCCCCCGGCCTATACGGGTCGCCCACCCTTGTTGTTGACCAGTGCCGTGATCAAGGAAAAACTGGCAACAGGTGCTGACATTGAAGTGCCGGAAAAATCAATTTTCTCGCTGCGTGTTTCGGGTGCTGAAGACGCCGAAGTCAAAATGCTTTCGGCTGATGGCCAAGTGTTGCCTGACGTTGTGATGAAATCTGAAATCAAGAATGGCACATTGACGGCGGAAGCCACACTTGATCGTCCGGCCACGATTGTTGTTTTTAATGGCGGTACGGAATTGGCGCGTTGGCCCGTGGTGGTTTTGCCCGATGCGGCACCAACGCTTTCCTTGACGGATAAACCTGAAACGGACGCCAAGGGCAATCTGACACTCAAGTGGAAAGCCACGGATGATTACGGTGTTCGTAAGGTCACCGGGGAAGTGGAACTTGCCGACGAACAAGATGGCCAGATGGGTTTTGAATCCAACGGCATTTTTCTGTTTGAGCCACCGGAATTAAAATTCGCCTTGCGCCGATCCAATGGCAAAGACGAAAAAGGATCATCGCGCTTTGATTTGGCCAAACATCCGTGGGCCGGATTTTCTGTTAACTTGAACATGACAGCCACTGACGCTGCAGGGCAGGAGGGTGCACTTGCCCCCACCACATTCAAATTGCCAGAACGTGTGTTTGCTCGGCCATTGCCGCGCGCCCTGATTGAACAGCGCAAGCAACTGGTGCTTTATCCGGAGCGGGCTGGTCATGTGGCGAAGTTGTTGGACACGGTCAATCTTTATCCGAAAGATTTGTTTGAAGGCCGCGCGCCCTCATTGATGCTGGGGGCGATTGCTTCCCGCTTGCGTAATGCAGCTGGATATTCCGATATTCATTATGCCATGGACCAGATGTGGGAATTGGCCGTGAAGCTGGAAGACGGTTCCCTGTCGGACTTGCGGGCTGAGTTGAAGGCCTTGAAGCAGGAATTGGAAAAAGCCTTGCGCGAAGGTGCGCCGCAGGAACGCATTGCTGAACTCATGGACAAGTTGCGTGGTGCCATGGACAAATACCTTGATGCGATGCGTGAAGAATCCGAGCGCCGTTCTGCTGAAGGCCAGCAGCAGCCCCAGCAGAACGACCAAGGCAAATCGGTGACGCGTGACGACCTCGAAAAAATGCTGAGGGATATGGAGGAAATGTCCAAGGGCGGCAACAATGACATGGCCCAGCAATTGCTGGAGGAGCTCGACAAGCTGTTGCAAAATCTGGAACCCGGCGGCCAACAACAGGCAGGTGAAGGCCAAGGCAGCATGGAAGACATGATGCAAGGCTTGGGCGACATGATGCGAAAGCAAAAGCGTTTGATGGATGAAACCCAACGCATGCCCGGCGAAGGCCAGCAACCCGGAGATGATCCCGGTCAACAGGGTGAAGGCCCGCAAGGTGAGGGCCAACAACCGGGCGAAGGTAAGGGTTTATCGCAGCGCCAGCAGCAATTGAAAAAACAACTGGAAGGCCTGCGTGGCCAAGGTGGCCAGAACAAATCCCTTGAAGATGCTGAACGCGCCATGGGCGAAGCTGGCGAAGCCTTGAAACAGGGCGACAAGGAAGGCGCATTGCAAAAGCAAGGCGAGGCCATGGAGAATTTGCGCAAAGGTGCGCAGGAATTGGCCGAGCAGATGCGCGAGCAAGGCCAAGGCCAGCAACAAGACCAAGCCCGTGATGGTGAAGGCAAGGGTGGCCAAGAAGATCCACTAGGGCGCCCACGCTCTACCCGCAACCCAGACCAAGGCCCTGACGAAGACATGGTGCCCACTGAACGGGCGCAGCAACGGGCGCGGGAAATTTTGGAAACGCTCCGTTCCAAGGCCAATGAACGCGGACTTTCAGATCAAGAGAAGGCCTATATCGACAGGCTGCTGCGCGGGCTTTATTGAGTTAGAAATTACAGTGGATTGCAGTTCAAGGTTGAAAATATTCCTTGCAGTTGAGTGGCGTGCAGCCAAACTCGCTCTTAAGTTAATGAAATTCAATTGTTTTTTAGGCTCGTCCTGACAATTTTCTTTACACGGATGAATTTTCAATGCATCTCGTTCATGGGGGAATGTGGCGCGATTCAGGCATTGCGTGGTTTTTATTGAGGCGGCGATGACTTATATTCAATCCTTGTACTTTAATGCTGCGAAAATCAAATCTCAGGTTTTGGGGCTTTTAGCCTTTGCAGTGCTGCTATTCTCAGTCACGCCCGCCTTTTCTGCCAGTGCACTCCCCAGTGCGACTTGGGGCTATCCGATCAAAAATATTTACACTTATAGCAATATCGATGATGAAGTCAGAATCGATTACCTCATCAATACGAGCGCTCAAAATCTAACAAATATTGCTCTGACATTCCCTTGGGTTACGGGCGCTACCTACAGCTGTTCTCGCCCTGGAAGCCAATATGTCTGTGAAGTAAGATACAAAGCCAAGGCGTCTGATATTGGCGCATTCTCAATTGATCTGACGGCAAGTGCTACCGCCATCGCAGATGGCTCGCCCGTGAATTTATTCCAATACACCACTACCTTTACGCCATCTAGCAATCAGAGCCCGGTTTTCATCTATGTGGCGCCGGTTGTTGTTTATCCATCTCAAACAATCACACATACATTGCCCAGCAGCGTGCCGGTAACAGGTGGTCCCGTCAGCATTGGTGCTCTATCATTAGAGGGTGGCCAGTTGTTTCTTGACGTTTTGTCCGACAAAGCCAATCACCCGGGCTACGGTGTTTGTTCGCTTGAGCGCGGAGCGGGGAATCTTCCAACGGGGAAGTTGAACTTGGGCAACGTGGGAACTTGCGTTGTTGAAATTTACGCTTTTGAAAAATCGAGCGGTGGCGTTGTGACTTATGCCGCCACATCGAAGACCGTGAACATGACGGTGACCCAAGCGACCCAAGACATTACATTTGCTGCGCTTGATGACCGGCAGATTGATGCCGGTGGCTTTGATCTCACTGCAACATCAAGTTCAGATTACTTACCGGTTTCATTCGCAAGTTTGACGACAGGCACATGCACTGTTTCAGGCTCCACCGTGTCACTGGTTTCAACAGGTGAATGTCAAATCGAAGCCAGCCAAGCGGGCGACAGCAATTTTGAAGCTGCATCCTCTGTTACGCAAAGTTTTGATATTACCCGTCCGGAAAACATCATCACCTTCGATGCAATCACTGACGATAAGACCACGTTGACAGAACCCTTCGCTTTGAGTGCTTCTGCCACGTCTGGCTTGCCCGTCAGCTTTTCAACTTCATCCGATGCTTGCTCTGTGAGCGAAAGCACCGTTACGGTTTTGGGTTTGGGTGCGTGCGTGATTGACGCCAACGAAGGCGGCGATGCTCTTTATAAACCCGCAGCACCTGTGCAGCGGTCTTTCACTATCGTCTTGCCGCCCAATAATATCTCCGTGCCCCGGCTCAATGCCAAAAGAATTGGGGATGCTCCCTTTGGGATTGAAGTTTCAGGCTCATCAACAGCACCCGTCATCCTCACATCGAACACAACAAGCATTTGTACGGTCACAGGCCATACGGTGTCATTGTTGGCCGTGGGTTCTTGCCAGTTGGTGGCCAACCAAGCCGCTGACGATGTTTATCCCGCAGCCCCATCTGCGAACATTTCGTTCGCCATCGACAAAGCTTATGCAAGTATTGCGCAAGATGATATTGCAACACCCATTTTTGCCACGCAAATCATCACTCTTACAGCCCGGGTTACAGGTTATTCACCAACCGGCACGGTTGAGTTCTACGTCGACAAGTCGAGTGTTGGCTCTTCTGCACTTAACAACGGCGTTGCAACGCTCTCTTATACTGTTGCAGAAGCAGGAGATCATCATTTTAGCGTTGGCTATAGTGGTGACGACAACAATGAGAAATCGGGCACAAAAAGTCGGCTTGTGACTGTTGATGCCCGTCCAGCGAATGCATCGCAAAACACCAGTGCACGCAGCGGTGCCCAGGCGCAAGCCCGCACCATGGGTCGCTACGGTGCGGCGCAAAACACAAACATTGCAAAGCGTTTGCAAAGCACCCGCAGCGGCGACACGGAAAATTCTTTTGCCGCCATGTTGAACGTTGATGGCGCACCGCAAATTGCCGGTCTTGTTGCAGCTGGTCAGCAAATGACAGGCTTGGGCAAGGGCAGTTTGCCATTTGGTGTGTGGGTTGGTGGAACCTTCGGATTTGGTAGCCAAGACAACGCCACATCAGGTTCCGACAAATTCAATACCTCAGGCATCACTTTCGGCATTGATCATAAATTCACCGATCAATTGTTGCTGGGTGTGGCGCTGGGTGTGGCCGTTGATGAAACCAAAATCGGCAATGACGGCTCAGAAGTTGACGGCAAAAATTATAGTGCCGCGCTTTATGGCAGCTATCAAACTTCTGACCAATCTTACCTTGATCTTCTGGTGGGCTATGGCAGCGGCAAGATGAAGGCTTCACGTTACGACACGCTGGGTGCCATCATGTTGCATGGTGCGCGCGACACGGAACAGTACTTCGGTACTCTGGCATTCACCTATGACCAGAAATTCGATGCTTTGACTTTGTCGCCCTATGCCAAGATCCGCGCCGAACATTCGATTGCCGATGCTTATGCCGAAGGTGGTGGCTCCATCTGGGCGCTGGGTTATGGTAAGATGGACACGACATCCGTCAACGCCGTTGTGGGCATGAACGCCAAGCTCGATATTCCTGTGTCATGGGGCATGTTGGTTACAACGGGCGGGCTTGAATACAGCACGCAAGTTGCAGGCGACTATAGTCAGAGCGTTGGCTACGCCGATGGCGCTGGCGGCGTGTTCACACTGACCGATGCGGGCACGAGTTCGCAACAATTGACGGCTGCCGTTGGCTTGGCGACCACAGTTGATCAGTTCACGTTTGACGTGAACTACAAATACTCGATTGCTGATTTTGACGCCAAAGCCCACGCCATTTCTGGATCGATGCGGGTTGAGTTTTAAACCTTAGGGCCAGAAACAACATGCCCGACAAAGGGCAATTCACGGAATTGGTGTGCCATGTCCATGCCATAGCCAACCACGAATTTGTCGGGGCATTCAAAGCCCACATAGTCGCTGGCAATGTTGGCGGCGAGGTGGCCCGGCTTGTTGAGTAGCACGCAGCTTTTGGCACCCTTGGCACCCCGGGCCATGATCAGGTCTTTAGCGAAAGCAAGCGTGCGGCCTGACTCCAGAATATCGTCGATCAGCAATATATCACGGCCAGTCACGTCGGTTTCAATATCGCGCAGCACGTCAACACGGCCCGAAGACCTTGTACCCTCGCGATAAGATGCGAGGATCATGAAATCAACTTCGGGTGACAACCCGGCATGATGCATGGCGCGGATCAAATCAGCGGCAAAAATGAAACTGCCTTTAAGCACCGGAATGACCAGCAGCCGTTCTGGCTTCAAATCAGCAATTTCAGCTGCAAGAACCTTAATGCGGGCGGCAATTTCGGAATCGGAAAACAGGACATCGATTTGATATCCATCAATGGTGAGACTGGTCATAATCCAGTGTTTACGCCAATCTCATTGGCGCGTGCAAAGCGTATTTGCAGGTTTTGCGCCGCTTCCGGCGGGGCGGAAATGCGGGTCACAAAACTAGTGGTTTCACCAGGGCGCAACAGGGGTTTGGCACTGGTGTCCAAGGTCCACGTGTAAAGCTCTTCACCCGACGGACCCGTCAAGGCAAAGCGCAACCACGGAATTTTCCGCATGTCGCCATCCACATTGGCGATGAGGCCCTTGATGGCGAGAATGCGCTGGCCGTCCATGACGATGTGCTCACGTTCAAGCCCGCGCACCTCAAGGCCATAGAGATTGATTTCATAACCTAAGGCCTCATAGGCCTTGATGCTGATGGGGGCTGCTGACACGACGGTTTCAGGCATGGCGGCGGCGGCGGCGAAAGGTGCCAGCACGATACTGCCAAACACGGCCCATTGTTGCAGTTTGCGTCGGCGCTTGAATTGGCGGATCTGGTGTTCTTCTTGGGCCTCCCGCGCCATTAAAACAAGGCGCGAGGCTTCAATGTCTGGTGCATCATCATGGTCGATGACGCTGGTCAAGCGGCGGGGTGAAACGTCTGACACGTCGATAGCGTCTATGGTCTCCGCTTCGCGCCAACGGTGGCCGCAAGACCGACAGGTCAAGAGCACTGAGGTTGAGGCCAAGGACGGCAGGCTATAGCGCGTGGTACAGGACGGACAGTTGACGATCATGTCACAAAGCTATCTGCCGTCGTGGTTAAGAACGGGTTAAACAGGGTGGCAACGAATCAAGGATGAACCTGTGTTGGAATTGGATGCCGTCGGACTGCGCTATGGCAATGGACCGGAAATCTTGCGGGACGTCAGCTTCAGGCTGCAACCCGGGCAATTTGCATTTCTGACCGGTGCATCTGGTGCCGGCAAAACCAGCTTACTGCGCTTGCTGTTTCTGGCATTGAAACCGACGCGCGGGCGGTTTGATCTTTTTGGGCAAAATGTAGTGGGGCTTGCCCGCTCTGAGATTCCCGCCCTGCGACGGCGCATTGGTGTCGTGTTCCAGGATTTTCGCTTGCTCGATCATCTCTCGACATTCGACAATGTGGCGCTGCCGTTGCGCATACAAGGCTTGCAGCCGCAGGACTATCAGCGCGATGTGAAGGATCTTTTGGACTGGGTAGGGCTGGGTAACAAGCTTGATGCCCTGCCGCCCGTGCTTTCGGGTGGAGAGAAACAACGTGCCGCTATTGCGCGGGCCGTGATTTCGAAGCCTGATATTATTCTGGCCGACGAGCCTACCGGCAATGTGGATCCTGCCTTGGCCAAACGGCTGTTGCATTTGTTTGTGGAGTTGAACCGCCAAGGTACGACCGTATTATTAGCCACCCATGATGACGGCTTGCTGAAACAAAAGTCAGCGCCAGTGTTTCATTTGAACGAAGGCGTATTGGAGTTGATGTGATGGCAAAACCCGGCGACATTATCCCGCGCTCTGCCGCACCGCTTCGCACCATGACGTCGGTCATGGCGGTCATGTGCTTTCTGGCGGTGCTGGCTGTTGGAGCGCTGTTGCTGATTAATCGCGCAGTCACGCAATGGGCGTCAGGTCTATCAAGTGAAGTGACGGTGCAAGTGCCACAACTTTCTACGCGGGACATGGAACAAGACCTTTCGGCCTTGTCCGCACTGCTGGAAAAAACGTCCGGTGTGAAAGCGGTCACTGTGCTTGATCGGTCAGAGGGAGAAAAACTTGTGGCCCCTTGGATTGGGGAAGAGGGATTGGATGCACTTCCCATTCCGCGTCTCATACGCGTGGTTGTGGATGAAAAGATTCCCCCGAATTTTGCAGCACTTGAAACGGCACTTCAATCCGCCGTGGCCACGGCGCGCCTTGATACGCATCGACGTTGGGAAACTGAATTACGGCGCATGGCTTCCACGTTGACACTTCTATCCTCCCTTGTGTTGCTGCTGATTTCAGGCTCCGCCATTGCCATGGTCATTTTTGCAGCGCGTGCCGTGTTGGAAGCCAATCGCGAAGTGGTGGAAGTGCTGCACATTGCGGGGGCTGATGATAACTTCATTGCTGCCCAGATTAATCGGCGTTTCATGGCGACAGGATTGACTGCCGGTATTCTGGGGTTGGTGGGTGGCGCAGTCACTTTTCTAGCCTTGGGCTATTGGGGAGTTACGGAAAATAATGGTGTGGCCTCAGCCGCGCGCGGGCTATTCTTTTTGCCGCAGGAAGGCGACTGGCGCAGCTTGTCGTGGTTCCTGTTGGTGCCGCTTGCTGCCACGGTGTTGGCCTTGATTACATCTCGCCTGACATTGAAGCGCATGTTGGGGGAAGTGCCATGACAGTCTTGCGATCTGCACTGTTCAATGTGGTGTTCTATCTCAATCTCATTGTCATCCTGATTTTGGGTCTGCCGCTGTTCTTGGCCCCGCGTTCATGGGCTATGGCGGCGTTGAAGTTTTGGGCATCAACTTCAATCTGGTGGCTCAAGGTGATTTGCGGCACCGACATGGAAGTGCGGGGGCTCGAACATATCCCTAAAGGTGCTGTGATGATTGCGGGCAAGCACCAGTCTTTGTGGGAAACCTTTGCCATACTGCCGCTGCTCGATGACCCTTGCATGGTGTTGAAAAAGGAACTGACACTCATTCCGGTGTTTGGCTGGTTTGCCTTGAAATTCCGGATGATTGCGGTTGAGCGTTCTGCCGGTTCAACGGCCTTACGCAATCTTGTCAAACGCGGGAAACAGGAAGTGGCGGCGGGACGGCAGATCGTCATCATGCCGGAAGGCACGCGTAAAGGCCCCGATGATCTCCCTGACTATAAACCAGGTGCGGCGGCACTTTATGGCCAGCTCGGTGTGCCATGCGTACCCTTTGGCCTCAATGCAGGGCTGTTTTGGCCAAGGCGGAAATTCCTGCGCCATCCGGGAACGATCGTGATTGCATTCCAACCCGCCTTGCCGCCCGGTTTGCCACGGGGCGAGTTTCAACGACGGTTAGAAGAGACGATTGAAACTTCCACGGCCGCGTTAGTTGCTGAAGCGCGCGCGAAACAAAACTAGAACAAACTCTGGACAGCAATGGTCTGCTGGGTTTAAGCTCCCGTCATGTTGCCCGCAATTTCACATGATATCTGGTCGGCGAAATATCGCTTTGTGCGCCCTGACGGCACGGCGGAACAATCGCTTGCTGAAACACTTGAGCGCGTGGCCGATGCGATTGCTGCGGCTGAAACGCTCAATTTGCAGAAGCAATGGTCGCAACGGTTTTTTGAGGTGATGGCGGATCTGAGTTTTATTCCGGCAGGTCGCATCTTGGCCGGTGCCGGCACCAACCGTGCCGTAACCCTGTTTAATTGCTATGTGATGGGAACCATTCCCGATTCAATACCGGGGATATTTTCAGGCCTCAGTGAAGCCGCACAAACCCTGCAACAGGGGGGTGGCATTGGCCATGACTTTTCAACACTGCGGCCCACGGGGGCGCCTGTCCACAGTGTTGGGGCAGATGCATCTGGCCCTTTGAGTTTCATGGATGTGTGGGACGCTATGTGCCGCACCATCATGTCGGCGGGTGCAAGGCGCGGTGCCATGATGGGCACGCTGTCGTGTGATCATCCTGATATTGAAGATTTTGTCGATGCCAAGCGTGATCCACTGCGCCTGCGAAATTTCAACGTGTCGGTGTTGGTCAGTGATGCCTTCATGCAGGCTGTTTCAGATGATGTGGAGTGGCCACTGCAATTTGCCGGCACGGTTTATAAAACCGTGGAGGCGCGCGCACTTTGGCAAAAGATTATGCGTTCCACGTATGATGTTGCGGAACCCGGTGTCATTTTCATTGACCGTGTCAACGCCATGAACCCCTTGTCCTACTGCGAGGACATTGCCTGCACCAATCCTTGTGGCGAACAACCGCTGCCACCCTATGGGGCGTGCCTTCTCGGTTCTTTGAATCTGACGCGCTTCGTGATTGATCCGTTTACGGATGATGCGAGGCTTGATGTGGCACGTCTGCAGGAAGTGGCAGCTGTTGCGGTGCGGTTTCTCGACAATGTAGTGGATGTTTCAAATTACCCGCTGCCGCAACAAAGGGCTGAGGCTTTGGCCAAGCGTCGTTTGGGGCTGGGTGTGACAGGACTTGCCAATGCTCTGTTCATGTGTGGTCTTCGCTATGGCGCTGTTGAAGCGGTGGAAGCGACCAGAAACTGGATGCGTGCGATTGAGCAATCGGCCCTCGAAGCCAGCATGGAATTGGCGCAAGAGAAGGGGGCATTCCCGTGTTTTAAAGCCGTGTCTTATCTCGAAACCGACTATGCGCAGAAGTTATCGGAAGGCATACGAAGTTCGATTTCGAAATTTGGCTTGCGCAATGGCTTGCTGACGTCAGTGGCACCAACAGGAACAATCTCGTTGTTGGCTGGCAATGTGTCGAGCGGTATTGAGCCCGTCTTCAGCCTGTCCCAACAGCGCAAAATTCTCAATCGCGATGGCAGTCATCGCCGTGAAGTGCTGGAGGATTACGGTTATGGCGCTTGGCGGAAAATAGGTGCGAGAACACGTCCGCACGCCTTGGTGACAATGTCTGATTTGTCCGCTGATGAACACTTGGCCATGCAGGTGGCCGCGCAAGCCCATGTTGACAGTTCAATATCCAAAACCATCAATGTTCCCGCTGACTATGCCTTTGAGGATTTCGTTTCGGTTTATGAGAAAGCCTGGCGCATGGGCTTGAAAGGCTGCACCACCTTCAGGCCCAATAATGTAACCGGGTCCATCCTAAGCTCTGCACCGCTTGAGCACTGCCCGTCCTGTGGCAGTGGGCAACTTGACTATAAAGAGGGCTGCAAGACCTGTCGCGACTGTGGCACTGCTTTTTGCGGTTGACATCTCCGAAGAACTGTTCTACCTTTGTTCCATGTTGATACACGGAACCCCCATCGCCGCCGCCCTTCCTTCTGATCCTGATTTCAAGGATCGTTTTTGGTATTGGACAGGTGCATCAGGTCGCAAATACATCCATTCCGTCTATGGCTTGGATGATTGCCCTCCACTTCCGGGGGCGATTTATGTGGCTGTGCGGCGCGAGGGTCCCTTGCGGATCGTGATGGGGATCGGGCGCTTTACGCCCTTCTGGGACGGGCCTTGGGGCGGACGGGATTTAAGCGCGTTGCGCCGTCAGGGTGTTGACGAAATTCATGTGCATCTCCTCGCCAAATCAACTGAAGTTGCAGCAGCCATTCTGGAGGACCTGCTACAAGCTTATCATCATGACGAAGCCGTAGATGCTGACGTTAGCGCCCAATCAACAGCGGTGAACGCAATATCAGCGTAAACACCAGCCCCGTGGCAAAGCCGCCGATATGAGCCCACCAAGCCACGGCTTCTGCTTCGGGCTGTTCAAGCCCCAAGCTTACAAATTGCAACACACACCAGCCACCCAAAACGATCCAAGCTGGAATCTTCATGGGTATGCGCATGAATAGCAGGATCCAGACGCGGGCCTTGGGATAAAGCAAAAGATAAGCGGCCAGAATGCCAGACACTGCACCTGAGGCGCCAATCAATGGATCGTGGCTATCGGGCATCATGAAGACATGGGTCATGGCAGCGGCAATGCCGCAGACCAGATAAAACAGCACAAAGCCAAAATGTCCAAAGGCGTCTTCAATGTTGTCAGCAAAGACCCATAGAAACGCCATGTTGCCCAAGAGGTGCAACCACCCGGCGTGCAAAAACATGTAGGTCACAAGTGTAAGCGGCTCTGCAACGGCGTTGAAATCGGCAGGCGCAATCCGTGTCACATCAAGCAGTTCACTGGGTACGACACCAAAACCCGTGACTGTTATCATCAGCGCTTCATCACCCTGCAAGGGTCCAGTGATCAAGAACAACACCACATTCATAACAATGAGCGCCAACACCACATATTGAAAGCGGATCACTTTTAGCGGTTGGTCATCTTTGAGGGGCACAAACATTGGCGATCAACCCAAAATCAATTTCAGCGCAAGCAAGAACATGACCGCAGCAATACCAAAATCAATGACGCGCCACACCTTGGGCTGCATCAACCAGGGTCCTAATGCTTTCGCGCCATAACCCAAAGCAAAAAACCAAGCCAATGAGGCCAGAGATGCCCCCGCCGCAAACGGCACTTGTTCTCCGGGTGCCCGCGCATTGGCAATTGAACCCACCAGAACAACCGTGTCGAGATACACATGGGGGTTCAGCAATGTAAAAGCGGCACAAGCCCAAAGAGCCGTCGCAAGCGTGCCGGCACCCTCCGTACTCGCACCCATGCCTGATGGTTTCATGGCGCGCATGAAGGCCTTCACGCCATACCAAATCAAGAAAACAGCACCGCCATAGGTCAAGATGGGAATAAAACCTGGCACAACAAAAATCAGTGCGCCTAAACCAAACACACCCGCCCAAATCAAAGCCGCATCACAAAATGCGCAAAACAGGCACACCCAAAACACATGGGATGCCAGAGCGCCTTGTCGCATCACAAACGCATTCTGTGCACCGATGGCGACGATCAAGCTTCCGCCCAGCATAAAGCCTGAAACTGCAGCGCTCAACATCAGCGGGTCTTTCCCGGCACCCACAGCACATCGCCATCGCCAGACGTTGCATTGGCCCAACGACTGGCAACAAACAGAAAATCTGAAAGTCTGTTGATATAGGCCAAGGCCGCTTCGCTGACCGTCTCACCTTCAACACTATTCAATGCAACCATCAATCGCTCTGCTCTGCGGCACACGGTACGGGCTTGATGCAGATAGGCCGCAGCTGCCACGCCACCCGGCAACACGAAGGAGCGCAAAGGTGAAAGACTTTCGTTCAGCGCGTCAATTTCCTGCTCCAAGCGCACTGCCTGTGAGGCCAGAATGCGCAAAGGTTCCCATTCCAACTTATGACCGCGATCCGGCACGCAAAGATCTGCACCCAAATCAAACAATTCATTTTGGATGCGGGCCAACATGTCATCAAGCTGGGTTAGTTTCACATGTTTAGTATGGAGACGAACAAGCCCTATAACTGTGTTCGCTTCATCGACCGTGCCATAGGCCTCAATGCGCACGTCAGCCTTTGACACGCGTTCGCCTGAGCCCAATGCGGTTTCACCCTTGTCACCCGTTCGGGTGTAGATTCTATTCAAAACAACCATAGAATTTGACTATCGCAAGTAACATCGCTTTCAAAGCAGAACTTATTCATTGCGCAAATAGGCCGAGGGTTTGGCCGACAAGGCCCGCGCAGTGACCAACAGGCCAGCGGCAATGGAAAGTACCATGGCTGCAACCGCGGTTACGGTGGCCGTCATCCAGGAAAAGCTCCACGGCATTTCCAGAATGAACCTTGCCAAATACCACGCACCCAAGGTGCCTGAGATAATGCCAAAGAGGGCCGAGACCAGTCCCAGCAAGCCATACTCCACCATGAAGGCCAGCAATAATTGCGTGCGGGTGGCCCCATGGGTTTTCAAGACAACGGATTCATAGGACCGCGTGGCCAGCCCCGATGCCATAGCACCTGCCAAAACCAAAATGCCCGTCAGCAGCGTCAAACCATTGGCACCCCGCACTGCTGCCAGCATCTGGCCCAGCAATGCGCCAACCGTGGCCAATGCGTCTTTCACGCGCACCGCCGTGACGGAGGGGAATTCAGCTGCCATTCGATTCAACACTTGCGCTTCATCGCCACCCTCCATCTCCACCGTTACAACATGGGAATGGGGCGCTTGGGCCAGCGTGTTGGGTGTGAACACCAGAACAAAATTGATGCCCATGCTGCGCCAGTTGACGCGTCGCAGGTTGGCCACTTCCGCTTCGATAATGCGGCCCAGCACATTGACCTTCAAACTGTCACCAATCTTAAGGCTCAGTCCTTGCGCAATCTCCTGTTCCACGGAAACCAAGGGCTTGCCCGCATAATCAGCGGCCCACCACGTGCCTTCAACCAATTCTGAACCCGTTGGCAGGGTCGCGGCATAGGTCAGCCCCCGATCACCGCGTAACGCCCATGCGGCACCGGGTTCCGGCGTTACCTTGTCAGCAGCAACACCTTTGACTTCGGTGATGCGGCCCCGCAACATGGGAGCATTGCCAACCGCCCCCACGCCTGCCTGCTTCTTGATGGCATCGCGGAAGGTGGGCAGTTCCTCATTTCGCACATCCAGAAAAAAGAAGGCCGGCGCTTTTTCCGGAATACCTGCAGCAAGTTCATTTGAAATGGTGCGGTCGGTCAAGGCCAACGTCACGAACAATGACAAACCCAAACCCAGTGCGAGAATGATTGAAAAACTTGCCGCACCCGGACGATAGAGACTGGTAATGCCGTGGCGCAACAGAATGTGCGATGGTTTTGGCAACAAGGCGATTGCCTTCAAAAGCAGAAAAGCCAAAACGCTCAAGACAGCAAAACTTCCCGACAAGGCCCCCCAGATACATGAGGGTGATGCGCATATTCTCAGACGTCAGCGTTACAAGAAGTGCCGCCAGCCCCAGCAGGCCAAGGGACACCGCATACCAGCGCCAAGCGCGGGGGTCACCTTCGTCAACCAGATGGTTGCGAAACAAATGCGTTCCCCGGATATTGGCAATGCGTGCCAGCGGCAGCACCGCAAAAGCCCCGAGCACCAGAAGCCCCAACACGCCTGCAATCAGCAAGGGCAACCATTGCACCGAAGTTGCAACAGGTAACGGCAGCACACTGCCCGCAAAGTATTTCAGCAGGAACGGCGAAATGGCACCAATGGCAAGCGCCAGTGCAATGCCGATAATGCCGACCGATAAAATCTCGGTGAGATAAAGGCCAAACACGTCGCGCGATGAAAGTCCCATGCATTTCAGCGTCGCAATGGCGCTGGTGCGGCGGGTCACGAAAGCTGATACGGCATTGGCGATGCCAGCACCACCCACCACAAGTGCAGCCAAGGCCACAAGCGTCATGAAATAACCTAGCCGCTCCACAAAACGTTCAGCGCCACCTGCGGCATTGTCGGTTGCACGCACCCGCCAGCCGGAGTCTGGAAACTTGGATTGTGCTTCCTCGGTGATGGTCTTCGCCACGCTTAAATCAGAACCATTGTTCAGCTTCACACGGTAGCGCCAGGTCACAAGGCTTCCGGGTTGGATCAATCCCGTGGTGGCCAAGGCTTCATGGGTCATCAGCAAGCGGGGGCCCAGCACCAGACCATCTGAAATACGATCAGGTTCTGACGTAATCACACTTGTGACCTTCAAAGCCGTGGTGCCGATTTTCAAACTGTCGCCGATTTTGAGCGCGAGGCGACCCAGCAACAATTCATCAACAGCCACACCATGAACCTCAGCTTGCACAGACATGGCTTTGGCAGGGTTGGTTTCGCCTGTCAGTGCAAGTTGCCCATAGAGCGGATAAACAGCATCAACGGCTTTGATTTCAACCAACGTGGATTGGGCATTGGCCGTTGCCATGGCGCGTAAGGTGGCAACGCGACTGGTGACGCCTTTCGTCTTGATATAGTCAAGTTCTGCGGAAGTTGCTTCCCTATGGATCAACGAAAATTCCACATCACCCCCCAGCAAGGGTTGGCCCTGTTCAGTCAGGCCCTGCTCAATGGCGGAGGTCAATGACCCGATCACGGCGATAGCGGCCACGCCCAACGTCAGGCAGGTCAGCAGAATATAAAAGCCCTTCAGGCCGGATCTTAAATTCTTGAGCGCGTAGGCCAGCCACAGGCGAAGCTTCATGAAGTGTGGCTTTCACTGATCAATCCATCACGTACTTCGATGATGCGGTCACAGCGTTTAGCCAAGGCGCGGTCATGGGTGACGAGCAACAGCGTGGCGTCGTTGTTGTGTTTAATGCCGAACAGCAAATCCATGATGGATTTGCCCGTGTCCTGATCGAGGTTTCCGGTGGGTTCATCCGCCAGAATGATTTTCGCACCGGCGGCCAAGGCGCGGGCGATGGCCACGCGTTGTTGTTCACCACCCGAGAGCTGGCCCGGATAATGCGTGAGGCGGTGGCTAAGGCCCACCTCTGCAAGTTTTTCCTTGGCAAGATTCTCGGCATTTTTGACGCCCTTGAATTCCAGCGGCAAAGCCACGTTTTCAATGGCTGACAACGTAGGGATCAAATGGAAGGATTGAAACACGATGCCCACACTGTCGCGGCGGAGTTTGGACAATTCACTTTCGGACTTTCCGTGGACGGCTTGCCCCCGAATAAAAAGCTCGCCCCGGGTTACAGGTTCCAAACCCGCCATGACCATCAGCAATGAGGTTTTGCCGGAACCCGAAGGGCCGACAATGCCGATAGCCTCGCCCGCCTTGGCCTGCATTGTCACACCTCTCAAGATATGAACATCACCCGCACGGGATGATAAAGTCAGGTGAACGTTGGAGAGCGATACAGCTTCGGTCAAGTTGGCATCCTTTTAAGGTTGAAGCTGCAAAAATGGGGTGCCTCGATTGATTTGTCGAGGGCATGGTCTTGCACTCTACGCATGTTACCCTCACATAGACGTCCATGAGCAGATTTTCCGTCGCATTTATTTGTTTTTGTTTCTGGATTTTGCCAGCGCGTGCTGACACTGTCACGTTGCTTGCCTTGGGTGACAGTTTGACAGCGGGTTACGGCTTGGACCCGGCGCAGGCTTTCCCCGTCAAGCTGGAAGCGGCTTTGAAGGCCAAGGGCCATGATGTGGTGGTGCTGAATGCCGGCGTGTCTGGAGATACCGTGGCGCAGGGTGCAGCCCGCTTGGAGTGGTCTTTGAGCGATGAAGTTGATGCCGTGATGGTTGAACTTGGCGCCAATGACGCCTTACGGGGCTTGCCCGTTGAACAGGCGCACAAGGCGCTAGATGACATATTGTTGAAACTGAAGGCCCGCAAGCTTCCCACTCTGGTTTTGGGCATGAAGGCCCCGCCCAATATGGGACCGGAATATGGAACGGCGTTTGAAGCGATGTATGGCAGCTTGAGCGATGCACATAGCGCGTCGCTTTATCCTTTTTTTCTGGAAGGGGTGGCCGCTGATGCAATGCTCAACCAAGCGGATGGCATTCACCCCAACGCTACTGGTGTGGATGAAATTATAAAGCGCGTTTTACCGGACGTGGAAAAGCTTTTGAGCCAAGTGAAATAACGCTTCCACATCCTGCGAATCGCTTTAGCTTGATTGTTGAGTTTAGAGGAGGTTGCTTTGCCCCGTCTGTTTACCGGATTGGAACTGCCTGCCAACGTGTCGTTGGATTTGCAGATCATGCAGGGCGGCATTCCCGGTGCCCGTTGGATGGAACCCAGCAACTACCATCTGACGATCCGTTTTATTGGCGATATTGAGACCGGCATTGCCCGTGAATTGGCCTCGGGGCTTGAGACGTTGCGGTTTTTGCCGTTTCAAATTCGCCTCAAGGGCGTTGGGTTGTTTGGTGGCAACAAGCCCCATTCACTTTATGCAGGTGTAGATGAAAGCCCGGCATTGCGCCGCCTGCATGACCAGCACGAGCGCTTGTGCCAGACATTGGGGCTGCCTGCTGAACATCGGAAGTTTTTGCCGCATGTCACCTTGGCACGGCTCAAGGAACCCGAACCACGGGCGCTGCAGCGCTGGGTCGAGGTTCATAGTCTCTATTCAACACAGTCGTTTGACGTGAATGGTTTTGCGTTGTTTTCATCGCGTCCCCTCAAGGGCGGTGGACCCTACGCAATCGAAGCGGAATATGCGGCCCGGCGCGAACCGGTGCAGAGTTTCAACATGGGAGTGGCGTGATGGGCGATAGATTACAAGGTGCGGCACGGGTCAAAGCCGTCAATGATTTAAACGATTGGGCGGATGTTCCGGGGCGCGATGCCATTCACAAAGGCTTTCGCTTCAAGAATTTCCGTGAAGCGTGGGGCTTCATGTCCCAAGTCGCACTGGTCGCTGAAAAAATGGATCATCATCCCGAATGGTCGAATGTCTATGGCAAGGTTGAGGTTACACTCACCACCCATTCAGCGCAGGGTGTGACCGCACTTGATATCAAACTGGCACAAAAAATGGATGAGATCGCCGGGAGCTTAACCATTACAGGCCCGTAACTTGACGTTTGGAGCGGGCGATCCCATATTGCATGCATAAGTGCTTTGGAGGGCATGTTTATGGCTGAACTTCGTTATCCTAATTCCCGCGTTGGCTCACAGGCTGAGATTGATCAGGGCCTGAAGTCCTATATGTTGGGCGTTTACAATTATATGGGCCTCGGCATTGGCGTTGCAGCCGTCATCGTGTTGGCATCGTTCACAATTCCGGCGTTTGGTGCAATTACCCGCGTGCTGGCTTTGCCTGCCATGTTGGCGTTGCTGGCATTGGGCTGGTTTGGCCCCCGCATGATGTTCAATGGTTCGATGGCAAAAGCCCAAGGCATTTTCTGGGCCTATGTGGCAACATGGGGCATTGGTATTGCGCCAATGGTCAGCCGCTATCTGGGCGTTGATCCATCGATGGTGATGTCAGCCTTCCTGACTGCCGCCATTACTTTCGGTGCCATGAGCTTCTGGGGTTACACCTCGAAGAAGGATCTCTCGGGCATGGGCAATACCGTCATGATGATCATGATTGGTTTGATCATTGCCGCCTTGGTGAACTTGGTTGTGTCCATGTTCACCGGCGTCACCGGAACCGCCATGATCATTTCAATGTTGATCTCGGGTGCCTTCGTTGTGTTGACAGCTTTGTTGACCGCTTGGGAAACCCAGATGGTCAAGGAAATGTATGACGCATCAGACGTAGGCGATACCGCTACCCGCAAGTCGATCTTCGGTGCCTTCCTGCTTTACGGAAGCTTCGTGTCGATTTTCGTGAACCTGCTGCAAATCTTCGGTTTCCTCAGCAGCGACGAATAATTTTGACGTCTTGAAAAAGAAAAAGCCCCGGTCTCGCGACCGGGGCTTTTTTATTTCGGGGGTGTTGGTTATTTCCCCAACTTGCCCAATTCGGCTTCCAACTCAGGCACGGCAGTAAACAGGTCCGCAACCAAGCCATAATCCGCCACTTGGAAAATCGGTGCTTCGTCATCCTTGTTGATGGCGACGATGATTTTCGAATCTTTCATGCCGGCCAAATGCTGGATGGCACCAGAGATGCCAACAGCGATATAAAGATCAGGTGCCACCACCTTGCCGGTTTGACCGACTTGATAGTCGTTGGGCACATAGCCTGCATCCACAGCGGCGCGCGATGCGCCGACCGCGGCGTTGAGCTTCTTGGCCACGGCATCCAACATTTTGAAGTTCTCGCCATTCTGCATGCCACGGCCACCCGACACGATGATCTTGGCCGAGGTCAATTCCGGACGATCGGACACGGTAAGGTTTTCGCTGACGTAGGACGACAAGCCCGGATCAGCAGCAGCATTCACCTTTTCAACTGAAGCCGAACCGCCTTCACCAGTCGCTGCAAACGATGCCGTGCGCACGGTGATGACTTTTTTATTGTCGAGTGACTGCACTGTCTGCACGGCATTGCCGGCATAAATCAAACGCACAAAAGTATCGGCGGATTTGACTTCGGAAATATCCGAAATCTGCATCACATCGAGCAAGGCTGCAACGCGCGGCATGTAGTTCTTGCCGTTGGTGGTGGCAGGGGCGACGAGATGATCATAGCCCGAAGCCAAGCGCCACAATGGCCGCGGCCATGGGTTCAGCCAGTGGGCGTTCAAGGCTGCCACTTTCAAGATGCAGCACTTTTTTGACGCCCGACAATTTGGCAGCTGCAGCTTAGCAGCACCACCGGCATTGTTGCCCGCGACCAGCACATGCACATCACCACCCATTTGGGCCGCAGCCGTCAGGGCCTTGTGGGTTGCATCCTTGAGCGGTGGAATTGTCGTGTTCAGCAATCAGAAGAACGGCCATATCAGAATGCTCCTGCAGATTTGAGTTTTCCCACGAGCTCGGCAACGGATGCGACCTTCACTCCGGCATCCCGCTTTGGCGGATCTTCCGTCTTGATCACCTTGAGGCGGTGCTTGGTATCCACGCCATAATCGGCCGCCGTCTTTTCATCGAGCGGCTTTTTCTTGGCCTTCATGATGTTGGGAAGCGAGGCATAACGTGGTTGGTTCAAACGCAAATCGGTAGTCACGATCAAAGGCATCTTCACTTTCAAGGTCTGCAAGCCCGCCGTCGATTTCGCGGGTGATGGTGGCTTCACCATTACCGGGTTCAAGCTTCGAGCAGGCCGTGGCCTGCGCCCAGCCCAAAAGTGCCGCCAGCATTTGGCCGGTCTGGTTGGCATCATCATCAATGGCTTGTTTGCCCAGAATCACGATTTCCGGCTTTTCAGCCTCGACCACGCCTTTCAAGATTTTGGCAACGGCGAGGGGTTCCACAATCTCGTCATGCTTCACCAAAATGGCGCGGTCAGCACCCATGGCCAAGGCCGTGCGCAAGGTTTCCTGCGATTGCTGCGGCCCGATTGAAACCACGACGATTTCAGTGGCCTTTCCGGCCTCCTTCAAACGAATGGCCTCTTCGACGCCAATTTCATCAAAGGGGTTCATCGACATCTTGACGTTCGCCAATTCCACGCCCGACCCATCGGCCTTGACACGGATTTTGACGTTATAATCCACCACGCGTTTGACCGCGACCAACACTTTCATGGAACTCTCCTGAAAAATTCTGGGCGGACCCTAGTTTCGGGTGGTTTTGAAGTCAATTCCGCTTGCGGCGTGGCTGGGTTGATTGCGACGATATGGCTGATCAAAGTTGGCTGACAAGTTTATCCAACTCAGGATCTGGAATGCCCAGTGCATGTAAATGCGCTGCGGTGTTGCGTACATAGTCCACGCAACTGCCGGCTTGACCGTGGCCTTGGCGAACGTGGGTGAGAATTTCTGCGACGGTTTTTGTACCAGCATATTGGTGATACTCGCGATCCACCACATAGGTCAGGGCTTCCACCATCTGCCCGCTCGCCAATCGCACTGGCAATGAAACCTCTCTGGTAAATGGGTGTTACCAGTTCACGCTCCGTCAAATAGTCATAGGTTTGGGGCCACTCGGTTGATGCCACTTCAAAAGCCACGCCATTGCA
Organism: uncultured Alphaproteobacteria bacterium; assembly: GCA_963840765.1. GTDB lineage: Bacteria > Pseudomonadota > Alphaproteobacteria > Rhizobiales > Aestuariivirgaceae > Aestuariivirga. Next base: position 12,750 of record CAWJAE010000007.1, on the reverse strand, counting down.
ATGGCCCCCCTGATCAAGCCCGAACACCAGTCCCAAACAGTCAGGGGTTCCGCGATAGATATGCGACAACACACAGAGTGAACGGTGCCAGCCTTCAAGCCGTGCAGGCTCGGAATGGATGAAGGCAAAACCGGGTCGCCAGATTAGCGAGCCGTAACCGAACACCCATTTCGTGGCGCTCATACTGTTCTGCTCATTTCGGGGGCGCGCCACGGCCAAAGTCCGGGGCTGTCGTGTCCTGTCCTGCCTGAATAATACCGCGCCTCACGTCACGCGCGCGCGTGAATAATTCAAACAAGGTGTCGCCATCACCCCAGCGGATGGCCCGCTGCAACAGGGAAAGCTCTTCAGAAAATCGCCCCAGCATTTCGAGTACCGCTTCGCGGTTATTTAAAAACACATCGCGCCACATGGTGGGGTCTGAGGCGGCAATACGGGTAAAATCGCGAAAGCCACCGGCGGAATATTTGATGACTTCCGAATTCGTCACTTCTTCCAGATCAGCGGCGGTAGCAACGGTGTTATAGGCAATGAGGTGGGGCAGATGGCTGGTAATGGCGAGTACCAAATCATGGTGCTCTGGCGTCATTTCATCGACCATCGAACCCAGGGCCTCCCAGAAGGCTTTCAGCTTTGCCACGGCCTCTGCGTCGGCATTGGGTTGTGGCGTGAGAATGCACCAGCGATTATCAAACAAGGTAGCAAAGCCAGCCCGCGGCCCCGATTGTTCAGTGCCCGCAATGGGGTGGCCCGGAATGAAATGCACATTTGCAGGTAGATGCGGTGCGACATCGCGCACAACAGCACCCTTCACGGAGCCCACGTCAGTGAGAATAGCACCCGCTTTTAAATGGGGACCAATGGCGCGGGCCAGTTCACCATAGGTGCCAACGGGGGAGCAGAGCACCACCAAGTCAGCATTTTTTACAGCAGCTTCCGCCGTGTCATGGACTGCATGAACAATGCCAATATCCAAGGCGGTCGTTCGTGTTTCGGCACTGCGGGCATAGCCGCTGATATGCGTTGCCAAATTCGCCGCGTCGTGCAGCATGGGAAATCGACGAGCCAATCAGCCCCAAACCCAACAAGGCAATTTTTTCAAACATCACGCTCAAGACATAAATCCTTTGAGGGCCGCAACCAACGCATGGTTCGCCTCTTCAGTTCCCACGGACATGCGCAAAGCGTTGGGCATACCATAGCCCTCCATGCGCCGCACCACGAGGCCGTGGTCTTGCAAATAGGCATCTGCGGCGGCTGCAGATTTGTCTTTGGTAAAATGCACCAGTACGAAATTGGCCGCACTTGGCGTGACAACTAAACCGAGTTTTGCAATTTCAACGGCAAGCCATTCCAGCCAATTGTTGTTGTGGGAGAGGGCTTGGTCCATGAAGGCGACATCTTGAATGGACGCCACACCCGCTGCAATGGCGGGCAGGGACACGTTGAACGGCCCACGGATGCGATTGAGCACATCCATTACGTGGGCAGGACCATAGGCCCAGCCCAAGCGCAAGGCCGCAAGGCCGTGAATTTTGGAGAAGGTGCGTGTCATCACCACGTTCTCGAATTCCGACACCAGGCAATGCCCGGCTCATAATCATTCGCGGTCACAAATTCCGCATAGGCCGCATCCACAATCAGCAGCACATGGGGCGGCAGGCCTGCATGCAAGCGCCGCAATTCGCTGTAGGAAATATAAGTGCCTGTGGGGTTGTTTGGATTGGCCACAAATACCATTTTGGTTTTGGGTGTAACCGCCGCAATCATGGCATCCACGTCCATCGTGAAAGCCGTTTCCTTGGCGATAACGGCCGTTGCACCATTGGCCTGAATGACAATGGGGTACACCATGAAGCCATATTGGCTATAGACGGCTTCATCGCCCGGACCCAGATAGGCGTGGGCCAGCAATTGTAAAATCTCGTCAGAACCTGCCCCGCAGATGATGCGATCAGCCGACAAGCCGTAGCGCCCGGCAATGGCTTCACGCAGCACCTTGGCACTGCCGTCTGGATAAAGTGCATAGTTTTCTGCGCGGCACCTTCAAATGCTGCAATCGCCTTGGAGCTGGCGCCTATGGGCGATTCATTCGACGACAATTTATAGACTTTCGCACCCTTGGCTGTGCTCTTGCCGGGTACATAAGCCTCAATGTCCATAATCCCCGCTTTTGCTGCGGGCCGTGTTGCTTGCGCCGTCATGTTGTCAAACCTCTATTGCCGAGGGATAGCGCCCCGCGAGTTTGAGGCCAAGCAAGATGTTTGAGCGCGTTAGACCCACAATCGGACCTTCATGTTCCGAGTGAAAACCCGCCAGTGCCGACAAGCGCCAAGGCCCGCTTTTTACTTGCCACAAGGGTTGCAAGGCAAAGTCACGCGGCAAGTTGCCTTGGGTGATCAACAATGTTTCGTCCTGGCCAGAAGGTTCGGACGGGGCATTCCCGAAAATCAAAAGCTGCGGCGCGTTTTCACCTTTGATCACCGGCAATGCTCCAATGATTTGTGCTGTACCCGCTTTTCCCGCAACGCAGGCCTCAATCCATGGCGCTTCTGTTTCCACCACGCATATATCGCTGGGGTTGACGTTTACCTGCATCAGCGCCTGGGCCTCGTCTTTCCATTCCTCAACGGGCATGCCGGGGAAATGATCACGCAGACGTAAACGATGGCCCAAGGTTTGAGAGAGGTTCTTTGAGACATGTAACGTCATCGAAGCTTGAGACAAACTCGAAGCCGTGAGAATGCCGCGCCATTGCCTCAAGACGAATTCAGGCGAAAGACCTTGCGCCTTGCCAAGCTCCATCAGGCGGCGATGGATTTGCGCCTCGCGCGTGGGGCGCAAAGGTGATGATGAGGTTTTGGCGGTGACTTGCTTGAAAGACTTCACATGTTGGGTGATGGATTGCCGTTGCGACAACAGTTTCAACAGCGCTTCGTCGATCTCGTCCAACTCTCGCCGCAAGGCATCAAGGGCGGGTGCTGCGGTTGGGGTATCGTTCATTGTGCAATCCGGGGTGTTTCGAGGGTTCTTGCTGTTTAAGCTACTTTCGGGTGATCTGTGAACCCCAATCATTCCCAGTCCTTGCGGACATGTTGCGGGGATGGCAACAGCACGGGCCGAAAGCGTGGCACCAGACGCCGTGCCCGCTTGCCAGACGAAAAGGCATAGACCTGCTTCATGGCCTCAACGATGGTCACGCCTGCAAAGCGCTGCAAAAGGCGCTCGCCTGCGATATCGAAACTTCTCGCGGTCTTCAGCATGGTTTCGTTGTGAAAGGGCGGCAGATACAAGGCACTGCGCCAGTGGGTGGCGGTGAATTTTGCTTCCTTGAGCAAATTTGAAATCTGCCCCGAAGAAAAAGGTTGGCCATGGCCAAATGGAGTTGACTCAGATGCTGCCCAAAGTCCACGGCGGTTGGGCACCACTAAAATTATGCGGCCTTGCGGCGCCAATACCCGCCAGACCTCTTGTAACATGTCGAGCGGGTTTTCAGCATGCTCTAAGCCATGCACCACCAACGCCACATCCACCATGCTTTCCAAAAGGGGCAAATCGCATTCATCAACCAGGGCCGAGCGATTGGCAGCGCCTTGCGGCCAGTGGATGACGCCTTGACTTGCCATCATGAAGGACAAGCTCACCACCTGTTCAGATGTGTCTTCAAGATAGGGCAGGGCATAACCCAGCCCCATCAAGGTCTCGCCGGATTTTGCTTGGGTTAATCCGATTAACTGCCGCCTCAACAGTGTGGCGGCGACCCGACCTCGGCGTGAGGCATAAAACTCTCTGAAATCGACAACATGCATAAGTTGACTATAGCAGGGTTTGAGGTTTCGTCATTGTCGGTGTAAGGAAGCCCCCATGTCTCATCTTGATGTTCACCAATTCATTTGCCGCGACGATAATTATGGCGTGCTTGTGCATGACACGGTTACCGGCACCACCATTTCCATCGACGCACCCGATGCGCGCGCCATTGCCGACAATCTGAAAAAACGGGGATGGCAGCTCACCCATATCCTGACAACGCACCACCACATTGATCATGTGGAAGGCAATCTCGAACTCAAAGAACATTATGGCTGCCATATCATTGGCCCCGAAGCCGAAAAGGATCGTATTCCCGGCATTGGCAAAACCGTGAAAGGCGGTGATGTGATTGACCTCGCCCAGCGCAAGTTGAAGGTTTATGATTGCCCAGGCCACACCTTGGGGCAAGTGACCTATCATTTCATCAATGATTACCTGATGTTTGCTGCCGACAATATTTTTGCCATGGGCTGTGGCCGCGTGCTGGAAGGTACGATGGAGCAGATGTACCATTCGGTAAATCAGTTCCGCGATGTTCAGCCCATGACATCGGTTTACTGTGGCCATGAATATACCGAAGCCAATGCCAAGTTTGCGCTGGCGGTAGAACCCGGCAATCGCGCGCTTCAAATGCGTGCCACTGAAGTGCGGAATTTGCGGGCGCAGGGCAAGATGACTTGCCCCACAACCATTGGGGAAGAGTTGAAAACCAATCCTTACTTCCGATGTGATTCGCCCGAAATCAGAGCCAACTTGAACATGGTGGATGCCACGGACACGGAAGTGTTTGTAGAACTCCGTACACGGAAGAATAATTTCAGCTAGACTTATTGCGAAATATCATTTCTTTGGCAGCGATCACGGCACCACCTGTAATAAGGCTGCAAGCCACAACAATTGACCAATGATATTCTGCAAATCCTGTGAGCAAAAGTACAATGGTTGAAAGCAAGGGCGCTGCGTAGGACGACGCACCCAGCACCATTGGATCGCCATGTTTCATGCCAAAATCCCACGCATAAAAACCTAACCCGAGGGGCAGAATGCCGAGCCCTGTAATGGCCATCCATTGTGTTGAATTCAATGGCCAAGCAGTTGTTTCCAGCATCATGTGAGAAAGCCCGGCGAGCAGACCTGTCATCAGGCAAAATCCTGCGACGACATCCGATGGGATTTTACCGTAACGCCGGATTGAAACGGAATATGCGGCCCAATATATGGCGTAGGGAAGTGCAATTATGTGGCCCGCTTGAAGCCCTTGCGACAAACCAAAGCCTTGCCCTTTGCTGACAACGAACCAAGCGCCAACCATTCCAAAACCTGCTCCCAGAACATGGTGGAGCTTCAATTTTTCGCCCGGTAAAAAACCTGAAAACAAGACGATGAACAAAGGCCACAAATAGGCAATCAGGCTGACTTCCAGCACCGGCGCACGTTGCACAGCCATGAAGTAGAGAAAATGTGCGCCAAATAATCCCGCGACATTGTGCATCCACGCCAGTGGTGAAAGCTCAAGCAGCACACGGGCAGCACCAGGCCGAAACGGCCAACTTACAACACCCACAAATCCGCCGATGGTGAAAGCCATGGACGTGATTTGTAGCGGCGGAATGTCTCCGGCGAGTTTTGAAAAATAGGCGAGCAATCCCCAGGTCAAGACAGCCATAAAACCAATGAGGGTCGCGCGTGCCTTCACGTCTGTCTCCACTTGTTGAACTGTGTACCGAAAATCGACAGCAATACCGCCATGATGATGATGCCGCCGCCGATGAAGGCGGCACGCTCCGGCACTTCATTCACCACAAGCCAAGGCCACAGTGGATTAAGCACGGCATCCAGCATGGCGATGAGCGACAGTGTTACAGCAGGCACTGACCTTGCCCCTTTGGTGTACCAGATCAGCGGAATGGCCAATTGCAGCAGGGCCATCACGGCCAAGAGGGCTACATATTTCAAAGGCACATCAAAACCGCCACCGGATTGGAAAAAATATCCGGCAAAGCCAGCGCCGACAAAAGCCATGAGGCCACCAACACAAATGGCTGGTGTCATATCAAAAGCGCGGTAACGACGGAGTGTAAGTGTTTGCATGGCAAAACTCATCGGCACCAACAGCGACACAAGCATGCCCGCCACATTGCCTGCGCCCAAACTATCCCATGCAATAACACCCATGCCGGCAAGGGCCAAGACCGCTGCAAACCACGCGGCCAAGCCGGGCCTTTCTCCCGTTACCCACGGGCTGAGCAAACCTGTGAACAGGGGGGACGTTGCGCCAATGACGGAGATGACGGCGGTTGAGACCAGCGTGAGCGATGTCACATACATGGTGGAGCCAAAAGCGAAGAAACCGGCAGATAATAAAAGGGCAGTTGTCGGCACGCGTTGAAACATGGCGCGCGTGTCGTTGCCATAGGTAAGGACCAGATAACAGAGAATGCTGACAGACGTCCAAAAACCGCGCCAGCAATTCAGTTCCCAACCGGAAAGTTCCGGCATCAGACGCACAAATAAACCTGAGAGCGACCACCCCATGGTCGCCATCAAAACGAAGCTTACGCCGCGAGAATAGGTTTGTTGGCCTGTGTTGTTCATTTGCAAACAGATACCACGCAACAGCGCTGCCGGAAGCGGTAAATGCGGCATGGCATCTTGCTGCTGCCACCGCTTGTCGCCACTGCCAACCAGTGATAGCTGCAACAGTCTATGTCGGTCACCTCCTTGCCAATTCATGAAATCGCAGCACTTGGTGCGGCCACGTGTTGGGCGTTCACTGGCATGATTGCGTCCATTCCCGCCGGGCATTTGGGGGCGCTGCATTTCAACCGACTGAGGCAGGTTTTTGGCGCTGTTTTTCTTGCACTCTGCGTAACCGCAATGGGAACATGGCAAAGCCTGACGTGGCAGGCCGTTCCGTTTTTGGTGCTGTCAGGTTTAACCGGCATCTTTATCGGTGACTCGTTGCTGTTCGTGGCCCTTAATCGCTTGGGGCCAAGGCGTGCCGCCATTCTGTTTGCTTTCAATTCGCCCATGGCAGCGGTTTTGGGTTGGCTGTTATTGAACGAAACCTTGTCGTGGGTCGCCGTCGTCGGCATTGTCATCACGGCCATGGGCATTGCGCTGGCCATTTTGTTTGGCCACCGTGGCAAGCCAGCAGCAGGGCTTGAAGCGGTGAAGGGTTCCTTGCTCGTAGGTGTTGGCGTAGGGCTGGGTGCAGCGCTGGGCCAAGCCGTTGGCATCATCATTGCGCGCCCCCTGATGGCATCAGGCATCGACCCTTTCATGGCGTCATTTCTGCGCGTGGGTGTGGCAGCAGCCTGCCTCAGCCTGGTTTTGCAAATGCCCTATTCCGCCATGCAAGCTGCAAAGCCGCTGACAATGAGAATGACAATCTATACCGCCGGAGTGGGGTTTCTAGGCCTTTGCGTGGGCATGACATTGCTTCTATTTGCGTTGTCCGGCGGCAAAACCGGAATCATCTCCACTTTATCAGCCACCACACCCGTCATCATCTTGCCCATGCTGTGGCTCAAGACGGGAGCAAGGCCCGCCGCTGGTGCTTGGGCAGGTGCCGGTCTTGTTGTTTTCGGTATGGCGCTGTTGTTTGCGGGAAGAGTTTAGCTCACCTGCCAGCCGTTCACGAAATGGCCGGAATCTCGTTCAGATTATGAAATACAGGAATGCCTCTTTCTCTTGCTATTTTCACATCATTGTCTGCGCCCTTTGAATCACCAGGCAGTCGCAACACCGCATCGCAAAACTTCAGCAGGCGATGGGCCGTGGGGTGAAGAACTTGATCGTAAAGCGCGTCTCCCACATGACGGCCGCCTGCAGTCTTCCAGATAGGGATTGCAATCCATTCGCCAATCATGGGCACGTGTCCCTTTTGGAAAATGGGCCAGCACGCGGCCTCCAGCACTTTCAGATTGGCTGCCATCTTGTCGGGGTCGTCGCTTGTGCCAGAACGATAAGGCCCGGCGATCAAGATCATCATTGGTTTTGCGTTCATCATTATCTCTTGTGGAAAGCGTTTAAATTGCAGTTTTGATTCGTGCATAATCATATAACTTCGTGCACTATCGTGCAATGCTGACCAAACAACGAAAGCAGCTCTTGCTGGAGCGCCTCTCTCGCGATGGGCGTATTGTGGCGAAAGAGTTGAGCGAGGAACTGGCCCTTTCAGAGGACACGATACGCCGTGATTTGCGTGAACTTGCGGCGGATGGGCTGTTGGAGCGGGTTCATGGTGGTGCATTGCCGGCTTCACCGACCATCGCTGAACTTGCTGTGCGCAGAACAATGTCAACCGACGAGAAGCGGAAACTTGCCAAAACTGCCGCCAAACTGATTGAAGCAGGACAGTCTGTCTTTATCGATGGAGGAACAACGCATATTGAACTTGTGCGCGAAATTCCATTGCGCCTTCGTTGTAAGATAACCACACACAGCCCGATGATTGCCATGGCACTGGAGCATCATGATGCGAAAGTCACGGTTATTGGCGGGCGGTTATTCCGCCATTCCATGGTGCATCTTGGTGCATCAACAATGGAAGCTATTCTGCGGCAGCGCTGTCAACTGGCCTTTATCGGCCTCACCGGATTTCATGCCAACGAAGGCGCCAGCACAGGCGATGCAGAAGAAGCGGATATCAAGCGTGCTATCATTGCACAAGCAGCCGAATCCGTGGTGCTTTTGACGGCAGAAAAAATAGGTGCTGTATCGCCATACCTTGTTTGCAAGGCCACCGATATATCAAGGATCGTTGTGACCAAAAACGCAAACACCAGCCGTCTTGCGAAGGCTGGTGTAAAAATTGTCAACGCCGGTTGAATTATCCGCGCAACGCCACGTTATCTGGATCGTAAGGGCTTTCCGCAATGACCGTGCACTTGAAGTGCTTGTCCAAGATCTTCACTTCAAGCTCCGTTCCCAGTGCTGCAAAGTCTGGCTTCACCATGGCCAAGGCGATGGACTTGTTCACACGGAAACCGAAGCCGCCGTTGGTGGCGCGGCCGATGAGTTTGCCTTTTGCGTAAATGGGTTCAGACCCCCGCACATCCGACCAATCATCAGAAATACCGTGCACTTCCATGGTAGTGAAGTTCCAATTGAGGCCATTTTGCTTGGCCTCCACAATCGCGTCGCGGCCAATGAAGTTGCCCTTGTTGGGGTGCACGAAACGATCAAGTGCTGATTCATAGGCATTGTATTCAATCGACAGTTCACGCGGCACGAGGCGATAGCTCTTTTCAAGTGAAAGCGACGACATGGCCTTGATGCCATAGGGCTTGATGCCGAATTCCTTGCCTGCATCCATAAGCAGATCAAACAACGCAACCTGCTGTTCCAGCGGGTGGTGGAATTCATAGCCCAATTCGCCCACGAAGTTGACACGCAGGCAGTGGGTTGAAACCGGACCCACATGAATGGCCTTGCCGGTGAGCCACGGGAAGGCTTCGTTGGACAAATCGGTTGCCGTCAATTTCTGCAACAGTTTGCGGGCGTTTGGACCTGCGATCACCAACACGCCGAGGCGCGTGGTGAGTGGCGTCAACTTCACTGAGCCATCCATCGGCAAAAGCTTGCGCAGGTAATCATGGTCATGGGCTTCATAGGCACCGGCTGAAACGAGATAGAACTTGCCGGGCGACCATTCATAGACCGTGAACTCAGCCCGCACGCCGCCGCGTGGTGTGAGCATGTGGCAGAGCGCGATGCGGCCCATTTTCTTGGGGATCTTGTTGGCGAGAATTGTTTCCAGCCAATCGCGCGCACCGGGACCTGACACTTCCATCTTGGCGAAGGCCGACATGTCTTGCAGGCCCACACTGTTCATGACGGCGCGGCATTCTTCGCCCACATATTTGAAATAATTTGAACGGCGGAACGACCACTTCTCTTTGATCTTGCCGTCACGGGCTGGCAGCGCATGGTTGTGGTTGGTCAGCGTGTCAGAAGAATTCAATTCTTCCGTCGATACTTCATAGCCCGCTGGCGCAAACCAGCCCGGGCGTTCCCAGCCATAAACCGTTCCGAACACAGCGCCCAATTCTTCCATGCGGGCATAGCAAGGCGTGGTCTTGAGGGGGCGTGCGGCCACCCGTTCTTCATCGGGGAAGTGCGGCGTGAAGACGTTGGCGTAAGCCTCTTCGTTCTTGATTTTGAGATAGCCTTTGGTGGCGTAGGGGCCAAAGCGCCGCGGGTCCACACCCATCATGTCGATGGTGGGTTCACCGTCGATGATCCATTCCGCCAATTGCCATCCTGCACCACCCGCAGCGGTAATGCCGAAGGAGTGGCCTTCATTGAGCCAGAAGTTCTTCAAACCCGGTGCAGGCCCAATGATGGGTGAACCATCTGGCGTATAGGCGATGGCGCCGTTGTAAACCTTCTTGATGCCCACTTCACCAAAGGCCGGAACCCGGGTGATGGCGGTTTCGATATAGGGTCCTAAACGGTCCAAATCTTCCTGGAACAATTCATATTCCGACTGGTCAGACGGACCATCCATGTAGCAGCAGGGCGCGCCTTTTTCGTAAGGCCCCAGCAACAGCCCGCCGTTTTCTTCACGCATGTACCAGCTTGAATCAGCTTCGCGGAGCACGCCCATTTCAGGCAGGCCTTGTGCCTGGCGTTCCTTGATCAAGGGGTGTGGTTCAGTGACAATGTATTGGTGCTCCACTGGAATGACAGGCACATCAAGCCCCACCATTTCGCCGGTCTTCCTGGCAAAGTTACCGGTGCAGGACACGACGTGGTCGCAGGTAATAGTGCCCTGGTCGGTTGTCACAACCCACTTGCCATCTTTCTGCTCAATGGCCGTCACGGTGGTGTTGCGATAAATTTCAGCGCCGCGTGAGCGTGCACCCTTGGCGAGGGCTTGGGTTAAATCGGCGGGTTGGATATAGCCGTCGTCGGGATGTTGAATAGCACCGATGATGCCTTCGATGTTGCAGAGGGGCCAGATTTCCTGGACCTGCTCCGGTGTCAGTTTGTTGACCTTGATGCCGATGGTTTCGGCAATGCCGGCATAATACATGAACTCATCCCAACGGTCCTTGGTGCGGGCCAAGCGAATGTTGGAGACTTTCGAGAAGCCCACATGCTGGCCGGTTTCGGCTTCGAGTTCGCCATAGAATTTGACCGAGTATTTGTGAATCTGGCCAACGGAATAAGACATGTTGAACAGCGGCAGCAAACCAGCAGCATGCCATGTGGAGCCGGAGGTCAACTCCTTGCGCTCGATCAACACCACATCAGACCAGCCTTTTTTGGCCAAATGATAAAGTGTGGAAACGCCAACCACGCCGCCACCAATGACAACGACTTTTGCTTCTGATTTCATTTGATGTGCCTTTGCGGAGATGCGACGATTTTGTGTGAGAATAGTGAGATTCATTCACCCACGTCAAAGGGCAAACGACAGCGGGGTGCTGGATTACGACACGATGCCCAAATGCGACAGAATGAACTGCGCCAAAGCAGACACTTCATCACGGTTTTGCCGGAATTTTTGCAGCCAGCAACGCCAATAACTTTTATGCGCCCTTCGCAATCTGTTCCGCGAGGGCCAAATCTTCCGGCGTATTGATGTTGAAGAATGGGTCATGGGGAATGGCAGCCCACACCACTTTTTCAGCTTTGGCGCGAATCACAAAATCCTGCACGCGCCGCACGCCTTCATGTTCAATTAAGCGCCCTAGCGGTTTTGCCATGCCCGTGGTCCAAATGCCTGTGAGGTAGTGGTCTTGGGCCCCACTCCGCGCAATGGCAGCGCCTGATACTTCGCCGCCTTCCAGCAAGCGCTCCACCAAGTCCAGCGGCAGAAACGGTGCATCAGAGGGAAGCGTGACAACGGCATCAAAACCGTGGCTCTGTCCGTGGTCCAGTGCTGCGTGCAACCCTGCCAAAGGTGTCCCAACATTGGCCAATAAATCGGCGACAATTTTCGCGTCCGTTGCTGCAAATCGCGATGCGTCGCCATTGGCATTGATGATGACTTCATCGACTTGAAAGCGCAGACGCGACAGTGTGCGTTCCAGCAATGTGGTGCCATCGAGTTCGAGGAAGCTTTTCTCACGCCCGCCCATGCGGGTGGAGGCACCGCCTGCAATGATTGCCCCTAATATTTTCATGCGTGGGGGTAGAGCCTGTTGGGTGGAATGACGATTTTGATGGCGTCACCCGTTTTCACTTCACCTTCGCGCTCCACCCAGGCGGTTACACCACGTTTATGCATCGCAGCTTTCACAACATTGAATTGTGTTCCGGGATGGTGGCGCTCCACCACTTTGGCAATTTGCGAGCAGGGGTAATTTTCCATATCGACCACCAGCGTGGCACCAGATGGAAATTGCAGACGTGTCGAAGGTGGCAGCAAAGTTAAATCTGGAATGTTTTTCACTACAAGGTTAGCGCCAAACCACGACGGATCAATTTTGGGAATGCTGAGCCGCGCAGCAATATCGGCCAATTCCTCTTCTGCCAGAATTGTGACCTGGCGGACGTTGCGAATTTCAATATCTCGCTTGTAGAGCGGCAGGGTGCGGCTGTCGGACTTGCGGGTTAAGCCTGTATGGCAATCACCCACCGGCCCCGCAAAGGTTAGATGCAGTGTCTGCGTTTCTGCTTTTTCAAAGCCAGCATCACGCGAGGCGCGTGACAATATACCCGTAACTTCGCCTTGGAACGGCAAGATGTTCAAAAGTGTCATATGTTCACCCCCTGATAAATTGCCTATACGATTGCGTGATGACCGACAACCCACCAGAATATGATTTAGATGTGACAGAACTTTTATGCCCCTTGCCCGTGCTCAAGGCGCGAAAGAGGCTTGAAGCCATGGAGAGCGGTTCTGTCCTAAAAGTCGTCGCAACCGATCCCATGTCCGCGATTGATTTGCCGCATTTTTGCGCCGAGCAGGGCCATGTTTTG
>CAWJAE010000006.1:0-116947 GCA_963840765.1 uncultured Alphaproteobacteria bacterium | reverse complement strand
CGTGAAACGCTGTCAGCCATGCGCAAGGACGTGACGGCCAAATGCTATGGCGGTGATATTTCCCGTAAGCGCAAACTTCTGGACAAGCAGAAGGAAGGCAAGAAAAAGATGCGGCAGTTCGGCAAGGTCGATATTCCGCAGGAAGCCTTTATCGCCGCCCTCAAGATGGACGAGAACTAAGCAACGCCTCGGGCGTTGCGGTCCCAGTCCACCAATTTGCCTGCCAGCCACCAGCCGAAAAACGCTACAGCTGCACCAACGTAACCATCTATGGCGTAATGCCAGCCGAGATGCACTGAACCGATAACGATCAGGCTGGCGAAACCTGTCAAAAGCCAGCCCAGCCAGCGATGGCCCGAAGCAAAGCCCAAAATGGCAAACAGGATCGATGTCCCCACATGCATCGACGGCATGGCGGAAATGCCGTTGACGAGGCCTTTGCCGGTTTCATAATTTTTCCAAAGCTCATCCATTACGTTGAGGGCGAACACGTTGTGCGTGGCGTTGACCTCTCTCAACCAGCCCATCAACGGCGTATAGGGATCAGCCTCGCCGGGAAGCAGGCGGCCGTAAAAGCATGGCCCAACGGACGAAAACACAGTGCCCAGTACGCAGGTTCCCAGAAACCACGTGAGCGTGAAGCCTAAAAGAAAATGTTGGCGCAACTTTTGATCGGTGCGGGCAAAGCCCTGCCAGAACCACAGTGTGAACATGACGAAGAACCAGATGTTGTAATTCCAGTTTAACAGCGATGTGATGGCTGGAAAATTCAAGACGGGTGCCAACCATTCATAGGGGTGGGTTCCAAAATGCAACGCCTTGTCCCAAGCCATGAAGGACGGGTCCCAATCAAACGGGTTGGCCGTGGGAATGGCTTTTTTGATGAAGGTATACCCCACCATATAGAGCGTCATGAAAATGGCAGCGTGCAAGCCGTTTGAAACACGCTGGGGTGCCAAATAATCATCGCGTAATTTGCGCCAGAGTGCAGGAAACAACGCACCATCATATTTGGCACGTGCCAAGCGTATGGTTTCGCCTCCAAGCCCGAGCGCGATCATGACAAGCAATACCAACACCACGGGACCGGAAAAAATCAAGACCATGCTGAAATCCACAGGCAGGCCCAAAACAACGGCTTCCAGCAGTGCCGACACAAAAACCAGCCCGGCAAAGCCATAGAGCAATCGATTGGCTTTGAACCCGCGCAACACAGCTGCAAGATGGCCAGCACCGGGTTTTCCAGTTTTGGAGAGGGCGATGCTGTTCATGGTCGGGCACTTTCTGGACTGTGATCCATAGGTTATGGCCGAACATGGTAAAATGCTGCTTAAGCTTCGACTTGCATCCAAGCCGTGGTTAATGCGTAATGAAGATATGAACATTTCAAAACCATTCGAATCAAAACTGTTTTCAGACCTGAACGAGCAGGAACTCCTGGCGCTTGCCATGTCGTCCGAGGAAGACGATGCACGCGGCTATGCGGCTTTTGCCAATGCCTTGATGCCAATTTATCCGGCGTCCGCCAAAGTGTTCATGGAAATGTCTGAGGAGGAATTTGAGCATCGGGACCGTTTGAAAAAGCTGTATCAAAAAAAATTCGGTGACTTCATTCCCCTGATCCGCCGCGCCGACATCAAGGGCTTTGTGACCCACAAACCGATGTGGACCGTCAGCCGCATGGGTATTGACGCCATGCGCAAACATGCTGAAGTCATCGAATTAGAAAATGCCCGCTTCTATACGCAAGCTGCCGGCCAAGCGTCGGATCTTGCCGTCAAGGACTTGCTGTTAAAACTGGCTGCGGCTGAAAAATCCCATGAATCTCTCGCGCGCAAGCTTGGGCTTGATCATGAAAATTCCGGCGCGCCCATTGACGAAAAAGAAGCTGAGCGCAGGTTGTTCCTGTTGCAAGTGGTACAGCCCGGCCTTGTCGGCTTGATGGATGGTTCGGTATCGACCCTCGCCCCCTTATTCGCCGCCGCCTTTGCAACAGGTAATACTTGGGAGACTTTTCTGGTGGGCATGGCAGCATCGATTGGCGCTGGCATTTCCATGGGGTTGGCCGAAGGGTTGTCGGATGACGGAAAGCTGACCGGACGAGGCCACCCCTTCATTCGCGGGTCTGCTGCTGGCATTATGACAGCAGTGGGCGGCTTGGGTCATACCCTTCCCTACCTCATTCCCGATTTCCAATTGGCCACGTGGGTTGCCATCGTCATCGTGTTTATTGAACTCGGTGTGATTTCTTGGATCCGCTACAAATATATGGATACACCATTCTTGAAAGCCGCCTTCCAAATTGCAGTTGGCGGGTTCCTTGTGTTCCTTACCGGGATTCTGATCGGAAGTGCGTGACGTCCAAAACCGTTCCATCTTCTTTCAGAAATGGCTCGGCTGGCACACGGTCCAACAGGTGTAGCACTTCTTCAGAGGGGCGGCACAGCTTCACACCCTTCCGTGTACAGACAATTGGCCGATTGACCAGCACGGGATGCAAAAGCATTTGAGTGAGTATCTCTTCATCCGATTTATCTCGTTCCAGCAGACCCAATTCCTTTGCTGGCGATTTTGTTTCGCGCAATGCTGTGCGCGGTGTTAAATTGGCGGCGGCAAAAAGCGCCAAGAGTTGGGGTCGTGTCCAACCCTCTTTCAAATATTCAATGATGGTGGGCGTGTAGCCGCAAGCTTCAACCAACGCCACCACGTTGCGCGATGTGCCACAGTCAGGGTTATGATGAATGACAACGTTCATTTCTCTTCACCGAATAATTGTCGCGCTACAATTACTGCGATGACAGCTCCCACACATTGCGCCACAACAAACGCCAGAACGTTAGACGGTGCAATGCCCGCGAAGGTGTTCGTGAAGCTGCGGGCCAGCGTTACGGCGGGATTTGCAAAACTGGTTGAGGCGGTGAACCAATAGGCACCAACTATATAGAGAGCCACGGCTTGCGGAATGAGTTCAGCCTTGTGGCGCAGCAAACCAAAAATGGTAAGCAATAGTCCGAACGTCGCGGTGGCTTCAGCAATCCATTGGCCAGCGCCCCAGCGGATTTTTTCTGAAGTCTGCAAAAGTGCCAAATCAAACATAGTATGAGCGAGAACCACACCAACAATTCCGCCAAGAACTTGCGCAACAATGAAAGGCGCAATGCTTGAGCTTGGCAAACGTTTGGTCGCCCACATTGCTACGGTGACAACGGGGTTGAAATGCGCGCCCGATAAGGGGCCAAAAATATTGATCAGAACAAACAGCATTGCGCCTGTGGCTAAGGCATTGGCCAGAAGCGCGATGGCAATATTTCCACCACTGAGTGTTTCACCCATGATTCCAGAACCAACAACCGTGACCAACAACAGCAAGGTGCCGAGGAATTCTGAGAGAAGCTGCTTTTTCATGACGGCTGTAAATGCAAAAGTTTTATGACAGTTGCAAGACAGCGCTTACGCAGCTTCCCGCATGGCTCCAGGGCCGGGAATGGCGCCTTTCGGGCATTTGCCAGCGATGATCATGCCCAGCACTTCGTCGTGGTTCACATCCTTGGTAGACGCTGTACCAACGACCTTGCCGTTCTTCATCACGCACAAGCGGTCAGCCAAGTCGAACACGTCATGAAGATCGTGGCTGATAAGGAAGATGCCAATACCTTCGGCTTTCAATTGCTTGATCAGCTCTCCCACTTGCGCGGTTTCTTGCGGGCCCAGTGCAGCGGTGGGTTCATCCATAATCAAGATGCGGGCATTGAAGTGAATGGCGCGCGCAATGGCAACTGATTGTCGTTGACCTCCCGACAGCTTCGAAACCGGTTCCTTGAAACGGCGGAAGTTGGGGTTCAAGCGATGCATTACCTTGCGGCATTCGGCTTCCATTGCCACGTCATCCAAGGTGCCGAATGAGGTTTTCAATTCGCGCCCCAAATACAGATTGGCCGCAGCGTCCACGTTGTCGGCCAAGGCGAGTGTTTGATAAATCGTCTCGATACCTTGGGCTTTTGCATCACGCGGGTTGCTGATGGCGACTTCCTGACCATTCACAAAAATCTGACCGGCATCGCGCTTGTATGCGCCCGATAGAACTTTGATCAACGTGGACTTGCCCGCACCATTGTGGCCAAGAAGTCCCACAACTTCACCCGGATATAAATCAATCGAGGCATGATCAACGGCCTTGATGCCGCCGAAGGCAATCGAGATGTCTTTCATCTCGATGAGCGGCGTGCCCCGCGCTTTCAAATGCGTGTGTGGCTCACGACCTTGCACAGCAAGAGGCGTTTCGTGCGTTTCAATTGGCTTTGACGCCCTTTTTGAGGCTGCTGGTTTTGTGGATTTTTTTGCCATGATTGCCTCTTCTTACTTCACACGACGGGAATAAAGTTGATCAAGCCAGACGGCGAGCACAAGTACGACGCCGACCACAATGTTTTGGAATGCGGCTGGCAAATTCAACAGTGACATGCCGGAAATAATGGACTGCATCAGCAGCGCACCCAGCATCGCACCATAAATTGTTCCCACCCCACCGGCCAGCGACGTGCCACCAATGACGGTCGCAGCGATGACGTAGAGTTCGTTGAGGCCGCCCAGCGCGTTGGTCGCCGCATTGAGGCGTGCTGACGAAACCACCGACGAAACACCAACCAACAGACCCATCAGGGCAAACACTTTGACCGTGAGCCATTTGGTGTTGACGCCCGCGAGTTCAGCTGCTTCCGGGTTGCCGCCTGTTGCATAAACATAACGGCCAAACTGGGTGCGGGTTGCGAGGAAGGTCATAATGAGGCCAACGGTCAATGCAATGAGCACAGGCACAGAATAGCCTGTGTAATATATTAGTCCTTCCGTGCAACGCACCACTTGGTCGCCCGCTAAACAAATAGCGCTGGCATCTTTATTTTCGACGCCAGGTGGAATTGTGACGCCATTGGCCTTGGCGTAGTTTTCAATAAGTTTGAAGGGCCAAGGATAAGAGTTCATCACATTCGTTACGCCAAGCACCACGGCACTGCCGAGAACGGCCAAGAATACTTCGGCCCAAACCGGACGCATCGGAAAGTTGAAGCGTTGGCGCTGGCGGCGGCCATTGACGATTGCGAAAATAAGAGCTGCACAAACGACGAGCGCAATCGTCCAACTCCAGAACGGACCCAACCAGCTGATGGGAATGCCACCACCAAAAATTTCGTAGGTCTTGTCCATTGGCGCTACGGTTTCACCCTTGGCCAAATAAAATGCCAGACCACTGTAAGCCAGAAGGCCACCGAGGGTGACGATGAAGGCTGGGATCTTGAGATAGGCCGTCAGCCAACCATTCAACGCGCCAACAGCCATGCCGACGAGCAACATGAAAATTACGGCAATGGGCCAGATGGCAGGATGCCCAACGCCAAGAATTGGCACGAGATTGAACACCTGCAACACGGCACCTGCCACGGCAACAAGGCTCAACATGGAGCCGATGGAAAGATCAAGCTGGCGCATGACAATCAGCAGCACCATTCCTGTGGACATGATGGCGATTGATGAGGTTTGAACAAGCAATGTCCACAGGTTGCGGGGTGTTAAGAATGATCCACCAAGTAAGCCACCGAAATTACCGCGCATGATGCCCGACGCAATATCGAAAGCAGCCCAAATCAAAAGCAGCGCCACCACCATGCCAAGCAGGCGTTCATCAATTTCCGTGGCGCGGAAAAACCGCTTGATTGGCCCTTCATTTTGAAGTGCCGGGCTTTGGCTGGACTGGACTGTGTTGGACATGCGTGTCTCCGCAGAATTCGGCTTCTACTTAAAGAAAAGCCGCGCCCCTTTTGCAAGTGGCGCGGCTCATTTTATCGAGACTACAAATTAGCAGCCTGGTACTGCACCAGCGGCAACGCCAGCACAGGCTTGTTCCTTGGTGATGTGACCAGCATCAATTGCAACATTGATATTGGCTTTTGTGATTGGCGTTGGGGCCAACAGGATAGAGTTCATTTCGACCTTGTTCTTGCCGCCATTGAACTTAGCAACACCTGCGATGGCGTCCATTGCTGTACCGTCAGCAAGTGCGTTTGCAGCTTCAGCAGCAACCTTGCCGAGGTCCTTGGCGTTCTTCCAAACCGAAACGGTTTGGGTGCCGAGGGCTACGCGGTTGATGGCTGCCAAGTCACCGTCTTGTCCGCCAACTGGAATGCCAGCCATGCCTTGTGCTGTCAAAGCAGCAACAACGCCTGAGGCCATACCATCGTTTTCAGAGGCCACAGCGTCAACCTTGTTACCTGTCGAGGTCAAGCATTGTTCCATGTTCTTCTGGGCGTTGTCTGGCTTCCAACCATCGGTGAATGTTTCGCAAACATTCTTGATCTTGCCGCTATCGATGTCAGCTTTCAAAACTTCCATCATGCCTTGGAAAAGGAATGTGGCGTTTGGATCGCCCTTGTCGCCCTTGATGAAAGCGTAGTTGCCTTCTGGCTTTGCCTTCTGAACTTCTTGGGCAATGATACGGCCTACACCAACGTTGTCGAAGGTGATGTAGAGTGCGTTTGGATCTTCGAACTGCACGTCATAGGCAATCGACTTGATGCCAGCATCGCTGAGCGCCTTGATCGATGGCAAGATGGCATCCGAGTCAAAAGCAACAACCATGACAACGTCTGGCTTTTGAGCAATCAGGCCTTCAATGTCAGCAGCTTGCTTTTGGGCAGAGCCCTGAGCATCTGTTGAAATGTAGGTGTTACCAGCAGCTTCAACGGCAGCCTTGATGGCGGCTTCGTCTGTCTTCCAACGTTCTTCTTGGAAGGTCTTCCAAGACACAGCGATGGTCTTGCCAGCGGCAAGAGTCGAAACAGTTGATGCGCCGAGCAGCAAAGCGCCGGCGGCCAATGTCAATAATGTACGCTTCATATTTTTAGGTCCTCCTGTCGCTTCCCTTGTTTCACTGGACGTCTCTTGAATGCGGCCACACTTGAGGTGGGTGCGTTTTCGGAAACATTGGAAGCGGACGTTGAATTGGTAGTCTGTGATTTTTTTTGACGTCCAAAATAATAGTTGCATAACTGCTATGCAGGAGTCAATATCCAAAACAACAACAACAAAAATGGCACTGAACGGGTGCCGATCTGGGATGCAAGAAAAAGCTGATAGTGAACTCGTACGGCGGCAAAACCGTCGTGTCGTGTTGAACGCTTTGCGTCAGCACGGGCCTTTGGCGCGCATTGAATTGGGGCGCACAACAGGGTTGTCTCCGGCTTCGATTACGTCCATCGCATCACAACTTATTTCAGAACATATTCTGGAAGAGCTCGAACCAAGTTTTCCGTTGGCAGCTTCCACCAAACGGGGGCGGCCCATTGTGCGTCTCGGCATCACGTCGAGTGCTGCACAGGTCTTGGCCGTCAATATTTCGATCGACGCTGTGCGTTTGGCGATTGCCGATTTCAATGGCAAGATTTTGCACCGCACCGAAATTCATATTCCAACCTATAGCGCTACCGCTGCGGGCTATGGCGCTGACGTGACGAATGCCATTGAAACTTTTCTGCTTGAAACAGCGTCTTCACCCCGCGCCATCGCGCGCATTGGCATTGCGATTCAGGGGTTAGCTGACGACAAGGCGGGCACGTTGGTGTGGTCGCCAGCGTTTTCGGCCAAGAACATTCCGCTGACAGAACCCATCACCAAACGCTTTGGCATTCCCTGCCTTCTGGCCAATGACGCCAACATGATTGCTGAAGGCATTTTGTCTGATGCGCCTGCAAAAATCCGCGGCGCCACGGCCACCATTTTTACAGGTTACGGTGTGGGCATGGGCCTGATCATCGATGGCAAAGTTTACCATGGGGCCACGGGTGGGGCTTCTGAATTCGGTCACATGAACCACATTCCACACGGTGCACCGTGCCGCTGCGGCAGGCGTGGTTGCATCGAAGCCTATGCGGCAGATTATGGCATTTGGCGGGAAGCCATGGGCACGCGTGACGATGATGCCCCCCATGAAGCCATCAACAGCGAGGCGATGCAAGCCTTGCTCAAACGCGCCGAGCAAGGCGAAGTCAAAGCCATCACAGCTTTTGAAAAAGCCGGAGAAGCCTTGGGGATTGGCATTGCGCGGCTGATTGCCATTCTCAACCCAGACCGTATCATTATTGCAGGCCCCGGCCTTAACGCCTCGCAAATCATTGAGCCATCCTTGCACAAAGGAGTGGTGGCGGGCGTAATTGAGGAATTGCGCCGGAATGTGATAATCGAATTCGTGCCTTTTGAAACCGACATGATTTTGCGTGGCACGATTGCAGCCATGTTGCGTGCGGTTGATGGGGATATCACTGCACAAGGCCTTGCGGGGCGCGGAGAGACTGTGCTTGAACTCCACGCACAATGACCCCGCAACTCGAAGCCCGCAATATCGTCAAAAGTTTTGGCCCGCTCAAGGCCAATGATGATGTTTCGCTGCAGGTTATGCCGGGCGAAATCCATGCGTTTCTTGGCGAAAATGGTGCTGGAAAATCCACCCTCGTCAAAATGATCTATGGTGCCTTGCACCCCACATCAGGCGAATTTCTGTGGGAGGGCCAGCGTGTTGATATTGCCAACCCTGCCCATGCGCGGAAGCTTGGCATTGGCATGGTGTTTCAGCATTTTTCGCTGTTTGAAGCACTCACGGTTGCTGAAAACATCGCCCTTGCTATCGATGGCGAGTATGATTTGGGCGCACTATCAAAGCGCATCACAAGCGTTTCCAACGACTATGGGCTACCGGTTGATCCCGATGCCATGGTAGGCGACTTATCGGTGGGGGAGCGGCAACGCATCGAAATTTTACGCTGCCTTTTGCAACACCCCAAACTGCTGATCATGGATGAACCAACGTCAGTGTTGACACCCCAGGAAGCCGAGCAACTTTTTGTCGTGTTGAAACGTCTGGCTTCTGAAGGCTGTGCGATACTTTATATTTCTCACCGCCTTGACGAGGTAAAGCAGCTTTGTACGGCTGCAACCATTTTGCGCCATGGTAAGGTAGTCGGCCACGTGGACCCGCAGCAAGAAACGGCCAGCAGTTTGGCGCGACTGATGGTGGGCACGGACGTGCATGCCATCAAACACAGTTATACTTTCATGCGCGGGCGCGGGCGTTTGCAGCTCAAGGAATTGTCACTGCCCGCAGATGGCGCTTTTGCGGTGGCCCTCCAAGATATTTCATTGACTGTCCATTCCAGTGAGGTGGTGGCCATTGCCGGCGTTGCAGGAAATGGCCAAAGCGAATTGTTTGACGCATTGTCGGGCGAACGGCTTGTGGCGCAGGCCAATATGTTGATTGCCGACGATGTTGAAATAGGGCGCAAAGGTATTACGGCACGGCGCAAGCATGGCATGGCCTTTGTTGCAGAAGAACGTCTTGGCCATGGTGCTGTTCCTGATTTGGCTTTGTCGCGCAACATGGTTTTGACGCGCCATGCCGATAATCGTGAAATCTCGAAACGTGGCTTCATCAATCTTGCAAAAGCGGTGTTGGCCAAGCAGCGTGTGGTGACCGATTACGATGTGCGAAAAGGGAAATTCGATCCTGAAGCGCGAGCGCTGTCTGGGGGTAATTTGCAGAAATTCGTGATGGGCCGCGAGCTTGACCGGAAGCCCGGCATACTGATTGTCAATCAACCAACATGGGGGGTTGATGCTGGTGCCTCAGCTGCAATCCGCCAGGCGCTGGTGGATTTGGCGCGCAGTGGTTCATCCGTGTTGGTGATCAGTCAGGATTTGGAAGAGATTTTTGAAATCGCCGATCGTGTTGCTGTTATTTCCCGCGGACAACTGTCAGAAGCGCAACCTGCACAAACATTGACACGTGAAGCTATTGGCTTGCTGATGGCGGGCGGCCATGAAAAGGCTTCCCATGCGGCTTGAGAAGCGCTCCGAGCGTTCCAACACGATGGCCGTTGCCTCGCCCTTTATCGCCTTGGTGCTGACGGTGCTGACCGCCGGCGCAATTTTTGCCTTGCGGGGTGATGCGCCCTTACATGCGCTTTTTATTTATTTTGTGGCCCCACTGACGGAACTTTGGACTATCGAACAGGTGTTAGTGAAAGCAGCACCTTTAATCTTGATCGGGGCTGGGCTTGCCGTGGCTTATCAAGCCAATGTTTGGAACATTGGTGCTGAAGGTCAACTTACCGCTGGTGCCATTTTGGCAGGTGCAATTCCTGTGTTATTCCCAGACTGGCAATCGCCTCTCACCTTGTTGAGCATGATTGTTCTGGGCATTGCAGGCGGCATGGCGTGGGGCGCTATTCCCGCTTTTCTGCGCAACCGGTTTCATGCCAATGAAATTCTCACTTCACTGATGTTGGTTTACGTGGTGCAACTGTTCCTTGATTGGTTGGTGCGTGGACCCTGGCGCGACCCACAAGGCTTTAATTTTCCGAAATCGATATCTTTCTCGAACTGGCAGTTGCTGCCTTACCTAACACCCGGCATTCATGCGGGCGTCATTATTGCCCTGGTTGTTGCACTCGTGCTGGGTTTTATGATGACGCGCACGCTTAAAGGTTTTGAAATCCGTGTCACGGGGCACAGTCTACGGGCCGCGCGGTTTTCAGGCTTCTCGGAACGCCGTACGGTTCTGTTTTGCATGTTGCTTTCTGGCGGACTTGCAGGTTTGGCGGGTGCCATAGAAATTTCATCCGTAGTCGGACAATTGCAGCCGCAAATTTCACCGGGCTATGGCTTCTCGGCCATTATCGTTGCATTTCTGGGGCGGCTTAATCCGATTGGTGTCATTTTTGCGGGCCTGCTTTTGGCATTATCATATATCGGCGGCGAGGCTGCACAGACGGCCTTGCAAATTCCAGACAAGATTACCCGCGTCATCCAAGGCATCTTGCTGTTTTATGTCTTGGCCTGCGACACGCTCATCAATTATCGCGTTATCTTTGGAAAACGAGATTAGGCCATGGAACTTTTCCTTACCCTGCTTACCATCATCATGACGGCTGCGACCCCCCTATTGTTGGCCGCTCTCGGCGAAACCGTGACGGAGCGTTCAGGCGTTCTCAATCTTGGTGTTGAGGGCATGATGATCATGGGAGCGGTCGGTGGATTTGGCGGGGCTTTCCTGTCTGGCAATCCTTGGGTGGGCGTTACAGTTGCCATGATTGCGGGCATGGCCATGGCACTGTTGTTTGGCTTTCTGACGTTGACACTGCTTGCCAATCAGGTGGCGACCGGACTTGCACTGACGTTGCTTGGGCTTGGGTTTTCAGCGTTGCTGGGTGAAGCCTTTATCGGGCAACCCGGTGTAAAGCTGCCAACAATTGCTGGCATAGACCCCCTCATTCCATTTTCTATCGCAATGGTATTCGCCGTGACTTGGCTGTTGTTTCGCACCAAGGCAGGCCTGATCATCCGGGCCGTTGGCAACAGCCATGCTTCAGCCCATGCTCTTGGATACCGGGTCATTCTGGTGCGTTATCTCTGTGTGTTATTTGGCGGCGCCATGAGTGGGCTTGCCGGCGGTTATCTGTCATTGGTCTATACGCCACAGTGGGTGGAGAATATGACTGCTGGAAAAGGCTGGATTGCGCTTGCTCTGGTGGTGTTTGCGTCGTGGTTGCCGGGGCGTGTTATGGCTGGTGCCTACTTATTCGGCACGATTTCTATATTTTCTTTCGTTTTTCAGTCGATGGGCCTTGGAATCCCCTCGCAATTGCTATCGAGTTTGCCCTATCTAGGCACCATCCTGGCTCTGGTGGTCATCTCCGGGAACAAGGCACTTACGCGTCGCAATACGCCAGCCTCGCTCGGACTGCCCTTTGTGCCGGATCGTTAAATTCATCAACAGGGAATTCACATGAACAATAAAGGCGCACTCATTGGTTTGCTGCTCGCAGGCGTGGCTGCAGTTGCAGGCTATTATTATATGGGCGGACAACAAGCCGCTCCTGCCATGGAAGAAAAAGTAGCTGAAGCTCAACCTGCAGCACCAGCTGCACCAGCCCCTGAGGCGGCAGCTCCTGCTGCTGCTACCAAGCTGAAGGCTTGCTGGGTTTACGTTGGTCCGATCGGCGACTTCGGCTGGTCTTTCCAGCACCATGCCGGTCTTGAAGCCGTGAAGAAAGAATTCGGCGACAAGGTTGAAACGGCTTTTGCTGAAAGCGTGACCGAAGCTGATTCTGAAAAAACCTTCGAACGCTTCGCCCGCGAAGGCTGCAAGATTGTTTATGGCACATCATTTGGCTTCATGGAGCCGATGTTGAAAGTGGCTGCAAAATTCCCAGACGTGAAATTTGAACACGCTACGGGATTCAAGACAGCCGCTAACATGGGCACCTACAATGCCAAGTTCCACGAAGGCCGTTACGTGATTGGCCAAATGGCGGCGAAGATGTCAAAGACCGGCACTGCGGGCTACATCGTGTCCTTCCCGATTCCTGAAGTCGTATCGGGCATCAACGCCTTCATGCTGGGTGCACAAACGGTAAACCCAGATTTTAAGATAAAGATCGTTTGGGCCAACACCTGGTTCGATCCTGCCAAGGAAGCCGACGCTGCAAAGGTATTGCTGTCACAAGGTGCTGACATCATGGTGCAACACACCGATTCAACAGCACCACTGCAAGTGGCAGAAGCTGCAGGCAAGCTGGGCTTTGGCCAAGCTTCCGACCAGATCAAGTTTGCGCCAAAGGCACAGATGACTGCGATCGTTGATAATTGGGCACCGCACTACATCAAGTCGGTAAAATCCGTCATGGATGGAACGTGGAAGTCCACACAAGTGTGGTCCGGCATGGCCGAAGGTGAAGTGGCCATGGCTCCTTTCACCAACGTGCCAGAAGATGTTGCCAAGTTGGCAACTGAAACAGCTGAAGCCATCAAGACCGGTAAGCTCAACCCGTTCGGCGGAAAAATTACGAAGCAAGACGGAACCGTGGTTGAAAACATCACCGACGGCGACATTCTGGGCATGAACTGGTACGTCAAAGGCGTTGACGACAAGCTGCCACAATAAAATTTACAGAGACGACAAAAAGAAACCGGGCGCTGATGAGGCGCCCGGTTTTTTGTTGTTCGCAATTGTACTTAAACTTTAACAGGCTTGCCTGTTTGCCACGACAGCGTTGCAGCATCGGCCAAAACGCCTGCCTGCAAACCATCATAGCCTGATGGCTTAGGATTGCGGTCACCCGTTTCAACGGCGTTGATGAAGGTGTTGAGTTCATTGGTGTAGGCTTGGAAATAACGTTCCAAGAAGAAGTTCTGCACGGGGTCGGCTTGCGTGCCTTCACCGTTATGCAATTGCACCGTGGTGTTGTGCACGTTGGCAGCCGTCAACATGCCCTTTGAACCATGCACTTCCATGCGTTGGTCATAACCATAAGTGGCGCGGCGCGAATTGGTGATGACGGCAATGCGGCCTGACGCGGTTTGCATTTGCACGGCGGCCGTATCAACGTCGCCCGCTTCACCAATGCCCTTGTCCACCAATGATGAGCCCAAGGCTTGCACGACAACAAATTCTTCGCCCATCAGGAAGCGGGCCATATCAAAGTCGTGGATCATCATGTCTCGGAACAAACCGCCCGAGCCCTTGACGTAGGATGGTGGTGGTGGGTTTGGATCGCGTGAAATGACGGTTACGATTTCGATGTCGCCAACAGCGCCAGCGCGCAGGCGCTTTTCGAGTTCGGCAAAATTAGGGTCGAAGCGGCGGTTGAAGCCGATCATCAAAGTGGACTTGTTCTTTTCCACCACTTTCAAGGTTTCATGAATGTTGGCAACATCCAGCGATACCGGCTTTTCGCACATGATGGCTTTGCCATTGTTTGAAGCGGCTTGAATTTGCTCGGCGTGAAAGCCAGTTGGTGAGCCAATCAATACAGCGTCAACGTCCTTCGACTTCATGATTTCGTCAACCGTTGCAACCTTTGCACCATATTGTGCAGCGAGGCTTGTCGCAGCGGCAGGAATCGCGTCAGCGATGTAAGCGAGCTTGGCTTTCGGGTTGTTCGCAATGGTGGCCGCATGCACTTTGCCAATGCGGCCAGCGCCGATGACGCCAAATCTGATCATGTTTTTTTCTCCGTTGAGTTCATTATCATTTTAGGTCGTCGTTCCCGCGAATGCGGGGATGACGGGTTATGGGGTTACTTCTGCGCCATCGCCTTCTTGAATGCATCCATTTCTTCTTTGGGTGCATTCACGATGTATTCTTGCGTTGGCCATGCACCTGACTGCACTTCGTCCACAAATGTCTTGAACGCGCCGATGCGAATATCTTGGATCTTGGCGTATTCCGAAGCGAGGTCGGCATATTTCTTGGAGTGACGAGGAACGTGGCCGTTGTTGTAGCCCAACACGTCACAGGCAAAGAGATATTGGCAATCACCACCCTTGCCACCACCCATGGAGACGAGGAACAGGTTGGTGTGCTTGGCGATTTCTTGCGTTACTTCGGGTGGCACAACTTCGATTTCAACACCGAAAGTGCCGACATTTTCATAACGCTTGCAACGCTCATAAACATCCATTGCCGATGAAGCGGTTTTGCCCACACCTTTGAAACCGCCTGTCCACGTGCAGTAATGCGGCACAAGGCCAACGTGGCCGATGACGGGGATATAGTCTTTTGACATACGTTCAACGGTATCAAACGAGGCTGCACAATAAACCGCATCAGCACCTGCGTTCATCATGTCATAGGCCCACTGCAAATAAACGTCTTGCGAGGCGGGCGCGCCATAAAGTGGCATGCCGGGAACCGCAAACAAAGTGGGTGCCACGTCGCGAAAATGCTTTTGTACCAGCATTTCGGGTGGCACCGAAACCATGTCGATACCCGCAGCTTGTGCAGCCGCCAGTTCTTCCCATGTTTCCGTGCGCATCATGGTATATTGATACTTGCCCTTGTTGGCACGAATGTCGGCAACGGTTGGCTTCTTCTTGGCCATGACTTATCCTTTGAATCTTATGCTTTAAGGAGGGCTTTGAGAGGTTGTGCGGGGTCGGCAAGAATTTCAGCAGATGGTTTCATGTTTTTGGCCATCATCATTTCCGACATTTTGATATCGCGACCAATCGACGTGCCGGGGCCAATGCCGCTTGCACCTTTCAGCGTGCCATCTTCAGCGAGGTGAAATAGAACAACGGCGTTGTCACCGATACGGCGTGTGACCGTAACGGGTCCCATATCGGCCATACCCGCAATTTGCAGCCCTAGATCATATTGGTCCGACCAGAACCACGGAATTGAGTTGTGGACCTTTGATCCGCCCAGCATATTCTCAGCCGCCGTTGCAGCTTGCTCTTGTGCTGAACGCCACGCTTCAAGCCGCATGCGACGGCCGCCTGCTTTTGGATTGATGTAGGAGGCGCAATCACCCGCAGCATAAATATCAGCATCTGACGTTTGCATGTTTTCATTGCAAGCAATGCCGTTTTCAATTGCAAGTCCGGCAGCAGCAGCCAACTTAACATCTGGTGCAGCGCCAATACCTGCAATGATCGTGTCGGCTTTTATCACGCGGCCATCGGCCAGATGCACAGCTTCTGCGGTAAGGTGCGAAAGTGCCGTGCCCACCAACATGCTGACACCGTGTTTCACGTGCTCGTCATGGATGATCTTGGCAATCGGTTCGGGAACACCGCGCATCAAAATGCGGGGCTGTGCTTCAACCAGTGTTACCGTGCAACCGCGCTTGGCTGCGGAAGACGCCAATTCCAGCCCGATAAAACCGCCGCCAATAATGACGACATTTTTGCCGGGTTGAAATCGCTTGCGCAGTTCCAACGTGTCCTCATGGTTGCGCAAGGTCAGGGCATGTTCACCGCCTGGCAGTGAAAGTGTGCGCGGCTTCGCCCCTGTTGCAAGCAGCAGTTTGGAATAGGCTTGTTCGGACCCATCACTCAACGCGATGGTTTTTGCTGCGGGGTTGATCGATTTAGCTTCCACCCCTTTCCGCACTGTCACTTTCAATTCATTGGCAATGGTTTCATCCATCAACCAAATCGGCTCTGGTTCACCCTCTTCCAAGATTGAAGATTTGGACAATGGGGGACGGTCATAAGGCAGTAATTTTTCTTCGCCGATAAGGACGATGTCGCCTTGATAGTCATTGGCACGCAAATTGATGCAGGCCCGCGCACCTGCCATGCCAGCGCCAATGATAACGATGGGAGCGCTCATGCTTTAGCCACGTCGATGAAAAGCTTACCGCCTTCAACTTTCACAGGATACGTTTTGAGGTTGATGCAGGCGGGGGCACCTTTTGCAGCACCGGTACGATAGTCAAAACGGCCATTATGCTTTGGGCATTCAATGGTGTGGTCCATGACCAAGCCGTCGCACAGATGAATTTTCTCATGGGTGCACAGGCCATCGGTTGCGTAATATTCATCATCAGGCGAGCGATAGAGCGCATAAGTTTTTCCCGCGTGGTCGAAACGAGACACGTCTTCGTTGTCGATGTCATCCGCCGCGCAGGCTTCAATCCAAGTGGCCATATTTCTTTCCTCTTTATTCAGCAGCCACTTGACCATGTAGGTCTGGGCGATAGGGTTTGGCGGTTGGTGGCAATTCGCGCACGAGGTAAATATCTTCGCCACGCATTTGCCGCTTCCACACCGGAATCATCTCCTTGTAGCAGGCCCACATCGACTTTGTAGGGGCGGGCAGATCATTTTTGATCATTTCGTGCAAGCGCGGCAGGGCATGGTAGGGCACCATGGGGAACATGTGGTGTTCGATATGGTAGTTCATGTTCCAATAGATGAACCGCGAAATCGGGTTGAGATAGACGGTGCGTGAATTCATCCGGTGGTCGAGCACATTGTCAGCCAAGGCGCCGTGTTGCATCAATCCCGTCAGCACATGGTGCCACGCGCCATAAAGTCTTGGCGTGCCAACAAGTAGAAGCGGCAAACAGGAACTGGTGTAAAGTGCGAGCGCAATAAATGCCGCGTAGATAACCACCCAGATGCGGGCAACCAGAATGACCTTGTGCCACTCCATTTCGGGGATGAAAGTTTTTTCCTCAGGTGTAATTTTGCCAAAGGCGTTGATGACCATCATTTTCATGGCGTCCCACACATCGAGAATGCCGACATAGGCCAGCGCCACCTTGAGGGCGACGGGCGGGCGCATGACGGCGATTTCAGGATCAAGCCCAACGATGACAGTATCCGTATGGTGACGCGTATGGCTCCAGCGCCAGCGCGTGGGGTTCCGCATGATCATGAAACAGGCGATGTGGTAAACAGTGTCATTCATCCAAGCTGTTTTGAAAGCCGTGCCGTGGCCGCATTCATGCCAGCGTGAATCAGTCGCTGAACCATAGAGCACACCATAGGCCAGCAGCGGCAAGACTGCCCACCAAGATGGCCACAGGTAAATTGCCAAGCCCGCGAACACCAGCATCAAACCCAGCCAGATGATGGTATCGCGGATGGCCGGGCTATCGACGCGCTTCATCAATTCCTTCATGTCCTTGCGGGGCACGTCGGTATGGTACCATTCGGCAGATTTGAGCCCCGCTTTGACAGCGGCTTCGGCTTCCGAACCCAACATGCCGTAATCACGTGGGTGGTCAAATGCATCAGGCATTGCCAAGCTCATGGAAAAATCCTCTCATATGCAGATGAAATAGAACTCTTGTTTCATTACAGCAAGAAAGCTATGATAGTTTTTATCATCTCTTGTCATTTCTGTTTGTGTTGATGCTGCTCCATGGTCAAACGCCCTACATTGCATGATTTGGCCAAGGCCGCTGGTGTAAGCATCGCCACGGTCGACCGGGTGATCAACCGCAGGCTTCCCGTCAGTGATGATACTTCGCAGCGCGTTGTCCAAGCTGCGGAAAGCATCGGCTACCATGCCACCAGCTTGCTGAAGCGGCGCATCCATGAAATGCCGGTGCGGCGACTTGGGTTTTTGCTGCAAAAGCCAGATGCCTTTTATCGTCAACTGGCGCAGGAATTGGCCAATGCCACGCGGGCAAGCCACCTGATCGAGGGAAAGCCAATCATTGAATTTGTGGATGATCTTATACCCAGCATTATTGCAGAGCGCATGCTGCAAATTGCCAAGAAGTCGGATGCGGTTGCCGTTGTGGCGCTCGAACACCCCGCCGTCAACGGAAGCGGTTGAAACCATCATCGCCATGGGCAAGCCGGTGTTCACGTTGCTGAGCAACATCAATAGCCCGATTTGTTCAGGGCATTTTGGGGCAGATTCGCGCAAATGCGGGCGAATTGCGGGTTGGACCATCAGCAGGCTTGCCAAAAAACCCGGAAAAATTGGTATCCTCGTCGGCAGCCACCGCTATCTCAATCAGGAATTGTCGGAGATTAGTTTCCGCACTTACATGCGCGAACATGCGCCGGAATTTCAGCTGCTCGAACCCATCGTCAATCTTGATGACGAAAATATTGCCTATGAAGCAGTGCGAGACATGGTGGCGACGACGCCGGACCTTGTCGCCATTTATGTATCAGGCGGCGGTCAAGAAGGTCTTATTCGTGCGCTCCGAGAATTTTGTGTCCCTAAACAAGTGGTTGCTGTCTGCAATGAATTGACCCCTGCGACCCGTGCGGCCTTGCAAGATGAGGTTATTGACCTGACCCTGTGCACGCCGTTTGCAGCCCTTTCCCGACTTGCCGTAGAAGCAATGGCAAAGGGCACAATTTCCCAAGACATGCCGCACTTGCGTCCTCTGATGTTACCGCCCGATGTGATGATTACGGAAAACATCTGAGCGATGGCAAAAATGAAATAAAATGATAGCTTTGACGTAATTCGCTCCACAATGATTGACTCTGGGCATTCTTGGAATAGTCTGTTTCTTATCGCCACGAAATGAAACAAAAATTCTATTCAAGGCAACCGCACTGCGCCAAAAGAAGCACGGGCGGGACATGGGAGGACATGATGGCAACCCTGTGCCATCTGACAACACATGACCTGCTCACAACAAGAGACAGCGCGGACACATGAGACTGCCAAGACCGTCCCGTTCGGGATATTCCGGCACAACAACAAGGTGCCGCCGGACACCGTCGTTCTAAGGAGCCCACCAATGAAAAAGTTTCTTCTCGCCGCCTCCATGGCTGCATTGATGTCCACCTCGGCCTTTGCTGGCAACATCGGTGTATCGATGGCCAACTCAGACACTTTCTTGACCGTTCTGCGCAAGGGCATTGAAACGGCTGCTGCCGCTGCCAACCAACCCGTGCAAATTGAAATCGCTGATGATGACGTTTCGAAGCAACTTTCACAAATCCAGAACTTCATCGCTTCAAAAGTTGATGCGATCATTGTGAACGCTGTTGACACTTCAGCAACCGCACCAATGACCAAGCTTGCCAACGATGCTGGCATTCCAATCGTTTACGTGAACCGTCAGCCAGCTGATATTGATGCATTGGGCAAAGGCGCATTTGTTGCTTCAAACGAAGTTGACTCCGGCACCTTGGAAACCAAGGAAGTTTGCCGCATGTTGAAGGAAGCTGGCAAGACTGAAGCCAACATCCTGATCATGGTGGGCGACCTTGCCAACCAAGCTGCGGTTCAACGCACCAAGGACATTCACGACGTAAACGCCGGACCAGATTGCGGTGTGAAGTTGAATGTTCTTGACGAGCAAACAGCTGTTTGGGATCCTGTTAAAGCACAAGACTTGATGACCAACTGGATTGCTGCTGGCCACAAGCCAGACGCCGTTATCGCCAACAACGACAATATGGCCATTGGCGCCATCAACGCCATGAAGGCTGCTGGTTGGGACATGAAGACCGTTATCGTTGGCGGCATTGACGCCACACAGGAAGCACTTGCCTATATGAAGGCTGGCGATCTTGACATCACCGTGTTCCAAGACGCTGCCGGTCAAGGTGGTGGTGCTGTTGATGCTGCGATGAAGCTTGCCAAGGGCGAAGACGTTGAAACAAAGGTTTGGATTCCGTTCCAGTTGGTCACACCTGCCAACATGGAAGGCTTCATGGCCAAGAACTAATCGACAAACAAACTGGAATGCGCCACCTTGAAAAAGGTGGCGCATTTTTTAGGTGGAACACGATGTCTCAAAAATCTGCGATCAGTCCTGAAACCATGAAGGCCGTGCGCGAAAGTGGTGCTATTCCGGCTGCTGACTATATTCTGGAAGTTGATGATGTCCGCAAAGAATTCCCGGGCGTTGTGGCGCTCGACAATGTGAAATTCAAATTGCGCCGCGGCTCGGTGCATGCCCTGATGGGTGAAAATGGTGCGGGCAAATCCACACTGATGAAAATCGTGGCGGGCATTTACACGCCAGACTCCGGCTCTTTCAAACTGCGCGGCCAAGACATTCGATTGAAGAACCCATTGGATGCTCTCGAAAATGGTATCGCGATGATTCATCAGGAATTGAACCTGATGAACCCGATGACCATTTCCGAAAACATCTGGATCAGGCGCGAGCCTGTGAACATGTTTGGCTTCATCAACCATGCGGAAATGCACCGGAAGACGGCGGAGCTGTTCAAGAAGTTGAATATTGATCTTGACCCTGATGTGGAAGTTGGAACGCTCAGTGTGGCCAACCGCCAGATGGTCGAAATTGCCAAGGCCGTATCCTTCAATTCCGATGTGCTGATCATGGATGAGCCCACGTCAGCACTCACTGAAAAAGAAGTTGATCACCTTTTCAAAATCATTCGTGCGCTCAAGGCCGAAGGCAAGGGCATCATCTATATTACCCACAAGATGAATGAGCTGTTTGAAATTGCCGATGAAGTTTCGGTGTTCCGCGATGGCAAATACATTGCCACCAAGCTTTCGGCTGATTTAAACCGTGACGATATTATACGCATGATGGTGGGGCGTGAAATTACGCAAATGTTCCCCAAGGAAATTGTGCCGATCAGGGATGTTGTTCTTTCCGTCAAGAACCTCACGCTAAAAGGCATTTTCGAGGATGTGTCGTTTGATGTGCGGGCAGGCGAAATTCTGGGGATCGCGGGACTTGTTGGCTCTGGTCGATCCAATATTGCTGAAACGATTTTTGGCGTAACGCCGGCAACTTCGGGCACGATTTCCATCAACGGCAAACACATCAACATGTCCTCGCCCAGCGTGGCGCTGCAACAGGGCATGGCTTTCCTGACGGAAGACCGCAAGCAGACGGGGTGTTTCCTGTTGCTTGATGTGCAGGACAATACGCAGATTGCGGTGTTGCAAAACAAATATGTGAAAAATGGTTTTGTGCAGCAGGCGCAACTGGCCAAAGATTCGACGGAAATGGCCAATCGGTTGCGCGTGCGCACGCCCGACATGCAGGAGCCTGTCATCAATCTTTCCGGCGGCAACCAACAGAAAGTTTTGATTGCGCGTTGGCTTCTCACGGAACCGCGTATTCTTGATTTTGGATGAACCGACGCGCGGCATCGACGTGGGTGCGAAAGCTGAAATTCACAAACTGATTTCGCGTCTCGCCGGGCAAGGCGTTGCCGTGATCATGATTTCCTCTGAAATGCCGGAAGTATTGGGCATGAGTGATCGCATCATGGTGGTGCATGAAGGGCCGCGTTACGGGCTTCCTTGATCGCAGCGAAGCAGACCAAGTTAAAATTATGGAATTGGCTTCGCACTAAGTGCGAGCGCATGCAGGAGCTACAAAATGTCTGACATTTCAAACGAACTGGGTAACACGTCCACCACGGGCCTGAAAAAGGTTAAACGTATGCCACCGGAAGTTTCCATTCTTCTGGTGCTTGCCGGCATTGCCTTGGTGTTTGAAATTCTCGGCTGGTATATTGTGGGCGAAAGTTTCCTCGGATCAAAGCAACGCCTGTCCATCATCGTGCTGCAAGTCGCGATCATCGGCATCATCGCCGTGGGTGTGACGCAAGTCATTATTACGGGTGGCGTTGATTTGTCTTCAGGGTCCATGGTGGGTTTCATCGCCATGGTCGCCGCCAGTTTTGCACAAACCGCAAGCAACGCCCGCGCCGTATTCGCCACGCCTGAATTTGCTTGGATGGGGCTTGGCTGGTTTATTGATTCAAACCCCATGTGGGCCATCGTTGCAGGGCTTATACTGGGATTGATATTGGGGATTTTCAACGGTTGGATTATCGCAAAGACAGGCATTCCACCCTTCATCGCCACGCTTGGCATGATGGTGTCGGTGCGCGGTCTGGCGAAATGGTACACTCTTGGCCAACCTGTCGCATTGCTCAATCAAGACTTTGCGTGGTTTGGCCAAAGCTTCGATGTGGCGGGCTTTCCCGTTCCGCGCATCGTGATTGTGTTCTTCATTGTGGCGGCCATTTGCCATGTCATGCTGGCTTACACGCGCTACGGCAAATTCACTTACGCCATTGGTGCCAATCCACTTGCAGCACGCGTATCGGGCATCGACATCGGCAAGCACTTGATCAAAGTTTATGCCGTTGCTGGCTTGTTGTCCGGGCTCGCTGGTGTCATGCTTGCTGCGCGTGCGCAATCGGCCCAGCCCGGCATGGGTGTTGCCTTTGAATTTGATGCCATTGCCGCAACGGTTATCGGCGGCACATCGCTTGCTGGGGGTGTGGGGCGCATTACAGGCACCGTCATCGGCACCATTATTCTGGGCGTCGTGACCTCGGGTTTCACCTTCTTGAAGGTGGGGGCCTATTACCAAGAAATCGTCAAAGGACTGATCATTGTGGCGGCCGTGGTCATTGACCAGCATCGCCAAAACAAGCGCCGCAAATCCTGATCCCTAGCGGGACGTTGCGGGCGCGCCAAGTTCACCATGAGGTGGAGTTGGTGCTGCCTTGCGTTTGCGGCTGAAAAATTTTGTGAAGGGTCGCTCTGCCACCAAGTAGCACGCAACGCCAACTACCAGCGCCAACATTACGCAAGCCACGCTGAAGGTCCAGACTGGCAAGGCATCACCAACAAATTTGGCCCAGATGGATTTGAAGGGGCGCAAGGCAAAGGGGTGGATGAGGTAGAGGCTGTAGGATGCATCACCCAGCAGCATGCCGCCGCGTTGAACGATGTTCCTCACGTCAAGTTGCGGGCCCAACGCGCCGACCAGCAACACCGGCAACATGGGCAAAGCCGTGACCAAACGTGGCACGATATGACTTTCTTCGAAGGCTTTTAAAACCAACGTATTATATTCAACGGCTCCCGCACAGCCGATGCCGACGAGCAGCAACAGAAGATTTTCAACTTTGGTGGTGCGCAAACCCATCATGTAGATTGCGCCTACGCCAATACCGAGAACGAAGTTCAAAATAATGGGGTCGGCCCAGAAATTCAGCGGTACGGAGGCAAGGCTGCCTTCCTTAGCGAACAGCCCTGTGGTTTGCAGCAACGTGAGGCTGACGAGAACGAAGACCGCCGCCACTAATCCGCGTAGTCGCCCCAAAAACAGTGCGACGGCAAAAACCGCATAGAAAAACATTTCGAGATTGAGCGTCCAACCCAAATTGGCGATAGGGCGCACCAGCCCGTTGACGCGCTCGACAGGCCAGAACGCATAAGACGCCAGCACGTAGCTTGGTTCCAAAACCGGCACATTCAACATGGATGGCACGAAAAACACGCCAACCACGGCAAGCGTGGTGACCAACCAATAGAGCGGCACAATGCGTTTGAGGCGTTTATCGAGAAATGCCCGGACGGCACCGGATTTTCCAAAACTCTCCCAGCTCGTCACCACCATGATGAACCCGCTGATCATAAAGAACAGATTGACGCCGTAGGCACCCAACCAGGAATCATAAACACAAGGCAACCCCGTGGCTTTGCACACGGCAGTGGTTTCAATGCCTGTATGGTAAAACACCACCGCCACTGCTGCCAAAGCACGCAAGATCTGGATGTTGGTCAGTTTCATAGTGAGACAATCCCGTTGGTTCGCTTGCTCGCCTTGCAAGCAAGGGGCTACCATCGCAGGGATTGGTTAATGATTGGAGACGCTGGCGGAAGGAAAGGGATTCGAACCCTTGTTACGCTTTCACGTAAACACGCGTTCCAGGCGTGCGCCTTCAACCACTCGGCCACCCTTCCGCAAACGTAGGCGGCGGGATAACCGATTGTTCTCCAAGTCGCAAGCGGCCAGACTTGTTTATTTTTCAGTGCGAAACCCCTATGCTTTTTTTGAATTGGGGAGTTTGACCGGTCCATGGCCCGCAAAGATGACGACGATACGCCACCATTGCCGATGGACAGTCTGGTGAAACTTGAGCGCTTGGCGCGCCTGTTGCGGCAATCAGGCCACAGCAAGGGCATGAATCCGGTGCAGTGGGAAGCGTTGCGCTATCTGGCCCGCTGCAATGCCTTGTCGCATTCACCCGGTGCCATGGCGCGTTATTTGGGCTCCACGAAAGGTACGGTATCGCAAACCGTCAAGGCGCTGGCCGCCAAGGGGCTTGTGATCAAACAAGTTGACGACACGGATTTGCGCGGCGTTGCCTTGCACTTAAGTTCAACTGGTAAGGCGTTGTTGGCCGAAGATGACCTTCTGGTTATGCAGGCTGATATTGCCGAACTTTCCGACAAGACGCGAAAGCGTTTTGACCGTGCGTTGTCGTCACTCTTGGAGCAACAACGCCTGCGCCATGGGGAACCCAGTTTTGGCACATGTGATCGTTGCAAGTATTACCGTGAAGCAGCGTCCGGCCTTGCGGCCCATTGCATGAAGGTCAATGCCGCAGTGACGCCGGAAGAGACCACTTTGATTTGCATTGAACATGTTGAACGGACTTAAACTTTCCACTTGGATTGACATTCGGGTTTAGCAGGTTAGGTTCACGTTGGCTGAAAGCTGCTGATAAAAGCGGCGTCAGGGAGGCATTTACGTGATCCATCATTTGAAATCGGCAAGCTCGCGCTTGCTGCAGTGGCAGCATGCAGGCGGACTTGCGACCATCGCCATTGCGCTGGTTGCCTGGTATTCAGCGCAGTCATTGGACTTTGGGTCCTTGGCCGAAATCGGACCAGGCTTGTTTCCCGTGGCACTTGCGATCATCCTGCTGGGATTAAGCCTGTGTTTGTTGGGATTTGAGTGGTTCAAGCGCGCCACGCCCGAAGAGGCTTCAACACCCACAAAACTACGGCCTGTCGTTGCGATATTTTTGGCACTCGCCGTTTTTGCTTTTACCATCAAGGGAAGTGATATTACCCCAGCGTTGGGTGTGACGGGGGCAACACCGCTTGCCATTCTGGTTGCTGGTTTTGCATCGGCGGAAACACGCTGGCGCGACCTGGTCATTTTTGCCGTTGTGCTGACGGCTTTCTGTGCCCTGCTCTTCCGGTTCATGTTGGGATTGCCTTTGCCCTTGGCACCTTGGCTTGTAGGATATTGATCTGATGGAACTGTTCGATAATCTGGCCCTCGGTTTCAGCGTTGCCTTGACGTTTCAGAATATTGCGCTGGTGTTTGTAGGGTGCCTTGTGGGCACCTTGATTGGTGTTTTGCCGGGCGTTGGTCCTATTGCCACCATTGCCATGTTGCTGCCGATTACTTACGGGCTTGAACCTGCCAGTGCGCTTATCATGCTGGCAGGCATTTATTACGGCGCGCAATATGGGGGTTCCACCTCGGCCATTCTTGTAAATATCCCGGGGGAAGCCACAGCCGTTGTGACAACGCTTGATGGACACCAGATGGCACGCAACGGCAGGGCTGGCGCAGCACTTGGCATTGCGGCCATTGCGTCCTTTATTGCAGGCTCAGTGACCACTGTTTTTGTGGCGGCGATTGGCGCACCCTTGACCAAGCTTGGACAATTGTTTGGGGCAGCTGAATATTTTTCACTGATGCTGGTGGGCTTGGTGTTTGCCGTCGTTTTGGCACGGGGTTCAATTTTGAAGGCTGTGATTATGATTGTGTTGGGGTTGTTGCTGTCGACCGTTGGCACCGACGTCAACACCGGACAAGAACGACTGACCTTCGGCATTGGCGCTCTGGTAGACCGCATTGATTTTGCCGTCCTCGCCATGGGACTGTTCGGCATTGCCGAGTTACTGCGGAGTTTGGAAAACCCCGAGGCGCGGGACGTGGTCAAGGCACGCATTGGCCCCGTCTTGCCGACGTGGGCCGAGATTAAAACCAGCTTGGGACCGATTTTTCGCGGCATCGGACTTGGCACCGTGTTGGGTGCTTTGCCCGGAAATGGCGCCGTGCTGGCCCCTTTCGGCAGCTATGCACTGGAGAAAAAACTGGCAAAAGACCCTTCGCGCTTTGGCAAGGGAGCCATTGAAGGTGTGGCGGGGCCTGAGTTTGCCAACAACGCCGGGGCACAGGCCGCGTTCATTCCGTTGCTGACCCTCGGTATTCCGCCCAATGCCGTCATGGCCTTGATGGTGGGGGCGATGACCATTCACGGCATCGTTCCGGGGCCGCAGGTGATGACGCGAAATCCTGATCTTTTCTGGGGCATGATTGCTTCCATGTGGGTGGGCAACCTCGCACTTCTCATCATCAACCTGCCGCTGGTCGGCCTGTGGGTGAAGCTGCTGCAAGTGCCTTACCGCTTGATGTTTCCAGCGATTTTGGCGTTTTGCTGCATTGGGGTTTATTCGATCAACAACCAACCTGTTGATGTTCTGGTGACAGCGTTTTTCGGCCTGCTGGGTTATGCGTTGTTGAAGATGGGATTTGAGCTGGCACCATTACTGTTGGGCTTTGTGCTGGGCGGATTAATTGAAGACACCTTCCGCCGGGCCATGGATTTGTCCCATGGTTCGCTTGCAACCTTTGTCGAAAGACCCGTGTCTTTGGGATTGCTGCTGGTGGGATTTGTGGTTTTGGTTGCGGCCGCCATGCCCGCCATTGCAAAACGGCGTGAAAAGACCTTTGTTGAATAATCCAGATTGGCTATAGCAAACCGATGACCGCAAAAAGCGGCGTCGCAAAACTCAAGGGAGAGAACAATGTTCAGACGTACATTTATTGGATTGGCCGCGAGCCTCATGCTGTCCACAGCAGCTTTGGCCGCCTATCCTGAAAAACCCATTACACTTGTCGTCGCTTTCGCTGCTGGTGGTCCAACCGATGTTATCGCCCGCATCGTGGCAGAAGACATGTCGAAAACCTTGGGCCAGCAAATTGTGGTTGAAAACCAGGCTGGCGCTGGCGGCACAACGGCTACCGCCAAGGTTGCTGCTGCCCCTGCCGATGGTTACACCTTGATTATGGGCCAAATGGGAACGCATGCTGCTGCACCGTCGCTCTATGCCAGCCTCAAATACAACCCCGTTGATGACTTCACACCTGTTGGCATTGCCGGCATCACGCCTATTTTGATTGTGGCAAAGAAAGATTTTCCCGCCACAAACCTCGGCGAATTGATTGCCCATGTCAAAGCCAATCCTGACAAAGTGAACCAAGCCAACGCTGGCGTGGGTTCCACATCCTTCACCACTTGCGTGTTGTTCAAGGCGATTGCTGGCATCCCCAAGATCAATGAAGTGGCTTACAAGGGCACAGGCCCAGCACTGAATGATCTTGTGGCTGGTCAGGTTGATTTCATGTGCGACCAGATCACAAACCTCGCTCCACAAATCCAATCGGGCAACGTTAAAGGCTTGGCCATTGCCACGCCGGAACGTTCACCTGCCCTGCCAGATGTTCCCACAACAAAGGAAGCCGGACTGGGCGATTTCCAGATTTCAGGCTGGAACGGCATTTTCGGACCTAAAGCCATGCCTGCTGACATTCAGGCGACGTTGGCAGCTGCACTCGATAAAGCCTTGTCCAACCCCGAAGTGGCCAAAAAGCTGACCGACCTCGGCACCGTCATTCCAAATGCTGAGGAACGTTCGCCAGCAGGCATCGCCGCCACTTTGGTGCGTGACATGAAAATCTTGGAAGCCCCGCTCAAGGCTTCGGGTGCAGTGATCAAGTAATTCGGCCAAAATCTAAACGCGGTGGGGCGGCAGAAATGTCGCCCCGCTTGCATTTAAGGGGGCTTTCTGCTTTATCCCCCTTACTTCCAACGCAAGTTTGAGGTTTCCAGTCGTCTGGCCAGTAAAGGGCTGCCATGGCGATTAACTCGTATCGTTCTGAAAGGACTGAACAAAATGCCCAAAATGAAGACAAAGTCGGCAGCGAAAAAACGCTTCCGCTTCACGGCCTCTGGCCTGGTGAAAGCAGGTGCCGCAGGCAAACGCCACGGCATGATCAAGCGCAGCAACAAGCAAATCCGCAATCAGCGCGGCACGATGATTTTGGCACCGGGCGATGAAGGCCTGGTCAAGATTCACATGCCCTATGCTGGCAAATACTAAGGAGGCTTGAAATATGGCACGTTCAAAAGGCGGCGTAGTAGCCCGTCGTTCACACAAAAAAATCATGGCCCGCGCAAAGGGCTATTTCTCACGCCGTAAAAACATTTTCCGCGTTGCCGTTCAGGCCGTGGAAAAGGCGGAACAGTATCAATACCGCGATCGCCGCGCCAAGAAGCGCAATTTCCGCGCGCTTTGGATTCAACGTATCAACGCAGGTACGCGCGAACATGGCGTGACCTACGGACGATTTATCAACGGCCTCAACAGGGCCGGGATCACCGTGGACCGTAAGGTTCTGTCTGATCTTGCAATTCATGATCCGGTGGCCTTCAAAGCCATCGTCGAGAAGGCGCAAGCCGCTCTCGCTTAATTCGATTAAGTCGATCATTTATTCCGGGCCTTGAGTGGAGTGTTAGACTCCTCTACTCAGGGCCTTTATTTTTTGAATTCCAACCCCACGCCGTCATTCCCGCGAAAGCGGGAACCCAGACTTTCAGCAGGCTTAAATGTGCAAAGTCTGGATCCCCGCTTTCGCGGGGATGACGGAAGTAAGAATGAAAACTTCGATGTCGCTTGATCAACTCGAATCCGAAACTTTGGCACTTGTGGCCGACGCCGCTGATGAAGCAGCCCTTGAAACCGTGCGCGTCAATGCGCTTGGCAAAAAAGGCGTGATTTCCGAGCGCATGAAAACGCTTGGTGCCATGTCGCCTGATGAACGCAAAACATTCGGTGCCGCATTGAATGTGTTGAAAGACAAAGTGACTGAAGCCATCAGTACACGGAAGACTTTATTGGGTCGTGCTGCTTTGGATGCACGGCTTG
This sequence comes from uncultured Alphaproteobacteria bacterium, assembly GCA_963840765.1. Taxonomy (GTDB): domain Bacteria; phylum Pseudomonadota; class Alphaproteobacteria; order Rhizobiales; family Aestuariivirgaceae; genus Aestuariivirga. The sequence continues at coordinate 87,885 of CAWJAE010000006.1, read as the reverse complement.
CATCGGAGAAAATAGACATCACACTTGGTGCCCGTCACGAACTGCGTGGCTCGGTTCACCCCGTCTCACAGGTGTGGGAAGAAGTGGTGCAGATTTTTGGTGATCTTGGATTCTCGCGTGGCTGAAGGTCCGCACATCGAAGACGACTTCCATAATTTTGATGCACTCAACATGCCGCCGGAACACCCTGCACGGCAGGAGCATGACACTTTCTATTTCAATGAACGCGAAGATGGCTCGCGCATGGTGTTGCGCACGCACACATCACCTGTGCAAATCCGCACCATGCTCAATCAAAAACCACCGATCCGCATCATCGCACCGGGCCGCACGTTTCGCTCTGACTCGACATGACGCACACGCCGATGTTCAATCAGGTGGAAGCGCTTGTGATTGATGAGACCACCCACATGGGCAACTTGAAATGGGTGCTGCATGAATTCTGCAAAGCCTTCTTCGAGGTTGACGATGTGAACATGCGTTTCCGCGCCTCGCACTTCCCTTTCACCGAACCCTCCATGGAAGTGGACATTCAATGTTCATGGAAAGATGGTCAGGTGAAAATTGGCGAAGGTGACTCGTGGCTGGAAATTTTAGGCTCCGGCATGGTGCACCCCAATGTGCTGAAGTCCTGCGGGCTTGATCCCCTCAAATACCAAGGCTTTGCCCTCGGCATGGGCATCGACCGCATCGCCATGTTGAAATATGGCATACCCGATTTGCGCGCGTTCTTTGAGAGCGATCTCAGCTGGTTGAGGCATTACGGATTCAAGAGTCTGCAAGTGCCGACGTTGAGTGGAGGGCTTTCCTAATGGCTCGAAGATTGGTTGCTGTTTATAAGTCAATTTTAGGTCGTTCAATCAAAAACTACAAATCCTACGGTATCATCGGATGGTTTTTCAGCTATTGCATTTTGGGGTTTTTCTTTCTGGGAGTTCCGGCCGGTCTTGCTATTGCGAGTGAACACCTGCTTGGAACAAACAAAGGATGGCCTGCAATTGTTATCGCCATATACTTTGTTTTGATTTCGCTTCCGCTTTTCCCTGTTTTGATGGTGATGGTTCTGTTGTTTGCTGAATGGCTTCTGAACGTGACGCGAGCCAATCGCCTTTTTGACATTACTGATTACGCGCTGCGAAATGCAGTAGAAAAATGGACATTAAAATGAAATTCACCCTCTCCTGGCTCAAGGATTATCTCGACACCTCAGCCACCGTCGATGAAATCGCTGCTGGCCTTCTTGGCATTGGTTTGGAAGTTGAAGAGATTTCCGACAAGACCAAGGCGCTTCAAGCTTTCACCGTGGCTTATGTGCAAGAGGCGGGGAAGCACCCCAATGCTGACAAGTTGCGGCTGTGTGTTGTTGAAACGGTTGACGGCATCAAGCAGGTCGTCTGCGGTGCGCCCAATGCGCGAACGGGCATCAAGGCGATTATCGCTTTGCCCGGTGTGACCATTCCCGTGACGGGCCAAGTGTTTGCGCCTGCTGTTATTCGCGGCTCCGAATCACAAGCCATGATGTGTTCCGAGCGTGAGCTTTTACTGTCGGAAGAACATGACGGCATCATCGAAGTGCAGGGCGATTGGCCGGTGGGAACACCTGCTGCCACCGCACTCGGCCTCGATGACCCGATGTTCTATGTGAAGGTGACGGCGAACCGCCCAGATGCGCTTGGCATCTATGGCATTGCGCGGGATCTTGGCGGCCAAGGGCTTGGGCACGTTGAAGCCGCTGAATGCGCCAACGGTACAAGGCACATTCGATTCACCGATTTCCGTGAAGCTGGATTTCCCCGCCGCCGATGCCAAGGCCTGCCCGCTGTTTGTGGGGCGCTATATTCGTGGTGTGAAGAATGGTCCCTCGCCTGCATGGTTGCAGCAGCGTTTGAAGTCCATCGGTCTTCGCCCGATTTCAACATTGGTTGACATCACCAACTACATCACCTTCGCCTATGCGCGGCCTTTGCATGTGTTTGATGCGCAAGAAGGTGCATGGCAATATCACGGCGCGTTTGGCCAAAGATGGCGAAACATTGGAAGCCCTCGACAACAAAACCTACACACTCGTCGTCCAACATGACCGTGATCGCTGATGATGCTGGCGTTGAAGGCATTGCCGGAATTATCGGTGGCATCCCTCCTCTTGCACGGAAACAACAACTGACGTGTTTTTGGAAGCGGCCTATTTCGACCCCGTTCGCACCGCCACAACAGGCCGAAAGCTCGGCATCAATTCCGATGCGCGTTATCGTTTTGAACGCGGCATTGACCCCGCCTTCACGCCAACGGGTGCTGAAATCGCGACACAGATGATATTGGATTTGTGTGGTGGCGAAGCTTCGCATTTGGTTATCGCTGGCAAAGTGCCCGAAGCCAAACGCGCCATCACGCTTCGTCGTGCGCGCGTCAAGCAGTTGGGTGGTCTGGATTGTCCGTGGGCGGATCAATTGCGCATTCTTGCGTGCACTTGGTTTCACCGTCACGGATGCGGCGGCGGGTGCCTCCTGCCTCGTTCCATCATGGCGGCCTGATGTGAATGGCGAGGCTGATCTCGTTGAAGACATTTGCCGCATCGTGGGGTTGGAAAACATCCCCTATGCGGAAATGGATCGGCCATCGCTGTGGCACGTCCTGTTTTAACGCCGCTGCAAAAGCGCATGCTGGCCTCGCGCCGCACGCTTGCATCGCGTGGTTTCAATGAAGCTGTGACTTATGCCTTCCTCGACCATGACAATGCTGTTCGTTTCGGTGGCGGGCAGAAATCGCTGCAACTTGCCAATGCGATTTCGTCTGAACTCACGGATATGCGCCCTTCATTGCTTGCCAATCTGATCTGCAGCAGCAGGCCGCAATATCGCCCGTGGTTTCTCAGATTTTGCGATCGTCGGAAATCGGCCATGCCTATGCGGGTGATAAGCCCGAAGATGAAACCTTCCGCGCCGCTGGCATTCGCCAAGGTGCTTCCGCTCCCAAGCAATGGTTGGGCGGGGCTCGTAGTGTTGATGCATTCGATGTGAAGGCCGATGTGTTGGCCGTGCTGGAAGCTTGCGGCATGGCGGCTTCAACGTTGCAAGTGGTGCAAGGTGCGCCTGCATGGTTTCACCCCGGTCGTTCGGGCACCATCCAAATGGGACCCAAAAACCAAATCGCATGGTTCGGTGAAATCCACCCCGGTATTCTGGCTGAGATGGATGTGAAGGGTCCGATTGTGGCGTTTGAGATTGTGCTGAATTCAATTCCAGCACCTCGCCAAAAAGGCACTGCAAAGCCCGCCCTTGTGTTGTCTGACCTCATGCCATTGTCACGCGACTTTGCTTTCGTGGTTGAACCAAACGTGCAAGCCGCAGAATTGCTGAAAGCCGCCAAGGGTGCCGACAAGGCATTGATCGCCGATGCGCAGGTTTTCGACGTGTTCAAGCTGCCCGATGGCAAATTGTCGCTCGCGGTTTCGGTGGTGTTGCAGCCGAAAGACAAGACCCTGACTGAAGAAGAGATCGATTTCACGTCAAAGAAAATCGTCGCTGCGGTTGAAAAGGCGACGGGGGCATTTTGAGGGGTTAATTCATGAAAAACACCCCCCATGACCCAGTTACCATGTTGCAGCTCTTGGTGCGCTGTCCTTCGGTGACGCCACTTGAGGCTGGGGCTTTGGATTGTGTTGAGGGCTGGCTTGGGGCTGCCGGGTTTCATTGCGAGCGATTGATTTTTCAGGACCAAAACACGCCTGACATTGACAACCTGTTTGCCCGCATTGGCAATTCTGGTCCGCATTTGTGTTTTGCAGGCCACACCGATGTGGTGCCACAGGGTGATGAAAGCATTTGGTCGCATGCGCCTTTTGCAGCGGACATCAAGGATGGTTTTATCTGGGGCCGTGGCACCACCGACATGAAAGGCTCCGTTGCGGCCTTTGCAGCAGCAGCTTCAGACTTCGTGCGTGAGAACCCAAAGTTCAAAGGTTCGATTTCATGCTTGATCACCAATGATGAAGAAGGCCCCGCCATTAATGGCACGGTCAAAGTTTTGCAGTGGATGAAAGACAAGGGCCAAGTTCCTGATCATTGTCTGGTGGGTGAACCTTCCTGCGTTGATGCGTTGGGCGACACCATCAAAATTGGCCGTCGTGGGTCATTGTCTTTTGTTGTGACGGTAGAAGGCAAGCAAGGCCATGCCGCTTATCCGCACAAGGCCGACAACCCCATTCCGAAACTGGCGCGGTTGATTGAGCGTCTTGCGGCCCATCCATTAGACAGCGGCAATGCACATTTTGATCCCTCCACACTGGCTTTCACATCTTTCGATGTTGGCAATCCTGCAGGTAATGTCATTCCGGCAAAGGCCGTGTTGAAGTTCAACATCCGATATTCGACGGAGCATGATTTTGCTTCGTTGAAAGCGTTGGTCAATGGACACGTTGAAAAACTCTATGAAGAGATGGGCGGGTTGTGGGGTGTGAAGTTCACAGAGGGTGCCGAAGCTTTCATCACGGAACCCGGTGCCTTTGTGGGTCTGGTACAAGATGCGATTGCTGCTGAAACCGGATTGGTGGCGAAACTTTCAACATCGGGCGGCACGTCGGATGCGCGCTTCATCAAGGATTATTGCCCGGTTCTGGAATTTGGCCCGACCAATGCCACGATCCACCAGACCGACGAGCGCATTTCTGTTGAAGAACTGCAAGCCACGACACGGATTTATCGGCGCATTCTCGATACATATTTCGCTGTTTGAAAAAGAGAACCCCTCCGGCGCGAGGGGGCGGATTGAACCGGAGGGGTGAGACAGCGCGAAAGTTCGGGTGCGTTACAGCACCGTTACTTCCGTGCCGACCTTTACGAGGCTGTAGAGTTCGGTCACATCCGAATTCAGCATGCGGATGCAGCCTGAAGATGCTGATTTGCCAATTGAAGAAGGTTCATTGGTGCCGTGAATGCGATAGATCGTGGAGCCCAGATACATGGCGCGGGCACCCAGCGGATTCTTCGGACCACCTTCCATGAACATGGGCAATTCTGGCTTGCGTTTGCGCATTTCAACTGGTGGGCGCCAATCAGGCCAAACATTCTTGCGCGACACCTTGTGGGTGCCTTTCCATTCAAAACCCTTCTTGGCCGTGGCCACGCGATATTTCACAGCCTTGCCGAAACCCAGAACAAAGTAGAGTTCATTGGTCTTGGAGTTGATGATAATGGAGCCTTGGGCTTTCGACGATTTGTAAGCAACAATCTTGCCGCGCTTGACGGCAGGGAATGCATCAGCGGCGTCAACGTCATTTTGGGCGGAAGCGGATGCAGGTTCAATTACGAAACCCGTGCCATCATAGAGGCTGTCGCCGGCGAATGATGAGGTAGCCAGAAAACCCAGTGTCAGGGCGGTAATTGCGAATTTTGCGATCTTTTCCATTTTGTTTCGATCCCTCTAAAGCGTCATTTGATGATCAGGGTTTACGAGGGCCGGGCTGAACCAATTCTGAGGGCAATATTTATCTGGCGTTCAGATTCGAAGGTTGGTTGAGGCTTTGCCTGATTTCCGGCATAGTCGGTTTGGCAACGACAGGACTCCCATGAATATCAAGACCATCACCACCTTCCCGCGCAACGTGAAGGAGACCGAAAACCTCTATATTCCCTTGAAAGACGGCACCAAACTGGCAGCGCGGCTGTGGCTTCCCACCGACGCCATCAAGAAAAAAGTGCCGGCCCTGCTGGAATATCTGCCCTACCGGAAGCGTGATGGGACCACGACACGCGACGCCCTGACCCATCCTTATCTTGCAGGCCATGGCTATGCCTGCATTCGCGTGGATATGCGGGGCAATGGCGATTCCGATGGTTTGATGCGCGATGAATATACCAAACAGGAACTCGACGATGGCGTTGAAGTGATTGAATGGCTGGCGCAACAGAAATGGTGCGATGGTAAAGTGGGCATGTTTGGCATTTCTTGGGGCGGCTTTAACGCCTTGCAGATTGCGGCCCTGCAGCCTCCTGCTCTTAAAGCAATCATCACGCTTTGCTCCACCGATGACCGCTATGAAGACGATATCCACTACAAGGGCGGCACGCTGCTGAATGAAAATCTGGGTTGGGCCGCTACCATGTTGGCTTATTCCTCGCGTCCACCGGACCCCAAGATCGTGGGTGCGAAGTGGAAAAAGATGTGGCTCAACCGTTTGGAGAATGAGCCCTTCCTGATTACCGATTGGCTGAAACATCCACACCGCGACAGCTATTGGAAACATGGTAGCGTGTGTGAAGACTATCAGAAAATCAAAGTGCCGGTTTTGGCTGTGGGCGGCTGGAACGATGCTTATTCCAACGCCATCCCACGCCTCATGAAAAACCTGCGGGTGCCGCGCAAGGCCATCATTGGGCCGTGGGCACATAAGTATCCACATTTTGCGGTGCCCAACCCCAACATCGGTTTCTTGCAGGAAATGTTGCGCTGGTGGGATTTCCACATCAAGGGCATCAACACCGGTGTCACCGATGATCCGGACTACCGTGTCTATGTCATGGATGCCTATAAGCCCGGCAGTTTCCCCGACGAAATCAAAGGCCGCTGGGTGCCTGAAAGCTATTGGGGCTTTGGCAATATCGAAACCAAAACCTGGTGCCTGTCGTCCAAGGGAATTTCGGCTGACGCTGGCAAGGAAGAAGCTCTAACTTTGACGTCACCGCAAAACATCGGATTTGATGGTGGGGAATATTGCATCATCTGGCTGGGGGAAGAATTCCCCGGCAACCAGATGCGCGATGACCAGGGCTCGATTACCTTCGATAGTCCAACCTTGGTGGAGGACATGGAAGTGGTGGGCCAGCCTGTGGTGGAGTTGAGCTTTAGCGTTGACAAACCTGTTGCTCACATTGCCGTTCGCTTGAATGATGTGTGGCCGACGGGTGAAGTTTCCCGCATTACTTACCAATTGCAAAACCTGTGCATGCGGGAGTCACGCGAATATCCAACACCGTTGGAATCCGGCAAGCGCTACAAAATGAAAATTAAACTCGACGACATTGCCTGGAAAGTGCCAAAGGGACACAGCTTGCGCGTGGCAATTTCCACCAGCTATTTCCCCATGATGTGGCCTGCCCCCGAACCTGTGAAGCTGACAGTTTATGCCGGCGCTTCAACCCTTGCAGTTCCTATTCGCAAGAAAAACGTGACCGACAAGCCCGTGGTGTTTGCAGCACCTGAAGCTGCAGAGCCGGTGAAGCAAAAACAGATCAAGAAACCATCTCATTCCCGCAAGACGTGGATTGATAAAAAGTCTGGCCACACAAAAATGGCTATTGTCGATGATTTCGGAACCCACGAACTTAAGCCCCATGGATTGATTGTTTCAGGTGTCGGGCGTGAAAATTATTCAATTGACCCTGCTGACCCCTTGTCTGCCACCATGGAAACCCATTGGACCGAAAGCCGCAAACGTGGAACTTGGGACATCCGTACGGAAACCTATGGGCGACTGACGGCAACCAAGACGCATTGGATTGTCTGGGGCAAGATTGAAGCCTTTGAAGGCAAGAAACGTGTGTTTGTGAAAGAGTTTAATGAGCAGATTGAACGCCGCCTGCAGTAATCCACACTGGTCTTTGCGGCGTACCAGAGCATCGTGTCTGGGAGAACGGGGCCATGGCCTTTGCATTGGTTGCTTTGCAACAACAAGAAAGGTCATTCGCCATGACGGCAGATCGTGACCTCCTGCAACGTATCGCTGAACATCGTGACAGAGCGGCATTCGCAAGTCTGTTCGATGCTTATGCACCGCGGGTCAAAAGTTTCATGATGCGCAAAGGAGCAACGGCTGAGCAGGCTGAAGACCTGGTGCAGGAAACCATGGTCGCAGTTTGGTCTAAAGCGCAGATGTATGTGGCGGAGCGTGGCAGTGTGACCACATGGATTTTCACCATTGCGCGTAATCTGCGCATTGACAGGCTGCGGCGGGAAAAGACGTCGCTGTATTCTGACATTGACGACTATGATGCTGAATCGGAAGACGCGCCGCAGGATGATGCCTTGTCCCGACTGCAAGAGGATGGATATGTGGCAAAAGCCTTGGCGCAGATTCCTGAAGAACAACGGGAATTGTTGATCCTGAGTTATGTTGAAGATTTACCCCAAAGTGCCATCGCGGCACGGCTCCAAATTCCACTTGGCACCGTAAAGAGCCGCATGCGACTGGCTTATCGCCGCATGCGCAAGCTGTTGGAGGCTGTGAATTGAAAATTACCCATCACCTCGATGACGCGACCATCATCGCCTATGCTGCCGGAACCTTGGGCGAGGCCCATGGTTTTGCAGTGGCCACCCATTTGGCCTATTGCGCTGATTGCAGACAAGCGGCCCGCCAAGCTGAAGGTTATGGCGGCGAATTCTTGATGGCTGAATTGGGCAGTGCCGTGACGGATGGTTGCCGCGCTGCGACCTTGGCCAGCTTAGATGCTGTTGCTGCACAGCCCAAGCGCAAGGGTTCGTCTGTCTCATCAGAAGTACCGTTGGTTTTGGCCAACCTGTTGGAACACCAGACTTTGGATGGTTTAAACTGGAAAACCAAGGCACCGGGTGTTGCCAGCTTTGAAATTCCATTGTCTCAAAAAGGCAAAACCCATTTGCAATTGTTGCGTATTGGCAAGGGCCGTAAGATGCCGGAGCACGGGCACGGCGGTGAAGAACTAACGGTGATGTTGCGCGGGTCCTATACCGATCATACCGGTCGCTATGCTGTGGGTGATGTTGCCGACCTCGACGAAGACGTTGAACACCAACCGATTGTGGATTCAGACGAAGATTGCATTTGTCTTGTGGCAACGGAAGCACCAGCGCGCTTTCGTTCAGTCTGGGCGCGTCTGGCACAGCCCTTCATCGGCTTTTAAACCATGGCCTTGCCGTGGCGGGTTGTCTGGGTGACAGGTGCTTCAACCGGCATTGGCGCTGAAATATGTAAACAATTGGCAGCTGAAGGTGTTGTGGTTGCGGCCTCGGCCCGCAACGCTGTAGCACTTCAGGCGTTGGGTGCGGGCATTCACGCTTTTCCGCTTGATGTGTCAAATGAACAAGCTGTGGCTGATACATTTGCGGCAATTGAGCAGCAGCTTGGTCCAATCGATTTGATTATCGCTGGAGCTGGAACCTATACACCAGCATCAGCAGCCGACTTTCAAGTTGGCATGTTCCGCCGCATGTATGAGGTCAACTATTTAGGCGTCATCCATGTATTGGCAGCTGCCTTGCCAAAATTTCGCGCGCGACGTTCTGGCCATCTTTCATGGATCGCGTCAGTGTCGGGTTATCGGGGATTGCCGAAGGCTGCCGCCTATGGCCCCACGAAGGCAGCGCTGATCAACCTTGCAGAGTCGTTGAAACCGGAATTGGATCGGGACGGTGTTAAAATCACCGTTATCAATCCGGGATTTGTGCGCACTCCAATGACGGCCATCAATGACTTTGACATGCCATTCCTGATGGAACCTGCCGATGCAGCCCGCGCCACCATTGCAGGTTTGGCTAAAGGGAAATTTGAAGTGGCTTACCCCACGCCATTTGTGGCGATTATGAAACTCGGTCGCTTGTTGCCCTATCGACTTTATTTCTGGATTAGTCGGAAGTATTTGCTCAAGCCATAGGCCGCCGCAGCTTATAGATGCCAACATCGATAACGCCTTCAGCAAAGCCCGCTTCACAATAGCTGAGATAAAGATTCCACATGCGACGGAAGCGTTCGTCAAAACCCAGTGGCTGGATTTTAGGCCAGGCCGCCTCAAAACGTTCCTGCCATAGATTTAAGGTTTTCGCGTAGCTTTGGCCAAAACATTCAATGCGCTCAAAGATTAATCCGGCCTTGGCAGTTTGCTCACGCATGATGTCCTTGGTGAGCAACATGCCGCCCGGAAAAATATAGCGCTGGATGAAATCCACGCCGTTTTTATAGGGCTCGTAATGATCTTCCAAAATTGTAATGCCTTGAATGGCCGCAACACCACCCGGCTTCAACCGATCAAACAGGGTTTTAAAATAGGCTGGCCAATGGGCCTCACCAACGGCTTCAATCATTTCAACCGACATGATGCCATCATAACTTCCCTTGGTGTCGCGGTAGTCTTCAAACACCAATTCGGTTTTGCCATCCAAGCCTTGGCGCTGCATGCGCGCCTTGGCAAATTCCAATTGTTCGCGCGACAAAGTGATGCCACGTAGGTTGGCTCCCGCCTTGGCGGTTTCTTCAGCCACGCCACCCCACCCGCAGCCAATTTCCAGATAAGACTTGCCCGGCTCAACTTCGGCGGCTTCCATGACCTTGTTGATCTTGTGGCGCTGGGCTGCTTCCAGACTGTTACCCGTGCCATCAAAAACGGCGGAGGAATAGCTCATCGTATCATCGAGCCATTTTTCATAAAACGCATTGCCGAGATCGTAGTGGGCGGAGATGTTTTCTTTCGAACCTTTACGCGTGTTGTCGCGTTTCTTGTGCCAATATTTGTCGAGAAAGCTCGAAAAGAAAAACCCGTTGGATGCACGGTCCATCGCACTTCGGTTTTGCAGGTAGAACCGAAACAATGTCGTGGGATTCGCGCTGTCGACATCGCCCGCCATGTAGCGTTCGAAGAACCCAAGTTGGCCGCGTTTCACGCTGGCCCAGATGACTTTGTAATTATGGAGTTTCAATTGCGCGTCAAAGCCCACGCCGCGCGCGCCCAACATGATGACCTTGCCTGAAGGCAATGTAAGTTCAAGAGAACCTTTGACGTCCAATGGCAAAAGCCGACGTCCAATTCCCAATGCAAGCCGATTCAAAACGCCATCAACCATGATATCCACCTTCCAGCTCTCTTGGCCGGGTTACGGAGTTTGTAACTTGAGGCCCTTTGCGAAAAGTTTCAAGGCCTCCCAATGAATTGCCGCCACCACCTTCAAGGTCATCAGCGGCAGGGTGAAAAAAACCTGCAACAAAACGCCATTTGAAAGTGTTTTGCGTTGGCCGTGGAAGTAGGCCTTCATTACCGGACCCTCCTTCGTGGTCAGTGCCACGCCGAGACTGACAGTGTCCATGGGAGCCGTGGCGCGCAAAACGTACTGTCCTTCAATTTTGTTGAAGGGCGACACGCGAAAGGTTTTGTCCGTCTTTGAAAAAGTTTCCTCCCCCGGCGCAAACGGACCTGAAGCATAGATATGCCGACCGCCAAATGTATTATGAACAGCAAACAGCTGCATGCGCACATGGCCTTCTGCATCAAGGCCAAAAAACACGGTGAGAGGATTGAAGGTGTAACCCAAAATGCGGGGATAACACAGCATCAAAATCCGCGTGATGCTTCCTGTGCCTTGGTGTTTTCGCATTTCTCCCCAAGCAAAATCTGCAATGGATTGATTACGGTTTATCTCGCCTTGGTCGCGATCATTGATAGAAAACAAGCCAAACTGATTGTAGCGCAACAGTGAGGGCAATCCCGTTTTCAGCTGATCAACATCTAGCAACACGCTTGCCACATCATAGTGCAGCTCATGCTTCACGGGCATCAACCTTTTGTGGGTAACTTTGCCCACAAACACGCCGGGGGAAATGGCATTCATTCGGCTGCCTCAACAATCGTATTGGGCCATAGCGCGGGCTTTGCATGCACGTGGATACGGCCTGATTCCTGCTCGACATTCCACGGCCTGCGGGCACCACCCAGTTGTTCGGCCACGGCCAAACCGGATTGCAGACCGTCTTCATGAAAACCAGAACCAAACCACGCACCGCAAAACCACACACGATCAACACCCTGCAGCGACCAAAGTTCCTTTTGTGCGGCAAGTGTTGATTCATTGAACAGGGGATGACGATAGCTGAATTGGCCGTCAGTCAGTTCCGCCTTGGGCTTCACCGTAGGATTAAGTGATACAAAATGCTGGTCGGGTGATTGCAATTTTTGCAAGGCGTTCATCCAATAGGTAACTTCTGGTGTTGAAGTCACGCCGCCTTCAGGCATGCGATAATTCCAGCCTGACCAAAACCGGCGATGCTTTGGCATGAGTGCCGCATCGCGGTGAAGATAAACAGTATTGGCTGAGGTTTGGAAGGGCGAAAGTAAATCCTGTTCAGCCTGCGTTGGCCTTGCCAACATGCCCAACGAAGTGTCGGCATGAGTTGCCAATACCACTTGGTCAAAGGTTTGTGCATTCCCGTCAGCGAATTTCAATCTCACGCCATTGATCTGACGTTCGACCTGTAGGACAGGTGTCGCGAGACGCGCCGTGAAGCGAGAATCCTCAACCAGCTTGTTGACATATTCTCGGGAACCGCCGGTGACCGTGTGCCAGTCTGGCCGATTACCCAAATTAAACAGTCGGTGGTTGGCAAAAAACCTGATAAAAGCGTGGAATGGATATTCCGCAATTTGTTCGGGCGTGGCTGACCAGATGGCACCGGACATGGGCAAAATGTGACGCTGGATGAACTGTTCGCCATAGCCGTACTGCGACAGGTATTGACCAAGCGATGTTCCCGGCGCGACGTGAGCCACGTGGGATTCTGCCTTACTATAGAACCGCAGCAGATCATACATCATGCGCCAGTGCGCGGGAGACAACCATTGCCGCGCAGTGCCCAACAATGTGCCGAGATGATTGCCGCTGTATTCATAGTGCCCTTTTTCCGCATTCACCGAAAAACTCATTTGTGTGGGTGTCACGGACTGGTCGAGATAATCCATCAGGGCTGTTAAATTCGGGTAGGTCCACGTGTTGAAAACGATAAAACCCGTATCGACCGCAACCGAACCTTTGGCAGTGTCGACTTTGACAGTGTTGGCATGGCCACCAATGCGGTTTTCACTTTCAAACAAGGTCACGTTGTGGCGCTGCGACAAGGCCCAGGCGCAGCTCAGTCCTGCGATACCGCTGCCGACAACGGCAATATTTAGTTTCGGCAAATTCAAATCTCCCAGGCATTAAGACACAAACGATGTTTTCGACTCCTTTACGCACAAAAGCGCCCTTTTGGATCAGTTATGTCCACGTCAATTGTAAGGAAATTGAATTGACGCGTTTGCCACAGCATGCGAGGCTCCCCGTCAGGTTTGGCTACGCCCGACCACTTCTTCGGGAGCAAAAACAAGAACGACTGAGGGGAGCACAAACGGAGACTGGCAGCTGGCACAGAGTTCGCCAAGCCTGATCCGCAGACGGCAATTGCCGCTCCGATCATCACAGCATTCATACGCAATGGAGTGAAACATGACTGAATTTGAATTTAAACTTGATTTGGCCAAAAAGGCCGTAACACGGGGCAGACTGTCTCGCCGTGACTTTATGCAATATGCAATGGCAGGCGGCATGTCGCTTGCTGCTGCAGGCACGTTGTTCACTGCCGCAGCCCGTGCTGAAGCAAAAGCCGGCGGCCATTTCCGCGTTGGTCTTGGACACGGTGCCACAACGGACTCGATGGATCCCGCAACCTTCGCAAACGGCATGGACTTTTCTTGGGGCAAGGGCCTGTCTGGCGCACCACTCGTCCGCATTGACAACAAGGGCGCAACCTATCCCTACCTTGCTGAAAGCATGGAACCATCTGATGGTGCCACAAAGTGGGTGTTCAAGCTGCGCAAGGGCGTGACCTTCCACAATGGCAAAACCCTGACCGCTGATGACGTTGTTGGCACAATCAACTATCACAACGGCCCAGACAGCAAGTCACCGGGCAAAGCCTATTTGACGGGCGTTAAGTCTGTCAAAGCTGATGGTCCTGAAACAGTTGTATTTGAGTTGTCAGGCCCGAACGCCGACTTCCCCGCAAACTTGGCCAACTACCAGTTCCCCATTCTGTCGATCACAGATGGTAAGGCAGATGTAAGCGGCTTGGGTGCAGGTCCTTACGTGCTTGATGGCTTCGAGCCAGGCGTCAAGGTGCATTTCAAACGCAACCCGAACGCTTTCGCGCCCGGCAACTTCGATGAAATCACCCAGCTTTCGATCATCGATCCTGCAGCGCGCACCAATGCGTATCTGTCGGGTGAAGTGGACTATATCGATCGCGCTGACCTCAAGACCATCGACCTGTTGAAGTCTGCTCCTGACACATCGCTCTATAATGTTGCTGGCTATGAGCAATATACAGCGCCGATGTTCGTTGACGTTGCACCTTTCGACAAGGTTGAAGTGCGCCAAGCTTTGAAGTGGGCGGTTAACCGTCAGGAGCTCGTGGATAAGGTATTGTTCGGTTACGGCAAGCCCGGAAACGACAATGGACTTGCAGCCACAATGCAGTTCGCCACCGCTCCTGAACCTGTCTATGGCTATGATCCTGAAAAGGCAAAGTCACTGCTCAAGAAGGCCGGAATGGAAAACCTCACGGTTGACATTTCAGCAGCTGATGCTGCCTTCGCTGGTTCGGTTGACGCTGCTTTGTTGATGTCGGAACATGCAAAAGCAGCCGGTATCACCATCAACGTTGTGCGTGAGCCAAACGACGGTTATTGGAGCAACGTATGGCTCAAGAAGCCATGGTGCCATTGCTATTGGGGTGGACGCCCAACTGCCGACGCCATGTTCAGCGTCGCCATGGCCGGTGAAGCACCTTGGAACGATACAAAGTGGAAGCACCCACGCTTCAACGAACTGTTGATCCAGGCCCGCGGTGAAACCGATCAACCAAAACGCGCTGCCATGTATGCAGAAATGCAGCAGTTGCTGCATGATGATGGTGGCTGGATGACATTGATGTACGCCAACTATGTTGGTGCAATGTCCAACAAGGTCGGCCACGGCGACTTCAACTCCGATCTCGATCATGACGGCGGTTACGCCTATGATCGTTGGTGGTTCGTATAATACCACGCTACACACAAGCTTCGCCCTCGCTGGAAACAGCGGGGGTTTTTTTTGACGATGTCGCAACTGACTACGAAATCCGGAAAAATGGTCTGGCAAAACCGGAACTTCGTGCTAGCGTAACTTCAGGGTCCAAAGAGACCTGCCAAAGAAATAGTTGAGGGGTAGGCGCATGCATCCGGTCATGAAAACCGTGCTGCAACGGTTGGGATTGGGATTGCTGACGCTGCTTGCTGTGTCAGTCATCATTTTCTCGTCGTTGGAGTTGTTGCCAGGTGGGTTTGCCGAAGCTATTTTAGGCCAAGGTGCAACGCCAGAATCTGTTGCTTCCGTCAACAAAGCCTTGGGGCTCGATCGCCCGCCAGTGACGCGCTATTTTGAGTGGATCTTTGGTGCTATCCAAGGCGACTTCGGAAAATCATTCGCTGGTGCGGGTGGTGGCTGGGCTGCGGCCAAAGTGCGTTTTGTCAGCGACGTCATCGCGCCACGTTTCTACAACACATTTTTCCTTGCGGCTATGACCGCTATCATTGCTGTGCCAATTGCGCTTGCATTGGGGCTGCTCTGTGCACTCTATCGCAATAGCTGGTTTGATCGCATCGCCAACGCCACGACACTCACGACCATTGCATCACCTGAGTTTTTCGTGGCTTATATTCTCGTGTTCTTCTTTGCCGTAAAATTGCGCTGGTTCCCGCCACTTTCCACTGTCTCGGCATCAACGCCGTTCGCAGAACATGTCTTTAAAGCGATTTTACCTTCAATGACGCTGACACTCGTGATTATCGCACACATGATGCGCATGGCGCGGGCATCCATCATTGCCCTTCTCTCAAGTCCCTACATTGAGATGGCAAAATTGAAAGGCCTGTCACCACGGCAAGTCATTCTCAAACATGCGCTGCCCAATGCCTGGGCACCCATAGCAACCGTCATCGCTTTCAACCTAGCCTATTTGGTTGTCGGTGTCGTTGTTGTTGAAGTGGTCTTCACCTATCCCGGCATCGGCCAATTGATGGTCGATTCCGTGAGCAAGCGCGACATGCCCGTGGCACAAGCTTGCGCTTTGATTTTTGCAGCGACCTATATTCTTTTGAATCTTTCGGCTGACATCATCGCTATTGTCACCAACCCACGGCTCTTGCATCCCAAATGAGTATTGAAACCCAAGACATTCTTTCACGTCGTACACGGCGCACGCACTGGCAGAGTGCCGTTAGACTTTTGAAGTCAGCGCCGTTTACTGCCAAATTCGGAATGGCTGTGATTGCCATTTACGTTTTTTGCGCATTATTTGCCCCTATCGTGGCACCCTATGGCGAGTCTGAAATTGTTGGCAAAGCCTATGGCGCACCATCTGCGCAAAATTGGTTTGGTCTTGATCAGATCGGTCGCGATACACTGTCCCGCGTTATCTACGGCGGGCGTAATACCATCGGCATTGCCTTGCTTACCGTGATGATTTCATTCTTCATCGGTGGCACCCTCGGTATTTATGCCGCTGTCACACGCGGATGGATGGATCAAATCGTCAGCCGCATCGCTGACATTCTAATGTCCATTCCGGTTTTGATCTTCGCACTTATGCTTTTGGCAATGGCTGGAAAATCGATCACGAACTTAATTCTTATTCTTGCTGTATTGGACTCAACGCGCGTGTTCCGCCTCGCTCGCAACACCGCACTCAGTGTTGCCGTGCAAGATTTCGTAGAAGCAGCGCGTCTGCGCGGTGAAAAAATGTTGTGGATCGTGTTCCGTGAAATTGTTCCAAACATCCTGCCCACGATGATCGCAGAATTTGGCTTGCGTTTCAGCTTTGTGTTTTTGACTATTGCTGCCTTGTCGTTCCTTGGCGTTGGGATTCAACCGCCAACCGCCGACTGGGGTTCCATGGTGGCTGAAAGCAAAACACTCATTACATTCGGTAAAATCCAACCGCTGATTCCGGCAGGTGCCATTGCCTTGCTGACGATTGCCGTCAACTTTGTGGTGGATTGGTTCCTGCAAAAAACATCGGGGTTGCGCGATGAGCAATGATAAGAAAACGATCGACAACAAGCGCGTCAAAGGCTCGTCGATTGTCACCATTCGCGGCCTCAAGATTGAAGGCTACTCGGATGACAAGTGGCATCCCATCATCAAGGGCATTGATCTTGATTTAAAGCGTGGCGAAGTGTTGGGCCTGATTGGTGAATCGGGTGCTGGCAAATCTACGCTCGGCCTTGCCGCCATGGGCTACACCAAGCCGGGCTGCCGCATTTCTGCTGGCAGCATTCAGTTTGAAGGCAAGGAACTTGTGAATGCATCTCAAGCAGAATTGCGGGCGATGTGGGGGTCGAAAATATCCTACGTGGCGCAAAGTGCCTCGGCCTCATTCAACCCAGCCCATCGCTTGATGGAACAAGTGACCGAAAGTGCCGTCAACCACGGAATCATGAGCCGGGATGCGGCTGAAACTGACGCGCGTGACTTGTTCAAGCGCCTGCAATTGCCAAACCCCGACACCATTGGCACGCGCTATCCGCACCAGGTTTCAGGCGGGCAATTGCAACGCGCCATGACGGCCATGGCCATGTCATGCCGTCCTGACCTCATTGTCTTCGATGAACCCACAACGGCACTTGATGTGACGACGCAGGTTGAAGTGTTGGCCTCGATGCGCCGCATTGTGGAAGAGTTCAACACCGCTGCAATCTACATCACCCATGACCTTGCCGTGGTTGCGCAGATGGCACATCGCATCATGGTGTTGCGCTATGGTAATTTGGTTGAGCAGGCTGACACGCGTGTCATGCTCAAAGCTCCGACGCAGGATTATACCAAGTCGCTTTGGGCGGTGCGCTCCCTCGAAAAACCTGAAGAAAAAGGCACCGACATTGCATTGTCGATCAGCAATGTGGATGCCAGCTATTCCGGTGTTGTCAAAGTGCTGGACAATGTGACGGTGCGTTTGCCGCGCGGCAAAACGGTTGCTGTTGTGGGTGAATCAGGTTCGGGCAAATCCACATTGGCGCGTGCCATCACCGGTTTGTTGCCGCCATCCAAAGGCCGCATTGAATTCAACGGCAAGGCATTGCCGGCAAAATTGCAAGACCGCGACCGCGATACGTTGCGTCGCATCCAGATGATTTATCAATCAGCTGACACAGCGTTGAACCCGCGCCAAAAGGTGCGCGATATTATTGGCCGTCCGCTTGGAGTTTTATTTGGGCCTTACGGGGCGCGCCAAGGAAGACAAGATTATTTCCCTGCTCAACAACATCGAATTGTCGGAAGATTTCATTGACCGTTTGCCGGGTGAAATGTCAGGCGGACAAAAGCAGCGCATTTCGATTGCGCGCGCCCTTGCGGCTGAACCGGATATCATCATCTGCGATGAAGTGACGTCTGCCCTCGACCAAATTGTGCAGGAAGATATTTTAAGACTGCTGATGAAGTTGCAGAAGGAAACCAACGTCTCCTATCTCTTCATCACCCATGATATTGCAACGGTGCGCGCCATCTCCGATGAAATCGTGGTGATGTACAAAGGCAAAGTTGTGCAGCAGGGCCTGAAATCAGAAGTGCTCAACCCGCCCTATCCGGCTTACACTGAATTGCTGTTGTCGTCGGTGCCGCAGATGGACCCGGATTGGCTGACGGGGCTCCTGAAGAAGCGCTCTGCGGCTGCATAAATTCAACCGCATAGCTGCTCATCGCGCCTGCTGAGGTGCGCACCTCATTTTTCGCTTTGAATGAGGGCGAGATCGGCTATAAGGCCTCCCGAAATCTTAAAAACCTCCAGGAGTATAAGCTATGGCGAAAGTTCGCGTCGCAATTAACGGATTTGGCCGCATCGGCCGCAACGTGGTCCGTGCCATTTATGAATCGGGCCGTACGGACATCGACATCGTATCGGTGAACGATCTGGGACCTGTTGAAACCAACGCCCATTTGCTGCGCTATGACTCTGTTCATGGTCGCTTCCCCCACGCTGTCACCACCAAGGGTGATTCCATCTCGATCGGTTCAGACACTTTCAAAGTGACGGCCGTGAAGGATCCGTCACAGCTTCCACACAAGGAACTGGGCGTTGACATCGTGATGGAATGCACCGGCATTTTCACCGCGAAAGACAAGGCCTCGGCCCATCTTGCCGCTGGTGCAAAGCGCGTGATCGTGTCTGCCCCTTGCGACAATGCGGATGCGACCATTGTTTACGGCGTGAACCACAATGAGCTGACGAAGGACCACATGGTCATTTCGAACGCATCCTGCACCACTAACTGCCTTGCCCCTGTGGTTAAGGTTTTGAACGATACTGTAGGCATCAACCATGGTTTCATGACCACCATTCACGCCTATACTGGCGACCAACCAACGCTGGACACCATGCACAAGGATTTGTATCGCGCCCGCGCTGCTGCCATGTCCATGATCCCGACCTCGACCGGTGCTGCAAAGGCCATCGGCCTTGTTATCCCTGCGATGAAGGGCAAGCTCGACGGTACGTCGATCCGCGTTCCAACACCTAACGTGTCGGTTGTGGATTTCAAGTTCGTTGCCTCGCGCAACACCACCGTTGAAGAAATCAACGCCGCCATCAAGGCTGCTGCTGATGCTGGACCATTGAAGGGTATCTTGGGTTACACCTTGGAACCAAACGTTTCGATCGACTTCAACCACAACCCACATTCGTCAAACTTCCACATGGACCAGACGAAGGTTCTCGAAGGTAACTTCGTGCGCATTCTCTCGTGGTACGACAATGAATGGGGCTTCTCCAACCGCATGAGCGACACCGCTGCCCATTTCGGCAAAGTGATCGCTTAATACCAAATCACAATAACCGTCATTCCCATGAAAGTGGGGATGACGGCTTTATAGTTTTTGACAGTCCGGCCGCGCGTTTCTAAAAACCTCTCCATGAAAACCCGCCCCCTGCTCATCGCCCCGTCCATTCTCGCCGCTGATTTTTCCAAACTTGGGGCTGAAATTGCTGCCATTGAACAAGGTGGCGCTGACTGGGTGCATATCGACGTGATGGACGGGCATTTTGTGCCCAATATTTCCTATGGCGCGCCGATCATGCATTCGATTCGCCCCCTCACGAAAATGCTGTTTCGATGTGCATTTGATGATTGCCCCTGTGGATCGTTACCTCCAGCAATTTGCCGATGCAGGAGCTGATCTCATTACGGTTCATGCCGAGGCTGGTCCGCATTTGCACCGCTCAGTTCAGGCCGTGAAAGCCTTGGGCAAAAAGGTGGGGGTGTCGCTGAACCCGGGCACGCCGTTGTCGGTTCTGGAGCATGTCATTGACGAACTCGACCTCATTCTCATCATGACGGTGAACCCCGGTTTTGGCGGCCAAAGTTTCATAACGTCCATGCTCGATAAAATTCGCCAAGCCAAAGCCCTGATTGGCCATCGCAACATCGATTTGGAAGTTGACGGTGGCATTACCGCCAAAAATGCCGGAGCCGTTGTGCAGGCCGGTGCCAATGTGCTGGTGGCGGGTTCTGCCATTTTTAAAGGCAACCATGCCGAGCAGATCAAGGCCCTTCGAAACGCTTCGGCCATCCTCGCTTAAGGCTGGATAACATTGCGCTGAGACTTGAAAAATGAGCTCCGAACCGCCATTGTTTGCAACCCTCCAAGGGTCTGTCCCGCAACATCCGGAAACAAGAGTATCATATGCGCGTTACCATCGAACGGTCTGCCTTTTTGAAAGCCCTGAACCATGTGCAAAGCGTGGTTGAACGACGCAACACTATTCCTGTGCTTTCCAATGTTTTGGTGCAAGCCAAGCAAGGCGTGGTGAAACTGACGGCAACCGACCTCGACATCGAAATTGTTGAAACTGTTGCGGCTGAAACTGCACGCGAAGGGGCTGCTACTGTTCCCGCCCACATGCTTTACGATATCGTGCGCAAACTGCCCGATGGTGCGCAGTTGCAATTGGAGCAAGGCCCCGATTCATCGCGCGTAGCCATTACCGCTGGTCGCTCGCGCTTTGCCTTGCAGGCGCTGCCAGCAGAAGATTTCCCCGATTTGTCGTCAGGCGAATTCGGCAACACCTTTGCCTTGCCCGCAACTGCACTCAAATTCCTTATCGAAAAAACCCGCTTTGCGATTTCGACGGAAGAGACGCGTTATTATTTGAATGGCATTTATTTGCACCAAGCCAAGCAGGCTGACAGTTTGCGTGCTGTGGCTACCGATGGTCATCGACTGGCGCAAGCACAAGTGAATTTGCCATCAGGTGCTGACGGCATGCCGGGCGTCATCGTGCCGCGCAAAACCGTGCTTGAGATTGTGAAGCTGATGGAGGGCGAAGAGGGCGATGTTGAAGTGTCGTTGTCTTCTTCCAAAATCCGTTTCAGCGCCGGAAATTTGGTGCTCACCTCCAAATTGATAGATGGCACCTTCCCTGACTATGAACGGGTTATCCCTCGCAATAACACCAAGGTGTTGATCACTGAGGCCAAAGATTTTGCGCAAGCCGTTGATCGCGTTTCGACAATCTCGCTGGAAAAGAGCCGTGCGGTAAAGCTGTCCTTGAACGATGGGAAATTGTCCCTCGTTGTCAACAATCCGGATTCCGGTTCGGCTGAAGAAGAGCTTGTGGTCGATTATGCGCAGGAACCGATCGAGATTGGTTTTAACTCGCGCTATTTGTTGGATGTTGCAGGGCAGATCACGGCGGAAACCATTCGTTTCGAATTCCAGGATTCAGGTTCACCCACTTTGGTGAAAGACCCGAAGGACGAACAGTCGCTCTATGTGCTCATGCCAATGCGGGTGTAAACCCGACGCGTGACTCCAGCAGCTTCCCACCGCATTACCCGCATCACGCTTTCGGATTATCGGAACTATGCAGCACTGCGACTTGATCCGCCGGCAGGATTGATTGCCCTTGCTGGTGCAAATGGGGCTGGCAAAACCAATTTGCTGGAGGCGATTTCTTTGCTGACTCCGGGCCGCGGGCTTCGGGGGGCTGAATATCAAAGCATAGGCCGCAATGACGGCAAAGGGGCTTGGGCTGTCTCAGCCACCACGGCCTATCACGCAGGCGACATGCAGTTGGGCACGGCCTGGAGTGCGTCTGAAACGGATGGCCTTAATGCAGCGCGGGCCGTATTGATTGATGGCCATTTGCAGAAAAGTTCAGGCGCTTTGGCAGGGTTGTTGCGCGTGGTGTGGTTGACGCCCGCATTGGACCGCTTGTTTTCTGGCGCTGCTTCGGAACGCCGCCGCTATCTTGATCGCATGGTCGCACTGTTTGACGCTGAACATGGTGCGCGTATCAACCGGTTTGAAAAATTAATGCGGGAGCGCAACCTGCTTCTTAGTGATGGCCCTTTTGATCGGGCTTGGGCCACCAGCCTGGAAATGCAAATGGCTGAAGAGGCCGTGGCCATTGCGGCAGCGCGTTTACAATCGGTGGGCAACCTCGGGGCCTATCTTACGCCGCAACGCCTTGCCGGGCCGTTTCCATGGAGCGAAATTTCGATTTCTGGCGACACCGAGGACATGGTGGCGAAACTTCCGGCACTTGAAGCCGAGGACCGCTATAAAAAACTTCTGCATGACAACCGTGGCGCTGACAAAGGCGCGGGGCGCACGCTGATCGGGCCGCATCGGTCTGATCTTGTAGTGCGCCACGGACCCAAGAATATCGCAGCCGAAGAGGGTTCTACGGGTGAGCAAAAGGCCCTCCTCATCGGTCTCATTCTGGCGCAGACGGAGGCCATTCGCGCGGTGACCGGATCTGCCCCGGTTTTGCTGCTGGATGAGATTGCGGCTCACCTCGATAAAGCCCGCAGAACCGCACTTTTTGGGCATCTCGACCATCTCAAAGTGCAGGCTTGGATGACGGGCACGGAACGGGAACTTTTTGATGGCGCAAGTGCCTCGACAGTGGTGTATCAAGTGGAAAATGGCCGACTAAGCGAATCGAAATCAGACTGATGACAACCGACGATATTTCCCCCGCAATGCCTGAATATGGTGCCGACTCGATCAAGGTCTTAAAAGGCCTCGATGCTGTGAGGAAGCGCCCCGGCATGTATATCGGCGATACCGACGATGGCTCGGGCCTTCACCATATGGTTTATGAAGTTGTCGACAACGCTATCGACGAGGCATTGGCTGGTCATGCCACGCTTGTGACCGTTGCACTCAACGCTGATGGTTCTGTGACGGTCACCGACAATGGTCGTGGCATCCCAACGGGCATCAAAGATGATGATGACGTGGAGCCCAAGCGTTCGGCTGCTGAAATTGTCATGACCGAGCTTCATGCGGGCGGCAAGTTTGACCAGAACTCCTACAAAGTTTCGGGCGGCTTGCATGGCGTGGGTGTTTCAGTTGTCAACGCGTTATCGGTGAAACTTGAACTCACCATTCACCGCAACAATCAAAGCCACTACATCAGCTTCACCCACGGCGTGCCGGATGCACCCTTGAAGATCATCGGAGATGCAGGCGGCAAGCGCGGCACCGAGGTCACCTTCCTGCCATCGACTGAAACTTTCACCAAAGTTGAGTTTGATTTCGCGACACTGGAACATCGCTTGCGCGAATTGGCATTTTTGAATTCTGGCGTGCGCGTGACCTTGACCGACAAGCGCGGTGTTGAACCTGTTTTGGTTGAACTTTTCTATGAAGGCGGCATTTCAGCTTTCGTGCATTATCTTGATCGCTCCAAGCAATCATTGATCAAGGAACCGATCCTCATCAAGGGCGAGCGTGACGGCATCACCGTTGAATGTGCGCTGTGGTGGAACGACAGCTATAACGAGAGCGTGTTCTGCTTCACCAACAACATTCCCCAACGCGATGGCGGCACGCACCTTGCGGGCTTCCGTGGCGCACTGACACGCGTCGTCAATGGCTATTCCGCCAACACGGGCGCTGGCAAAAAAGAAAAGATCGCCATTACGGGTGATGACTCGCGCGAAGGCCTGACCTGCGTGCTTTCGGTGAAAGTGCCGGATCCTAAATTCTCGTCGCAGACGAAGGACAAACTCGTATCATCCGAAGTGCGGCCCGTGGTTGAAAACTACGTCAACGATGCGTTGGGTGCGTGGTTTGAAGAACATCCTTCGGATGCGAAAATCATCATCAACAAGGTTGTTGAGGCCGCCGCAGCCCGCGAGGCCGCGCGCAAGGCCCGCGAATTGACGCGCCGCAAGGGTGCCTTGGACATTTCATCGCTGCCCGGAAAATTGGCTGACTGCCAAGAACGCGACCCCGCCTTGTGCGAACTTTATATCGTCGAAGGTGACTCTGCTGGTGGTTCTGCCAAGCAGGCGCGCAACCGCGATAACCAGGCTGTGCTGCCGCTCAAGGGCAAAATTCTGAACGTTGAGCGCGCACGTTTCGACAAGATGCTTGGATCAGCCGAGGTTGGCACCTTGATCACAGCCTTGGGCACCGGCATTGGCCGCGAAGAATTTAATATCGAAAAACTGCGCTACCACAAAATCATCATCATGACCGACGCCGACGTGGATGGTGCGCACATCCGCACGCTGCTGCTGACGTTCTTTTATCGGCAAATGCCGGCGGTGATTGAACGGGGCCATTTGTTCATTGCCCAGCCGCCGCTTTACAAAATCAAGCGCGGCAATTCCGAGCTTTATTTGAAAGACAACAAGGCGCTTGAGGACAACCTCATCGATTCCGGTCTTGATGGTGTGAAGCTGGTGCTGGCTGATGGGTCTGAACGTGCGGGCAGTGATCTGTTATCGATTGTGGAAGATGCCTTGGGCATTCGCGCCATTATTGAAAGCCTGCATTCGCGCTACCCGACGATGGTGATTGAACAGGCGGCGATTGCGGGGGCGTTAAACCCTGAGATGGTTTCAAACCGCGAACATGGCCAAGAGGCCGCGAGCTATATCGCCAAGCGGCTGGATGTGTTGTCGGATGAAACGGAACGCGGCTGGGTGGGGGACGCCACCGAAGATGGGGGCTTGCGTTTCTCGCGTGAGCAACGCGGCGTGAAGGAATCATGGTTGATTGACGCCAAGCTGATCGGCTCGTCCGACGCGCTGCGCCTCGACCGCAAAACCACGCATCTTCAGGAAATTTATGGCCAACCTGCGAAATTGAAGCGCAAGGACGTCGAAATCCCTATCAATGGTCCACTGGGACTGCTGGAAGCGGTGTTCGCCACGGGACGCAAGGGCGTTACGTTGCAGCGCTATAAGGGCCTTGGCGAAATGAACCCTGACCAGCTGTGGGAAACCACGCTTGACCCCAATGTGCGCACGCTGCTCAGGGTGAAGGTGGCGGAGATGGACCAGGCCGACGACATTTTCACCAAGTTGATGGGCGACGTGGTGGAACCCCGCCGCGAATTCATCGTCACCAACGCGCTGAACGTGGCAAATCTGGACGTTTAACGTCTATTGATTTTATTCCTTGACAGGGAAAGATTATTGTCCTATATCGATGTCAACCGGTTGAGCCAAAAAGCTTAGCTGATTGACATCGTGAATAAGCGCCCCGTTGCCCGGGCCGAAATGGCAACAGCGAGACTTGCGGCTGAAGTGGAGTGGGGGCGAGCGCTACAGGTCTGCCGATGAGGGCGCCACAACGAAGCGGCCTGCAATTACTTCGCGTAAATTGGCCAGCGATCGTGCTCGATTGTTTGATGGAAATTTGAAGTTTTCATTCATAAAATTCAGCGCGATAGCTTTCCGCTTTAAGCCTTACAAATCGATCAATTTGTCCCCTCATTTCAAAACCGCGGATTCCCTTTCTGAAATCAAACAGACGGACAAGGCTATAATTGTCAGCTTTGTGTTTAGAAAAATCCAGTTCGTTACGTGTTATGAAAAAGGGAGTTCTATTTCCGCCAACTGTTGTTTTTACTTCAACAAATTTCACGTCCCCTCGGTCCGAATAACTCAAGATGTCGTAGCCAGCTCCGTCCCCTTCTTCCTTTGAAACCCATCTTACATTCTTAGCCAAATCATCGCGTCCAATGAGACTCAAAAATCTCTTTTCATGATGGAGTACAAACTCTTCGCCAGCATTACCTAGGCTTCGATTTTTCGCGTCACGTTCGCCAGGGTCAAATTTTCGCGCAAGTTTCATAATGTAGTCGGGTAACTTTTGTTTGGACTTTAGTAATTCTGGCGGAGCTTCAAGAAAAAAAGCTGCGAAATCCTGTAGTTCATTTTCTGGCAACAATGAGCCCAAGCGTTCAATTGGTAGCAGATCAAGAGTCTCAATGTGCTCAGAAACTCGGTCTGCTAGCAACTCCTGAAAATTTGCGAGTGGCGCAAGTCCTTTCATCCACTCCCTGCCGAGTTCATTCAACACCGCCGAGATATTTTGAAACTTGAATTCAATCGATGACGGTGTGCGGCCAGTTTTTTCAGAAAGAGTTCGATACAGCTGTGCTTTGTTGAATTTAATGCCTGAAAGTTCAAGTGAAAGATGTTCAAAGTAGGACTTAACACAGAGTGCTACTTCGATTTCGTTCCAATCAGAGCCCTTCAATATCGTCGGCATATCGACAGCTCGCGAAACTGACTTTTCGTGAGGCAAAATTGAATCTTAGAAATTTCAGTTTCTTGCAAAATTGAAACGCAATGTAAGAGGTTGGGTGATTGCAACATTTACGGAAATTTTGACATTTTTAGAACCGCTAGTCTAGTCCCGTCTCATCAGGGCTACACTCGGTTCAATGAGTTCGACTTGCCCGTCATTCCAAACGTGAAACGAAGCGCAGCGAAGTGTGCGATTTGGAAACCCGCTTTGGCAGCGAGAAGACAAACTTATTGAGCGAAAGCTGGTTTCCAAATCACCCGTTCCGCTTTGCTTCACGTGTGTTTGGAATGACGGCTGTTGTAGATAACGTTGTTGTTGTCGGGCAGATTTCACCCCCAAACAAAGAGGGGTAGACAACCCTTGTTTCCTCGCCTAAGAGGCGGCCGCGCACTCGCAAGAAGGCATTTCCACGTTAAGGATGGGCGCATAGCTCAGGTGGTAGAGCAGCTGACTCTTAATCAGCGGGTCGTAGGTTCGAGTCCTACTGCGCCCACCATCCTTTGTGTGATTGAACAGCGGCGGCCCGGCGCATTGTTCAAAGCCGATGCCGGAACGCCACGACAATCAGAGAGCGATTGCGTTTCATTCCGGCAGCAGAACTTACATATTATAGATTTTTTACATATCGCGTGTCAGCGGCGTGAGCGAGCCCATGCGGCCTTCTGGCGCTGACATGGTTTCGCAGGTGCCCTTTTCAACATATTTCCAGGCATTGCCTTGGAAGTCTACCTTGGAGGTACCTGCACATGAGGTGCCTGCACCAGCGGCGCAGTCATTGCCTCCGGCCATGGAAATGCCATAGCATTTTTCCTTGGTGGCGGCAGCAGCCGAGCCAGCTGAGAGGGCGGCGGCGGTTGTTACTGCGGCGGCAACGGCAGAAGCCAGCATGGCGGTGTTCAAGGTACGGCGTGTCAAATTCATGGTCTTCATCCTCGTGTTTGAGTAGGTCTTAATTTCTTCGTTCCATTGTAGAACGTGAAATGGATATGCCTCATCGGGCTGCCAAAGTGAAATCAAGCCACGGCCGTTTTTGTTCACGATCGAGTGAAATTCACGTCAACGCCCGGCCCGCTTTTGATCCCCGCAGTATTTTGCATTTTGTGAACCAATCGACGTTATAATGACCACATGAGCAAAACTGTACTGATCTTGAACGGCCCGAATTTGAACATGTTGGGCAAGCGCCAGCCTGAGGTCTATGGCACTGCAACCTTGGCCGATGTGGAAGCGGAATGCACTGTTTTGGCCAAGACCCTTGGCCTTTCCACACGCTTCTGTCAGAGCAATTCTGAAGCCGCGCTGATTGACTGGATCCACGATGCACGGGAAACGGCAGCGGCCATCATTATCAATCCGGGCGCATTCAGCCATACATCAGTTGCCATTCTGGATGCCCTCAATGTGTTTGAGGGGCCGGTGCTGGAAGTTCATATCTCGAATATTCACAAGCGCGAAAGCTTCCGTCACCATTCATATGTGTCGCACCGCGCCGAGGGCGTGATTGCGGGCTGCGGCATTGAGGGTTACCAGTTGGCGCTGCGGCGCGTGGCTTCATTGTTGAAAGTTTGATCTACCACGACATCGGTTTCAGGCTGCCGAGGAAAGCCACGGCACTTTGTGAGATGCGGCTCTGTTCTGCGGCATCGAACTTATCGTAAACCCGGCAGATGTTTGCCATGCGCGGGTTCTTCGCAAAGCGGGATTTGTGCCGGGCGATAAAGTCCCAATAGAGCGCGTTAAACGGGCAAGCTTCAGGGCCGGTGCGCTGCTTGACGTCGAATTTGCAAGACTTGCAGTAGTCCGACATTTTGTTGATGTAGTTGCCCGACGCTGCATAAGGTTTTGAACCCAATAGCCCGCCATCAGCATGCAGTGACATGCCAATAGTGTTGGGCAGTTCCACCCACTCATAGGCATCCGCGTAAACCGCGAGATACCATTCATGGACTTCGACAGGATGAAGCCCCGCAAGCAATGCGAAATTTCCGGTGACCATCAAGCGTTGGATGTGGTGGGCGTAGGCTTCCTCTCTGGTTTGGCGAATGGCTTGGGCCATGCAGTTCATTTGCGTATCGCCGGTCCAATAAAAATCAGGCAAGGCCCGCGTTGCATTCAACGCATTTGATTGCGCGTAATCCGGCATTTTCAAATTATAGATGCCGCGGATATATTCACGCCAGCCAATGATCTGGCGAATGAAGCCTTCTGCCGCCGCCAGTGGAACACGGCCGTTTTTATATTCAGCTTCAGCGCGGCGGCACACGAGCAAAGGATCGAGCAAGCCCAGATTGATATAGGGCGAGAGCACTGCGTGGTTCAGGAATTTCTGGCCCGTGAGCATGGCATCCTGGGTTTCGCCAAAATGCGGTAAACTGTGTTGCAGGAAATGTTCGAGGGCACGTTCCGCTTCCGCTGCCGTTACAGCAAACCAAAAGGGTTCAATGTCGCCAAAATTATCATGGGCGATGCGCAAGGTGAGGGCAATGCATTCCCGCGTGATGGCATCAGGCTCAAAGTGCAAAGGCTCGGGCATAAAAAGATCGGCCTTAGCTGGTTTTCGGTTTTCATGATCGTAATTCCATTCACCGCCTTCAGGTTTATCACCCTGCATCAGCAAGCCGGTTTGGCGGCGCATGTCGCGGTAAAAATATTCCATGCGCAATTCCTTGCGGCTTTTGGCCCAGTGGCGGAATGCACCATGGGAACACAAGTAGCGCGTATCTTCAATCTGCCTGATGTGGGAGAGCTCTTGTTGCAAGCGCCATTCGGCAGGCTCGGTCATGACGACATTGGAGATGTCATGTGTTTTGCAGGCGCGGGCGACCTCGGTTTTTAAACTCTGGCTGTTGCCTGCGTCTTCCAGCTTCACATAATCAACCGTCCAGCCTTCGTTGCGCAACGTATCGCAAAAATGCCGCATGGCGGAAAACACCAAGACAAATTTCTTTTTATGGTGGCGCACATAGGTGGCTTCGGCCATGACTTCGGCCATCAGCACTATGTCGCGGGATTTATCGGCTTGGTCCAAACTGGACAGGGATAGGCTGAGTTGGTCACCCAATACGAGGATGAGCTGTTGATCCGGTGTGTTCATGCTGCGTATACGGCAGACAAGCAAAAGGGGATGATGTGACTCAACCGGTTATCATGTGGTTCCGTCAGGATTTAAGGCTGGCTGACCATGCAGCACTTCACGCAGCAGCGGCGGCGGGTTCGGTTATTCCGGTTTACATTCTGGATGATGAGACGCCGGGCGAATGGCGCTGGGGTGGCGCCTCGCGTTGGTGGCTGCACCACAGTTTGACGGCATTAAAGACAACGCTGCCGCTGGTGTTGCGGCGGGGTGAAGCTGAGACTGTTCTGGAACAGCTGGTGGATGAAACGGGTGCGGCGGCAATTTATTTCACGCGGGATTATGCGCCGTGGTCGGAAGGCTTGGAACGTCGCATCAAGCAGATGTGTGACCGGAAAAGTTTAGGCTGCCACCGCCATGG
Source organism: uncultured Alphaproteobacteria bacterium (assembly GCA_963840765.1). Classification (GTDB taxonomy): domain Bacteria; phylum Pseudomonadota; class Alphaproteobacteria; order Rhizobiales; family Aestuariivirgaceae; genus Aestuariivirga. Next base: position 58,030 of record CAWJAE010000006.1, on the reverse strand, counting down.
TGGTTTTTTGCTGCATGAGCCTGAAAGCATCCGCAATGGTTCTGGTGAGTTCTTCAAAGTTTATACGCCGTTTTCGCGGGTGTGTTTTGCGAAGGGCGAACCCCGCATGGCAAAGCGCAAACCAGAGGTGACGCGGTTTGAAGGCGAGGTTTCGAGTGATAACCTTGCAGATTGGGATTTGTTGCCAAGCAAGCCTGATTGGGCGGCAGGCTTTCGTGCGGCGTGGCAGCCCGGTGAAGCCGGTGCGATTGCGCTGCTTGAACGTTTTCTGGATGAAGGATTGAAAGGTTATGCTGGGGGGCGCGACCGGCCTGACAAGCAACATGTGTCGCGCTTGTCTGCGCATTTGCATTGGGGTGAAATATCGCCAGTACAAGTGTGGCATGCGGTGCGCGGTGCCATGGACCGTGCGGGGGGCGTGCTAGACCAAGATGGTGAGAAGTTCCTGAAGGAAGTGTTGTGGCGTGAGTTTGCCTATAACCTCGTGCACCATGTGCCAACTTTTCCGGACCAACCTTTCAAACCTGAATATGCAGATTTTCCGTGGGTTGATGATCCCCAGTCGCTTCGCAAATGGCAGCGCGGGCAAACCGGCTATCCGATTGTTGATGCGGGCATGCGGGAATTGTGGACCACGGGAATCATGCATAACCGGGTGCGGATGATTGTGGCTTCATTCCTGATCAAGGATTTGCTGATCCCCTGGCAGGTGGGTGAACGCTGGTTCTGGGACACGTTGGTGGATGCTGACATTGGCAGCAATGCCGCAAGCTGGCAGTGGGTGGCGGGCTGTGGTGCCGATGCTGCACCCTATTACCGCGTGTTCAATCCGGTTTTGCAGGGCGAGAAATTTGACCCGCATGGAACGTACATTCGCCAATGGGTGCCGGAACTTCAACAGGTGCCAGATGAATTCATCCACAAGCCGTGGGACATGGCGGTGCCGCCAAAAGATTATGCCCCGCGCATGGTTGACCATGGCATGGCCCGGGACCGTGCCTTGACCGCATTCAAGGTGATCAAGAAAACAGTTGAGGTTTAACCCTCTTTCAATTGCGCCCAGGTGTTTTGGCGGCCCAGCATTTGCTGGAGATAGGCCATGTTGGCAGCAACTTGATCGGGCGGCAGATCTTCACTGGCGATTTTCTTGGCGTCTTCGAAGCGGCCTTGCAGGCCAACCACGAGGGCCAAATTCTGGCGCACGCGGGGGGTGGACTTGGATTTGGGATTCGCCATGATCTTGCGCAACAGATTTTCAGCTTCGGGCAATTTGCCCTGCAAGGCATAGGACATGGCCATGTTATTCATGATGCCAACATCGTTAGGTGCAACGGCAAGGGCGGCCTGATATTTTTCGCGGGCTTCGCTGTGCTTGGTTTGCTGGTCCAATGTGGCACCCAAGGCTGATAGCGCTTGAGCGTCATTAGGATTAAGCGTGGCGGCACGGTTCAAGCTTTCCGTGGCACCTTGCACATCGCCTGCCGCCAACAAGGCCCGGCCCAATTGCGATTGGCTGTTCGCATCGCTTTGGGTCTGGTTTGCAGCTGAGCGTAGTACGTCAATTTGCGTTGGTTTTTGGCCGAGCTTCTCCAGACTTTCGGAATAGGCCAATGTCACGGCGAGATTGGTTGGTTCAGACTTCCACTGCTTGGCCAAGGCTTCGGTTTTCTTGAACGACGGACCGCCAGCGGTTGAAGCCGTGGTCAAACTATCCGTTTCAAGGGCGGCCTTGTTGGATTGACAAGCCGAGAGCAACAGCGCTGCCGCAAGCAGACCCACACTGCACCAGGTCTTGCCCGGTTTCAAAATCGATACGCCGCTCATACTGTTCACCGCTCACACTAAACAAAGAATGTGTGCAGCATGGCGCTGATCTCTCAACAAATGCTTAACCATAACTGGTAAGAATTGAGCCCTAATGATTTGGAGACCTGCGCCTGTGATCAATGCTTCTGAAATTCTTTTGAAATCTGCGCCCAGGCACGCCATTCCCCTGCGGGTGATTGCCGCTGCTGATTGGGCCAAGGCTGAGGCGGGTTTAAATGATCGCGCCCGCTTGTGGGCGGATGCGCAAGGGTTTGAGGCTGCGCCCCTTTCGGTGTTGAACGTGCCTTCGCCCAAGGGTGAAATTTCGGAAGTGCTGGTGGGCGCGCCACGGCTGGGTGATGACCCTTTTGCGTTAGGTGCCGTGTGTTCCAAGCTTTCCGCTGGCACCTATCGTTTTGCTTCCGCTCCAGATGCCGCTGAATTCGTAGCCTTGGGCTGGTGCCTTGAACTTTATAAATATGATCCGCACCGCCCCACCAATGTCAAAAACCTGCGGCTGGTGTGTCCTGAAGGTGTTGACCACGCTTCGGTGGTTGCCTTGGCCAATGCCAGCTACGGCGTGCGGGACCGGGTGAATGCACCTGCCAATGTTTATGGACCAGATGAGCTTGAAGCCTCGGCCCGCGCCACGGCCAAGGCTTATGGTGCCAAGTTCAATGTGATCCGCGGTGCAAAGTTGGAGAAGGATTTTCCGCTGGTACATATCGTTGGGGCAGCTTCGACGCGGGAACCACGATTGATTGAATTTACATGGGGCAACCCCAAGCACCCGAAGGTGACGCTTGTTGGCAAGGGCGTTTGCTTTGATACGGGTGGCCTCGACATCAAGCCATCATCGGGCATGTTGCTGATGAAGAAAGACATGGGTGGGGCTTCCAACGTGTTGGGCTTGGCTGAACTGATCATGGGGGGAAAGCTGAAGCTTCGCTTGCGTGTGCTGATACCGGCTGTTGAAAATTCAATTTCGGGAAATGCCTTCCGCCCCGGTGATGTGTTCAAAACCCGCAAAGGCTTGACAGTTGAAATTGGCAATACGGATGCGGAAGGACGCTTGGTGTTGTGCGAGGCCTTGGCGTGGGCTGACGAAGAGTCACCTGAGCTGCTGATCGACATGGCAACATTAACGGGGGCTGCCCGAGTGGCACTGGGGCCAGACTTGCCGCCGTTTTATACCGATGATGATGGGCTGGCCCTGGCCTTGGCCACACATGCGTTGAAGACCAATGACCCGTTGTGGCGCTTGCCACTGTGGCGGCCCTATAATGCAATGATTGAAACACCCTTGGCTGATTTGAACAATGCAGGACAAGGTGGTTTTGCGGGCTCCATTACCGCGGCACTTTTTCTGCGGCGCTTTGTGGAGAAGGCCAAGGCCCATATTCATTTTGATATTTTTGCCTGGGTGCCCACGGCAAAAGCGGGACGCCCCAAGGGTGGTGAGCAACAGGGCATGCGGGCACTTTTCAGCTATTTGACCGAACGATTTGGTTGAGGAATTTACTTGCCATGAACGTTGTGATGGAGTGGAATGGAACGGTTCCGAAACGAGTTTTCGACAACGGGGGCCTATCCATGTACCAACGATTTTCTTCGGCGCAGGCCTTGCAGCTTTGGCATGACGTGGCGCTGGCACAGGCGAAGGACGATGAACCTGATTTATCAGTGCGGCAAATTTGTATTCTGCTGACGATTTATCTGGAAGCACCGCCGCACACAGTGCGCGACCTTGCCAACAAGCTTCATGTTTCAAAACCTGTCATCACGCGGGCTTTGGATTCCATGGGGAAGTTGGGGTTGGTGTCGCGCCGTCGCGATGAAGCAGACAAGCGCAATGTGCTGGTGCAGCGCACGGTGAAGGGTGCGCTTTATCTTGAACGGCTTTCGGATTTGATTGCAGCAAAGGCGGACGCTTTATGACGTTGTTGGACAGGCGTTTACACGCCATACGAGATGACCTTGCAGATGCGCGTTTAATGGGGCGCGTTGACGCCACGCGCTTTGCTGAAGGTGTTGCGGCGCAGTGCATTGTTCCGGTGGCGGGCATGCACAAGGCGGGTAGCGCGCTCACCGTGCAGACGAGCCAAGTGTTATTTGGTGAGCGGGTGCTGGTGTTTGAACGCGCGGAAGGCTGGGCCTTTGTGCAAGTGGTGCGCGATGGTTATGTCGGTTATGTAAATGAGGATTGTCTGGGCGTGATTGGCCCTGCCCCCAGCCATTCTGTTAAAACTCGTTCAACGCATCTTTACCCCAAGCCTGATTTGAAAACCCAGCCTGCGGTGGCGCTGCCCATGAATGCGACGATAGCTGTTGTGGGAACAGCGGATGATTATGTGGAGGTCGCATCAGGTGGCTTTATTTTCGCTGCCCATGTAAGCGCTGAACCACAACAGGATTTCGTAGCGGTGGCGGAGCAGTTTTTGCACACGCCTTATCTATGGGGCGGCAAAACCGTTTGGGGCATTGATTGTTCCGGCCTTTTGCAAGTTGCACTACAGGCTTGTGGCGTTGATGCATTGCGTGACAGCGACATGCAGGAACAAAGCTTGGGCCGTGATGTGAAAGGGCAAACCTTGCAGCGCGGCGACCTGGTGTTCTGGAAGGGCCATGTGGGCATCATGCAGGATGCGGACACATTGTTGCATGCCAATGGCCATCATATGATGGTGGTGCGTGAACCGCTGGCTGAGGCCGTGACGCGGATTGCGGCGCGGGGTTCCGAAATAACGCGGGTGAAGCGTTTGTCTTAATAGCCTTTGCTGCGGTCCACGAGATTTTGCAGTTCACCTGATTGCTCATAGGTTTCGATTTGGCGGGCCACATAACGGCAAATGGTGGCGGGGTCGGAATCTGCTGCGGAGTGGGGTGTGAGGAACACTTTCGGATGGTTCCAGAACGGACTTTCCGTGGGCAATGGTTCTTTGCGAAACACGTCCAAGGATGCGCCATAGAGTGCCCCGGAATTCAAGGCGTCGAGAATATCGGCTTCCACCTGCTGGCGGCCGCGCCCTGCATTGATGAGGATGGGCGCACCAAAGGGGCCGCTGCGCGAAAGTTTTTGAATAAGTTCGGCATTCAAGATGCCATCGGTTTCGGCGGTTGCAGGCAACAGGCAGACCAGCACATCGGTGCGGGCGAGGAATGCGTCTAACTGTTCTGTCCCTGCAAAACATTCAACACCGTCGATAGACTTTCGACTACGACTCCAGCCCGCGGTGGGAAAACCCATGAGGCTGAGTTTGCGGGCTGCATCAGCCCCCAAAACGCCGAGGCCCATGACACCCACACGCAATGCCGATGCCGCGTGTTGTTCAAACTGATCCCACTTGCCCGCAACCTGATTGGCGCTGAGCTTTCGCTGCTGGCGGTGGTGCAGCAGCACTTGCAAGAGAACATGTTCCGACATGCGCATGGTGAGATCAGGGTCATTGACGCGCACGATGGGTTTGTTTTGCGGCAAGGAGCGGTCCGACAAGATTGCGTCAACGCCTGCACCCAGCGAGAAAATGACCTTCAAATTGGGCAGTGATTTCACCACGTCGGGCGGTGGCAACCATGCAGCAACATAATGCACGTCTTCCAGATTGTTGATGTCCGGCCAAACATGCACGGATCTTTGCGGCATGGCTTTGCGCATGTGGGCAGCCCAAGCGGCACCGTCCCATGTGGGGGTAACAAACAGAAACGAACTCATGATGCCAAGGGCTTTAAATTGAGTGAGGCTGCCAAAAGGGCTTTGGTATAATCCTCTTTCGGGTTTGAGAAAATTTGCTGAGACGCGCCGCGCTCAACCACCACACCATTGCGCATGACGATGACTTCGTTGGCAAGCGCACGCACCACTTTCAAATCATGGCTGATGAAGAGATAGCCCAGATTGTGTTTGGCTTGCAGCTTGCGCAACAAGTCCACCACCTGCGCCTGCACCGACATATCCAGTGCGGAAGTTGGTTCATCGAGCATGATGAATTTGGGTTCCAGCGCCAAAGCCCGCGCGATGGCGACACGCTGGCGTTGGCCGCCTGAAAATTCATGGGGGTAGCGGTCCATGGTGGAAGGGTCGAGGCCGGTTTCGCTTAATGCAGTGGCCACCTTGTTGCGGCGGTCCTCTGCTGACATGGACGGGTTCTGGATCAGCAACCCCTCTTCAACGATTTGCATGATCGAGAGACGCGGCGAAAGTGAGCCAAAGGGATCTTGAAATACCACCTGCATATCACGACGCAAAGGCCGCATGGCCTTGTTGGTAAAGCCATCAATGCGCTGTCCGCGATAGGTGATGGGGCCTACTGATGAAATGAGCCTGAGGATGCTGAGCCCCAATGTGGTTTTGCCGGAACCTGATTCACCGACGATTCCAAGTGTCTGACCGGCTTTGATTTCACAGCTCACGCCATCCACCGCTTTGATGTAGCCAGTCGTTTTGCGGAAGAAGCCACGCTTTACGGGGAACCAGACTTTGAGATTGTCGGTTGTCACAAGGGTTTCGGCTTGCGGGTCCACCGGGGGCGGGTTGCCGCGCGGCTCGGCGGCCAGCAACATTTTGGTGTATTCATGTTGTGGGTCTGCAAACAATGATTTTGCAGGGGCTTGCTCCACCACTTTGCCCTTTTGCATGACGACAACATGATCGGCCATGAGGCGGACAATGCCAAGATCATGGGTGATCAAGAGCAGCGCCATGCCAAATTCCTTTTGCAGGTCTTTCAGCAGTTTCAGAATCTGGGCCTGCACTGTTACGTCCAGTGCGGTGGTGGGTTCATCAGCAATCAAGAGATCAGGATTATTGGCAAGCGCCATGGCGATCATGACGCGTTGACGCTGGCCGCCTGACAATTGATGCGGAAAATCCTGCAACCTGGTTTCAGGATCCCTGATGCCAACCTTGCCCAACAATTCAACAATACGGGTACGGGCATTTGCGCCGGTGAGTTGCTGGTGCAGTTCCAGAATTTCGCCAACTTGCTTTTCCACCGTGTGCAGGGGGTTGAGCGAGGTCATGGGCTCTTGGAAAATCATGGTGATGTTGCGACCCCGCACGCGGCGCAAATCCGCCTCATCGCGGTCCAATAAATTTTCACCCTTGAACAGAATTTCACCTGACGGATGCGAGGCCGCAGGATAGGGCAAGAGCTTCAAGATTGATTGCGCGGTGACGGATTTTCCAGAGCCTGACTCACCCACCAGCGCCAAGGTTTCGCCCTTGTTCAAGGTGAATGAAACGCGGTCCATAGCCAGCGTGGTGGAGCCGCTTTGGGTGAAGGCCACGGACAGTTCTTTGACTTCCAGCAGGTTCATTGGAAGGTCTTTCTGGGGTCAAGGGCGTCGCGCACCGCTTCACCAGCAAAGACCAGAAGTGTGAGCAGCGTTGACACAATGAAGAAAGCAGTGAAGCCCAGCCAAGGTGCGAACAGATTATCTTTGCCTTGCTTTACCATTTCGCCAAGTGAGGCTGAACCCGGTGGCAGGCCAAAGCCTAGATAGTCCAGTGCTGTTAACGTGCCGACCGAACCCGACAGGATAAAGGGCATGAATGTGAGCGTCGAAACCAATGCGTTGGGCAGGATATGTTTCCACATGATCTTGGTATCGCTCAAGCCCAATGCGCGGGCGGCACGTACATATTCAAAATTCCGTGCACGGAGGAATTCCGCACGCACTACGCCCACAAGCCCGGTCCAAGAGAACAGCACGAGGATGAAGAGCAAAATCCAGAAGCCCGGCGGAATAAACACGCCCATGACCAGCAAGATATAGAGGACAGGCAATGCCGACCAAATGTCGATGAAACGTTGGAACAACAAATCCACCCAGCCGCCAAAATAGCCCTGCACGGCCCCTGCTGCCAAACCGACGATGGAGGCGACCGTCGTCAAAATAAGACCGAAGGCCAATGAAATGCGGAAACCATAGACCATACGGGCCACCACATCTCGGCCTTGGTCATCAGTGCCGAGCCAATTCATATTGCCCCAGATGCATTGTGCGTCTTCCGCCTTCTGCGGATATTTAGAACAGGCTGTTTCACGGTCAATGCGAAATGCTGGACGCGAAGGTGCAGGCATTGGCAGTTCACGATTTACTGTGTTGAAGGAATAGCGAATGGGCGGCCATATCATCCAGCCATTGGCGTTGATCTCATCCTGGTTCACGGTGTCGCGAAAATCGGTATTGGCGAGAAAGCCCCCGAACATGCTTTCGGGATAATCCTTCACCAGCGGAAACAGCAACTCGCCTTTGTAGGCGGCAAGGATTGGGCGATCATTGGCAAGCATTGGTGCCAACAGTGACAAGACGAACAGTACCGTAATCAACACGAAAGACCAGTAGCCGCGCTTGTTGGCCTTGAATAAATTGAGGCGGCGGCGGTTGATGCCTGAGAGGTTTTTGAACAGCATGGTGTCAAGTGTCCCGCGATTCAAAATCGATCCGCGGATCAATCCAAGTGTAGGTCAAATCACTGATCAAGCCGACCACCAACCAAACAGTGTCATGATGTAAATGTTCGCAAAGACGATGGCATAGTCTCGGTTGACGATGGCATTGAACGTCATCAGCCCAAACCGTCGAGTGAGAAGACCTGTTCGATCAGTAAATTGCCAGTGAAGAATACACCAAGGAATGCCCCCGGGAAACTGGCGATGACCAGCAGCATGGCATTTCTGAAAACATGACCATAGAGCACTTTGTTTTCTGACAGGCCCTTGGCGCGGGCGGTGGTGACGTATTGTTTCTTGATTTCGTCGAGAAAGGAATTCTTGGTCAGCAGCGTCATGGTGGCGAAACTGGAAACGCCCAAAGCAAACAATGGCAGGGCCAAATGCCAAGCATAATCCTTGATCTTGCCCCACCATGACAATGTGTCGAAATTATCAGAAGTCAGGCCACGCAAGGGAAACCAGTCATAATAACTGCCGCCAGCAAACAGCACGATGAGAATGATGGCGAATATGAAATTGGGTATGGCGTAGCCCACAATAACGACGGCTGAGGTCCAGATGTCAAAACGTGAGCCATCACGCACGGCCTTGGTGATTCCAAGGGGAATGGAAACTAGAAATGAAATCAAAGTGAGCCATAACCCTAACGAAATTGATACTGGCATTTTTTCCTTGATCAAGGATATGACAGGCCGGCCGGAAAAATACCCATCGCCAAAATCAAAGCGGGCGTAGTTCCACACCATCGTCAGGAAGCGTTCCAAAGGCGGCTTGTCGAAGCCGAATTGCTTTTCCAACTTCTTGATAAACTCAGGATCAAGCCCTTCCGCACCTTTGTATTTCGATGACGCGGCTTCCGTTCCGATGGTTTCACCGCCATTGAGGCCGCCTTCGGCTTGATTGTCCAACCGCGAGATGATCTGCTCAATGGGCCCACCCGGCACAAATTGCGTGATGATGAAAGTGAGCAGCATGACACCCAGAATGGTGGGTATCATCAGCAGCAGTCGTTTGAGAATATAGGCGCCCATCAGTTCTTTGAAATCTCTGCGTCGGCCTTGGCATCATACCACCAGATGGAACTGTGGGTAAGAACGGAACCTGCCACGCCATATCCCGGTAGTGGTGCCTTGAAGGTAACGCGTTTCCAATGGGCAATCCACGCCTCGGCCACGAACCACATGGGGATGACATAATGGTTCCAGATCAAGGCGCGGTCCATGGCCTTGCAGGCTGCAACCAAGGTGGCGCGGTCCTTGGCTTGGATGAGTTGATCGATGACTGCATCGATAGCGGGATTCTGAATGCCTGCGCTGTTGCGGCTGCCTTTTTTGCTCGCAAATTCACTACCAAAAAATTCGCGCTGTTCATTGCCGGGCGACAGTGACTGGCCCCAGCTTCCCACGATGATGTCATAGTCAAAATCTTCGGTGCGACGTTCATATTGCGAAAGATCCACAGTACGTATGGAAACCGTGACGCCGATCAATTCAAGCTGTTCCTTATAAGGCAAGGCAATACGCTCGAAGGCTGGGGAGTAGAGTAAGAATTCGATGTTGAAAACCTCGCCCCTGGCATTTTTAAGCACACGGCGATTGCCTTCTGCTTCGGCATTCCAGCCAGCCTCGGCCAGCAGGCTTTGCGCTTGCCTTAAATTCTTGCGCCGGTCGGCTGGTGTGCCGTTGGTGGGGTTATTAAATTCCGTGGTGAATATTTCTGGCGGCAGTTGATCTTTCAGCGGCGAAAGTATTTCCAATTCCTCCGGTGACGGCAAACCCTTGGCTTCCAGTTCCGAATTGTTGAAATAGCTGCGGGCGCGCGTGTATTTGCCGTAGAATAAGTTTTGATTTGACCATTCAAAATCAAAAGCCAGATTGAGCGCGCGGCGCACCCGCACATCCTGGAATTTTTCGCGGCGCAGGTTCATGACCCAGGCTTGCATGCCCTCCACACCCTGTTTTTCGGCGTCGAGCTTAATGATGTTTCCGTTTTTAACAGCAGGCACATCATAGCCGGTAGACCAGTTTTTCGCCGTGCTTTCACGGTGAATATCAAACTGGCCGCCCTTGAAGGCTTCCAGCAGAATTGTCTGGTCCTTGTAGATTTGCATTTCGATGGTGTCAAAATTGTCTTGCCCCACCCTGACGGGAAGATTGGCACCCCAATAATCCTTGACGCGTTCCAGCCCGATGATTTGACCGGAGACGACACGGCTGACCTTGTAGGGGCCGGAGCCTAATGGCGCTTCCAGACTTGACGCCGAAATATCGCGGGGCTTGCCGTTGGCGTCTTTACCTTGCCACCAATGTTTGGGCAGCACGGCCATTTGCCCGGTGATGTTTGGCAGTTCGCGATTACCTTTGACGGCGAAAGTGAAGGTGACTTCGTGGTCGCCGGTTTTTTCGACCTTGCTGATGTCTTTGTAATAAGCCTGAATGTTTGGCAGGTTGGCGCGTGCCGTTTCAAAACTGAAGATTACATCTTCCGGTTTGACGGGTTCGCCATCATGGAAGCGGGCAGTGGGGCGCAGGCGATAGACGACTTGCGAATAGTCTTCAGGATACCACAGGCTTTCGGCCAACAGGCCATATTCGCTTGAGGGTTCATCCAGGGAGCGGGCCAACAGAGTTTCGTAAACACCTGGGTCAATCGGGTCGCCCTTCAAGGTGTAGGCGTTCAAGCTGTCAAAGGAACCGAGGATGCCAAGCCGCAAACGTCCGCCCTTGGGTGCGTCCGGATTGACGTAATCAAAATGCTTGAAGTCGGCAGGATATTTCAAGGTTTCGAACAGTGTTGCGCCGTGGCGGAATTGGCGCTCTTGGGCAACGGATGCTGCAGGGCCCAGCGTGACAGCAGGAGCCATCGCAGCCCATTGCAGCAGGTGTCGGCGCGTCAATGCCATCGGCGTTGTCATCTCCCTTTGATTCGAAGTTCATTCTTACGCCGCAACCGCCGCAAATCAAAACACCGGCATTTTCATGCCGGTGTTGGAAAGTCTAACAAAAGTAGAAATATCAGGGCGCGGGGAACGGCTTTGGAGCACCTGACAGCGAAGCAAGATAGGCAATGAGGTCAGCACGCTTCTTGTCGTTGCCGATGCCCCCAAAAGCCATTTTGGTGCCTGGAATGAATTTCTTTGGCGCTTTCAGGAATGCGTTGAGATTATCGTAGGTCCACTTTTCAGCTGATTTTGCTGTGGCGGCTTCAGAATAGGCAAAGCCCGGGGCTGAAGCGATGCCACGTTCCACAACGTCATAGAGCGCTGGTCCGGTGCCGTTTGCCGCGCCGCTTTCAAATTTATGGCATGCAGCGCAGGCCTTGGCGACACCGGCACCCTTGGTCGCATCGGCGCTGGCCAGAAGTGTTCCGATTGAGACAGCAGCAGTGGTGGCGGCGCTGGCTTCTTCAGCCTGTGCAACTTCGATCAAGAAGCCTTGCTTGTCAGCCGCAGGGTGTTCGACATGGAACAGTCCGCCGCTCAGGTTCTGCAGACCCAAAACCATGAGGGCGGTGCCCAAAACTGCGCCTGAAATTTTGTTGAAGGTCCAGCTGTCCATAATTGTTCCCGTCCGAATGAAAATCCGAACGCTAACTAATGCTTTGCCGTTCGGGCTGCAACACATATAAAGGTCGCAGTGCAATTTGCCGCTCCCTCGACTTGAGAACCCGCCCTAACTCTATGATTGATCATCAGAATACAATTATCGTAATACCCGCCCGGATGGCCGCCATGCGTTTGCCCGGCAAACCCTTGGCTGACATCAACGGCACGCCGATGATCGTGCATGTGTGGCGCCGTGCGGTTGAAGCCAAATTGGGCCATGTGTTGGTGGCGGCTGGCGAGAGCGAAATCGCCTCGGCTATTCTGGCGGCGGGTGGTGATGCCATTGTCACGGAAGCATCACTCAAATCCGGGTCTGACCGGGTGGCGGCGGCCTTGGCGCTGCGTGACCCTGACAGGACTTTTACGCACGTCGTCAACTTACAGGGCGATTTGCCGACGATCGATCCCCTGACCATTCGCCGCTGCCTCGCAGGGCTGACCAACGAAATGGTGGATATATCAACCGTGGCTGCGGAAATTGAGACAGACGCAGACCGCGCCAATCCTAACATTGTGAAGGCTATTGCGCCATTGGGGACTGAGCGCGAGGTGGCCTTCGCACGGGATTTTGTACGGGTGCTCAGCAGCGAACATGCAGGGCCCCACTGGCACCACATCGGGATTTACGCCTATCGCCGTTCTTCGCTTGAGCGCTTTGTGGCCTTGCCCCAGTCGGCGCGCGAAAAAGAGCGTTCGCTGGAACAAATGCGCGCCCTAGATAACGGCATGAAGATTGCCGTTGTACGGGTTGACGCGCAACCGTTGGGCGTGGATACGCCGCAAGACCTTGACGTGGCCCGCCGCCTTTTGAAAGACACTGTGACACTATGACTGCCAAATTGAAGATTGCCTACCAAGGCGAAGCTGGTGCCAATTCCCATATTGCCTGCGTGCAAGCCCGCCCATCCCACGAACCTTTGCCTTGCCACACGTTTGAAGATGCTTTTCATGCTGTCGAAAGCGGTAAGGCTGATCTTGCGATGATTGCAATTGAAAACACCACGGCAGGCCGTGTGGCGGACGTGCACCATCTCTTGCCGGAATCGGGCCTACGCATTGTGGGGGAACACTTCCTCCGCATTGAATTTCATTTGTTGCTGGTGCCGGGCGCAAAGCTTGCCGACATCAAGGAAGTACACAGCCATGTGCATGCCTTGGGGCAATGCCGGAAGTTCATTCGTGAACATAAGCTCAGGCCGGTTGTGGCAGCGGATACCGCAGGCGCGGCGCGCGAACTTGCAGAAGCAGGTGACAAAACCCGCGCTGCCATTGCCACCAAATTGGCGGGTGAAATATATGGCTTGAAGCTTGCCGCAAAGAATATTGAAGATGAAGACCACAACACCACGCGCTTTGTGATCCTTGCGAAAAAACGACAAGACGCCAAGGCAGGTCAGGGTTTGGTGATGACAAGCTTTGTATTCCGTGTACGGAACGTTCCCGCTGCGCTTTACAAGGCGATGGGCGGCTTTGCCACCAATGGTGTGAACATTACCAAGTTGGAATCCTATCAACTGGAAGGCCAATTTTCAGCTACGCAATTTTATGCCGACATTGAAGGCCACCCCGATGATGCAAATGTGAAGCTGGCGTTGGAAGAACTGGGCTTTTTCACTTCCGATGTGCGCATTCTCGGCGCTTATCCGGCAAGCCCTTACCGGGCGGAAATTGCGCGAAAGCGAAAGGGCTGAAGCCTATCGTCCTTTGATCCGCTCCAATGCTGCTTGGGCCAAATGCCATGCAATGGCATCGGGCCGTGAGGCATGAAGTCCCTGTGGGTGCGTGCCATTCAACATTGTCTCAAGTTCATCGGCCTCAAACCAGCGGGCGGTTTCAATTTCCGTTTCATCGATGGTGAGAGATGTGTCCAAGGCTTCGCCGATCATGCCGATCATCAGGCTTGCGGGGAATGGCCATGGTTGGCTTGCCACATAGTCAATTTTACCCAAGGTGACACCCACTTCTTCTTTTACCTCACGCCTGACGGCATCTTCCAAGGTTTCACCGGGTTCCATAAAACCAGCAAGTGTTGAGTACATATTTTCTGACCATGTTTTTTGACGGCCCAGCAGGGTTTTATTGCCGTGGCACACCGCCATGATGACCACGGGATCGGTACGGGGGAAATGATCTGTCGCACAAGCAGAACAATTCCGGCGATACCCTGAATCCTGCATGGTTGATGCAGCGCCACACTTTGCGCAAAAACCGTGGGTGCGGTGCCAATGTAGAATGCTGCGCGCTTGCGCGATGATGGAGAGTTGCTCTGGTGGCAACAGGTGATCAATCATGACGCTGCGAATGGATTTGAGCGAATCACTGTCTGAAGTGGTTGCTGCAAACCATGTTTGGCCGTGCTGGTCTTCGCCCAACAATAAATATTCTTGCGCATTGGCAGGTGGAGAAAGGGCCAAGGTATCGCCCTCAAAAAGGACCTGGTCGTCCTTGATTTGCACGCACCGCGCCGCACTGCTTTTCCAGCGCTTCTCCACCTCGATTGTGTTGCTTCGAAGTTGGGCGAGTCGGTCCAGTGGAGACTGGGCAAAAGCAAAATTCGTCAAAATCTAAATTACCCTCGATTGCTTAATCGTGTTGATACATACGGCAGATCAACACCTTAACTGAATATTTACCAAGAACGTTAACTTTCAACCTGATCGTTGTGAACAGACCGTGCTGGTTAGGCACGGCAGTTCTTTTGTTTTAGGGGCCCGAAGAGGGCTTGAGGAGTAGCGTTATGAAGCCTGGTGTACCTTGGAGCGTCAAAGGCATTGAGCCGGATGTGCGGGAAGCTGCAAAAATTGCCGCGCGCCGCTCTGGCATGACGTTGGGCGAATGGTTGAACAGCAAAATCCTCGAAACTGCTGATGACATTCCTGATACGCGTCCTGATGTTTTTGCCCGCAAGACACTCGCCCCTAGCCATGCACTTGAACGTACGGCAAGTCGGCTTGAAGATATTGCCGAGCATTTGTCACGCCTGTCGCGCCGCGATTCAGGCACGGCACAAGCTGCCGAAACACGCCCCGTTGTTGACAATGAAGTGCTGCACAAGGTTCTGGGCCGTGTTGAAAGCAACGAACGGCAAACCGTTGAAGCTTTCACGGCTGTCAATGATCGGCTTTCAGTTCTGGGTCGCCAATTCGCCCAAGCCACCAAGACGCGTGATTCCAAGCCTGATGAAACGCCTGGCTTCAACGCCCTTGAAAAGGCTGTGCGCAACATTGTTGAGCACATGGAAACCTCGGAAAAGCGCACGCGGGATAATTTCAAATCGCTGCATGACCGCATGGCTTCGCTGTCGCAAAAGGCTGCAGCTGCACCTCAGGAATCCGTCAGCAAGCAAGCTCCTGCTTTTACCCAACTTGAAAACCGCTTGGCTGATTTGGCCCAGCGCATTGAGCGGAGCGAAACCAGTTCGAGCCAAAGCACGCTGCCAGATTTGTTGAAGACCGAACTGACGGAGCTTGCCGATCGCATTGACACCGTGCGCGAAACCGCGGAGAGCCTCGCCTCGCGCGCGCAAACGCAGGCCGTGCAAACTTCGCAAAAAGAATTACGTGCCATTGAAAGCCGTATCGTTGGCTTGATCAAGGAAGCGCAAGTTTCGTTGACGGGTAACGGCGCTGGCCCCGTCGAAATGCAGCGCATGCGCGGCGAGGTGGAACGCCTCAACGCCCGCATTGATGAAGCCAGCAAGGCGCAAGCCAATGGTGGCGACGTGATGGCTTTGCGTGCGGCTGTTGAGCAACTTTCAACCCGTGTGGCGCAAGGCCCAGACATGCGCCCTTTGGCAGAGATGGACCGCCGCATTCTGGAAGTAACGGAACGCTTGGAGCAGACCCAAGCGCAAACCCGCAACCTGCCGCAGGTCAACGAGCTTGAGCGCCGCATGGCCGAGCTTGACTATAAGCTGTCGGAAGCCGTGACCAGCCGCAATGCAGGTGCTGCAGAAGAGATTGAAAGCCGTTTGAGCGACATTGCCTCGCGTGTGGAACGCACGGAGCAACAATTGGGATCGCTTGAAACCATTGAACGCGCCGTCAACCAGCTGTTTGATAGCATGGAGCAACAGCGCAACTGGACACAGGAAGTGGCTGAGAATGCTGCAACCCGCATGGCCCAACAATTTGCAGCGACGATTCCGCCGCAGATGGATTTGCAAACGGCCCCTGAAATTCAAGCCTTGAATGAAGGTCTTCTGGCCATTCGTTCGGCTTCTGAAAATGCAGAAGGACGCAACCAGGAAACTCTGGAAGCGGTGCATGAAACGCTTGAGCAGATTGTAACCAAGCTGGCAGAATTGGAAACGGCGGCCATTGGGCAACGCGTTGCAGCCGTTGTTGCACCACCCGTTCAGGATGCCGCCGCAATGGGCTTTGTTGAGCCCCCGGTTGAAACTTGGATGACAGCACAGGAAACAGTTGCTGCTGCCAATCCATTTAAATCAGCGCCAGACGCCGCGATGGGCTTTGACCATGTGCAAGCGCCCATGGCGGCACCTCAACACAACCCCTTCGAATTGAATGCTCCCGTATCTGAGCAATCCCAAATGGCGGACATTGCCGAGGGTGATGACTTTATTGCTGCCGCACGGCGAGCCGCACAAGCTGCCGTGCAGCCTAAGAGCATGCTTTCAAGCCTCTCGCCCGGTGCAGCACGCGCCAGTGAGCAAGCTTCGAAAAAACTTCTTGGCTTAGGCTTTCTCAAGGGCAAGCAAAAACCCAAGGCCGCAAGGCCAATTATCGACTCAGGCCTTGTTGGTGATTTGAAGCCACCTCCGGGTTTCAAGGCTGCTGGCAATGACAATGAAGGCAAGAAGCGCAAGTATATCATCATGGGCATTGCCCTGTTGGCTGCCGTTTCAGTGTTCACCTTTAACATGCTGGGGCAAGCCAAAAAGGCAAAAGCACCCGCCCAACCCGTTGCCATTGAACAACAGTTGAATGATGTTGGACAGGACACGGATCCAAGTGTTGCTGCGCCCGTCAATCCCGAAGGTGCGGCACAGCCGCCACAGCCCAAGCCTGCTGAACTTGAAAGCATGTTGATGCCCGATGGTGCGGACCCGGTGTTGACGGGTTCGCTTGAGCAACCGTCAGAAAGCTTGTCGTCCATCGTTTCAGGAGCTTCGGCCAATGACCAATCCATGGCACCTGCGGAAGCAGGCAGCCTGCAATTGCGCGAAGCTGCGTCCATGGGCAATACGGATGCACAATTCGTCATTGCCACGCGCTATCTGAATGGCGAAAATGGTGTGACGAAAGACTACGGCAAAGCCGCCTATTGGTATGGTAAGGCTGCGGCCTCGGGCAATGCGCCTGCGCAATATCGTCTTGGCACGCTTTATGAACGTGGCATGGGCGTTGCGAAAGACATGAAGGCGGCCCTTGGCTGGTACGAACGTTCGGCGTCGTTGGGCAACGTCAAAGCCATGCATAATGCTGCCGTGCTTGCAGCTGGCAGTGGTTCTGAAAAGCCAGATTATCCGCGTGCCTTTAAGTGGTTCTCGCTGGGTGCGGCCCATGGCTTGAAAGACAGCCAGTTTAATTTAGCTGTGCTGTTGGAACGTGGCCTTGGCACCAAAGCCAATGGCAAGGAAGCGCTGTTCTGGTATTCAATTGCAGCCAAGCAAAGTGATGCTGACGCCGACAAGCGTGCAGCAGCATTGGCCAAAACACTTTCCGCAAGTGTGTTGCAGGAAACTGAAAAGCGCTTGCGCATCTGGACGCCTGAAGTGGCACCTGACACCGCCAATACAGTTGCTGTGACCGATCCTAAATGGCAGGCCACGACACCTGACGCGGGCTGACCTAAGTTACCCCAACCGCTTATAGGGAAAGCAGTGCAGTGCTGTTTTACCGAGCATCCAGCTTTTGGTGTGCTCGGTATTTAGCAATCCCTTGAATGCGGGATTACGAATGTTCAAAGCTCCGGTGTAGCTGCCAAAGGCAGGCAGGATGATGCGCCGATCATCGGCCACAAAACATTTTGTCCGCACGTGGTGGCCACGCTGCACGATGGCAGCACCGGGATGAAGGTGTCCTGCAATTTCCATTTCACCGGATTTGAGAAGGGCTGGAATGTGACGGAGTGTTATCTCTCCCAAGGCCAATTCCTCCACGCAGGTGCCACCCAAACTATCATGGGCATGGGGATCATGATTGCCGGAAATCCAGATGGTATCGATGGTGGAGGTGATGTGCCGCAAGCGTTGCTGGTCGTGTGAGGTTACATCAAGATGGGCTGTGCCATCATGGAAACTATCCCCCAGTAGCACAAGGCGTTTGGCCTTTGTGTTGACCAGTACCTGCTCCAACATCATCAAGGTTGCTGTCGTATCATAGGGCGGCACGTGGAGGCCGCGGCGGGCAAGGCTCGCACCTTGCTCCAAATGCAAATCCGCCACCAGCAGCAATTGCTCTTCTTCCAAATACAAGGCACCTGACAGGTCCGGCACAAAGCTTAAGCTGCCAAGTGTGATGGTATGGAGCCTAGACAAGCCGTGTGGCCTCTCCCATGAGTTCGTCAGCGGCTTCGGCGAGAAGGGCATCATGGGCTTCGCCGTTAATTGATTCCCGCGAAATATCCAATAGCGCCGGCACAGCCAAGGGCGACACCCGCTCCAGCGCCTTATGGACGATGTGGTTCTTGATCCGCTTCAACATGGCACCCAAACGGTGGACATCAATCAAACCCTCTGCCGCGTCATCCCAAGCAGCCTGTAACAGGATGTGATCGGGCTGATGGGTGCGCAGGGCATCGTAAATCAGGTCGGTGTTCACTGTTACTTGGCGGGCGGTTTTTTCGCGGCCGGGCATGCGCTTTTCAATCAGGCCCGCGATCAATGCGACATTGCGGAAGGTGCGCTTCATGAGGTTTGATTCAGCCAACCAAGCGTCAAGATCATCGCCCAGCATGTCTTCATCAAAAAGCTTATCCAGCGAGATGCGCCCCGTTGCAACCATATGAGAGAGATCTGATACCATCCAGATGGCGAGGGAATATTCTGAAGCTACAAATCCCAAGGGCTTGGCACCCCAACGCTCCAACCGCCGTGTCAGCAACATACCGAGGGTTTGCAGCGCCAAACGGCCTTCGAAGGGATAACAAACGAGATAGTGTTTCTCATTGCGGGGGAAGGTTTCAACCAGCATCTGGTCAGCCTTTGGCAACACCGAGGCATAGCGCTGGGTGGCCAGCCAATCCTGCACCTGAGGGGGCAGCTGTTTCCAGCGTTCAGGTGAGGCGATAATTTCGCGCACCCGTTCAGCGAGAAAAGTGGAAAGTGGAAAACGACCACCTTGGTAGGTGGGGACGCGCGGATCGGCACCCGGTGCCTTGGTGGCAAGGCCACCAAATTCATCCATGCCCTCAAAGCGCAAGACTTGGCCTGCAAATAAAAACGTATCACCGACGGTCAGTTGACTGAGAAACCATTCTTCCAATTCACCCAACACAAAGCCGCCGGTGACCACGCGCTTGCCGCCCACGCGGCGCACCTTGGCCAAGCGGACTTTCAACAAACCTTCTTCGACAATGGTGCCGATGTTCATGCGCCAATCCTGCGCAATGCGCGGATGGGCCAAGCGCCAGCTGCCGTCACTTTGCTGTTTCAACTTGGCATAACGTGTATAGGATTTGAGCGCGTAGCCACCGGTGGCGCAATAGTCCAAGACTTGATCAAAGACAGTCCGTGGCAGCCGACGAAACGTGAAGGCCGACGTGACTTCGGTAAACAGGGTATCGGCGTGAAATGGGCCCGCACAGGCGCAACCCATGATGTGCTGGGCCAAGCAATCCAGTTTCAAGACAGTTGGATATTGCGTGTCTTGCGCATTGGCTTTTGCAGCTTCCAAGGCGGCTTCACACTCCAGCACTTCAAACCTGTTGGAGGGCACGAGGATGGCATTGCTCGATTCGTCCAGCCGATGGTTGGCGCGGCCGATGCGTTGCAAGAGGCGACTTGATCCCTTGGGTGCCCCAATGTGAATGACCAGATCAACATCACCCCAATCGATGCCCAAATCCAATGTGGAGGTGCAGACCACGGCGCGCAATTTATTGTCTGCCATGGCTTGTTCCACCTTGCGGCGTTGGGCAATATCCAGCGAGCCATGGTGAAGCGCGATGGGCAAGAGTTCCTCATTGGCGGTCCATAATTCCTGGAACATCATTTCGGCTTGTGAACGCGTGTTGACAAAGACCAGCGCCATGCGGGCTTTGAGAAGCTCGGCATAGACATCCTTGACGGCATAGCGCGTTGTATGGCCGGACCATGGAATGCGCTGTTCAGACTCCAGAATTTTTATGGTGGGGGGTGCACCGGGCTTTCCCAACACCAGGGGCACGGGAGGTGAACCAGTCTCCGCCAGCCAACTTTGCAAGGCTTCAGGATCGGCCACCGTGGCCGAGAGGCCAACAAGCCTGAGTAATGGTGCCAGTGATTTTACGCGCGTGAGGGCCAACGACAGCAGCACGCCGCGCTTGTTGGTGACGAGTGCATGCAGTTCATCGATGATGATGCACTTCAGGCTGCGGAACAAATGGGCTGCTGCGGGATCAGCGATCATCAGCGTTACCTGTTCGGGCGTGGTGATCAGAATATCGGGCGGGTTGGTGCGGATGCGTTTTCGCCTGGACACCGGCGTGTCACCGGTCCGGGTTTCAATGGTGATGGGAAGGCCCATTTCCATGACAGGTTTTTCAAGATTGCGGGCAATGTCGACGGCCAGCGCCTTTAGGGGCGAGATATAAAGCGTGTGGATGCCATCAGATGCATGGGGTTCGGCCAGCTCGTTCAGAGTTGCCAAAAAGCCAGCCAAGGTTTTGCCGCCACCTGTGGGGGCAATCAGCAGGGCGCTTTCACCCCTTGAACCATGGGCCAGCATGGCAAGCTGGTGGGGGCGCGGCGACCATGCTTTACGCTGGAACCAGTTTTCAATCTTGGAATGCAAATCAATCATCGGCTTTGGAACTTGACGGTTTCGCCAAGGCCGCGCAACAGGTTGGCGATGCAAAGTCTTGTTCAACAACCTGTAACCCACGCCAGCATCCTGCGCATTGCGCTTCCCATCATGCTGTCCAACGTGACGGAGCCGTTGATTGGCGTGGTGAACACCGCCGTGGTGGGGCAGTTGCCGGGCGCGCACTTGATTGGTGGCGTTGCCGTTGGATCATTGATTTTTTCTTTCCTGTTTTGGGGCTTTGGCTTTTTAAGACTTTCGACAAGTGGACTTTCAGCACAAGCCACAGGTGCGGGTGATGTGCGCGAAGTGGCAGCTGTTGTGTGGCGCAGTTTGTTGATTGCCGCTGTCATCGGCATCGGCTTAATTGTGCTGTCGCCGCTGTTGCAGCCGCTCTCAATTTCATTGATGGGAGGTTCCGCTGATGTGCAGGCCGCCGCTTCAACTTATTTCAGCTTCCGAATTTGGGCCGCCCCTGCAGCACTGGCCAATTTCACGATCATGGGATGGTTCATCGGACAAGGTAAATCCAACTGGGCCTTTGTGGCGCAATTGGTGTTGAACCTGACCAATATGATCTTGAGTGTGGTGCTGGTGCTTTACCTTGATTTTGGTGTTGCGGGTGTTGGGCTTGCGGTTTTGATTGCAGAATATGTCGCAGCGGCGTTGGGCCTGTTGTTTGTCGTGTCACGATTGCGCGCACTCAAGCAGCCGTTTGAACGGACTTATGTGTTTGATGCGGCAAAGCTCAAGCAACTCATCAGCGCCAATACCGATATGATGATCCGCACGGTTTGCCTGTTGTTTGCTTTTGCATGGTTTGTATCGCGCAGCGCCCGCAATGGCGATACGGTGGTGGCTGCCAATATGGTGCTGCTGCACATGTTTGAAGTTGCAGCTTACATGATTGATGGATTTGCCTATGCCGCAGAGGCACTGGTGGGCCAAGCCATTGGTGCCAAGGATGAACCGCGCTACGGTCGCGCACTCTCACTTTCAACATTGTGGGTCATGTTGTTTGGGGCATTTTCTTCGCTGATGATCTTGGCCTTCGCTCCTTGGTTCATTGATATAATGACGGTAGACACTGCGGTGCGCGATACGGCCCGACATTATGTTTATTGGGTGGCCCTGACGCCGTTTCTGGGGGCTGCGTGTTTTCTGTACGATGGCGTGTTCACCGGAGCCATGGCGACGCGCGATATGCGCAACATGATGGTGCTGTCGCTGGCGATTTATCTGTTGGCTTGGTGGCTGCTGGAGCAACGCTTTGGCAACCACGGGCTTTGGGCGGCGCAATGTGTGTTCTTTATTGCCCGCAGTGCACTGTTTGCCATGCGCCTGCCCGCTATCCGGCGACGGGTATTTTCAGCTTAAGTGCGATTATAGATGTCATCATAGCGAATGATGTCATCTTCCCCCAAATAATCACCAAACTGGACTTCGATGATTTCGACCATGTCTGCTCCCAAATTTTCTAGCCGGTGCTTGGCGCCCAGTGAAATATCTACAGCCTGACCCCGCACCATTGTCAAAACGGTGTCGTCAACGGTGACGGTGGCAATTCCATTGACCACAGTCCAATGTTCAGCCCGGTGCTTGTGGCTTTGCAGGGACAACCTGCCGCCGGGGTTTACGGCAATGCGCTTCACTTTGAAGCCCGGTTTTTCGTCGAGCACGTAAAACGCGCCCCATGGTCTGGTTTCGCTGGTCATGGTGCGATATATAAAGCGACAGGTAACCTCCGGTCAAAGCCGGAATTGACCTTTACCCCACTTCATGCGTATAAGCCCGCACAAAGGCTCTGGGTGCAAATCCGGAGCACAACCTATTCCGGTTGATCCGGTGTCGGATCAGCCACTTAGCAACAGGATTTTCCATGGCCAATACTTCATCTGCCAAAAAGGCAACCCGCGTCTCTACCCGTCGCGCTATCATCAACAAGAACCGTACCAGCCTGGTGCGCACAACGGTGCGCAAGGTTGAAGAAGCAATTGCCGCTGGCAAGAAGACCGACGCTGAAGCTGCTCTCAAGGTAGCCCAGCCACAATTGGCCCGTGGCGCGCAAAAAGGTATCCTGCATAAGAACACAGCATCGCGCAAGGTTTCGCGCTTGACCGCCCGAGTCAAGGCGATGACCGCATAAGCATTAAGTCATTCCACCTGATTAATTCTCAGGTTGTTTTAAATTGTAGGCCGCTGGATCACTTCAGCGGCCTATTGTTTTTGTCCGGATGCGGACGATTGAGATAATTTTTATCCATAAACTTCAATAACTTACTGAGTTCTCCACAGACTGCTCTGAGGAGTGGCCACAACCGTCTTTGGTGCATCCACGTCAAGCTGAATCTTTTTTGAACTTCCATTCGCATCGCATTGGCGGGTGGCGGTAGTGATTCAGCTGTATGATTCATGCACTTAGGTGAATATCTTAACAGAGGTGCCGCAATGCTGGGAGATTAAAAGGGCCGTCCGTGTACAGAAGATCCGAATTTACCATTGCGGCAGGCATGCCCCCTTGCCTAGGTTCAATTCAAGCCATCGGCACCTGTGGGAAACCCAAGTGCTAAGAGTGGTGGGGTCGGCGTAACGGCGGGTTGGCACCTGTCACAGTAAAGCTTTGCGATAGGCAATCGCCATGGTGTTCCGGCAACGGTTCTATGGTGCATTGTGGTGTCTGATCATCAGGGGAGCTCTGGTTCCTTTGGCGGCAAAGTGTTGCGTCGGGTCAAATATTGCTGCGGGGGCAGCATCGTTATCAACATGCGGCAGCGCAAACTTGAAGTGGAACGGGACGTGACGGACGGAATTCAAATGGGGGCAACGGGAGACATTTCGTTGCAGCAAAGCGCCAACCAGACACTGAAAGCCAGCTGGCAGAAAATCTTGGGCCGTTTGCGCCTGGAATTGGGTGAAGACCTGTTCAACAGCTGGTTTGGCCGGGTGGATATGGAAGCCTGCGCCCAAGGCGTATTGGTGGTTTCGGTGCCGACACGCTTTTTGAAGAGCTGGATTGAAAGCCACTACATCGGCAAGCTGCATAAAATAGCCGAGGCGGAAATGGGGCCGTTGACGACGGTTCAAGTGCGCGTTCGCCAACAAGGTGCGGCAGTGCCGCAATCCACTCGACCACATGCCAGCGAAACAAAAACCACGGGTGCCGATATGTCTCGGCCCCGACTTGCTGCTGTTCCTTCTTTAATCAATGACAAGGCCGTGCCGCTGGATGAGGGCCAAACCTTTGAAAGCTTCATGATCGGGCCTTCCAACCAATTGGCCCATGCGGCGGCCCAGCGTGTGGCCCATGCCGCGCAAGGTGCTGCCTTAGGTTTCAATCCACTCTATGTTCATGCGGCAGCGGGTCTTGGCAAAAGCCATCTTCTTAATGCCATTGCCCAGCGCATTCGGGCGCAAGGTGGGGCGCGGCGTGTGTTGATGTTGACCGCAGAGCGCTTCATGTATGGCTTCATCCAAGCCGTGCGCAACCGCGACACGTTGTCGTTCAAGGACCAGTTCAACGATATTGATGTGTTGTTGATTGATGATTTTCAATTCCTGCAAGGCAAGGCCATTCAGCAGGAATTCTGCCATGCCTTTAATTCGCTGGTGGACCAGCGCCGCCAAGTGGTGATTGCGGCCGATGTGCCACCTGCACAGCTCGACGCCATCGACCAGCGCATGCGTTCGCGCATGATGGGCGGATTGGTGATTGATATTGAAGCCCCCGATGAAAGCTTGCGCCACAAAATTGTGAAGGTGCGTTACGAACAGATGCTAGCGCGTGACCCTTCGCAAACCTTGCCGCAGGAAGTTCTCGAATTGATTGCCGAACGCACGCAAGGTGGTGGCCGTGAATTGGAAGGGGCATTGAATCGCATCATTGCCTATCAACAATTCAACCACACACCTGTGACGTTGGATTTGGCTTCAGTTGTGCTGCGTGATGCTTCGGGCAACGGTGCCATGGACCCTGGTCGCATCAAGATTGATGATATTCTGAAAATTGTGGGCCGACATTACAATGTAGCCAAGTCAGATTTGTTGTCTCCGCGCCGTTCGCGGACGGTGGTGGTGCCGCGCCAGATTGGCATGTACCTGGCGAAGAAACTGACCAGTCGTTCACTTCCCGAAATTGGCCGACGCTTTGGTGGCCGTGACCATTCCACCGTGTTGCACGCAGTTCGCAAAATTGATGAGCAAGTGCGAGTGGATGAAAAACTGGCCAAGGATGTGGCCCTGCTGATCCGGTTGATGGAGCAGGTTTAACGCTGATCATATGGTCCTAAATACTAAATGTTAGGATCATATGTTTTCGCGGGTATAAATTTCTGAAGGCAAGATGATGGTCTGGCTACCGTGGTCGGTTACGGATTTGCATACGCGGATCATGCTGTTGATGGTTTCGGCTGCCAGTTTGTCGAGCGGATCTGAAATGATCAATGACACCGTGCCGTCAAGCAGGCCTTGACGCGTATTATCGAGCAATTGATGGCCGACTGTCACGACTTGCCCTGCTTTGCCTGAGCTGCGCAGCGCGCTCATGGCACCGGAAATCCCCCCGCCCAACACCACGAGGCCTTTCATTTCCGGATGCTCCGCAATTAGCCGTTCCGTCATTTCTTCCGCAACGGCACTGGTTTCAAAGGTTGAGAGTGGTTCAAGCAGCGTGAATGCCGGTGCGTGCTCGCGGAAATAGGAGCGGAAGCCACTTTCATTCATGTCTTGGCAGCGGAAGCGATGATTACCGACGAGAATGCCCACCTTGCCCGGTGCCTTGCACAGATTGGCGATGGCCCAACCAAACATGCGGCCCACTTTCCAATTGTCCGGCCCTACATAATTGACGCTTCCTGTCGCTGCGAGTTGGGAAATGAGAGCAAACACGGGAATGTTCCGGCGACCCAGTTCATCAATGGCTTCCGTGACAAGTGGATGCACCGCTGCGACAACGCCAATGGTATCGCAGCTGTTGCCAAGCTCCAGAAGCTTTTGGGAGATGACTTGTGGGGTAAGATCTTCGGCAAACTCAACGCGCACTTGAATATCGTGATCAGGCACGGCCTTTGCTGCCTCAACGAGGCAAGCGCTCAGATCCTTGTAGAAAATCCGATTGGGTTGCAGCAGTAAAAAGCCGCAGCGCAACGTTGATTTCATGGCAGCTTCGTGCGCCTTAATGGCACCAACACCGTAAAAACCCACTTTTTCAGCAGCATCGCGCACCTGCCGCACGGTGTGATCACGCACCTTTTCGGCACCAGCCAACACGCGGTTGACGGTGGACACGGAGACGCCTGCAACTTGGGCGACATCGCGAATGGTTGGCCTTGCCATGTCAGCCGCAAACAATATCACAAAATGTCATTTTAACTCCATAAATGACATCAATGAGATGATTTACATGAGTTATTCAGTGTCAGATTGATTCAAAGTTTTCATCATGTCAATCCTTGGTCGTTCGCAAACGGTCGAGGTCACATGGACGACTCACAATTCGGAACCCGCAACAAACGCGGCGACTGGGCGCCCAAGAAACATTTGGAGCTTGCTCCATATTTCACGTGGCCTCGTGACCCCATGGTGTGGCTGGCATGGCTTTGGGGTTACATTTTTCCCTGGAACCTGATGTTCATGGCGCTGACGGCTGTGTTCTGGATGTGGCTTACGCCTTCCATGGACACCATGAAAACGATAGCCCCCGGCTGGATTGCCTATCTGCTGGTGCGCAACTCAATTCTGGTTTTGGTGGTTTATGGTCTGCTTGAGTTGCGGCTTTATGTGAAGCGCGCCCAAGGCAATCATTTCAAGTTCAACGGCAAGTGGCCCTCTGAACATCCGAGCGATGTGTTCATGTTCAAGAGCCAGAACATCGACAATGTCATTCGCACTTTTGTGTCGGGCGTTCCAATCTGGACGGCCTATGAAGCCTTCGGCTTGTGGGCCATTGCCAATGGCTGGGGACCCTTCACAACATTTGCTGAAAACCCAATCTGGCTATTGGCCTTCGGTTTCCTGCTGCCGCTGTGGCACGAGTTTCATTTCTATTGCGTGCATCGGCTCATCCACACGCCGGTGCTGTATAAATACATTCATTCGGTGCATCATAATTCGGTCAACCCCAGCCCGTGGTCATCGCTGTCCATGCACCCTATTGAGCATCTGCTCTATTGGTCAGACAGCCTCATCCATTTTGTGCTGCCGTCGCACCCTGTATTGTTTCTGTATAACCTGCACATTACAGGCACGGGCGCTGTTGTCGGCCACATTGGCTTTGACAAATTGGAAGTGGGTGAAAACGGTTTGGTGCATTCCAACGCCTATGCCCACTACCTGCATCACAAGCATTTTGAAGTGAACTATGCCGATGGCGCCACCGCCTTGGATAAATTGTTCGGCACTTGGCACGACGGCTCGAAGGAGGCGCAAGCCCAAATGGATGCCCGCTACGAAGCAAAAATTGCACGCATGAATGCAACGAAATCCTGACGCGTAATACCGCACGTCAGTTCTTGAGAACCCGTCAACAAGGCGGTCAATGGGAGGAAGTATAATGTTGAAGAAACTTTTGGGCGCAGCGGCCATTCTGGCGGTGACAGCGACGACGGCACTGAGTGCCAACATCGCCGTGGTTGGCGGTTCGAACGACGACGCGTTTTGGAACTTGATCAAGAAGGGCATTGATGATGCACGCCCTGCAATTGAAGCCAATGGTGGTTCAGTGAACTATCTGCGTCTTGTCAACTACGACAATTTTGCGCCAGACGTTGTGGGCCTGATCCGCACGGCCATCAGCCAAAAGGTTGACGGGCTGGTCATTCCTGATTGGGTGCCTGAAGCTGAAGATCCAGCAATCAAGGACGCTATGGCTGCTGGCATCAAGGTGATTTTGATGAATGCCGGTGGTGCAGACAAGGCCAAGGAACTGGGCGCCATCAACTATGTCGGTTCCGACGAATATGTTGCAGGTGTTGCGGGTGGCGAATATTTTGCGGCTAAGGGCAAGAAGAACGTAATCTGCATCAATACCATTCCAGGTGCTGCAAACTTAGAAGCACGCTGCAAGGGCGTTGCAGACGGCATGGCCAAATCGGGTGGCAAATCCACTCAGCTGCCATTGCCATCAACATCGTTCGGCAACGCAACTGCGATTGCTGAGGCCATCAAGGCTGAACTCATCAAGGACGGAACTGTTGATGGCGCAATCACCATTGGCGGCGCAGATGCTGACGCAGCTGCAATTGGCATTCAACAAGCCAGTGTTGGTGACAAGGTTATGCTTGGTTCCTTCGACTTGAACAAAGCCGGCCTCGACCGGATCAAGGGTGGTACACAAGGTTTCGCAATTGACCAACAGCCTTACCTCCAAGGTTTCTTGGCAACTTCGTTGCTGGCTTCAGCAATCGACTTTGGCACCAGCTTGCCAACCTTCCCTGTTCTTACTGGGCCTGGCATTGTTGACGCTGGCAACATTGACGCGACTTTGGCAGGTGTTGCCAAGGGTGCTCGCTAATAAGACCTTGCCCCTCCCTCAATCGGGGGAGGGGT
Organism: uncultured Alphaproteobacteria bacterium; assembly: GCA_963840765.1. GTDB lineage: Bacteria > Pseudomonadota > Alphaproteobacteria > Rhizobiales > Aestuariivirgaceae > Aestuariivirga. Next base: position 29,654 of record CAWJAE010000006.1, on the reverse strand, counting down.
TTTCTAGACTCCCTAATTCAGAAAGCCGTTGACATGAATAGTCGAATTTCGATCGTTGGACTTTTGCGACGCCCTGAGGCTGGCGCTTTGCTTGGATTGCTGGCTGTTCTTGTTTTCTTTGGCATTTTTGGAGGTCTCAGTTTTCTAAAAATTGCCGGCATGTCGAGCTGGCTGAATGTTGCTGGAAGCTTGGGCATTATTGCAATACCCGTGGGCCTGCTGATGATCGCAGGTGAGTTGGATATTTCCGTGGGTGCCATGGTGCCAGCGGGTGCCATGTTGACGGCCGTCATTGGCGGTCATTTCGGACTTCCCATTTGGTGGGGGATCGCAGCGACTTTAGCATTTGGTGTTATCGTTGGATTGGTCAATGGCTACATGGTGGTGCGCACAGACGTGCCATCACTGATCATTACACTGGGAACCTTGTTTGCCGTGCAAGGCATTCTCCTGGGCATGACGGTGCTGGTGACAAAATCCACTAACGTTGCCTTGCAAACTGAAGGCGTTGCCAAATCAACATTCGGTGATTTTGTTTCTTTCGGCGGCCTTTTTCCGCCAGGCCAATTACAGGTGATCGTGATCTGGTGGATGCTCTTCACCATTGCCTATGTGTTTTTTATTCACTACTCGCGTTATGGCAATTGGATTTTCGCCATGGGTGGCGACAAAGTGAGCGCACGCAACGCCGGCATTCCCACAGACCGCATGACCATATTGCTCTTCGTTTTGTCCGCAACATCAGCAGCGTTTGTTGGCATGTGCCAGGCCATTTTGTTTAACTCCGCGCAAGTGGGTGGTGGTCAATCTTTCATTTTCAACGCCATCATCGCCGTTGTTGTCGGTGGTGTGTTGTTGACCGGTGGCTTTGGCTCCGTCATCGGTATTTTCTTTGGCACCATCACTTTCGCCATCGTGAACCAAGGCATTTATTACACTGATTTTGACCGCAACTGGTCCAGCCTCATCATCGGTGTTTTGTTGCTTGCCGCCGTATTGATGAACAACACCTTCCGCAAAATGGCACTGACTTATGCGCCAAAGAAGAAACTGTCATGACAAAGCCAATTCTCGAACTCAAAAACATCAACAAGTCGTTCGGCCCGATTGAAGTTCTCAACAATATTTCGCTACAGGTGAAAGCTGGCGAAGTGTTATGTTTGCTGGGCGACAATGGTGCGGGCAAATCCACACTCATCAAAATTCTGTCCGGTGTGTATGTCCCCTCATCGGGCAGCATTGAAATGGATGGTGAACCCACCGCTTTCAAAAACCCACGTGAAGCATCAAATCGCGGCATTGCAACGGTGCATCAATTCGGTGGCACTTTTCCGCTGATGAGTATTGGGCGCAGTTTTTTTGTTGGGGCAGAACCAACAAAGGGTTGGGGACCATTCAAGATTTTTGATCGAAAGAAAGCCAACGAGGTTGCAGTCAAAGCCGTTCAAGGTTTTGGCATTACCCGTATTGATGATGGTGACCGGCTGGTGGGTGGGCTTTCGGGTGGAGAACGCCAGTCGCTGGCCATTGCACGCGCGCTGTATTTTGGGGCGCGGGTGTTGATTCTCGATGAACCCACGGCTGCCCTCGGTGTAAAACAGGCGACCCATGTTTTGCGCATTGTGAATGAAGCCAAGAAACGCGGCCTTGCCGTGATCTTCATTACGCACCAGGTCATGCATGCCATGGCAGTGGGTGACCATTTTGCCGTTCTCATTCGTGGCTCTGTTGCTGCTGATTTCAAGAAAGGTGAAAAATCCCGCGAGCAAATAACAGACTTGATGGCAGGTGGTGCATCCATGGCTACATTAGAAGCTGAAATTCAGAACGCGTCTGCAGCCGCGGAGTGACAATTGGATATTTAACGACGGGTCAATTCGGCGGCGAGTTGTTCATACCTTTCGACGTAGTCAGGTATGAAGTTGCAGACGTCCCGCACGATTTGGGCGACATGATTTTCTGCCTTGGATTTTACCGCCGTTTCGGCAGCGCGCAACTTTTCACTCACACCCTTCGCACCGAAAAGTGCTGCTGAGCCTGCGAATTTGTGAGCGAGCTTGCCTAAGTCTGGCATGGCATTTGACGCCAACTGCGCATTCAATTGCACGGGGAGCTGCTTCAGTTCATCAACAAAAATGCCAATCTTTTCCGCAAAAACTTCGTTGCCTAAAACGTCACGCAACTCATTAATGACAACCATGTCAACAGGCGGAGGAAAGCGCTTCGCATGTTCCACCTGGACAAGTGGCGCCACGTTGAGGCTTGCACGAACCGTTGACAAAACTTCCGATAGCTCGCGGGCGCGCAGGGGCTTCAAGATGCAGCCTTGCATACCTGCGTCGATCAAAGCTTTTTGTTCTTCGGGCAGTGCATGAGCGGTAAGGGCGTAAATTGGGGTCGCATGAGATTTTGCATTGCCGCTGGACCGTATGAGACGTGCTGCATCCCAACCGTTCATACGGGGCATGCTGAGGTCCATGAAAATGATATCAAACTTTCGCACCTCGGCCATTGCCGCACCTTCTCGGCCATCGGCAGCTAACACAACATTGCAATTGGCGCCGCGCAACATTTCACCGGCGACAAAGCGATTGGTTTCATTGTCCTCCACAACCAACACGTTGAGTTCATGTTGATGCAGTGCTGGAGGTATCGCGACGGTTTTGAGGATGGGTTTCTTATCGGCGGCAAAGGCCGCTTTGAGTGGCACGCGGAACCAAAATGTGGAACCTTTGCCGGGGTGGCTCTTGACGCCTATAATGCCTGCCATAGCTTCAACGATGCTTCTGCAAATGGGCAATCCCAATCCCGTACCAGCTGAGCTTCGTTGGTAAGACCCGTCCAGCGTTACAAAATCCTCAAAGATACTGGCCTGGTGTTCCTCGGCAATTCCCACACCTGAATCAGTGATTGAAAATTCCAGCAGCACCACATCGTCCCGCACCTCGGCAATTGTTGCGGCAATGGCAATTTGACCATTCTCAGTAAATTTAATGGCGTTGCCGACGAGATTGGTGAGAACCTGATGCACGCGTTTCCGGTCTGCGACGAAATAGGGCTGCGGCAAGTCCACGCTGAGGGTGATCTTGTTATTGCGAGCAGCGGCGGTTGCCAGATTAATATTCTCAACCTCCTCCAACAGCTCAACGACATCAAAAGCGCGTGGGAAAAAGTCGAGTTTGCCAGCTTGCAGGCGGGTCAGGTCCAGCACATCGTCAACATGCTGCTTCAAAATTTCAGCCGAAGTGGTGGCGGTTTTGACATAGGTTTTCTGCCTGTCATCGAGACGGGTGGCGTCCAGCAGGTCGAGCACGGCCATGACGCCATTTAGCGGGGTGCGCATCTCGTGGCTCATGATGGCTAGGAATTGTGACTTTGCCTTGGCTGCCTCCACGGCTTCGTCGCGGGCGGTTCGCAAGGCCTGATCTTGTTCAACACGCTCTGAAATATCGCGCAGGAACGCAATGACGAGTTGATCGTTCGAGGCTTGCGTCACGCCTAAAGAAAATTCCACGGGGAATTCTGAACCATCCGATTTCAGTGCCGACATCTGCACGCGCCCGGCATCGATCACTTTTTTCGCACCCGATTTTTTGTAACGGGCCATGCCCTGGCGATGTCCGTCCCGATAGCGTTCGGGGATGATCAATGCATCCAACTTCTTGCCGACAGCTGCATTTCGTGTGTAACCAAAAATGCGCGTGGCAGCTGGATTAAACTCGACAATGTCGCCATCCATATTCACCACGATGATCGCATCCAGAGCTGCGTTCACCGTGCTTTCGTTGCGGTCACTTATCACTTTCAGATCTGTGGTGCGCAGCCTCGATATTCTGATTTGCCGCCCCAAGAACAGCAATACGGTGCCCAGTGCCAAAATGAGAATGCCGTTGACGATGGCGGTTCGGCCTAACAGGCCCGCAAACTCTTCACGTTTTGCATCTGATTGCGTGGCGTAGATGCGCACGCCTTCAAGGCCAATCTGACGGGCCAAGGGGCGCATGGCTTGCGTGGCGGCAGAAATATCCTTGAGCTGGGCGCGCAGTGAAATATCAGGACCGTCAATAATCGGGGCAGTGCGATCAAGTATTGCTCGAATTTGAGCAAGGCTGTCGATTGATTCCTGTTGCACCAGTTTTTCCGTGAACAGCGTCATGCGGCCAACACTATTCACCCTGCTGAAGTACACGTCAAAACGCCGGCGCAATAGAGTCAATGATTCCGGGGTATTGTCGTTCGCCTGTCGGCTGGCGGATTCGAGCGCCAAAAGCTCAACATCAAGCTGGGCTAAATTCCACTGTGCGTTGTCCTGCGATGCTTCACGCAGTGCTGCGAGGCGATCCACCACCTGATTGCCGAGAACCGCAAGCACCAACAAGATCGCCGCAATCATCAGGGCAAAGATATACTCCCGTCGCAAGAGATTTGAAACTTGTGATAGAAGTGGCCGACTCATATCTCTTGTCTGGGTTGTCATGCCGCCTGTTTAACTGTGATTTGCGAAAGCTGCCAGATGGTCTTTGCGTAACTTGCTTCAGCGCAATCGTCAGCCTTTAAACCAAAGGAATAATCGTTAGGGAGTGGCTGGCAACACGCGCAGGAAAACACTGCCGAGGGGCCGACCACTCCCAACGAATAGGTGTGGCTATACGTAAGTATAGTTCGAACAGTCAGCCCCTGAGGATTGGAGGGCCGCCATTAGGTTTTCGCCTGAGACGCCACGCTTACTGCCATGTTGCAGCATGAAATTGAAAAGCTTGGGGTCATTACGGGGAATGTCTAGTTTGCTGACCTCGCCCAATGCTGTTTGCTCGTTTTGAAGCCATTGCTGCGGAAACAACGGAATGACTTTATCGCTCAACGTACTCGAAACAGCGACAGGCCGATTGTGGAGTGCTGCGCTTAGCGCGTCGCATAAATTTGCACCAATTTGGCAGCCAAGATGGTTGATTTGGTTTGGTCGTGGATTGCACTCCAATAGATAGGCATCGCCTGTTTCATGACAAATCATGAAATCAAACGCGACGAAGCCACTTGCCCCCATCGCTCCAACCATTTCTTGCGCGGCCCAACGGCATTGTGCGTTATCGCCCAAATGCACAACAGTGCTGGGACCTGTTGGATTCGTTCGAGTCTCACGATTGGCATAGATGCCAGCAAGAACTTTGCCGTTCAACGCCACCGCATTGAACATGACGGGTTCACCTACGATGGCTCCTTGCACTTCAATAGGCGTGTCAACCGGATACCAGTTCCGGCCCAACAAGCGTTTGGCAAAAGTTTTGTGCCAAGGTGTTTTTGAATACATGGCGTGAAAGCCCGCACGAACTTCTGCTTCGTTTTTGCAAGCAACGACACCTGCCCCGGCCCAACTGAATGACTTCTTAATGAAAACCGGATAGCCGATATCTGTTGCAGCGTGCACTGCTTCTTCGGGCGTCGATACTTGTTGAGATTTTGGCACACGCACACCAAGTGACTCCGCAAGGATGCGGGTTTCATATTTCAGAATCATTGCATCCAAGTGACTGAGCCTGCCCAAAGATTGTTGCAGACAGGCGCGGCTTTTCATATCCAAATAGCGTGCAGCCACGTCCTGATTTTTCAAAATGTAGTGAAGCATGGCCACAATCGGCTCATCACAAGCGATGACCAAGTCAGGTTTCCATTCGGACATCGCCTTGCCCAAAGCGTTACCGAAGGTGCGGGAGGACTTGAGCGGCTCCAGAACAAAATGCCGCTTCACATAGGAAGAATGGCAAAGGGGATTCTGTGGCGCGCATAGGACTGCAATTTCCAACCCAGCTTCAGACAAGGGCTGAGGCAATCGGGCGGGGCCCCAACGTTCAGATTCTTCTGCAATCATCAAAATTTTCTTCATGATACGACTCCGACCTTTGTGGTGTTGTTGAAATTTTGGAAAACTTGCTTTTGTGCAAAGTAGACGAATGCGGCGAGCATGGTGGTTTGAACCGCAAACACCGCAATAGCGACGCCGATGATACTGAATTGACATCCGATCAAAATGCCAAGCCCCAGGATCAGCGTCGTTGCAAACTGCCAACGCAGTTCAATTTCAGGCCGACCTACAGCTTTGAGGAGTTGCGACACCACGTTCGAAAATGGGCGCGCCAAGGCCGATAGACAAATAATAATGAGCACTGGAATTGCTTCGATCCATTGTTCACCAAAAACAATCGGAACGTAGAAAGGTGCGAGAAGCACTTGTGCCACGATCATGGGAACAAGAATCATGCCCATGGTGCGTATTGTTTTTATGAAGCGTTGGCGAAGTGCCGCTTCATCATGCCGGACAGCACAGAGATGCGGATAAACGGCAACACCTGCGGCCGTTATCAGGCCCAGCGTAATGCCTAGACCACCATTAAAAGCGAAATAATAGAGTCCTAGCGCATGCATACCCATGAAGTAGCCGACCAGCACATTGTCCATGTTGGCTTGCAAGGTTGTGAGCAGTTCAACGCCCATGACGCGATGGCTGAATTTAGCAATGTCGCGCCAGCCATGAAAGCGGGAGGGCGACAACGCAGGCGTGGGACGCCACGCATGTCCTGACCTGACGATGAACAACCAGATGGGTGCCACAAGAATTTTTGGCAAGATGATCGCCCACATGCCAAAACCGAAGAATGCCAGAACGATGGTCAGAATATTGTCGGAAATCACTTGAGCGGCACCGGCAAATGCAAGGCGGCCAACACGATTTTCACGTTGCTGGAAGGCTGCCTGAATGTTGCACAGGGGCGTTACAAGATAGATTATTCCCATAGCGGCAATTGGCAATGCAATGCTCGTGTCATTGAACGCCCACGCGATGGGCCATGCGATAATGAGTTGGAAGATCATGAGCGCACCACACACAACCCACGTCATGTTGTAGGCGGTATTGGCGACAACAGCCAAATCCTCAGGCGCGGTTTGAACGACCTTCGCTGCAATGCCGTTGCGTGTGAAAAGTGCGACCAATTCATAAACGGTCAATACGACTGCCGCCAAGCCGAACTGTTCAGGTATCAGCAACCTGCTCAAAGCAATTGTTGTTGCCAATCGGCTGATGCGAATGAGTACCTGAGCGCCACCCAAGGAAGCAAGATTGCGTGCGAATGCATTGCCACGCAAAGCACCAAGCTTTGCTTTCAGTCGTTGAATAGGAGTTGTAGTAGCCAGCGTTGTCATGGTTCAGAACCCCCGGCCCAGAACAACTGCACCGGCGACAATGCCAAATCCATGCGCAACTTTGATGACGTCAGTGGCTGTACTGTCGTAACAAGCCAACGCATCATTGGGCATGATGAAAGGATCATAATCATCACGATCAGCGTTGCGCAAAAGGTCTTCAATGTTGCGCTCAATAACAATGGATTTGCCGGTATCAGGATTGCGTGAATAAAGCACGGCCTTGCGATTTGCGTTGGTAAGCTTGGCACCACCAACACAGTTCATACTCACAATTGTTTGCAACATGCGGGTGCCATAGCGCAGTTCACGTGTGTCCTTGTTGATCGCCGATGTTGAGTTTGATGGTGCAGGATCGGTCAGGTTCGACATGAAAACTTTTACGCCGACTGGTGACACGGCGGATGGCGTGACCAATTCAGGTTGAAAGCAGCCAAGACTCGGGACCGTTATTTCATCACCGGCAAGCAATATTTTGTCATCGAAAATCCCGCCGGTGATTGCATTGCGCAAGTCAACGATCATTCGCCTGCCATTGCGCTTCAGGACAATGCGTGACAAATCCGCATCGGGGCGAATGCCGCCCGCACTTTGAATGGCGCGGGAAACGCGGCGACCATCCGTAATAGCACCTGTCAATTGGACGCGCGAATTGTCGTTGCCTGAAGCAGCACTGCCGCCCAAAGTTACAGCGCCAGGTTCGAAAACAGCACCGCCAACAAAGGCTCGAATGTTCCCATAATCCACCAACCGCACGGATACGGCGGGCGGCGTGTGGTAATAGCCCGCTGCGGCGAATGCGTGGGAAACAGCATTCCCAATTTCAATAACTGATTTTCCATAGGCCGGGACAGACACAAGATCGCGCACTTTTAAGGTGCCATCGACTGAAATTTCATACCTTCCAGAGAAGGTTTCATCCGTGCCAATCGTGACTTCCACAAGATCACCTGGAGAGATGACTTCCTTGGGGAAAAAATGCACATGAGCTGCAACAGGAGCAGGGATTGCACATTTACTCTGGTTCATCACAGCGGATGCGGGGCTGATCCGATCTTTGAAGGCTGGTTCCAATGTGCGGTATTCAGCCTGATAGCTCAGTCCTTCATTAACTTGCTCAAGATTGGTGATGCGCTGATGGGCCGAACATCCGGCCAGTGCCAAAACAGACAAACCAATGAGGGCTTGAGAGAGTGATCGTTTGACGAACGATGCTTGTGTGTGATTGTTCATGATTTTTCCCTGGATCAATGATGGGAATATCGCAGACTTTCTAACGGCAAGCTGTGGTTCAACAGGGGGAATTGTCAGCGCCTTCGCGCATTCCTATGACCGAAAGTATAGTTTCAGGGGCCGACATGGTGAACAGTTCGTTCACATGCAAACAACGTTCTGCTGCTTATTTCATTGGGTGGATTTCGCTTTATATATACACGAAAAATGCACCTATCCTTTGGCGTAGTGGCATTCGCCAATATTGGCCGTTCCTGCACGCTCGCGCCAGACAAAGGCAATCCAAACTCTGTTACATTTCTCGACAGAAGGCCGAATAAGTGCCGTCAGGGAACAAACAGATGATCAGAACACGTACATCGGCACGGCCGACATTTAGCGTCATCATTCCGTGTTGGAATGCCGCCGCAACATTGCGCGATACGCTCGAAAGTTTGAAAGCTCAGGATTGCCAGGATTGGGACGCCATCGTGATTGACGATGGATCAACCGACTCAACAGCCGACATCATTGCCGAGTATTGCGAAAAGGATGTGCGCTTTTCCACCTTGAAAGGTAATCGCGCGGGTCCTTCAGCGGCTCGCAACGTTGCAGGTCTGGTGCGCTCAAAAGCAACCTATCTCGCCTTCCTCGACAGTGATGATTTGTGGCTGCCAAACAAACTAAGTCTGACGCTTGCAGCTTTCAAGCGCAATGCGAAAATTGATGGTCTTTATGCCCAAATCTCGTTTTTCCGGAATTCGCCTGACCAGCCTGAAACTTATTCCACGGTTTATAAGCGCGCACTGCGCCCTATCGACTTCCTGCGCGACAACCCTGTTTGCACCATGTCAAACTTGGTGTTGAAGCGCAGTGTGTTTCAAAGTCTTGGCGGATTTGACGAAAGCATTGTGCACAACGAAGATGTTGAGTTGCTGGTGCGCGCCACGGCCAAGCGTGCCGTGATTGAAAGCGTGAATGCTCATCTGGTGAGCTATCGCACCAGCTTAACAGGCCTGTCCGCCAATCTTCAGCTCATGCGTGCCGGTTGGCATAAGGCTGTGGAAACGCTGCAAGCCTCGCCCATGAAGTTGACGGAAGCAGAACTCGCCGCAGCTGATGCAGGCAACTTGCGCTACCTCGCACGCCGCGCACTGCGCACGGGTGCGCCTGGCTTTGAAGCGTTGCGGCTTGCCGTTCAAGGGGTGACGCGCTCACCACGATCCTTTCTTAGTCCACTCTGGCGCGGTGGATTTACTTTGCTGGGTGCTTTGATTGCACCCTTTCTCCCAAAAACCATCCGTCATTTGGCGTTCAGCCGATAAGCTTCTGGAGTTCAAAAACATGTCACAATCCAACCCACGGATCAGCGTCGTTGTGCCTGCATACAATGTTGCCACGACCATTCATGAAACACTGGTTGCTATCAGCAATCAGACTTTCACAGATTTTGAAATCATCGTGGTTGATGATGGAGCAACAGATGCAACGCCTTCAATCATCGCAGCATATGTTGATCCGCGCATGCGTATCATTCGCCAGGTTAACCGTGGTCTTGCGGGGGCCCGCAACACTGGTATTCACCACGCTAAAGGCAAATACATTGCCTTTTGTGACTCTGATGATGTCTGGGAAGCTGAGAAGCTTGAACGTCACTTCAATCACCTTGAAGCTGATGACAATGTTGGTATCAGCTTCGCTGGTTCCAGTATGATGGATGAAGGCGGCATGCGCCTCAAAATCAGCCAACTACCGAAATTGAAGAATATCTCGGCTGCTGACGTGTTTAAGCGCAACCCAATTGGCAATGGATCAGCTGCCGTCGTACGCCGTGAAGCATTTGACTGCATTGCCTATCGTCCGCCGACTGAAACAGAGCGCAATTGGTGGTTTGACGAGTCGATGCGCCAGTCAGAAGACATTGACGCTTGGATGCGTTTCATTTTGGCTTCGGATTGGAAGATCGAAGGCATTGATGGCTTGCTGACACGCTATCGCATTCAATCAGGTGGCCTTTCAGCTAATCTGGGCAAGCAATTCCAGACATGGAAGCAGATGTGCAAGAAGGTCGAAGACACCGCGCCAGAATTTGCAGCGCGTGTTGCGCCGATTGCTGAAGCTTATCAGTTGCGTTTTCTCGCGCGCCGCGCCTTCATGATGCGTGATGGTGCAACGGCCTTGCAGTTGACCTTAGCTTCACTGGCGCGCTCACGTGTGCCGCTGCGTGAAGAGCCGGTGAAGACCGCGATTACACTGGGAGCGGCAATTGCCTTGCGGTTGTTCGGTCATCTCTTCAATCCGGCGAAAAAAATCACCTCCGCTGCAGCCCTTTAATATTTCCAGAAAGAGAAAAAAATGATTCAATCCGTTGTTCATATTGTCGATGACGCATCTTGGGGCGGGGTTAACCGTTTACTGGAGTGTTTTGAAAATGCGCCAGAAGGGTTCGTTCACGATCACCACAAAATCATGCGCATTTCCCGGGGCTTGAAACATGCTCCTATCATCAAAGCAGACGTAATCGTGTCGCACATGTCGATCTGCTGGAAGAATATCCCATTCTTCTCTTCACTTCGCTCAGCTCATCCCGAAACGCCACTCATCCACGTGGAACATTCATACTCGGAGCGCTTCGTTGCCTTGAAGGTGGACAATCGCAATCGATTTGAAGACCTTATGTATCTTGCATATGGCTTGTTTGATAAGGTTGTTGCCGTCAGTGATCCGCAGGCGGCGTGGTTGAAGCGTCGCGGTTATGCCAATGCTGACCAACTCCTGACGATTTCGTCCTGTGTTTCGCTTGCACCATTTGAAGCTGTCGCACAGCGACGTTCAACTTCTGATGAGATCATCATTGGTGCCATCGGGCGCTTCCACGAACAGAAGGGCTTTGACATTCTAGTGGATGCTTTTGTTGCAGAGGCCCCGAAGAATACACGGTTACTGCTGGTGGGTGATGGACCTGACCATCACAATTTATTTACACGAGCCAGAGGGCATCACCAGATCACATTCTTGCCACGCACTGCTGAGCCTGCAGAAGCCGTAGCGATGTGCGATGTCATTGCCATGCCTTCTCGCTGGGAACCTTATGGATTAGTCGCCTTGGAAGCGATGGCTGCAAAACGGCCTGTGTTCTGCGCCAATGTGGATGGCCTCAAGGAACATATTGCGAATGGGGCCATTGCCGTTGCGGAAAATACAGTTGGAGGATGGAGTGCATTGCTTTCCTCTCTAAGCTCCAAGGAAGCAGTTTCAAAATGTCCAGTGGGCATTGGCAACGTGTCAGCCGAATGGGACTTCATGAACGGCTGGAACCGATTGATACACGCGCTAACTTATCTCAGTAGCGCCGACCAAAAAGCGGCCTGACAAGAACTTCCCCGGATCACGTCAGGTCTGCCCGGGCTCCTTCCTAAACGGGAAGGAGCCTATCTTGTTTTCTGGTGCGTTTGGCATTGGCGATTTCGCGCAGATGGATGCCGAGAATAATATAGGCCGGCCACAACAAATAGACTTCAACTTCGAGATTTTCGCCAAAGGTGAGAATAATGAAATTCAACAACAAAGCACAAGGAAGACGACCGCTACTTCCGCGGACCGCGTCGGCAACGACAACCCCTATGTGCCAAACGAAAGGTACAAGAAGCGCTACAAAACCCACCAGACCCTTGACAAATAGAAGCCCATACCACGTGTGATGACTGCCTATCGGCATGTATTCCACAAGATGCGGTCCGCGCTCGATCGTCCCATGGCCAAACCAAACAGCTTCAGTTTGCCAACGGTGAAATCCAATGCTCTGGATTGCATCGCGAACACGACTGGACGAGGCACGAGCCGCTTTGAAGCCGGCAATTGATTTGGTGGCGAAATCAAAAATAGATCCTCCCAAAACTGCCATCGACGATGTGAAGACAGCAGCCCCGACCCAGGCCAACGGGCTGCGCATCAACGGTAGGACGCGTGGCACGATGAGACACACTGCAAGTGCAACAAGGCTCATCCTCGATTTTGAAAAATAGATCATCACGAGTCCGCCCAACAAACCGCACACCAACCAAAACTTCTTTTTATCTTCGAGGGCAAAAATCACCATCGTGACGCCCAAAAGACCAGCAAAAGGTGCCCAGGGTGCATAAAATTGCCAACGTGATGAGCCGTTTTCAGGATCTATGGTGTAAAGATAAATTGAAAAATACTCAGGTCCAGGACCACCGGTTGCCTGCAACGGCGAGACAAACAAGCGAGACGGCAGACCGATTAAAGGTGCCATGAACATAATCGGGAATATCAGGAGCGTAACCAAACCGACGATGTTTTGCCCCCGAATGAGGACATCTCGGTGAATTTGCATCACCGCCCCAATCAAAATGAACAGCGCAATCATCGCCCAACCTTTGGCCCAGCCAATGGTGGATTTGATAGTGGGGCCCAGCCCGAAACTCCAATTCAAGTGACCGACCCAAAGTGCAACCAGCATGACCATCATACCGGCAATCCACCCCCAAACCAGGGGAGGTACCGAACCTGTTAATTTTAAGTCAGGTCGAATGGCCGGCCCTAAATAGGCGGACAGCCCGATGAGCGCCAGCATCACCCATGCCAGCACGGGTGCGGTTAGATAAAGTGCCCCGACCAGATAGAGAGGCCACGTGAGAACGTAAGTCCAGAAGCAGATATTCTCAGGAAGACAACGGTTCTTCATTCGGTTTCCGGGCCATCGTCAGAAGTTTATCGATAAGCGGGCGCCTGACCCACGCAAGGATCAACCCAAAAATGAGCAGAAACGTTGAACCTGCTGCAGCACCAATAGCAATTTTTTTGTTGGGCGACGACGGCTGCAGCGGCATGATCGGCGCTTCTGTGACTTGCACCATGGGGTAAGACGCAAAAATATCTGTTTTGGACGTACTGATGCGGGCTAACGCAGAAATGAAAACAGCCTCGGCCACTTTGAGTCCACTCGTCAAACGGTCAAGTTCCAAATGGACGTGAACCAAGGACGCTATACGTTTACGCCGCGCGATGAGGTCATCTTGCATGGACAAAATTTGTCCTCGCAAACCCTGTTCATCGGTTGCCAAATTCACGAGTTGTGCCAAGAGGGTGCCGCGTTGACCTGTGGGTGACAGATCAATTTTACCAACAAGATTTTTCGCGGATATTCCTGTAATCAGGCTGGCCCGCGACATCATGTGCGAACGCGCACCGAGTAGTTGGGCGCGCGCATCGGTGACCTTAGGATGCTTTGCACCAAATTGTTTTGCCGCTGAGGCGTAAATGGCTTCAGCTTTGGCAGTCGCATCCGCAAGTGCGGAAAACTCTGGATCAGCGTGTAACTTCATTGTCGTTGAAGCAAGCCCATCATCCAATTTCAGATTTGCCGCCAGTCCTTTTTTTGATTTCAAAACTTTTGCGTGCTGCGCCTCCATCTCAGCAATAGCGACCTGCAAAGTATCAGCAGATGTTATGAGAGAATTAAATTGGTCTGTAGAACTCAACCCACTTGAAAATTTCAGCGCACTTATTTTACTTTGAATGTCGTTGACGACAGTTTCATATTTTTTGACCGTATCGATTGTAGAATCATCGCGCCGCTTAATTTCATCTTCACGCAACATTGTGAGTTCTGCAAAAAAGCGATCTTGGATCGCTTTGGCACGGTTGCGCGCATCCTCTGAAGAGCTGCCTTCAATTTCGACGGTAATAAAACTCGTTTCGTCAACGAGCTTGATTGTGGGGGCAGAAAAGTTCTCTGGTGCAATTTTAAGTGCTGCGGCGGCACCATATACGACGTTCGCAGACATCAACAAATTCTTGTAGGTTACCGTTGGACTGATAGAAGAGGCGCTGAAAGCTGGTGTAGAGGCGGAGGTGGCCTGCCCGATTTCAGAAACACTGATTGAAGAGTTCGCGCCCGATCCTGGCAAAATTAATGAGAAATGAGATGTATACGCCACTTTGCCAAATTTCATGTAGGCAACAGCCGGCCCCCAAGCCAAGCTAAGTCCGGCAACAACAATCAACACATAGCGAACCACGCGTCCGGCATCTGATAGCCGGCCCCCCTTCAGTACGCGCGCGAGTGTTAACTTGCCCCACTTGGTTCGCTTTAATCTTACGCGCTTGAGTAGAGGTTGAACCTCTTGTTTGTCAGTCGTGCGTGGATGACGTGGCGCAAACCTCTCAATGGCTTGATACAGTACTTTGAAGTTCGCATTTGATGGCGCTTGTTTCATGGTCCCAAACTATCAGATCAGAATTGCGGACACTTAATTGCTGCAACTCCGCAAAGTACTCATTCGGCATTTCCAACTATACTGACGTATAGATGGAATCAGGAGAGGCCCGCTTCCTTGGCTGTCATTGCTGCATGGGTGCGATTGCGGGCCCCAATTTTTCGACACAGTGTTTTGACATGAAGTTTGACGGTGACTTCCTGCAATTCCAAGTCACGGGCAATTTCCTTGTTGGACTGTCCTTTCATCAAGCCTTTCAATACTTCCAACTCACGTTTTGAGAGTTGAGCTACGAGCGGATTGTCTTCACTTTCCTTGGTGCTCATGAAATCAATGGGCGCATATTTCTCGCCAGCGGCCATAAATCTAATGGCATGGATGAGAGAACGGGCGGCCATGCTTTTGGGCAAAAAGCCCATGGCACCAGCGGCCAATGCATCTTCAGCAATGGTGCGCGTTGCGCTTCCCGAAATAATCGCAACGGGTCTGCCCGATGTGAGTTCCAGTGTTTTTGCCAGACCCTGCAAGCCATTCATGCCCGGCATGTTATAGTCCAGCAACACCAGATCAAACTGACCATCCGTTTTAATCCGCTTGGTTACGGAGTGAAAATCGGCAGCTGTTGCAACCTCAATGCCCGGCTCTCGCATCAAGTATGCTGCAAGCGTGTCCCGGACCAGATCATGGTCGTCTGCCAATAATACTTTCATGTATGCCGCCTTATATTCATCCACGATGAATTTGTTTTGGGATGAGAATTACTACTAAAAATTATCACCACAACCTTAAGCGATTATCACCAGCGACAAGAAAATTTTCACAACCTAGTACAACCTTTTACACCCACAGTCTGAGCGAAAGAATAGTTTTGGAGTCGCAAGGTTAGCACGACGATCAGAGTGATGGTGATGATGATGCATGTGGGTGCATTTTTCTGCATTCGTGCCGAAGCAATGAATGGCACGGTCGTGCATGATGCTCTCAAAACAGGAGGTCAACATGACACAGGCGGCAGCATTCAATCTTTTCAACTTTTCAATTGTCAACGATACACGGAAAAAAGCACTGCAACAAATTTTTGACGGCGGTCAACACACAGTGGCCTTCTTGAATGCGCATTGCATCAATGTTGCAGCTAAAGATCCGACTTATCGTTGGGCCCTTGAACGTGCCTCGTTATTATTGCCTGACGGTTCCGGCCTTCAACTTGCTGCACGCATGCATGGATCGAAATTTGTGGAGAACCTCAACGGCACGGATTTGTTTCCACACATCATGCAAAAGGCAGCAGACCTGAAGCACAAGGTTTTCTTGTTTGGAAGCCAGCCGGGCGTTGCTGCAAAAGCTGCACGCACTGCAGAGTCAATGGTACCTGGGCTTGAGATTGCAGGAACGCGCAGTGGTTTTTTCAAAGCCCGTGAAGAGGCAGATATTATTGCAGCAATCAATGCATCGGGGGCTGACGTTGTTTTAGTGGCTATGGGTGTGCCGCGTCAGGATGTGTGGATTGCACGCAACAGACACCGCCTCAATGCCCGCGTTGTGTTCGGCGTGGGTGCGCAATTTGATTTTTGGGCTGATCGGGTTTCGCGTGCACCAATGGTGTTACGCAAGGCAGGCCTTGAATGGGTGTGGCGATTTGCGATTGAACCACGTCGTATGTTCAAGCGCTATGTTTTGGGAAACCCGGAATTTGTATTGCGCAGCATGAAGTCTACGCTGGCAGAACGGATCAACATTACATGGGATACAGCGCTTCGCCGCCTGCTTGACCTGACACTGTCAGGTGGTGCGATGTTGGCTTTAGCGCCGCTGATTGGCTTTATTGCACTTGCCATCAGACTGGAATCGTCAGGCCCTGTGTTCTTTACACAAACACGGATTGGCAAAAATGGAACACACTTTAAGATCTATAAATTCCGCTCCATGTATCCCGATGCGGAAGCACGTCGGGCGGCGCTTTTGCACACCTCGCAACGGGCAGGCGTTTGCTTCAAGAATAAGAATGATCCGCGTGTAACGAAGGTTGGCAAGTTATTGCGCCGGCTTTCGCTGGACGAATTGCCGCAAATTCTGAATGTGTTCAAAGGTCAGATGGCTATCGTAGGCCCGCGTCCGGCCTTGCCGCAGGAAGTTGCCGCTTATCCTGAAAAGGCGCTTGGCCGCCTTGATGTGAAACCGGGACTAACGGGGCCGTGGCAAGTGTCAGGTCGAGCTGAAGTGAGTTTTGATCGCATGATCAACATGGACCTCGCCTATGCCAAATCACGCACCATTCTTACTGACATCGCGATGATTGCACTGACTTTCCGCGCCATTCTCACAGGTCGCGGCGCTTACTAATACAATTTCAAACAACTCAGAATTTTGGGACATCACAAGGGAGAATATAATGTCAAATATCATCACCTCACAAAGCCACCGCAAGGTTCGCAAGGCTGTGTTTCCAGTTGCAGGACTTGGCACGCGTTTGCTGCCTGCAACCAAATCCATGCCAAAGGAAATGCTGACAGTCGTCGACCGCCCGCTCATTCAATTGGCAGTGGATGAAGCCCGCGAAGCTGGCATAGAGCATTTCATTTTTGTGACGGGCCGCAACAAGGAAGTGATCGAAAATCACTTTGATGCTGCCTATGAACTGGAAGACACGCTGCAAAAACGCGGCAAGCACAAAGCCCTTGAACAGGTTATCGCGGACCGTCTTGGTGCTGGGCGCTCAAGTTTCACGCGCCAGCAGGCACCCTTGGGTTTGGGACATGCCGTGGCTTGTGCCCGAGACATTGTGGGCGATGAACCCTTTGCTGTGATCTTGCCAGACATGATCATGAAGGCTGATCCTGGTTGCCTCAAGCAAATGGTTGATGTGTATAACCGTCACGGCGGAAATGTGATCGCGTCCGAAGCCGGCCCCGAAGCCGACTTGCATCGCTATGGTGTCTTGGACTTGTCTAACCAGAACGGTAATGTGGCGCAGGTTCGGGGCATGATCGAAAAGCCGCCGCAGGGCCACGCACCATCAAATCAGATCATTTCCGGACGCTATATTCTGCAACCCGAAATCTTCGCCGAAATTGATGCGGTGAAACCGGGCTCTGGTGGTGAAATTCAATTGACCGATGCCATGATCACACTGCTGCAGAAGCAACGTTTCCATTCTGTTGAATATGTGGGCAAGACTTATGACTGCGGTGACAAGCTCGGTTATGTTCTCGCCAATATCGCTTTTGGACTTTCGCGTAACGACATTTCAGATGACCTGCTCAAAGGCATGGTCAATCTTGTAAATGACCACATGCGTGCCAACTTGATTGACCCTCAGCTGATCAAGACTGACAAGGCTGGCAGGGCTGCCGCCTAGAGCAACGTACGAGCAAATGAAATCATTTGCGAAGTGTAAGTTGCTCAAGATTTAAAGTTTTAGAGCATCTTTAGACGGTCAATTGACCGTCCGATGCTCTAATCGCAAATTCAACTTTGGCTACCGGTTCATGCGGGCATGTTATCGGTGGCCAAAGACTTCTTCATTTTTACAGAACATGTGCGCAGGTTTTCTCACATTAGTGGATTTCCATACGCTTCATATTGCAATTTAATTCTTGATTGCATGCCCTCACAACTGGCGTGGCATATCAGCAATTGCCAACTCTATGTGAATAATGAGACTTCACACCAAAGCCCGGGGCCGATGCGCTTGAACACTGATCATGCCTCCATGTTGCTGAGTTGGATGTCGCCCGCTTTGCCCAGCCGTAATCTTGCCTATAATCATGGCTTGCAGCAGGACCATCGTTAATGGTGGCATAACCACAGCACAACACGTTGGAATATTGCCGTGGTCTTCGCGTACAATCCACACGGCAAACAAACGTGCCCACCTTTGCAGCTAGGTTGGACAGGATTTTGAAAAGCCTCTCCAGAACAATGGACTATTCAAAGAATGGCGCGCCCGAAAGGATTGAGCGAGATGATTGAATTCAACTGTTTAGGTTGTCCAACCGATCAAAACCAGCCCTTGATTTTCTTGGGATATATCGGAGCGTGACCAACCCAGAAGTTAACAAATTGAACCTTCGTATGCGGCTTGGGAGGCTTGGTCAAATTGTTGAAATTGCAAGCCCGTGTTCCATCTTCAATTTCCAGCACAAGCAAAGCTGACGATTATTTGAAATGCCTAAATGTCCTCATAAAAACTTCTGTCTTTGAGCAACCCAATTTTTCTTGAAGTAGCTTCAAACTCGATGACAGGCAACATCGTGCCCTTGCTTTATTTCCAGTGTGGGATTGACCTGAGCGCAGTTTTCTACGGCAATCGGGCACCGTGTTCGAAAGGTGCAGCCGCTTGGTGGAGATAGAGGTGATGGCAGTTCGCCTTTCAACACAATGCGATCACGCTTTTTTTGGGGGTCGGCAACGGGTGTGGCTGAGAGCAACGCGCGCGTATATGGGTGTGTGGCGTTGTTGAATATATCATCGCGCGTTCCATATTCCACCACGCGACCGAGATACATAACCATGATGTGATCAGCGATGTGCCGCACCACTGATAAGTCATGGCTTACAAACACATACGCCAACTGCAAACGTTCCTGCAATTTTGCCAACAGGTTCAGTATTTGTGCTTGAATGGAAACATCAAGCGCTGAAACCGGCTCATCAAGCACAAGTATTTCAGGCTCAAGCATCAAAGCCCGCGCGATTGCGATCCGTTGCCGTTGACCGCCTGAAAACATGTGGGGATAGCGGTCGTAATGTTCAGGACGTAAACCCACCAATTGCATCATGGCGCGGGCTTGTGCACTGCGTTCATCGGCTGACATCGGCTTATTCACCAGCAATGGCTCTTCGAGGGCGTGGCCGATTTTTTGGCGTGGGTTGAGCGAGCCATAAGGGTTTTGAAACACCATTTGCACGCGGGGGCGCAGTGCTTTCAAATCAACTTTGCTCGCCCCCACAATGTCGGTGTCGACAATTCTCAGACTGCCAGACGTCGGTGCTTCGATCATGGTCAGCAACCGGGCCAAGGTAGATTTGCCACAGCCTGACTCTCCCACAACGGCCAAGGTCTGACCGCGTTCCAGCGTGAAGCTTACGCCGTCCAATGCTTTGAGTGTTGCAGGCTTTTTTGCAAATCCGCGAGATACAGAATAATGTTGGCGTAGATCATCTGCGGTGAGAACTGTCGTCATGGCGTCTGCGATCCCGAAAGCGGAAAATGACACAGAACACCTTTGTCCAGCGGAGGTTTAGTCGTGTGACATAGATCTTCCGCCAGACTGCATCGTGGCGCAAACAGACAACCTTGAGGACGATCAAATTGCCCTGGCACGGTTCCTGAAATGGATTGTAACTGGCGTCCGGTGGCGCGTTCAGGCAAAGCCGCCAGCAGTGCTGCAGTGTAGGGATGACGCGGCGTAGCAAAGAGTTCCTTCACAGTTCTCTCTTCCACTTTCTGCCCTGCATAGTGCACGCTTACGGTATCAGCAGTCTCGGCCACCACCCCCATCGAATGCGTGATGAGGACCAAAGTGGTTTTTGTCTCTCGTTGCAAGCGTGTCATCAGGTCTAAAACTTGCGCTTGAATTGTAACATCCAACGCCGTGGTCGGCTCATCGGCAATGATCAATTTGGGCTTGCAGGACAAAGCCATGGCTATCATCACGCGTTGCGCCATGCCGCCTGAAAATTGATGTGGAAATGCTGAAAGCCGCGATTGCGGATCAGGAATGCCGACGGCGTCCAACAATTCAAGTGTACGCTCCTTTCGTGCGGCTTTGCCCATGTCCATATGAGCCTTCAAGGCTTCATCAATCTGATAGCCCACCGTGAAACACGGGTTGAGACTTGTCATGGGTTCTTGAAAAATCATGGCAATGTCTTTGCCAATAATTTTGCGGCGCTCTTGCGCGGACATGGCAAGCAGGTCCTTGCCGTCAAACACCACATGATCAGCAGTCACTTTCGCAGTTTTTGGCAGCAGCCCCATGATGGCCAACATGGCAACTGATTTCCCGGAACCTGATTCACCCACAATTGCGTGAATGCACCCGGCCTCGACACAGAGCGAAACACCATCAACCGCACGAAACCATCCAGAAGAGGTGCGAAATTCGACGACCAGATTCTTGATGTCTAAAAGCGCCATGCTTCAGCTCTTCCGCAGGCGAGGATCAAGTGCGTCACGCAAGCCATCCCCCATCAAGTTGATCGCCATCACGGTGATGAGAATGCATAAGCCCGGCAACGCCATGACCCATGGATGAGACATCATGAGATCGCGGGTGTCAGCCAACATGGCTCCCCATTCAGGCGTTGGCGGTTGTGCACCAAGCCCAAGAAAACCAAGGCCAGCCGCTTCCAGAATTGCATCAGATACACCCAGCGCGCCCTGCACGATAAGAGGTGCCAGGCAATTCGGCAGAACAGTATTTGTCATGAGTCGCCAAGGTCCAACGCCTGCGACTTTCGCGGCTGTCACATAATCTTTTGAAAGTTCGGTAAGGGCTGAGGCCCTGACCAAACGCACATAGCGCGGCAGATAAACGATGGTCACTGCGACAATGGTATTGGTAAGGCTCGGCCCAATAATCGCGATGATGAGAATTGCCAACACCAGAGACGGGATAGCCAGAATCAAATCCATGATGCGAATGATGATGACATCTAAGATGCCGCCAAACCATGCGGCAGCAAGACCGAGAGCAACACCGACAACCATGGACACTGACATGACTGAAAGGCCGATAAACAGTGAAATACGTGCGCCATACATAAGCCGCGAAAGCATATCGCGCCCCACGGCATCTGTACCCAAGAGAAATCGGGGGTCAGCGCCATCAGACCAGAATGGTGGCAATCGTGTTGCTCCTTTGATCTGTTCAAGAGGATCATAGGGTGCAAGCACAGGGGCAAAGAGCGCCAGCAGAGAGATGAACACAACAACGGCAAGCCCAATGACCGCGCCACGATTTTCGGAAAAAGCATTCCAAAATGCTCGCCACGGTGTTGGTGGAGCGACACGATCAGGTGTGGTGACGCTATTTTGCATGTCTGATCCGCGGGTTTATAAAGCCGTAAAGCAAATCAACTATCAAATTAACGATGATCACACAGGCCGCAATCAGCATGATGCCGCCTTGCAGGGCCGGGTAATCACGTCGGCCAATCGACTCAACCAACCACTTGCCAACGCCGGGCCACGAGAAAATGCTTTCCGTCAAAACTGCACCTGCGAGCAGTGTACCCACTTGTAAGCCTATAGATGTCACAACGGGAATGAGTGCGTTGCGGAGCGCATGAACACCAATGACGCGCCACGCCGACAAGCCTTTAGCGCGGGCCGTGCGCACATAATCTTCTTCCAGCACTTCAAGCATAGATGACCGTGTCATGCGCGCGATCACTGCCAAAGGCACTGTGCCCAATACGATGGACGGCAAAATCAAATGATGCAAAGCATCCTTGAATGCGCCCTTCTGGTCGGACAGCAAACTGTCAATTAATGCAAATCCAGTCACAGGCGGATAGAAAAATTTGATGAGATCAACACGACCAGAAACGGGCGTGAGGCCTAGTGTGTTTGACATCAGCAAAATCAGAATCAAGCCCCACCAAAACAGCGGCATGGAATAGCCAGCCAGCGCCACGCCCATTAGACTTTGATCATAAATTCCGCCACGCCGCGCGGCCGCAAATACGCCAGCAGGAATGCCAATGAGTGTCGCAAACAGCATAGCGAAAAAAGTAAGTTCAAGTGTCGCTGGAAACAGCGTGATGAATTCATGCAAAATCGGCGTTTTGGAAACAATGGATGTGCCAAAATCGCCCTGCAAAATACCGCCTGAATAATCGATAAACTGTTTCCAAACGGGCTGGTCCAGCCCCATGTCCTTCAACAGCTCGGCATGGCGTTCAGGTGAAATGCCGCGCTCACCACGGCGTGCCTCTACGGGATCGCCAGGCACCAGCCTGATCATCACAAAGGTGATGAACATCAGAGCGATAAAAGTTGGCACTGTGAGCGCCAACCGTTTGAACAGGAAATAGATCATTTGACTGCAAGTGAAACGAGCGGAGTTTTCACTCCGCTCGCCTCATTTTCATTTATTCAGCCACATCCACATTCTGGAATTCGTGGCTTCCAAATGGGCTGATCTTGTAACCTGATACGGACTTCCGCACAGGTTCAAATACTGTCGAGTGAGCCACATTCAACCAAGGCGTTTGTGCCGCAACAATCTTTTGCGCGTCTTGATAAAGCTTCGTCCGCTCACCTTGATCGGTAACTTCTGCAGCTTTTACGATTGCAGCTTGGAAAACAGCATCACACCACTTTGGAATGTTATTCCCGTTTGGCTTTCCGTCCTTGTCGCAGCCCAACAGTACCGCCAGGAAATTGTCTGGGTCACCATTGTCACCCGTCCAACCGAGGAAGCCCATTTGGTGTTCACCGGCTTGCATGCGCTTACGGTATTCACCCCATTCATAAGATACGAGCGTTGCTGTAATGCCAACTTTCGCGAGATCACCTTGCACCATTTCGGCCATGCGCTTTGCATTTGGATTGTATGGGCGTTGCACCGGCATCCACCAAAGATCAGTTTGCAGGTTTTCAACACCTGCAGCCTTCAGCATTTCCTTGGCTTTTTCTGGGATTGTATTCAATGTCCACCGTCGAGTCGTCATAGGACCACATGGTTGGCGGGATTGGGTTCTTCGCTTGTTGGCCTGCACCCTGATAAACTTCCTTCAAGATGGCACCACGATCAATCGCCATTGCGATTGCTTTGCGCACTTCCACTTTATCGAAAGGTGGCTTCTGCGCATTCATTGCCATGTAGCCAATGTTGAGGCCAGCCTGTGACATCAAGTTGATGTCAGGTTCTTTACCCATTGCTTCGAGATCGGCCGGGTTTGGCGCAATCATCACCTGACATTCATTGGCTTTGAGTTTGGCGTAACGTGCTGTTGCATCCGGAGTGATCGCAAAAATCAGATCATCAATCTTCGGTTTTCCAGCAAAATACTCAGCATTTGCTTTGTAACGGATGACTGCATCCTTTTGATAGGTCACAAAGCTGAAAGCGCCGGTGCCGACAGGCACTTGGTCGAACTGCTCGGGCGTTCCCTTTTTCATCAGATAGTCGGCATATTCAGCCGAATGAATTGTCGCAAAATCCATCGCCAAGTTAGCGATAATCGGCGCGTTCGGCTTGTTCAGCTTCATGACAACGGTCAAGTCATCACCACCTTTTTCAATCGAAGCCAAAAGGTCAGGCATGCTCATGTCATTAAAATAGTCATAGGCACCGCCCGACACTTTTGCATAAGGGTGATCAGCTTTCCACATGCGACCAAATGACCAAATCACGTCATCTGCATTGAGGTCACGGGTAGGGGTAAAGCCATTGACGCCGGAATGAAATTTAACGCCTTTGCGCAATTTGAATGTGATCGTAAGTCCATCTGGCGACACGTCATAGGCCTCAGCCAATGCAGGTCCCGCTGTTGTACTGCCGGGGGCAAATTCTACGAGCTTGTTGTAAACTGGCCGCGCGGCATCAAACGAAGTGCCGGTTGTGTTGATCGAAGGCGTAAAATTTTCTGGTGAACCTTCGGAACAGTAGACCAGTGACTTTGCATGAGCCGCAGATGCAGCAAACGACATCACGCCGATTAAAAGTACCGACTTAAAAACATGTGATTTTTTCATTTTTTTCTCCCTGAGGACGTCCGCCTTTGGCGAATGTATGTAAGATCAAAGCAGGTAAAAGCGTTGAAGTGAAGGGCCCGCGAGCGAGCAGTTCAAAATCATCATTGTTTCACAACCTTCTGCTGGTGAATATCCGTAAGTCTGAACGAACGCGTGATTCTTGTAGTGGCCTGCGTTTGCCACCGAAATCCAGTCGCTAAATGCCAAACGCGCAGGTTTCTGGTGGCCAAAAATTTTGAAGCGGGCGAAGGGAAGCGAACCTACGTACGTAGCTTGGAAAGCTGCCATCAGTGGCCAAGGTGTCATTGTGGGCAACATCTTCGACATTGCTTCGGGCGATGCTGCTATCAATGAAAACGTGAACATAACAACTGAAGACGTGTTCGAATTGCACAAAGTGTGTGCAAACAACTTCACTTTGGGCGCAAGGGTGTATTCGATGACGCCACAAACCTTATTACCACTACGGCAAGCGGCACAACTTTCATCGGTGTTGCCATTGAAGCCGCCACTGCAAGCACAGCAACCGTCAAATTTCGCTTGAACGGTTCGTCCTAAGCAGAACCTCAAGCATCAAGGCCGCTGTTGGGCAACTGACAGCGATTTTTCTCATTCAATCCACAACATTTTTGGTGACGACTCGTTGACGAGTCTTGGCAAAGGTCAATTTCACCTACAGTAACAAAGTTCCAAAACTCGAAATTTTTCATTGAAAAGAATGGCGCGCCCGAAAGGATTGAGCCAGATGATTGAATTCAACTGTTTAGGTTGTCCAACCGATCAAAACCAGCCCTTGATTTTGTTGGGATATATCGGAGCGTGACCAACCCAGAAGTTAACAAATTGAACCTTCGTATGCGGCTCCGAAAGCTTGGTCAAATTGTTGAAATTTCTGCGCCGCGTTCCCCATGCCTTCGGAGAGATTCAAATACTCTCACGGGTGTACGTTTCAAACGGCAAGATCGTAATTTGCTTTCCCGATTCTGGCCCAAGCTTAATGGCCCGAAGCATGCCACTGATTGTTTCTTGCGCCAATCGTTCCAAAGGATGACCAAGTACCATTGTTAACGTACCATCGAGAAGCCCGGCACGCGTGTTGTCGGTCAGTTCGAAACCCAGTCCCATGACATGCCCGGATTTGCCACGGGTACGCAGCGCATTCATCGCACCGGATATACCGCCGCCTGCAATGAACAGTCCGACGAGATCGGGGTGCTCGTTGATCAGGTTTTCTGTCATCTCCTCGGCAACAGCATTTGTCTCAAACGTGGCAAGTGGTTCAAGTATTGTAAACTCTGGTGCCATCTCTCGAAAATACGAGCGAAAGCCAATTTCGTTCATCTCTTGGCAGCGATAGCGATAGTTACCGACGAGCACGCCAATCTTACCGGGCGATTTGCAGATGTGATGGAATGCCCAAGCTGAGGCTCGGCCCAGCTTCCAATTGTCGAGACCAACATAATTGACGCCGTCAGCTTGCGAGAGCTGTGAGATCAAGGCGAAGACAGGAACGTCTTTGGCTTGCAGTGTGTTGACAGCATTGGTCACGAGCGGATGCACGGCTGTTACAATACCAACGGCGTTGCACCGCTCTCCCAATTCAATCAGCTTTGCCGCTATAACTTGCGGAGCCAAATCTTCGGCGTAAAAAATTTCTGTCTCAATCTCTTGATCGGCGTGAGCACGCGCCGCAGCTTCAAGTGCCGCACCCAGCATCTTGTAGAATTTTCGTGATGGCTGATGGAGGAGAAATCCAAATCGCAGTTTGGGTTTACGTGCAATGATTTTGGCTTGGATGGCACGCAGGCCATAATAACCGATACGTTCCGCCGTCTCCTTGACCTGTTGGACCGTGTAGTCGCGCACGGAATTATCTCCGGCAAGAACGCGATTCACCGTTGAGACTGAAACGCCAGCCTCTTTTGCCAAATCTCGAATAGTCGGTCGTGTCATTTGCTTCGATTCCCGTATCTATTGTCTCTTTTAGGAGAAACAAAAGACACAATAGAGATGAAATTAAAATGCCTCTCTGACTCATGTTGTGTGCCGCGTGATCTCATGTCAATCCAAAACTCCTAAGCGCCCACGGGCACTCCCGCACGTGAGGCAAGAACCGTCGCCAAGACGTCAACACGGAGGAAACGATATGAAATCCATGAAGAACATTTTGCTGGCCGCAGTCGCAGGCACAGCTTTCGCTTTGAGCGGCGTCGTCGCTCCGGCCTTGGCCGAAGGTGCCAAGATTTTTGTGATCGGCGGCAAGCCAGACGATCCATTCTGGGGCATCGTGAAGCGCGGCGCTGAAGACGCAGGCAAGGTTGTCGAAGCGCAAGGTGGTTCAGTCACCTGGCTTGGCCCACAGAATTATGACAACCTCGGCGTTGACGCCGCAGAATTGATCCGTCAGGCGATTGCCCAAGGTGCAACAGGTGTTGTTGGACCAGACTGGGTCCCAGATGCCATGGACCCTGCTTTCAAAGCTGTTGTTGATGCTGGCATTCCTTTGGTCATCTATAATGCAGGTGGCATCGCCGCTGCCGACCGTCTCGGAGCGCTGAACTATGTTGGCGCTGTTGATTATCTCGGTGGTGTTGCTGGTGGCGAATATCTCGCGAAGGCCGGTGCCAAAAAGGGTGTATGTATCAACTCACTCCCGGGTGCCGCCAACATTGAAGACTATTGCAATGGCTTCAAGGAAGGCCTCGCCAAGCACGGCGCTACCTATGATGTGATCCCTCTGCCTGCAACGGCTGAAGGCAACGTGGCTGCTGTGTCGGAGGCCTTCAAGGCCTATCTCACCGCTCACCCTGACACCGACGCTGTTTTCACCACTGCCAATCTTGACGCCATCGGCGCTGCCCAAGGCATCGCTGCTGCTGGCCTTGAAGGCAAAGTAAAGCTGTGCGGTATCAACTTTGACGAAGGCATTCTGAACCAGATCAAGGAAGGCAAGCAATCTTGCGCCGTTGACCAACAGGGTTATCAGCAGGGCTTCTATGCCGTGTCGATCCTCAATGGTTACATCAACTATGGCCTGTCAATCGCCACCCGCGAAATTTTGACCGGTCCTGGTGTTGTCGATGCAAAGACCATTGATGCGACCATGGCTGGTGCCAAGCAAGGCACACGTTAAAACATAATCCTCCCTTAACTTGGACTGCTCGGCCCGTTCGCTCCTTGGGTCGGGCAGTCATTTTCCATCTTGTTGTTGGGACCGCCCATGGCCACGCAATTCAAAAATCAGATGTCTTTAGTTAACTTGCTCCGCCGTCCGGAAGCAGGAACTTTCATTGGTCTGATCATTGTCTATGTGATTTTCGCCATACTGGGCGGGAGCAATTTTATTGGCTCGGCAGGATTGTCGAGCTGGCTCAACATTGCAGCTGAAGTCGGCATTATTGCATTGCCTGTGGGGCTGCTGATGATCGCGGGTTATCTCGATATTTCGGTTGGCTCCATCGTTCCAGCTTCGAGCCTTACGGTAGCGCTCATCGCCAACCATTTCGAATTGCCACTTGCATTGGGGATCGCTGGAGGTCTCGGCGTTGGCCTTCTTATCGGATTCATCAATGGCTATCTGGTGACGCGCACAACCGTTCCATCACTTATCATAACCATCGGTACGATGTTTGGAACCATGGGACTTGCACTGGGGCTGACGGTTTTAATCAAAGGATCAACCGGTGTTTTTCTCACGGCTGATCCCTTCACTAAGGCACTTCTTGGCCAGGCCTTAGGCGGGATGTTCCGCGTCGGTATTTTCTGGTGGTTGGGTATCGCTGCCGTTTTCTATTATTTGCTGCACATGAGCCCCTGGGGCAATGGCGTCTTTGCGCTTGGCGGCGACAAGGAAAGTGCCCGCAATGCCGGCATCCCGACCCGCAAGCTGACGGTGCAGCTCTACATGCTGTCAGGCTTGGCCTCCGCCTTTGTGGGGGTCATTCAAATCATCGCCAACAGCAACGCGCAGGTCGCGGCTGGAAGCGTGTTTATTTTCAATTCAATCATGTGCGTCGCAATTGGCGGCGTGGCCTTGACAGGTGGTGCGGGCTCAATTCTAGGAATTGTTTTGGGCACCATCATTTTCTCAGTTGTCACCCAGGGCGTATTCTATTCTGGCCTCGATACAAATCTCGTTTCAGTCGTGATTGGGGTGATGTTCCTGCTTGCTGTGTTGACCAATGACAGCTTCCGCGATTTTGCACAAAGCTTTTCCGCAAAGTCCAAGCGGGGGACCAACGCATGAAGAGTTTCTTGCGACGTCCCGCTGCCGCAGCACTTTTGAGTTTGGTTGCAGCTGTTGCATTCTACGTGATTGCTGGACGTGCTGATATTTTTGCGCTTGCAAAAGCCGCGAGTTGGCTGAATTTTGCTGCCAATCTCGGCATTGTGGCCTTGCCCGTGGGCCTCCTCATGATTGCGGGCGAGATAGACATTTCCTTCGGTGCCATGATCCCCGCAGGTGCCATCACCACAGCCATGCTCTCGGGTCATTACGGACTGCCCATTGAGGTCGGCATCTTGGGTGCGCTTGGGCTTGGTGTCGTCGTCGGGCTCGTCAATGGACTGTTGACTACTCGCACCCGCGTACCTTCATTGTTGATCACGCTCGGAACCCTTACCATCATGCAGGGCGTCGTGCTGTGGGTTGCCATGCGCGTGGTGGGCAACGCCAGCATTCCCTTGAAGGCACCTGAATGGGCCAAATTCATCTTCGGTCACCTGATGTGGAATAGCCATCAAGTGATTATCATCTGGTGGTTTGCATTGGCTCTCTTGTTTGGCTTCCTTCTCCACAAAACCAGTTACGGCAATTGGATATTCGCGCTTGGCGGCGACAAAGTCTCTGCCCGCAATGCAGGTGTTCCGACTGAGCGCGTGACCATTTCACTTTTCATACTATCGGCAACCGCTGCCAGTTTCGTCGGCATGTGCGGAGCGATTCTTTTCAACACCACACAAGTCTCGGGCGGCATGAGCTACATCTTCAACGTTATCGCTAGTGTCGTTGTCGGAGGTGTGTTGCTAACGGGTGGATTTGGCTCGGTGATGGGCATCTTCATGGGCACACTCACATTCGCTATCGTCAACAAAGGCATTTCATTCACAAAGATTGAGCCCAACTGGGCCAACTTTGTCATTGGTACAACACTCGTTCTGGCCATGCTGATGAATGAGAAGTTCCGCAAAATGGCGACAAGCTACATGCCTTCAAAAGTGAAGGCTGCGAAATGAAATATCAAACTGAATTCTTGGCTGCAAGAATTGTCATGGTGACGGTAATTTTGGGAGGA
>CAWJAE010000005.1:0-141012 GCA_963840765.1 uncultured Alphaproteobacteria bacterium | reverse complement strand
ACAAAGCTGACGGCACGTCTTTGCAAAAGGGACCGACTGAAATTGTCCGGGATTTGTCGCGTACGGATTTGGCCGTCACCAATGGCATATCTTGCATGGGGTGCCATGACCAAGGCATGAAAAATGCCGCTGATGTTGTTCGCAACCATGTGCTCGACAACAAGCTCCTGACGCTTGACGCGCGCGTTGCAGTGAAGGCGCTCTATCCACCAAAGGAAGAGATGGACAAGATTATTGAAGCGGATCGTCAGCAGTTTCTCGGTGCCTTGGTGAAATCTGGCTTGGACCCCAAGATGAAGCACAGTTCAGACGGTGAGCCGGTAAATGCTTTGTCCAACCGGTATGAACGGGAATTGGACTTGAAAGCCGCCGCTGCAGAATTTGGGGTGGATGGTGAAAAAGTTCAACAATTCCTGAGGGGGGCGGGGCAACTTGGCGGTTCCTTTGCAGCACAATTGGCACAAGGCACCGTTCAGCGCGATATTTTTGAAGCGGAGTTTGGCAATTTGGTGGAGAGCGTGGTCGATGCGAAATTCATCACGCCGGGGCAGGGGGCTTTCAACTATGCAGAGGTGAAATCTCACGAAAGCGTTCCCACACCAATTTCGGAATTCAAGTTGTCGTTGCACTCCAACAAGCCAACGGCGAAGGTGGGCGACCCTGCATATTTCACCGTGACGTCGACGAAGGATTGTTACCTGACCCTCATCAACATCAGCGGCAAAGACGAAGGCATTGTCATTCTGCCCAACAAGTTCAGCCAGGATAATGCCATTCGCGCAGGGCAGCAGTTTGTGTTCCCGTCTGACAAGGACGGTTATGATTTCAAATTTGAGGACAAGGGCACGGAAACTGTGATTGCCTTGTGCGACACAAGTGGCACCGCGATTGATATTCAACACGATTACACCAAGGAAGATTTCACGTCATTGGGGCGCAGCATTTCGGTTAACAAGCGCATCGACAATGTGAAAGCACCTGACAAGAAGAAGGCCAAACCCGGCAGCGGTGGTTTTGCACCGGACGTGGCGCGTGCAGGTATCAAAATCAGGGTGGATTGAAAATGCACATCGCATCACACGCACCACGTGGCGAGCCTTCGCTTTTAGCTTTTGCTGCGCCGTGGTGTTTTGGTTGGGATGCGCCAACATGAGCCGCGCGGCAGAGATCAAGCGTGGTAGTGGCATTTGTGAGATCACACTGTCAGGTATCATCAAGCCCGGTGATGCTGCGAAATTCCAACGACTTTTAACAAAGGATTTAAATGCCGGGGCTGACTATCGCCTCTCGCTTTGTCTTGACAGCCGTGGCGGTAGCTACCCTGAGGCGATTAAATTCATTGATTTGATGAAAGTCGAGGCTTCAGGCCAAGGCATAACAACACGCGTGCGGAGTGGTGCCATTTGCGCGTCAGCGTGTGCGCTCATATTTTTGGCAGGCAGTTACAATGAAAATGTAAACGAAATGACAACTATTCCTAGCCGGTTTCTAGACGTGAACTCCAAAGGACTTGGATTTCACCAGCCATTTTTTGAACTCGAAGTAGGCAACTATGATGAAAAGGATGTATTGGAAGCAGCTAGTATTGCCAATCGTCAGATTGCAAACTTGATGGCGCGCAACGAAGACTCCTTGTTCCCGAACAGCCTGCTTGCTCTCGCG
Organism: uncultured Alphaproteobacteria bacterium; assembly: GCA_963840765.1. GTDB lineage: Bacteria > Pseudomonadota > Alphaproteobacteria > Rhizobiales > Aestuariivirgaceae > Aestuariivirga. The sequence goes on along the minus strand of CAWJAE010000005.1, from coordinate 139,350 downwards.
CTTAACACAGACAAAGACAAACTTTTCGAAATAGACACCGTGCAACACGCTGGTCGCTGGTCGATCACATTGACAGACTTCAAGGTTCATACATCAAAGTTCTCACCCCAGCTTGCTTATCAAGGTTGCGTAAACACATTAGCTTGGGCGGAGGAAGCTGAAAGTAAACGCGCCGTCCTTAAAAGTGACAGTCAGTCCAAAGACATATCCGGACTCAGGATTTCAAGTTTGGTGAGTTGGGCAGGGAAGGCTTGGCAGAATGCACAGTGACTGTTGATCTCAATCGTGACAATCAAGCAGACATTGAATGGGGCGATCAGCCGGATCAACCGCGTGCAATTAACGCCGATGATGAAGAAGATGCGCGAGCACGGCTCAACCGTCCTCCAGATTTCGCATTTGCAGCATGGGCGCTTTTGCCACCTAACACCAAACTGTCCAGCTTGCGAAGCTTGAAAAAATCTGCGCCTGAGAAATCGGCGGCACCGTCGATTAAAGAGAATACCGCCACAGACGGAAAGAAATCAAAGCGCGTGTTTCAGGTTTCCAGAAATCGTGACACTAATGGGGAACTTCTCGAAAAGCTGTCCGCCAAGAACGTGGACGCTTGCCAGCAAAATTGCCGTGCTGATGCCAACTGCAAATCGTTTACTTTTAATGCGTGGAATAAGCTTTGCCTCAAGAAAGGCCCTGCCACACTGCAATGGCTGGAGCCCAGTTCGACGAGCGGATATTTGCAGGGTGCAAAATTGCCGAAGGAATCGCCGGTTGAGATTACAGTGCAACGTTACCGTGGAAAAAAGCTTCCCGGCACTGGCTACAAGACACTAAATGTTGCAACCGAACAATCATGTTTTGATCTGTGCAAGTCGGACAAGGTTTGCCTTGCCTATGTATTTGCGCGCAGCCAAAATTCTTGCGCAATGATGAAAAGCGCTGGCGAATACTCCAGCAACGCTGAATTCGACAGCGGCGTGAAAAAACAATTGAATTGACGTGTTCGTGGTGTTTGCGTTGTGGTTAAACTTCGTTCCATGGAGATTGCTATGAAATTGACTTCTGCGTTGTTGATGGCATTCGTTTTTTCGGTGACCTCATCACTTAGCGTGCACGCGCAAGATGATCTTGATGTTAGCGGTTCAATTAAAATGCTGAAGCCAAAACCATTGGCTGCCGGCAAGAAACGCAGGAAGATTGACCCTGCTGCCCTTGAAGCTGCGGTGCTGAATCAAATCGTCCTTGTTCCCAAGCCCAAAAAGAATGCTGCAAGTCCTGATCCGCAGAACGTGCCTGTTGCACCAGAGCTTGCTGATTTGCCTTCTGCTGAAATTGCCATCAATTTTGAACGCAATTCCAGCAGGGTGTTGCCCAAGTCCTTCGCGTCTTTGGCGAAGCTTGCAATTGTGTTGAACGATCAAGAACTGAAATCATCGCGGTTTCTTGTTGCAGGTCATACCGACGCTAAGGGTTCGAATGCCTTGAACCAAGCGCTGAGCAAAAAGCGAGCGGAAGCAGTGCGTAAAATTTTGATTGACGATTTTGACGTTGCTTCATCCCGCGTCATTTCAATCGGGTTTGGTGAAGAAAAACTTAAAAATTCCAATGAACCGGAAAGTGCTGCAAACCGCCGCGTCGAAATTATCAATATTGGCAGCGATTGACGTTCGATGTTCCAAAATTGAAAATACGATTTTGAAAATTGAATACAGCGAAAGCTAATTCAATTCCGCAATGATGCCGGGAAGGCGCTTGCCCAAATCTTTGCCGGGGCAGGCGGTTTGGGCTTTTTCGTTGTGGGCATTTATGGCTGTTGATTTTATTTGATGTTCGGTTTTGAGCCACTGCAATAATGCGCGCAAGGATTTCACTTGTTGTTCCGAAAGTGTTTCGGTTTCGAAATTTCCTTCAACTACAACTTGGATATAACCCGAAGGGTCATAGGCGGTGTTTGTGTCGCCAACGGCGGTAATGAGGCGACCTTCGGCAATACTGCCATCAGCTGCGATGTAAAAATGATAGGGCACGTCTGGCCATGCGGGTTTGGTGCGGCCATCGGCAAGTTTTTCCTTGGCTTGCGAAAAGCGTTGCAGGCCCCGCATTTTGGCTTGCAGTGTGGTTTTAAGTTTTTGGGTTGAACCTGTGTGGTGCACCATGATGGCGGTGGGTTTCTGGGTTGCCATTTTTGCGCTTGGTGGTTTGGCCTGCCACGCCTCTCGCGCCAATATGCTTGGTGCTTCAGCTGCTACCGCCGCTAATGCAGAGAGCAACAGCAACACGGCCGCAAGCTTACTGGATTTGTTTGGCGAAGGCATCGGGGAACAGGTTTCGCAAGTCTTCGGCAATGCTCAAGGCCGCGCCGCGCGAGTCCGCTGGCATGACCACCGCGTAGAGGCCGGGGGTGAGCCTGCCATAGCTATTTGTGTCAATAAGCACAGCATCCAAACCTTGGCCACGGGCAACTTTTAAACGTTGGCGGGCTTTCGAAGCTTCGGCATGGGAGAATGAGCCCAGGAACACCCCCCAAGACGTCGAAATTTTTGAGCCTGACGCACGGGAAATTGGCTTCTGTTTTTTTTGTACCGGCGGCAGTTCTTCAGTTTCGATTGAAGCCTGCTGTTGAACCACGGGCGTTTTCGCTTTGGTGGTGGCGCGAATTTCGGCGGCTCTTGCAGCGGCAAGATCACCATAGAGGGTTCCAACAAAACGCTTTGCCACGGTGTCAAAAGCGGCGGGGCTTTGAAGATCTTTGACGGCATCCCATGCTGCGCGGGCTTCATCGGCGGTATTTGATTTTGGCGTGACGGGCGCGGTTTCGATTTTAGGTGTTTCGACGATCGATGTCGGCGTTCCGCTTGGAGCCAATGCAAAATCTGCGGGCAAGTCATCATAATAGGCCGGGCGTTGGTCGTGGCCAACGGATTTCCCCATCTCTTCAACTTCATCGCGGACAGACGCTGCAAGGTCGCGCAGCTTAATGCCGGGACTGGCCAGACGCGACAGCAGCACGCGGGTGTAGACAGATGTAGTTTCGGGGTCGGTGTCTCCCAAACGGTCTAACGCGGCTTGGCCGGCACCTGCCGAATACATAATGAATGTGCCCTTTGCTGTTGCGACATTTGCGAGACCGCGCGTGCCGCCGATGGAGCGTTTGCCGCCTGTCGCAAAAGGATTGTCACGGCAGGCATCGATAATCAGGATACGCGCACCGGCACCTTTTTCGCCAAGCGTATCAACCAGGGTCAGCAAGCGAAGCGATTCTGATTTGAGCAGCTCAACGTTGCCGTCCTCAGGGGCTGGTACATCGGAGGGCAGAAGGTAGTTGTCATTCTCGATCTGGACGCCGTGTCCGGAGTAATGCAACAACACGGTGTCTCCGGGTTCGATTGAAGCATAAAGTTTTGACAGCGCGAGATTGAGATTGCGGCGGTCTAAGTCCAACGCCGTTGTAACTTGATAACCGAGACCTGACAATGTTTGCGCGATGGCTTGTGCATCGCCCACGGCTTTTTCGAGTTTCGGAATTTCCTGATAATTATTGATGCCAATGACGAAGGCCAGTTTTTTGGCAGCTTCCACAGGCAAAGTGAAAATTGAAAGCAAAATACCTGCGATGGTGAAGAGGCGGCGCATCTCAGGGGCGGTTGACGATTTCAACGCGGCGGTTGGCAGCGGATTCACCATCGTTCCAATCCTTCAAGGCACTCTCACCAAAGCCGATGGCCTTCAAGCGCTTGGCTTCAATGTCGTGTTGCGAAACGAGATATTGCACAACTGCATTTGCGCGTCGTTGTGAAAGTTCGACGTTATAATCGTCGGAACCCTTGGCGTCGGTGTGGCCATTGACGAGAAATCGAGAGGCGTGAAGATCACTACTTTTCAATGCGCCGGCGAGGGCATCAAGCGTGTTGTATGAGCTTTGGTCAATGTCTGCGGAGTCAAAGCCAAAGCTGATTGAAAAATCCAATCGCGGCAGGTTTGCTTTTTCAGTCAGGTCTACAATTTTCTTACGTTCGACCACGCCGATTGAACGGCTCAAAATGCCATCAAGTTCAGCAGCACTTTCGGTATTTGGTTTGGCTGACAGGCTGCGCGTGAGTTTTTTTGGTTTGAGGAGCTGTTGAATTTCTTCTTCGGAAAGCTGCTCTTGCGCATAGACAACAGGCACTGTGGTCGCCCACATCAATGACAGAATCAAGAGGGACGCGAAGGACTTGAAGCCTGACATGTTTTTTCCTTTTCAGTTTTACGCCCCGTAGCTAAGCTAATGCAGCCTTGCTCAAGTGTCGAGGGGGCTACCAATTGGCAATGGGTTGTTCATGGATTTCGTTTTATAGTGTTATTTCTGAATGGGAGTTGAACATGCGCATTGAGGCCATATCCATCGGCAAGAACCCTCCTAAAGAGGTAAACGTCATCGTCGAGGTTCCGGTTGGTGGTGAGCCGATCAAGTATGAAATGGATAAAAAGGCGGGCACACTTGTGGTTGACCGCTTTTTATATACGTCCATGCGCTATCCTGGAAACTATGGTTTTGTTCCGCATACTTTGTCGGATGATGGTGACCCGATTGACGTGTTGATAGCGAACCAGCGCGGCATTGTGCCGGGTGCAGTTATTGCTGTGCGCCCTGTTGGCGTTTTGAAAATGCAGGATGAAGCGGGAGGTGATGAAAAGATTATTGCCGTGCCCGTGCCGAAGCTGACGCGCCGTTATGAGAATGTGCACAACTACACGGATTTACCAGAAATAACTTTGCATCAAATCGAGCACTTTTTTGCCCATTACAAAGATTTGGAAGGCGGCAAGTGGGTGGAGGTTCGAGGTTGGGGCGATGTGTCTGAAGCGGAGCAAATGATAATGGACTCAATTGCACGCGCGCAGAAGTGATTTGACCGCTGGCGTTTTTGCAACGCAATTTCATGGAATGAAAACACTTACATTTGCTGGACTGCTTCTGGCTTTGAATTTCTGCTATGCCGCAGCTGGCACGTTGGAAGATATCCGTTCGGCTGGCATTTTGCATTGTGGTGTTGATCAGCGCGTTGAAGGGTTTTCGGCTGTTCAGAAAGACGGGATATGGACTGGTTTTTCCGTTGACGTTTGCAGAGCGCTTGCCTTGGCCGTTCTCGATGATGCGGCAAAAGTGAACTTCCATGCGCTGGAGAGTGCTGAGTTGGTTGAAGCGCTTCAATCAGGCGAAGTTGATGTGCTGGTTTCTGCTTTGGCTGTGAAAGCAGAATATGAGAGCAGGGATGGGCTGTTGTTTACGGAGCCCCTCTATTTTCACGAAACGAACAATGGTCTGGAAGCTTTTGCTGCGGGCGTTCGGCAAGGGGATGATCGTTGGTTTTTAGCTGTGCGCTGGTTGCGCCATATGTTGTTGCAACAGCCATTGGTAAATTCGCAGTCTTGTACGGCTTTCAATGCAATCGCAGAACTCAACAAGGACTGGGCGTGCAAAGTTGTGGCAAACTATGGCGGTCATTCAGATATGCTGGCACGCCATTTTAACGCAATGCCTACGGGATACAGCAACAAGCCAGCTGGCGAAGGCGGATTATTTTGGGCACCTTCGCCAGATTGAATGCTACATTTCAGGTTCTTCGCGCTGGTGGTGCCCCGCATTGCCGCCACTGACGGGGCGCAGGGTAGGGCGATTTCCACCGAACACGGCTGGCCTTGGGGCTTGACGAATTGGGGTCACAGTTTGCGTTGTCATCAAAGGCGAGCCAATGTCGCTTTCGACCACAAGGTCCTGTTCGCCGCCAATCAGCAAAAGATGTTCCATGTCATCGCGGCGCACGAGCACCAAACGGCGTGATTTGTCGATTTCATAATATTCACTGATGCCAAGGCGTGAGCCTTTACGCCCGCGCACCGATTTGCCGAACAGACGCATGGCGATGAACGCCACTATCAAAAATGCAAGAATGCCGCCGGCAATATAAAGCATGTTCAGGTAGGGTTGCAGAAATTCCATGGCGATAATCCTCGTTAAGATATGTAGAAGCTAACTCAGGTTGCAGCGTTCGCAAACTGTTTTTGTGATGCACGGGAAGAACCCACGATGGATAATTCCACTCGAGGTCAGGCTCTCTATACTGCGGATGATTCGGGATGGGGCTATGCAAGACAAATCGTTGACGACAGATAACAGAATGAATGCCAAAACACCGTGGTTTCGGATGCTGATTTTGGCCTGCGCAATTGCTGGCGTGTTCACGATGGCTGCGGGAGCCTGGTTGCAACGTCAGGATTTTGAGTCAATCCCCCTTATTGTTGGCGCTGCTTTTGCGGTTTGCGGGTTGCTGGCCATGCTGGCGTGGATCTCTGGCATGTTGCAATTCAATGGCTCGACTGCGGAGCGCCCGTTCTTTGATGCCGTGGCGGACGCGATGGGCGATGCTGCCGTTGTTACCGATGCCAAGGGCCGCGCGGTTTATGCAAATGCCGCGTTTTTGAAACTTGCCTCCAAGGCTGGTGCATCACGTCTTGTCGGCATTGATGTTTTGTTCGCAGGCTATCCGGATTTTGCCGAACCGGTTTACCAATTGGCACAGGCAGCACAAAAGGCTGAACCCTTGCAACGGGATGTGCGGGTATCGGCGGGTTCATCGGTGCCTGGTGCCCAGCCTGATAGTTCGCGCTGGTTGCGCTTGGGTGTGACGCCTCTCACAGGTGCGGGGCATGATGGTTTTAGCTTGTGGCGGTTGATTGATATTACAGCAGACAGGCAACATCAGGAATCTGCTTTTTCACGCTTGCAATTCATCATCACTTATCTTGATCATGCACCGGCGGGTTTCTTTTCAACGTTGCCCAATGGCAAGGTGGACTACGTCAACGCCACACTGGCTGATTGGCTTGGCATTGACCTTTTGGAAGCGCAGGGCGGCACGCTGAGCCTCAACGATTTGGTGGGCGAAGATACGGCCCGCATGTTGACCTCACTTGAGCCCGTTACAAATGGTTTTCGAACGGAGCAATTTGAAACGTCGGTGGCACCCCGCAAGACCCCGCGTTTCGACGTTGAAATTTTGCATCGCGCTGATTTTGATGGCGATGGAAAGCCGCTACCCAGCCGCAGCATGGTGCTGCGAAAAGTTGAAGGCAAGGTGGTTGCTGCGGGTGAATTCGATGCGCAACGCTTAGGTGCAGCATTGCCGATTGGTTTTGCACAAATTGACAAATCCGGCGTTATGCAAAATGCCAATGCGGTGTTTCTATCGCTGTCGCCACAGTTGAAATTGAAGGGCAAATTAGCGAGTGCTTTCCGCAATGCCCGTGATGAGCTTTTGTCTGATGCAATCGAATTTGCCAACAAGAACCCACGGCAGAATATTGAGCTTGATGCTGTGTTCGAAAATGCGGAACCGCGGGCCATTCAATTAAGTTTGGTCAAAATGGAAACCGATGGCGATTTGATTTCCGTGTTTGCGCAAGACATGACCGAGAGCAAGGCGCTTGAAGTGCAATTGGCACAGAGCCAGAAAATGCAGGCCGTGGGCCAATTGGCCAGTGGCATCGCCCATGACTTCAACAATGTGTTGACGCCTATCATTGGCTTTGCAGATTTGTTGCTGGCCAAAATGCGGCCCACGGATTCTTCCTTCAATGATGTGATGAACATCAAGCAAAACGCTAACCGCGCCGCAAACCTGGTGCGGCAGCTGTTGGCTTTCTCACGTAAGCAAACTATGCAACCCAAGCTGCATTCTTTGACGGATGCCATGTCCGACCTCGGCAATTTGCTCGGGCGGGTTTTGGGCGAAAAAGTAGAACTTGAAATCAACCATGGGCGCGACCTTGGTTTGGTGATGGTTGATATCCATCAGTTTGAACAGGTGATCATCAACCTCGCCGTTAATGCGCGGGACGCTATGCCGCAGGGTGGCAAGCTATCGGTGCGCACGTCGAATTTGCCGGCGGAGAAAGTCAAAGACATCAAGCATGCATTACCGCCCGGCGAATATGTGATGTGCGAAGTGTCTGACTCCGGCACTGGCATTCCCGCTGATATTGTCGAAAAAATCTGGGAGCCATTTTTCTCCACGAAAGATGTGGGCAAGGGCACGGGGCTTGGGCTGTCGATGGTGTATGGCATCATTAAGCAGACGGGCGGCTTTATTTTCTGTGACAGTGTGATGGGGCAGGGCACCACCTTCAGCATTTTCTTGCCGCGCCACTGGCCGGAACCTGTCGTGGCGTCGGCAGTAGCACCCGTGGTTGTGCAGCCCAAGCGTGAAGACTTTACGGGCAAGGGCCGCATTCTCGTGGTGGAAGACGAAGACTCAGTGCGGGCCTTTGCCGTGCGGGCGTTGCAATCACGGGGCTATACGGTGCTTGAGGCTGATTTTGGCGAGCGCGGCCTTGAAGCTATTGAGAGTGACAAGGACGGTTTTGAGTTGATTTTGTCCGACGTCGTGATGCCGGAAATGGATGGCCCGACGATGTTGTCCGAAATCCGCAAGCGCGGTTACACCATGAAATTCATCTTCATGTCGGGCTATGCTGAGGATGCATTTGAGCGCAATCTGGAAAACCCTGATGACTTCGGCTTCCTGCAAAAGCCGTTCTCATTGAAGCAACTCCTTGAAAAGGTGAAAGACAGTTTAGGTTGAGTGCAGTTGTAAAAATACCCCTTGCAATCCGAACAAAAATAGAACATATACAAAACACGAGCGGAACTTCCACTCGGTGTTGCGTATCAATCTTTCAAGTGAAATAAGGAGCAGGGCAATGGCGCAGGCGAATCTTCGGGTGGTTGAGAACTCATCAATGGACAAAAATAAGGCACTTGAAGCGGCGTTGAGCCAGATCGAACGGGCGTTCGGCAAAGGCTCAATCATGAAGCTGGGGGCGAATACCTCCATGGAAGTTGAAGCGGTGTCGACCGGTTCGCTCGGTCTTGATATCGCGCTCGGCATTGGCGGTTTGCCTAAGGGCCGCATCATTGAAATTTATGGACCTGAATCTTCAGGCAAAACCACGCTGGCGCTACATTGCTTGGCGGAAGCGCAGAAAAAAGGTGGCATTTGCGCCTTTGTGGACGCGGAACACGCTTTGGACCCGGTTTATGCCCGTAAATTGGGTGTGAATGTGGATGAACTTTTGATTTCGCAGCCTGACACGGGTGAGCAGGCTCTTGAAATTGCTGACACGCTGGTGCGTTCGGGTGCTGTTGAAATTTTGGTGGTGGACTCGGTTGCGGCCTTGACGCCGAAGGCTGAACTTGAAGGTGAAATGGGTGATTCATTGCCCGGCTTGCAGGCCCGCCTGATGAGCCAAGCCATGCGCAAGTTGACGGCGTCGATTTCGAAGTCGAATTGCATGGTGATCTTCATCAACCAGATTCGCATGAAAATTGGCGTGATGTTCGGTAGCCCTGAAACCACCACAGGTGGCAATGCCTTGAAGTTCTATGCTTCGGTGCGTTTGGATATTCGCCGTATTGGCGCCATCAAGGACCGTGACGAAGTGGTGGGCAACCAAACCCGCGTGAAAGTGGTCAAGAACAAGGTGGCACCACCGTTCAAGATGGTGGAATTTGACATCATGTATGGCGAGGGCATTTCCAAGGTTGGTGAATTGGTTGACCTTGGCGTGGTTGCTGGCATCGTTGAAAAATCCGGTTCCTGGTATTCTTATAATGGCGAACGCATTGGGCAAGGACGCGATAATGCCAAGACGTTCCTGCGCGGCAATCCTGAGATGGCGAATGCCATTGAGGCGGCCATCCGCGCAAACTCCAAAGTATTGTCTGAGCGTATTTCGGATAAATCAGGTGGTACGACTGACGCTTCCGACGACTGAGGCCGTCCTTAACTCTTAATCCCCTGCAGGATTGGCACTTGCGTCCCGGACGAGGCTTTATTGGCCAGCCCCGGGAGGTGCGCGCGTACCTGCCTTGGCGAGGACCCTTTGTGTTGCCCCACAACCTCGCTCTACAACACCTCCGAACGTTCCGTTCGGGGGTGTTATTGTTTTGGTGTGAAGTGAAGGCAAGACTTGAAGCTTGTGGCCACTGGCCCTAAACAGCGCAACACTTTCCAACGTGGCGATCATCCTTGATGCAGCCCATAACATGCCGGACCCATTGAGATGAGCAGCCTTGCGCAAATTCGTACGACGTTCCTTGAATTCTTCAAGTCGCAAGGGCACGAAATTGTGGCGTCCTCTCCTTTGGTGCCGCGCAATGACCCGACCTTGATGTTCACCAATTCTGGCATGGTGCAATTCAAGAACACCTTTACCGGCATTGAAAAGCGCCCCTATGTGAGGGCCACGACGGCGCAGAAATGCGTGCGTGCCGGAGGCAAGCACAACGACCTCGACAATGTGGGTTATACCGCGCGCCACCACACCTTCTTTGAAATGTTGGGCAATTTTTCTTTTGGCGATTATTTCAAACCGGATGCCATTGAATGGGCTTGGACACTGATCACCAAGGAATATGGCTTGCCCAAGGACAAGCTCACCGTGACGGTGTTCCATGATGACGACGAAGCGCTGAACCTGTGGAAGAAAATTGCAGGCTTGCCGGAAAGCCGCATCATTCGCATTCCAACGTCGGATAACTTCTGGTCAATGGGCGATACGGGGCCTTGCGGGCCGTGTTCGGAAATCTTCTTTGACCACGGCGACAAGATTGCCGGTGGCCCTCCCGGCAGTGCCGATGCTGACGGTGATCGCTTTATCGAAATCTGGAATTTGGTATTCATGCAGTTTGAGCAGGTGTCGAAAACCGAACGCTTGAGCCTGCCGCGCCCTTCTATTGACACTGGCATGGGACTGGAACGCATCGCAGCGGTGCTGCAAGGCACACACGACAATTATGAAACCGACTTGTTCAAGGCGCTGATATCGGCGATTGTTGAACGTACAGGCGTGTTGGCTGAAGGAAAGAATAAGGCTTCGAACCGGGTGATTGCCGATCATTTGCGTGCCTCCTCATTCCTGATTGCAGATGGTGTTTTGCCGTCGAATGAAGGTCGTGGTTATGTATTGCGCCGCATTATGCGCCGCGCCATGCGCCATGCTGAACTGTTGGGCATGAAGCAGCCGTTAATGCACAAGCTGGTGCCAACACTGGTGCGTGAAATGGGTGCGGCTTATCCAGAATTGGTGCGCGCCGAGGCGCTGATTTCCGAAACCCTGTTGCTGGAAGAATCCCGATTCCGTAAAACTCTGGAGCGTGGCCTCAAACTGCTGGACGAGGAATCCTCGGACCTCAACACCGGTGATGTGTTTAAGGGCGAAACCGCCTTCAAGCTTTATGACACCTATGGCTTCCCGCTGGATTTGACCCAGGACGCCTTGAAATCCCGTGGTGTGACAGTTGATACGGACGCCTTCAATGCTGCCATGGAAACCCAGCGTGAAGATGCACGCCGCGCTTGGAAAGGCTCAGGCGACGCCAAGACTGAAACAATCTGGTACGAATTGCGTGAGAAACATGGGGCAACGGAATTCCTTGGCTATGATACCGAAGTGGCCGAAGGGCTGGTGCTTGCCATGGTACAGGATGGCAAAACAGTCAGCAGTTTGAAAACTGGTGAAGCTGCGGCGCTGGTTGTGAACCAAACACCATTTTACGCCGAATCCGGCGGGCAATCAGGTGACAAAGGCGTTATCAAAACCGCAGACGGCGCCACCTTCCGTGTAACTGATACGTTAAAGCGCGTGGGCGATGTGTTTGTGCATGTCGGCCAAGTAGAAGGTGGCGCTTTCAAAACGGGTGATGCCGTTGCTTTGACGGTAGACAACCGCCGCCGCAGTGGCAATCGCCAGCACCACTCAGCCACGCATTTGCTACACGAGGCCTTGCGCACGCGCTTGGGTAGCCACGTGGCACAAAAGGGTTCCTTGGTGGAACCTGATCGCTTGCGTTTCGACTTCTCGCACACCAAGCCCATGACGGCAGAGGACATGGCATTTGTCGAAGCCATGGCCAATGACATTGTGTTGCAAAATGATGCCGTGACAACACGATTGATGAGTGTTGACGATGCTATTTCTGAAGGTGCAATGGCGCTATTTGGCGAAAAATATGGTGATGAAGTGCGTGTGGTTTCGATGGGGCGCAATGAAGGGGATGCGGCCCGCCCGATTTATTCGTTGGAACTTTGTGGCGGCACACATGTGCGGCGCACAGGTGATATCGGTTTGATCAAGGTGGTTTCAGAGTCGGCCGTTGCGGCTGGCGTGCGCCGCATGGAAGCTTTGGCGGGTGCGGCAGCACGGGCTTACCTCGACGAGCAAGACAAGCGTGTTACGGCAGCGGCGGCACTGTTGAAAACAGCACCAGCGCAACTGGTTGAGCGTTTGGAAAGCCTGATGGATGAGCGCAAGCGGTTGGAAAAAGAACTGCGCGATGCCAAAAAGGCCTTGGCCTTGGGCAATGGTGGCGGCGCTGCTGCTTCCATCGAAAGCATCAACGGCTATAATTTCTCGGGCCGAGTGCTGCAAGGTTTGGCGGCACAGGATTTAAAACCTTTGGCCTTGCAAACGTTGAAGGAATTAGGATCCGGCATTGTGGCACTGGTTTCGGTGTCAGATGATGGTAAAGCCTCAATCGTCACAGGTGTTTCAACTGATCTTGTCGGCAAAATTGATGCGGTGAATTTGGTACGTGTGGCGGCAGCGGCTGTGGGCGGCAAAGGCGGAGGCGGCAAACCCGATATGGCGCAAGCCGGCGGGCCCGATGGTGCCAAAGCTGATGATGCAATTGCGGCTGTAAAAGCGGCACTGGCTTAAATACAACGCAGGGATGTTTCAAAGTTGCTTCCAGTTGTGAAAACAGTGGCGTTTCTCCACTGTTTTTGTATTCCATTGACCTGAATTTTAACCCGCTGTTTACTACAACAGGACCAATTTGCTGATCACAGTTTGGCCAATCATGGCTAAATAAGATTAGTTGGGCAAAGCCTGTGGGGCGACTGGCATCTCAATCGGCGGCGCAGCGACTCGGCCAGATTTTGGGACTTTTGGTTGTTCCCATGCTGGTTCTGTGGACATTCTATTTTGTCCAAGCCAAGTCTGACGTTGATGTACTGACACGCGAAACCGCTGGTGTTGAGTTGGCGCTTGCGGTGGTGCAAGGACAAGCTGATCGTCGTGAGAATGTGAATTTGGCGTCTGCACTTGGGCTCGATGCCAAGCTTTTGTCTCAGCCAAGTGGTGCCACCAGTGTTGAGCAACAAAATCAAGTATTGCGTGACATTCACCGCATCTCGGGATTGGCCCAAGACAGTGAAGTGCAAAGTGACACGCTTGGGGACATCGCGTTTGTAGCGCTACCCGCGCTGCAATTGAAACTCAGAGACGTTTTGCAAAAAGTATCGGCTGTCTCCAGTCATGCAATGCCTACGCCCGACAAAACGCACGACATTGCCTTGGCGGTTGGCGAATTGAAATTGCTGCACTCGCGCATTCAAGATGATTTGACTTCAAGTCAGAACAAGCCAACTCAATTTGTTTTAAACAGTCTTAAACTACTAAATGATTTTGAAGTCGCAGCTGAAGCGGCTTCTCGCGCCTATTTCAAGTCCGGAAATTATTCCGATTTTGCAATCGCATCGCAACTCGTCACTAGTCAATTTCTCGCCGTGAATAATGGTGAGATTACAAGAATTCAGACGGTGTTGGGCCATGCTCTTTTAAGTAGGTTAAAGGCCCGCACTTCCTTGTTGTGGCGGAATTTAATGCTGCTGACGTTTGCAGGCTTCATATGTGCTGCGGCGGGTATTGGCCTTGTCGTGGTCTTATTGCGGGCTACATTTACAAAACTTGAGGGTGTTGAGGCCTCGCAAATCGAAGCGCAGGCGGCGCGGCGCGAGGCGGAGCAGGTGGCATTGCGGTTTTCAACGATCAATTCTGACATTTCGCGATTGAACCAAGATCTTGCCACAAGAGTGAAGGAATTGAAGGAAGCGCAGGATGAGCTTTTGCGCAAAGGCCGGATTGAACAACTAGGTCAATTGACGGCAACCATTGCGCATGAAATTCGCAACCCGCTGGGTGCCATTCGCACCAGTGCCTTTATGCTGGAACGCAGGATGACGAAGGCCGGAATTGACACCGGCGAAATGATTGAACGCATCTATAATAGTGTGAACCGCTGCGACGCGATTATTTCGCAGTTGCATGATTTCGCACGCGTAAAGGAGCCTAATCTGTCTGCCGTGAAGCTGGACGATTGGCTGAGCAAAGTGGTGCGGGAGGAAGCCAAGCGGCTGCCAAATGATGTATTCATCGAATGCGCGCTTGGCCTCAATGATGCGCAAGTGACTTTTGATCCCGTTCATATGCAACGCGCAGTTATTAACCTGCTGAACAATTCGAGCGAAGCCTTTCAATTCCAAGATTCCCAAGCAGACTCAGCGGGCAAACAAAAAACCATTTGGGTTTCCACGACACTTGATGGTGCTTTCGCTCAGTTACGTGTGGCCGACAATGGACCGGGCATTGCTTCAGAATATTTATCCAAAATAAGAGAACCACTTTACACCACAAAAAGTTTTGGTTCCGGCCTTGGTATTCCCGTGGTTGAGCAAATTGTCGAAATGCAAAATGGGCAGTTGGACATTGCTTCGGAACTAGGTGCAGGCACCCGGGTGACAATCAAACTCCCTCTCGTGCAATCAACACAAAGGTATGTCGCATGATTCAGCAGCTCAAAATTCTTGTCGTTGATGATGATGTGGACAATGCATGTTCACTGGGAGAGTTGCTCGAAATGGAAGGGCACGCGGTGAAGATCGTGCACTCGGGCGAGGAAGCCATTGCAATATCTGAACAACATGATTTCAACCTTTCGTTCATGGATGTCATATTGCCTGGCATGAATGGCGTTGAGAGTTTTATTCAGATCAAGCGTTTGCGGCCACTGTCCCGGGTTTATATGATGACGGGTTACAGCGTTGAGGAGCTGCTGACGCAAGCCCTGCATGGCGGGGCGCTCGGGGTGCTTGAGAAGCCGTTTGATCCTGAAGCTATTTTGAATTTGACGACGAGCATGGGGCCTGCCGGCTTGGTTTTGGCGCCGCCACGAGGACTTATGCAACACGGCGACGTTGGACATTTTATCAATCAAACCTTGAGCAACAATGGCATGCGCTGCCGCCATGTCATGCAAGCAAATGGTTTGAATTCAAAACTGGAAGCGGATGAAATTCTGTTGCTTGATTTACCAGCGCCGCTGATTGAAGGCATGGAAGTTTTTAAGCGTGCGCAGGAAACAGGTCATCGTGGCCACACCTTTATTGTTCCGCATGCACGGACATTGGTAGCTGCAACAGAAACGCCGTTTCATGACATTTCGCTTACAGGGATTCTCAACAAGCCCTTTGACCCTTTGGAACTTATTAACAAACTGCCGCAGCTTGCAGCCTAATATGGAGAATTAAAATGGCTAAACAATTGAATATTTTTGTCGTTGATGACGACGCAGCAAATGCTGACTCTCTGGCCGAACTGTTTGAAATGGAAAATCATCGCGTGATCGTGGCCTATGATGGCCAACAAGCGATTGAAGCTTTCAGTTTGAACAAAGTTGATGTTGGTTTTTTTGATGTGATGATGCCGAACAAAAATGGCGTCGATTCTTTCATGGAAATCAAGGCCACCAACCCTGACGCGCGCATCTATTTCATGACGGGCTACAGCGCCGATGACTTGCTTGGACCAGGCTGTAAAAGACGGCGCACTTGGCGTGTTTTCCAAGCCTGTTGATCTTTCGCGCCTGCTTGAAACCGTTGAACACGAAGCTGCCTAAAAAAGTTGTCGGCCATGCAAGATCCTTTGCTCAAGACTGAACTTTCACGACCGAAATGTTGTTGAGTATCTCGACAATTTGCCAACTCCGTGTATTTGTAAGGATGAAGAACTAAAGTTTGTTGATTCCAACATTTCGCATTGTCGAGATTGCGGGACTTTCCAACGATGAGCTTTTTGGCAAAAGTGATTTTGATTTCCACCCACCGGAAGATGCAGCAGGTTATTTCGCAGTGACCAAGAACGTGCTGCATGACGGGAAATCGCAATTTCGATTGAAGAAATGCGCCGTGGATGTTGAAAACGGCATGGCGCATGCCGGTTCTTACCCGCAAGGCCCGACTGACGGGTGATGATGGGCGGTTTTACATCATCGGCACAAATTCCGATCTGACGGATAGTAAGAAGCGCGAAAACCAATACAAGGCGCTGTCTGAAACTGTTCCTGTGGGCGTTGCACAGATTGATGAAGAGATGGAAGTGACTTTTGCCAATCCGCTGTTCAACGCCTATTGCGGCGGGGATGGCACCGAGAGCAGACCAGAGCGCATGATGGACAAATTAGCCGCATGCAAATGCTGCTTTTCCTGGCCAGGCCTGCAAATTTGAAACTGTGGTGCAAGGGTTTGGCAACCAACCGCGGACCGTCATCGTCATCAGTTCGGGCTGGTTGGATCTTGGCGATCACTCGCCGCTCGGCGACTATCAGTTTGATCGATATTTCGCAAATGACCGAATTGCAGCGCATCAACGATGAAGTGTCACGTCTCAACCTCGAGCTGGCAGCAAATGTGCACAATTGGCTGAAGCCAAGGACGAGTTGGTGAAAAGGGGCGCATGGAACAATTGGGGCAACTCACGGCAACGGTTGCCCATGAATTGCGTAACCCTCTGGGTGCTGTGCGCACATCTGCATTCCTGCTGGAGCGCAAATTGAAAGACAAAGGACTTGGCATTGAAGCGCAACTTGAGCGCATCAACAATGGCATTGTTCGCTGTGACAACATCATCACACAGCTGTTGGACTTTTCCCGCACGAAACAATTGCAATGTCAACCCGGCGATCTTGACGATTGGTTGACAGGCATTGTTGAGGAAGAAGCGCAAAAAGCTGCCGAACACAGTGGCGGTGGAATTGCTGTTGGGGCTTGAAAGATAGAACTGTACCCTTTGATCCTTCGCGATTGCAGCGGGCCGTGATCAACATGATCAGCAATGCCGTTGAGGCATGGTCAGCACGGGGACCAAAACTGTCGCACCAGCGGTAGCAAGCCAACCACAAACTAATAATTTCAACTATTTGCAAAAATGAACATCTGCAGCGTGCGCATCGCGGACAATGGACCTGGCATTGCCACCGGATGTTCTGGCTCGTATTCGCGAACCCCTGTTTACGACGAAGAGTTTCGGCACGGGCCTTGGCGTTCCGGCCATTGAGCAAATTGCGGTGCAGCATGGCGGGCGGCTGGATATTGATTCTGAAGTTGGCGTGGGCAGCACGTTTACAGTGTTGGCTGCCGATGAGTAAGTAGTTGCTGAAACGAGTCTGATAGCTAGAAAAGGCGGCCTGAGCCGCCTTGTTCAACTCAACGTCGCATTTGAACTTCAATTAGGCCATGGCCTTTTCGAGGTTCTTGTCGACGGCCTGAATGAAGCCTTCGGTGGTCAGCCATTGTTGCTCTGGCCCGACAAGAACGGCCAAGTCCTTGGTCATCTTGCCTTCTTCGATTGTGGCAACGGTGACCTTTTCCAAGCGTCTCAGCGAACTTCGCGAGTTTGGCGTTGTCGTCCAATTTGGCGCGGTGCTTCAGGCCGCCTGTCCAGGCATAAGATCGAAGCGGTGAGTTGGTTGATGTGGCTTTGCCTTGTTGGTGCAAGCGGTAGTGGCGGGTGACGGTGCCGTGGGCGGCTTCGGCTTCAACCGTTTTGCCATCTGGCGTGATCAACACCGATGTCATCAAGCCCAATGAGCCATAGCCTTGGGCCACGAGGTCTGACTGCACGTCGCCGTCATAGTTCTTGCAGGCCCAGATATAGCCACCGGTCCACTTCATGGCGGAGGCCACCATGTCGTCGATCAGGCGGTGTTCATAGGTGATGCCGGTCTTTTCGTAGTCGGCCTTGAATTCGGCGTCATAGATGGCTTGGAAGATGTCCTTGAAGCGGCCGTCATAGGCTTTGAGAATTGTGTTCTTGGATGAGAAATACACCGGCAGTTTGCGCTGCAAGCCATAGGTCAGGGAGGCGCGGGCAAATTCCTTGATTGAGTCATCAAGGTTGTACATGGCCATGGCCACGCCGGCATCCGGAGACTTTGAACACTTCCTTTTCAATCACCTTGCCGTCGTCACCGACGAACTTCATCGTCAGTGTGCCCTTGCCGGGGAAGGTGAAATCGGTGGCGCGATATTGGTCGCCGAAGGCATGGCGGCCGATGATGATGGGCTTGGTCCAGCCCGGCACGAGGCGCGGCACGTTTTGGCAGATGATGGGTTCGCGGAAAATCACGCCGCCCAAAATGTTGCGGATGGTGCCGTTGGGCGACTTCCACATTTGCTTCAGGTTGAATTCTTTCACGCGGGCTTCGTCCGGCGTGATGGTGGCGCATTTCACGCCAACGCCATGTTTCTTGATGGCGTTGGCGGAGTCGATCGTCACCTTGTCGTCGGTCTCGTCGCGGTTTTCAACCGAGAGATCATAGTAGTGCAGATCAATGTCGAGATAGGGCAGGATCAGTTCTTTCTTGATCTGGTCCCAGATGATGCGGGTCATCTCATCGCCGTCGAGTTCAACAACGGGGTTTGCTACTTTGATCTTGTCCATGGAGTGCCTCTGTTGTGCGGTGCGATATAAAGTTGCGGCGCTTCTAGCAGGGGCGAGGTGATGGCCTGCAATTGCGACGGAGGAATTATATCAGGATTTTGCTTTGGGTTTTTTGGCCGGTTTTGATGCTTTGGCGGGCAGGGTGGCGTTGTAGGCCAGCGCCATGTCGACCCAGCGCTGCATGCGGCAGTCTTCCTCCACGCTGTCGGCGTCGATCAGGATGAAGCCTTCCATGACACGGTCTTTCATGATCATGGGTTTGGCCCCGGGGATTTTCAGCGCGTCGGCGTGGTCTGTCCTTGCTGACGCGCGCCATCAGCGCCGCCGCGAAATGTGCCCATCAACATGTTGCCATTGAGCATGAAACAGAGGCCGCCGAACATGCGTTTGCGTTCGGTTGGAAAGCGCCCAAGGGCCATGGCGAGGCGGTCTTCCAATAGTCATGCATTGTCTTATAGCATAGGTCGCAATGCTTTGACATCTGCGCAAGCTGGCATGGCACTCCGAAAGCATGACCGACACGCCGCCCTTCCGCCAACGCCTTTCACTATCCCGCCTATCGCAATTATTTCATCAGCCGCGTCGGGCACCACTTTGCCATGCAAATCATGGTCACGGCGCTGACTTGGCAGATTTGGGCGATTACGCGGGATGCGAAATATCTGGCCTATGTGGGGTTGGCGGTTTTTGTTCCCGTATTGCTGTTGGTCGTGCCCGCAGGCTTGGCGGCTGACCGTATCAACCGAAAAGTCATTCTGGCACTTTGCATGTTTTTGGAAGGCTTGGCAGCGCTGGGGCTTTTGTTGTTTTCGCTGGGTGATCAGAGCGTGGTTTGGCCTGTGTTTCTGTGCCTTGTGTTGGTGGGCATCGCCTCGGCATTTGGCAACCCGGCTGCATCGTCATTAGTGCCAAATATGCTTTCGCCTGAAGCTTTGCCGCATGGAGTTTCGCTCAATTCCATGTCGTGGCAACTGGCGTCGATTACGGGGCCAGTGGTTGGTGGCTTGCTTTATGGCTTGGGCGCACCTGTGGCCTATGGCGTTGCGCTGGTGTTGCAGATGTTGGGTGTCGCTTGTGTGGCGCTCATTGGCCGCGTGAAACAAGCAAATTCGCAAGAGAGTGAAGCGGGCTTGGCACCCATTTTGGCTGGGTTCAAATTCATCTGGAGTGAGCCCATCGTTCTAGGTGCCATATCGCTGGATATGTTTGCTGTGTTGCTAGGCGGGGCAGTGGCAATTCTGCCGATTTATGCCAGTGATATTTTGCAGTTGGATTCAGTGGGGCTTGGGGTTGATGCGCGCGGCACCGGGCGTGGGTGCCATTGTGGTGGCGCTGTGGCTGTCGAAGTATGGCATTAAGGACAGGGCAGGGCACTGGCTGTTTTGGTCGGTGGCGCTGTCGGGCTTGGTGGTTGTGGTGTTTGGATATTCGACAATCGCGTGGCTGTCGATCACGATGCTGGTTCTCTACGGTGCCTTTGACATGATCTCCGTTTATGTGCGCGAAGTGCTGATGCAGCTGTGGATCCCTGACCATGTGCGGGGACGCGTGAATGCGGTGAACAATGTGTTCATTGGTGCGTCGAACCAATTGGGCGAGGCGCGGGCAGGCTTTGCGGCGGCGTTGATGGGGGCGGTTCCTGCCGTGGTGATTGGTGGCTTTGGGACGATTGATGTGGCCGGGATTGTGGGCCTGGGCTGTTCCCGGAGTTGAGGAATGCACGGAAGTTGGAGGGGCGGGAGGGTTAGTTGTTGACCAATTCCAATTCCCATTCGCCTTCTTCGAAGCGCCTGCAAAATCTCCGGCAAAGTCTGTTCAAATTTTCGATCAGTGGTTTTGTTACGAACATTTCCCCACCTGATCCAAATCAGTCTTGGGTTGGCGTGCCGACAACGACCCGGTTGTGAAAGTCTTCGTCTTTTGATAATGACGATTGCACTGTGCTCGGCAGCCCATTTCCAAATATTGTGTCATCTGGACTGCTTCCAAAGTTTCAAGATCGACGTGGGTTGCAGTTTGACCTTTGTCCCTAAGCCAATATGCAAGGTGCGGCGGCAAATTCTCATCGACGATAAATGAAAACGCACTCACTCCGCTGCGAGTACGCGATGAGACATCTGGGTCGAGCTGTAATCCAAAGCCGCTGTGATGTCCTCGTCCTCCAGATAGGGATAGTCCTCCAGAATTTCGCGCTCTGTCGCCCCGCTGCCAATAAGTCCAGAATATCGATCACCCTGATCCGCATGCCACGAATCGTCGGCCGCCCGCCACAGAGGCCGGGGATCATGGTGATGCGGTTGCGCAGTGCTGGTCCATGTCTTCTGATAGCATAGTCTGAGTTCTGATAAAGTCATCAGCACTTGATACATGCGAATCACCTCTCGTATTGAGATCGTGATTTTCAGTCCGCTGCAGAGATCGTCAAACTGAGTTTTTCAGCAACTTGTTTGCTGAATTTTCAGCTTCTCAACTGCTTCATGTCGCTATCCCCACCCCATGCCTGTCCACACGCCCCTCGCACCTTCACACCTACGCCCGCACCCTCGCGTGGTGCTCGTGAACCCGCAGCTTGGGGAAAACATTGGCATGGCGGCGCGGGCTATGGCGAATTTTGGGTTGTTTGATTTGGCGCTGGTGGACCCGCGTGAAGGGTGGGACCCGGTGCGGGCGGAGGCGGCGGCTTCGGGGGCGTTGAGACTGTTAAAAATGCCAGTGTTCACAACACTCTGACCGGACTGTGTTAAAGACGTACATTATGTTTATGCCACCACGGCGCGGCCACGCGACATGGTGAAAGACGTGATGACGCCGGAGCAGGCGGGGCTTGACATGCGGGCGCGGATTGCGCGGGGCGAGAAGATTGCGATTTTGTTTGGGCGGGAACGTTTTGGCCTGAGCAACGAAGAAGTGTCGTTTGCAGATATGATTATTTCAGCGCCTGTGAACCCTGATTATGCCAGCTTAACATTGCGCAGGCGGTGTTGCTGGTGAGTTATGAGTGGTTCAAGCATGAGGCCACAAGCCTTGGCATGGGAACGCCGGAATTTGCCGCGGTTGCGGGGCCGGGGCTTGCACATGCCGGATTCGCGGCCCGCCACCAAAGATGAGCTTTATGGGTTTTATGATCATCTTGAAACCGAACTTGATGCCTCCGGCTTTTTCAAAACTGACAAGCTGAAGCCCAGCATGATGCGGAATTTGCGTAACCTGTTTGCGCGCGCAGCGATGACGGAACAAGAAGTGCGGAGTTTGCGTGGCGTGATTTCTTCGTTGGTGCGGAAACATCTTCGGGTTAGAAAGAGAGCCATGACGGCAGCCTCGCATCCTGCTTTTTGATTCCGGCATGGGCGGCCTGACTGTGGCGCGCGCTGTGGCCAAGCAATTGCCCCATGCGCATTTGGTTTATGCGGCTGACAATGCGGGCTTTCCCTATGGCGCGTGGAAAGAGCAGGCGCTGGTCAAGCGCATTGTCACTGGTCATCGGGCAAATTGATCGACACGGTGAAGCCTGATGTGGTTGTGATTGCCTGCAACACGGCTTCCACCATTGCGCTGAATGAATTGCGCGAGGCTTATAAAGTGCCGTTTGTGGGAACGGTGCCCGCCATCAAGCCCGCTGCCGCGCAAACTAAAACCGGCGTCATCGGCGTGTTGGCAACACCCGGCACGGTGAGCCGCGAATATACCCATTCGCTCATCCACACTTATGCGTTTCACTGCAAAGTGTTGCTGCATGGTGCGCCGCGCTTTGGCCGAAATTGCCGAGCAGAAACTGCGCGGGCCAGCCGGTTGATTTGGAAGAGTTGCGCGACGAAGTGGCCCCGGTGTTCCGCAAGCGCGATGGCAAACCGACGGATGTGGTGGTGTTGGGCTGCACGCATTATCCGCTGTTGACAGAAGACATTGAGAAGGTCGCACCGTGGCCCGTCACCTATATTGATCCATCACCCGCCATTGCGCGGCGCACGGCGGATTTGGTCGAGGAAACGCCGTCTGCAATGGCGCTGACGACAAAGTGCCAGAGCATGGCACGGTGATTTTGACATCGGCGCGGGGCAGCGAATCAGTGGAACGCTTGCGGCTTATGCGACGATGGGTTTTGCCAAACATATGGTTCTGGATTTGCCGGTTTAAGTTATTTATACAAGTCCCATCGTCAGTCCACGGACGAGATGTTTCTGCACCAGCAACACGAAAATAAATGCGGGCACCAGTGCTGCAGTGGTCATGGCGGAAATTAGGCCCCACATGTTCATGACCAAAATGCCGGCTTGCACCGGCACCAGCCGCAGGTTTTGTGTGAGGAACAGTGACAGCAAAAACTCCGTCCACGAGAAAATGAAACATCAAAACTGCTGTTGCTGCGATGCCGCCTTTGACGAGGGGCAGAACACACCTGTGAAAGCTTGCCAACGGCTTGCGCCATCCAGCTTTGCAGCTTCTGAAACTTCAGGAGGCACATCATCGAAGAAGGATTTCAGCAGCAAAATGGCGAAGGGCAGGTTGAGTGCCGCATGGGCAAGTGCCACGCCCAGATCGCGTGTCGAGTAGGCCGACGGAATGATAAAGCCCAACCAGCGGAAATACGATGGCGATAGGGGGCAGGAAGCGCTGCAATAGCACCGCAATCAGCCAGTCGCGATCTTGTTGCCTGAAAGTAAAAGTTGAGAGCGCATAGGCCATTGGAATAGCTGCGGCCAAAACAATCGGAGTTGAGAGTCAATGCGACGATGAGGGAGTCCATCAAACTTTGGCGGGAATTAAAAATGGTGCCGCCAGCGCCCAAACAGAGTGAGGGCGAAGTTTTCGAGTGTGGGCTGGTAGTCGAAAGTGAGCGCCGGTGCAGGTCAAGATAGTGCGTCTGAGGGCGTGAAAGCAGACAGTGCCCACCAGATGATGGGCAGTACGTAGAGCAGAACAACGGAAATAGCCGTTAAATCTCGTAGTCTTTGAGTCCAAGTGTTTGACATCATTATTGACTTTGGTGGCACCCTTCGGGTTTGACATTGGTTTCATGTTACACTAGAGACTGCCCAACGCGGAGCCCGAAAGGCTCCGTGTTTGCTTACCTGTGATCGCTCTTGTAGGGGTCTGTCGGCTGGGAAACCAGTGTCAAGGAAGGTGGGCTCCAATGCAATGGCATCAAGGAGAGCCGTAAATGACGAAACGCGCAACCGCGAAGTATAAAATTGACCGCCGTATGGGTGAAAATATTTGGGGTCGCCCCAAGTCACCTGTCAACAAGCGTGAATATGGCCCAGGCCAGCACGGACAGCGCCGCAAGGGCAAGATGTCCAACTTCGGCACGCAGCTGCGCGCCAAGCAAAAGCTCAAGGGTTACTACGGCAACATTTCGGAACGCCAATTCCGCGCGCTTTACGCTGAAGCTGTGCGCATGAAGGGCGACTCTTCGGAAAACCTGATCGGTTTGCTCGAATGCCGTTTGGCGACCGTTGTTTATCGTTCCAAACTCGTGGGCACCGTGTTTGCGGCCCGCCAGTTCGTTTCGCATGGCCACGTCAAGGTCAACGGCAAGCGCGTGACCATTCCTTCAATCCGCTTGAAGGCTGGTGATGTCGTTGAATTGACCGACAAGGCCAAGGAAATGGTTGCTGTTGCTGAAGCACAAGCTTCAGCCGAACGCGATACGCCAGACTATCTGGAAATTGGTGGCGGCTCGGTTAAGTTCCTGCGCGTTCCAGCGCTGGGCGACGTGCCGTATCCTGTGCAAATGGAACCAAACCTGGTTGTGGAATTCTATTCGCGTTAAGCGATTTGAAATCGGATTTAAAAAAGGCGGGACTGGTTCCCGCCTTTTTTGTTTTAGTTTTGCGGGTTGAAGACTGACCAGTCCATGGCTTTGGCCAGTTTTTCCAGCGCCCAAGAACCAAGTTGAGAGTTTCCATTCTCGTTGAGGCCCGGTGACCAAACGGCAATTGAGGCTTTGCCGGGGACAACCGCCAGAATGCCGCCGCCCACGCCGCTTTTACCGGGAATTCCCACGCGATAGGCAAATTCGCCTGACCCATCATAGTGACCACAAGTTAGCATCAAGGCATTCACGCGGCGTGCGCGTTCAACTGAAAATATGCGTTGGTTGGTTTCGGGGTGAATGCCTGCATGACACAGGTAGCGGCCTGCGGATGCGAGCTGCCGCGCATTCATGGAAATGGCGCATTGGTGAAAATAGACACCAAGCGTGTTCTCGACCGGGTTGGTGAGGTTGCCGTGGGCCTTCATGAAATGGGCAAGTGCACGATTTTTGTGGCCGTGTTCATTTTCTGATTTCGCGACGGCATGATCAACTACGATGGTTTCGTCGCTCGATAGAAAACGCATGAATTGCAAAATTTCGCCAATCGATTCCCGTGGCTCACGGCCTGCCAAAACAAGATCAGTTACAGCAATTGCGCCAGCATTGATGAAAGGGTTGCGGGGAATGCCGTTTTCATGTTCCAGCAGCACAATGGAGTTGAAGGCGCTGCCGGAAGGTTCGCGGCCCACACGTTCCCATATTGCATCGCCGTGCATGCCCAAGGCCAGAGTGAGCGTGAAAACCTTGGAAATGCTCTGGATGGAAAAATGTTCGTCTGTGTCACCAGCGGCGTAAACTTCACCGCGATGATCAACAACGACGAGTGCAAATTTCTGCGGATCAACAATCCCAAGTTGGGGAATGTAGTTGGCAACGGCGCCTCTGTTTTTGGCGAGTGCGGCTTGCTCGGCGATGTCTTCGACAACGTCTTTTAGCGATGGCATGATTGAAGGGTTCTCAGCGCTGTTCCATTACAAAACCAACCGGTGGTAAACAGGCGGGAATGACCGCAGATTTTCCAGTGATGCGTATGTAGGACGGGTTGCAATTGTGAGCTTTTGTGACTGCCCCGTGGCGGCTGCTTTTTCGACAGCGAGCATGACCATCATATCGGCAAGGCCATCTTCACCATCAGGTTCTGGTTTGATGTCTTTCAAAATGCAGTCTGAGAAATATGCAGTTTGCCCGCTGAAGTTATCGGTGAGCGGAAATTCGAATTTTTCCACCTTGTCGCCCCGTTGCACCTCAAACGAACGCTGCTGTTCAAATCGGAAAGCGTTTTTCATTGAAATTTGGCCTTCTGAGCCGACGATGATGTAGGTGTCAGTAATGTCAGAACCAAAGCTACAGGTGAAGCTGGCAACACGGCCCTTTGGGAAGCGCAGCAGGGCTGAAACTGTTGCTGGTACTTCGGCAAAGCGTTCATCGTCTTCACCCATGCTATCCATTGCTGCAACTTCGGTGGGTTCAGCGGCAAAGGCGTGGCGGGCGGCGTTGATGCAATAGACGCCCACGTCTTGCAAAGCGCCTCCCCAATGTTTTGCCAGCAGGCGATGATTGCCAGCGCCCATTTGAAAGCTGAAACTGGTGTGGAAATGCCGTGGATCGCCGATAGCACCGCTACGGATGAGATCGTAGAGTTTCAGTGTCGCTTCGTCCGTGTGCAGACGATATGCGGTTGAAAGCCAAATCCCAGCCTTTGCGGCAGCTGCAATCATCGCGTTGGACTCTGCAAGTGAAATGGCAAGTGGCTTTTCGACAAGTGCGTGAACGCCAGCGTTGGCAGCGCGGATGGCATAGTCAGCGTGCATCGAATTGGGGAGGGCGATGTATACAGCATCAACATCACCGCTTTTTAGCAAGGCGTCATATTCACTGTAGTCGTAGATTTTTGGGATGCCGTGAAATTTGGCGATTTTCTCAGCCTTGTCGCGCTGGCCGCTGACGAGGGCGACGACTTCTGAATTTCCAGTTTGGTTGACGCCTGGCAAGAAAGCTTCTTGGGAAATCCAGCCATTGCCGACGACGGCGTAACGCACTTTTTTCATCTTGTTTTTCCCACTTGTTTACGACCCAAACGCATCCGCGAATTTTGCATCTACGACTGCTACACACCCTGCAATTTCAGCACTTATTGGCAAATTGCGATAGCTACCCAATGCACCTTGGGCTTCCAGTTTCCCAGCCGTTCCGTCCACAACCCAAATAAACCCAAATGCGGTTTTGCGAATGGGTTTAGCGCCAGCACGGGTGATAGCAGCAAAAGCTGTATCATCGGCAATGCCCGGTTCAAAAACCACAAGCATGGTGCCTGTGGCTTCCGCAGTCAGTGCTGCATCACGCATAATTGCGAACATTGCAACGAGCCAAATCACGATAACACTTACGAACACCGTAAGTGCAAAGCGGTGCGGACGTTGGATCATGCTGCAGCGAAGCTCTCCGCGCGCTTTTCGCGGATTGGCAAATGCACGATTGCCGCAAATAAGCCCAAGGCCACGCCCATCCACCAAACGGGATCATACGAGCCGTAAATGTCATAGAGTTTGCCGCCCAACCACACGCCGAAGAAAGAGCCAATCTGGTGTGACAGGAACACGAAGCCATAAAGCGTTGCCATGTAGCGGGTGCCGAACATGACGGTGATCAGTCCCATGGTGAGGGGCACGGTGGACAGCCAAAGGAAGCCCAAGGTTGCCGTGAAGATGATGGTGGTCACGGGGGTTATGGGCATCAAGATGAAGGCTGTGACGGCAATGGAGCGGCCCAGATAAATCAAGCTCAATGGAACGCGCTTTTCACGTTTGCCGCCGATCACGCCTGATAAGTATGCGCCCGCCACATTGAACAAGCCAATGGCCCCCATGGCAATGCCTGCGAATTCTTTGCTGATGCCATGTTCAGCCAGATAGGGTGGCAAATGCACGGTGACGAATGCCAGCTGGAAGCCGCAAACGAAAAAGCCTGCCGTGAGCAGCAAGAAAGATTGGTGGCCAAAGGCTTTGCCAATTGCCTCACCCATGGTGAGGGTAGTTTCGCCAGCTACGGCTTTTGAACCGGAGGTGTTTTGCACGAGCAATGGTGCTGCGAAGAGAATGATCAACAGGCTGGCGGCTGCCAAGACTTGCAGCGCATAGGGCCACTCATAGGCGGCGAGTAATGCGCCAGCCAGCGGTGCGAAAATGAATTGTCCGAGTGAGCCTGAAGCCGTGGCAAGGCCAAAGGCCCATGAGCGTTTTTCAGGGGGAACAATGCGGCCCAATGCAGCCATGACGATGCTAAAGGACGACATGGCAACGCCCATACCCACGATGATGCCCGCTGTAACATGGAACACCATTGGTGTTGACGACAACGTCATGCCGACGACGCCGAGCGCATAAAGCACAGCACCCACCATCAATACACGGGCAGAGCCATAACGATCCGCCAACATGCCAGCGATGGGGGTGAAAATGCCCCAGACCAGATTTTGAATTGCGAGCGCAAGCGAAAAGGTTTCGCGCGGCCAGCCGTAGGTTTCAGAAATGGGCAGCGTGAACAGGCCAAAGGTGGAGCGTATGCCGAAATTGATGATGGCAACAATGCAACCCGCGACGAGAACGGTCATGGGCATGAAATACCAAGGGAGTTGCTTTTCGGAAGTTGTTGTCATGATTTATTCCTACTGATTTGCAGATGGAAGGGCTTCAGTTGCGAAACGGCAACGCCCGTCAGAATGATTGCAGCTGCCACTATGATTTGCAAGGTAATCGCTTCGTCCAACATCAGCCAACCTGCCAGCACAGCAACAACAGGCATCACATAAAGACCAGAGCCCAATACTGTGGGGCGCAAGCGAGGGGCGGCATAATTCCAGCCGATCACGCTGACGGTGCCCACAGAGGCCAGCATTGCCAATCCCCATTTACCTGATGCTGGCATGGCGGCGATTTTTTCAAGCATATCGAAACGTACAAATGGAAGGGCAGGCAGGGCGATAAGCATGTTGCAAAAGCAGGTGATTTTTATAGCGCCATTGCGTTGAATCAGTGGACGCGAAAATACGACGTAGAAAGCCCAACCGATGCTTGCGATAAAAATCAATGCACAGCCCAAAAGTACGTCAGCTTTGTTAGTGGCAGCAACGCCCAAGTCATCCCCCCAAACCAGCAGTGCACTTCCCACGAGGGAAATCAGCAAGCCGATGACCGTCATGATCGTGATGCGTTCAGCACCAATGGCCCACGCGATGAGACCAATCAAGATGGGCTGGGCTGACATAATGAGAGTGCCGATGCCAGCGGGTGCATAGGCAAATCCAAATACTGAAAAGGAGAAATAAAACAGGAGTCCGAAAAAACTTACGAGTAGCAAGCGAGGCAAGTCTGACTTTGGAAAACTGAAACCTTCAGTGAGTGACAGGATCAAGCTGAATACGAGCGCCGAAATAACCAGTCGAATGACAAGTGCGTCATACGGGCCAAGCGCCACCGATACGCTGCGCACAAAAACAGGTGTGATGCCCCATACAATCATGATCACAGCGAGCATGGCGAGAGCTTTTGAGGATTCTGTCTGCATGATGTTGTGGTGCCTGTTTGGCGGTAGATGGTCAATCGCAGGAACGCGCTTGTCTGGCATGTGTGCGACAGATAGTGTAGGGACATGAAATACATTCTGATTTTGTGGTTGGCATTTGCTGGTTCTGCTTTTGCAGCCGACGTTGATGATATGGTGAAGGCCGGACGCGAGGCTTTGACTCGCAGGGATGTGCCGTTGGCCATGACGCATTTTGACAATGCGTTGAAAGCGGTGCCGAACCACCGTGACGCCGCTTATGAACGCGGGCGGATTTTGTTGCAGATGGGTGATGCGAAAAACGCGGTGGCGGATTTCACCACGGCGGCGCTTGCAGACCCCGCATTTGGCTTGGCACTGTCGCGGCGTGGCGAAGCGCAAATGATTTTGAAAACTCCTGAATTGGCCTTCAAGGATTTTGAGGCGGCGATTGTAGCCTCACCAAAAGTGGCAGAAGTTTTTGTGGTGCGCGCCACTTATCGGTTTAAAATTGGAAATTTGGCTGGGGCCAGGGAAGATATTGTTGCAGCGCTTGCCATAGCTGATGCAGAGCAAAGACCTGCGCTGCAAAAAATGTTGGACCGGATGAAGTAACTACCCCAGCGCTGCTAACACCCGTTGCACAGCGGGGCGGGCGTTCATGGCTGCCATGTGGGCAGATATTTTGGGAAACTTGGTCATGTCCACGCCATCCCCCATGAACCAGTTTTCCATTGTGAAGAGATAGCCATCAGCAACAGTGTATTGTTCACCCATCACCCAAGGGCCTTGCAGGAATTCGCCCTCAATCAACGCCGCGCAATCGGTCATGGTTTGCGGCACTTTGAGTTTGAGGTTTTCAACGACGGCAGGATCATCAGTCCAGCGGCCACCCCGCATTTTGTGGGCGTGGTTCACATGAACTGTTGAAGATAAATAGCTGTTGAAAGCGTTCATCTTTGCGAGGCCGAACGCATCGGTGGGGGCGAGGTTGGCTTTGGGAAAAGCTTGAGCCACATATTGCAGCAGCGCCACGTTTTCCGTCAGCACGCCATCATCCGTTGCCAGTGCTGGCACGCGGGCTTTCGGATTGATTTTCAGATAGTCAGCCGATTTCTGTTCGCCGCCTGCGGTGTCGATTTTTCGCAAGGAATATTCCGCACCAGCTTCTTCCAGTGCGATATGGGTTGCGAGTGAGCATGATCCCTTGGCGGCAAACAGGGTGAGCGCCATTTAGATGATGCCCTTGTCGGTTACCAATTGCTTTAACTCGCCGGACTGGAACATTTCCATCATGATGTCAGCACCGCCAACAAACTCGCCTTTGACATAGAGCTGGGGAATGGTGGGCCAGTTGGTATATTCCTTGATGCCATTGCGAATGGCTTCATTTTCCAACACGTTCACGTCCTTGAAGTTGACGCCAAGGTGCTGAAGAATTTGCACCGAACGGCCAGAGAACCCGCACATGGGTTGGTCAACAGTGCCCTTCATGAAGAGGACGACATCGTTAGATTTTACGGTGGTGTCGATTTGATCGTGGGTGGTGGTCATTTATTGTTTTCCTTTTGATAAGATTTCCGCTCTACAGTGCGTTCTTCGGATGTTTTTTCAACTAATATAACGGTTTGCTGGATGCCACCCGTGGCACGCGACGCTTCATATTCCGTTATGAGCACCTTGTGCGACAGATCTGGTTGCCAAACAAATTCTTTGTTCTTGTTTTTAAACGGCCTGATTTTTACGAAGAAATAGGCTGCACAAAGGAATACAAGAACGAATATTGATCCGAGAAACTGAAGGTTCATAAGGCTCTCTTTACTCCGGCACGCTCGTCGCTCATGCGATCTCCTGCAACACCGCCCATGTTGCCTTTGAGGTATTCTAGATCAGTCGTGAACGCGTTTGTTTCTATCAATTCCAAAGGTAGTTTGGAGTTACTTTGACTGTCAAAATTGCTTTTACGTCTTGTTCTCCAACCCGTCATGTCATCCACAATATAAAGCAACGCGACAGCAACAACAATTACGCCAGCGGCTTGTAAACCGAATATATCCACCAATTGTTGAAATCCACAGCCCGTCCAAAAGCCGTCACATGTCGCAGCGTTCACTGAGAAATTCCCTTGACCGCTTGCGACTTCCTGTTTGGAAGTTTGATTTTTATTCCACTGAGTTTGAGTGTTGGCAGTTCACTTTCAGACAAAGTCAATTCAATCTGCCTTGCGGAAATTTCTCGGTTTAACTCACCTAGTTCCTCACCCTTTTCAATATCGAGACCTATATCCCTTACGCCAAATACTGATTTGGTGTTTGAGGTGGGATCGCCTGCTATTGTCCGGACTTTGCCCATTACTCTGGGACACTCGTCGTTAATGCCAACGCATGCAACACGCCGCCCATGTTGCCTTTGAGGGCGGCATAGACCATTTGGTGTTGTTGCACGCGGGACTTGCCTTTGAAGGCTGAGGAAACAACCGTCGCCGCATAATGATTGCCGTCTCCGGCCAAGTCCTTGATTTCAACGGTGGCATCGGGCAGGCCGTCTTTGATAAAACGTTCAATTTCGACAGCAGACATGGCCATGGGGCAGGGGTTCCTTTGATTTCCCGCCTTAAATAGGGCTTATGGACATGAAATTCCAGTGGCGATAAATAACTTGTTTCAACGATATGGATTAATATCATGAGTTTTTCGCGCCGCCATTTCCTTTACTCGTCTTTTGCCTTTGGCTTTGCTTCACAAGCCCATGCGGAAGAGCCTTTTCCAGTGGATATGAAAGCGCCAACGAAGCTCGACTACAAATTCAAGCGGCGCGAAACTGAGTATGACGCGAGTGTGCCGCCCGGTACCATTATTGTTGATAATGCCAAGCGCCTGCTGTTCCATGTGCATTCACCGGGTCAAGCGACGCGTTATGGCGTGGCCGTGGGCAAGGGTGCACGGGCGTGGTCGGGTGAAGTGACGATTGCCAAAATGACAGAATGGCCGCGCTGGTATCCGGCACCTTATCACTTGTCGATCAAGCCTGAACTGAAGAAGTGGCTGCCTGATGGCATGCCGGGGGGGCTGATAATCCGATGGGTGCCCGCGCCATGTATCTCTACAAAGGCAAGGTGGACACCATCAACCGAATCCACGGAGCTGCAAAGTTCGATGATATCGGCAAGAAGAACACGGCTGGCTGCATTGGCATGCTGGATGGCGATATCGTCAACCTGTTTGCGAACGTGACCGTGGGCACCAAAGTGATCATGATCTAAAGCTGTACAAAGATGTAATTCTTGCAATGGTGCTATTAAGTTGCGTCAAAGCGCTTTGGCAATTTGACAGCATTTTTGTCTGCGCCATACTGTTAGGCAATGAACGAGCGTCAATCGCCATCACTGTCTGACGTGGAGCCAAAACAATCTTTTGGCTCTTTTTCTGTGCGTGGCGTTTCAATGGTTTTCTCCGGCAACACCGTTCTGCACGGGGTCGATTTTGAATGCAGGCCCGGCGAAGTTCACGCGATCATCGGCGAAAACGGTGCAGGCAAGTCGACCTTGATGAAAATCATGAGTGGTTATTTGACGCCAAGCGCCGGGACCGTTTTATTGAATGGCGTGCCGCAATCCTTCAAGAACAGCAAGGAAGCTGAAGCCGCCGGGATTGTACTTGTGCATCAGGAAATTCTGCTGGTTTCGCAGTTGACTGTTGCGCAGAACATATTTTTGGGCCGTGAATTGCGTCGTGGCTTTCTTGTTGATGACAAGGCCATGAATGCCGCAGCGTCCAAGGCGTTGGAGGCGCTGGGTGCTTTCATCGCACCAGACACGCCCATTGAATTGCTTTCAATTGCCAACCGCCAACTTGTGCAGATTGCGCGGGCACTTTCAGGCCAGCACAAATTTGTGATTTGTGATGAACCAACAGCAAGTTTGACGCCAGTTGAGTGTGAGGCCCTTTTCAACGTTATCGAAAAGTTGAAGGCGAACGGTTGCGGCGTGATTTACATCTCGCACAAACTTGATGAAGTAAAGCGGATTTCAGACCGCGTCACCGTTTTGCGCGACGGAAAATGGGTGGCCACAAAAGATACGGCTGCGTTACGGCCCATCGACATGGCGCACCTCATGGTGGGTCGCGACATGAGCCAACTTTATCCAGAAAAGCCCCTGTCCACATCCAATGACGTGGTGATGGAATTGCAGAATGTTGTCGTGCCCGGCTTTGTTCATGGTGCGGGTTTCGAATTGCGACGTGGCGAAATTCTCGGGTTTTTTGGTCTGATTGGCGCTGGCCGCACGGAACTTTTTGAGGGGCTGATGGGATTGCGCAAGGCCCAAGGCAAGGTCATGATCGAGGGGGAATGGCAATCGTTTTTTCATTCGGCCAAGCAAGCGTTCTCCCACAAAATTGCCTACATCACTGAAGATCGCAAGGGCAAGGGGCTGCTGCTTGATGCTGACCTTGGCACCAACTTGACGCTGGCGCAGCTTTCACATTTTCTAACATGGGGGATGATTAGCCGTACACGCGAACAAAAGGCACTTGAGCTTGCTTTTTCGGAGTTTGATATTCGCGCCAAATCCATGAATGCCAATGCAGGGCAGTTGTCTGGCGGCAATCAGCAGAAACTGTTGCTAGCCAAAATGCTATTGCTTGAACCTGCCATCATCATCGTTGATGAACCGACGCGGGGTGTTGATATCGGTGCAAAGAAGCAGATCTATGATGTCATCTCGGCTCTGGCAGCCGCTGGCAAATCCGTTATCGTTGTGTCTTCAGAAATGCCCGAGTTGATAGGCCTTTGCCATCGGATTGTGGTTATGCGCCAAGGCAAAATTGCAGGCGAAGTTGAACGCGATGAAATGACTGAACAAAAAATTGTGGCCCTTGCCACGGGAACCGACAAGATTGCCGCCTGACGATGAATACATTTTTCAAATCCATTGACCTTCGCACCGCCGCACCATTCCTGGCCTTGGCTGTTCTCATATTGCTTGGTAGTTTGGTTCACCCTAAATTTTTGACCTTTGATAATCTGGTTCAGAACGTGGCCACCCGCACGTCCTTCATCGCGATTATCGCGATAGGGGCAACGTTTGTGATGGCATCCGGCGGGCTTGATCTTTCGGTAGGGTCGATGGCGGCTTTCACGGCTGGTGTGATGCTGCTGTTTCTTAAATCACAGGAAGTGGATGCTGGTGCAGGTACGATTGCGTTGGCGATGGCGCTGGCATTTGTGGTTGGTACACTGTGCGGATTG
The DNA here is from genome assembly GCA_963840765.1 of uncultured Alphaproteobacteria bacterium. GTDB lineage: Bacteria > Pseudomonadota > Alphaproteobacteria > Rhizobiales > Aestuariivirgaceae > Aestuariivirga. The sequence goes on along the minus strand of CAWJAE010000005.1, from coordinate 105,149 downwards.
GCCAATGGCCTGATTGTGACGGTTGGCAAAATTGAACCCTTCATTGCCACCCTTGGCACAATGGTTATTTTGCGCTCTCTGTTCACATACCTTGCAAATGGCGGGTCCATATCCATCAGTCCGGCGCTCAAAGATATTTATGCACCGGTTTACAAAGGCACGATTTTGGGAATGCCCGTTCCGATAATTGTCGTGGTGCTGGTTGCTTCTATCGCCGCGCTTTTTCTGTATCGCACGCCGTTTGGCCGCCATGTCTCAGCCGTTGGGTCCAATGAAGATGTTGCGCGTTATTCCGGTATATCAACCGCGCGCGTGAAATTGTGGAGCTATGTCATTCAAGGCATGTGCGTGGCAATTGCGATCATGCTTTACGTTCCGCGTCTTGGCTCGGCCAATTCTGCCACGGGGCTTTATTGGGAGCTGCAGGCCATTACAGCTGTTGTGGTTGGTGGCACATTATTGCGCGGCGGCAAGGGGCGTATCTGGGGCACCGTTGTGGGCGCGCTGTTTCTTGAAATTATCGGCAACATTCTAACCCTGTCGAACGTGAATGTTTATCTGATTGGCGCTGTGCAAGGTGCCATCATCATCATCGCCATGCTGGTGCAGCGCAGTCTCAACAGACAGGCGACATGAACGAATGTGGAAGGCCGGACCGCTATTCAAATCTGGTCGCTTGAAATGGGAGTTAAACATGAAAAGACGTGAATTAGGATTTGCCGCCGCCGCCATGGCTGCGGCTGCTGCGGTAACGGCCACGCGAGCTGTAGCGCAAACCACCATGACCATCGCTGTTTCAATTCCCGCCGCTGACCATGGTTGGACGGGGGGCGTAGTTTACCATGCTGAACGGATTGGCAAACTGGTGGAGGCAAACTACCCTGGTGTAAAAGTTATCGTAAAGACATCACCGGATGGCGCATCGCAGGCTTCGGCTTTGGAGGATTTGACCACGCAAGGCATCAACGCGCTTGTTGTATTGCCGCATAACTCTGATGAACTCACGGGACCGCTCAAAGCCGTAAAAGAAAAAGGCGTCTTCATTACCGTGGTGGATCGTGCGCTTTCAGACCCCACCATCAACGACATTTACGTTGCAGGCAATAACCCGGAACTTGGACGTGTTGCGGGGGATTACATGAAGAATACATTGGGCACGGCTGACATTGTGATTATTCGCGGCATGCCTATTGTCATCGACGAAGAGCGCCAAAAAGGTTTCGCTGATGCGATTGCCGGAAGTGGCATCAAGGTTTTGGACAGCCAATTTGGCAACTGGTCGCGCGATGACGCCTTCAAGGTGATGCAAGACTATCTGACGAAGTATCCGAAAATTGACGCCGTGTGGTGCCAGGATGACGATATGGCCGTTGGTGTTCTTGAAGCTATAAAACAGGCCAACCGTACGGATGTGAAGTTGGTTGTGGGTGGTGCCGGCATGAAGGAAATGATCAAGAAGGTTGCCGATGGCGATCCGATGATGCCGATCAATGTGCTTTATCCGCCAGCAATGGTGGGCACGGCCATTGAACTCACAGCAGCAGGTCTTGCCAACAAAGTGCCGGTACGCGGTCGTTACATTCTCGATGCAACGCTGGTCACGAAAGCCAACGCAGCCGAGTTCTATTTCCCCGACTCACCGTTCTGATAAACATTGCGAATTTGCCTCTCCCGCTGTGGCGGGGGAGGTATTCAATTATCTTGCCATTTGTGCGAAAATGGCGATGACCTAAGGCTAGTAGCCGCGTGGCTTATTCTGCGCAGCATGAAACACGGCGATGATCTCCACCGCGTCTACTGATACACGATAAACAATGATGTAGGGCGACTTGGAAACAACAAGTTCCCGTGTTCCCTCCACTGCACCGTTTCGGCCCGCAAGTGAAAATGAACCAAGAATTGCAGTTGAATGTTCGATGCTGGCAATGACGCGCGCAGCAACGCTTTGGTTCTCTTTCGCGATGTGATCATAGATAGATTGGATATCGGCACGAGCGGCAGTCGAATATCGGACGTTCATCTCGCGAATTTGCGAAAGAATGCTGTCATGTCCGCTTCAGGGACAAAATCCATCGGCCTGGATAAACGACTAAGGACCTCAGCCTGTTGCTCTTCTGAAAGTCGGAGATCAGAATTGCTTTGCTCTACCATGGCCAAGATCATATTCCCCACGTCATCTTGACGATGGTTGGGAAGCGACTTGGCTTTGTCGATGGCATTTTGCAGCAAGCTGGTCATAGCAAAAATATGGCATGATCAGACCAATTGTTCAATGAAGGAAATCTGCGATTTACCCCGCCATATAGGCCGGAAACCAGCCTTCGTGGGCGGCGCTGAGTTCGGCTAGTGACACAGCCGTGCCGCCGAAATTGATTTCCTTCAAGCCGGATACATTGCCGATGCGGATGATATCGACGCCCTTCACGTGGGCTTGGGTGATGATCTTGGCCACTTCATTGGGTGGGCAGGTCAACACATAGCGGGCTTGGTCTTCACCGAAAAGCGCACGGTGATCGCTTATTGTCAATTCTGCGCCTAAGTCTCCGGCCAGCGCCATTTCGATGACGGCAGAGGCAAGGCCGCCGTCAGAAATATCATGTACGGCAGACACTTGGCCGTCATTGATCAAGTTTCGCACGAAGTCGCCGTTTTTCTTTTCGAGGTTCAAATCGACAGGCGGCGGTGCGCCGTTTTCCTCACCCAGAATTTCGCGCTGATAAATAGATTGGCCGAGGTGTGAACCTGCAGCACCCACCAGCAAAATGGCGTCGCCTTGGTTTTTGAATTTGACGGTGGCCATCTTGGTCCAATCCGCCATCAGGCCTACGCCACCGATTGTGGGTGTTGGAAGAATGGCTTGGCCGTTGGTTTCGTTGTAGAGCGACACGTTGCCGGAAACGATGGGGAATTCCAGCGCGGTGCAGGCTTCGCCGATGCCCTTTAAGGCAAACACGAAGGTGCCCATAATCTCCGGACGCTCAGGGTTGCCGAAATTCAGATTGTCAGTGATGGCGATGGGTGATGCACCCACAGCCGTGAGGTTGCGCCAGCATTCGGCCACAGCTTGCTTGCCGCCTTCGTAGGGGTCGGCATCAACATAGCGTGGGGTAACGTCTGACGAAACGGCGATGGCTTTTTTGTCGTTGATGCGCACGACGCCAGCATCACCGCCAGGAATTTGCGCGGAGTTGGATTGTATCAGCGAGTCATATTGTTCCCAAACCCAACGGCGCGAACACATGTCGGGTGAGCCTGTGATTTTAAGAATGGCAGCTTTCAAGTCAGCAGGTGCTGGGATGTCATTCAATACAAGTTGCTTTTTGGGCTCTACCCAAGGGCGGTCATATTCCGGGGCTTCATCGCCCATTTGCTTGATTGGCAAATCGGCTTTCACTTCGCCACCATGCTTGATGACGAAACGCAGGGTGTCGGTGGTTTTGCCGATTATGGCGAAATCCAAGTCCCATTTATGGAAAATGGCTTCGGCCTGCTTTTCCATTTCGGGGCGCAAGATCATCAACATGCGTTCCTGGGATTCGGAGAGCATCATTTCATACGCGGTCATACCGGATTCGCGGCAAGGCACGTTATCAAGATTGAGCTCGATACCAAGATCGCCCTTGGCCCCCATTTCAACCGAAGATGACGTGAGGCCTGCGGCACCCATGTCTTGAATGGCGATGACGGCTCCTGACGCCATCAATTCCAAGCAGGCTTCCAACAAGCATTTTTCGGTGAAGGGGTCACCCACTTGAACGGTGGGGCGCTTTTCGTGGGCATCATCGGCAAACTCTGCCGAGGCCATGGTGGCGCCGTGGATGCCGTCGCGTCCAGTTTTTGCTCCTAGATAAACCACAGGCAGGCCAACGCCCTTGGCCTTGGAATAGAAAATCTTGTCAGCATCGGCCAGGCCGACAGCCATGGCGTTGACGAGGATGTTGCCGTTGTAGCGGGCGTGGAAGTTTACTTCACCGCCCAAGGTTGGCACGCCGAAGGAATTGCCGTAGCCGCCCACGCCTGCAACCACACCTGAAACGAGATGACGGGTTTTAGGATGTGAAGGTTCGCCAAAGCGCAAGGCGTTCAATGCGGCGATTGGGCGGGCACCCATGGTGAACACGTCACGCAAAATACCGCCCACGCCCGTAGCTGAACCTTGATAGGGTTCGATGAACGAGGGGTGGTTATGGGATTCCATTTTGAAGACGATGACTTGACCGTCATCAATATCAATCACGCCAGCATTTTCACCGGGGCCTTGGATTACGCGCTTGCCTGTGGTGGGTAGTTTCTTCAGCCATTTTTTGGAAGATTTGTAGGAACAATGCTCATTCCACATGGCAGAACAGATTCCAAGTTCGGTAAAGGTGGGTTCGCGGCCCAGCAGGCCCACAAAGCGCACATATTCATCTGGCTTCAATCCATGTTGAGCGACAAGTTCCGGGGTGATTTTGGGTTCGGCTGCGGCATGTTTCATGGCTGCCGTTTAGCGAGGGAATCGAACCACCACAATTGCGAAATTCACAGTGTGGGGAAGTGGGTGAAGAAGGAGCGGCTCGCGCGCCGGGAACGCGAGCCGGGAGTGGCCTACTCATGTTTTAGCGATAGTAGCTTGGCGTGCTTTCAATGTCAGAGAAGCGCTGACGCTTCCTGTTTTCGATGTCGAGCATGCGTTCCATCCGATCATGGATCAATTGCATTGCGCGCTCCAATTCAAGGTCCACAGTATTATCAGGTGTGCGGTTGATAAAAAAAGACATCTTCATGGTTTCATTCTCCCAGTTGACAGGTGCTGCCTGCGAGACTGATAGGACACAATTTGTGAACGTTAATCCAGTGTTAACGCGAAACGTAACGAAGGAATGCTTTAAGAATTCGTGATGTTTTGAATTGGATTTGATTGAAGTTGAAAATGCCTTTGCAGGGGCAGGGGTTGCGTTGCATGTGTTGCAAGCATTTGCTGCACACGCTTATCAAGTGCGGTGGTAGCCAACATTGAAGCCGCATCGTCTATGCGCTGGGTAGACACTTTTCGGTTCATAAAACGACCAAAAATTCTTTGCATGGCAGGCTCTTTCGACATGATGTAAATTTGCATTCAATGTCATTTTCATTTGCCTAAAACTTGAAGAGAATTGAGTTCCGAACTCAAAATTGAGTTGCCGATTTGTTTGGCCAGAAAGTCAAATTTTACACAATCGATGGTGCCAGCTTCCAAATGGCTACATTTTAGAAAAATTGTTCGAATTTTTGCATCCAAAGTTTGGCAAATGTTAACAGCAAGTTGAACGTTCAAATGACATTGAAAGTACGCTTATTATCGCAAAGGTTGAAAAATACTGATTGAAAACTAAATTGTAGCGCCATAAAGTTCAAATAAAGGGGCCGTTGCCCAAATATTGGGCGGTTTGTGGTGAAGAAAAATGGGGGTTGACGGGCGAATTGGCAACTTGTTTGACGATCTTGCGCAACTTGCGGCGCAGACCGTTAGCGGTGGTTCTGCACTCCTTCTCATGCGTGATAACGCGACAAATCGGGTAACCGTCGTTGGCCGCCACGGTACGCTTTACACACCACCCCCTCATACTGCGAGGCAGCAATTATTGGGACCGGACGACCATGTCGTTACGATACCTGACATTGCAACTGACCCGCGTATGGAGGGCCATCCGCTGCGGAATTTTATTCCGAAGGTTAAATCAATGTTGCTCGCCCGCATTTCGTCGCGTGCCCAAACTGACATTGGTCTCACGTTTGCTGTCGCCATCTACGATGTTGCCGATGAAGCGTTTGAGAACAATCAGAAAATGAATAATTTCACCCATGTCTTGAACGTGTGTCGGCAATTCGTTGGTGTTGTTTCAAGCTTTGAAGAGGGCCTGAGCTTCCTGTCGCCAGAAATTCAGCAGGGGCTTTCAGCGAGTGTCGGGAAACTGGAAGAACCCGCAGCGGCTCACTTGGATAGTTCTCCAACGTCGCGGTTTTTGTTTGAAACGCTCCCCAAGAAGCAGATTTTACACGAACGCAACGGCAGCTGTTACGTGTCCTTGCGCAAATGGCAACGCGACATAAAAGAACACCAATTAAGCGCTTTATTCGCGACCAAAATTACACCGCCTCAGGAATTCATCAATGAGGTGGCTGATGAAATGGCTGATTGTGTTAAAAAGCTTTATGGCGTTTCGACGATCAATATCGTTGTGCCAGTGCCAGGAGGCAGTTCACAGCAGACACGCAGTCTGTCTGAAAAAATTGCTGAACGACTTGCCGAACAGTTGCGTGTTGAGTGTCGGCACGTTCTTCAAAACAATGGTGCGGTGACCAAAGGTAGGTCGCATCCAATTAAATCGGCCAGCATGAAAGCCTATTCAGTAAAAGAAAAGGTGAATGGCTGCGTTCTGCTGGTTGATGACGTGGCGAGTTCTGGAAAACATCTTGAGTTGGCCCAGTCGGCAATACGAGAGAGTGGGGCAACGTGTTTTGCAATGAGTTGGATTGGACCATAAAGCTCATTCTTCAACTTACTGTGTATTGCGATCCAAAGCAGGTGCGAACAAATATTAATTGTGAACGGCAAAGATTGGGGCCTGCGCACTGACGATGAAAAGCACCGCTGCATTTGGTTTGGATTTTGATGACATCGCCGAGTTGTTTGCGCGCGTATGTGGTGTTGATGTTGTTGCTATTTCTGAACGAACCATTGCTGGCGATGCGATTAAGCTAATCGGGAAGCGTGGCATTCTCGGCAACATACCTTTGAATTATGCGATTCCTGCACTTGATTGCGAAATGAATAATCTTGTCGTGTTTCAAGATGTTCAAAATGATCCTTATTTTGACGGACACGGTGTAAGGTTGTTTTTTCCGGTTATCAAAACCTTGATTGTAGCAGCGTTGGTGAAGCTTGATGATCAAAGTTTTTTAACCGTGGCGGTGCCGAATGCCCCACTCTCATTTTTACAGTCCAACGAGTTGTTTAGCTGTTTCCTACGTGTACTGGAGTTAGTTCGACGGCTGCTCGCAGATGAAATGCAAGAAAAACAGTTGCATACACATCCAATACCGCAAGCAGTTAAAGCAAATAGACGCCAATAGTAGCGTTTTGGACGTAAATGCTGCGATGCGCTTTTTGGCCGACACGTTGCGAAAACGGCAAACTTTGCATGAGGCAAAAGCCAGCAGCTATTTTTCGGTGCGCGCATGGCGCAGCACGATGAAGAAGCACGAGCAGGAAGCGTTAGCTTCTATTCGTCAGTACCCAAGCGTGGCCGTTGCAGATTTTATTGCCACGGAAATATTTGAACTTGCTGTGCGGAGCTACGGCAAGAATACCATTGATTACGTTGTTCCCATTCCAAGTGGGGAAGGTGAAGTGCCGGACAATTTGCCGGAAATGCTGGCGCAACGGGTGGCGGAAAAACTTGAATGCAAAAGTTTGTTGGCCTTGCAGCTTGTTGGTGGAGGCGTTTCCGCCTCAGGCAAACCAAAGGCCAAAACCATGAAACTGGTTATGCCACTTCAGGGCAGCATTTTGCTGGTGACGGATTTTGCTGAAACGCACGAGCGCATGGACAATGCGCAAAAGGCAATTCGCAAACTGGAAATTCCCAGTTTCGCCATCAGCTGGATTGCGCCTTAGAATCTGGAGCAGCTTACGCTTCGCCAATGAAGTTATTTGCGCGTAGGTTGCTTTAAGCGGCGAGCAAGCTCTCAAACAATGGCTTGCAATCCGTCTTGCCGTGCAGGGCTTCCACCATGTTTTCAGGGTGGGGCATCATGCCGATGACGTTACCTTGTTCGTTGACGATGCCTGCAATGTCATTCATGGCGCCGTTGGGGTTTGAACCCTCGGCATAGCGGAACACAACGCGGCCTTCACCTTCAAGTCGCTTCAAGGTTTCAGCATCGCAAATGTAGTTGCCTTCACCATGGGCCACGGGGCAGTTGACGATTTGGCCTTTTGTCATTTTGTTGGTGAAGAAAGTTTGGTTGTTCTCCACTTTCATCTTCACTTCCTTGCAGACGAAGCGAAGTTGCGCGTTGCGCACCAAAGCGCCCGGCAAAAGGCCTGCTTCTGTGATGATTTGGAAGCCATTGCAAACGCCAATAACCTTCAAGCCTTTCAAGGCTTTGGCCTTAATATCTGACATGATGGGTGAACGTGCAGCGATGGCACCACAACGTAAATAATCGCCGTAAGAAAAGCCACCGGGAACCACAACCAGATCAACATCCGGCAACGATGTTTCCGTATGCCAGACGATATGCGGCTTTATACCTGTGGCGCTGTGCAGCGCCTTTGCCATGTCTGTTTCACGGTTGATGCCGGGGAAAAGGATGACAGCGGATTTCATGTGAATTCGATCACGTAATTCTCAATCACCGTATTGGCGATCAGCTTTTCGCACATGGCTTTCACTTGGGCTTCGGCTTTTGTCTTGTCGGTTTCGGCCAATTCGATTTCGAAATATTTGCCTTGGCGCACATGCTCTACACCAGCAAATCCGAGATGGGACAGTGCACCTTCAATGGCTTTACCTTGCGGGTCTAGAACGCCGTTCTTCAGCGTGACTTTTACGATGTGCTTTCATTGCAATCAATCCGACTTCACGAGTTTGGGTTTTGAGCGTTCTGGCGTTTCATTCGGCTGAATGATGCCCAAGCGCCGCGCCACTTCGTGGTATGCTTCAACCAGCCCGCCCATGTCTCGGCGGAAGCGGTCTTTGTCCAACTTGTCCTTGGTGGCAATGTCCCAGAGGCGGCAATTGTCCGGGCTGATTTCATCGGCCAGCACAATGCGCATCATGTCGTTTTCATAGAAGCGGCCGAATTCCAATTTGAAATCCACCAGCTTGATGCCAATGCCAAGGAACAGGCCAGAGAGGAAATCATTGATGCGGATCGACATGTGCACAATGTCGTCCATTTCCTGGGGGGAAGCCCAGCCAAATGCGGTGACGTGTTCTTCCGTCACCATGGGGTCGTTCAGCTTGTCGTTCTTGTAGAACAGTTCAATGATGGCGCGGGGCAGGGCTGAGCCTTCTTCAAGGCCCAAACGCTTCGACAATGAGCCTGCGGCCACATTGCGCACCACCACTTCCAGCGGAATGATTTCGACTTCACGCACCAATTGCTCACGCATATTGAGCGAGCGGATGAAGTGCGTAGGCAAGCCCAACTCATTGATCTTCTGGAACAGATATTCCGAGATGCGCTGGTTCAGCACGCCTTTGCCTTCAATCACGGCCTTTTTCTCGCCGTTGCCAGCGGTGGCATCATCTTTGTAATGCACCACAACGGTGCCGGGCTCTGGACCCTCGTAAAGGATCTTGGCCTTGCCCTCATAAATACGGGTGCGTTTGTTGTTCATTTGCAGAATCCTCAATGGACGCCTTTTCTTTCATCCCCAATAACACGCCGGGGCACTCTGTCAGGAAAATTGTGTGTGCTGTTGAAAACTAAGGCGTGGTGACTAGCCGATAATGGTGCAATGCACAATGTTTTTAGATTGGGCTTTTGCTGCGGGTTGATTTGGCGGCAATGCATAGCTAATTGAAATGCAGCATCAGCTTTTTGATTTGGCAGGAGATTTCCATGACGACTTTTGATTCCCGTAAAGATGGCTTTGAAAAGAAGCACGCCCATGACGAAGAGCTGCAATTCAAAGCCACCGCCCGCCGCAACAAGCTGCTGGGCGCTTGGGCTGCCGAGAAAATGGGCATGTCAGGTGAAGAAGCCGTGCAATATGCCAAGGACGTTGTGGCTTCAGATTTTGAAGAAGCCGGCGATGATGACGTTGTGCGCAAAGTGATGGGCGGATTTTGCAGCCAAGAACGTGGACCAGTCGGAACATCAGGTTCGCCGCACCATGGATGAACTGATGGGTGAAGCCATCGCCCAGATTAAAGCCCAATAATGTCGGGCGCTTCATTCGGCCTGCGCAAGCGCCTTGCCACCGGCAAGCCGCTGGTGTTTCCATGGGTGGGAACGCCCGGCGCTCAACTTGCCGGGCAGATTGCCCGTGTGGGCTTTGATGCGGTAGCCCTCGATCTGCAACACTCCACCATCGACATGGGGGAAGCTGCCCAAATGGCAGCCGCGATCAATGCGTGCTGGCATTCCCGTTATCATGCGTGTGCGCTGGAATGATGCAGGCATTGTGAATTCGGCTCTAGATATGGGTGCCGCTTGTGTGATCGCACCGATGACCAATACCGTTGTGAAGTGAAGGCGCTGGTGAAGGCGGCGAAATATCCACCCGTTGGCCAACGTTCCTGGGGTGGCTATGCCATGTTGCAGGCGGCAGGTGTAACGGCAGGTGAATATCTACAACAGTCTAACCACGAAACGCTGGTTATGGCGATGATTGAGACGCAGGAAGCGCTGGACAACTTAGACGCCATAGCCGCCGTGCCGGGCTTGGATGGGTTGTTCGTGGGGCCATCAGATTTGTCGATTGCACTGAGCAATGGTGCGAAGATTGATCGCTTGGGTGAGGCGACACTGAACGCCATGAAGAAGGTCGTTGCGGCCTGTCAGAAAAACGGACTGGTCGCCGCGGCCTTTGCTGGTTCGGTTGAAGCTGTGAAAATCTATTCTGATCTGGGCTTCGTGTTCATGGCAGGACCAACGGATACGGACATGATGCGGGCAGGGGCGGAGATGTTTTTGAAGGGGTGAGGAAAAGTCATATCGGCTTAGATAAATAGGTTTACGCATTTTATGAAGTTCGACATGATTGAAGCGACGTCCATCAAATAGGAGGCTGAATATGCGACGATATGCAGTTTGGATTGATTGTCATCGGGGGAATTATCTATGTGTTATATCATTTGGAGAACGAAAATAGCCTGAAACCATCTCTGCGGAAGATGCATAGCTCAAGCTTATGAGAGTACACATTCTGCGTCCAATGACGTGAAGCTCCTTGAAAGCGACATTTCCACTTAAATTCTTGGTCGCTATTCCGGGCGACGTGGTTTCGCTAGTGAGAATAAATGGAAAAAACGATCAAGATTTCTCACCACGTAGAATTCTTTGGTGTCACGCCAATTGTTTTCACTCGTAGCTGGCGGAGGAATGTTTCAAGTGCGAATTTCAGATAAATCTTATCAACGAATATTGAAAATCGAAAAGCTGAATTGCCAAATCTCTCGTTCGAGGGGCGCTTGCAATGCATTTGATTTTGACGGTGTTATTGCCTTTCTCCCTTGCGCCGAAGGCGTGGGGGAGTACCGCGATAGCGGGGAGGGGGTGTCGGGCACGGAACGGGTCTCAAACACCCCCTCCCGGCTTCGCCGTACTCCCCCACCGCTTCGCGGTAAGGGAGAAACTTATTCTAAATACTACTGCAAAACCTTCACCGGCCAAAGCTTGCCATCACTCGCGATAAACGTCAGCGCCTTGCCTTCTCCCGTCATATCATAGCAAGACCAGTTTTGGCTCGGGGGCCATTGGGAGCAGAATTGGTCGCCGCGCACGTCCCATAAGCCGTTGGATGAAGAGGAGGGCATGACGTTGTAGATTGTTAATCCAGCCTTCTGGAAGACTTGCGTATAGCGCCTGCCGCTGTCGTCGATGCCTTCAACGATTTTGTCGGAAAGCGCGGTGCGGATTTCGACACCTGTTAACTTGCGCTCAGCTGCCATCGCAGGCAGGGTGGAAATCAGTGTTAAAACCATAAAAACCCGCAACATAAACTTATAACTCCGGTACCAGTTGTTCCAATTGCTTCACCGCAATGCGTGGCCCCACCATGTTGGGGTTCATGCTCAATGCCTCTTTGTAGGCCGCCAAGGCTTCGGCATTCTTGCCTTGCCGTTGCAAAATCATGCCGCGCCCTGAGAGTGCACCAAAATGCCTTGGCTCTAAGTCTAGGGTTTTAACGATATCTGCTAGACTGTCATCCAAACGGCCCATCAGGAAATATAAAGTGGCGCGTTTGTTCCAGACTTCAGGGAAATTCGGGCTTTGCTTGAGCAAGGCGGAGAGTTGTTGATCAGCCAAAGTAAATGCGCCGATGTTCATGGCTTGGGTGGCTTTGGCCAACAACTCATTCTCAGCGTGGCTGCCGCCGTGCATCCAGACATCCCAAATTTTAGGCTCAATACGCATAACTTCCGAACCGGAAGCGGGGTCGCGCAGTTGGGCGAATAATCGGTCAAGGCTTTCTGCGGGCTGTTGCGCGGCAGCGCTATTCAGTCCGGCCAGCAAAAGGAAGATAAACAACCAAAGGCAGCGCATGTTTTTATATTGCCTCTGACTGAGTAAAAAGAAAAGCGGTTCCATTTGACGCCCCGCTCAATTTCAGGTGAAACACCCCCACCATGGATAAAGCTAATGCGAAATTGATGCCTGCCCACGAAGTTATTCTCGATCGCCTTTTGGCGTTGGTACAGGCGGCGGGGCCTTTGGCTGCGCAGACGGATAAGTATTTCACCAACACCTCGCGCATTGTGGGGGCGGTGGGTGATATTGAAGTGACCTTTGCCGTGTTCATGCGGCGGCGTGTGGTGGCGGCTTTGGAGCCTGCTATTCGCCTTGCACGCGCGCTGGTTCCCGGTGTGAAAATTACCCGCTTTGTTGAAGAAGGCGAGGTTGTTCCTTCCGAACGCAAATTGATGGAAATTACCGGCTCCATGAAGGCGCTTGCGGAAGTTGAAACTTTGCTTTTGCAAAAAATTGGCTTTCCATGCGTGTCAGCGAATAATGCCTATGAAATGTGCCTGGCCATGCCGGGTTCAGCTTTCATGGATATGCATGCGCGGCATGGTTCGGGAGCTGAGATGAATATTCTGGCGGCTTATGGCGCAATGGTAGGCAGCCGCGCGGCACGTCACAAAAATCGTGGAGTGAAAGGATTTGTAGGTTCGTCGCAAGATTTGACGGCACCTCTGTTTGGCGCAAAGGATGGCATGGGCACCATGCCTCATGCGCTTGGTTGGCTATGCCAATGGCGATGTGTTGGCTGCCATGAAGATGTTTGAAGAATCGATTCCTGAAGCCACATCGCTGATCGCGCTGGTGGATTATACGGGCGAAGAAATAAAAGACTCGCTGCGCTGTGCGCAATGGTTTTATGAAGAGGCGAGAGCTGCATGAAAAAGGCAAGACCTTCGGTGTGCGGCTTGATACCCATGGCGGCCGTTTTGCCGAAGGGTTGGATTACGAAAAGTCAGTTGATGCCGTGGGCGAGTGGCTTGGTGTTTCCGGTGAGTATAATATCGTTGAAAAGGTGTTAGGGGGCAGGGCGTTTCAACTCGATCCTTCGAACATTCTGGTCGATAAAGTGCGCCGTATTCTGTTCGGCAAAGGCGTTTCGGTGGCGGCAGCAATTCATGTGCGCCGCGCTTTGGATAAGGCCGGATTTAAAGACGCCATGATTGTGGGGTCATCGGGCTTTGACGCACAGAAATGCCAGATCATGGGGGCCGCAAAAGCACCACTGGATATGGTGGGCACAGGTTCGTTCCTGCCGGCCACACTCACCGAAACCTATGCGACGGCCGACATCATCAAATATGGCGATGTGAAACGTGTGAAAGTTGGGCGTGAGTTCCTGTTCGATTAACATTAATTGTTAGACATATTATTGTTACTGCAATTGTGACCAATTGATAATCCGAGCGTTTGGTATAAATTGCGCCGGGGTAGGCCTCTGAAAGCTAGGGATTTCAAGTGTTTCAATTTTCAAAAACCGCGTTGGCATTTGCCTTGGCGTCATTCATAGCGATTGTTCCTGCCGAAGCTGCAAAACGAAAAAAGCCACGCGCCCCGCGGTTGCCGCCTGTTGTGCAGGTGTATGTAGACATTTCATCGCAGTCCATGTCGGTCAACGTGAATGGCTGGCACCATGCATCGTGGAGGGTTTCAACGGGTCGCGAAGGGTTACTACACGCCACGCGGCAGCTTCAGCGTGAAGCGCATGGCGAAAACATATTACTCGCGCAAATATGACAATGCACCAATGCCGAATTCGGTGTTTTTCCATGGCGGTTTTGCCATTCACGGCACAGGGCACGTCAAGGCGCTTGGTCGCCCCGCATCACATGGTTGTGTGCGTTTGGCACCAAGCAATGCGGCTGCACTTTATGCACTCGTGCAAAAACACGGTGCGAGCCGGACGCGCATTACGCTGACCAATTAATCGGGTTGACGCCGTAAATCGACTTCATCATGTTGACGCCGATTCAGGAGTACAACAATGAAGCGCGTTGCAATTATTACCGGTGGTGCCCAAGGCATAGGGGCTGCCATTGCCAAACAATTCTTGCAGGATGGTTTTGCGGGCGTTGTCATTCTTGCGCGTAATGCTGATCGTTTGGCGCAAGAAGCGAAGACCCTTTCCAAGTTTGGCGAAGTGGTAGCACTCTCTGCAGATCTGCGGGATGATTCAACGCCAGACAAGGCCGTGGCACTCGCGCTCAAGACCTTTGGCAGGCTTGATGTGCTCGTTAATTCGGCTGGTAATACCGAGCGGTGCAGCGTTGAAGATGTCACGGTTGATGCCTACCAGCGCTTGTTTGATGTGAATGTGAAAGCACCTTTGTTCATGATGCAGAAAGCCGCCGCCGCGATGACGCAAGGTGGCAGTCATCATCAATATTTCGTCGATGCTGGCCTATGGTGGCCCGCCTGATATTGGCATTTATGCGGCTTCGAAAGCAGCACTTGTTGGGTTATCGAAAAATGCGGCCAACACTTGGAAGCGCAAAGGCATTCGCGTGTAACTGCATCAATCTTGGCTGGGCTAATACGGAAGGTGAGCATGCGTTACAAACGGGCTTCCACAAGCAACCTGAAAATTGGGCGGAGATCGCAGGTGCCAAAGTTCCGTTCGGACGATTGATTTTACCCGAGCATATTGCGGGCACATGCGCCTATCTCGTTTCACCAGCAGCGGAGTTAATGACTGGTGCTGTGATCGACTACGAACAAATGCCAGTGGGAACTTACGACTTCCACCCGATGGTGAGCAGGGACTGAATTTAACCCAATTCCAAAACCACCAATTCCGGTGGAACGCCAAAGCGCACAGGAAATATCGAACAACCTAACCCGCCTGAAATGACGAGATGGCGGCCATCTTCGATGACATGACCATAGGCAAAGCGGTTGCCATAGCTTGAAGGTGTAACGGGTGAATAGCCAAACAGGCGTACTTGCCCGCCGTGGGTGTGGCCACTGAGCGTTAATGACACTCGTTTTGGTACTGCTGGAAACATATCGGGCTCATGGGCGAGATGAATGATGGGTGCATCATCAGTTACCAGTGCCAAGGTTTCTGCAAGTTTTGCGCGGCTGTCAAAACGGCCTTTGCGATTGGTTTTTACAGCCACAAGTGAAGATGTTCCTGTGAGCCAGAATGGCTTTCCATCTTTTTCCAACCGTTGCACTTTATTCTCAAGCATTGGAATGCCTGCGCGAAACGAATGCCGTTTCAGAAAGCGTTGGGCCATGTTTCAGCTTTTGCGCTGAAAGATCATCCCACCAGTCATGGTTGCCACAAATACCGAAAGTTCCCAGTGGGGATTTGAGTTCTTTTGCGGCTTCTGCAATGTCAGCAACTTTCACCGTTCCCGTGCGGAAAAAATGACCTGCCACATAGTCGCCCATCAGCAGGTGAATGTCGGGCTGTAACGCGTTTGCCGCAGCAATGATGCGCCGCCAGCGCGACAATGGCATGTGCGGTTCAACGCAATGCAGATCCGCCAGCATGACGATGCGGAGTTTTAACCCCGGCGTCCAGTTGGGCGGTGTAAAAGCATAAACCGTGGTGTTGAGGCGAAAGCCGGGTTCAATGGCAAAGGCATAGGTGCCGGTCAGAAAACCGCCCGCCGTAAGCCTGCCCAACCATTTGAGGAATGAACGTCTTGAAAGCATGGGCTGCCTCTAATTTTCGGTTGTGGCGGAAATGCGGTTTTCAGTTTGGCGTGCTTCCATTAAACACCAATCACGGAAGGCGTTGACCATGGGCGCATCTTTGGTGTCGAGGCGGGTGATCAGGAAATAGGAAAACGCGTCGGGTGCTTTCAAGGAAAGCTCAAAGGGTTTTACCAATCGACCTGCTGCCAAGATCGTCGGCAACGAGGTTTGAATCGCCTAACGCTACACCTTGCCCGTCAATGGCGGCCTGAATGGTCAAGGAGGTTTGGCCGAAATGCAGCCCACGTTTTTCGTCAAAGTCTTTGATGCCCGCAGCCTGCATCCACATGCGCCAGTTGGGCCAGGGTGAACCTTGGGCTTGCCATTCCAAATGGATGAGGGTGTGGCGCAGCAAATCCTTTGGGACCTGCAAGGGTTTTTCCTTGGTGATGAGGGACGGGCTGCACACGGGCGACAGAGTATCATTGAACAACAAGCTCAGACCTGCAGCCCCGGATATTTGCCAGCACCAAAGCGAATGGCCACATCAACATCATCACGATCAAAATCAACAAGCGTGTTCGACACGTCGATGCGCACATCAGCACCCGGGAATGCTTCGAGAAAGCCATCCAGGCGCGGCACCAGCCATTTTGCAGCGACAGATGGCGTTGATGACACGCGGATCTGGTTGCGATTTTCCAGGCGTTTGAGGCGGTGCAAGGCCTTGGCCAAGGTTTCCAACGACTCATGCTGCGGCGACTACATAAAATTTCGCCCTCGCGCGTCAGTCGCATGGAGCGGCTGGTGCGAATGAAACAGCGAAAGACCCAGCTGATCTTCCAGTTCCGCGATCTGGTTGTGAAATGGCAGCGGGGGTTACGCCCATTTCCTCTGCGGCACGCGTAAAACTCAAGTGTCTGGCAGCAGCATCAAAGGCGCGCAAGTGTGCGAAGGCCGGGAAAGTGTTCAATCATGGCAAAACCGTGTCCGATCTTCAAATAAATCTTGAAGATCGATACAGAATTAGTCGTTTTTCCTTTGAATCGCAATGCACTATATTATGGATCATCAAAGAGTGTTAATGAAAGTTAAGAAATCATGAACAAGTTCCTCGCCAGTGCCGCCGCTTCAGTCCGCAATGTATTTCGTGGCCGATGTTGCCACAGTCCGGTTTCTCGAACAGACCCATGTAGACGTGCGCAAATACTCGCGTCTCTGGGGCGTTTAAGTCCTCACCCTCGGTCGCCATTGCGATCAACTTCGCCCGTCTGCGATAAAATGCAGGCGGGTTTTTATTTGCAGGCGGAGAGTTCAGCTTTTGAAAGTCGGAAAATGCGGTTGCCGACTGTAGCTTCAATTCGGTCGCTTGTTTCACCGCAGCCATCTTTTGACACTCGAAAGCCAACATTGTTTATAAGTGTCATGCCTCCGTTGTCGCCTTGCAAAACAAAGCTCCCACCATCGCATTCTATACTGCATGTAACTTCTTTGACGCCGTCAACGCAAATCAGCTGTTTCGGTCCATTTCGAAGTGTCACTGCCACGAAGTGTTACATTCACATCAGCCATATAATGGCCATTCGTGCCCTCAAGTTCTTTGCCGTCGTAAAGTTTAAGTGTGATTGACGACAGTCGTTGAGTATTATGTTTGATGAAGTGGCTTGCCTTGTAGGTGTTGGCGTAGCAGCTTTCGAAAGTTTTTTCGGCAGAGCTCACGGGGGTGGTGGCTATGCTCAAGAAAATGACAGCAAAGTGCTTTGATTTTAGTTTCGTCATCGGCCGGTCCACTTAGGTTTGCGCTTTTCAGCGAATGCTTTGGCCCCCTCCAATTGATCGTCTGATGAATAGAGTTTGTCAACTGTCGGTAATTTGCGTTTTGTCACCATGTCGAAGGCTTGATGAATTGGCAGGTGCTGGGTTTCGCGGGCGATTTCTTTAATGCAGGCATAAACCAGTGGCGGCCCCTCGGCGAGCTGTGCCGCTAAAGCGCGGGCGCGAGGCATAAGTTGGTCGGCGGATACAACTTCATTGATGATGCCCCAGTGCTTGGCTTCCGTGGTGTCAATGCGGCGGCCGGTGAAGAGCATTTCCATGGCCACGTGGTGGGGGATGATAGCGCGGAAGTTTGATGGTTGCAGCATCGGCCACAGTGCCGGAATTGATTTCGGGCAAGGCGAAGGTGGCATGCTCAGCCGCAATGATGATATCGCAGGCAATCATGATTTCAAACCCACCTCCAAAAGCGAGGCCGTTGACCGCGCATATGACGGGTTTGTTGAGGCCCTTCAATTCCTGCAAGCCACCAAAGCCGCCAAGGCCATAATCAGAGTCCGGCGCTTCGCCGAGCGCTGCCGCTTTCAAATCCCAGCCGGGGCAGAAAAACTTTTCACCTGTTGAGGTTAGGATCGCGACGCGCAACTCAGGATCATCGCGGAAAGCAGCAAAAACATCTACCCATGATGCGTGAAGTGGCAGCATCAATGGCGTTGGCCTTGGGCCGGTCGATAGTAACTTCGAGAACGGCGCCATTGCGGTTGGTGTGGATGGGGTTGGTCATGTGGTCCTCATGCGAATTAACGCGTCGACTGCAACTGCACCAGTTGGCAGCACGAGCAAGGGATTAACGTCGAGTTCTTCTAATATGTTGGCGTGGGCTTCGGCGAAATTGGCGGTCGCTTCAATGGCCGCAATCACAGCATCGGCATCACCAGATTTGCCGCGATAGCCTTCGACCAGTTTCCACACTTTTAGCGACTGCAAGGCTGCAACAATTTCGCTGCGGTTTGTGGGCAGCAAAAGTGTTGCCGAGTCTTGCAGCAGTTCTGTGAAAATGCCGCCAGCACCAATCACCAAGCCCAAACCAAATTGCGGGTCGCGGGTGACGCCGATGATCAATTCAGCGACGGCACCCGTCACCATTTGCTCGACCAGCACTTCGTTGCCCAATGTGGCCATATGGGCAGCAGCGGCTTCAACTTCGGCTGCGGTTTTGAGGTTGAGGGCAACGCCGCCTGCTTCGGTTTTGTGGGCGATAGCTTCTGATGAGATTTTGAGTGTGACGGGGTAGCCGATGGCTTTAGCAGTTATAACGGCGTCTTTAACATGGCAGGTTTTGCCCTGCGGCACTGAAAGTCCAAACGTGGCAAGCAGCTTTTTTGCTTCACGTTCTTTCAGCACGTGAGGGACGCCGTGCTGCAACAGCGGCTGTGCAAGGACCGGGCGGGGCGTTGCATCAGCTTGTGCGTGTCCAACTTTGGCGGCGTTTTCAAAAGCTGTAAGTGCCTCATCGTGCCCAAACATGGGGGCCACGCCAGCGGCCATCAACTCTTCAGCCATATCGAGCGGCATGCATTCGGGCAGTGTTGCCACCACAGCGGCACGGGCGTTGTTGGCTTGTGCAGCAGTGGCAAAGGCGCGAGCGGCCAGGTACCAGGCGGCGGAATTCAGGGGCGGCGGCGGTGAATCCAATATCAACATGCCAACGTCAAAACCACCGGAGAGCGTGGCGGTGAATGTCGCCGCCATGGCGTCCTGTTGGTTCCAAATGAAGGTGTGGTAGTCGAAGGGGTTAGAGACCGTCACAAGGTCATTGAGGGTGCCGCGCACGCGAGACGCCGTTGCAGCGTCGAAATCGCGGAAGTTCAGGTTGTGGTTCAAGGCCAAATCAGCAGTCAGTGCGGCCTCGCCACCAGAGCAGGAGAGAGATACCACGCTGTTGCCCGCCAGAGGGCCAAGGTGAAGAAACTTCAAGGTTTCGACGAATGAGGTGATCGTCGTACAGCGCGCCACGCCATGGCGAAGGAACAGCGCGTCATACATGCTGTCAGCACCTGCGAGGGACGACGTATGGCTGAGGGCGACTTTTGCCCCTTGCTCAGACTTGCCGGTTTTCAACACCACGATAGGTTTTTTACGGCGGCGAGCGGCTTCGCAAGCGGCAGCAAAGGCGGGCAGGTTGTTAAGGCCCTCAATATGGAGGCCAATGGCCGTGACGCGATCATCGGCGGACAGGAAATCCACCATTCTCGCCATGTCCACATCGGCCTGATTGCCGATGGCGAAGACCGCCGCCAAAGGCAGGGCGCGGCGAGTAAACGTCATGTTGCAAGCGATGTTGCCGGATTGGGTGATGATGGCAATGCCGCGTTCGAGAGGCTTGATGCCATGTTCATCCGGCCACAGAGCAACACGGCTTAAGCCATTGACAAAGCCATAACAATTGGGGCCGAGGAGGGGCATTCCACCTGCTGCTTCCAGCAAGTCTTTCTGCAACTGACCATCGCCGGTTTCAGCAAAACCAGCGGCATAAATTACGGCCCCACCGCAGTTTTTGGCGCGGAGTTGGCGAACGACGTCGATGGTGGCTTCACGTTTTACGGCGATGAACGCCGCGTCGATGGGGCCTTCAATATCTTCAACGGATTTGACGGTTTTGATGCCGCTGATCTCGTCACGCTTGGGGTGCACAGCATAGATTTCTCCCGCGAAACCAAACTCATGGCAGCGGCGAATAGCAACAGCACATTCATTGCCACCGATGAAGGCAATGGTTTTGGGGTGGATGAGACGGGAGAGGGTCATGTTCGTTCAGACTTTTTCCCATACAGAAACATGCTGTCGGCTGTTGTCATCAAATGGCGCATCTTGCCAATCTGCGTGGCGCGATAGCAATCTCAATCCAGCGAGTTCAGCCATCAAATCCAGCTCTGATGGCCATACATATCTGAAGGGAATTGAATTGTATTCACTGGTACCGTCAGGTTGGATTGTTACGTGATGGGAGGTCAGTTTTTGCGATGACGTTTCGTAGGTGTCGAACCCTAGGTGATCATTTGAAATGTCAGAAGGCACTGCAAGAGCACCCGGTGGATAGCGTCGCAAATCTGGAAGCATGTTTTCAACAAGGAACTTTCCGCCTTTGTCTATGTGTTTGGCAGCGTTGCGGAAGCACTGCACCTGTGCCGCTTGCGTCGTGAGATTCATTATGGTGTTGAACACTAGAAAAACCAACGAATACGTCCGGCCCATTTCAGTTGTGGTCATATCACCCCTGCGAACGTTGATCGCGTCACCGCCGGGTTTGTTTTTCAACTGAGCAATCATGTCGGCAGAAAATTCAATTCCGTCCACACGCAGGCCATTGGCAGTGAGTGGCAAGGCAACACGCCCGGTCCCGATTGCGAATTCAAGACAATCCCCACCACTTGCAAGTTTGGCCAGTTTTTGAACTGCGGGGTCCAATATTGCGGGCACAAAACTGAATGCGACCCCGCGGTCATAGTCCGCTGCAATTTTTCCTGCGAAGTAGTCTTTCATTGTTACCCACCAAGTGGCCTGAGCAGCGCCCGCTGAAATGATGTGGCGTTGGATTTCGGACGTGCCTTCCCAAATGCGCTCCACCCGTGCATCGCGCCAGATGCGTTCCAGTGGCAGATCACTCATCAGGCCCATGCCGCCGTGGATTTGGATGGCTTCGTCGGCGATGAAGGCAAGGACCTCGGTGGATTTGAGTTTGGCCATGGCCATGTCCATTTCGGTGACAGTGCCTTGATCATATTTCCATGCGGCTTCGCGGGTCAGGAGTTCGGCGGCTTTGAGTTCCATCGCCATGTCGGCAAGTTTGAAGGAGATGCCTTGGAACTTGCCGATCTGCTGGCCGAATTGTTCGCGGTCCACGGCATATTGCAGAGCCAGTTCGAGGGCGCGTTCGGCGCGGCCCAAACAGGTGGAAGCGACTTGCAGCCGCGTGGCCCCCAGCCAAGAATTCGCAACCTCAAAACCTTTATGCAATTCACCCAACATTTGCGATTTGTGAACGCGGCAATCGTTGAATTCCAAAATTGAATTGGGGTAGCCGCGATGCGACACGTTTTTATAGCCGGGGCGGACTTCAAAACCCGGCGTGCCTTTGTCGATGAGAAACGCAGTGATGAGTTTCTTCTTGCCGCGCGGTGTGTCCTCTTCACCGGTGGCGGCAAACAACACAGTGAAGTGTGCTTCTTCGCCATGGCTGATGAAGTGTTTTACACCATTGATGACGAAATCATCGCCGTCTTGTTTGGCAAAAGTTTTCATGCCGCGCAGGTCTGACCCAACGCCGGGTTCGGTCATCGCCAAGCAATCGGCTTTTTCACCGCGTACGGCGGGGAAGAGATAGCGTTCACGCTGCTCAGTGTTGCAAGCCATGAGAATGTTAGAGGGGCGGCCAACGCAGGTCCAATGCAGCGCATAATTGGCGCGGCCCAATTCTTTTTCGTAAAGGCACCATGTCAAAGTATCGAGGCCGGCACCGCCCACTTCGGCTGGCATGTTGGCGGCGTAAAGTCCTGCGGCAATGGCTTTGGCTTTTATTTCATCGCGCAGCTCAGGGCGGAGCATGCCGGTTTCCTCAACTTCCTTTTCATGGGGATAAAGCTCATTGGCCACGAAATCCTTCGTGGTTTTGATGATCATCTGTTGTTCGTCGGAAAGGGAGAAGTCCATGGCTACCTGATGTGGAAAGTTTCGGTGTGGCCATCAATGGCGATGGCTTGGCCGTTGATCATTTTGGCTTGGGGGCTGGCGAGGAATAACGCCATGTCGGCAATTTCCTCAGGCTCAACCATGCGTTCGATGGATTGTCCCCCAACCATTTGTCTGGCAATTTCATCAAAACTTGCGTCGCGCATTTCAGCCTCGGCTTGGATGACGCGATTGATGCGATCACCGCGCACGACGCCGGGGCAAATTGCATTGCAGGTAACTTTGAATGGCCCCAATTCAATTGCGAGAGATTTGGTGAATCCTACGACCGCCCATTTTGCGGCAGCGTATGGTGTGCGATTGCCGAAACCAAATAGCCCTGCAGTGGAGGCAAGGTTGATGATGGTGCCGGCGAGTTGGTCTTTCAACAAGGGTGCAGCGCGGCGGGCGCAGAGAAAATAGGAGTCGATGCCAACCGCCATGCATTCGCGCCAGTCATCAAAATCGATGTCGTCAACCGGGGCTGTGGGGCCTTTGATGCCCGCGTTGTTGACCATCACATCAAGGCCACCCAAGTCTTCCAACGCATCATCAAACCACGCTTCAATTTCAGCTTCTGACTTCACGTCAACATGGGTTGCGCCGATGTCAGGGAATTCTTCGCGGAATGCGTCAAGCGCTTGCTCATTCACATCGCAAATGTGAACGCTGGCACCATCGTCGTGAAAGGCCTTGGCGATGGCACGACCAATGCCAGAAGCAGCTGCCGTGATCATGACGCGTTGCATATTCAAATCCTGCCTTTGAAGATTGAGACAAGTAGCAAAACCAAGGAGATTGGTAGACCCAATACCAAGAATAGCAGTTCTGGGTATGCTTCATTTGGTCTACCCATCAAAACCCACGCTGTGTCAGTAAAAGAGAAAAATGCCATTGCGCAAACCAGTGTCAAGCTTAGCAATATGCATATCTGCCTTATACCAATTTTCATCTGCTGCTCAAAACTGAAGTTATTTTTTCTGTTTGCGTTTTTTCAACTCACGGTCAAGCACAAGCCCAGAACCAATTTTGTGCTTGCGGAACAATTTCATCATATCCACGAGAATTGCGTTTCGCTTGGCTTCAATCGCCGCCACGGCGCGGCCCTCGGCTTGGGACTCGCAGCCTTCGACCAGTCGTTTTTCCAACGCTTCATTCCATTGCGGGAATTTGAGATCGGTCCAGTCGAGTTCCAGCGTCGGGTCGAACTGCTTGATGAAATCACGCATGCCGCCGGGGCCGCCTGCTACGTGATAGGTCATGAATGAGCCCATAAAAGCCCAGCGCATGCCCGCCGAATAGACAATCGAGTCATCAATATCGCCGGTGCTTGCAATGTCTTTGTTGAGGATGTGCAGGCTTTCGCGCCACAGTGCTTCCTGCAGGCGGTCGCAAACATAGCCCATGATTTCTTTTTTGAGGCGCAGCACTTGCATGCCGATAGCTTCGAAGTAGATGCCCGCACGGTCCATCACTTCAGCGGAGGTGTTTTCGCCCGGCACAGTTTCCACCAGTGGCAAAAGATAAACCGGATTGAACGGATGGCCGATGATGACGCGTTCAGGGTGTTTGCACTGTGACTGCAAATTGGTCGGCAGAAAACCAGACGACGATGAAGCGATGATCACGTCGGGGCGGGCCACTGCATCGATGTCGCGGAACAATTTGATTTTCAGGTCTTCACGTTCGGGTGCACATTCGTGGATGAAATCAGCTTTTGCAGCCATCTCGGCGAGATCTGTTGTGAAGCTAAGTTTACCCTTCTTGATGGGCTTGCCCAGCAAAGCTTCCAATGACGGCCATGCGGTTTTGATCTGGGCTTTCAGTTTGGCTTCGGCAGTTTCTGACACGTCAAACGCAATAACGTTGTAGCCACGGAATAAAAGGCGCGCGGCCCAACCTGCGCCGATCAAGCCGGTGCCTGCAATGCCAACGGTTTTGATGGTCATTTCTTAAGCCCTAGAATTGCGCGGCCTTCGTCGGGTGTTGCAACGCTTGTGCCCAGAATTGAAACCAGCTTCACGGCTTTTTCCACCAATGCGGCGTTAGTTGCGAGTACGCCTTTTTCCAAATACAGATTGTCTTCAAGTCCAACACGCGCATGACCGCCCAACAATACGGCTTGCGCCAAGGCAGGCATTTGGTTGCGGCCAATGCCAAAGGCCGCCCAGACAGCACCTTCCGGCAGCTGCGACTTTTGGTAGGCCATGGTTTCCGTGTTGAAGGGGGCACCCCACGGAATGCCGAGGCAGAGTTGATAGAGTGGTGGGCCGTCGATCAGCCCTTCCTTGACCAGTTGGTTGGCGAACCACAAATTGCCCGAGTCGAAAATTTCCATTTCCGGCTTTACGCCGTAGGATTTGATGAGGCGGGCCATTTCCCGCAGCTGAGTTGGCGTTTGAACCATGATGGATTGCCCATCACCGAAATTCAGCGTGCCGCAATCCAAGGTGCAAATTTCCGGACGCAATTCCGCAACATGCAGCAGGCGTTCCAAGGGGCCAACGCAATCTGTGCCTTCGCCGAATTGCAGTGGCGTTTCACCATCGCCCACTACAACTTCGCCCCCCATGCCAGCCGTGAGATTGATGATGACATTGGTGTTTTTGGCGCGAATACGCTCCATCACCTCGGCATATAAATCAACGCGGCGAGAACCTTTGCCGGTATCAGGGTTGCGCACGTGGCAGTGCACCACGGTGGCACCTGCGCTTGCCGCTTCCAGCGCTGAATTGGCAATTTGCTCTGGCGTAACAGGCACATGGGGGCTTTTGCCCACTGTGTCTCCGGCACCAGTGATTGCACATGTAATGATGACCTTTGGCTGCATTTTGTCCTCCGAGACTTAAAAGTTAGCGTGAACATGACGACAAGGCGAGAGCGGACACGCCACTGGCCTGTTGAAATACGTCAGCTGGTCTTGTTTTCATTCCTCAATTGGTCCAGTTTTCAAAACAGGCAAAAAGCGGATTCGAAGAATGAGCGATATATCCAACGTCATGGTGATGGTTGCGGCACTTTCTGCACCTGTCGATGTGCCGGAAGTTGTGGTTGCGCCGAATTGGTGCACACCCGGCTATACTGTCATGTTGCCAGAAGGGCGCGAAGGCGTTGTCACATCAATCGATGGTGAGATTTGCCGCGTGGTGGCTGATGGCGAAGCCTATGCGACGCTTATTCCACATTTCATTGTTGAGCCGGTTTATCCGCAACCCTTTGCGGCACGGGAATATCGCTAACCACCCACCTGCCATTGCTTGATAGTTTCCAATGGCCATAGCAGCATGATGATGTTGAGTGTGAGGTTATCGCGGATGATGTATCCCACAGCTAATTCGAAAACCACGGCGAGGGCTACAGTGCCCCAAACCGGCAAACGATAAGCCAAATAGAACCCCGCCATCATTGCCAAAATATCGCAGACCGAGTTCAAAACGCTGTCGCCAAAATAATCCAAGGCAATGGTCGCTTCGCGGTAGCGATTGATGATCAGGTCAGTGTTTTCAAAAATTTCCCACGCGCCTTCGATAAATGTAGCGGCTGCAAGTTTTGCAGCAAAGCTCCAGCGCGGGCCAACGAGATGCAAGAGGGCATAAAACAAGAAGCCGTGAATGATGTGCGAAAAAGTGTACCAGTCAGTGATGTGTTGTGAGTTTTCGGAACTCACCACGTCCCCGTGCCACAGTTTGACATAGCCACATTTGCAAATGGGTTCCCGCCCCATCGCTAACAAAATGACAGCGGCAAGAACGATGAGGGCGAAGGCCCAGACGAAGGGTGATTGGCGGCGCAAATTCATGGCCGACATTGTGGCAAAAAGTTCTTAACATGCTTCAAATGGGGTCGCGAGTTTCGCAGCGGCATGTTATCGATAGATGCATGATACAAACAGCAG
This sequence comes from uncultured Alphaproteobacteria bacterium, assembly GCA_963840765.1. GTDB lineage: Bacteria > Pseudomonadota > Alphaproteobacteria > Rhizobiales > Aestuariivirgaceae > Aestuariivirga. Next base: position 78,886 of record CAWJAE010000005.1, on the reverse strand, counting down.
TTGTGACTGGCGCATCCAGCGGTATTGGGCGGGCGATTGCCTTGGCACTTGCAAGTGCTGGCTATCGCGTTGTGGCGATTGGTCGGGATGCAGTTGCGCTAGATGCATTGCGTTCTTTAGAACGAATGGAGCCGATTCAGCTGGACATAACAGACCGGCAAGCGGTGGTTGCCGCGTTAAGCCATCGGACCGTTGATGTTCTGGTGAACAATGCGGGGGTAATGCCACCACTCCAGAATTTTTGCGATACTGATATGGCGGATATTGATGCAGCACTTGCTTTGAACGTATCAGCAAATATTTTCATGACGCATGTTCTGGCACCCGCCATGAGCAAGCGGGGGCAGGGGCATATCTTTTTTACAGGGTCCACGGCGGGGCATGCGGCATTTCCGAACATGGCAGCCTATTGCGCAAGCAAGGCTGCGATTGCTGGCTTTGCAGCTGCACTGCGATTGGACTTGGCGCCCCATGGCGTGCGGGTGACTGAAATTGTTGCGGGCCGAGTTGAAACAGGGCTTTATCGCTCAATAGTTTCAGAAGAAGTCAGAACCGCGATGTATGCCAACCAATCGGCAGTTCAGCCTGAAAATGTTGCGGATATGCTGCTTGCCGTATTGCGGATGCCGCAACATGTGGATGTGTCGCGTTTTGATATTTTGCCCACCCAGCAAGGTGTGGCAACGGGTGCACAGAAAAAAGGATAATGCATTGAAAGATTTGTCGGTTGTCGTTGTGGGGGGTGGCTCAGGGCTAGGGGCATTACTAGCCCAAATGGCGGTAGAAGAGGGTGCTTCTGCACTCGGTATCATTGATATAAATTTGGCCGCTGCAGAAGCTGCCTTGGCACCCGCTGCCCATATCAAGAGCGCTGCAGCGGCCTGTGACATTCGAACAGCCGAAGCATCGCATGCGGCATTTGCTGCCTTGATTGAAAAATTGGACCGTGTTGATACGCTGATAAATTGTGCCGCGATTTATCCGCGCAAGCCCTTGCTTGAAATTACCGATGCGGATTGGGATGCGTCTAATGCCATCAACGTCAAAGGCACCTACCACATGATGGTTGCTGCTGTTCAGCATATGCGGACGCAAGAGCTGCGGGGACATGTGCGCGGACGTATAGTGAACCTCACATCAGTCGACGCTTTCAAGGCACATCCACAAAACGCACACTACGCAGCCACAAAGGCTGCGGTGGTCAGCCTGACCAAAAGCTTCGCCCAAGAAGTGGCACCCATGGGCATTTTGGTCAATTCGGTTGCACCCGCAGGCATGGCCACTGAGCGGGCACGTGAGTTGGGTTTTTTGCCCGAGCTTGCCAAAGCCAGCCCCTTGGGGCGCGGTGGTGAACCGCGTGAAATGGCGGAGTGGGTGCTCATGGCGGGTGGATCCAAAAACACCTACATGACCGGTGAAAATATCATTGTTTCCGGTGGCTATATTTACGCGTGAGAAAGTAAAGTTCTCACGCGTTTCATGTCATTGCGCGACCAATTCCACGCGGCGGTTCTTCGCTTGGCCATCCTCTGTTTTATTGGAAGCAAGCGGTGCCAGCGGGCCCAAACCCTTTGCATCTAATCTTGCGGATTCAATTCCTGAATTGATGAGTGCCGCAGCTACTGATTTGGCGCGTTGTGTTGAGAGCTTTAAATTGTAATCCAGCCCTCCTTTGGCGTCAGTGTGGCCGACCACGTAGACTTTTATTGCCGGATCATTTTTGAGATATGCTGCCATTTCATTCAGTTGGGCTTCCGAATCTGGCTTGATTGTGGCTTTGTCAAAATCGAACAAGACACCATACAAGACAACGCGACCCTGCGCGCCAATTTGCGAACCAATTTCGTCAGCACTCAATGTGACCATCTTGTCCTCACGGATGCCGGGCTCGACTACTTCGATCAATACGCCCACGCGGGAATTCAATGCTTTTGATACATCGCCAGCACTGCCGCCCGCATTCTGGGCAGCAAAAACAGCAACATATGTTTCATTCCCCGCATCACCTTTTTTCAGCAAGGCATATCTTGGGTCAACCACTTTGCCGAACATGAAGTTTGATACAGCTTTTCGCCGCGTGTCCGCATTGTCTGACACAACGATTTTGCCGGGGTCGTTTGCCTTGTACTTCAAACTAAGAAAGTTTGGCCCGCATGATTTGTTGGCGCATTCAAAGGCGCTGGTGAAGCCTTTGGCCTTGAGGGCATCAATATAGTTGCCAAAAACCTCAAACGATGATCGTTCGACAGGTGACACGTAAAGTGTGCGTGAAACTTTGCCTTTTTGCGAAACAGTTTGTGTAAACGACTTGGTTTTTGGATCTGCCGGGCCCGCAGGAAGAGTCATTTCATCGAATATTTTGTTCGTTTGCCCCACAATGCTTGAGCCTTCGTAGCGTCCGGTGAATTCGCTATCAGCAGACTGCTGAGCATCTTCCAACATGATGGCCGTATAGTCACTGGGTGCAGAAATTGCAGTTGTTGCCAAGAACAGAGAGGCGATGAATACATTTAGACGGATGGACATGAACACTCCTAAGCGGCCCCGCTCACGCGTATTTGTCTCACTAAAATTTCATAATGTACAGCGTTAGTCGCAAGATCGTTCAAAGGTAGAACTTTGTATTGCTCTGTAGTCGTTCAAACTTCTTGCGCAGGAATGACCAGAATAACGCAGCCTGCAATTTTCCAAATTCCGTCCGGCTGCTTTTCCATTGCATAGAGAGCTTCATAGCGTTTGCCATCTTTGCCAGTCAGTACCACGCGCATGGCGGGCCGCCCCAAACCATCCTTGAATACATCGCCAAAAATGCGGTTGTTGTTGCGGTATACAGGCTGATAGCCCTGCTTGACCATGGCCATGAAATTATCCGGCGTTTGGAAAATCTGCTTCACAATTGGCGCAGCATAAGACAGCGCTTCGACACCATCGTCAGCAGCAAAGGCGTTGAGCTGGGATTCGATGACTGTTTTGATTTGCTCTTGGTCAGATGCAGCTCGCACGGAAGACGATATTGATAGCCCTATCAAAAAAACGAGAAATAATTGAGCGAACTTGAAGCGAGAAATTATCATGGTGGCATTCCTCCTGAACGCGTGGGCACTTTGATTTAACGTAGCGCAAAGTCAAACGGTTCAGTTTGCAGTGCAGCAACGAAATATGCTGTCAAATTGCTGCAAGCCTTTGGTATCGCTTGACGGTTGCAAGGCACAGTGATCAAGTTGGAGATGGTGATGGTTATCGCGCCGCATGAAATTGAGAATCACAAGTTCGGAATAACCGGACTGGCCTGGAGGAAAATGATGCCAACAGTGAATTTAAAAGTGAACGGCAAAGCCGTGAGCGGAGACGTTGAAGGACGAACGCTGCTTGTTGATTTCTTGCGTGGAAATTTGGGCCTGACGGGAACCCATGTTGGTTGCGACACCAGCCAATGTGGCGCGTGCACCGTGCATGTGAATGGCAAGGCTGTGAAGAGCTGCACTACTTTGGCTTCAGCCTGTGATGGCGCTGCTGTAACGACAATCGAAGGATTGGCTGGCAAGGACGGTGGCCTGCACCCGATGCAAAAAGCCTTCCACGAAGAACATGGTCTACAATGCGGTTTCTGCACGCCGGGCATGATTATGTCGGCCGTTGATATGGTCAATCGTAAGGGCAAGAAGCTCGACGAAGAAACTGTTCGCCACGAACTCGAAGGCAACATTTGCCGCTGCACGGGTTATCACAACATCGTCAAGGCCGTGCAATCCGGCGCATCGAATATGTAATTGGGAGGCACTCACATGACAGCCACAGGCATTGGCGCTTCCGTTAAGCGCAAAGAAGACAAGCGGTTCATCACTGGCAAGGGCCGCTATACGGACGACATCAATCTTAAAGATCAGTCCTACGCTTATTTCGTGCGTTCGCCCCATGCGCACGCCACCATCAAATCGATCAATACCAAGAAGGCCGCTGCTATGCCCGGCGTTTTGGGTGTGTTCACCAGCTCCGATGTTGCTGAAGACAAGATCGGTGGTTTGATCTGCGGTTGGACAATCCATTCCAAGGACGGCAGCCCGATGAAGGCTGGTCCGCACCCCATTCTTGCTGTTGGCAAGGTGCGTTATGTGGGTGACCATGTAGCCGTTGTGGTTGCTGAAACCAAAGCGCAAGCCAAAGCTGCTGCAGGTGTTGTTGAAGTTAAATATGCTGTTCTGCCTCACGTTGTTGACGCTGGAAAAGCTATGTCTTCAAAAGCGCAGGTGCATGAAGTGGCATCCGACAACCGGGTTTACAACTGGTCGATTGGTGATGAAGCCAATACCGAAGCGGCTTTCAAAAAAGCATCCCATGTGACCAAGTTGAGCATTCGTAACAACCGTTTGGTGCCTAACCCGATGGAGCCTCGTGCTGCAATCGGTTCTTATGAAACGGGCGATGAGCATTATACGCTCTACACCACCTCGCAAAACCCACATGTGGCGCGTTTAGTCATTTCGGCCTTCCACGGCTTGTGTGCTGAAAATAAGCTGCGCGTGATTGCGCCAGACGTAGGCGGCGGCTTTGGTTCAAAGATCTTTATTTATGCCGAAGAAGTTGTGTGCCTTTGGGCTTCGAAGCGTGTTGGTGGCCGCCCCGTCAAGTGGACGTCAGAACGTACGGAAGCCTTCTTGTCTGACGCCCATGGTCGCGACCACGTGACGGAAGCTGAGCTCGCGGTCGATGCATCGGGCAAAATCACTGGCCTTCGCGTGAACACAAAAGCGTCGATGGGGGCTTACCTTTCAACCTTCTCAGCTGCTGTGCCAACTTATCTCTACGCCACGCTGTTGTCGGGACAATATAATATTCCGAACATTTATGCGGAAGTCGATGCTGTTTATACTAACACGGCACCAGTTGATGCTTATCGTGGTGCGGGTCGTCCTGAAGCAACGTTTGTGGTGGAGCGGCTCGTTGAAACCGCTGCCCGCGAATTGAAGATGGACCCAGCGGAATTCCGTCGGAAAAACTTCATCACGCAGTTCCCACATCAGACGCCTGTTATCATGTGCTACGACGCGGGCGACTATGAAGCGTCGATGGCAAAGGCCCAAGAAATGGCAGATGTTAAAGGCTTTGCAGCACGCAAAGCTGCATCGGCCAAAAAAGGCCTGCTGCGTGGTCTTGGCTACTCCGCCTACATTGAAGCTTGTGGCATTGCGCCTTCGGCGGCTGTGGGTTCACTGGGTGCTGGCGTTGGTCTTTGGGAATCCGCTGAAATCCGCGTGAATCCTGTGGGTTCAGTGGAAATTCTGACGGGTGCCCATAGCCACGGCCAAGGTCATGAAACAACATTTGCCCAGCAAGTGTCGGATCGTCTCGGCATCGACATCAACACGGTTTCTGTTGTTCATGGCGATACGGACAAAGTGCAGTTCGGCATGGGTACTTACGGATCCCGTTCAGGGGCCGTAGGCATGCATGCCATTGCGAAAGCCTTGGACAAGGTTGAAGCCAAGGCGAAGAAAGTGGCAGCAGCTGTGATGGAAGCATCGGTTGACGATGTGGAATTCAAGGGTGGTACGTTCACCGTGAAGGGCACCGATAAAAAGATGGCCTTCGGTGAAGTGGCGCTTTCTGCCTATGTCGCGCACAAATTCAATGGCGCTGATATTGAACCAGGCCTCAAGGAAAGTGCGTTCCACGATCCGGCAAACTTCGTATTCCCCGCCGGTGTGCACATCTGTGAAGTGGAAATCGACCCAGATACAGGCGTTACAACGATTGCCAACTACACTTGCGTTGACGATTTCGGCAACCTCATCAACCCGATGATTGTTGAAGGCCAAGTGCATGGCGGCATTGTTCAGGGTATCGGACAAGCGTTGTATGAAGGCTGTGTTTATGACGATGATTCGGGACAGCTTTTGACTGGTTCTTACATGGACTATCAAATGCCACGAGCTGCCAACGTGCCAAGCTTCAACCTTGGTTTCACCTGCACGCCATGCCCCACCAATCCGTTGGGCATGAAAGGTTGCGGTGAAGCAGGGGCCATTGGTTCGCCGCCGGCCGTCATCAACGCCGTCACCGACGCGTTGGGTGTCAAGGAAATCGCAATGCCCGCAACGGCGCAAGTGGTATGGGCAGCCGCCACCAGCCTTCGCCAAGCAGCAGAATAAGTTCAGGGAAAAACAAAAATGGAAAATTTCAATTACCATCGCCCTGCCAAAGTTGCAGATGCAGTGAAACTGATGAAGAAGGCCAAGGACGGTAAGTTTCTCTCCGGCGGGCACACACTTGTGCCCACCATGAAGCAGGGCTTGGCGTCTCCCTCCGACATCATCGACTTGTCGGGTTTGGGCAATGCCGGCGTAAAAGTTGGTGCCAAATCTGTTGTCATCAAAGCAGGAACGACCCATGCTGAAGTTGCAAGCGACAAGGCTTTGAAAAAAGCCATCCCCGGACTGTCAGCCTTGGCTGGCGGCATTGGTGATCCACATGTGCGCCACAAGGGCACGATTGGTGGCTCGGTTGCCAACAATGATCCGGCAGCTGATTATCCTTCTGCCTGCTTGGCTTTGGGTGCGATCATCCACACGGATGCCCGCAAAATTCCCGCAGACAAGTTTTTCACGGGCATGTTCGCAACCGCACTCAAGCCTGCGGAAGTGATCACGGCCATTGAATTCCCGATTCCGAAGAAAAGTGGCTATGCCAAGTTCCCCAATCCTGCCTCACTCTACGCCATGGTTGGCGTATACGTGGCGCAGGACGCCAAGGGTGCCGCGAAGGTTGCCGTAACCGGTGCTGGCCCCGGCGTGTTCCGCCAAGCTGAAATGGAAGCTGCATTGGGCAAAAGCTTCAAGGCTGATGCTGTGGCGGGTGTGAAAGTGAAAGCCCGCGGGTTGAATGCTGACATGCATGGCTCAGCTGAGTATCGTGCGCATCTGGTCACGGTGATGGCGCAACGGGCTGTGGCTGCCGCGAAGTAAGAATTGAGACGGGAAAGCACTCCGAAAACCAATTCACGGAGTGCTTTCTATATGCGTAACGTACACCAATTCCGTCATTCCCGCGAAGGCGGGAATCCAGGCTTTCCTCATTCTCGCTGGTTGAAAGTCTGGATCCCCGCCTTCGCGGGGATGACGTTTTAAAGTGAGCATCAGTATGAAAAAACCGCTTCCCAACAACATCGACGAAACGCAGTCACTTCTCACCGTGCATGGCTATGTGGCGGGGCGTGACCTTTCGACGGTGGTTTTCTTGGCCCTTAAGATGGGGCGGCCACTTTTTCTGGAAGGTGAAGCTGGCGTTGGTAAAACCGAGATTGCAAAAGTGCTTGGCGGAAGCTTTGGGGCGTAAACTGATCCGCCTGCAATGCTATGAAGGTTTGGATGTCAACTCGGCGGTTTATGAATGGAACTATGCCGCACAGATGATTGAAATTCGCATGGCGGAAGCTTCCGGCCAGTTGGACCGTGACCGATTGGGCCATGATGTTTTTGCAGAAAAATTCTTGATCAAGCGGCCTTTGCTGCAAGCGCTGGAAGCAGAAGAAGGTGCAGCCCCCATTCTGCTGATCGACGAATTGGACCGTACGGATGAAGCATTCGAAGCCTTTCTTCTTGAAGTGCTTTCAGATTTTCAAATTACCATTCCGGAACTTGGCACCATCAAAGCCAAAGAAGCGCCCATCGTCATCGTCACATCGAACCGTACGCGGGAAGTGCATGATGCATTGAAGCGGCGCTGTCTCTATCATTGGGTGGGTTACCCTGATGCCGCGCGCGAAGTGGCCATCATCAAGGCCAAACGTCCGAAGGCGTCTGACTCTTTGGCGCGCGAAGTCGTGGCCTTTGTTCAAGCCTTGCGCGGTGGCGACATTTATAAAGCACCCGGCGTTGCCGAAACCTTGGATTGGGTGACAGCACTTCATGAATTGGATTGCGTATCGCTGGATCCACAAATGGTGAACGATACGCTTGGCGTGCTGTTGAAATATCAGGACGATATATCCCGCATGGAAGGCTCGGAAGCCAAACGCTTGCTCAACCAGGTGAAGGAAGAGCTTCGATTGATGGGGCAGTAATGCAACCCTTCGCCGCCAATTCTAATCGCAGGGCTTCTGGCCATCTCGCCGACAACATCATGCATTTTGCCCGTGTATTGCGCGAGGCCGGAATTCCTGTGGGGCCCGGTTTGGTGATTGATGCATTGGATGCAGCCCTTGCCGGGCCTTTGCGCAAGCGCGATGATTTTTATTGGACGCTGCACGCAGTTTTTATCAAGCGACGCGAGCACAAGGAATTGTTTGATCAGGCGTTTCATGTGTTTTGGAAAAAGCCCAAAATGCTCGAGCAGTTGATGCAGCTAATGTATCATCAGATTGCCCGCAAGAAGGACGATAAAAAGCAAAAAGCTGGCTTTCGTCGTTTGGCCGAAGCGATGTTTGACCAGAATGAAGTAAAAGCGCCAGAGCGCAGTGACGCGCTTGAAGTGGAGGCCACATTCACGTCCTCAGCCGTTGATGCGTTGCGCGCCAAGGACTTCGAGCAGATGACCGTGGCTGAACAATCGGAGGCCAAACAAGCGTTGAAACATTTGCACGTCAATCGCATTGAAGTGCAAACGCGGCGTTATCGTGCTTCGCATTTTGGCAAACGCATCGACATGCGGCGCACATTGCGGGCCAGTTTGCGCTCAGGCGGGCAGCCGATTGATTTGGCTAGAAAGCAACGGAAATGGCGTGAGCCGCCGCTGGTAGTGTTGGCTGATATTTCAGGCTCATGCTCCAGCTATTCCCGCATGTTCCTGCATTTTTTGCACACACTCAGTAGCGACCGATCGCGCGTTACGGTATTTTTGTTCGGCACACGTTTGACCAACATCACGCGTGAACTCGCCCGCAAAGATGTTGACGACGCCATGACCAAAGTGTCCGGTGCGGTGAAAGACTGGTCAGGCGGCACTCGCATTGGCACCACGCTGAAAGAATTCAATTTCAAGTGGGCGCGGCGTGTTTTAACTCAAGGTGCCCATGTGTTGCTGATGACGGATGGATTGGACCGTGAAGATGTGGGCCAACTCGCGCAAGAAATGCAACGTCTGCGCCGTTCGGCCAAACGCATTGTGTGGTTGAACCCGTTACTCCGTTTTGATGGTTTTCAAGCCCGAGCAGGCGGCATTCGCGCGATTATGCCTTATGTAGATGAATTCAGGCCCGTGCACTCGTTGGATAGCCTGCAAGACTTGGCAAGCACACTTGCAGCGCCCACATCCGGGAGGCATGATCCCAAACGATGGCTGAAATTGCCAAAGGAGTGACGTCATGGATGTTTTGAACACCGCGCTGAGTTGGATTGGTGCTGGCCGTAAAGTTGCCATCGCAACGGTGATTGAAACTTGGGGATCAGCACCGCAACCCGTGGGCAGCCAATTGGTTGTGGACGCGGATGGGAATTTTGAAGGGGCTGTATCCGGCGGATGCGTTGAAGGTGCAGTGATCACCGAAGCACAGGACATGATCGCAGCCGGTGGCTACAAAATCTTGAGCTTTGGCGTGGCGGATGAAACGGCATGGAAAGTTGGCCTTGCCTGTGGCGGCAAAATTCGCGTTTTGGTGGAGGCGGTCAATTGAAAGCAGAACTGCTGCGTGAGGTGGTTTTGGCGAGGCAAGAACGCCGGGCGATTGCGGTGGTCACCACTCTCGCAAGTGGCGCTCAATGCATCATCACGCGCGAAGAAGCTGCATCTGACGCGGTTCTCGACAAGGCGTTTCGTTTTGACAAATCGGGCGTGGAACAAGGCGCTGCGGGCGAAATCTTCATCACCATTCACAATCCGAAACTGCGGCTCGTCATCATTGGCGCTGTGTTGATCGCGCAAAGCGTCATCCCCATGGCTGAGGCTGCTGGTTATGACGTGACGGTGATTGATCCGCGCGGTGCATTCGCAACGGGTGCCCGGTTTCCTAATGTGGCGTTGCATGCCGAATGGCCCGAAGATGTGCTGCCCACAATGAAACCTGATGCACGAACAGCTATTTTGTTGCTGACGCATGACCCGAAAATAGATGACCCTGCACTGGTGTTGGCACTCAAATCATCAATGTTTTATATTGGCGCACTGGGCTCGAAAAAAACCCAAGCCGCGCGCAATGAGCGCATGAGGGGAGCGGGCTTTGGCGATGCGGAAATCGCCCGCATTCATGGTCCCATCGGTATCACCATAGGTGCTGTTGGCGGTGCAGAAATTGCGATTTCCATCATGGCTGAAATGACCAAATGTTTGCGTTTGGGCGAATGACATGAAATTTGGTTCGATCGCTGTAAGTGGAGCTGTGGGAGCCATCCTCGCCCACGGCGTGAAGTATAGTCAGGGAGCATTCAAGAAGGGCCGTGTTCTCACAGCGCAGGATGTTGAAGTTCTTCAGGCTGAGGATGTTCTACAGGTCGTCGTGGCTCGTTTGGACGCGGATGACGTGCCGGAAGATATTGCAGCGCGGCGGCTTGCTGTATTGGCAGCAGGGCAGGGTGTGGAGGCGCAACAAGCCTTTACGGGCCGGGCCAACTTATACGCAGCGGGTTATGGCTTGGTGGTGGTTGATCGAAAGCGCGTGAATGCAATCAATCACATCCACGAGAGTTTAACGGTTGCCACATTGCCACCACACAGCGTGGTTGCACCAAAACAAATGTTGGCGACGGTCAAGGTTATTCCCTTCGCGGTGCGACAGCAGGTGTTGGACGACGTTTTGAACATTGTGGGTGAACAGCCCTTGCTGCATGTTAGGCAATTTGAAAAGCAAAACATTGGCTTGGTCATCACCACGCTGCCGCAAACCAAAGCGTCCATCATCGCAAAGTCAGAGCTCGCCATCCGTGAGCGGTTGCAGGTCTTGGGGCTGGATTTGAAATTTGTTGACGCAGTTCCCCACAGTCAAGGCGATGTAGAAAGCGCCATTCGCAATCTCGCCGGGCAAGGTTGCGATTGTGTTTTGATTTTTGGCGCATCCGCCATTGTGGACCGTGCTGATGTAATCCCCGCAGGATTGGCGGCGGCAGGCGGCGTGGTGCAGCACTTGGGTATGCCGGTGGATCCCGGCAATCTGTTGATGTTGGGGCAAATCGGGGAGGTGCCTGTCATTGGCATTCCATCCTGTGCGCGGTCGCCCAAGCGCAATGGTTTTGATTGGGTGCTGGAACGGATACTAGCCGGCATTGTCGTTACACCAGAAGATATCATGGATATGGGTGTTGGTGGATTGCTGGCCGAAATTCCATCGCGACCGTCACCACGTGAGCAACAAGGGCCCATGGGCCCGCGTGTGGTAGCTGTGGTTCTGGCCGCAGGCTTGGGCCAGCGGATGGGCGGCAAAAAAATGCTCGCTGAATTTGAAGGTTCATCGCTGGTGGCAACAACTGTTGCCAATATTCGCGCATCAGGCGTGGATGAAGTTATCATTGTTACAGGGCAGGATGCTGTGCTGGTTGCAGACGCGGTGCGCGGCTCCAAAGTACGCATTGTTCACAATCCCGATTTTGAAACCGGTATGGCCTCGTCTCTGCGGGTGGGGGTTGAGGCTGCCAAGTCGGCAGATGCTGTGGTGATATGTTTGGGGGACATGCCCCGCGTGAAGTCCGCCGTGATTGACCGGATGATTGCCGCCTTTAACCCCACCGAACATCGGTCAATCGTGGTTCCCACACATCAGGGACAATTTGGAAATCCCGTATTGTGGGGGGCAGAACATTTCGAGCGGCTGACTGCCATGCAGGGTGACAAGGGTGCAAGGGCGCTGATCGCAGGCCTGAAATCTGAGGCGACAGAGATTGAAGCAGATGCAGGTGTGCTGATGGATGCCGATACGCCAGAAGCGCTGGCCATACTCAAATCAACTGCAAATTCCTGAAACTCACATGGCCCTTGCGACCAATGATGATGTGATCGTGGATCAGGATATTGAGTTTGTCAGCGGCATTGATGATGCGCTTTGTCATGTCGATATCTGCCAGTGACGGTGTTGGATCACCCGACGGATGATTGTGCACGAGGATGATGGCGGAAGCGGATAGCTCCAATGCCCGCTTAACAACTTCCCGCGCGTAAACAGGCGTGTGGTCAACCGTGCCAACCTGTTGCTGCTTCATCGGCGATCAACTGATTTTTCTTGTCCAGAAACAGCAAGCGAAAAGTTTCGACGTCTTCAAAAGCCATGGCTGCACGACAGTAATCAATGATGGCGTTCCAGGTGCCAAGCACAGGGCGGTTGATGACTTCGCCTTTGGTCAAACGCAAAGCCGCAGCGCGGATAAGTTTTAATTCTGTAACTACGCCGGGGCCAACACCTTTCACCTCCATCAACAGATTCGCAGGTGCACTGATGACTTCGGCAAAGGTTCCAAAACGTGCAATCAAGGCTTTTGATATGGGTTTTGTGTCGCCGCGTTTGATGGCGCGGAATAATACCATTTCCAGCAATTCATAATCCGGCATGGCATCCGCACCACCGACAACGAACCGATCACGCAAGCGCTCACGGTGGCCAAGGTGGAGGGGTGGCAGACCTTCTTCCAAACCTTTGGCGCTCGATTTTGACATGGCTTAAAATTTATACGGAGGTTGGTGCAGCCCTTTGGGGCTGAGGGTGAATATTTCGCAGCCTGTTTCGGTAACCCCGATGGTGTGTTCGAACTGCGCTGAGAGCGAACGGTCTCGCGTTACAGCAGTCCAGCCATCTGAGAGGATTTTCACATGGGCCTTGCCAAGGTTGATCATGGGCTCAATCGTAAAGAACATGCCGGGTTTCAACACAACGCCTTCGCCAGGCCGACCGTAATGCAGCACATTCGGGTGGTCATGGAACACTTGGCCCAAGCCGTGGCCGCAAAAATCCCGCACCACGCTGCAACGTTCGCTTTCGGCAAGTGACTGTATGGCATGGCCTACGTCACCCAAGGTGTTGCCGGGCTTTACGGCTGCAATGCCGCGCATCAGGCTTTCATAGGTGATTTCGACCAAGCGCTCTGCCTTGCGCGACACGTTGCCAATATTGGCCATGCGCGAGGTATCACCAAACCAGCCATCCACGATCAAGGTCACGTCGATATTCACAATGTCACCGTCCAGCAGCGGCTTGTCATTGGGCATTCCATGGCACACCACGTGGTTGATGGATGTACACAATGCATGTTTATAACCACGATAATTCACTGTGGCGGGAATTGCGTTGTTATCCCGCGCGAACTCCACGCACATGCGGTCCAGTGTGGCTGTTGTCACGCCGGGCTGCGCCGCTCCAATCAGCAGATCCAGACATTCAGCTGCCAGCCGACCCGCTTTATGCATGGGGGCGAAATCCTCCTTTTTATAGAGGCGGATACGCGGGTTGCGTTCACTAACGTCTAGATCGTTCATTTCAAATCCAATAGAGGCACGGTGCCCGTTACGGTAATTCTGACAGGGCTGACATGGCAGGTCAATGCAATGGCTTCAACCCCCGCTTTTCGGGCATTCAAGAAGCTGTTGAAATAGGCGCGATCCAAATCCGGCGTCAATGTGAAAGCGTCGGGTGTGCCGCCTTGAATGCAATACACCATGACGGCGCGGCATCCTTGACGCACCATGGCAGTTAATTCACGCAAGTGTTTTTCACCGCGTTCGGTTTTACAATCGGGAAACTCCGCAAGGTTTTGTTTGCGAAAGAGCGTCACATTTTTGACTTCGACATAGCATGGCGGCTTGTCGTGCGCTTCCAGCAACAAATCTATCCGGCTGTTTTCGCCGTACTTCACTTCACGTCGGATTGACGAATAACCGGTCAGTGCTGGAATGAGATTGTGTCCGATTGCCTCCTCTACGAGCCCGTTGGGGTGCCCCGTATTTATGCCAATAAGGCCCACGTCTTCCCGCTCAATGATTTCGAGCGTGTGCGGATATTTGCGGGTGGCACGGTTAGACCGTGAAAGCCAAACTTTCAGGCCCGGCGTTGTGAGGCCCAGCATAGTTCCGGTGTTGGGGCAAGCGGCCGTAATGGTTTCGCCACTGTCTAAAGCCACATCGGCGAGAAAACGTTTATAACGCCGAAGAAGCGTGCCGCGTACCAAAGGTGTTGAAAATTCCATTGTCGACAGGGACCATGGAGAGTGCCACAAGGCAAGCGAATTTTGGAGACTGTATGATGATCACAGCCACAACTGCCGCTGTTTTGCTGATTGGTGATGAAGTGCTTTCGGGCCGCACCAAGGACAAGAATTTAGGCTTCATTGCCGATTACTTGACAGCCCTTGGCATCGACTTGAAGGAAGCCCGCGTTGTGGCCGACGATGAGGCTGATATCGTTGCCGCTGTGAATGCGTTGCGCGCGCGCTACACTTACGTGTTCACCACCGGCGGCATTGGGCCAACCCATGATGATATTACAGCAGATTGCATGGCCAAGGCCTTTGGCGTTGATATTTCGCACCATGCTGAAGCGAGCGACATACTGTTGAAGCATTTTGCAACAATCGGTCGTGAACCCAATGAAGCGCGCATGCGCATGGCGCGCATTCCGCATGGGGCTACATTGATTTATAACAGCGTCAGCAAAGCGCCGGGTTTTAGAATGGAAAATGTATTCATCATGGCGGGTGTGCCTAAGGTCATGAACGCCATGATGGATGAAATTGCATCGCAACTTTCAGGCGGCATTCCTGTTCACAGCCGCACCGTGCGCTTTGAAGGCGGCGAAGGTGACATTGCAAAGCCTTTGGGCGACATTCAACAGCAATATCCCATGCTCTCACTCGGGTCTTATCCCTTCGAAAGTGAACGGGGCTTCAGCACCAATCTTGTCTTGCGCGGTCGCGATGAGGCCGCTTTGTTGGCAGCACTTGAAGCCGTCGTTGCAGTAGTGTCTGTGTTGGTTGACGAAGGCAAGGCACGTGGTTTCGCTATTGTTTAATTGCCTGAGCACTTAATACGCATATGTATTGCAACTAAGCTGCCAAGGCCCTGCGCACCTTCTCTGTCAGATCATTGCGTGTGAAAGGCTTGTTCACGAGTTCAATTGAATCCGGCAAATCTTGCATCAGGCGCACACTGCCAGGTGCGTAACCCGACATGAATAGCACTTTCAGTTTTGGTCTTATTTTCATGGCTTTAGCCGCGAGTTCAGGACCATTCATACCGCCCGCCATAATGACGTCTGAAAGCACGAGGTTGATGTCGCGCCGCTCTTCAATAGTTTTCAATCCTTCAGGACCATTGATGGCGGTGAGCACATCAAAGCCCATCTCCTCAATCATTGCGGCTGCCACATCGCGCACGCTGTCATTGTCCTCAACCACCAAAATGAGTGGACGCGTCTTAGGCTCCAGTGCACTGCCAAAATTGACAGCCTGTACTTGAGAATCCACACCCAGTTCCTGTTTGATGTGTTCTTGCAATTCGGCCACGTTGGCAACATGCGGCAAGTCAACGATGTTTGACTTGAGGCGCGGAATGTAAAGTTTCACCGACGTGCCGTGGCCGACTTCGGAATAGATTTTGACATGCCCACCTGATTGTTTGACGAAGCCATAGATCATGGACAGGCCAAGGCCTGAACCTTTTTCAGGACCCTTGGTGGTAAAGAAGGGTTGGAACACCTTTTCGATGTTTTCAGGGGCAATGCCGGCACCTGTGTCAGTGACACTGATTTCAACATAGTCGCCGGGGTTTACATCTTCATGATCAACGCAATATTCCATCGTTAGGCTGCAGTTGGCAGTCTCGATGATCAGGTTGCCTCCCTTTGGCGCCATAGCGTCTCGTGCATTGATGGCAAGGTTAAGGATGGCTGTTTCCAACATTGTCTTGTCGGCTTTGATGGGCCAGACATTTTCGCCCGGCATGATTTTGAGATCGACCAATGCGGTCAGCGCCTGACTCAACATGTCTTCCATGGCGAAGACCAAGTCGTTGACGGTGAGTTCCTTGTTCTGCAAGGTTTGCTGACGCGAGAAAGCTAACATGCGCTTCGTGAGGTCGGAGCCTTTTTCGGCAGCTTCCGTGGCGGCGCGGATGCGCTTAGTGGCGCGCTCGTCATGCTTCACCAGATTTTCAACAAGCTGCAAATTGCCCATAACGACCATCAACAAATTGTTGAAGTCATGTGCAATACCGCCCGTGAGTTGGCCCACGGCTTCCATCTTCTGGGCCTGTTGGAATTTGCGCTCCAGTGCCTTGCGTTCGGTAACACTTTGGCAGCAACCGAAAATGCTTTCCACATTGCCTTCGGAATCCAGTTCCGGCTCCATCGACACTTCAAACCACGTCTGCTCGCCTGAAGGTAGCTTGACGGTGATTTCGAGATTCTTGATGTGCTGGCCCAATTTGGCCAATTCCAACGCTTCTGAAAACCGTTCTTTGTCCGTAGCGTCTACCAATTCAATGAAAGTCTTGAGGGTTGGGTGAACCATAGCGTCGGCCATGCCGATGAGGTCCGCCATTTCCGAAGTGAGACGCGACACGTTGCTTTCCACGCGCAAAGAGAATGAGCCAAGCTTGGCCACGGACTGCGTGCGCTTCAGATTTCGTTCGGACGCACGCAAGGCGTTCAAGCGAAACCATTTGCGAGTCTACGTTGCGACACAGCCCCACGCTTTTTAGAGGGCGGCCGGATTTAGAATCCCGGATGACGCCTGCAATGGATTCAATCCACTCATATTTTCCAGCGGTGGTCTTAACGCGATAGCGGGTTTGGAACATTTCCTGGCCAAAGGCGGCTAAACGGATCTTTTCATCCAAGGTCTTGTCGAGATCATCGGGTGGATCAGCTGATTGAAGCTGTGGAAGTTCAAGTTTGTTCCATCCACCTTCAAGCCGAACACTTCCAGCATTTCAGGTGAATTGTAGGTTTCGTTGGTTTCGTAGTTGTAGTCCCAAAGCGCATAGCCACCCGAGCGCAAGGCAAGGCTGAGGCGGGTTTCATTCTCTGCCATTGCGGATGCTTGCTGTGTGGTCAGATGCTGGCTCACAAACAAGTAAAGGTCTTTGCCTTCAAGTTGCAGTTTTTGCGGTTTGAAGCGCGAGACCATGGCACGACCCAAAGGAGGGGTGTAGCAAACTTCAATTTCTGCTGATGCTTCTGCGCCTGATGGGCTTTCGATCTGGCGGGCAGAAATGAGGCCGATACCGAATTTCAAAACGGGTTTGCCAATAACGTCTTGTTGGTTTGCCCCCCAGCGTACCAGTAGAGCCTCCGTCATGTTCACCACAACAGCGTCTGGCATCGACACCAAAAGGGCTTCAGTGTTGGCAACGTTCAAGGCTTGAATGAGTTGTGAGATCATGTTGTCGGGTCAAATCAGCTAAAAATCCAACTCTATGTGGAAAATGGTTATCCAAGTGTTGCGCTGATCATTAAGAACGACCAGAAACTGGTTTTTTATTGGAAATATGTCGTGAGGTCGGTTGATGATGGACGAAAAATGGCAAAAGAGTTTCCCAGTGTCATGGGACCAGTTCCATCGTGATGCGCGGGCGCTGGCATGGCGGCTTAGTGCGGCTGGACCATTTCATACGGTTGTCGGTGTAACACGGGGCGGCTTGGTTCCAGCTGCAATTGTTGCGCGGGAACTTGGAATTCGGGTCATTGAAACCGTATCCGTTGCGTCTTATGACTATGATAAGCAAGGCGAAATTTCAGATATTGAAACCTGTTGCCTCTGACATTTTAGGCAAAGACAAAGGGCAGGGCGTTTTGATCGTCGATGACCTTGTCGACACGGGTGCCACCGCCAAAGTGGTTCGGGAAATGTTGCCAAAAGCCCATTTTGCCACCGTTTATGCCAAGCCGTCAGGACGGCCCCTGGTTGATACGTTCGTTACGGAAGTGAGCCAGGACACCTGGATTTATTTGCCGTGGGATATGGAGTTGCAGTTTGCAGCACCAATTGGCAACAAGGCCGTGGTTTAACGCTCCGCATATTCCCCGGCACGCATTGTCATTGCCACGCAGATATCTGGCGCAAATGGGGTGGTGCAGGGCCATTTCATCCAGCAATTGGGTGATAGTTGCGAGGCTGCGCGTTGTGGGTTGTTGCGCCAGTTTGCTTGCCAAGTGATCATGCTCTTTTTTGCAGGGCCATGAACGTTGATGATACGGCTTCACGCTCTTCGCCGACGATTGCGTGTACTTGGCTCCAGCTTGACTTTTGCCCTTCATGGCAATGAAGCCAGCCGGAAGTAGCGCCAGTTTTTGTGTTTCAGGCTCCAGCGCGCCTGCAATAAGAATATCGTGTTCCACACGATTTGGCCGAGGATTCCGTGCGGGCTGCGGTGTTCACGGTTTCACCAAGGACTGAATAGTCAAAGCGGTCGCTAGAACCCATATTGCCGACGCAAGCGGGGCCACTTGCCAAGCCGACGCGCAAGGCGATGGGCGGAATGCCGCGACTTTTTAACAGCGTGGATACCGCATCGATATTCGTTATATTCTTCAGCGACGCTTGCGAATTGCGAGTGCTGCCTTGGCTGCATGATATTGGTGGTTTTCAACGGCCAACGGGGCATTCCAGAATGCCATGATGGCATCACCGATGAATTTGTCGATCGTGCCATTGTTCTTTCAAAATTGCTTCGGAACAGGCTGTCCACAACCCATTGACCACGAATTGACTAGCTCAGTTGGACTGAGCTTTTCACTCAGGGGCGTGAAGTTTGCAATGTCAACAAACATCACCGTCACATCACGCACTTCACCGCCAAGTTTTAAATTTTCGGGATTTCTCTCAATGTCGGCCAGAACTGAAGGCGCTACATAGTGCCCGAACATTCGGCGCATGTTGCGGCCGTCCTTGTCGGAAATGGCAAGGCGGTAAGCCGTGCTCGCAAGGTAAGTGAGAATGGCCGCGACCAACGGGAATGTCATGTCAAACAACAAACCCGGAATTTGGAATGCGTAAAGCGTTGCTGCAACGATGATGGCGCAAGTCAGCATAACCATAGCCAGCGGCACCCAAGGTCTTGCCCAAGCCCCAGCGGCGGCAAGCGCCACGCTTGAGAGCACGACTGTTATAAACTCCAAGCCAACAACCCATTCCGGGCGCGTCAGAAAGCGTCCTGACAGCATTTGCTCAGTAGCCTGTGCATGAATTGAAACGCCGGGTACGGTTTCACCGAGTGCCGTTGTGCGCACGTCCAGCAGACCCACGGCGGAAGTTCCGATGAAAACCATATGCCCTTCGATTTTGGTGCGAAGGGCTTCGAGATCTTTGCTCGTTAAAATGTCGACAGCAGACACATATAGGTCTGGTGGGTTCGGTCGATAGTGCACGTAAAACATTCCGGTTTCAGATGTTGGTATTTCAATTTCACCAATGCGCACACTTTCTATGGCGTTTTCCGTGTCTGCGGCAGCGTTGATCAGCAGGGTGTCCACACCTTGCGCAACCCGAAGAGCTTCAATTGAGAGTGTTGGCGCAAAGCGCTTGCCGTCAGACCACAAAAGCGGGATTTGCCTTGCGACGCCTTGTTCACCGGCAAGATCAATGTTGATGCCACCAACGCCTGCCGATGCTGAATCCAGTTCAGGAAGGTTTGCCGTAATGCGCCCAATCATTGGCGCGGCGTCATCCAAGGCGGCACCGGTTTGAGCAATTCCTGTCTTGATCACAAGCTTTGCCGGCTCAGCAATGCCCTTGGTGGTTGCGAAGGCCGTGACAACGTGTTTTCCAGCGAAACTTGCAGCAAACATTGCGTCCGTGTCGGGAAGGAGCGTTGTATCAAAATCGTCGGGCAGGTTGGGTTGTGTGCGGATCACACGTCGCGGTGACAATCGATCTGGTTCAGGGAAAACAATATCAAACGCGATGGAAGCAGCGCCCAAGGCATGCAGTTCATCCACCAGTTTTGCCATCGTTTCGCGCGACCACGGCCACTGCCCAAGCGCGGCAAGTGATGCCTCGTCAATGTCTACAACGCGCACCGGTTGGGGTTGTTCCATGGTGCGCGGAAATAAGCGTTGCATGTTGTCGAAGCCGCCACCACGCAAGATCCCAAAAATTCCCGGGTCAAAAACTCGCAATGCCAGCAAGCCAAAGGCAAACGCCATGACCCAACAAAATTGGAGCACACGAGTTTTGGTTTTAGCCGTCATTTTAGTTAGAGCTCAACTTACTGACCACGATTTTTTTCAATTTTGGGGGCAGGTAACTGGCCGCTATCTTCGGAATCTGGCGCATTCAAACGACAGGTAGTAACATTTAAACGGAAGCGGCGCGTGAGATTGGATTGATCAATCAAGAACGGCAAGTTCGTTCGAATTGAAGCTGCCTTTTCGCTGCCGCGTAAAATCTCGGCAGTTGCATTTGAAGCGACGCCCATTTGACAACCGGAATTGATGTCAACTTCGCCACCTCGACGGGAAGCTAAATTTACCCTGCCGCTCAACACAGCGGCACCACTCTTCTCGCGGGACCAAAAATCAAAACCCGTGCCTCGAATGCCGATCGTCGCATGTGCAGTGCTGATTTTATAGGCTGATTTGGGGCTGCGGCCCGTAATGAAACGATACGTGCCACGCAGCGCTTTCAATGAAACTTTTTCGGCCTTTGATTTGCCACGCATGACAAACTGATCAAGCAGTAGGCTTGACGATGGACCCACGACAATTCTTGTCCCATCGTCGAGAATAATTTGTGCATTCCCAGTGCTGACTTTGATTGTGTCATCCTCAAAAACGTCGCTATTTTTGCCCAGCGTGCGGTTTCCGCCAGGGCCATTAGCCGTGGGACTTCCAACAACCGCAACAACGGTACCAATTTTACCAGCAGCCTGAGTTGGCGATGCAAACAAGACTGCGCAACCCAAAAAACCTAAGACAACTTTATGCAACATGAATGCCCTATTCCTACCTCACGTTGCCCCCAGAAATGTTCTAGACCAGCATGGCGACATTTCAAAAGCAATTCTGAGTGGTTGGCATCGATGAAAATTCGGGATAATGGCACTTTCCATGAATGATGCACTTCAAACCACATTGTTGTTGATTCTTGGTTTGCAATTTAAGCACATCGTTTGCGATGGCCCATTGCAGACATTGCAGATGGTCAAGGACAAATCTTTCTACGGCAAACCGCTTGGTGTTGTGCATGCCTTTGTGCATGGTGTCGGAAGTGCTTTGATATTGGCTTTGGTCGGTCTGCCCGTAACACTGGTTCTTGCACTTGCAGCACTCGATACCGTGCTTGCACTACCACATTGACTATACCAAAGAAAACATTGTGAAGGCCTATGGTTGGCAGAATACGGACGGACCGTTCTGGTGGTCACTGACGACTGACCAGGCCTTGCATCACATGACCTATGTCTTGCTGGTTTGGATGGCTTTCAAACCCTGATCGCGTCTTCTTCTTCCTGCAGCACGCGGCGGGTGTTGGCGCGGCGCATTTTCATGGCGAGGTCTCGGCCCAGCAATTGGTAGATGATGCCATTGATTTGCGGGTCTGCGGCAGTGACTTTTGCCATGCGCATTTTGGAGAACTTCAGCACGCGGGCGGGCTTCATCGATCACCACTGTGGCTGTTGCCGGATTTCCGGTGAGATAGGCGATTTCGCCAACGAATGAGCCTTTTTCCAAGATAGGTCACGAGCGAACGGTTGACCTCGACATTGGCGCGGCCCGAGCACAGAAAATACAACGCATCCACAGGCGCATCCTGCCGTGTCAACATGTCACCGGGTTGAAAATCTTTCCATTCGGCGGCTTTGAGGAGTTGCGAAATCTGCGCATCGTCCAGTCCTGACAGTGCTTCACGCAGCAGTGGGCCTTCTTTTTCCGGCAAACGCAGGCTCATTTTTTCGCGGATGAGCCAAAACAGCTGATAGGCGTTGATGCAGATGAAAATCACGGTCCAGACAATGCCGGTCATCAGGTCGCCGCCAGAATACATGAAATAAATGATTTCCAACACCATGCTGATGACGGCAGTGACGCGCAGCCAATACATATTGGTCAGCACATAAGACAGCGCCAACATCATATAGGCGACATGGCCGAACATCTGGACTGGCGAATTGAAATATTCCATCATGAATCCGTCGTGATGAGCCCCGGGTGCAAATCAGCCGTTGTAACATGGCTTGTCAAGCGAAGGCTGTAGCCTCTACAAGGCCTGCAAGCAAATCAGGCGGGCGTGGCGGAATGGTAGACGCAACGGACTTAAAATCCGTTTTTCGCAAGGAAGTGCGGGTTCGAGTCCCGCCGCCCGCACCAATCTTCCTGCCCACTGGGCAACATGCAGCCGTCATAACTGTCGCAACCGGCTTGCAAAACTGCCCTTGTTGGCAATGCTTAATGTTTACCAAACCCAACCATTTCGCCATCATTTGCAATTCAGCATGCGGTTCCGGAGCAAATGTCTGTGCTGCGATTTTGCCGTCTTCGATGGTGTGACGTGTTGACCTTCAAAGTTGAGGTGGCGCGGTCGGCTTTAAGGCAAAAGCGCCCAGCCAACTTGTTCGCCGATGCAGGAACGGCAAAACATAATAGCCAAATTTTCTTTTATGTTCAGGGGTATAGAGTTCAATCCTGTAGTGAAAGTTGAACAGGCGTTCGGCCCGGTCGCGGTTCCAGACCAATGGATCAAAGGGCGAGAGCAGGGCCGTTGCACCTGCAGCTTTGGGGGAGTTTCGCACTGTTGTGCGAGATAGGCTTGTTGCTTCCAGCCCTCAACTTTGACGGCGCGCAAAATGCCTGCTTCAACGCATTCGGCGATGGCTTTGCGCGCCTCGGCAATGGGCAGGCGGAAATAGTCTCTGCAGGTCCATTTCCGTGGCGATGCCCAAGGCCTTGGCTGACTTTGCGATGAGTGTGCGGAATGTGTCGGCTTCGCTGGGTGTGGGCAGATTGAGAATTGCGGCGGGAATCACGCGTTCGGGCAATGTCGTAAATGCGTTCAAAGCCTTGGCGCGTCGCTGTGGTGACAAGCCCTTGGTCAAACAAGGTTTCCAGCGCCAGCTTGCCTTTGCTCCAGCCCCACCAAGCGCCGTCGGATTTGCCGCCGTCTGGAATTTCGCGAGCGCGGGTGGGGCCAGTTTTTGGCGATGAAGGCGAGGGTGGATTTGAGAAAGCGCGGTTCTCTTTGCCGAACTTGTCCATGTGCCTTGTAAATGCCATCGCCGCGCTTGGCGCGCTCCATGCGCCAGCGCATCAAGCGGATGAAGGTTGAGCGGCACGAGGCTCGCCTCATGGGCCCAGCATTCAAAGAATTGGCGGTGTTTGTTGTCGAAACTGCGCTTGTCCAAAGCGCTGCGATCGTAGTGGCCCAGGCGGGCATAGAGCGGCAAATAATGCGAACGCACCAGCACATTGACGCTGTCGATTTGCAGTAAATTGCAGCTCATCAACCGCGCTGGCGATTTTGGCCAGTTGGCTTTGGTGTCGCGTGCTTGGCCTTGAAAGCCTTGCGCGTGAAGGGCGATGCGCCGCGCCTCACCGATCGAAAGCGTGTCAGAACTCAAGCCGCGTCGTGCCATTCGGCTTCGGCGGGGTTGGCGTGGCCGTGGTCGAGTTTAGCTGGAATGCTTGTAAAGCGTTGAGCAATAGGGGCAGATGATTTCAGTGGCCGTGCCCATGTCGAGAAACACATGGGGGTGGTCGTAGGGTGGCTTGGCACCAATGCACATGAATTCCTTGGCGCCCACTTCGATGGTGGTTTTGCCCATGGAGTTGTGAAAATGGGGCGTTGCGCCGCTGGCCATGATCGAGGGAATCCTTGAATGCTTGTGTTTGCTGCTGGCAATAGCATATCCCGCTGATCATGCAAAAATTCAATTCAGCCGGTGTGGAAATTGCCTTATCAGATGAGGGGCAGGGTGCCGCCATGTCTGCTGATCCATGGCTTTGCCTCAAACTCGCGGGTCAACTGGCAGGCCACGGGCTGGATCAAGACGTTGCTGGAAGCAGGCTACCGGGTGATTGCATCGACAATCGGGGCCATGGCGAGAGTGAAAAACTCTATGATCCAGCGAGCTTATTCCGCCACCATCATGGCTGAGGATGCCGCGCGCTTGCTGGATCATCTGGAAATCGAGCAGGCCGCTGTCATGGGCTATTCCATGGGCGCGCGCATTTCGGCTTTCCTGACCATGCAACACCCAGACAAAGTTTCGCGTGCTGTGTTTGCCGGTCTGGCTGAACGCATGGTGCTGGGCGTGCCCGGGGCGAAGCGATTGCCGATGGGCTGTTGGCAGCAACGACGTGCGCGATGTGACTGATCCGGGAGCGCGCTCCTTCCGCATTTTTGCCGAAAATACCAAAAGTGATTTGAAAGCCTTGTCGGCCTGCATGCGGTCTTCGCGGGTGAAAATCAAGGCGGAAGCTTTGGCGAAGATTACTTGTCCGGTGCTGGTCGTGGCAGGCGAGTTGATGACAGTTTCAGGCCCGTGCAGCCGCTGGTGGATTTGATCCCCGGTAGCCAAGGCGTGACGCTGCCAGAGCGCAACCACATGAATGCTGTGGGGGATGCAGGATATAAAAAAGCGGTTCTGGAATTCTTGAAATAAACATTTACTTCGCTTGCTGACTTTTTGATGTGGCCTCCCCATATGGTTTAAACCGTGATATGCTGGGTTCTGTTTGGAGAATGACGATGCAAGGCCAGATCAAAACTATTGAAAAAATTGATGCCGTTTGGGATCGTATTCGTCATGAGGCCGAAGCCATCACGCGGGCTGAGCCTGCGATGGGGGCTTTCATTTTCTCCTCTATTTTGGCACATGACACCTTTGAAACGGCGCTTGATTCACCGTCTTGGCGCAGCGCTTGGGCAATGCGGATTTGGGGCAGATACCGTCGTGCGGGCCTTCCAGGACGCGCTGGAGGCTGAGCCTGATATTGGCCATGCCGCACGGGCCGATATGGTGGCGACCTTTGACCGCGACCCTGCCTGCCACCGCTACATTGATCCGTTGCTCTATTTCAAAGGTTACCAAGCCTTGCAAGCACACCGCATGGCGCATCGCTTGTGGCAGCTGGGCCGCAAGGACTTTGCCTATTATATGCAAAGCCGCTCGTCGATGATTTCATCGCTCGATATTCACCCCGCCGCACAAATTGGCCGTGGCGTGATGATTGATCATGGCCACGATATTGTCATTGGTGAAACCACCGTTGTTGAAGACAATGTATCGCTGATGCAGGGCGTTACCCTTGGGTGGCACGGGCAAAGAAATGGGTGACCGCCACCCCAAAATTCGCCATGGCGTATTGATTGGCGCTGGCGCCAAAATTCTCGGCAATATCGAAATTGGTCATTGCTCGCGCGTGGCCGCTTGCTCGGTGGTGTTGCATGATGTGCCGCCCAACCGCACAGTGGCTGGTGTGCCTGCAAAGATCGTTGGCTATGCGGGTTGTGCTGAACCTTCACGCTCCATGGACCATCAGGTTGAGACGGTTGCAGGCCACACCGGATTAAAGCTAGATCGGGCTTCACCTTAAGGAGTGCCTCGCCGTGAAGCCTGATGAACTTGCCAAACTGACTGCCTATTTCCGCAAAACCTTTAATAACCCGGCGCTGGCTGTAAAGGCCCGTCCGCAAAAGAAAGATTCGGGCGAAGTTTATGCTGGCGAGGATTTTCTGGGCGTGGTGTTCCGCGACGAAGAAGACGGCGAGTTGAGCTATAATTTCTCCATGGCAATTCTGGATTTTGATTTGGAATAACGAGGGGTTTCGACTTCCCGCTTGCAATCCAGCCTGAAACTTGCATTTCTAAACATGACGTAAACGTGCTGTCTCATTTTGGCACAAGGCGTGTGTTTGTGAGTGGGGTTTCGCGTAATGGATATGCAGCATTTGGCCTATATTATGGCTGTGTTTGTGGGCGTTGTGTCTTCTGGGTTGATTGGCAGTGCCTGGCAGCTCGCCACTGGCGAAGAGGCCCGGTTAAAAACCTGTTTGATCCTGATCCAGGTATCCTCACGCCATTTCGAGCCTTGGCCGCCATTTTCAGTGCACCAACCACAATTCTGATTGATGGGTTCTGGTGGCTGATTGCACAGCCTTTGTTTGGTGTTCCAATTCTAGTTGCCGGACTTGTCTGGAGTTTTCTGCAAGGCGTGTTTATTCTCACAACAGGTGTTTGGATTGCCGTGAGGACGACCAATGCCTATTTACGCACTTGACGGAATTTCACCTGAATTCCTGTCGAGGGCCAGTATTGGATTGCACCTTCGGCCGATGTTTTAGGACGCGTGCGCTTGTTGCGTGATGCAAGCATTTGGTTTGGTGCCGTGGTGCGCGGCGACAATGAATGGATCACCGTCGGGCAGGGCTCAAATGTTCAAGACGGCTGTGTTTTGCACACCGATATGGGTGCGCCCCTTACGATCGGAACCAACTGCACCATCGGCCACAAGGCGATTTTGCATGGCTGCGATATCGGCGATAACTCTCTGATTGGCATGGGTGCGATTGTTTTGAACCACGCAACTATCGGGCGGAACTGTTTGATTGGCGCAGGGGCGTTGATCCCTGAAGGCAAGACCATTCCCGACAATTCATTGGTTGTCGGGCAGCCTGGAAAAATTATCCGTGTATTGGACGATAAGGCCGCTGCGAAGCTTACGCTTTCGGCTGAAGGTTATCAGAAAAATTGGAAACGCTTTGCTGCAGGTCTCGCTACTTAGTTGGTAACAAATCGGCCGTTTGCTTTGGTTTCGCGACACCGACGTTTCAGCTTCGTCGTTTTGCTGATTAACCCAGTTCATGACATCAAGAATTGACCATTTCTCATTGAGCACTTTCAGTGGTTTGGGAAACCCCCTGTCGTAAAGTGACGGCAACAGTTTCCGCAATTCAATCACATCAAGCTGCAACGCATAGGCAACTTCACTAACGTTAAATACAAAGCGCATATTTGGCGTGTCTCACATTATTCAATGTGGCAGTCTCGCAAAAGTTATTCGTATTAACAAACCACACTGGTCTCATGCTGATGCGCGTGCTGGACTGGTGCGAGACTGAAAAATAACGAAGAAATTGAGGGTCCGTCACAGGGGCAAAAATATTACCTTAGATCGCTAAAGTGTTTGCACTGCGGGGTCCAACTTTGTGGCCGATAGGTCAAAAAAAATGGAGCAGACAGCGGGTGGGACGCTGCCTGCTCCGAGAAGCCCGGCGGTTTGGGGGATGGGGGGACGCCGGCCGGGCCTAACTTTAATTCCTCAAGGTTTCTGCGCGGAGGCCACTGTGGCGGCGGCGGCAGGTTTTTTCAGCAGGGCCACCCATTGCTTTGGGCTTTTTGCTGATTGGCGCTTGAGAAATGTGTAATTCGTGTCGTTCCACAACAGAATGTCGTTGCGGCGGTTATCGAGAATGTAATCGCCTTCCGCCGTTGCGACGGTCAGCACGGCATGACCTTGATTCAACTCGTCGAGCACAACGGTGATTTGTAAATTTTTCGCAGGCACACCCAATTTTTCTAACGTGCGCTTTTTCAGCAGCACAAAGTCTTCGCAGTCACCAGCAGTTGTCGGGTAGGTCCAACGTTCGGCTTCGCCATAAAGCTCCAAGTCGCTGACAGGTTTAATTTTGCCATTGGCATAGCTGTTCACTTGGTAAAGCATGTTCCAGCGGTCAGGCGACATGGCAAGGCGGCTGGCGGAAAGCTTTTCGCCAACATTGTAGCCTGTGCATTCTGCTTTGTTGCTGGCGCAGAAATTAACATAGCCAACAGGTGGCAAGGTTTCACCATATTCAACTGTAAACAAGCTCATGTCTGAGATTTGCTGCGGGGCGGCAGATCCTGTCGCCAAGGCAGCAGTTGTGTGCAATGCGGTTGCTAAAATCGCTGCTCCCACTGCTGATTTGATGTTCATTTTGACGGCCCCGATTGTTTTTCTTATGGAGCCATAATGACAGAGACGTGTTGCAGTCCCGTTGGGATTGGTGCTGCAAATCTATGTAATTACGAGTGATTTCGTTAACTATGGCAGGTCGTGTGAGAAGGGGTTGCGCTTGAAGGGATTTGCCTGTTAATGCCAGCCCCGCTTGACACAAGATGTTCTGCGGCCGTGGCGGAATTGGTAGACGCACTACCTTGAGGTGGTAACGGGGAAACTCGTGAAGGTTCGAGTCCTTTCGGCCGCACCATTCCTGAATTTCAGGAATTGTGCATCAAGCGATGATCCTCAGACATTTATAAAATTCCCCCCATTCGGGGGAAGGCGCTTGTCTTAAAACCAGCGCCGCACCTTGCTGGCATATTCCATCCATGCCACGCCAAACTTTGCTTGCAGGTGTTGCTCTTCGCGCTCGATGGCCAGCTTTTGTGTTATGAAAGCTGCAATGGGAGCTAAAATGACGAGCCAGAGTTTTCCAAAATAAAGCCCAACTCCCAAAACCAACAAAGTATTGCCCAAGTAAATGGGATTGCGGGACCACGCGAAGGGGCCGGAGGTTATGAGGTTTGTTGCACCTTTGTGCGGCAGAATGGTGGTTTGGTGGTCCCGGAAAGTTTTGACGGTAACCACATCCAGTATTAATGCCCCCAAACCAACAACGGCACCCATAACTTGTAGCACTGTTGTAAATGGGCCTGTAACCCACGGCAGGGGAAAGTTCACGTCAACAACTAGACCAATAGCCACCGCTGCCAAATAGATCATGGGGGGCCAGGGAAGACGATTTGGGCGGTCATTGTGCATTGCGGCAACCTCATGCTTGCGTTCTCTGGGGATTATAGCTAGAAGCCCCGTTAATCCCACCCCTTTCGCAGGAGTAATAACTTCATGGCGCGTGTCACCATCGAAGACTGCATTGATAAGCTGCCCAACCGTTTTGAGTTGGTTTTGCTTGCAGCCCACCGGGCCCGTTTGGTGTCACAAGGCGCACCGCTGACGGTAGACCGTGATCGCGATAAAGACCCTGTTGTGTCTTTGCGCGAAATTGCAGCCGAAACGATCAACAAAGACGATCTGCGCGAAGAATTCATTCACGCCATGCAAAAGCATGTGGAAGTGGATGAACCAGAGCAAACAGAAATGCCATTGATTGCCCAATCGGGCGATATGGGCGCTGTTGGTGCTCAGGAAGAAAGCTTCGAGCAAATGACTGAAGAAGAATTGCTGCGTGGCCTCGAAGGCATGCCGCCTGCTGAAAGCCCAGGCAGCCAGCGCAACGGTTATTGATTTCTCATTGTGATGTTAATTTTAAGCCGGGGCTGGTCCCCGGCTTTTTTTTGCGTATTCTGTCAATATGATGCGTCAATATGAATTGGTTGAGCGGGTATTGAAATATGCCCCGGATGCGAATGAGGATCTACTCAATCGCGCCTATGTCTATGCTATGAAAGCCCATGGTCATCAGAAGCGTGCGTCTGGCGAGGCTTATTTCAACCATCCTCTCGAAGTGGCCGCCATTCTGGCTGATATGAAATTGGACGACGCTACGATTGTTGCAGCCTTGCTGCATGACACGGTTGAAGACACCGAAGCCACGCACCAAGAAATCCATGATAAGTTCGGGCCGGAAATTGCGGTGTTGGTTGATGGGTTGACCAAAATCAAGCAATTGGATCGTGTTACTAAAGAAGCAACACAGGCCGAAAATTTGCGCAAACTTTTGCTCGCCATGTCGAAAGATGTTCGCGTGTTATTGGTTAAGCTGGCAGACCGTTTGCATAACATGCGAACTCTTCACCATGTGAAGCCCGAAAAGCGCCAGCGAATTGCCGAAGAAACCATGGATATTTATGCGCCGCTTGCGGGCCGCATGGGCATGCAGTTGGTGCGTGACGAAATGGAAGATATCGCGTTTCGTATTCTCAATCCGGATGCGAACGCAATTATCCAGCAACGTTTGGATCGTTTGCATGAAGAAAGCGGCGATGTATTGTTTGAAATTGAAGAGGCGGTCAGAAACCTGTTCAAAAAGCGGGGGCTTGAGGTTGAAGTTTCTGGCCGTGAAAAGCGACCCTATTCGATATGGCGCAAAATGGAGCGCAAGCACTTATCGCTCGACCAATTGTCGGATATTTTTGCGTTCCGCGTGATTGTATCAACGTTGGATGATTGTTACCGCGCCATAGGGCTGCTTCATCGCACTTGGCGTGCCGTGCCGGGGCGGTTCAAGGATTATATATCAAACCCAAAGCAGAATGATTATCGTTCTTTGCACACCACCATCATTGGGCCGCACCACATGCGGGTGGAAATGCAAATCCGCACGCGGGTCATGCATGAAATTGCCGAACGTGGTGTTGCGGCTCATTCGCTTTATAAATCATCGCCAGACGCAAAACTGGATGAGCAGGGTGTTACCGAAGCTGTTGCAGAATCGAATGCATATCGATGGCTTCGGCATTTGATGGAAGTTCTGCAGGACGGGGATAGCCCCAAGGAATTTTTGGAACATACGCGGTTGGAGTTGTTCCACGACCAGGTGTTTTGCTTCACGCCGAAAGGCCAACTTATTGCACTGCCACGTGGGGCCACACCGATAGATTTTGCCTATGCCGTGCACACATCAGTGGGCGACAGTTGCGTGGGCTGCAAGGTGAATGGTCGTCACGCAACCTTAGTAACAGTCCTCAAGAATGGTGACGAAGTCAGCATCATTCGGTCTGAAGCCCAAGTACCACCGCCTGCGTGGGAAGCAATCGCCATTACAGGAAAAGCCAAGGCTGCTATTCGCCGGGCCACGCGGGCGGCCCAGCGCAAGCAGTTTGCAGGCTTAGGGCAAGACATGGTGACAAAGCTGCTTGAGCGCCACAAGATTGAATTTTCTGAAAAGCTGATGGCCAAGGCTGCCCCCCGCTTGGGCCACAAGAATGTTGACGACGTGCTTTCGGCTGTTGGCAAAGGCGAACTTTCTGGTGTGGATGTTTTAAAGGCCATGGGTGTTGCCGTGGATGAGGCTGATATCAAAGCCGCACGTCGACGTGCCACAGCGAAAAAATCCGGTGAACTTTCCATTCCGGTGCGCGGTGCAGCAACTGGAAGCGTGCTTGAAAATTCACATGCGCACGGGTGCGGTGCCGGGCGAACGTATTGTCGGCATTGTAACAGCGGGGCAGGGTATCACGATCTATCCGATCTATGCTGATGCTTTAGAGAAGTTTGATGCCGAGCCTGAGCGCTGGGTTGATTTGGCTTGGGGCCATGCCGATGAAGGGCAGCGGTTTCCGGCGCGCATTAAACTTACTTTGCTAAACGAAGTTGGTGCCCTCGCTTTGGTCACACAGGCTATCAGTGACAAAGGTGGAAACATCGATGGTTTGAATTTGCAGGCCCAAGAGGGCGTGCGAGACTTTTTTGAACTTGAAATTCTGCTGGAAGTGTTTGATGTCCTGCACCTGAATGACATTATGTCGGAAATCAAAACCAAAGCCAGCGTGAGTGAAATTTCACGCGTTACAGGGTAAGTTATGCTGTCTCAAGAAGATGTGTTGAATGAATTCCGAGCCGCTGGTGCCTTGCTGGAAGGACATTTTGTGCTTTCGTCCGGTTTGCACTCATCGCGCTATTTGCAGTGCGCACGCGTGTTAATGGATCCTGCGCGTGCTGCACGGCTTTGTGCAGAATTGGCCAACAAAGTGCGGGGCGGCGGCATTGGAACAATTGATATTGTTGCTTCGCCTGCCATGGGCGGCGTTGTCGTGGGCTATGAAATGGCCCGACAATTGGGTGTGCCCTCTATTTTTTTTGAGAGAGTTGACGGAAAGCTGGAGCTGCGCCGCGGTTTTGATATTGCGCCAGGTGCTCGCGTGTTGATGGTGGAAGATATTGTAACAACGGGCTTGTCATCACGTGAATGTATTGACGGCATTGCCGCATTGGGTGGCAACACCGTGGGTGCTGCCTGTTTGATCAACCGTTCAGGCGGCAAAGCCGATGTGGGCGTGCCATTGTTCGCCCTGACGGAACTTGATGTGCCGACTTATGCTGCCGATGAATTGCCCGCAGAATTGGCTGCAATTCCAGCTTATAAGCCCGGTAGCAGAGGTCTGAAAAAATGATCCTCGGTATCGGCAATGACATTATCGACATTCGCCGGATCGAGAAGACGATTGAAAAGCACGGCCAGCGTTTCATTGATCGCATCTATACTGACGTCGAAAAGCGTAAATCTGAACGGCGGGCTCAGCGCATTCCAAGCTATGCCAAGCGCTTTGCCGCCAAGGAAGCTTGTTCAAAAGCCTTAGGGACGGGCCTGAGCAATGGCGTGTTCTGGCGCGACATGGGCGTGGTCAATATGCCTTCAGGCAAACCTACGATGCATTTAACCAATGGTGCCGCCGCTCAATTGGCCCGCATGGTGCCGGATGGCAAAACAGGCGTCGTGCACCTGACGATGACGGATGAATATCCCTATGCCCAAGCCATTGTGATCATTGAAGCTGTATAACTGTTGCCATTCCGCCACAGCAGGGCAGGACTTCGGCCTGTTTCATTGCAACGCCACAGTTGTAAACGCTATATACGACTTTTGGTGGACTGTGAGGCATGCGCCCACATCTCGGAGATGATATGAGCAAGCATAATCACGCAATGGCCGCGGCACGGGCGGAACGCAAGAAGCCTGATGAAGGTCTGTGGGAAACCGCCAAGGTTATCGTACAGGCACTGGCCATTGCTTTTTTTGTGCGCACATTTTTCTTCCAACCTTTCAATATTCCTTCCTCGTCGATGTACCCGACGCTGAAGGTTGGTGATTATCTTTTTGTTTCAAAGCTTTCCTATGGATATGGAAAGTATAGCTTCAACTTCACTGTGGGTTGGAAAGACTCGACGTGGATCAATTGCTGCTCGTTTGTGGACTTTCCGGGCCGCAAAGTTTTGGCTGATGTGCCGGAGCGTGGCGATGTAGCGGTTTTCAAACTGCCGACCGACACCAACATTGATTACATCAAGCGGGTGATCGGCTTGCCAGGTGACCGCATTCAAATGAAGGAAGGCGTGCTATTCATCAATGACGTGGCGGTGAAAAAAGAGCGAATTGAAGACTATGTGGATTCGGACCCACAAGGTGGCTCTGGCCAACCACTGCCCCAGTATTTAGAAACGCTGCCGAACGGCGTGGTTTACAAAGTATCTGGATACAAGCCCTCAGGGCGGCGCTGACAATACTGATGTTTATGAAGTGCCAGACGAACCATTATTTCATGATGGGTGATAACCGCGACAACAGCCAAGATAGCCGTTTTACAGCTGACGTGGGTTATGTGCCGCTTGAAAATTTTGTAGGCCGGGCAGACGTGTTGTTTTTCTCAGTCGAGTTCTGATGCAACGCTGCTGAAAATTTGGGAATGGCCCTTTAAGATCCGCTGGTCGCGGTTCTTTAATTTGATCTGAGGACTTTTATGGCGAAACGTAAAGCAACAGAGGGCAATGGGTCTTCTGACGGTTTGGGCTATGGCTTTCGCGACGCGCAACTTTTGCAACAGGCGTTGACCCATGGCAGCCTGCCAAAATCATCCGACAATTATGAGCGCCTTGAGTTTCTAGGGGACCGGGTTTTAGGGTTAGTGATTGCAGAAGCCCTTTACCGCCAACATGGTGGTGAACGCGAAGGCAAGCTTGCTGCCCGGCACAGCACATTGGTGCGGGGCGAAATGTGTGCCGATGTGGCAGAAAAACTAGGGCTTGCCGAAATTGTCAAAGTGGGGGAAGCCGAGAAAAAATTGGGCGTCAACAAAATGCGTTCGATTTTGGGTGATGTGATGGAGGCCATTATTGGTGCCATTTATATGGATGGTGGAATGGATGCGGCGCGCCAATTTGTATTGACGCATTGGGCCGTACATTTAGCGAAACCCGAAACAGCGCGCAAAGATGCAAAGACTTTCGTGCAGGAATGGGTGTTGGCGCGAGGGGCACCGTTGCCTATTTATGAAGTGACCGAAAGGTCAGGGCCGGAACACCAGCCTGAATTTACGGTGCGGCTTTCAGTTGGCAAATATGGCCAAGCAGAAGGGCGTGGCCGATCGAAACAAATTGCCGAAATGGCTGCTGCCCAGCAGTTCATTGAGGCCAGCGGATTGAGGACATGACAGAACCAACACAAACACACTTCGGCTTTGCAGCCATCATTGGCGCGCCGAATGCCGGCAAGTCCACGCTGGTCAACCAATTGGTCGGGTCGAAGATTTCCATTGTATCGCACAAAGTGCAAACCACACGCGCCCGCATTCGCGCCATTCTGGTAGAAGGCGGGGTGCAGGCTGTGTTGGTAGACACGCCCGGCATTTTCGCGCCAAAGCGCAAACTAGATGAAGCAATGGTGCAAAGCGCTTGGGCTGGTGCTTCAGAAGCCGACAGTGTTTTGTTGTTGATTGACGCGAGACGCGGCCTTGATGAGCAAGCCGAAAAAATAATTGCACAGCTTCAAGCGAGCAACACCAAGGCCATGCTGGTTTTGAACAAGGTTGATTTGCTGCCAGCTGAACAACTTCTGCCACTGTCGCAAAAAATCAATGAGGTGTTTTCCTTCACACACACGTTCATGGTCAGTGCGCTGACAGGGTCTGGCGTGGATGCTTTGCGCACAAAAATCGTGTCGATGATGCCTGCCGGCCCGTGGCATTACCCAGGCGATCAGACGGCTGATGTGAACTTGCGTTTTATCGCAGCGGAAATTACGCGCGAAAAAATCTATGAGCGTCTGCATGATGAATTGCCTTACGCTTCAACGGTTGAAACTGAAGCCTGGGAAGAGCGCCGCGATGGATCGGTGAAATTGACGCAGACCATTTTTGTGGAGCGTGATAGTCAAAAGGCCATTGTGTTGGGCAAAGGCGGGCAAACCATCAAGACGCTGGGCCAACTCGCACGCAAAGACATGGAAGATGCGCTGGAGCGCAAGGTGCACTTGTTCCTGTTCGTAAAAGTGCGCGAAAATTGGTCTCATGATCCTGAACGCCTGCGCATGATGGGGCTGTAGCCAACCGTGGAATGGCGCGATGAGGGCATCATCCTCGCGGTGCGTAGCCATGGTGAAACGTCGGCCATCTGCTGAAATTTTTACGCTTGATCATGGTCGTTGTCTGGGGCTGGTGCGCGGCGGGCGTTCACGCCACATGCGCCCGGTGTTGCAGGCTGGCAATCTCGTATCGCTGGCATGGCGGGCGCGGCTTGAAGAGCATCTGGGACATTTCACGCTGGAACCAGTTTCCCTGCGGGCAGGGTTCATCATTGAAAATGCATTGCGGCTGACGGGGCTTGGTTCTCTGACAGCACTGGCGCAAGTTTTGCCGGAGCGCGAACCTCATCCCAAACTCTATCACGCCATGCGCATTGTGCTTGAGGCCATTGACCATGATGAGCTGTGGCCCGCCCTGATGGTGCGCTGGGAAATGGGTTTGCTGGATGAATTGGGATTTGGTCTGGATTTGTCCAAATGCGCTTCGACGGGGCAGGTGGAAGATTTGATTTATGTGTCACCACGCACAGGCAAGGCTGTGAGCCGGACTGCGGGGTCGCCCTATCATGACAGGCTGTTTCGACTTGCCAGATTTTCTGAAAGGCGGCACGGCAGCCTCTGTGCAGGATGTGCATGATGGCTTGAAATTGACCGGGTATTTTTTGGAGCGGCATGTCTTTGGACCGCGCAATGTAGGCATCCCGCAAGCGCGACATAATGTTGGAGCAGGCGCTGGCCGAAGCTGCTGTGGTTTGACGCAGTGTTAAAGTTGCGCTTGAACTAAACTTCCATGGGGCGCAGTGAATGCCCATGATCGGACGCTTAAACCATATCGCCATCGCCGTGCCAGATCTGGATGCTGCAACGGCACTTTATCGCGACACCTTGGGTGCGCAGGTTTCTGCACCGCAAGCTTTGCCGGAACATGGTGTCACGGTGGTGTTTGTGGAATTGCCAAACACCAAAGTGGAATTGCTTGCTGCATTGGGTGAGTGCTTCGCCGATTGCAGGCTTTCTTGAAAAAAATGCAGCAGGCGGCATTCACCATGTGTGTTATGAGGTCGAAGATATTCTCGACGCCAAGGCAAAGCTGGTGGCAAAGGGCGCGCGGGTGTTGGGCGATGGCGAACCCAAAATTGGCGCTCATGGCAAGCCGGTGTTGTTTTTACACCCCAAGGATTTCAACGGCGTTTTGGTGGAGCTTGAACAAATATGAAATGGACCAGCGCCATCGCGATTTATTTTATCATCTGGTGGATGACGCTGTTTGTCGTGCTGCCATTTGGTGTCAAGAACTGCAGCTGAAACGGGAGACGTGGTTGAAAGCGGCCATGATGCGGGCGCGCCCGTGCGCCACGGCTTGGCATGGAAAGCCATCGTCACAACCCTGGTGGCAACCGTGGTTTATGCGCTGGTTTATTGGGCGCTGGCCAACAATGTGCTGGAACAGCTGCAACTGCCGTTTATGCCGGGATTTGAAGCTGTAAAATCGCATCTTGCTTTTCGGTAAACGCTATCATATAGTGCAAGCATGAATAGTCGGCACCGCAAAACCTTAGAAGCTGTTTTTGCTGAACCGACGCGGTCGAATATTGCGTGGGCTGATGTTGAGGCCTTGCTGCTTGCTGTTGGCTGTAAAGTAAGCGAGGGGGCGGGCTCTCGTGTTCGCTTCGTCATAATGAATAAGTCGCTGGCAGTTCATCGCCCGCATCCGCAAAAAGAAGCAAAACAATATGTCGTCCGCGAAGTACGCACATTCCTGAATTCAGTTGGAGTTAAACCATGACAGAGACAATGAAGTTCAAAGGCTACCACGGCAGCATTGAGTTTTCGATTGAGGACGATTGTTTGTATGGCCACTTGTTGGGTATTGACGACATCATCAGCTACGAAGGCAACTCCGTTAAAGAAATCAAGACGGCCTTCAAAGAAGCAGTGGATGATTATCTCCAACATTGCAAAGAAATCGGCAAAAGCCCGGACAAACCATACTCAGGCAAAGTGATGTTCCGCATTGATCCGAAGGTTCATGCGAAGGCCGCACTAGCGGCGCAAATGAAGGGGATTAGTTTAAACCAGTGGGCGGAGGAAGTTATGGAGAAGGCGGTAAATTAAAATTCAACTTCATGGCAAAGAGCTAGACTTGCACTCACCACATCTTCTAATATAAACACTCGCTTGTTCTCAGTAAAATAACCAAATGCGAATTCGAACAGGTCGCTATTGGCCGCCAACAGTGTCTTCTAAGTATTACTTGAACGTGTTGCTGATCGTTGGTCAAGAATGTCGCACTATCGAATTAAGATCAGCACATATCGATCAGTGTCGCATTGCTCTTTGCAAGTTTTTGAACGTACAGCTTCTTTGCGCGAGAAGCTTTCAAGTGTCAACGCTGCTCAAGTTACCAATGCATCTGGTTGTTGTGCAACATCCTGTGCATCTACAATACTCAGCAGATTCAAAAAGCCGCTAACTTCTTGTGCTCACGTTTTGCGCTAGATGATCTTGCATTAGCTCTCGAGTTGTAGAACAGAACTGTCGACATATGCCGTATCGCAATGCGAATTGATTTCCGCAAACATAGAACTCGAAGCATCAATAAGCTTCTCAAGTTCGTGCAACTTATTTTGGGACTTGCTCTTGGTTGCTCAACTTAACGTCACCTCAAATCCGGCGGTGTCGCCTCTGTCTTCAGCGCCGCCATTGCATCCACCAAGCTCATCGCCTTTTGATCTTGTGAACCCAATCTGCGCATGTTGATGGCGCGTTCTTCCATTTCGCGTTTGCCGACGACCAAGATCACCGGAACTTTCTTCACCGAGTGTTCGCGGACCTTGTAGTTGATCTTTTCGTTGCGGGTATCGACTGCCACGCGGTGGCCTTGGTCTCGCAACATTTGCCCAACTTCTTCGGCATAGGCATCAGCTTCCGACGTGATGGTTGCCACGACGATTTGCGTGGGTGCCAGCCACAGCGGGAAGTGGCCGGCGTAGTTTTCAATCAAGATGCCGAGGAAGCGTTCCATCGAGCCGCAGATGGCGCGGTGGATCATGACGGGCACATGCTTGTTGCCATCTTCGCCAATGTAGAATGCGCCAAAGCGTTCCGGCAGGTTGAAGTCCACCTGCGTGGTGCCGCATTGCCAGTCACGGCCAATGGCGTCACGCAGCACATATTCGAACTTCGGGCCGTAGAACGCACCTTCGCCGGGGTTGATGGCGGTTTTGATTTTGCCGTCTGATGCTGCTGCGATTTGCTCCAGCACCTTCGTCATGATGGCTTCAGCGCGGTCCCATGCCTCATCGGAGCCCACACGCTTTTCAGGGCGGGTTGAAAGCTTCACGACGATTTGTTCGAAGCCAAAGTCTTTGTAGGTCGAGAGAATGAGATCGTTGATCTTCAAGCACTCGTCGGCCATTTGGGCTTCGGTGCAGAAAATATGGGCGTCGTCTTGCGTGAAGCCGCGCACGCGCATGAGGCCATGCAATGCGCCTGAAGGTTCATAGCGGTGCACGTTGCCGAATTCGGCAAGGCGCATGGGCAATTCACGATAGCTGCGAAGACCGTGCTTGAAAATTTGCACGTGGCCGGGGCAGTTCATGGGCTTGATGGCATAGGTGCGTTCGCCGTCTTCCACGGCTTCACCTGCAGGCGTTGCACCGAACATGGCGTCTTTGTACCAGCCCCAATGGCCTGAGGTTTCCCACAAGCTTTTGTCGAGCAGTTGTGGCGCGTTCACTTCGTCATAGCCCAAACGGTTCAAGCGGCGGCGCATGTAGGCAACCAATTGCTGGAACATGGCCCAGCCCTTTGGGTGCCAGAACACCACGCCCGGACCTTCTTCCTGGAAATGGTAGAGATCCATTTCGCGGCCCAGCTTGCGGTGGTCGCGCTTTTCGGCCTCTTCCAAGGCTGTTACATAATTCTGCAAATCTTCAGCTGTGTGCCACGCCGTGCCATAGATGCGCGTCAACATCGGGTTTTTGGAATCGCCACGCCAATAGGCACCTGCAACTTTCATCAATTTGAAAGCGGTTCCGATTTTACCCGTTGAATTAAAGTGGGGGCCGCGGCACAAATCAATCCAGCCGCCTTGATCGTAAAATTTGATATCTTCATTGCCTGGAATGGCATCCACCAATTCGACTTTGAAGTTTTCACCTTTGGCGCGGAAAAAGTCCTTGGCATCTTCACGCGTCTTCGTTGATTTTGTGAAGGGCTTATCGCGCGCGATAATTTCCTTCATCTTTTTTTCGATGGGCGCAAAGTCAGCGGTTGTGAAAGGTTCATTGCGGTGGAAGTCGTAATAGAAGCCGTTTTCGATCACGGGGCCGATCGTAACTTGCGTGCCGGGGAACAATTCCTGCACGGCTTCCGCCAGCACGTGGGCTGCGTCATGGCGGATCAATTCCAGTGCGCGGGGGTCATCACGGGTGATGAGTTCCAGTTTCACGTCGGCATTGAGAGGATCAGACAAGTCAGCCAGTGCGCCGTTGATCACGGCGGCCGCAGCTTTTTTTTCGAGTGATTTTGAGATTGATGCTGCGATTTGTGCAGCTGTGGTTCCCGTTTCATATTGGCGAATGTTGCCATCGGGGAATGTGACGTTGATCATGTTTTGGTCCTCCTGCCCACTCCCGCATACGCACGCGGGTAGGCTAATTCGTTTCTGTCGCTGCCGGATTTGCCTTCAGCGGAGGGCAGGGTCAAGACCTCTGCAAAAAACTTTTTGCGGGGCCGCGTTTCATTTTACCCAACATTAACCTTAACGCATCATGATCAATCCATCTGTTAGTTAACGTACTGGGTAAAAACATGCACAAACTTTTTCTTCGTCTTGCTCTCGTTTCCGCTGCCTTTATTCCCGCAGCATCAGCTTTGGCCGCTGACCTTGATGAGGAAATTGTGCCGCCGCCACCGCCACCAATTGAAGAATTACGCCCAGCCACTTACGACTGGACAGGCGTGAGTGCAGGTGTGTTTGTTGCCTCGAATGCCGTTGAAGGCAAGTTTGATGCCTCGCCACTTTGCGGTTGCGGTGTAGACGATGTTTCGATGAGCGGTATTGGCTTTGCGACAGGACTTCGTGTTGGCGCTGACTACCAAGTCGGGGAAGTTGTGTTTGGTGCTATCGCTGACTGGTCACTGGGTGCAGAAATTGCCCGCAATGATCATGGAACGGTAGAGTCATTCTTGAAGACTAATCATATTGGCACACTGCGCGGTCGCGTTGGTTGGGCATTGGACGATACATTGCTTTACGCAACGGGCGGTCTTGCGATTGCCGAAATGGAATTTGGTGGCGAAACCGCTACGGCAAAAGACAGCAAATCCGAGTGGACCAATGGTTTTGCCCTCGGCGCAGGTATGGAGCACGCGTTGTCTGATAACTTTACCGTGGGCTTTGAATATCTCTACGTGAAGTTTGGCGAAACCGATCATTTCTTGTCGGATGGTACGCCTGGCGGAACGGGCACCGCTCACATGGAATATGATGATTTCCACACGGTTCGCGCGTCTGCGAATTACCGTTTCAGCCTCTAACGGCTTTAAACTTTAACGACAAATCGCGGGGGGCTGAGAGGCTCCCCGTTAGTGTTTTGGCGGTCACAGCCACCATTAGTGTTTTGGCGGCACAGGATCAAAGCCTCCATCACCCCAAGGGTGGCATTTGCACATGCGTTTGGCCGCCAGTTTGCCGCCTTCCATGGGCCCGTGAATTTCAATGGCTTGCCGCGCATAGTCCGAACATGTCGGAAGGAAGCGGCAGTTGCGCCCCATGATCGAAGATAGTGTAAGCTGGTAGAATCTGATCAGCAGCAGCAAAACTGTTTTCATGGGAGCAATATAGTGGCCAAACAACAAAAACCCAACATCCTGTTTGTGATGGCTGACCAGTTGGCGGCGCGCTATTTGCCGTTTCATGGCCACCCGTTGGTGCAAACGCCGAACTTGTCGCGGTTGGCGGCGGAAGGCGTGGTGTTTGAAAATGCCTATTCCACAAGCCCGCTTTGTGCGCCGGCGCGCGCTACTGTGATGAATGGGCTGCTGCCATCGCGCACCGGGGTTTATGACAATGCAGCGGAGTTTCCCTCGGCCATTCCAACCTGGGCGCATTACCTGCGCAAAGAAGGTTATAAGACCTGCCTGTCCGGCAAGATGCATTTCGTGGGGCCTGACCAATTGCATGGTCTTGAAGAACGGCTGACCACTGATATTTACCCCGCTGATTTTGGATGGACGCCGGATTGGCGCCTGAAGCAAGAACGCATCGACTGGTGGTACCACAACATGACGTCGGTGTTGCAGCCGGGCATTGCGGAAATTACCAATCAGCTGGAGTTTGATGATGATGTGGCGTTTCAAGCGGTACGCAAAATTTATGATCACGCACGGTTTGAGGCTGACAAACCACTGGCGCTGATGGCGTCCTTCACTCACCCGCATGATCCTTATGCCGCGCGCAAACAATTCTGGGACTTTACAGCGACGAAGACATTGACTTGCCGAAGGTGCCGCACATGCAGCGGGCGGACCTCGACGCCCATTCCCAGCGTTTATATGATGTGTCGGCGATGGATGATTACGCTGTAAGCGAGGCTGATGTTCGGGCTGCGCGGCATGGTTATTATGCCAACATTTCCTACGTAGACTCGCTTGTGGGGCAATTGCTGGACACGCTTGAGAAAACCAACATGCTTGAAAATACGATTGTTGTATTCACATCTGACCATGGTGATTTTCTGGGTGAGCGCGGCCTTTGGTACAAGATGAGTTATCTTGAACCTTCGGCCCATGTGCCTTTCATTGTATGGAACCCTTCACGCTTTAAGGCGCGGCGTGTGGCGGAACCTGTAACGTTGGCAGATATTTTGC
This sequence comes from uncultured Alphaproteobacteria bacterium, assembly GCA_963840765.1. Lineage (GTDB taxonomy): Bacteria > Pseudomonadota > Alphaproteobacteria > Rhizobiales > Aestuariivirgaceae > Aestuariivirga. The sequence goes on along the minus strand of CAWJAE010000005.1, from coordinate 37,154 downwards.
CGACGCTGGCTGAATTGGGGCAGGGAAGTGGACCAACTTTGGCACGGCCGGTGGATGGGCGTTCACTGGTGCCATTGCTGAAAGGTGCTGCAGAAAACAAAGACTATACGGCATGGGGTGAATACCTTGCGGAAGGTGCTATGGCACCGCTTTACATGTTGCGCCGGGGGCCTTGGAAATTCATTCATTCACCCGTGGACCCTGACCAGCTTTTCAATCTCGTGGACGATCCGGAAGAGACAAACAATCTTGCGATACGGCACCCACTAGCCAAAACCATGCGGGCGGAGGTGGAAGCTAAATTTGATATTCCGCGCATTCACTGCTGAAGTATTGCAAAGCCAGCAAGCCCGCTTGATGTTGTTTGAGGCGATGAAGAATGGCAGCCTTTTCCCGTGGGATTTTCAGCCCCTGCGCAAGGCTTCGGAGCAATATACCCGCAACCACATGAGTGTGACGGACCGGGACTTGCAATCGCGCTTTCCGGCGGCACCCGATATTGAAAACAAGCGACGCAATTGAACCGTCAAAGTCTATGGAGCGTAATGTGCTCATGACAAAAATTATTATCATTGGCACATCAGGCATTGGCGGCGCGTTAGCGCGTCAAATCTCAGCATCGGGGGCTGGCGTACATTTAATTGGGAGAGACGCACAGAAAGTGCAGACATTGGCTGCGGAATTGGACGCCAGTTTCGCCGCCGCTGATGTGACGGATGCAACTGCACTTGAACAAGCCGTGCAAGCTGCGGGACCAGCAATCGACGGTTTGGCTTATTGTGTTGGCAGCATTAATCTCAAGCCCGCACACCGCATTGCGGATGCGGATGTGATGAAAGATTTTGAACTTAATGCGTTGGGGGCATTTCGCGCGCTCAAAGCAGCGTTGCCCGCGTTGAAAGCCAGCACTTCGGCCACGGCCTCGGTGGTTTTATTTTCTACGGTTGCAGTGGGGCAAGGTTTTGCTTCCCATGCTTCCGTGGCGATGGCCAAGGGTGCGGTTGAAGGGTTGGCGCGTTCCCTCGCGGCAGAATGGGCACCGAAGATACGTGTGAATGCCATTGCACCTTCCTTGACCAAAACGCCGCTCGCGGAATTCATGACCGCAAATGACGCCACAGCTCAAGCCATTGCGGCTATGCACCCTTTGCAGCGGTTGGGTGAAGCTGATGATGTTGCATCGTTGGCTGCCTTTTTGTTGTCACCACAGGCTGGTTGGATTACGGGACAAGTCATTGGCGTGGACGGTGGACGTTCGACTTTGCGCGTTAAAGCATGAGGAAAAAATCAGACCTTCCTTCAAAGATTTGCGTAGCTTGCGGGCGACCGTTCACGTGGCGCAAGAAGTGGGAAAAGGTGTGGGATGAGGTCAAATATTGTTCTGATAAATGCCGTGGCTTGAAAAGTAACGACAAAAGTTCCAAATAAGTCCTGAGAAGGATTTTATGATGCAAATTGGACTTTACACTTTCGCTGACGTGCCTGCGGGCAAACCAGAATTGGCGGGCCAACGCTTGCGCAATCTTGTTGAAGAAATGGAATTGGCTGACCAAGTGGGGCTGGATGTGTTTGCGGTTGGCGAGCACCACCGCGCAGACTATGCCGCGTCATCGCCCGTCGTGGCTTTGGCTGCTGGTGCTTCGCGCACAAAAAACATTCGGCTTTCAAGTGCAGTTACGGTTCTGAGTTCGGATGACCCGGTGCGGGTGTTTCAACAATTTGCGACATTGGATGGCTTGTCGAATGGCCGGGCTGAAATCATGGCGGGGCGCGGGAGCTTCATCGAGTCCTATCCGCTGTTTGGTTATGAACTCGATGACTATGACGCGCTGTTTGCTGAAAAGCTGGACTTGCTGTTGAAACTGCGTGAGCAAGAGCGCGTGACTTGGCGAGGTTCGCTGCGGCCATCACTCAACGACGCAGGCATTTACCCGCGCCCCGAGCAAGCCAAGATGCCGGTTTGGATTGCTGTAGGTGGCACGCCGCAATCTGTTGTGCGTGCGGCTTCCTTGGATATTCCGATGGCATTGGCGATCATTGGTGGTGACCCTAAACGGTTTGCGCCGTTTTATGCGCTGTATCGCGATACGCTGGTCAAGCGCGGCAAGGATCCATCTAAGGCGGAACTGAGTTTGAACATGCATGGTTTTGTGAGTGACAGTTTGCAGAAAGCCAAATCAGTTTATGGCCCGGCACAAACCGAAGTTATGAATCGCATTGGCCGTGAACGGGGCTGGCCACCGCAGGGAGCCGCCCATTTTGAACAAGCCGCCGGACCAGATGGCAACCTGTTGATTGGTGACCCGCAACGCGTTGCTGACCGCATTTTGGAACTGCATGAAGTTTTCGGGAACACGCGAATTCTCATTCAAATGGCAATTGGAACTGTTCCGCATACGGAGCAAATGCGCGCCATTGAATTGCTGGGCACGAAGGTTGCGCCAATTGTGCGCGCCGCATTGAAGGATGTAGACGCCGCATGACACTACCACACATTCCTGACCCATTGCCGGGCGATGTGGCAGCCGCTGATGCCATTGAAACCGTCATCGTGCCGCGTGCGCGTGACTTGGGCGATTTTGAAGTGCGACGTGCCTTACCCTCAACGCAACGACAAATGGTCGGGCCGTTCATTTTTTTTGATCAGTTTGGCCCCGTCCTGATGAAGGCCGGGCAGGGCATGGATGTGCGACCCCACCCGCATATTGGACTTTCCACCGTAACTTGGGTTTTTGATGGCGTTATTCAGCACAAAGATAATTTGGGATTTGACCAATCCATCAAGCCCGGTGAACTAAACTGGATGACGGCTGGCAAGGGCATTGTGCATTCCGAGCGCACACCGCCCTCGGCGCGTAGCCTTGGACAACAGCTTTATGGCATTCAAAGTTGGGTGGCCCTGCCAAAGCAACATGAAGGTACTTCACCCAGTTTTGAACATGTGGATGCTGCGGCTTTGCCTTTGCTGCAAGATGGCAAAGCCAGTGTGCGGTTGATTGCGGGCCAAATGTTTGGTGCGCGTTCACCCGTCAAAACCCATTCGGATTTATTTTATGCAGATGTGACTTTGCAACCCGGTGGTCGTTTGCCATTGCCTGTTGAGCATGTTGAACGTGGAATTTATGTGACTGAAGGTGCCATTCAAGTTGCTGGTGATACGTTTGAGGCCGGGCGGTTGTTGGTTTTCCATCCGCGTGATCCTATTGTAGTCAGTTCACAGCATGGTGCGCGTTTGATGATGCTAGGCGGCGAACCGATGGATGGGCCACGCTATATCTGGTGGAATTTTGTGGCCTCTTCGAAGGAACAAATCGAAGCTGCAAAGAACGATTGGGCACAAGCGCGCTTTGCTATTGTTCCAGGAGACGAAAAAGAGTTCATTCCTTTGCCGGAATGAACGTTCAATTGCCCAACATTATGTCGCGTTCTTCACCTGCGGCGATTTTGAATTTCGCGGTGAGAATTTCGCCATTCACATGGGCTTCAGCCAAATAGACACCTGGCTTCAGGGCAAGCTTGTGGGTCAGGCCTTCGAGCGTTGTTAACTTCGTGCCGTCAATCGGGCGCACATCCCATTTTACGCTGGCTTCAGGTGAGCCCACAAAATTCAGCCGAGCCACACCGGCTTCGTGCGTTACTTCAACAGCACTCATTTTTCCGGGGCGAATGCGCACGTCCGTGACGGCGGTGGTATTGCCTGCACCCATGCGGCTTTCAACACGGTAAACGCCTGCTGATAATTTCAACAACTCCCCCGGCTCTTCAGAATGAGCCACGAGCTTTCCCTTGTCGACGCCGGCGAGGGCATAGACGAAGGTTTTGGATTTCAGGCCGGTTGTTGCCATGCCTTTCAAGGCAGGTATCACACGCAGACCACCTGCATTCAAAACGAAATTGACGGCAATGCTATTGCCTGCTGTTACGCGCAACGTTTCACGCACGGCCACGGCGCCATATTGCGCTTCAACCACATATTGGCCGGGTGCTAACGGGCTTTCGAGCTCGTTAGAGGTGGCGTTCAAAAGCAGTTCACCTGCTTCATTACGGACTTGCCAAGCCACGTCGCGGGCGATGTGCGTGCTGATGGTTGTGAGACGCGCGACAAGCGAAATGCTTTCCTTTCCGGGTTCGACAACGCTGATGGACACTTCGTGGGCGGTGTCATGTGCAATGGAATAGGTGGTCTCGACATCAGGCACATCAACCGTCGTCGCGGTGAAGGCAGGGCTTGCGAGGCTTGTGCTTAAAAGTATCGCCAGCGCACAAAACTGGAATTTGTGCTGCTGGCGATATTTTTTCGATGGACGGGTGCTGACGCCCATTCGAGGTGTCCCCTTATTCAACTCTCCCCCAGCTCTCCGGCCGGTGAGCGTAGAAACCACGGCGCGGGCGTTGCCGCAACAAGTTGTTTAACAAATGGTTAATAGCAGCAGTGCAATTGAAAGCATTGCCAAGCGTGCTTCCGCCCGCCAAATAGTTAGCTATGACCAAGCTCAATGACCGAACCACACTTCTCCAATTTCTGAAAACCCGCAAATCCGCTTCTGCCAAAGCTATGGCCGGGCCGGGGCCGGATGCGGCACAGCTGCAAGAAATTCTCACCATTGCCATCCGCGTACCAGACCATGGCAAACTAAATCCGTGGCGCTTTGTGCTGTTTGAGGGAAGCGCACGTGGTGATGTCGGGGAACTGTTTGCTAAGCGCTACGCGGCACTGCATCCAGATTACCCAGCGGAGAATGTTGCCTTTCAAAAAGGCTTGTTTGAACGGGCCCCCTTGGTTGTGGTTGTGGTTTCAACGGCAGCGCAACACGTTAAAATTCCAATCTGGGAGCAACAAATGTCGGCGGCGGCAGTGTGTTTCAACTTAGTGCTTGCCGCGCAGGCCCATGGTTTTGATGCGCAGTGGCAGTCCGACTGGATTGCCTATGATGATGGCGCAAAGATCGCCATGGGAATTTCGGCCGTGGAGAACGTGGCAGGCGCCATTTACATCGGCACCACCAGTGTTCCGCTTGAAGATCGTCCACGGCCTGATGTGTCAGCTCTGGCGACACGCTGGAGCATATAATGGCGATCAAGGCAGTATTGTTCGATAAAGACGGCACGCTGATTGACTCCAATGGCACCTGGGTTCCATTTTATAAATCCATCCTGACAACCGAACGCGGGTTGGCACCGGATGCCGTGGAAGCCAAGATGGTGGCAGCAGGTTTTGACCCCATTTCCCAAACCTTCATTGCAGGATCAACTTTAGCAGGCGGCACCACGCGGCAATTGGTTGAAATGTGGTGGGATCATGAAACGCCGGAAAATCATGCGTTGTTGACGAAACGCTTTAACAACGACTTTGCACCTCTTGCCTTGCAGCATATGAAACCGCTGATGCGTCTAGCTCCGGTTTTTGATGAGTTGGTCGCCATGGGATTGAAGTTGGGTGTGGCCACCAACGACGGTGAAAACTCTGCCATTGGGCATATGCAGGCGTTGAAAGTGGCACATTATTTTGCAGCCATCATCGGGGCTGACAGTGTCGACGTGCCCAAGCCTTCAGGACAAATGGTGAAATTGTTTGCTGATACCACCGGCATTTCACCACGAGACATTGCCATGGTGGGCGATAATACGCACGACCTGGAAGAAGCCCGCAATGGTGGGGCGGGGCTGGCCATTGGTGTTCTTACCGGCAACGGCGAACGGCATAATTTAGACGCTCATGCTGATTATGTTGTCGAGAGTGTAGCGGACCTTGGCAAACTTTTGCGGAGTTTGTGATGTTTTACGATGCCGTTCGCAACGACCACGGCCTTGCGTTGGATCCTTTCAAAGCTGTCATGGTGCCACGTCCAATTGGCTGGATTTCAACGCTTTCGCCTGATGGTATTGCCAATCTCGCACCATATAGTTTCTTTAACGCCTTTTCTGATGGCCCGATCTATGTGGCGTTTGGTTCAGGTGGGCGTAAAGACACATTGCGCAATGTGGAAGCGACGGGGGAGTTTGCTTTCAACCTTGCAACATTTTCACTGCGCGAGGCAATGAACACGAGTTCAGCCACGGTGCCGCATCACATTGATGAATTTGAGCTCGCAGGATTGTCCAAAGCCCCGTGCCGATTGATCAAAGCGCCGCGTGTCGGCGAAAGCCCTGTGTGCTTTGAGTGTCGACATTTCCAAACGGTGCCATTGCCCGACGACGACGGGCATGTAGGGGATTGGATGGTGATTGGGCGTGTCATTGGCATTCACATCGATGACAGGTTTATTGAGAATGGACGGGTTAACACGGCTGCACTGCAACCTTTGGCGCGGCTTGGTTATTCGGAATATGCAACAATTGATTCAACCTGGCGGATGCGTAGGCCGGGTTAAAGGCGGCGCAGCAACTTTAGATTTAGTTGAAAACTCACTGAGTCGCAGTGCGAGTCGTGAACAGACGCCGAACGCCACAATTTTGCCATTGTGGATAACTCTGTGGATAAGTCTGTATTATTCCATTTTATCAATGACTTGATGTGATTTTAATGGCTGTGGAAAACCTGTTTAATAACTCGTTAACCATCAAGGCGCAGGAACTCGCTCTAGCTGAAATTTTCAGCACAGTTAGAATGGTGAATGTGATGGTGTCTTGTCTGTTGATCGATGAAAATGCAACCGCTCGCGACCACGTCGAAGGACTGATGTTGCAGCTCGGCGTACGCACCAGCCAATTGGCTGATGTGGAAGAGGGCGTGCGTTTTTGTCAAGATAACCAGCCTGATGTGGTGCTTTTGGAAGCGTCAGTGTTACCCCGGGCAAAGGAATTTTTGCGGCTGGTTCGCCACCAATGCCGCAACACCGGTCGACCAATCGTCATTTTCTATTCGTCGGATGCGACTATGAGTGTGATGGGGGAAAGTATTTTGAGTGGTGCTTCCGAATTTATGATGGCACCCTTCGATCTTGATCTTTTGCGCTTCAAGCTCACACAATCTGGCGTGCTACTCGCCATCGCTGCCTGAGCTTACAATTTCCAACTTAACAAACGTGGTGAACAGTTTGTTAAGGCCTCGTTCCTATTGTCGGCCTTGTCTGGGATAGTAGGTGGTGAGAATGCGTTTAGAGACAGAAACCGGCCTTGATGTGACGGTGTTAGAAGCGGTTTTGGAGTGTGGGCAGTCACAAGCCCGCCAAGCCCTTGCCCGCCAACTGGCTGCATTGCTCGACGATCCCGAAACATCAACGATTGAAAAAGACCAGGTTATTCCTGTGTTGCTGAAGCTTTCTACGGATCCCGACCGTTCCGTGCGGCAGGTTTTGGCGGAGGAGCTCTCAACTGTTACAAACCTCCACCAAGATTTGATTTTTTCCGTTATTGCTGATGATGACGCAATCGCCTTGCCGTTTCTTGCAGCAACGCCCGCATTGAATTCATGGCACATGCAAGCCATTTTGCGCGTTGGTGATGATGCGCGGCAACGTACTGTTACAGCTCGTCCAGACATTTCTGCTGATGCGGTCATGTTTCTTGTGCGTGCCGGATCCGCGGTGGCTGTCGCAACGGCGCTGACCAATCGGAAAGTTAAGTTGAAGCCCGCTGATCTTCACCAGATTTTTGCACGCCTCGGCCAATCAGGAGATGTGGTGGATCTTTTACTTGAGCGAAAAGATTTACCCTTGGACATTCGCATTACGCAAGCCAAACGCTCAGCTGTGCGCATGCGCCAAATGATGGCGGAACGCGGCTGGATGCCTGCAAATGATGCCAATGACTTGGTGGCTGATGCAGAAGAAGGTGCTGTGTTGCAGGTCTTGAAGCAGGCCAGTGCATCGGACCGCGCCGATGGAATTCAGTTTCTCGCTGCGCAAAATATGCTGACGCCGTCCCTTATTGTGCGCGCTTCGTGCCTTGGAGATATGGAAATTGTGGCAGCTGCCTTGGGCCATTTGTCGGGCCAGGTGCAAGACCGTGTCCTCGCCTTGATGTTAACGCGTGGTGGTGCTGGCATTCGTTCGTTGCTCAATCGGTCTATGCTGCCGCCAGGTTGTCATGCCATTATCAGCGCGTCTGCGATGTGGTGGCACAAGCCCGCGAAGAAGATGTTAAATTGGACGCCGATAATTTCGGTCGCCGCTTGCTTGAAGTTCTCATGATGCAATTTGGCGCCTTGGCTGCACGAGACCAAGCCAAACTGATGGACTATGTAGGACGCTTTGCCGACGACAAGGTGCGGAAAATTGCACGGAAACTGAAGTCGGATATGTTGCGCGCCGCTTAAAACTTGAACTGCTCGTTCAACACGCGTTCGGCCAAGCTATGGCCGGGGTCAAACAGCATTTTTACGATTTTCTTTTTGTCTTCGACGATTTCGACCTGATCAACATGGCGCACTTCCACATGATCGGCCACAGCAGCAACGGGGCGCTTTTCAGCTTCGTTGATAATCAGTGTCACTTTGGCATTGCGCGGCAATATTGCACCGCGCCAGCGCCGGGACGAAATGCACTGATCGGCGTTAACGCCAAAAGAGGTGAGCCAATCGGCAAAATAGGTCCGTGGGCTGAGAGATTATAAGCCGTGCTGCCAACAGGCGTTGCCACCAATAAACCGTCGCAAATCAATTCTTCCAATCGTTGCTTACCGTCAATGTGAATGGCAATTTTTGCAGCTTGGTGGCGTTGGCGCAGCAAAGAGACTTCATTGAAGGCAATGCCTGAGTGCTTTTTGCCATCAGGCATCAACTGCCGACATTTTCAGCGGATGGATGGTGGTCAGTTCTGCGTCAGCCAATCGCTCCTGCAAATTCTTTTCGACGAAATCATTCATCAAAAATCCAACGGTGCCGCGGTTCATGCCGTAAACGGGCACGCCGGAGGACACCATTTTGTGCATGGTTTGCAGCATGTGGCCATCGCCACCCAAGGCCACGACGACATCAGCGTTCTTGATATCAACATTGCCATAGAGTTTCACCATGCGGCTTAAGGCGCGCTTGGCGACAGGGGCTTCGGAGGCGAGAAAGGCGATTTGTTTGAAGGTCATGCCGGTTTGGTCACGTTGACAGGTTGGCTTTCACGCTACATGGAAGGCCATGATGTTCAAACTGTTTTTTGGAAAGCTGTAAATGCGTAGTTTAGTTCTTGTGCACCACCTGCCGTTTTCCCGATGGTCGCAAGCTGGCAGACGATGGCCGCACGGGCGGGCAAACGCTTATTGCTGAACTGCGTGGATTTTTAGCTGAGCATGGCCGCAATGATGTCGATGTGGTCGAGCAAACCTGCTTGTGGAATTGCACGCAAAGCTGCAGCGTTGTTATCCGTGATACTGAGCGGTTTTCTTATATCACCGGCAAACACGTTGCCACGCGGGAACAGGCCGAAGCGATTCTGCAATGGTTTGATGCCCATGGTGAGACTGAAACTGGCGAAGTGCCGTTCAAGCTATGGCCAGATGCCATGCGCGGCCATTTCATTGCCCGCATTCCCCCGGTGAAAGCGTGACTGTTACACTCATTCTGGGTGGCGCACGTTCTGGCAAAGTCCCGACTGGCGGAAAACTTGGCGCAAGGTGAGAAGCACTATATTGCCACGGCGCAAGCCTTTGACGACGAAATGCGGGAACGCATCGAGCAGCATCAACGCCAGCGTGGAGAGGGTTGGATAACCCATGAAGAACAATTTGCGTTGCCGCAAAAACTGGCGGAGATTGCCAGTGCGCAGCGGTTCATTTTGGTCGATTGCCTGACGTTGTGGCTTTCAAATTTGATATTGGCAGAACATGATTGGCAAGGCCCTACAACAGCTTTGTGTGATGAGTTGCAGCGCATGGCCGCTGAAGTTGTTTTGGTGTCAAATGAAGTGGGTCTCAGCATTGTTCCTGACAATAAATTGGGGCGACAGTTTCGCGATGCGCAGGGCATTGTAAACCAACGCGTTGCAGCCGTGGCTGATAATGTGGTGTTCGTTGCGGCGGGTTTGCCGCTGGTGCTCAAAGGATCATTGCCAGTGCGACCAATGACCCCAACATAATCCACAGCGCACGATCATAGAGTGCAAGACCGTTCGCAATATCAGCGCGCGTCATTTGTTCGCGACCATCGCCCATCCACGGCAATTTTACCATGCCATCGTCATAATTGCGTGGGCCGCCAAATCGCAAGCCCAGGGCACCCGCCATTGCGGCTTCGGGCCAACCCGCATTGGGGGAGCGATGTTTGCCGGCGTCCGCCCATGCGGAGTGCCAAGCGCGTTTTCCGCTTTCAGCGCTTTTGAGCGTGGCAGCGGCAGCAAAATACAATGCCGTCAAGCGCGAGGCTGGTAAATTTACGAGATCATCAAGTTTGGCGGCACAGAACCCAAAGAACAAGTAACGGTCGGACTTGTGACCAATCATCGAGTCAGCAGTGTTGATAGCCTTGTAGGCAACCAATCCCGGAAGACCCAAAACGGCATACCAAAACACTGGTGCGACGATGCCATCTGCAGTGTTTTCCGCGAGGCTTTCGAACGCTGCCTTTGCCACGCCTGACTCGTCCAAATCTTTGGTTTCACGTCCGACGATTTTAGCAACTGACATGCGGCCAGCGGCAATGGAAGAAGACAAAGCGAAGGCAACTTCGTCGACATGGTCGCGCATGGATTTTTGAGCAATGAATGCGGTGGCGATGACGGCGTTGATGACCCAGCCTCCGGCTACACCATTTAAAATGTCTTGCAGCATGTAAGCGGGGAAAACCGTTGCAGCGAGCAGCAGTGCGAGAGCTGCGCCACCACGCAACAGGCCTTCCAATTCATCATCGGGCTGGGTGTTTAAGGTTTCGTCGAGCCAAGTAATCAAAGCACCGATCCATTGCACGGGATGGCCAAAACGTTGGGTCAGCCCTTCCGGATATCCCACATATTTTTCGATGAGGCAGGCCAAGGCCGCATGAGGGAAAAACAACATTAGTTCAATCCCAATATCGCATCGATGTTGAGGTGGGTTTCGAAATGAGATGCCAAGTCATCCAACGTGGTTTCAATCAACGTGTCGTAGTTCACGCTACTTGAAGCACCCAGATTGGAGAGAAAGGCACTACGAAAACCATCGCTTGAAAAACAGCCGTGCAAATAGGTGCCCATCACGTTGCCGTTAATCGCACCTTCCGGACCATTTTCGGTGAAGGCAAATGGTGAGGCGCAATCTGGCCCTGTGGTTTCACCCATATGTATTTCGTAGGCTGAAATTACCTCGCCTGATGCAGCATGTGTTGCCGTTGTAGGCCTCACGGTTTTATCAGCACTCATTGTGGTTTCAACGTCGAGCAAGCCAAGACCCGTGACTGACGTTGCGCTGCCTTCCAAGCCGGCGGGGTCGTGGATGACGCGACCCAACATCTGATATCCGCCGCACAATCCCAGCACTTTGCCGCCGCGCCGCGCATGGGCAGCGATATCAATGTCCCAACCATTTTTGCGTAAAGCCGCCAGATCAGCGATGGTTGATTTTGAGCCGGGGATGATAGCGAGTGTGCAGTCGGCGGGCAGGGCTTCGCCATCTTGCAGGAATTGTAACGAAACATCAGGCTCTAAGCGGAGGGGGTCCAAGTCATCAAAATTGGCAATGCGGGGTAGTCGCAGTACACATATTTTAATGCGACCTGATGACTTTGCGGTTTGTTCTTCCAAGGCAACGGCGTCTTCTGCTGGTAAATGATGCGCTTTGGCGAAGTGCGGCACGACGCCCAACTTATTCCAACCAGTAAGGGCTTGTATTGTCTCTGCGCCCTCAACAAACAGTTTCGGATCACCATGGAACTTATTGATCATGAAAGCTTTAATGCGGTTTCGATCAGCTGCGTCTAAAACGGCGTGGGTGCCTACCATGGACGCAATCACGCCGCCGCGATGTATGTCACCAATCAAAACCACTGGCACATTTGCAGCGGACGCAAAACCCATGTTGGCCAAGTCACCATCGCGCAAATTAGTTTCCGCAGGGCTGCCCGCACCCTCCACCAAAACAAAATCATGTTCAGCGCAGAGTTTCCCAAAACTCTCCAAAATAGCGGGCATGAATTGCGGGCGGTTCTTGAAAAATTCCCGCGCAGACAGCGTTGAGTGGCGTTTCCCCTGAACAATTACTTGCGCACCACGTTCGCTTTCGGGCTTCAGTAAAACCGGGTTCATGTGGACATTGGCCACACACTTCGCGGCTCTTGCCTGCAAAGCCTGTGCCCGACCAATTTCACCACCTTCAACGGCGGCGGCGTTGTTGGACATGTTCTGTGGTTTGAAGGGGGCCACTTTGTACCCGCGATTGGCCAGCAAACGGCAGAGGCCTGCCACAATGAGCGATTTGCCTACGTCCGAACCCGTGCCCATGAACATGAAGGCCCGTGCTGTCATGGCGCAACACTGATGATGTGGGCAAAGGAACCCATGACATTGCCCCGCCGCAGCCCAATGGCGGGCAATGCTGTTCCGTTGGCGGTTTCGGCGTCAAATAGGCGCTGCGCGTCGCCTTCACGTACCATAGTGGCGTAGTGGAATTCATGTCCGCGCAGGTGCTGCGGAAATGGTCCGTTCAAATTGGTGAGTTGGCGATAGCCAAGATGCAGTTTCCGCTTCGCAAAACTGGTTTCCAGCGGCAGTAGGCCAGCCATGGCGTGGCGATTGCCTTCGGCGTCAGTCAGGCCTTCGCCCAAGGTCATGTAACCGCCGCATTCGCCGTAAATCAATCCTGTGAATTTGCGCAGGCCTTCGAGGAAAATCGTATTCGCTGCCAGCTTTCCTGCGTTTAGTTCGGGATAACCACCTGGCAAATAAACCGCGTCAGCTTTTGGTGGCGCTTCGTTGTCGAGGGGCGAGAAAAAGCGCAGTGTGGCACCGGCAGCGTGCCAGGCTTTCAACAGGTGGGGATAGACAAAAGAAAAGGCTTCATCGCTGGCAATCGCCATGGTTTGCGCCAGTGGTGGCAAGGTAGGGGTAGTTTTTTGAAATTGATTCGATAAAGGGGTTGCAATTTGAAGCAGCTTGTCAAGAATTGTTTCACGTGCGACTCCTGCTGCTGCGGCTTCAAGAAACGTCTCAAGTGCTTGATTTTCAAGTGCCTGCACCAATCCGAGGTGCCGAGACGGCATGTGGAATGAGTTGTTGTGCCGCAGTTGGCCGACAACGGGAATGCCACCGTTTTCTAAAGCTGCTTGAAGAAGGGCAGCATGGCGGTCGCTTTTCACACGGTTCAAGAACACGCCTGCAATATGAACGTCCGTTCGATGTTGGGCAAAGCCTTGCACCAAGGCGGCTATGGATTGGGCCTGGTGGGCACAGTCCACGACCAACAAAACGGGCAAGTTCAAATCTGCCGCCAAATCAGCTGTTGAGCCTGCTGCGCCATCAGGCCCATCAAACAGGCCCATCACGCCTTCGACGATGCTGATATCAGCTTCATTTTGCAGTAGCGCGTTACAGGCCAAAGTGCCCATGGCCCAAGGGTCTAGATTGAGGCAAGGCTGCCCTGACGCCGCACAGTGAAACTGTGGGTCGATATAGTCAGGCCCGACTTTTGCAGAGGCAACGCTATGGCCCGCGTTGCGCAAGGCGCGGATCAAACCCAATGTAACCAAGGTTTTTCCGCTGCCAGAATGGGGCGCGGCAACGATGAGGGCTTTAGCCAATCTTGTTCTCGCGCAGCGAAGGGCCATACCAATCCAGCAAGGAACGCCAATCCGAAGCATGCCCCACAACAATAATTGCGGGCGTTGGCGGATCGTTTTCCGAAACGTATTGCCCCGCTTCAAGTAAGTTGGTGATTGCCACTTGCTGGTGTGGCAGGGAGGCGTTTGAGACGATTGCCACAGGATCATCAGGCTTGCGGCCAGCTTCAATCAAAGTCTTGGCAATCTCGCCTAAGTTCTTGACACCCATATACATTACGATCACGGGGGCAGCTGTGGCGATGGCCGACCAATTGACGTTTGCAGGCATTTTGCCCGTGGCGTCATGGCCCGTCAGAAAGATCACGGCATGATTGGTGTCGCGGTGGGTTGCTGGAATTCCAGCATATGCCAAACCGCCAATACCTGATGTGATGCCCGGCACAATGCGGAATGGTATGCCTGATTTGGCGAGGTTTTGGCTTTCTTCACCGCCACGGCCAAACATAAAGGGATCGCCGCCTTTGAGGCGCAACACGCGCTTTCCTTGTTGTGCCAGTTCAATCAGGCGAACAGTAATGTCTTTTTGAATGGGTGACGGTTTGCCGCCACGCTTTCCGGCATATTCCAGTTCAGCGCCCACCCGCACCCAGCGCAGAATATCAGGGTTTACCAGCGCATCGTAAACCACCACGTCGCAGTGTTGCATGGCATGGTAGCACAGCAATGACATCAAGCCCGGCGCACCGGGGCCGGCACCCACAAGCCAAACCCAACCCTGCTCGAATTGCGGAAAGCTTTCCGCATCAAGTCTGGCAAAACCCGTCGCATCTTGCTCCCAGGCCAATGCGGTTTTTGTTGGAGTCATGTTCATTTGCTCCTTATAGCGAGAAGTCATGCGATTAGAAAAGCCAGAACAGGCATTGCGCCGTGGGTGGACGACAGGGGCTTGCGCCACCGCTGCCACCAAGGCTGCCTTGACGGCATTGTTGACGGACAAATTTCCTGATCCTGTGGAGATCACTTTGCCAAAGGGCCAGACTGTGGCCTTTGCTCTGGCGCTTGAGGAACTGGGAAAAGGCTTCGCCCGTGTCGGCATCGTCAAAGATGCAGGCGATGACCCAGATGTAACCCACGGCGCAATGATCGTGGCCACTGTGCGCTTGCGTGACAACGGCGTTATATTCAAGGCAGGAGTGGGTGTTGGAACGGTGACGAAGCCGGGCTTACCAATAGGGGTTGGTGAACCAGCCATCAACCCCGTGCCACGGCAGATGATGGAAGCCGTCGCCGCCGAATTGGGTGTTGGCGCGGAAATCGAAATATCCATTCCCGGCGGCAAAGCCTTGGCCGAAAAAACTTGGAATGGACGATTAGGCATTGTCGACGGGCTTTCAATTCTGGGCACAACCGGAATTGTAAATCCTTATTCATGTGCTGCTTGGATAGCCTCTATTCATCGCGGCATAGACGTGGCCCGTGCATCAGGCCTGGCGCATGTGGCGGGCTGCACAGGTTCAACTTCGGAAGATGCAGTGAGGGCGCTTTATGGATTGCCGCTTGAAGCCATGTTGGACATGGGAGATTTTGCGGGCGGCGTGTTAAAATACCTTCGTGTCAATCCAGTTCCGCGCGTCACTATTGGTGGGGGCTTTGCGAAAATTGTGAAACTGGCACAAGGGGCTTTGGATTTGCATTCTGGACGTTCGCAAGTCGATTTTGAATGGTTGGCTCAATTTGTGAAACCCGACTTGCGAGAGCAGGTGAGGGCGGCAAACACGGCGATGGAAGTCTTGGAATTGGCGGGGCCACATTTGGCACAGGTCATTGCCGAACAGGCATTGGTCAAAGTGCGTGAAGTTCTGCAAGGTGCAAGTTTGGCAGATGTGATTGTGGTTGATCGCGCTGGAAAAATCGTGTGGCCATGCCACCTAATATGTTATCGCTTAAAATCCTCATTCTCGGCGGCACTGCTGAAGCGCGAGACATTGCAAATCTGTTGGTGCCCTTGCATCACGATGTAACCACTTCACTTGCTGGTGTTACGACAAATCCCTTGTTGCCCGATGGCACAATTCGCATGGGTGGATTTGGCGGTGCTGATGGTTTGCGGGCATGTCTTTTGGAACAAAAGTTCAGCGTTGTGATCGACGCCACTCATCCCTTCGCCGCCAATATTTCGCGTAATGCTCATCAGGCGGTGCAACAGCTGCCAATATTGCTGCTGCGTTTTGAGAGGCCAGCTTGGACGCAGGTGGAGGGCGACCAGTGGACGAATGTTACAACACTCGGCGAAGCATCTGCGTGTTTGCCCAGCGGTGCCAAAGCTTTCCTCACTACCGGCAGAAAGGACCTGCAAGGCTTTATCAGCCGCAATGATTTGAGTGGCGTCATTCGCACGGTTGAACCACCTGCCGAAATGCTGCCTTCACGTTGGCGTCTCTTGCTTGACCGCCCACCACATTCGCTGTTGGCGGAACTTGCGTTGTTCAAGGCGGAGGGTTTTACGCACGTCGTTACTAAAAATGCGGGTGGATATTTGACCAAGGCGAAGCTCGACGCTGCTCGTGCGCTGAAGCTTCCCGTCTTCATGATGCAGCGCCCGCATAAGCCAACTTGTGAAGTTTTTGATGAAATCCCCAGTCTCATAAAGCGACTTGGCACGTAGGGTTGTAGCCGTTAAGGTTTTGCTTCGTACCAATTGAAAATGGATTCGCTATGCGCAAGCTGCTCGCCGTTACTGCCTCATTGTTTGCCCTGACGATTGCGGCGCAGGCTTCAACGCTGGAAGATGTAAAAGCCCGCGGCAAGCTGAATTGCGGTGTGAATGCTGGGCTGATGGGCTTTGCTGAAAAAGCTGCCGATGGTGCGTGGTCAGGCATGGACGTGGATTATTGCAAGGCGCTTGCCGCGGCCACATTGGGGGATGCAGCGAAAGTTGACTTCATTCCCCTTACGGCACAGGAACGGTTTGAAAAACTCAAAGCCGGTGCAGTTGATGTGTTGGCGCGCAACACGACTTGGACGATGGAGCGCGAAACCAAATTTCCGCTCCGTTTTGCGGGTGTGATGTATCATGACGGGCAGGGGTTTTTGGTCAAGAAATTGTCGGGTGTCACATCTGTGTTCAACATGAGCCAAGCCTCAATTTGTTTTGTCAGCGGCACCACAACGCAGGCCAATGCTGATGACTTTTTTAAAGAGCGCGACATGGCCTATGTGGCTAAAGTTTTCGACAAGCCCGAGCTAGCGATTGCCGCGTTTGAGGCCAATGAATGTGACGCTTACACCGCCGACCAATCACAACTTTATGCCATTCGTCTGAAGCTGGCCAAACCTGACGACAATATCGTTTTGTCAGAAGTCATTTCTAAAGAACCATTGGGCCCTGCTGTGCGCATGGGTGATGAGCAGTGGTTCAATATTGCGCGCTGGGTGCTGTTCGCATTGGTGAATGCGGAAGAACTTGAAGTGCGCAGCGCTACCGTTGCCGATGACAAATCCACCAGCAAAAAAGCAACTGTTCGCCGTTTGCTGGGTGTGGACGGAACGTTTGGTGCAGACCTTGGCCTTGATGCTGACTGGGCAGCGCGCGCCATTACGGCCGTTGGAAATTACGGCGAAATGTTTGATCGCAATCTGGGTGCAAATTCAAAGCTGCTCATCGAGCGCGGATTGAATGCCCAATGGGATAAAGGCGGCGTGCTATATGCGCCACCGGTGCGGTAATTATATTTTCAACAAGTAGTTTCGAAACCATACGGCGAGTTCGACTTCGGACAGATTGCCAGAAGCGAGCGCAAGGAATGTGTTCAATCGATCTTCTTTCGGCGCGGTAATTTGATAGCCGTTGTAAAGAAGGAATGCGCGTGATGCCACCAGGGCAGTCCGTTTGTTCCCGTCGACAAATGGATGGTTGCGTGCGATGCCAAACGCATAAGCCGCCGCAGCATCTGCAATGTCCGGCTCTCCGTAGTTGCACTTGTCGATTGGGCGCTGGATCGCTAAGTCAAGAGTCCTTCGTCGCGAATGCCTTGCCCGCCACCATGTTCTGCCAACTGCCGTGCGTGCATTTCCAGAACAGCCCGTTTCGGAAGCCATTTGAAATCTGTCACGATTTTTTGCTTCCTACTTGGCTAAAATTCTGAGGACGTCGCGATCTTCGCGCATCACGATTTCGGCGGCTTCCATTACCGCAGCGAACTCTGCATCATAAGGCGAAATCAAAATACCATCTGGTGTCTCGGTAAAGTAAACTGAATCCCCCTTGCTCACACGCAATTTTGCCAGCACTTCTTTTGGCAATGAAATACCAATCGAATTGCCCAAAGATGTGACCTTAGAAGTCGATATGTTTACATGCTTGTTCATGTTGATCGTTATAACATAAGTTATAACAAATCTCAAGCCTTACCCCAGCACCACAGCCTCATCGCTCGCACCCCATTCAGCCCATGACCCATCATAGAGGCTGTGATTGTTCACGCCGAGCTCTGTCAGCCCAAGCGACAATATTGCTGCCGTCACGCCGGAGCCGCAGCTGGTGATGATGGGATGGCTGAGGTCGATTCCCGCATTTTCAAAAGCTGATCTTAAATCTGCGCCTGATTTCATTGTGCCATCTGCATTCAAAAGAGACGCATAGTGAACATTGGCTGCACTCGGCATATGGCCGGGGCGCACGCCGGGACGAGGTTCAGGTTCTTCGCCGCGAAAACGGGTGCCTGAGCGTGCATCAGCGATTTGTGCTGTTCCTGACGCGATTGCCAACGCGACCTCATGTAAATTTTTCACTTTTGAAGCGTCAAGCAACGGCTTGAAACGCGCCTGCGATGCCACATTTACCGATCCTGACTCTATGGCAAAGCCATCGCGTTCCCATTTGGGCAGTCCGCCATCCAGCACCAAGACATTGCGATGGCCGAAGCCTTTCAACATCCACCAGAGGCGTGCTGCCGAGAACAAACCTGCTGCATCATAAACCACAGCAATGCTCTCATCACCAACTCCAAGTGTTTGCATATCGCGTGCTGAATTTTTCAGGCGTAGGCAACATATGGGGCAGGGTGGTGTCGCTGGCAGCACCCGCATCCAAATCATAAAATACTGCACCCGGAATGTGCTTGACCGCATACTCCTGCTTCGCGCTGCGCTTGGTTGCTGGCAGGTGCCACGATGCATCAATAATCACACACTGTTTTGCATGATCTGCGAGCCACTGTGTTGAAATCAGATTGCTGCTCATACCGCTTCAAACACTGTGGGAACGGCGCTGTCGTCTTCAAGCCAAGTTGGCACGGCCAGATTTTTCGAACGCAGGAATTCAGGATTAAACAGCTTTGAGGCATAACGCGTGCCGAAGTCGCAGAGCACCGTCACGATCGTGTGCCCCGGTCCCATCTGCTTGGCCAAATGAATAGCACCCGCCACGTTGATGCCAGTTGAGCCACCCATGCAAAGGCCTTCATGTTGTAACAGGTCGAAAGCGATGGGAATGGCTTCTTGGTCAGAAATCTGGAACGCCTCATCTACCTCAATGCCTTCGAGGTTTTTGGTGATGCGGCCTTGGCCAATGCCTTCAGTGATGGACGAACCTTCTGACTTCAATTCGCCTGTTTTGTAATAACTGTAAAGTGCGGCACCCATCGGGTCAGCCAAGGCGATTTTGATGTTTTTATTGCGCTCTTTCAAGGCAAGCGAAACGCCAGCGAGGGTGCCACCTGAACCAACGGCACAGACAAAGCCATCGACTTTGCCGTCCGTCTGGGCCCAAATTTCGGGTGCGGTGGTTTGAATATGGGCTTCACGATTGGCCACATTGTCAAACTGATTGGCCCAAACGCCGCCCAGTGCCGCGGCCAAACGGCCTGAGTATTTCACGTAGTTGTTGGGATTTTTGTAGGGAACGGCGGGCACTTCGATGAGCTTGGCACCCAGTTGGCGCAGTGCATCTTTCTTTTCTTGGGATTGCGTATCGGGAATGACGATAACCGATTTGAAACCCATGGCATTGGCGACGACAGTCAACCCGATGCCGGTATTGCCGGCAGTGCCTTCAACAATGGTGCCGCCCGGTTTTAGTTCGCCACGTGCAATGGCGTCGCGAATAATGAACAGGGCCGCCCGGTCTTTCACTGATTGGCCGGGGTTCATGAATTCCGCCTTGCCCAGAATGGTGCAACCCGTAAGTTCTGAAGCTTTGCGCAGCTTGATCAACGGCGTGTTGCCGATTGCGGCAATCGTATCTTGCTTGATGTCCATTATTCGCTTTCTCAGGTTGGAGTGTTCTTTTAAACGAACAGTGCGCACGGGTCAATTCAAGGCTGCACTGTGCTGGAATGTGAATGGTTCCGCAATTGACACTTTCAAAATTGAATTGGCGGTGCGCATAAGTGTCTTACAATGGGGGTGGGAATGAACTCGACGTCGCGCGGCTGGGTGAACGGATTTTTGGGCGTTTTGATTTTCAGTGGATCTTTGCCTGCAACGCGGTTGGCGGTGGCGGATTTTGATCCTGTCTTTTTGACTGTCGTTCGCGCTGGTATTGCAGGTCTTTTGGGGGTGGCGCTGCTGGTGCTGTTTCGCGAAAAACGCCCTGAATTCATCCCATGATCCTATCATTGGTGGTAGTTGCCATTGGCGTGGTTGTTGGCTTTCCACTACTGACTGCTTTTGCGTTGCAGTCCATCACATCGGCACATTCGACAGTTTACATCGGTCTGCTGCCATTGGCCACGGCGTTGTTCGGCGTGCTGCGCGGTGGCGAGCGTCCAGGCCCGGTGTTTTGGTTGTTCTCAAGCCTCGGCAGTGCTTGTGTTGCTGGATTTGCTGCTTTTCAAAGTGGAAGTTCACTGGCGATTGGTGATCTTTATATGTTGGGTGCCATATTGGTGTGCGGGCTGGGCTATGCGGAGGGTGCCAAGCTTTCGCGTGTCTTGGGCGGCTGGCAGGTTATTTCGTGGGCCCTTGTGGTGTCGCTGCCGGTCATGCTGGCCTTGACTGTTTGGAAATGGCCGGACTCGTTTGCGTCTGTTGACGCACCTGCCTGGATTGGTTTGGCCTATGTATCCGTGTTCAGCATGTTGATTGGTTTTGTGTTCTGGTACCGCGGCTTGGCCCAAGGCGGCATTGCGGCTGTCGGTCAGTTACAACTTGTACAGCCCTTTATGGCGCTTTGCTGGTCGGCCTTGCTGTTGGGTGAAACAGTGAGCCCCCTCATGATCATTGTCACAGTTGCTGTTGTCATATGTGTGGCGGGCACACGCAAATTTGGACACATAAAGCTGAAGTAAAATGGCTCCCCGAGTTGGACTCGAACCAACGACATTTCGATTAACAGTCGAATGCTCTACCAACTGAGCTATCAGGGAATTGGCCGCTCTATAGCCTAAGGCATTTTGGCGCGTAAAGGGTTTTTATCACTTTTGTGCCAAATCTTCAAAATGAGCGGGAATGACTTGGTTTTGTCGCATTCCCTACCATATTGCGGTGTGTAGCAGCAGGAGCAAAGTGAAGTGAAGTCGGTCAATTTTTTGGGTAAACGAATCCCAGTTCCTTCCAATGTGTTCCTGCGAGTTGGACTAGGACTTGTTGCCGTAGCAGGCGGGTTTTTAGGATTTCTGCCAATTCTGGGGTTTTGGATGCTGCCCTTGGGCTTACTGATTCTGTCGATCGATTTTCCGCCCATCAGACGGTTTCGCCGTGTTGCCACAGTTAAAATTATTGGTGCGCTGAAACGGCGCTTCCCTGCATTGGCTGCAAAAATAGGGCTTACCTAGCGAAATTGGAGGCCTCGGAGGGAATCGAACCCCCATTCAAGGATTTGCAGTCCTCTGCGTAACCATTCCGCCACGAGGCCTCACTGCGCGGCGCGTATAGCCGATGCGCTTTGGGGTTACAACCATGGAGCTAAGGAATGTTGAAGATCGTAAAATAATAGCAAGTGGCTACGGCATATGGGTTCTACCCATGTGTGTTTATGGTGCAACAATTCCGGATAACAGTAAGCATGGCGGCCGATAGGGGTTGGCAATACATATCGGATTGATATATGAAGCGGCGCGGAAGCATATTTGCCCGAAGAGGCGAAGTGATTCCAAGGGTATGGCGGCTGAAACAGAGGGTTTTGCGTGACGTTTCGATTGAAGTTTATGGCAGCAGCTCTTTCGGGAGTGGCACTGTTTGGTGTTGTTGCGATTTCGCAAGCTCATGCCGAAAGCTTGGCTGACGCCATGCGTGTCGCATATCGTAAAAATCCAACCTTACAAGCTGATCGCGCACGCCAACGTGGAACAGACGAACTTGTGCCGGCTGCGAAATCTGGTTGGCGCCCCACGATTACCGCAAGCGCCGATGCGCGCCGCACTTGGTCTGATACCAGTGTCAGTGGGCCAAGAAACAATACCGCACTCAATCTCAATATCCAACTGTCGCAACCCGTGTTCCGTGGGTTTAAAACTGTTGAAGGTGTAAAATCGGCTAAATCCAGCGTTGAAGAAGGTCGGCAATTGTTGTTGGCCACCGAGCAATCTGTGTTGTTGTCCGTCGCCTCTGCATATCTGACCGTTGTGAGGGATCGGCAAATTTTATCGATCCGCCAACAAAACGTCAGAAATCTTGATAAGCAGGCCCGCGCAGCCGCTTCGCGCTTTGAAGTGGGCGAAGTGACGCGCACAGACGTTTCGCAATCGCGCGCGCGCGTCAGCGGCGCCCAGGGTGATGTTGCAGCCTCGAAGGCCAATCTTGAGGGTAGCGTTGCAAATTATATTGCTGCTGTGGGCCATAAGCCCGGCAAATTGAAATATACCCGATTGGGAAAAGTACCTGGAAGTCTTGAAGGAGCGCTTTCAACAGCCCAAGAGATTAATCCAAACATATTGGCCGCGTCGTGGGCTTTTGACGCGTCGCGGCACGATGTGGAAGTGGCAAAAGGCGATTTATTGCCCGAACTCAACCTTGAAGCCGCTGGGCGTTACACCGTAAGCCCTGAAAAAGGCGTGGCGCATTCGGAATCTTTTGCAGTGGCTGGCGTATTGACCGTGCCTATTTATCAATCCGGACGCGAATATGCGTCGATACGGCAAGCCAAACAAACATCCAGCCGCCGCCAAATTGCAATCGTGGAAGCCACACGTGAAGTACGCCGGCAAGTTACTGCGTCGTGGTATACGATGGTGTCCTCACAACAAAGCATTTCTTCTGCAAAATCCCAAGTTGCTGCAGCTGCATTGGCGCTAGACGGCATCAACCAAGAGTATCTGGTAGGTTCGCGGACAACTATTGACGTTTTAAATGCGGAACAAGAAGTGTTGTCGGCGCGCATTGGCTTGGTCAATGCGGAGTATGCCCAAATGATTTCGCAGTATCAGCTGTTGCAGTCGATGGGAAAACTCACGTCTCGCCATCTTGGTTTGGGTGGACACATCTATGATCCTAAGGTCAATTACGATAGGGTCAAAGACAAGTGGATCGGTGGCGACATCGGCACTGGCGACTAAAACGCTCGACGCCTTTCAATTGTTTGTAACCTGAATTCTGTGACGTGACATCACGCGACGCATTCTCTATGATTGTTGTGTGAGCAGTGCGTGGGGCTATGGGTTTGAACTTCAAGGTTGATGATATTATCACAAATGTGCGCAGTTCTATCGACCGGGATTTCGATAGCTTGAGTGGCGGCACGCCATCTCAAACCCGTGGCACATTGATGCGCGGTGCCTTGCGTGAAATGCGCGTGAGCATTGGTGCCGAACCAGAACCCAAGCCCGTATTGCGTCAAGATGTGGCTGATTTTCGCAGCCGCATTCAAAGTAAAATCGCATCAATGGAAAACGCGCCCATCGCTAAAGCTGCGGTGTCTTTGCCGCGCCTGAGCAACGCTGTGGTGCCAACCCGCGGTGATTTTGCAGACATTCTTTCCCGCCCCACGTTGCGGCCAAGCTATGCTGAAAAGGAAGCGCGTGACGATTTGCGGTACGCGCCACAACCGCCACAGCAGCCCGCGCAACATTGGCCGGAGCCTGAGCCCGAACATTATGCTTATGGCCAAGATGAGGCAGTTTACGGGCAACAGCCGGACCCTTATGCGCCCGACCCTTATGCGAATGGCTATGAAGAACAACATTACCATCCACAGCTTGAAGCGCCGTTAGTTTCGCCGCAAACGGAAGCCCATGCCGAATCCGCTTTTCGCCAATTGAGTGACGCCATTTTGGCGCGTGCCACGGGTGACCGTTCATTGGAGGAGATGACGCGCGACATGTTGAAAGGCATGTTGAAGCAGTGGTTAGACGCCAACCTACCGGCCATTGTGGAAGACATGGTGCGCGAGGAAATTCAGCGGGTTGCGAGGCGGGGACGATAAAGAGCGCGGTCGCTAAGCTTCCCTTCTCATAATCTAGTCGCTATACGGCAGGCACTTTTCAACGAATTGTGACTGACCATGACCCTCGAAACAAAATTCAATCCCGCCGAAATCGAAGCTCGTCTCTACAAGGCTTGGGAAGAGGGCGGTTACTTCAAGCCAGGCCGCAAGCCGAAAGCTGAGCCCTATACCATCGTCATTCCACCGCCCAACGTCACGGGCTCGCTGCACATGGGCCATGCCCTCAACAACACCATTCAAGACGTGCTCTGCCGTTTTGAGCGCATGCGCGGGCGTGATGTGTTGTGGCAACCCGGCACCGACCATGCGGGCATTGCCACGCAAATGGTGGTGGAGCGTTTACTTAAAACCGAAAGCAAGACCGACCGCAAAACGATGGGGCGTGAAGCCTTCTTGAAGCGCGTGTGGGAATGGAAAGCTGAATCCGGCGGCACCATCATCAACCAGTTGAAGCGCCTCGGTGCGACCTGCGATTGGTCACGCGAACGCTTCACCATGGACGAAGGCTTGTCGAAAGCCGTGGTCAAAGTGTTTGTGCAGCTTCACAAGGATGGCCTGATTTACAAGGATCAGCGCCTCGTGAATTGGGATCCGGTTTTTGAAACGGCGATTTCTGATCTTGAAGTTGAAACCAAGGAAGTGAAGGGGGCCATGTGGTCCTTCGCTTATCCGCTGGCTGATGGTCCTGTGGATGGTATTTCCGAAATCGTGATTTCCACAACGCGGCCTGAAACCATGTTGGGTGACGGTGCTGTTGCGGTTCATCCTTCCGACGAGCGCTATAAAAAGCTCGTGGGCAAAATGGTGCGCTTGCCGATTGCGGAGCGTTTGATCCCGATCATCGCTGATGAATATCCCGATCCGGAATTCGGCACGGGTGCGGTGAAGATTACGGGTGCCCACGACGAGAACGACTTCCACGTGGCCAAGCGCAACAACATTCCGCTGATCATGTTGATGGATAAAAAGGCGCGGATGATTTCGACGCCGGAGAACAATGTGCCCGCTCATTACGATGGCCTCGACCGTTACAAGGCGCGTGAATTGGTGCTGAAGGAAATCGAGGAACTCGGTTTCTATCGCGGCAAGGAAGACAAGATCATCGCGCAACCGCATGGCGACCGTTCAGGCGTTGTCATCGAACCGATGTTGACGACACAGTGGTATGTGAATGCCGCTGAACTGGCCAAGCAAGCGATCACCGCTGTTGAAACAGGCGAAACCAAATTCGTTCCAGCCAATTGGGACAAGACCTATTTCGAATGGATGCGCAACATTCAGCCTTGGTGCATTTCGCGCCAACTTTGGTGGGGCCATCAAATTCCGGCTTGGTATGATGAGGATGGAAAATTCTACGTTGCTGAAACCGAAGCTGAAGCACAAGCGCAGGCTGGTGTTGGTGTAAAATTTCGCCGCGATGAAGACGTGCTCGACACGTGGTTCTCGTCCGCCCTCTGGCCGTTCTCGACCTTGGGCTGGCCGGATGAAACGCCGGAACTGAAGCGCCACTATAAGACCGATGTTCTCGTCACCGGCTTTGACATCATCTTCTTCTGGGTGGCCCGCATGATGATGATGGGCACGCATTTCATGAAAGAAGTGCCATTCCACACGGTTTATATCCACGCGCTGGTGCGCGATGAAAAGGGCCAGAAAATGTCGAAGTCGAAAGGCAACGTCATGGACCCGCTCGAAATCGTCGATGAGTTTGGCGCTGACGCGTTGCGCTTCACGCTGGCCGCCATGGCCGCACAGGGCCGCGACATTAAATTGTCGAAGCACCGCGTCGAGGGCTATCGCAACTTCGCCACCAAACTGTGGAATGCCACCCGCTTTGCCGAAATGAACGGCGTTGCAAAGGACGAAAACTACGACCCGCTGGCGGCCCGCGTGCAGGTTAACCGCTGGATCACAGGGGAAACCGCCCGCACGCGTGACATCGTGACCAAGGCGATTGAAGACTATAAATTCAATGAAGCCGCAACAGCGCTTTATCAATTCGCATGGAACGTGTTCTGCGATTGGTATGTGGAATTGGTGAAGCCGATTTTGACCGGCGACGACGAAACCGCCAAGGCCGAAACCCGCGCCACATCGGCTTGGGTGCTGGAACAAATCTTCATTCTGCTCCACCCCTTCATGCCCTTCATCACCGAAGAGTTGTGGGGGCAAACGGCAAAACGTGAAACCATGCTGATCGACGCCACATGGCCTGAATACAAGGGCTTGGGCGATACGGCGGCTGATGCCGAAATGAATTGGGTCATCCGCTTGATTTCAGAAGTGCGCTCGGTGCGCGCTGAAATGAACGTCAACGCAGGCGCCAAAATCCCCTGCATTTTCGTCGGCGCCATCACAAGAAACCCGCCGCCGTGCCAATGCATGGGAAGCTGAGATCATGCGCCTTGCGCGGCTTTCATCGCTGACGTTTGAAGACGAGGTGCCGAAGAGTTCAGCGCAAATTGCTCTGGATGAAGCAACAGTCGCCCTGCCGCTGGAAGGCATGATCGACTTTGCAGCCGAACGCGCAAGACTCAACAAAGAACTGGAAAAAATCGCCAAGGACATGGGCGGAATTGATGGAAGATTGAACAATCCGGCGTTTGTGGCGAAGGCCCCGCAAGAAGTGCTGGACGAGTCACGCGAGTTAAAAGCGGAACTCGAGTTGCGGAAGGCGAAGGTGCTGGAGGCGCTGGGACGGTTGGGGTGAATTGAGTTTGAGGTGACACCCCCTCCCGGCTGCGCCGTACTCCCCCGTCGCTTTGCGCCGAGGGAGAAAGCAATTTCTTTTCTCCCTTGCGCCGTAGGCGTGGGGGAGTACGGCGCAGCCGGGAGGGGGTGTTTCAGCAGGTTCGATTTTTCACCATTTGTAAAAGCCCATCCAACACACCGTCAAGATTTTCATACACATCATTATTCCAAGCGCGGAACACAACATAGCCTTTGGCTTCAAGATATGCTGTGCGCTGGTTGTCAGCTGCAATGTCATTATGCGTATCGCCATCAAGTTCCAAAATAACTTTGCATTCGCGACACAAAAAATCAACGATGTACGGCCCAATCTCAACTTGTCGGTTGAAGCGGTAGCCGGAAAGTGCGCGCCCTTTGAGGTGGTTCCACATGACGCGCTCCGCACCTGTCATAGATTTGCGCATTGTCTTCGCGTATTCGCGTTGCAGGGTGGTTTGCATAGCTGTTCTCCAATTTAGAGATAAGACGGAAAAGGAAGTGATTTCCGTCGCGGTGCCTGGTACACCCCGTCCCGTCCATTGGACGTACTCCCCCAGCTTCGTTGAGGGAGGAAGGGTATTGCAGCCCTCACACCCGCTCCCTATCTAACCCCAATGACCAAACATCCACTTTCTGACCACTATGATGGCCAACGGTTTTATGTTCCGGGGCATGATGGTGATAAAACCCGTAAAGAGCTTTTGAAAATGATGTTCGGGGGCAAGCGTGCGGCTTGGCCTCGGCAATTTAATAGCCCATTTTCGCACAAGCCTGAGCCACGGGTTGACGCGTTGCGTTCCACGTTGATTGGCCATGCCAGTTTTCTGGTGCAGGTGGCGGGGCTTAATCTTTTGATTGATCCGGTGTTTGCCGAGCGTGCCAGTCCTTTGTCCTTCGCCGGACCCAAACGCGTGAATGCGCCCGGTGTTGCGCTGCAAGACCTGCCGCCCATTGATGCGGTATTGCTGACGCATAACCACTATGACCATCTCGACAAAACCAATTTGTGGAAATTGGAGCGTGAGCACCACCCTCAGTTCGTGACGCCATTAGGTGTTGATGAAAACTTGATGCGCCGAAAAACACAAGTCAGCAAAGTTGCGACGTTGGATTGGGGACAAAGTTTTTCGCTGGGACACATCACCGTCCATGCCGTTCCCACTTATCATTGGTCAGCACGCGGCACGGGCGATCGGCGTAAAACGCTGTGGTGCTCGTTTGTCATCACCACGCCCAATAGCGTCATCTATCACATCGGCGACACGGGTTATGGCGCTGGCGAATTTTCAAAACAGGTGAAGCAGGATTTTGGTGCTGTTACACTGGCGCATATTCCCATCGGTGCTTATGAGCCGCGCTGGTTCATGAAGGACGCCCATGTGAACCCCGAGGAAGCGGTGCAGATTTTTCAGGATTGTGGCGCTGCCAATGCGATTGGCCACCACTGGGGAACGTTTCAACTGACCGACGAATCCATTATCCAACCGCAGCAAGATTTAGCTTTGGCGCTGGCGCGTGCAAACATCGCAGAAGCGCAGTTTCAAGCTTTCAGGCCGGGGCAGGCGATAACGCTTTAGCTGCGTGCTACGCGGGTCAAAAAATATGAGCCCAACACGCGGGTGGCGCGGCGCAGATTTTCCGATGGCATGACCTCGATATAGCGTTTCAAAATTTTATCAAACACTTCGCCCAAAGTGCCAGAAGCCGTGATGGTGGAGAGTACGGCGAGTGACGAACGGGTAACGAAATAGGCTTTCTGGCCATCCTGCTGGCGCAAAAGGCTTTCGAGGCGCAACCAATCTTCCGTGCGGCCTGCCAGTCGGCCAGCTTCAGCATCGTCCATGCCCGCCGTGATGCGCGACAGCGTAGCGCGATCGAACAACGGTCCGGCAACAGGCGTCTTTGAATAAAGATTGGCGAGAATAAGCACCAGCAGTTCGAAAAAGCGTTCGCGCATTGTGGTGTCAGCGCGGGCGGCTTCGCCTCCGTCGTCAGCCAAGGCCTGCAATGCGTCTTGAACAAATGCTTCTAAATCTACTGCCGCCGACATGGTGTTCTCCTCAATCTAGGGAGTGTTGGCACAGGGGTGTCACCATTCCCTTAAATGGTTGGCAACACCTTCGCATCATCCTTAACAGTGTTAACCAGTTGCTACTTTCTTAGCTGTCTTGCGGTTCCGCAATACATGTTCATGCTCGGCGTCATAAAGTGCAGAGTCGCGGAATGTTGTGTGCCCTAAGACATCGGCCGACAAGGATCAAGGCTGTGCGGGTCAGTTTTTCAGCGCGTACCTTTTTTGCAATGTCGCCCAAGGTGCCGTGGATGAATTGTTGATCTGGCCAGCTTACGCGGAAGCCCACCACAACAGGGCAATCTTCGCCGTAATGCGGAATGAGCGAACGTTGAATATAGGGAATGTTGCGCACCGAAAGATGGATGGCCAGCGTGGCTTTTGAAGCGCCTAGTTTTTCCAATTCTTCGCCGTCCGGCATTTTCGAAGACTGCATGGCCGTGCGTGTCAAAATCACGGTTTGTGCCACTTCAGGCAGGGTAAATTCGGTTTTCAATGCGGCTGCGGCGGCGGCAAAGGCGGGCACACCGGGGGTGATGTCATAGGGAATGCCCAGCGCATCCAGGCGGCGCATTTGTTCGCCAATAGCACCATAAAGCGAAGGATCACCGGAGTGTACGCGCGCCACGTCTTGTCCGTTGTCGTGGGCGGTTTTGATGTCGGCAATGATTTCATCCAGATGCATGGGCGCTGTGTCCTTGACCAATGCACCCTCAGGAGCCGATTTTACGATTTCTTCTGGCACCAGTGAACCGGCGTAAAGGCAGACGGGGCAGGACTGGATCAATTTCAATCCGCGCAGCGTAATCAAATCCGGAGCGCCGGGACCAGCGCCGATAAAATGTACAGTCATTTTGGGTCCATCTTTTTTGCGTAACCACGGGGCGTATAGGCATAGGTTTGGCCGTCGCCGCGTTTGAATGTTTTGGATTGTGTGGAACCCACCATGACGAGAGTGAGCATATCCACATCGGCGGGGTTGAAGTCTGCAAACCTCAGTATACGGACGTTTTCTGTTGGGCGACCAAGGTTGGAAGCCAGCACAACGGGTGTGTCCGGGTTGCGGTGGGGTTTTAAGAATTTCGAAGGCCTTTACAATCTGGTCAGTGCGCTTCAAGGAGCGGGGATTGTAAAACGAAATCACGAAATCACCCTCTGCGGCGGCTTTCACGCGCTGCACAATGGTTTCCCATGGCGTCAATAAGTCGGATAGCGAGATGCAGCAAAAATCATGGCCAATCATAGCACCAGCTTTTGCCGAAGCCATTTGGAATGCTGAAATGCCGGGTTCAACACGCACTTCCACGCGGCAAGGTTCACGGTCAATCAACTCATACACCAGTGCTGCCATGGCATATATTCCAGCATCACCGGAACACACCAGCGCCACGTGCTTACCTTGCTTGGCCAGTTCTATAGCGTGGCGGCAGCGGGCTTCCTCACCACCCAAGGGGAAGCGGTGTTCAGTCTGATCGGTTTTAATGTCGGCAGCCAAATCAAGGTAGAGGTCATAGCCTACCCAATCGGAAGACATGGCCAATTCATGGGACACTTGTGGGCTGCGCATGGTGTGGGTGCCGGGGCCAATGCCCACAACAACAACGCATCCACGCCGTTTTCCGGCGGGGTTCAAAATCGGTTCAGGTGCTTCCGCAATGGCAATGGTGGCGCGTTTGCTTTTGGTTTTTGCAACGATCAGTTTTGCTTCATCTCCCGCAGCTGCAAGTGCCGCAGCTTCAGCCACACTCGGCGTGCCGACTGTTTCTTTCACATAATCAGAAGGTGTTGCGATGCGCGGGCTTTGCGCTTTCAATTCCTCAGCCGAGAAATAAACAACGTTGCTTAATGCGGACAACGCTGCTTCGTCTTCCTTCACATCAATTGACGCAAAAGCAGCGATGGCATGGCGCGATAGATTATGCGCCTTGAGTGTGGTGGTTATGAGGTCTTGCACCTCTTCAACTGACGTGCCGCGTTCACAGCCAATTCCCACAGCCAAAACCGTGGGGTGGTAGATGATATTGCGTTCATCGCCTTGTCTGTCGTGAATGGTGTTGTGGCGAAATACCTCTTCGCCGCGCAATTTTGCAGCAGTTGCGGATTTGACATGTTCAGGATTGGCCAACACCAGGCCTGATGCAGCTTCATCATAGGCAGTGCCCAAAATCACATCGCTCGCCGTCGTGATAGCGGCATGGCCATTGACGACGCTGGCAATCTCCGTGGCCATCGTATTGGCACCATGGTGCCCACCCAACAACGGCACAATGGATGAACCATCTTCGGCGACGGAAACCACAGGTGCTTCCACCAACTTGTTGCGCAGGTAAGGTGCCACTGAGCGGATGAGAATTGCTGATGCGCAAATGCCGATGACGGGTTGCCCGCGATGAAACGCCATGCCGATTGCGGTTTTGGCATTGCCATAAAACTCATCAACCCCCGCAACATGGGAGGGGCCGAAAATCTTGCCACCCAACTTGGTCTGGATGGTTTGCGCAAGGGGCAGGGCGGTGGGCCCAAGAATGAAAATGGCTGGTCCCAAAATTTATGTCCGTACAATGATGGTTGTGAAATAGGGTAATGTGTCTTCCGTAATCTGGTTGAGATCACGGATCATTTGATTGTCATGGGTGGCGCGTTCCACTGCTGTGGCGTGGCCATCAAGTTTGAGTGCGTTAAGTACACGCTTCACCTTTGCAAAATGCCGCCCGACTTTGATAATCGCAGCCGCAGACGTGGTTGAGAGTTCGCGTTGCAAATCTGCTTCCGTCATGGTTGCGGGCAGGACCTTCAAAATTTCATCACGCTCACACAGTGGCTTCCCAATTACAGATGCGGCGGCTGTGATTGAGGTTACGCCCGGCACGACAACAGTATTGAATTTCTCGGATAGACGCTCAAACACATACATGAAACTGCCGTAGAAAAATGGGTCACCTTCACACAGCATCATAACATCCTCTCCGCGTTCAAGGTGTTGGGCGATTTTTATTGCACCTGCATCATAGGCGGCTTGCGCCGGTTCGCGTTCCACGCGCATGGGCATGTTGATGATGATTTCTTCTGCATCGTCAGGCATGAAGGGGGCGGCAATGGCGCGCGCGGTGAACTCACCACCATTGGCGGCGAGGTAAGCGATGACCTTTGACATAGAAATAAGTCGCCAAGCTTTTACCGTCATCAATTCGGGGTCGCCGGGGCCAACGCCCACGCCGTAGAGAGTGCCTGTCTTGCTCATGATTTTCTAATCCGCCATTGCAACACGCTCATGCGCGGGCGCATGGCGCGCAAATCTCCCACTTGGGTGAGGGTTGAAACATCCATACGCACCAAATCGCCACCGTGTTTTTCCTGAAGTGTGATCAGCTTGCGATCGCCCTCCAGCGTCACGGCATTGGCGATGAGATTTCCATGAGGTTTCAGCGCAGCCCAACAGGCTTCAAACACGCCGTCATGATCAATGCCCCCGCCGATGAATATGGCGTCGGGTGCGGCTAAACCTTCAAGCGCATGGGGCGCCATGCCGCCAATAATTATCAAACGTGGTGTGCCCAATTGGTCAGCGTTGGCAGCGATCATGGCGCGGCGGTCAGCCAAGGGCTCAATGGCTATCGCTTCGCAGCCCCGGGTAGAGCGCATCCACTCAATGCCGATTGAACCAGAACCAGCCCCTACATCCCACAGCAGTTGATCAGGGCAGGGGCCAAGTGCGCTGAGCGTTGCGGCGCGCACTTCACGTTTCGTTATTTTGCCATCATGCTGAAAAGCATCGTCGGGCAAGCCCGCTACACGGGACCAATTTTTTGCATTGGCTGAGGCCACGCATTGCACTGTTAGTGTGTTGAGTGGCGACCATTTCAGATCAGGAATTGTGTGTGCGGGGAATGTTGTGATGCGTTCTGTGGGTCCACCCAAGTTTTCCAGAACAGTCAATTCAGAATTCTCAAAACCGCGTGCGACCAAACGGCGGCACACCTCGGCAATTGAGGTTTCGTTTTCCGTTAGCATAATCAATTTTGCGCGGGGTTGAATGAAGACTTCCACATTTGCTGCGGGTCGCCCGTGGATCGTGAAGCAATCACAATCCGGCAGCGACCAGCCCATGCGGGCAGCGGTTAAACTGAAGGCGGAAAGATGCGGCGTGATGGTTACTTCGGCTTTGGAGATGAAGGTCAAAATCTTGCGCGCCACGCCAAAATTCATTGGGTCACCCGTTGCCAGAATAACCGTGGCTTGGCCGCGCAACGGGTTCAATTGCTCTACAACTGCGGAAAAGGGCTGTGGCCATTTGTGTTGCGTGCCGTTGATTGCTGGCAACATGGCAAGGGTGCGGGTGGAGCCGATCACGTGGTGCGCGGACGCAATAATGTGTTTGGCTTTTGCTGATAAGCCATCCCACCCGTCTTCGCCGATGCCAACGATATTGAGCCAGGGTGTTGTCACGGTTGCGCACGCGTCAAAGCGTTGATAACGGATGAAGCCATGGCTGAACCGCCTTTACGCCCTTTGATCGTGGCAAACGCAATGCCGCGCGAATTCGCTGCAAGTTCAGCCTTGCTTTCAGCGGCCCCCACAAAGCCTACGGGAAAGCCGATAATCGCGGCGGGTTTAGGTGCGCCCGCATCAATCATTTCAAGCAGCGCAAACAAGGCTGTTGGCGCGTTGCCAATAACCACGATTGATCCTGCAAGCTTTGGCAGCCAAAGTTCAACGGCGGCGGCAGAGCGTGTGATGGATTTGGTGATGCCAATTTGCCGTGCGGCAGGGTCGTTCAACGT
The DNA here is from genome assembly GCA_963840765.1 of uncultured Alphaproteobacteria bacterium. Taxonomy (GTDB): domain Bacteria; phylum Pseudomonadota; class Alphaproteobacteria; order Rhizobiales; family Aestuariivirgaceae; genus Aestuariivirga. The sequence continues at coordinate 3,573 of CAWJAE010000005.1, read as the reverse complement.
GCAGATGATCTCATTGCCCGTCGTGATTTGCCGCGCAATGATGCCATGGCGCACCATTTCCACATCGACGAAAATTGGTGCTCCGCGTTGCAATGCCGCTTCCGCCGTTTCAACAAAGTCATTGGAAAATATCAGATCATTGACCACGTCCACCATGCCGCAGGCATGGATGATGCGTGTTGCCACGGCTTCCGTTGATTTTGGAATGCTGGAAAAATCAGCTTCGGCCCGGATCAATTCAAATGAGCGGGCGTAAATCGCAGCAGGGTCCTTGATGTAATCCATTATTTTTCACGCATGCTTTTCGGCCCCAGCGGGTGGTCGGCATGGGGGTAAACGGCGTGGGTGTGGTCGCCATGATCATGGCTGTGGGAATGTCCGTTGTGGCTGTGGGTTTCAGGTTTTGATGCAAGCTTGAACGGACCATCCTGGCACAGTCCCGTGCAATTGCCTTCAACATCACAGTGCTTGCATTCTTTGGCACTCATGCCTTCGACATGGTGGTGGTGGCTTTCTTGAATGGCACCCACTTCAGCCTCAAAGCCCAAAACTTGCGTGCGGTATTTGCACATCTGACAATTCATGGCGATGTCGCCGGAGAGGATCTGCTCGATGCGCTCAACGAATGTATCCACCACAGCGGGGTGGTCGTTGAGGTAGGGCGCTTTCAAAAATTCGACGTGGGGATAGCGTGCGGCCACCGCATCCGTTGCCAGATAAATCCGCTGCACCAACACGCCGGTGAACAGGAAATAAGGAAAAACGATAATGCGCTTGAAGCCAAGTTTGGTGATGTGTTCAAGTGCCGGTTCAACCAATGGAAAGGTAACGCCGGAATAGGCCACTTCACCCCAGCCAAAACCAAAGCCTTCCCACAAAATGCGCATGACCTTGGCCACATTCGAATTCGCGTCTGGATCAGAAGCACCTCGCCCGACTACCAGCAACATGGTGTCGTGCTTATCGACTTGGTTTGGCGCAGCGTCGATGGCCTCTTGAATGCGATCCCCCGCAGCGCGCATCATTTTGGGATCAATGCCAAGTTCTTTGCCATAGTCGATGCGCAAATCATTTTCGCTGGCATAGGCGTTCAACACGGATGGAATGTCATTCTTGGCGTGGCCTGCGGCAAACAACATTCCGGGCACGGCCAAAACGCGGTTCACGCCTTGGGCCTTGAGGCTATCAAGTCCGGTGCGGATGATGGGTGTGGCAAATTCAAGATAGCCAAATTCAACAGGAAACTGCGGCAGGCGCTGTTTGAGTTGTTCCGATAGATTGGCGAATTCCGTAACGGCCTTGCGGTTGCGGCTGCCATGGCCACACAACATTACACCCAATTTTTCCGTCATGAATTCTGCCTTTCCAAATCTCAGCACCGCCCAAATGGGCGGGGAAAGGCAGCTTTCGGAGTTGGTGCCTGTCAAAGGTCCACCGCACCGAAGTCGCTTCCAGCCCCGTGAATGGGGCGCTGCTGCTGCGGGTTCTAGGCTGTTCGGCACGAAGTCACAAGGCGGCAAGCGCCGTATTAGAACTCAATTCCGGCTTGTGCTTTCACACCGCTGCGGAAAGGGTGCTTGAGTTGTTCCATCTCGGTGGCCAAATCAGCCATTTCGATCAATTCTTCCTTGGCATTACGGCCGGTGATGATGATGTGTTTATTGTCGGGTCGCGCATCCAGCACCGCCTTCACCTCTTCCCACGGCAGGTAATCGTAGCGCAGCACGATGTTCAATTCGTCGAGCAGCACCAGCCGCAATTCCGGATCGGCGATCATGCGTTTGGCCTCTTCCCAGCCTTCACGGGCGTGGGCGATGTCGCGGTCACGGTCCTGGGTTTCCCACGTAAAGCCTTCGCCCATGGCTTTGATGGTCACAAGGTCCGGGAATTTTTCCAGCACGGTGCGCTCGCCTGTGCCCCATGCACCTTTGACGAATTGCACCACGCCGGACTTCATGCCGTGGCCCACATGGCGAAATACCATGCCGAATGCGGCGGTGGACTTGCCTTTGCCTTTGCCGGTGTGAACAATCAGCAAGCCTTTTTCGATGGTTTTGCCCGCCATGATTTTGTCGCGGGCGGCTTTTTTCTTGGCCATTTTTTCATTGTGGCGCGTTGAGTCTTTTTCCGTGTCTTCGGTCATTGCAGCAGGTCTTTCAATCGTTCGTGTACGGAGTTTAATCTTGGTTGCCAGAGCCCGCGCCGTATAGCCTCATCAAAACGTTGGGCCATTTCCTTGAGGGCATGGGGGTTATTGTCAGCCATAAAATCTCTGGTCTGATCATCTTCGATAAATGCGTCATAGGCCAGATCAAAATGATGGGATTTCACCGCATCAGCGGTGGCCGCAAAAGCGAACATATAATCCACCGTTGCCGCAATTTCGAAAGCACCCTTATAGCCGTGGCGTTTCACCCCGTTGATCCATTTTGGATTAACGACGCGGGAGCGTACAACACGTGCAATTTCTTCGTCCAAGGTGCGGATGATAGGGCGCTCGGGTCTTGAATGGTCGTTGTGGTAGACGCGCGGCTTACTGCCGGAAGCGGTCTCCACCGCCGCACTCATGCCACCTTCAAATTGATAGTAATCATCGGAATCCAACAAGTCGTGTTCGCGGTTGTCTTGATTGTGGATGACGGCTTCAATTTTGCTGAGGCGTTCGCGAAAGCTTGTTTCGTCACTGCGTCCTTGTTCCTGCGCACCGTAAACATAAGCACCCCAGGTTACATAGGCCGCTGCCAAATCAGCTTTGCTCTGCCAAATGCCTTCGTCGATCAAGGCTTGCAGGCCCGCGCCATAAGCGCCGGGTTTTGAACCGAAAATGCGGGCGGTTGAAAGTGAAGCGGCCAGTGGATTGTCATCAGCGTCTTCTTCCAAGGCGGCAACGGCCTTGATAGCTCTATCAAGCAACTCAATTTGGGCTGGAAACGCATCGCGGAAGAAGCCTGAAATGCGTAATGTCACATCAACGCGGGGCCGCCCCAGAACGGCGAGGGGTTGGATTTCGTAACCCGTTACGCGCCAACTTGCCGTGTCCCAAACTGGTTTCACACCCATCAGCCACATGGCTTGTGCCAAGTCATCGCCGCCGGTCCGCATGTTGGCGGTGCCCCAGCAGGAAAGTCCTGCATTTTTAAGGTGTTGCCCCGTATCTTGGAAGTGTCGCGTTAACAATGCATCAGCGGATGCCTTTCCAAGCGTCCACGCCGCAGGGGTGGGCAGGGTGCGGTTGTCAATCGAATAGAAATTGCGGCCTGTAGGCAACACGTCCAAACGCCCGCGCGTTGGTGCACCCGATGGGCCAGGCGGCACGGATTGCCCATTGAGCGCGCGACATAAATTGGTGAGTTCATTTGGTCCGCACGATGCGAGTTGTGGACGCAGCGTGGTGTCGATAAATTCCAGAGTTTTCGACAATATGCCGTCTTTGAATGACTCCGGCCTGTGACGGAATGACGAGATGAGGGATGCCGCAAACAATTCCAATCGCTCAACGGTATCGCCCATCGTGCGCCATGGATCTTCTGAAACGGCTAACAACTGTGGCGGCTTTGGGCCATTCCACACCGT
>CAWJAE010000004.1:0-618672 GCA_963840765.1 uncultured Alphaproteobacteria bacterium | reverse complement strand
TCAACCAATGCAGCCTGTTCAAATTCCGATGGTATGTTGTCGAACTGATCTTTCATGATCCAGATGACGATGGGCAACACACTTAAGGCATAAACCAGAATGATTCCGATCAATGAATTGAGAAGCACCAATTCCTTGTAAAGCACAAGAAATGGCATGGCGAGAACCACAGGCGGTAGAATGAGTTGCGAAATGAAGAAGAAGGAGATGTCGTTGTTCTTCCAGATTTTCCAACGGTATTGAAAGCGGCTCAAGCCATAGGCCGCCGTTGCCCCCAGTACCAATGCCAAAGACGCACCGCCAATCGAGACTTGAATGGAATTCCAGAAGCGTTTCAAAAATTCTTCGCGCGGTGTTGACTCAGTGAAGATTGTATCTGGCGACAAGCCGATAGCGCGGAGGCCCAGCCAATTCGGAGTGTACTCGACCCACGGAATGATATTGCCCAACTGCACGTCTTTCGCGACTTTGAATGTGGTCGAGAACGTCCAGAAGATTGGGAACAAGGCAATTATGGTCCACAGTATCAGCGCACCATAGATCAGTGTTTTTTTCAGTCCCTCAGGCATCGCGATACCTTTGCATGTAACGGCTGGTCGTCCACAACAGAACTGCTAAGAAAACGATGATGATGATCAGATAGACTTCGGCGATCATGGTGCCGTAGCCGACGTTGGAGCGATCCTTGTATTCGCGGAAAATGAAGCTCGACACGGTGTCTGTTGCACCGCCAGGTCCGCCGGATGTCGTGGTTATCACAATATCTGCGAGCTTCAATTGGAAGATAATGCGCAGCACAATTGCAGTAATACTGACCGGCAACATCAACGGGAATGTAACCTGCCAGAAGCCTTGCCAGCCCGTGGCCCCATCAACCTTTGCGGCCTCTTGCACTTCCTTCGACATGGCTTGCAAGCCTGCGAGCAGCAAAATCACCATGAAGGGAATCCACACCCATGCATCCATGATGGCGATGGTTGTTTTGGCGAGCCACGGTGATGTGAGCAGTGATGGATTTTCCCAACCGAGAAAGCGCAGCAACTTGGTCACCGGACCAAAACGAAACTCCAGCATCGACTTGCCAATCATCCAACCCACGGCAACGGGCGACAACATAAATGGCAGAAGGAAAGCGACGCGGAAAAACTTTTGGCCCTTGATGTCTGCATTGAGCAGGAGGGCAAGACCAAAGGCGATCACATATTGGACCAGCACTGTCAGTGTGTAGAACACCATGTTGCCAAGGGCATTCCAGAAATAAGCGTCACCCATCAACTGCCAAAAATTGTCGAGGCCGTTAAAGGTGCGACCTGTCGCAGATTGCAGGTTCCAATCTGTGAGTGCGATGTACATGCCGAAGAAGGTCGGAAAAATTGCGAAAGCAAGCGTGAACAATATGGCGGGAAGTACGAAGAGTGCGCGCCAACCAGCCTCGCCGAAACGCAAAATGTTGCCCGTGCAAAGCGCGACGCTCCACAAGGCATAGGCAATCAAAATGGGTCGCCACGTTTCAAATCCAAACGGCAACACGTCAAGCTTGAAGAGAACTTGCACCGCAAACAGCAGCGCCAAGGCAATCGTCGCACCACGGACCAGCAAGGTTCCTTGATGTCGTCGATGTTCAGAGACGGCGGCTGAAACAGCATCGCGGTCAGCGGTGAATGCGGTTGCGGTCATGTCATATCAAAGCCAAGGGCGACGGGTTGAAAGCCGCCGCCCCTGTGTTTCGTCATGCGCCCAGTGAAGCTTTATAAAGCTTGATCTGGTTTTCGCGTCCGAGTTGGTCGGTCAGTTTTTCCCATGCTGCTGCAATGGCATCAGCACCGGCTTGTGCTGTAGCTTGGCCAGCATAGATCTTTGCCAATTCGTCCTCTGCCAGTGAGTAGTACTGGAAGATACCGGGGATACGCGGTTCGATGGCTGCGTTTGGATGGTTGTAAGAATTGGCCTGTGAATCGAGGAAGCTCTTAATGAAGCTTTCCTTATATCCAGCTGCCACCCATTCAGCCACATCGAAGTGTGATTGACGGTAGGGTTGGAAGCCCGAAGGATAGGCCGCGCACCAGAGCGAAATATCTTTGCCGCCCAAATGCGCTGCCAGAGACCAAGCCGCTTTTTGCTTCACTGGATCAGCATCCACACGGGCCATGACATAAATGCCCCAGCCGATATAGGCCATGTTAGGTGCATAGTTTGGACCCGATGCGAGCTTGTCCCACGCACCCGTCTTTGCGTTGTAGACATCATCCGAACCCGGCAGGATGTCGAATGCGGCCTTACCCTGAATGACGGAAGAGTCGTTGGTGTCGATGTTGGTGCCAATGTCACCCCACCACGACAGCATGGTGCCCGTACCTGCAAGGAACTGCTGGAAGCCAGTTGTGCCGGGATCCGCATTGAGCTGGTCGGCGGGTTCCGATGGAAGTGAATCCAACACGTCTTGAATGGCACGCACCCAAGCTGGGTTGTTTACCCGTGGCTTCATGGTGTCGGCATCAAACAGGAAGGCTTTGTCGTCTGGATGCTTTGCATAGGCTGTTGCTCGCGAGCCCAGGAAGTAGAAAGCGAAACCGCCCCAGCCCTTGGTTGGATCGAGATAGCCATAGAGGTCTTGGCCGTCGAGCTTCTTGCCCTTGAGGAATTTTGTGACAGCGTTGACCTGTTGCCAGGTTTTGGGCACGCCCCATTCGGTTGTATTGCCAGCAGCTTTCCATTCTGCTGCAAGTCCTGCATCGGCAAACACGTCTGAGCGATAGTTGAAGTTATGGCAGTCGCCATCGCACGAGATGCGATAAGTCTTGCCGTCCCATGTGCCCACTGGCGCTTTCAGATAGCCCACATAGTCATCCATGTCGATTTGGGTCTTGACCCAATCTGGCATGACGGACGCAAGGCCCTTACCACAGACGTCGCCTTCAAATGGCGCACCCATTTCGATGACGTCGAAATCAACTGTTCCCGTAGCGATGGATTGTTGCAGACGGGCATTGTAGTCAGCCTGTGCAAGATCAATCCAGTTGATCTTGGCACCTGTGTAATCAGCCCAGGCCTTCGACAGGCCGCGGAACAACACGTTGTGGACGTTCTGGTTGTTGAGGCCCATGAAGCTTAATTCAACGCCTTTGAACTCACCTTCTTTGACATTGGCTTTTGTTGGTTCAAGGCACATGCCGCCCACCTTTTGCCAGTCAGCATCCGTGGGCTGGCCTTTGCCAACACCAGGAATCGCGAGAATGGCAGCACGGTTGTTCGCTTGCGCTGAAACGGAATTCAAACCACCACTGGCTGCAAGAGCTGCCGTTGCGGCCACACCTTGCATGACACGGCGACGGTTCATCATCATATTATAGACATCAATCTTCATTTGGTTTTCCTCCCAATTACACTGCAACGGATTCTTGTTTTTCGGCATTCAGACCCGACCGCTCAGCTCAAACAAAGACTAGGCCGGGCTTGCAAATTCTGTCAACGCCTGTGACTTTACAAATGCTTATTCAGTGTCCACGAGCCTTGCGTGCGGCATCCATAAAGGCAGCAGCCCGGTTGGGGTCAACAGCATTCCAAGTGTTGCCATCAACCTTTAACGAAGAACCGACGATGCAGCCATCGCTGAGTTTCATGACTTCACCAATGGTCTCTTTCTTCACGCCCGTGTTGGCCAGAACTGGCGTATCCGGAAGAACTTTTTTAACAGCGCCCAAATCAGACATGGCTGGCGCTTCGCCCGTGATGGCACCCGACACCAGAATAGCATCGGGAATAGACGAGAAGACAGCACTGCGGGCACGATCTGGCAAAGAACGCGCATCAAGTGACGAAGCAAATTCTGCCGATACATTATAAAACATGGCGAGATCGTTGCGGCCAAGGCGGTGGCGGTATCGTTGCGCCTCGCCTGCGTTGGTCTGCCACAATCCCATGTCCGAGGCATAAAGGCCCGTGTAGATTTCCCGCACAAAGGCAGCACCCGTGGCGGTGGCAAGTGCTACACTGGCCATGCCGTCCCACAACACGTTGATACCGAAAGGTACTTTGATGTCATTGCGCAAAATGCCAATTACATAGGCCATGGTCGCTGTCGACGCTGTGTCAACTTTGAATTCGTAAGGCCTGTCATTTTCATTGCCAAACATCACGGCGTCAACGCCAGCTTCTTGCAGCGCCTTCAAGTCTTTGCGGCAACCCTCAATCAGGCCGTCCAATCCCGCTGCAGCGTCATGTAGGGGCGAGCCTGGCAACGCGCCAAAATGCACCATGGCGATAACGGGTTTGGTATTACCGAATATTTTTTGAAACCGCATTTCAGACTAAATCCTTTTTCCAGAGGCCAGATCGAATAAGTGGACAGCGTCGGTTTGTGGCACCAAAGAAATGCTTTCACCGGGCAGCACTTTTAAGCGTTGCTTGAATACACCGACAATTTTCTGTTGCCCAAGCTTCGCAAAGATTTGCGTTTCGGAACCCATGGGTTCGACGACCGTAATTTCGGTTTTGGCACCCTTGCTGCCAATGTCCAAGTGTTCAGGGCGAATACCATACACCGCAGGCATGCCGTCGGATGATTTTGGCGCTTTTGCCAATGGCAATATGACGCCTGAATCGGTTTCAAAACTGGGTTTCACGCCGGCTTTGATTTTACCTTTGATCAAGTTCATCGAAGGTGAACCAATAAAACCAGCAACAAACACATTGGCGGGGTTGTCATAAAGTTCGAGCGGCGAGCCAACTTGTTCCACAATGCCTGCATTCATCACCACGATTCGATCAGCCATGGTCATCGCTTCAATCTGATCATGGGTGACGTAGACCGTGGTCACTTTCAGCCGTTGATGCAGCTCTTTAATTTCCGCACGCATTTGCACGCGCAGTTTTGCATCGAGATTGGAAAGTGGTTCATCAAACAGAAACACTGCCGGATTGCGCACAATGGCACGGCCCATGGCGACACGTTGGCGCTGCCCGCCAGAGAGTTGCCGTGGATAGCGGGCGAGATAGGGCACGAGGTCGAGAATTTCCGCGGCCCGATTGACCCGCTCGTCGATTTCACTTTTGCGAATGTTCCGCAGTTGCAAGGCAAAGCCCATATTCTGGGCCACGGTTTTATGCGGATAAAGCGCATAGGTTTGGAACACCATCGCGATGTCGCGGTCTTTGGGTGGCAGGTTGTTCACCACCGCGCCGCCGATCTTGATATTGCCAGCCGAGATGGGTTCAAGACCAGCAATCATGCGCAGAAGCGTTGACTTGCCACAGCCCGACGGCCCCACCAGCACAACAAATTCGCCATCCGTAATGCCAACGGACACGCCATGGATCACCTCTTGGCTGCCATAGGACTTCCTAGCATTTTCAATCTCAACCGAGGCCATCCCCAACCCTTTGTTTTATGTTTTGAGTTTGAAGCATAGAGATGGCACGCATGGAATGGCAAGAGGACGCAGGTTTAGCAAATACCTAAGTTCCCACTTTCAAATATTTATGCTCGGTTTCTTTCCGCCGTTGGTGCGCCTGTCTACTAACACCAACTCCCGTCAACTTTCGAAAGCAATTCGCAAATGCCACCAAGTCGAGGCCTTATCGGCGTTCGATTTAGTCGTTGCCATTTGAGTTGGATACTCGCCATCGTGGTCCAGCACCATCCGCCACGCTCCGGCACGTATCGCAACTGAAAAGGAATTCGTTGCTATACACAGCAACGCTCCGCCACTTTTAGCGACTGACACTCTCACACTAAACAAGAATGCATCCCGCAATAGGAGGGCCGATGCCAAGATCGAGGGTACAGGTTACTTACTTCGTATCCACGTCGCGCTTACGGCACCGAGCCAGGCAGTTCTGAAAATTTCAAAAATTTCAGAAACTGCTCTTAGTGACCTTTCCCTGGATTCCCTGACATTCAGAAATGGATTCTGGTTTTCTTCTTTTGCGAGTTTTCTCTTTTGATCGTGGATGAAGTGTCACAAGGTGAGTTTAACCATTGGGCCACAGAACAGTTCCCGCCCATTCCCGGAACTGCACGTGAACGAATTCTGAGGACAAACTGCGGACAAGCACTTTTTTGGCAGTGCAAAAACCAGTCTAACTATCTGAAATGATTGGCGCACCCGACAGGATTCGAACCTGTGACCTCTGCCTTCGGAGGGCAGCGCTCTGATCCAGCTGAGCTACGGGTGCATATGGGCAGAGCTATAGCTTGGCCTTTGCGCGCCTGCAACTGATTGTGATGCCGTTAATACATTGAAAACCATTCACACAAGTGTGACCCACGCTTTGCCGTCTCTGGCCACCCGTTTGCGAGGCGTTGTGTGGTTGGCACAATCGTGCCGTTTCGAGACAGGTTTGATCACATGAATACTGCTACAATTGCCAACAGAATTGACTGGGTCGACTACGCCAAGGGCATTTGCATCATTCTTGTTGTGATGATGCATTCGACACTCGGCGTTGAAAAAGCCATCGGACAAACGGGGCTGCTACATGATTTCATTGAATGGGCAAAACCATTCCGTATGCCCGACTTCTTTCTGATTTCAGGTCTCTTCCTGTCGCGTCGCATCAACGGAACCTGGCGCAGCTATATGGATACCAAAGTGATACACTTTGCCTATTTCTACATCCTGTGGATGACTATCCAGTTTGCCATGAAGGGGCCAGGCATGGCCATGGAGCAGGGCTTTGCCGCAGCTGTAAGCAGCTATGCCATGGGTTTTGTGCAACCCTTCGGCACTCTGTGGTTCATTTATCTTCTCGCCATTTTCTTTGTGGTCACCAAAGCACTGAAAACCGTACCGCCCCTGATGGTGTTCGTGGCCGCAGCCTTGCTTGAAATGCTGCCGATCCACACGGGCTGGATGGTGATTGACGAATTTGCAGCCCGCTATGTTTATTTCTTCACCGGCTATTGGTTGGCCCCGATGATTTTCCGCTGGGCCAACGAAATGTGGAAACGCAGCGTGTTCGCCATTCTGGCCTTGCTTTATATCTGGTCAACGGGCCATTCCATGGCGGTGCTTTCTGGTGCGTCGGAAGCCCCTGTTATGGGTTTGGTGCTGGGTTTTGCCGGTGCCTCCGCCGTGATTGCGGCAGGTGTGTTACTGGCACGCAGCAACATGGCCAAATGGCTCGGGTATTTGGGGGCCAATTCAATTGTGCTGTACCTCTCGTTTTTCCTGTTCATGGCCATCTCGCGCAGCATCGGTTTGAAACTGATGCCAAGTATCAACGTCGATGCTCTTGCAATCTTGACGACGACGGCTGGTATCATCGGTCCCGTCATGTTGCTTCGGGTTACCCGCGGAACCAAATTGGACTTCCTGTTCAAGCGGCCAAAATGGGTGAGTTTGAAGCAGGTGGAAACTATTGCGAAGCCCACCTATAGTGCAGGGCATGACATCAACTTCAAACAGCCTCAAGCCCGGTGACCATCTCTATTTGATCGATGGATCGGGCTTTATCTTTCGCGCCTATTTCCAGTCAACCAATCAAGACCCGAAATACAACAGCCGCTCCGATGGGTTGCCCGTTGGGGCGGTGCGTTTGTTTTGTAATATGTTATGGAGCTTGGTGAAGGGCAAGGCGATTGACCCCAAGCCCACCCACCTCGCGGTGATTTTTGACTACTCGTCGAAAACCTTCAGGTCTGATTTTTATCCTGCATACAAAGCCCATCGACCAGAGCCACCGGCAGACATGCGCCCGCAATTCGGATTGATCCGACAAGCCACGCGTGCCTTCAATTTGCCTTGCATCGAAAAAGAAAACTTCGAGGCGGATGACATTATTGCCACCTATGCACGGATGGCCGTTGAAGCAGGTGCCACCTGCCGCATTGTAACATCCGACAAAGATATGATGCAACTCATCGGCAACGGCGTGGATTTGTTCGATCCTGCCAAGGAAACGCCTGTGGGCGTGGCTGAGGTGTTGGCAAAATTTGGCGTGACACCAGACAAAGTCGTGGATGTGCAAGCGCTGGCCGGAGACAGTGCTGATAATGTGCCGGGCGTGCCGGGCATTGGTGTGAAAACTGGCGCAGAACTGATCAACGCCTATGGTGATTTGGAAACGCTGTTGTTGCGCGCAAGCGAGATCAAACAGAACAAGCGCCGCGAAAATCTGATTGAACATGCTGAATTGGCGCGCATTTCAAAACGCCTGGTGACACTCGACAAGCATGTGCCGGATTTGGAACCCATCGGATCATTCGCTGTTGATGTGCCACGCGCTGCGGACTTGATCGGTTTTCTCAAGGCCATGGAATTCACCACCATTACCAAATCCATTGCTACAGCTTTGGAGGCGGACGTGTCTGCTATTGAGCCTGTAACGGTGGAAGTGAAGCATTGGCCGCCGGAGGGTGGAATTGTTGAAGGCGTGCCTCCATCATCGCCGTTCCGACGCAAACCGGAAGCCACCAAACAAGATGCTGAATCGAACCAAAATGGCGGGGAAAATCAAACCAACGATGCTTTTGCAACCGATGCAATGGAAGCGCATTTGCGGGCCATTCCGGTCGTCCATACTGATTATGAAACCGTCAGCACAATTGAGCGTCTGCAACACTGGATTTCCGTTGCAAGCAATCAAGGCTTCTGCGCCGTTGATACGGAAACCGATTCACTGGATGCTATGCAAGCTAACATTGTCGGCTTTTCGCTGGCCACGGCACCAGGGAAAGCCTGTTACATTCCCTTGGCCCATCAAGGGCAGGGCGATGGTTTATTCGGATCTGGCATACTGGAAGGCCAATTGCATCGCGACGATGCACTGAGTTTGATCAAGCCAATGCTGGCCAATCCCGCCGTTCTGAAGATTGGCCAGAACCTGAAATATGATATGCTGCTGTTGAAACGCTACGGCATATCTGTTGCTCCACTTGATGATACCATGTTGCTGTCCTACGTTTTCGAGTCAGGTGATGTGGGTCACGGCATGGACGAATTGTCGGTGCGCCATCTCGGGCACAAACCAATTTCATTCAAAGACGTTGCGGGAAGCGGCAAGTCTGCCGTCACCTTTGATCGCGTGCCGCTGGAACGCGCCACACAATATGCCGCTGAGGATGCCGATATCACGTTAAGGCTGTGGATGCTGTTCAAGCAGAAACTGCTCCGCACACGGAAAGTTACGGTTTATGAAACACTGGAGCGGCCTCTTGTTCCTGTTCTGGTGCAAATGGAATCGGAAGGCATTCTGGTAGACCGCCATGTGTTGGCGCGGCTGTCCCACGAATTTGCCACGTCGCAAGCCGCCATTGAAACTGAAATTCACCAGATGGCAGGTACACCTTTCAACATTGGCTCGCCCAAGCAACTGGGAGAAATCCTTTTCGGTCAAATGGGCATTCCCGGCGGCAAGAAAACCGCAACGGGTGCCTGGTCAACTGATTCCGACACACTTGAAGACGTGGCTGCCCAAGGTGTGCCCATGGCCAAGCGCGTTTTGGATTGGCGGCAATTGGCAAAGCTGCGCTCCACTTATACCGACGCTTTGCAAACGTACATAAATCCCAACACAGGGCGTGTTCACACGTCCTATGCCATGGCATCAACCTCAACGGGGCGCCTCTCCTCAACCGATCCCAACTTACAAAACATTCCCGTGCGCACGGAAGAAGGTCGGCGTATTCGCACAGCCTTTATTGCGCCGCCGGGCTTCAAATTGGTAAGTGCCGACTATTCACAAATTGAGCTTCGGGTATTGGCCCATGTCGCTGATATTCCACAGTTGAAAAAAGCTTTCGCCGAAGGTCTCGACATCCACGCCATGACAGCATCGGAAATGTTTGGCGTGCCCATTGAAGGCATGGACTTGTCGGTGCGCCGCCGCGCCAAGGCCATCAATTTCGGAATTATTTACGGCATCTCAGCATTCGGTTTGTCAAACCAACTTTCCATCAGCCGCGAAGAAGCAGGTGAATATATCCGAACCTATTTCAAGCGCTTCCCCGGCATTAAAACCTACATGGACGAGACCAAGAAATTCGCCCATGAAAACGGTTTCGTTGAAACAATTTTTGGGCGTCGCATGCACCTACCGCGTATCAAATCATCGAACCCATCAGAGCGCGCCTTCTTGGAACGCGCCGCCATCAATGCGCCCATTCAGGGTTCTGCTGCCGATATTATTCGCCGCGCTATGATCCGCATGGTGCCGGAATTGAAAGCCGCCAATCTCAGCGCCCGCATGTTGCTGCAAGTCCATGACGAACTCATTTTTGAAGTGCCGGATGCAGAGGTCGAAGCAACCCTGCCGCTGGTGCAACGCGTCATGATTGATGCGCCTGAACCTGCCTTGAAGCTGACGGTGCCATTGCAGGTTGATGCGCGCGCCGCCATGAACTGGGACGAAGCACACTGAGTGACTAAAGCAACGACTTGAGGCCTAAGCGATAGTTGGGAAATTGGAAACAATAGTCCAACTCGCTTTTCACGCGGGCGTTCGAAACCCGTTTTGAATCCATATAAAAACTCCGCGCCATAGGCGAAAGTTCGGCGGTTTCAAATGGCACTTCGGGTGGCGTTTCAATGCCTAAGAGTTCTGCACCATAGACAATCACATCTTGCGGCGGGCAGGGCGCGTCATCCGCCACATTATAGGCGCGGCCTGGATGGGGCCGATGTATCGATGCTTCCAGTACGCCTGCAATATCTTCAACATGGATGCGGCTGAAAATTTGGCCCTGCCGAATAACCCGTTTTGCCGTGCCATCCTTCAAATTCTCGAGGGCATTGCGGCCCGGTCCGTAAATGCCGGCCAGCCGAAAAATATGGACTGGCAATTGGTGCTTATGATGCAAATCGAGCCAAGCTTGTTCCGCCAGTAAACGACGGTGGCCTCTTTCGGTGTTGGGTGTAAGGGGAGTTGTCTCGTCAACAACACCACCCGCATGATCACCGTAAACACCGGTTGTTGAAAGATAGGCCACCCAACGCATATGCTTGGCTTGCGCTGCCAAGACGTCAGAAAATTTTCGCAACACGGGGTCGCCATCCGCGTCCGGTGGCACGGAAGATACGACATGGGTTATGCTTTGGGGAATGGTGTTGAGTTCATTAAAAATCACGCCATTGAAGCCAAGTTGCGAAATTGCTTTTGCCCCCTCTTTCGAGCGACTGGTGGCAGTGATTTCCCATTCGCGAGTGTCGAGTCGGCGCGAAAGGGCCTCCGCCGAAAAACCGAAACCAAAAAACAAGATGTGTTTGCGAGTCATGATGCCGCCAAGGTCTGCCATTCGTTTAAAACATAAGAGTCAAATTCACTTGCAACATGCCTGCTGCGACTCTCAACGAATTTATCATCCGTCAGCAATTGCCGCAAAGCCCAAACCGCCATCGCCCGAACCACCTCGGCGTCGTCACCGAGTAAGCACGTCAAGTGTGGAGCCAATGTTACATCTCCGCTATTGCCAGCTGCGATGGCACAGTTGCGGATAAACCGATTTCGCCCGATGCGTTTGACAGGCGAACCTGAAAACAGAGTGCGGAAAGTTGCGTCATCCAACTGCAACAAATCGGCAAGTTTGGGAGCTATTAGATCATCGCGCGCTTGCAATTTTGCTTCGCGTCCTGCCACGGCAAATGAGTTCCAAGGGCACACGGCCAAACAATCATCACAGCCATAAATCCGGTTACCCATGGGCTTGCGAAATTCCTCTGCGATGTGCCCCTTGTGCTCAATCGTTAGATAGGAAATGCAGCGTCGCGCATCCAATTGCCGGGGCGCGGGAAAGGCGCGGGTCGGGCAAACATCAAGGCATGCAGAACAACTGCCACAATGATCAGCGGATGACGCATCAAGCGGCAGTTTAGCCGTCGTTAGAATAGTGCCAATGAAAAACCACGACCCCAATTCCCGCGACACCAGGTTGGTGTGTTTTCCCTGCCAGCCCAACCCCGCTTGCTGCGCCAAAGGTTTTTCCATGAGAGGGGCTGTATCGACGAAAATCTTGACTTCTTCATCCGTATGCTGATGAAACCACTGGGCGAGGCGTTTTAATTTTCCCTTGAACACATCATGGTAATCACGGTGCAAGCCGTAGACTGAAATCACACCTTCATCTCGGTTTTGTAACCGCTGCATCGGGTCAATGTTAGGGGCATAATTTTGTGCAAACACGATTGCCGATTTGGCTTGCGGCCACAACGCATCAGGGCTTTTGCGCTGCTCTTTTCGCTCTTCCAGCCACGCCATGTCTCCGTGGTAGCGAGCATCCAGAAACACCTCCAACCGCTCGCCAACAGCATGGTTTAAATGCGCTGCCGTTATGCGTGGCGCCGAAAGACCTTCTGCTTCGGCACGCTTTGCCAGTGCCTCAGAAATCGAGGTCGGCATAATGTGCCGAAGGCGCCACGCCAGCCACCGTGTCACCGAGCAAAACCCGGAATGAAGGTCTGGACTTTATGCGCTGATACCACATCTGCGCCACGGGGTGCTCCGCCCACGGAACATCACCTAAATAATCAATCGCTGAAATATGCGCCGCGGCTGCCAAATCCGCCAGCGACAGTTCATCGCCCGCCAACCAAGAGCGTTCTTCTGACAAGGCGCCAATATAATCGAGATGCGCTTTCAACACTTGCAGGCCTTGCCGCACACGCCCCATCTGCGGTGCAGAAGATCCGGTCGCTCCGGCCACGAAGCGGCGGATTACTTTTTCTGTGAGAACGGGCTCTGTCACTTCAGTGTAGAACTTTACATCAAACCAACCGACCAAGCGGCGCACCTCGGCGCGGGCCAAGGCATTGCCAGGAATTAGCGGTTTTTCATTACCCAGGGTTTCTTCAAGATATTCTGTAATGGCCTCTGGCCCGCAAACAGCATATCCCGCATCTTCAACATAAACCGGGCTGTGGCCCGAAGGGTTCATTTGCAAAACCTGTGGCGAAGGGGCCCACGGCTTTTCCTCAGCCAAGCGCACGTCAACACCATACTCAGCCAGCGATAAACGCAAGCGGCGGCCATGAGGATCGAGGGAGAAATGATGGAGTTTCGGCATCTATCGGATCATTTTCAGTAACGGTATCTTAGGTCATTGTCGCCACAACATAGCACATCTATGTCTGAAGCCTTCCTTACAACAAACGATTCGCGCCGCAAACAATCATGTTTATTGAACAAATTATCGTTCTTGCCTTAATCCAGGGCATCACTGAGTTTTTGCCGATATCTTCGTCGGGACACTTGATTTTGGTGCCCGCCATTACCGGCTGGCCTGATCAAGGCATTTTGACGGACATGGTCACAAATGTCGGCTCATTATTTGCAGTCGTAATTTATTTTTGGCGTGATGTGTTGGCGATGTTGCATGGCTTGCTGGATATCGTGCAACGCCGCACAACTTATAATTCAAGACTGATGCTAAACATTGCCATTGGCACCGTTCCCATTGTCATCGTCGGCCTCATCATGAAGGCAACAGGGCTTGATGACCATATTCGCAGCACCACATTGGTTGCCGTCAACGCCATTGTATTTGGTGTACTTCTCTACATCGCCGACACCTACGGCCTGTTGCGTAAGTCCGTTCGCGATATTGATTGGAAATCTGCACTGATCATTGGTGGCGCACAATCCTTGTCTCTCTCACCTGGCACCAGCCGCTCTGGCGTGACCATGACAGCGGGACGCGCCTTGGGCCTTGTACGACCGGAAGCTGCACGCTTTTCTTTTCTATTATCGATTCCCGCCAACGCGGCAGCATCTGCTTTGGTGATCGGGGATGCGTTATCAGAAGGTGTAACTTTAACCGGCCCCGTCATCATGACAGGTGTTCTGACGTTTTTCGTGGCGCTGGGTGCAATTGCATTTCTCATGCGCATGTTGCGCAGCATGAGCTTTTTGCCCTTCGTCGTTTATCGCGTGTCGCTTGGCGTTGTATTGCTTGCCTTGATTTATTTGGGCGTGCCACTCGGAATGGTGAACTGACCTTCCTTGCGGAAGCGATACAAATAACCCGGAACAATGCTGCGGAAATTACGGGGCGATATACCAAGCCCAGCGAAGTCGCGGCCTTCAGCCTTGGCCTTGTCGCTTACCACATTGTCAACGCTCAAAAGCTCAACTTGGTCTGCTGTCAAAGGTGAACCCGGCACCCAGCTGGCAATGTGACCGAGCACTTTGGAAATGCCCCACGGCAGTGGCAGCATCAGGCGTTTGCGGCATACGGTGTTTAGGGTGAATTGCGTAATCTCCCGCATATCCGCCACTTCCGGTCCACCCAATTCATAGACCTTGCCAGTAGCCTTGCCGCTATCAATCAACCGGGCCACTGCTTCCGCCACATCGCCCACAAACACGGGCTGGCAAGGCGTCTTGCCGCCGCCAATCAATGGCAAAACAGGCGAAAAACGCGCCATACCCGCTATCTTATTGAAAAACCGGTCGCCCGAACCAAACACCACGGACGGGCGAAGAGCAATTGCTCCTGGAAAAGCCTTTGCTGCTAGGGCCTCGGCATTGCCTTTGGCCACCGCGGCAGCACTTGCCTCAACCGAACCTGCACCCAAGCCAGAAATCGTTAGAAACAAGTCGGCTTTGGCAGCACGAGCAGCTTTTGCCATGGCTTCTGTGCCAAAACTTATGACAGCATCAAATGATTGCTTGCCCTTGGAAACGTCAGTACCCGTTGCGTTAACAACAGCATAAGCCCCCTCGCAAGCCGCAGCCAGCGAAGCCGGAAAGCGAACATTAGCCTGCACAAAAGCAATTTGTCCCGGCACGCCAAAAAACACATGTCCTGCTAAATCAGGGCGCCGGCACGCAACGCGCACGCGGTAGCCGCGTTTTGCCAAACTGCTCACCACATGGCGGCCAATAAAGCCCGAACCACCAAATACCGTCACCAATTTGTCTGCGTTGCTGGAAGCCACGTTGCCGTCTCCGGAAAATCAATTCAACTGTTGCAGCGCCTTTTAGCGATCAAACCAAGCATTGCAAAGCTTCTTCATCGTTGGTTGACAAGTCTAGTCTTGCCCGCCTAAGAGGCCACGGAATGCCCTGATGGCGGAATTGGTAGACGCACTAGTTTCAGGTACTAGCGAGTAACATCGTGGAGGTTCGAGTCCTCTTCAGGGCACCAAATTTTCTACCACTCCCTTAATGCGTAGGCTGCCTGTTGCGCCTAACACCTCTCCCAAGCCTTGAACCTGCCATGGCAAGTCTGTATGCCCCATGCCATTGCAAGCTTTGAGGTTTCATTTTCATGTCCATTAAACTCTACCGTGGTGACTTGCCTGCCGATTTCAATCCGGGCACTTCAATTGCGATCGACACCGAAACCATGGGACTGAATCCGCGGCGCGATCGTTTGTGCGTCATCCAAATCTCCACAGGCGACGGCAATGCTCATGTGGTGCAGATTGATTCGAAAACCACTTCCGCCCCCCGCCTCAAGGCGGTGTTGGAGGATCCAGCTGTCCTCAAGATTTTCCACTTCGCGCGTTTTGACGTGGCTGTGCTGAAGCACTCACTCGGTATTGATACAGCGCCTTTGTATTGCACAAAAATCGCCTCAAAAATCGCCCGTACCTATACGGATCGTCATGGCCTGAAGGACTTGCTGCGCGAATTGATGGGCATTGATGCCAACAAGCAGCAACAAAGCTCAGATTGGGGTGCGCATATTCTCACGGACGCGCAAAAGACCTATGCCGCCCAAGACGTACTTTACCTGCACGAACTAAAAGCGCGTCTGGATCAGATGTTGGAGCGCGAAGGCCGCGCGCACCTCGCGCAATCAAGTTTCACTTTCCTGCCCACCCGTGTAGCCCTCGACCTTGGGGGTTGGGGCGAAGAAGATGTCTTCGCACACTGATCGCCCGCCTCATAAGCCTTCCGCAAAGCGCGCGCGGCGGCGTATTGGCTTGTCAGGCATTTTGGGTGGCGTAGCACTCGTTGGTGCAATCGGCTTGGTCGGCGTGTTCATATGGCAGGCAGGCTTGTTCATGCCATCCTCGCCAACTTCGGCTACTCCGGAAGCAATCGTTGAAAAACCCAATCAGATAACGACGCTGAACGCCACCATATCCGGCCGCGACAAAGCTGATCGTCCGTTCCAAATCTCCGCCAAATCCGGTGCGCAAGATGAGAAAATCACGAATTTGATTCATATGGACAGCGTTACCAGTGTTTTTGAACGTGCCAATGGTGCCAAATTAGACGTTACTTCGGACAAAGGCCAATATGACAGGAAAACCAAAGCCTTGGAGCTGACCGGTAATGTGGTTTTCAGCGAAGGAATGCGCTTCAAAGCCAGTATGGCCAAAGCCGCAATCAACACGGAAGATCAGTCGCTTGCCTCAAAATCGCCAGTTAAGGTTGACATGCAGGGCACCTTGATTGAGGCTGACAGCCTGACGGTAACGAACAATGGCACCCGCATTCTGTTCAAGGGCGGTGTGAAGGCAAAATTTATAAGCAAGGCAAAGACCTCGGGAGATGGCGGATGAAATTTAAACTCGCAACATTGTCACTGTTGGCCATGGTGTCAGCAGTGGAAGCCCAGGAATCAGGGGCTGTTGACATTGAAGCGTCGGAAATGGAAATTCTCGAAACCGACAAGCGCGCGGTGTTCCGTGGTGACGTTGTGGCCAAACGTCCCGGCGATACCATTCGTTGTCAGGAAATGATCGTCAACTATATTGACGTCAAACAACCCGATGGCACGACGTCTACCGAAGTCGACAAATTGGATTGCAAAAGTGCCGTCAGCATTACCACAACGTCGCAAACCATTACCGGGGATCTGGCGGTGTTCCAGCTGCGTCGCGACCTGTTGGACGTGACAGGCAATGTAAAGGTTGTGCAAGGCAAAACCGTGTTGCGCGGCCCGCATTTGACGGTTGATCTGAAAAGCAAACGCACAAAAATGACGGGTGGGCGCGTACGTGGTAAGTTTGTGCCGAAGTAAAATCTTGCCATTGCGCTTACCCCTTCATTCAAATTTAACGTAAATGGTTCTTAATCAAATGGCGTCTCCGTCTAGGACACCGGTTCGACCGGCCCCCATGGCAGCGCGGGTTACAAAGCACCCGCCAGCCCTAAGGCCAAAAAAACCGGCAGGTGACGGGCTCGAAGCCGTGATGCTTGCAAAAAGTTATCGGCAAAGGCCCGTTGTCCGCTCTGTGTCTTTGAATGTCAGGCGTGGTGAGGCTGTTGGCCTTTTGGGTCCCAATGGTGCTGGTAAAACGACCGTGTTCTACATGATCACAGGTCTGATATCAGCCGATCAGGGAACCATCAGTCTGGACGGCGTGGATATCACACACCTGCCCATGTATCAGCGGGCGCGTTTGGGTATTGGATATCTGCCTCAGGAAAGTTCTGTTTTCCGGGGTCTCACGGTTGAGGAAAATCTGCGTTCGGTCCTCGAGCTGCACCAGCCCGATAAGTCCGCGCGCGAAAGTAAGTTGCGTGAGTTGTATGATGAGTTCCAAATTGCCCATATCCGGCATTCGCCGGCTGTTGCACTCTCTGGCGGACAGCGTCGCAGGGTGGAAATCGCCCGAGCCCTTGCCACCGAACCCCAATTTATTCTCCTCGACGAGCCCTTCGCCGGCATTGACCCGATTGCAATCGGTGATATTCGCAAGCTGGTGCGACAGCTCACCTCTCGGGGAATCGGGGTGCTTATTACGGATCACAATGTACGAGAAACCCTCGGACTTATTGACCGCGCACTCATCATCCATGAGGGCCACGTCCTAACCGAGGGCCGTCCGGAAGATATTGTTAACGATGCTGATGTGCGACGTTACTACCTTGGTGATTCCTTTAGCTATTGAGACTAGGAACTGCTGATGGCTCTTTCTCAACGATTGGTCATGAAGCAGGGGCAGTCCTTGGTCATGACACCGCAATTGCAACAAGCGATCAAGCTGTTGCAAATGTCGTCGATTGAGCTTCAAGCCTTTGTTGAGGCCGAAATTGAACGCAACCCGCTGCTGGACCACGGTGACGGCGGTATAGAAAAAGCAGCGCCCGTTGCCGAACAGGCAGCCGACAGCTTGGACCAGTCCTTTGCCAACCAAGGCTCAGGAGGACCGGGTGAAGTTGAAGCCCAGAGTTCAGCACCTGCAAGTTCATCGGACGGGCAAGCCATGATGGCGAGCGATTCAGGTTGGTCTAACCTGCGCAGCTCCGGCCATTTGTCATTGGATGGTGATGATCAGGATTTTGCATCAGCACTTTCGCAAGAACAAACCCTTTCGGAATATTTGACCAATCAACTGAATTTAAGTTTTTCACACCCGATGGATTTACTCATTGGGCAAAACATCATCGGCATGGTCAACGAAACAGGCTATGTCACAGCCGATCCCGTGAGCTTGGCCGAGCAATTGGGTGCAACAGAAAAGCAGATTGACGCCGTTTACGAAGTGCTCCGCACCTTCGATCCGCCCGGTGTTTTTGCAAAAGATTTGGCTGATTGCCTGCGCATGCAGTTGAAAGAGCGCAACCGACTGGACCCCGCCATGGCGGCTTTGATTGATCATTTGCCGATGGTTGCTAAACGTGACTTTCATGCCCTGCGCCAAGTCTGTGCTGTGTCGCAAGAAGACCTGCAAGACATGTTAGTGGAACTGCGCGCCCTCAACCCCAAGCCCGGTCATGCCTTTGGTTCAGAACCAGTCTCTCCCGTGGTGCCGGATGTTTATGTCCGCGCCGCTCCCGATGGCACATGGATGGTAGAATTAAATAGCGAAACCTTGCCCCGCGTTTTGGTCAACAACCAATACATGGCCAAAGTTGCCAGCAACACCAACCGCGCCGAAGACAAATTGTTCCTTGCAGGTTGTCACGCCCAAGCCGCCTGGCTCGTTAAGAGTTTAGACCAACGCGCAAAAACCGTACTGAAAGTAGCCCGCGAAATCGTGTCGCAGCAGGATGCTTTTCTGGTCAACGGCATCAGCCATTTAAAACCTATTACGCTGAAAACCGTGGCTGACGCCATCAGCATGCACGAATCAACAGTCAGCCGCGTTACCTCAAATAAATATATGGCGACAGCGCGTGGTACGTTTGAGCTCAAATACTTTTTTACAAATGCCATCGCCACCACGGACGGCTTGGGCGAAGCGCATTCAGCCGAATCTGTGCGTCACCGCATCAAGGATTTGATCGCAGCCGAAATCGCTGATCACATCCTGTCGGACGACGACATTGTGGCTACATTAAAGCAAGAGGGTGTGGATATCGCCCGAAGAACTGTTGCTAAGTATAGGGAATCGTTGAATATTTTATCATCTGTCCAACGCCGCCGCGAGGCCCGTCTCAAAGGTTGACTTGGTAGTCTCACACGCCTAGTTTCCGCGCCGAATTGCAACAAAAGCGGCGGGTGAAAAGCGGGCACCGCCAAATCGTTTGATGGCATATCCTTTTCACCAGAGACTCAAGTTTATTAGACCGGACTATTGAAGCAATGACTCTTGCCGATATCATAGATGCCCGCACCATTCTTCCGTGCCTTAAAGCCCAAAACAAAAAGCAGTTGCTGCAAGAAATGGCGCAAGGTCTTGCATCCCAAGTTGCAATTGATTCCCGGTTGGTATTTGAAACCTTGCTTCAGCGCGAAAAGCTGGGTTCCACGGGCTTGGGCCAAGGAATTGCCATTCCTCATGGGCGTTTGCCTTCAATCACGCGGGTTTACGGACTGTTTGCCAGACTGCATCATCCCGTCGCCTTTGAGAGCGTGGATGGTGAACCGGTGGATTTGGTGTTTGCGCTGGTTTCGCCAGACCATGCCGGTGGTGATCATTTGACAGCGCTTGCGCGGGTATCACGCTTGCTGCGCGATGCCGAAACTGTGAAAAAGCTGCGCGGCACCGAAAGCCCGGAAGCGCTTTACGCCATATTAACGCAGCACAATCCGGCAACGGCAAGCGCCGCTTGATTCAATAGCTTCACTTGAAATTAGTGCACGCTGGCAGGCGTTAATTCATGTTCAAAAGCTGAGCCTAAGGCCGCTTCCCGCGTGCCTGAAATAGAAACCGGCGTTCCATCTGCATTGTAAAGAGCAAACAATTTGGCTTTCGCTGGAATGGACGTTCCATCCCCCAACAGTGCTTTGGCGTCTTTAACGCCAATTTCCCGGACATAGCCCAAAACGCCGCCGCCGAGTCGGGCCAGCTGTTCTCGTGTCAATACCGTCAGCATTTTGTCCATTACGCCGTTCCTTAAATTCACTGCCAATGCAGCATCTTGCCACCAATATGTGGTGACAAGATTTGTTCTTCAAGCCCGCTTGCAAATAGTTTGAATATGTCGTCATCTGGCAACAAGGCTTGATCAGCCGGTCAAAAAACAGGGAGTACATTATGATCAAGAAATTGTTGGGCGCCACGGCGCTCGTGGGCCTGATGGCCGTTTCCGCTTTTGCAGCTGACGATAAGCCAGCCATTGTCTTCGACATTGGCGGAAAGTTCGACAAGTCGTTCAACGAATCGATGTTCAACGGTTCGGAAAAATTCAAGGCCGATACGGGTGTGGCATACGGCGAATTCGAAATCGCCAATGAAGCCCAGCGCGAACAAGCTATCCGCAACTTCGCTGACCAAGGTTATTCCCCCATTATCGCAGCTGGTTTTGCACAAGCCGCAGCTGTTGAAAAAGTGGCCAAGGAATATCCTGATCTGAAGTTTGCGATTGTTGACATGGTTGTGGATCTGCCAAACGTGCAGTCCATCGTGTTCAATGAGCACGAAGGTTCCTATCTTGTGGGCGTATTGGCAGCCATGGCTTCCAAGTCCGGAACTGTTGGTTTCGTGGGCGGCATGGACATTCCATTGATCCGCAAATTCGGCTGTGGTTATGCCCAAGGTGTGAAGTCTGTGAAAGCGGATGCTAAGGTCATTCAGAACATGACGGGTGATACCGGTGCAGCCTGGAACGACCCCGTAAAAGGTGGAGAAATCACCAAGAGCCAAATGAGCCAAGGCGCTGACGTGGTTTACGCAGCAGCTGGTGCAACGGGCCTTGGCGTTCTGCAAGCTGCCGCTGACGGTGGTGCACTTTCAATTGGCGTTGACGCCAACCAAAACCACCTCCACCCCGGCAAGGTGTTAACCTCCATGCTGAAGCGCGTTGACGTTGCCGTTTACAACGTCATGAAGTCCGGCAAGGATGGCACTTTCAAGGGTGGCGTTGCCAACATCCAAGCAATGGGCCTTGCCGCTGATGGCGTTGGCTATGCCATGGACGACAACAACAAAGCACTGGTCACACCTGAAATGGCAGCAGCTGTTGAAAAGGCAAGAGCCGACATCATCGCTGGAACTGTAAAAGTTCACGACTATATGTCGGACAACAAGTGCCCGGTTGAATAAATAACAACGGCGCGCCCAGAATCGAAATTTCTGGGCGCGTATTTTTTATCTGTCTATCTGGCGAAGAATTATGCGTCATGACGCCTGCCATTGAACTCATCCACATCGACAAACGCTTTGGCCCCGTTCACGCCAATAAGGACGTGAACTTGAAGGTAGCCAAGGGCTCAATCCATGGTGTCATCGGCGAAAATGGCGCTGGCAAATCAACATTGATGTCAATTCTGTTTGGTTTCTACGCTGCGGACTCTGGTGAAATCAAAGTGGACGGCAAAACCGTACGCATCAAGTCTTCTACCGATGCAATTTCCCACGGCATCGGCATGGTGCATCAGCACTTCATGTTGGTTGATACATTCACGGTGCTGGAAAATATTGTGTTAGGGGCCGAAGGCGGCGCGCTGATTGGTCCGGCATTGGGCAAGGCCCGCAAAGAATTAAAACGTCTTGCCGATGAATATGAGCTGGACGTGGACCCTGATGCCATCGTCGGTGAATTGCCTGTTGGTTTGCAACAGCGTGTCGAGATTTTAAAGGCGCTCTACAAGGGCGCACAAATCTTGATTCTAGATGAACCGACTGCCGTTCTCACACCGGATGAGGCTGACCACCTGTTTCGCATTCTCCGTGTACTGAGGGATCAAGGCAAATCAATTTTGCTGATCACCCACAAGCTGCGCGAAATTATGGACGCAACAGATCATGTCTCTGTCATGCGGCGGGGCGAAATGGTTGCAAGTCTTGAAACCAGCCAAACCTCACTTGAAGAACTGGCTGAAGCTATGGTGGGGCGGCGCGTGTTGCTGCATGTCGAAAAGGGTGAAAGCAGGCCGGGCGAGGTCGTTCTCGATGTCAAAAACCTCACTTGGAAAGACAAGAAGGGCATCGCCCGCGTAAACAATGTCTCCTTCACGGTGCGTAAAGGTGAAATCGTCGGCATTGCAGGCGTATCGGGCAATGGCCAGTCAGAATTGCTTGACGTCATAGCCGGCATTGCAATGCCAGCTTCAGGCTCCGTTTTTTTTGAATCAAAAGTTTACACTGCACAATCCACGCCACGCGTGTTGCGTCAGGAAGGTCTTGCCCATGTTCCGGAAGACCGCCAACACCGCGGTCTCATATCCTCCTTTGATGCCTCTGAATCGTCGATTCTCGGCTGGCATTATGATGAAGCATTGGGCAAAGGTTTTCGTCTCGATCGCAAAGCTGTGTTGGACCGCTGCGCAAGTGAAATGCAGGCATTTGACGTCCGACCCGCCAATCCGCTTTTAAAGAGTTCGAAATTCTCTGGTGGCAATCAGCAAAAAATTATTCTGGCGCGAGAAATTGAACGTGATCCGGATCTGCTCATTGTGGGCCAGCCCACACGCGGCGTCGATATCGGGGCCATTGAATTTATCCATCGTCGCCTCATTGAATTGCGCGACCAAGGCAAAGCGATTTTATTGGTCTCGGTTGAACTGGATGAAATTCGGTCATTGTCAGACCGTATTATCGTCATGTTCGCAGGCCGCGTTATGGGGGAACGTGGTGCAGAAGCCTCAGAGCGTGATCTCGGGTTGTTGATGGCTGGTGTTTCGAAAGATGCTGCTTAAATGAGTGCCAAGGGCGAAATTCCAACTTGGGCCGATGTGGCATTAATTCCGCTGCTGAACTTGTTCGTGGCACTGCTGATTTCCGGCATCGTGGTGCTTATCATCGGTGAAAACCCACTTGAGGCCATGTGGATCATGCTGAAAGGGGCTGTGGGCTCCATCAAGGGCTGGAGCTATCTTTTATACTACGCCACAAATTTCATTTTCACGGGCCTCGCCGTGGCGGTGGCTTTTCATGCGGGGCTCTTCAACATTGGCGGCGAGGGCCAAGCCTATATCGCAGGGCTCGGCGCTGCCACGGTGGGTCTTGGCTTGGAGTTTCTGCCTTGGCCAGTGGTCATTCCGCTGGCCGTCATCGCCTCTGCCATGATGGGCGCTCTCTGGGGCGTCATTCCAGGTTACCTGCAAGCCAAGCGCGGCAGTCACATTGTCATCACCACCATCATGTTCAACTTCATTGCCTCCAGTTTAATGGTGTACCTCATCAATTACTGGTTCCGCCCCGTTGGCAAAATGGCCGTCGAAAGCCGTGAAGTGACAGGTGCCTACATCATGAGTTTCCGCGAACTCTCTAAACTGTTTTTCGACTATCGCCTGCCATCAACCCCGCTGAACCCCACAGTGTTTTTCGCATTATTTGTGGCGTGGGCCGTTTGGTATTTTCTGTGGCGCACCAAGCTCGGATACGAAATTCGCGCTGTCGGTGCCAATGCCGATGCAGCCGTTTATGCGGGCATAAGCCCAGCCAAAATCATCATGGTCGCCATGGCCATCTCGGGCGGGCTGGCCGGTCTTGTAGCCGTCAACGAAGTGTTAGGTGCACAACATCGCTTGCTTTTGGAATATGTGCAGGGTGCGGGCTTTGTGGGCATCGCCGTGGCGCTCATGGGCCGCAACCATCCCGTCGGCATCGTACTGTCAGCGCTGCTGTTTGGTTTGCTTTATCAGGGCGGCACTGAGCTTTCATTCGCGAAGCCCGAAATTAATCGCGACATGATTGTGGTTATACAAGGCCTCGTCATTTTGTTTATGGGGGCTCTGGAGCAAACATTCCGTCCCTATCTCGCCATGCTGTTTTTCAAGCCGGAGGAAGAACATGTTTGAAATGTTCCTCGGCGCTGAAACGTTATCGTCGACGGTGCGGTTGTCGGTGCCACTCATTCTTGCATGTCTGGCGGGCCTGTGGTCCGAACGTGCAGGCATCGTGGATATTGGGCTTGAAGGCAAAATGCTGGCAGCTGCATTTGCTGCGGCAGCATCAGCCACTTACTTTGGAAATGTCTGGCTGGCACTATTGATCGCCATCGTCGTGTCCCTCGGATTCTCGCTGGTGCATGGCTATGCGTCGATCAATCAGAAAGGCAATCAAGTCGTTTCAGGTGTGGCCATTAACATGTTGGCTGCGGGCCTAGCCGTGGTGTTAGGCAATGAATGGTTCAAGGAAGGCGGTCGCACACCTCCCTTGCTCGAAGGCGCACGGTTCATGCCGATTGATCTTCCCGTTTTATCATCACTTTACAATGTGCCACTTCTGGGCACCCTTGCCCGCATTGTCTCCGGCCATTCGCTTCTCACTTACGTTGCTTTCGCACTTGTGCCGCTTTCAGCCTGGGCGCTGGCAAAAACCCGTTTTGGTTTGCGCTTGCGTGCGGTGGGTGAAAACCCTCACGCTGTTGATACCGCAGGCATTTCCGTGGCTAAACTACGCTACCAAGCCGTTATCATTGCAGGCATTCTGTGTGGTGTTGCAGGCACCTATATTTCCACATCACTCTCCGCCAGCTTTGTGCGCGACATGACGGCGGGTCGTGGATTCATGGCGCTTGCCGCTTTAATTTTCGCCAACTGGCGCGCTTGGCCTGCCATGTGGGCATGCCTGCTTTTTGGTTACTTGCAAGCCATGGGCACCAGACTGCAAGGCGTTAAATTCGCAGGCGTCGAAATCCCCGTGCAATTCATCAACATGCTGCCCTATGTTATGACGGTGGTGTTGCTGGCGGGCTTCATAGGCAAATCCATTCCACCAAAAGCTTCCGGCATCCCTTATTCGAAGGACCGTTGACATGAAGGACCTCGTAAACGCCGCCATAGCCGCCCGCGCCAAAGCTCACGCACCCTATTCAAAATTCCACGTGGGTGCGGCCATGCGTGATGAACAGGGTAGGGTGCATGCGGGCTGTAACATTGAAAACGCCGCCTACCCACAAGGCTGGTGCGCGGAACCGTCAGCCATTTCCCATCTCATCATGGCAGGTGGCACGCGCGTCACTGAAGTTGTGGTCATGGGCAATGGTGATACCTTGTGCACGCCCTGTGGGGGCTGCCGCCAAAAAATTCGTGAGTTTGCAAATGGAGACGTGAAAATCCACTGCTGCACGGAAAAGGGCGAATTGATCCAGACCTTCACACTCGATGAATTATTGCCCGCTTCCTTTGGGCCGGAGAATTTGGCATGAGCAACCTCAAAGACAAACTCCAAGGCCGCACACCCAAAATTGCCGTCATTCTGGGCTCAGCACTTGGCTCTGTTGTCGATGCTGTCGTTGATCCACTTATTATTCCGTATGCTGATCTTTCAGGTTTCCCGGTGCCCAAAATCTCTGGCCATGCGGGCAAGCTTTATGTGGGTAAGTTTGGTGGAAAAGAAGTGGCGGTTCTCGCTGGCCGTGCACATCCTTATGAATCCGGCAATGCAGGCATCATGCGTCCCGCGCTGGACCAGTTGAAAGCCGCCGGCATCGAAACTTTGGTTCTCACCAACGCAGCGGGATCACTTAAAGCCGCGATGAAGCCCGGAACCTTGATGGCATTGACGGATCACATCAACTGCGCTGGCATGAACCCCTTGATCGGTCAGCATGGCGATGAAAATTTTGTTTCCATGACCAATGCCTATGACGCTGTCTTGCGCAAGCAACTCCTGGCCGCCGCTAAGAAAGAAAAGATCAACCTGAAGCAGGGGGTTTATTGCTGGTATTCTGGCCCCTCTTTTGAAACACCTGCCGAAATCAAGATGATGCAAATCATTGGCGGCACGGCAGTTGGCATGTCCACGGCACCTGAAACCATCATTGCCCGGCGTTTGGGCATGAAGGTTGTGGCCATCTCCACCATCACCAATCTGGCGGCAGGCATCAAAGGCGCTTCCCCCTCCCATGAAGAAACCAAGCGCGAAGGCATGAAGGCAGCTGATCACATGAAGAAGCTGCTCACCCGCTTTTTCAAGGACATAACGTAATGCTTCCGCAGGAAGTCATTCGCCGCAAGCGCGATGGCGCTGTCCTGACGACCGATCAGGTGAAAGATTTTATTGCAGGCCTCACATCAGGTTCGGTTTCCGAAGGTCAGGTTGCAGCCTTCGCAATGGCCGTGTTTTTCAAAGGTATGACGCGTGAAGAAGCCGTAGGGTTGACCCTTGCCATGCGCGATTCAGGCACCGTGCTGCAATGGGATTTGCCAGGCCCCGTGGTGGACAAACATTCATCCGGCGGTATTGGCGACAATGTTTCGCTCTACCTTGCCCCTATGCTTGCGGCATGCGGACTTTATGTGCCGATGATTTCGGGGCGCGGTCTTGGCCACACGGGCGGCACGCTGGACAAGCTGGATTCTATTCCCGGTTATAAAACCCAGCCTGATCTCGCAACGTTCCGCAATGTTACCAGGCAGGCAGGCTGTTGCATTATCGGCCAAACCGCAGACCTCGCCCCCGCTGATAAACGCCTCTATGGGATTCGGGACGTCACCGCGACCGTCGAAAGCGTTCCACTGATTACAGCCTCCATTCTCTCGAAAAAACTTGCCGCTGGTTTGCAGCATTTGGTGTTGGATGTGAAATGCGGCTCAGGTGCATTCATGGCAACCGTGGCCGAAGCGCACGCACTTGCATCCTCACTGGTCGCCGTTGCCAATGGTGCAGGGCTTAAAACCACGGCACTCATTACTGATATGGACGAACCCTTGGCCCACGTCGCCGGCAATGCCTTGGAAGTGGCTCACGCCGCCGAATTTTTGTTGAATCGTCGCATTAACTCCCGCATCAGCGAAATAACTTTGGCGCTTGGCAGTGAACTGCTGGTCAGTGCAGGCATTGCGGTTGATCACGCATCGGCCAGTCTCAAACTGCAAGACGCTTTAGTTACAGGCAAAGCTGCGGAGCATTTTGACCATATGGTGCGGCTCTTGGGTGGCCCACAAAACTTCCTGTCGACGTACGAAAACCACTTGCCACGGGCGCCCATTATCAAGCCGGTTTATGCCGATGATGAAGGCACAGTAACGGCCATCACCACCCGTAATTTGGGGCTAGCTGTCATTGAATTGGGCGGTGGCAGAAGGATTGCATCCGACAATATCAACCATTCGGTTGGTTTGGATCAAATGCTCGGCAAAGGTTTCCGCGCAGATTATGAGTCCCCGCTTTGTATGGTGCACGCACAAACCGAAAGTGATTTTGAAAGAGCTGCGATAATCGTGAAGGGGGCATATACGCTTGGCGAAACTGGGGCTTCCCATGCTTGCATCATCGAACGAATAGCATCCTGATGTCCCGCGCTTTCCTTTTCATCCTTGACAGTTTCGGTATCGGCAATGCGCCTGACGCAGCTGCCTTTGGTGACGAAGGTGCCAATACCCTCGGCCATATTGCTGATAATATGCCATTGCATCTCCCCAACATGGCATCATTGGGTTTAGGCCTTGCAGCAAATGCGGCTGGAGGTCGAAACCCATTTCCTGAAGCAATTCTCATCGGCAAGTGGGGCTATGCGCAAGAGGTATCGCAAGGCAAAGACACCATAACTGGCCATTGGGAAATCGCAGGGGTGCCCGTGCCCTTCCAATGGCACTACTACCCCAACACGCCGCAGTCATTTCCGCAAAACCTATTGGATGCCATCATTACTCAAGCAAATCTTCCGGGATTGCTCTGCGGCACCCACGCCTCAGGCACGCAGGTCATCGAAGATTTTGGTGACGAACATGTGCGCAGCGGAAAACCCATCATCTACACGTCAGCCGACAGCGTCATTCAAATCGCGGCCCATGAAAAACATTTTGGACTGCAACGCCTCTACGATGTTTGCAAAATCACCCGCGATCTTACCTATGATTTAAAAGTGGGGCGCATCATCGCTCGGCCATTCCAGGGTGAGACTCCAAAAACTTACGAACGCACCGGCAACCGCAAGGACTATGCCATAGCACCGCCTACGCCTACGCTTTTGAAAATCGCGTCAGACGCAGGTCGTCATGTGATTTCCGTTGGGAAAATTGGTGACATTTACGGCCATGTCGGCACGGGCGAAGAAGTGAAAGTTTCTGGCAATGCCGCAATGATGGAAAAAGTCATTGCACTGATTCCAACACTCACTGACGGCGGATTTTTAATGACCAACTTCGTGGATTTTGACACCAACCATGGTCACCGCCGTGACCCCTTGGGTTATGGCAAATTGCTGGAAGCCTTTGACCGCGAACTCCCCCGCGTCTTCGCCCAATTGCGAGACGGAGATGTACTCATCCTGACAGCCGATCATGGCAACGATCCCACTTGGCATGGCACGGACCACACACGCGAACAAATCCCCATCATGGTCTATGGCAAAGGTGCGGGCACCATTGGCCATCGCAAAAGTTTTGCCGATATTGGCCAATCCATCGCGCAGCATTTAAACATCGGCAATCTCGGAGCAGGCACGGCATTTCCAATCTAGTGCAGTTGCTGCATATGCCGTAAGGAACTTCCAACTTGGGGCATCATCAACAGGACTGAAAATGAAAAAAACTTTGATACTCTGTGTTGCCTTAGCAAGTCTGGCGGCCCCAGCCTTGGCGCAAACCTCCATTGGCGGGCGCTATTCTGTGAATGGCACAAACCTTAATGGCACCACCTATGCAGGGGAGGCAGTAATTAACCTGACCTCGGAAACGACCTGCGAAATTGAATGGGTAACGGGTGCTACGACATCAGAGGGCATTTGCATGCGCAACGATGATAGCTTCTCGGCCGCTTATCGCATGGGTGATGTTGTTGGCCTCGTTATATACAAGGTCATGCCCGATGGCACGATGAACGGACTGTGGACAATCGCCGGCAATGGCGGTGCCGGCTCGGAAGTCTTGACGCCAATCCAATAATTATTCTGCGCGCTTCAAAACAGCCTGCAAAACATCCTTAACGCCGATAGCACCTGCAAAGGTGTTGTCGTCGTTAAACAAGGCAACGGGAGCTGTTTCAGACTTGTGCATGGCAAGCATGACTGTTTTAAGCGATGTGCCCGGTGTCGCCCAGAATACGGGGCGACTTTTGGCGGCCAATGCTTTTTCAGCTTCTGTACATGGCACCCACGTGGCCAATTCGCCGTCGCGCTCCACCACTGTCACTTTATTGTCCTTGCCCAGTTTGAAGCGTGTGGTCTTGCGGCGGTCAAGCCAGATCCAACCACCGCGATCTTTCACAAGTTCGTGCGGTCCACGCATCACATTCCATGCCGTCAACACCGAGAGTGGATTCACATTGGCAATGAATTCGCGAACATAGTCATTGGCAGGGCGCAACACAATATCTTCTGGCCGGCCGGACTGCACAATGCGTCCGCCTTCCATGATAGTGATGGTGTTGCCTATCTTTAATGCCTCTTCCAGATCATGGCTGACGAAAATAATAGTCTTCTTTAAACGCTTCTGCAGGTCCAGAAGCTCGTCCTGCAGTTTAGTGCGGATCAAAGGGTCCAAGGCCGAGAAGGGTTCGTCCATCAACAGAATGGGTGCTTCTGTTGCAAAGGCCCGCGCCAAGCCCACGCGCTGTTGCATGCCGCCTGAAAGCTCATGGGCATATTTGTTTTTCCACTGCGAAAGGCCCACGAGGTCCAATTGCTTATTAACCCGAGCGTGACGTTCAGCATCCGGCACACCGGAAAGCTCCAAACCAAAACCAACATTTTCTGAAACTGTGCGCCAAGGCAGCAAAGCGAATTGCTGAAACACCATGGCCACGGATTTTTGCCGCACATGCCGTAAGGTGGCTTCATCGCAAGAAACAACATCCACCATGCGGTTGCCGTCGCGCACTTCTATGGCGCCACGCGTCACTTGGTTGAGGCCATTTACGCCGCGCAACAGTGTTGACTTGCCAGACCCTGACAACCCCATCAACACGCTGATTTCGCCTTCGCGCACTTCAAGATTTGCACCCGCACAGCCCAGCACCACGCCCGTTTTTTCTAGAATGTCACCGCGGTTTGCACCACCATCCATCATCGAAATTGCGGTGTCAGTTTTCGCACCAAACAAAATATCAACGTTCTTGAATTGAACAGCCGTTGTCATTTTTTTGCTCCCACGCGGGCCGCCAAAACACGGTCCAGAATGATGGCGAGAATAACAATGGCCAACCCCGCTTCAATGCCCAAGGGAATGTTTCGATTATTCAACGCGCGGTTTACAGGATTGCCAAGTGAGGGTGCGCCAATCAACGTCGCGATCACCACCATCGACAGTGACAGCATGATGCATTGTGTGAGTCCCGCCATGATTGACGGCAAGGCCGCAGGCAATTCTACTTTCCACAGCAATTGTCGTTTTGTGGCACCGAAACTCTCGCCCGCTTCCAACATCGGCTTTGGAATGGATGTCAAACCCAAATAGGTCATGCGCACGGGTGCTGGCATCGCGAAAATAATAGTGACGATAAGTGCAGGCGCTGCACCTAGACCAAACAAAATCAAAATCGGAATGAGATAAACAAACGTCGGCATGGTCTGCATCAAGTCGAGGATCGGTTGCACCGTTTGCCAAACGCGTGGCTTGTGGGCCGCCCAAATGCCCAGCGGAACACCCAGCGCCATGGAGAGTGTCGTGGCATAAACCACCAGCACCAATGTCTGCACGGTTTCTTTCCACAGGCCTTGATTGATGATGAACAGCAAGCCAACGAGAACACCAATGGCAAGCCATTTGGACTTTTTCGCGTAGAACACGAGGCCTGCAATCAGCAACGCCAAAACCACGGGGGGGACTGCAGCAATCCCCATGTGGTCCACTCCACAATGGCATTGAGCACATTTTTCAAGCCATCGAAAAACCATTCGAAATTGTCAGTGACAAAGAGAATGGCAGACTTGCCCCATTGCCCAACAGGGATTTTCCACAGACTGATAAAATCAGATACGGGATCGTTCATCGCCGGCCCTTCTCCTCAACGCGAATAGAAAAAGGGCGCCGGATTTACTCCGACGCCCCACTTTTGTTTTTATTTCATTACCGCTGCTTTGGCGTCACCACCGTCAATGGTCGTCACACCTTCAAGCCAAGCCGAAACCGTGTCCGCATTGCCCTTGATCCAATCAGCAGCAACTGCCTTTGGATCTTTGCCGTCTTTTAATACGGGGGCCATGATCGAACCACCCACCATCGGCAGTGTGAACTTCATGTTGGATACGAGCTTGGCGGCATTGGGGCATTCAGCGGCCCAGCCGGCGCGGGTGTTGGTGTAAACCGTGGCCGAGCCGAAGCCTGCCGATTCAACGCCTGCGAGGTAGTGCAACTTCATGTCACCCATGACAGGGTGTGGCGTCCAACCCAGGAACACGATCCATTCGTTATTCTTGATGGCCTTTTCGGCTTCCGTCAGCATGCCAGCTTCCGAGCTTTCAACCACAGTCCAGCCACCGAGGTTATTTTTGGCATCATCAATGAAGCCTTGCATGATGCGGTTGCCGTCGTTGCCAGATTCAATGCCGAACATCTTACCAGCGAACTTGTCCTTGTTGGCAGCCAGATCAGCCAGCGATTTCACGCCAGCGTCAGCCACATATTGGGGAACAACCATGCCATAACCAGCACCTTCAAGGTTCACTGCCAATTGCTCAATCGACTTGTCATCGAGATAAGCTTGAATGTCTGCGGTTTGTGATGGCATCCAGTTGCCGAAGAACACATCAACGTCTTTGCTTTTGAGCGATGCAAACGTGATGGGTACAGACAATGTCTTCACTTCGCCAGTATAGCCCATTGATGTGAACATGCTGGAGGCGATTTCTGAAATCACCTGAATTTCTGTCCAGCCCACATCTGCAAAGCGCACAGACTTGCAGCTTTCAGCGTCAGCAGCGAATGCACCGCCTGAGATAGCGGCCAAGCTTACGCCCACCGCCAAAATTTTACGGATCGAAGAAACCATTTTGAACTCCCTGTTCATGTTGCGTGATCCGAGTTCACCCCCGGATTCAACTGTTGCCAAGTAAGCCACGGCGGGCAATGCGCCGTCAAGTCACATAGGTTTGCCAACAAAACATAGACGCGGCGCTTTGCAATCGGCTTGCGACACGGCTAAACGGTTGTATGAAGGCCAACAAAAAGCAGGGAACGTTCAATCATGAAACCGGTCAAATGGGGCATCCTCTCAACCGCCAACATCGGCATGCAAAAAGTCATCCCGGGCATGTTGAAGAGCAAGCAATTGGAAGTGGTGGGCATTGCCTCGCGCGACCTGAGCAAAGCCAAATCTGCAGCCAAAACCTTGGGCATCGCCAAAGCCTATGGCTCCTACGAGGAGATGATCGAAGACCCTGAAATTGAGGCGATCTATAATCCCTTGCCCAACCATTTGCATGTGCGCATGACGCTGGCTGCCGCACGCGCTGGCAAACACGTGCTATGTGAAAAGCCTATGTCGATTTCTTCGCAGGGTGCACTTGCTTTGCGCAATGTGCCAGACAATGTGCACATCGCCGAAGCCTTCATGGTGCGCCATGCCTTGCAGTGGATCGATGCCAAGGCCCGCGTGAAAAAGGGCGAAATCGGAGATGTCCGCGCCATCCAGGTCATGTTCTCTTATTTCAATGCCGATCCCAAGAACGTGCGCAACATGGCCGACATTGGCGGCGGCGGCATGTTGGACATTGGCTGTTATCCCATCACCATTTCACGTTTCATATTCGGCGATGATCCCATTCGCGGTGCTGCCACCATTGACTATGATCCAAAATTCAAAACCGACCGCTTGGCGGGCGCAATCCTTGGAATTCAGCAAAGGCCGGCACCTTACATTTACCGTTTCAACGCAGCTCGCCCCTTATCAGCGCGTCCACATCATGGGCACCAAGGGCCGCATTGAAATTGAAATTCCATTCAACGCCCCACCCGACAAACCCAACCGCTTGTTCGTGCAAGGCATGTCCATGAACGAAGGCAAGTGGCACACATTCCCCGTGTCGGACCAATATCAACTGCAAGCCGAAAGCTTCAGCCGTGTCATCCGCAAAAAAGAAAAGCTGGTATGGGGTGTCGAAGACGCCATCACCAACATGCGCATCATTGATGCATTGTTCAAATCCGGCAAGGGCGGCAAGTTCGAGAAGATCGGTTAAGAGAATTCAAGGTTCAAAACGCATGAAAACCTCGTTTGACTATATCATCGTCGGCGGTGGCTCTGCCGGCTGCGTTGCGGCGTGGCGGCTTGTAAAAGAACGCGGTGCACGTGTTTTGATGCTGGAACGGGGGCCTGCCAAAGCGCCAGGCTTGGCGCGCTATTTATTACCCATGCCCGCAGCCTGGATGAAAAGCATCGGCGGCAGTGACGTTGTCGAAATTCATGAACCTGTTCCGCAAAAACATCTGAATGGTCGCGCCCCCAAAGTGGGGCAAGCCAACATTCTGGGCGGCGGCACAGCCGTTAACGCCATGGTATATACCCGCGGTCAGGCTGAGGATTATGATGCTTGGGACAAGGCGATGGGATCGAAAGGCAAATGGTCCTACGCCACGATGCTGAAACATTTTCGATCAATGGAATTCAACCATGACTTCAACGATACGTGGCATGGCGTTTCGGGGCCGCTTCATGTGTCGGCCACAGGTGCCAAATGCCAACTGACGGAAGATTATATTCTCGCCGCTCAAGGCTTGGGCGTGCCTTACAATCCTGATTTTAATGGTGCGCAACAAGCAGGTGTGGGAACCATGCAATATACCACGCGCATGCGCCGTCGCTGGAATGGTGTTGATGCATTCCTATCACAAATCATCGACGACACCCGCTTCACCGTGGAATGCAACGCCCATATGGCGCAATTGCTGTGGGACAAAAACCGTGTGGTAGGCGTGACCTACCAACAAAATGGCAAAACCCTTGAAGCACGCTGCAACAATGAAGTGTTGATGGCGGCAAGCACCTACAACACGCCTAAACTACTGATGTTGTCCGGCATTGGTCCCGCCGCACAATTGCAGCAACACGGCATCACTGTGAAAGTCGATCTGGCAGGTGTTGGCGAAAATCTGCAGGACCATCATGAAGTCCCCGTTGTCTCCGCCACCAATGGTCACTTTGGTTATTTCGGTGAAGACAAAGGTCTCCGCGCAATCAAGAATGGTTTGCAATATCTCTTGTTCAAGTCAGGCCCGGTCGCCAGTAACGGCGTGGAGGCTTGCGCTTACGTCAATCCCGATGGCGGCAAGCGTCCATCGCTTAAAATGTATTGCGTGCCAACCGTCTATTTGGACAGCGATGTCAAAGACGTGAAGTCACAGGATGGTATCACGATTAACGCTTGCCTGTTGCGCCCGCAATCGCGCGGCACGGTGCGTCTGCGGTCAGCTGATCCTTTTGCAAAACCCGTCATCGACAATAATTATCTCGCCGAAGCGGAAGATTTGCGTCTGGAGGTGGCGGGCTTGAAATTTGCCCGTGAAATCTTGAAGCAGCAGCCCCTTGCGGGCCGCATCACCATGGAGCTGTTGCCGGGCAAAGACGCAACCAACGACCAAGATTTGGAAGCCCATTGCCGCCGTACGGTTAAAACCAATTGGCACCCTGTCGGTACCGCCCGCATGGGCAAAGAAAATGATGCAATGGCCGTGCTTGACGAAAATTTGAAAGTGCGGGGTGTTGAAGGCCTGCGCGTCATTGACGCTTCGGCCATGCCAACCATTCCATCTGGCAATACCAATGCCCCCGTCATGGCCTTGGCCAGCCGCGCGGTAGATTTACTTTAGGCCATCAACAAGCAACCACATTCACTGCCAAACCACCGGTGGATGTTTCCTTGTAGCGTTCACTCATGTCAACGCCCGTCTGCCGCATGGTTTCAATGCAGGTATCAAGCGGCACCAAATGCGAACCATCGCCGCGAAGTGAAAGCGACGCTGCCGTAACAGCTTTCACCGCGCCAAAGGCGTTGCGTTCAATGCAAGGCACCTGCACCAATCCACCCACAGGGTCACAGGTCATGCCGAGGTGATGTTCCAGCGCAATCTCAGCTGCATTCTCAATTTGCTCATTGCTGCCGCCCAGTGCCGCGCATAACCCCGCAGCAGCCATGGCCGATGCTGAACCTACTTCTCCTTGGCAGCCCACTTCAGCACCAGAGATCGAAGCATTGTGTTTGATGATCCCGCCAATCGCAGCAGAGGCCAACAGAAAATTTCTGACTCCCTGTTGGTTGGCGTTGATGCAATGGTCGAGGTAATAGCGAATGACAGCAGGCACCACACCCGCAGCACCATTGGTGGGAGCTGTCACCACTTTGCCGCCAGCCGCATTTTCTTCGTTCACGGCCATGGCGTAAACCGATAGAAAGTCCATAACCCGGTGTGGCTGAATTGAATTGGACCCAGCTTCGTCTTTTAGTTTCTGAAGCACATTTGCGGCTCGGCGCTTCACCTTTAAACCACCCGGCAAAGTACCATGTTGTGAAAGCCCGCGCTGCATGCAGTCATTCATCACCGACCATACATGGTCAAGTTTCGCATCCAGTTCCGCACCATGCGCGACGGCCTCATTGGCGCGCTTCATCTCTACAATGGATTTGTTTGACGCCTGCCCCATCGCCAGCATTTCAACAGCATTGCGAAAGGGAAATGGCACGGCCAGCAGCGGCGCATCATCGGAACTTTTCAAGGAATTTTCGCGCTCTTCCGCCGTCTGCACAAAGCCGCCACCAATTGAATAAAACACCTGTTCAACAACAATGTCGTATCCTTGGTGCAGGCGGAACACCATGCCATTGGCATGGCCTTTCAAGGATGGTCCAAAATCAAAAATCACATCAACAGCAGGGTCGAAATCAAAACCACTTGCCTTTTTACGCTCCTGCATCTCCGCCAAAATAATGTCGATGCGGGCAGGGTCAATTTGTTGCGGGGTTTCGCCCGCCAACCCCAGCACCACCGCGCGGTCAGTGCCGTGGCCCTTGCCCGTAAAAGCCAGCGAGCCATGCAGCGTCACACGAATGCGGCCTTCGCGTTGTGTAAGCGCAGCAAGAAACCGTTGTGCCGCCACCATCGGCCCCACCGTGTGCGAGCTTGAAGGACCAATGCCAATTTTATAAAGATCAAAGACGGATAAGAACATGGCAATCAGGCTAACACGACACGGCAATCGGCCTGTCGCCCAAACGCCACACCACGGCTGAAAACGTCATGGTTGTCAAAACCGCCCATGCTATGCACTACGACATGATTTCTGTTCTCCTTGGCCTTGTCGCCGCATTTTGTTGGTCCACCCATGATTTATTGGCCAGGCGCTTTGCCGCTACCACAGGGCCATTCCGCATGTCGTTTT
This sequence comes from uncultured Alphaproteobacteria bacterium, assembly GCA_963840765.1. Taxonomy (GTDB): domain Bacteria; phylum Pseudomonadota; class Alphaproteobacteria; order Rhizobiales; family Aestuariivirgaceae; genus Aestuariivirga. Next base: position 582,190 of record CAWJAE010000004.1, on the reverse strand, counting down.
GGATCATGCTGGCAGGCGCTGCAATCTTGCTGATTCCCATTCTGTGGCGTGGCCAGATTTGGCATGCCGACACTTTTTCCATTGGCTTGGCATTGGCCATGGGCGTTGTTTACGCTTTTGCATTGGGCGCATTGCTTCTGGCTTTCAGTCTGGCGCCCGTCTCAATTGTAGGGCCTTTGACGGCGGGTTACCCGGCACTTGTCGTGGTGTGGGGCCTCTTCAACGGTTTGAGTCCAACTTGGCTGCAATGGGCAGGGGTGGCCCTTGTTATGTTGGGTGTCATTGTCGTGGGCCGCACTGGTCATGATGACGGCGGAAACGATAGTGTTGCCAAAGGCCGCATGCCCTTGGTCATTGCGAGCATCGTCATCGCCTCAATCGCCTTTGCGGCTGCCATTGTCATGGGGCAGGCCGCCACTTTGGGCTTGGGCGAATATGAAGTCACATTCCTGTCGCGCTTTCCGGCGGCAGCAGTCCTTTTGCTGGCGATGCGGAGCGAAAAGACCGAACACCTCACGTTCTCGCAATCCGCTCTCGTGTCCGTATTCGCCATGGCGGCCTGCGATGTGGTGGCCGTCACAGCCATCAACACGTCAGCGCATTTTCCAAACCGCGAATTGGGTGCCATGGCCATTTCAAGTTATGGGGCATTGTCCGTGGTCATGGCCATGCTGATCTTGAAAGAGCGTGTTACGACCCTGCAATGGTTGGGTATTTTCACCGTGATTGCAGGTGTAGCGGCTTTGGGTTGGCCCACCACATCCTAAACTACGTCGCCGTCTGCCCGCTGGGCCAATTGCAAAACCGTTTCGCGCATCAGGCGCAAATGCGGTGGTGTTGAAAGGCGATGGTCCCCATTTTTGATGAGGGTAAGCGCAACGTCGCCCTGCAACGCTTCCATGGTTTTCAGGGCATGATTAGGCGGCACGGCGGAATCTGCGGTGCCTTGCAGTATGCGCACTGGAAACGGCAGTGATAGCCCTTGTTCCAGCATGGCATGGTCGGCACCATCTTCAATTAGCTCCACCGTTATGGGGTATGGCGCGCCATAATCTGACGGTTCCATATAAACGCCGTTTTCCACCAGTTCGCGCCGGGCCTCGTCGGAGAATTTGTCCCACATCAAGTCAATGGTCATGTCAGCCGCCGGGGCCAGCAACACCATGCCGCCAATCCGGCGGAAAGCAGCGGCATCTTCTTTTTGCAGGCGCTTGGCCAATAGCAAAGCCAACCATCCCCCCATGGACGACCCCACAATAATGCGCTTGTTCCGGGTATGCTTCAAAAACATGTGGGTGGCTTGCTCCAACCACTGCGAAATCGTGCCGTCCGTAAACAACCCTGCCGACTGGCCGTGTCCGGAATAGTCAAACCGCAAGCAATTTCGCCTCGTAGTGCGGGCAAGGTCAGCCAAACTTTCGCCTTTGCTGCCTGTCATCTCGGACATGAAGCCCCCAAGCCAGAAGAATCCGGCAGGTCCAAGATCGTCGTTTGGGCCATCTTGCAAATAGGCGAGCGAAAAATCCATCAAATTGTCATCAAACTCAACCGCGTTCATTTTGATTTGGCCCTTCAAATGCGTGTGGTTTCTTGCTAACGCTAGATCGCCGGATTCGCAATTCATGCGTTTTGGCGATTCACAATTGGAGAGATCTGACGCTTGAGCCTACCCCCACGCCGCCCTTCGACCAACCGCAATGCCCCACCTCCCCAGAAAGAGGATGAGCATAAAATCAACCACCGTATTGATGCCCGCGAGGTACGCCTGATTGGGGCCGACGGCGCAAATGTCGGTGTGGTGCCAACGCGGCAAGCGATGGCCATGGCGGATGAGGCGGGACTCGATCTCGTAGAAATTTCGCCGGATGCCGTGCCGCCAGTTGCTAAGATTCTGGACTACGGCAAGTTCCGTTTCCAAGAGCAGAAAAAGGCTTCCGAAGCCCGCAAGAAGCAAAAGATTGTTGAGCTGAAAGAAATCAAGCTCCGTCCCATGATTGACGATCATGACTTTGACACCAAAATGAAAGCGGCCCGCCGCTTCTTTGAAGAAGGTGACAAGGTCAAGTTCACGCTGCGCTTCCGTGGCCGTGAAATGGACCATCAGGATTTGGGTTATAAACTCTTGCTGCGTGTGAAGGCCGATATGGTCGACATTGCCAAGGTTGAGCTAGAACCAAAACCCGAAGGCCGCCAGATCATCATGATCCTGGCATCAAAGCCAAAGAGCTAAGCAGAAAATCGAAACAAATCTTTTCCCCGCCCTTGAGGGCGGGGGCAGGGGGCGGGTGAAAGCCACAAGCGAAAAGCTTCCATTTCCCCCTACCCCTGCTTGAAGGCAGGGGAAGAATTATTAGGTTGACTCAACTTACTCCGCCGCCATGCGCGGCGCTGCTGTGTTAAACTTCTTGTAGTTTTCAGTGAACAGCCCAACCAATTTCCGCGCTGCCGCATCATAGGCTTGCCCATCGCTCCAAGCGGTGCGCGGTGTCAAAACGCCGGCATCCACGCCGTCAATGTCAACGGGAACGGCAAATCCGAAGTGCTCGTCAACCCGCGTGGTGGCGTCTGTCAAACTGCCGGAAACAGCAGCCTTGACCACAGCGCGCGTCACCGCAATCGGGAAGCGTTTGCCCACACCATAACCGCCACCCGTCCATCCGGTGTTCACCAGATAGCATGGCACATTGTGTTGCTGCATCAGCCTGCTCAACATTTCTCCGTATACGGACGGATGACGCGGCAGGAACGGCGCACCAAAACAAGCGGAGAACGTGGCCTGTGGTTCAGTCACGCCATTTTCTGTTCCCGCCACCTTCGCGGTATAGCCAGACATGAAGTGATACATTGCCTGTTCCGCCGTCAGTTTCGCAATCGGCGGCAGAACACCGAAAGCATCAGCCGTCAGCATGATAATGGCCTTGGGGTGAGGCGCTTGGCCTGTCGCAACAACATTTGGAATGGCCTCAAGCGGATAAGCCACCCGTGTATTTTCCGTGCGCGAAGTATTGTTGAAGTCCGGCATGCGGGCCTCATCCAGCACCACATTTTCCAAAACCGCGCCAAAACGTTGTGAGGCCGCATATATTTCAGGCTCGTTTTCGCGCGATAAATTGATGGCCTTGGCATAACAGCCGCCTTCAATGTTGAACACGCCGTTGGCTGACCAGCCATGTTCATCGTCGCCGATCAGCGATCGCTCGGCATCGGTTGAAAGTGTGGTTTTGCCGGTACCAGATAATCCGAAGAAAATAGCCGCGTTGCCGTTCTTTCCAACATTGGCAGCGCAATGCATGGGCAGCACATCGCGCGCTGGCAACAAGTGGTTCATCACGCTGAACACGGCCTTCTTGATTTCACCAGCATAGGCCGTGCCACCAATCAGAACCAAACCTGCCTTTAAATCGATGGCGATGACGGTGCCTGAGCGAGTGCCATGGCGGGCAGGGTCTGCCTTGAAGCTTGGCAAATCAATGATCGTTAATTTCGGTGAGAACGCTTTCCCGGCTTGGGGCTTGATCAGTAAATTACGAATGAAAAGGGCTTGCCATGCCAATTCGGTTATCACGCGTGTTTCCAATGGCGTGGTCGGCATCAGCACCTGCGACCAAGTCTTGCACGAATAATGACTTCAGGCGCGCATGGGCCAGCATGTCAGCCTTCAATTGGTCGAAATGCTGTTGCTCCAAAGCTTGGTTGTTGTCCCACCATACGGTGCTGGCACTCGCGGAATTGCGCACGATGAACTTATCTTTGGGGCTGCGACCGGTGTGTTCGCCCGTATGCACCGACAAAGCACCCGAAGCGGTAATTTCAGCTTCGTTGCGTTCAACCGCCTGCTGAAACAGCACGGCTTCAACAGCATTCCACGAAATGCAATTGGCCCAGCGCAGGCCCAGAATGGCCAATTGCGCCCGGATGATCGGGTCCAGATTATTGTTCACAGCGTTCATAGGCAGTCTCCCGTGATGCACAAAGGTGCGTCTCAAGGTGACTCATCGCCGATATTCAAAATGATGTAAAGAGGTTTTTACATCATTGATTTATGTTATCGAACATCAATTATTGATGTATTTACATCTCATTAATTCGATAGAAATCCATGGCGGTTTTTCCGAAAATTTGCGCATCTTGTCCTGCTATGGCCACAGCAGCGTCATGCCAGCTGCCATAGCTGCCATTCAGTTCAACAACAGGCCAGTCCGACCCCCACATCACGCGGGTTTCGCCAAAACATGAAATGACGTGCTTGCCATAAGGTTTGAGGGTGTCCACCGTCCATCCAGCTTTGGCTTCCGTGGCAATGCCCGACAATTTGCAAAACACCGGCGTTTCTTTTGCGATGGCGGCCATCTGTGCGGCCCAAGGTTCAAACTCTACCGCGCGAATGACGGGTTTCATGCAGTGGTCAATCACCGTGCGCATAGTGGGGTAACGGTCAAACAAGCGTCGGAATGCATCAAGGTGGATGGGAAAACCCAAGGCATCAAAAGTCAAATCCAGATCCATAATGGCATCATAGGCCCATTGTACATCAGGGCGGTGCATCCATTCGGGATCAGCCAAGTCTTGGATCATGGGACGCACGCCCGCAAATTTCGGGTGCTTTTTCAGTCGTTCTAAATGACGAAGGTCATCGCGGTTTTCGAAGTCAACCCAGCCCACAACCTTGGCCACAAAATCCGTGGCATCGGCAATGCCCAGCATATAGTCCGTTTCTGCTATCGAAGGTGCGGCCTGCACCAGCACAGTTTTGTAAATGCCGTGAGCCTTTAAATGCAGCTCCAAGTCTTTCGGCATGATCGTGCGGCAAATGGGTTTGGCCCCTTCACCATCCATCCAATAATAATCCCCACGTGCCGGATTCCAGAAATGCTGATGGCTATCAATTTTCATGTCGTAACCTTGCGGGTTGCTGTTGTATTGCGTCGTGATCAAGTCTAATTAACTGATATATCAGTTTGCAAGATGAATTCACCATGACCCTCAGCCTCGTTGAAAAACCTTCCATGATCCGCCTGAACGCCGCCGACAATGTGCTGGTTTCTACCCGCATTGTTGAGAAGGGCGAGACGACCTTTGAAGGCGTTGCCACGCGCGCCAAAATCATGCGCGGCCACAAAATGGCTTCAGCTGTGATTAGCAATGGAACACCCATCCGCAAATTCGGCCAGATCATCGGTTTTGCCAGCGCAAATATCGAGGCAGGTGATTGGGTGCATGAGCATAATGTTGTCATGGGGGAACTTGCCCACGATTATGCTTACGCCCAAGCTGCAAAGCCAGAACCTGTTCTGCCAGAAAACCAGCGCGCCACCTTTGAAGGCTATCGCCGGAAAAACGGCAAGGTCGGCACGCGCAACTACATCGGCATTATGACATCAGTGAATTGTTCTGCCACAGTTGCCGCCCACATCGCTCGTGAGGTTGAACGCTCGGGTATGTTGAACGACTATCCCAACATCGACGGTGTTATTGCGCTGACCCAGGACAACGGCTGCGTGATTGACTATCGCGGTGTCATTTTCGATACTTTCAAGCGCACCGCCTGGGGATATGCCACCAATCCCAATATGGGTGGCGTGATGATGGTGGGTTTGGGCTGCGAAGGCTTTCAAATTCCGCGCTTCAAGGAAGCTTACAAGGTCGAAGAGAATGACCTGTTCCGCACCATGACCATTCAGGAAACCGGGGGCACCCGCAAGACCGTTGAAAAGGGCCTTGAATACGTCAAGGAAATGTTGGTCGCCGTTAACAATGTGAAACGCGAAACCTGTTTGGCATCTGATCTCATCGTAGCCCTGCAATGCGGGGGATCAGACGGATATTCCGGTATCACCGCCAACCCCGCTTTAGGTGCCGCCGTTGATATTCTGGTCAAACACGGCGGCACCGGCATCTTGTCGGAAACGCCTGAAATTTATGGTGCTGAGCATTTGCTAACGCGCCGCGCCGCCACCCAAGAGGTTGGTGAAAAACTCGTCGGCATCATCAAGTGGTGGGAAGACTATACCCGTCGCAACAACATGGAAATGAACAACAACCCATCGCCGGGCAACAAGCTGGGTGGCCTCACGACAATTCTTGAAAAATCACTGGGTGCAGCAGCCAAGGGCGGCACCACGACAATGCAGGCGGTTTATAATTACGCCGAACCCGTAACAACCAAAGGCTTCGTGTTCATGGATACACCGGGCTATGATCCCGTGGGTGCCACGGGCCAAGTTGCGGGCGGTGCCAACCTCATGTGCTTCACCACAGGCCGTGGTTCAGCTTACGGAAACAAGCCTTGTCCGTCGATCAAGCTTGCCACCAATACCAACATCTACAATCAGATGATTGAAGACATGGACATCAACTGCGGTGACATTATCGAAGGCGTTTCACTGGAAGCCAAGGGCCAAGAGATTTTTGATCTCATGCTCAAAACCGCATCAGGCCAGAAAACCAAATCAGAAGAACTGGGCTACGGCGAAAACGAATATGTGCCCTGGTACATTGGCGCCGTGATGTAACGTAATTTACTCAGCCATTTATTCAGCCATGTTTGCACCATCATTTTGCGGCATGCCAGCTTGCCCCATCCTTAACTGAACCGTCAGCTTTTGACGTTTAAACGACGGCTTGGGGTTGGGAGCTTGCGTAACATGGGTTTATTCGGGGGGAAGAAAAAACAGACGCGCAAGCCGCGTGCTGAGCCCCGACTGTTTGAAGCTGACGAGCCAGGCCCCAGGGGTCCGAAAGGCCGCAAACCGCCACTGCCCAAAAAGCGCAGTTTTATGCGCTGGATTTTCAAATTGATGTTTGCTTTAGGCTTTTGGGGAGCCGTAGCAACAGCGGGCCTATTTGCTATCACTTGGTTTTCGCTGGATCAAAAAGGTCTGTTTCAAATCCCCCAACGCGAACCCGGCCTCATGATACTGGCCAGCGATGGCAGCGAAATAGCAGAGCAGGGCACATTTTTTGGCGATGCCGTGGCCATGGCTGAATTGCCGGACTATGTACCAAACGCCATCATCGCCATCGAAGACCGCCGCTTCTACGGCCACTATGGGGTGGACCCCATCGGCATTGGTCGTGCTATGACCCGCAACATCATGCGGGGCCAAATGCGTGAAGGCGGCTCCACCCTCACCCAGCAATTGGCCAAGAATCTCTTTCTCAGTCACGAGCGTACTTTCACCCGCAAGGCCCAGGAATTGGTTTTCGCCGTCTGGCTGGAAACCAAATTCAGCAAAGACGAAATTTTACAGCTCTATTTAAACCGCGTCTATTTTGGCGGTGGTGCAAACGGCATCGACAAGGCATCGCGCACCTTCTACGGCAAGTCAGCCTATGAATTGTCCTTGATGGAAGCCGCAACACTTGCAGGCGTGTTGAAAGCCCCCACCAATTATAACCCGGCCCGCCACCCCGAAGATGCCGCAGCCCGTGCCAAACTTGTACTGGGCAATATGGTCGATGAAGGCTTCATCACTCGCGAAGAAGCGCAAGACGCCATCGACAATCCAACCAAGGCCGCCATTCGGGATTTCACCCCTGCCACCCAATATGCCGTGGACTGGATCAACACACAGTTGCCGCTGCTGGTTAAAAAGCAAACCCAATCCCTCATCATCGAAACCACCATAGAACCCAACTTGCAGGCGCGTGCTGAAAACGTGTTGCGCAAACGCTTGGCCGACAACGGCAAGAAGTTGGGTGTGGCGCAAGGGGCTGTCGTCACAATGGATGGAACGGGTGCCGTGCGTGCACTCGTTGGTGGCCGCAGTTACAAGCGCAGTCAATTCAACCGTGCCACAGAAGCCAAACGCCAGCCGGGCTCTGCTTTCAAAGCTTTCGTGTATCTCGCAGCCTTGGAAAATGGTTATCGCCCCAATTCTGTCGAAGTGGATGAACCCGTAAAGATCGGCAATTGGAGTCCGGAAAACTACAAGCGCAAATATCTAGGCCCCGTGTCACTGGACCAAGCTTATGCGTTGTCACTAAACACGGTCGCTGCAAAACTCACCAACGCCATCGCCCCTTCAAGTGTGACGAAAGTGGCCAAGCGTTTGGGCATCACTTCAAAATTGGGGCAGGATGCATCGATTGCTCTTGGAACGTCTGAAGTGTCGTTGCTCGAAATGACCACCGCCTTCACCCCGTTTGCCAATGGTGGCCAATCGGTGGAGCCCTTCGTGGTGAAACGCATTCTCTCACGCGATGGCAGCGTGCTTTATGAGCGCGATGGTTCTGGTCTTGGTCGCGTGATCGGTGACCGTGAATTGGGCGACATGAATGCCATGATGCGCCAAGTTGTGTTGACTGGCACAGGCACAAAAGCCCGCTTTGACGGTCAGGACATGGGCGGCAAAACCGGCACATCGCAGGATTATCGTGACGCATGGTTTGTAGGCTACACGCCCTATCTCGTCACCGGGGTATGGATGGGCAATGACGATAATTCACCAACCAAAAAAGTCACAGGCGGTTCATTGCCAGCGCTGGTGTGGCACGATGTCATGCAACAAGCCCACGAAGGCCTGCCAGAATTGGCGCTTCCCGGCACAGCCTCAGAACCAGAAGACACGAACGTTCAAGTTTCCAGTGCTGACGTCAACGAAGTGGTAGAGCCTTCACCGCCTGTTGCCCCGCCAACCACCCAGCCTGATGTGCGCAAAACCAAGAAGAAAAAGCGCGAACGCGGATTATTGGCGCGTATTTTCGGTGTGAAGGATAATTTCGAACCGAAGAAAGTAAAACCGTAAAGCCGAATGGCTAAAGCATCCCCGGCAAAATCCGGTCAGGCGGCTTGTGGCCATCGGCCCAGGTTTTGATATTGATGATCACTTTCTCACCCATATCAACGCGGCCCTCCAGCGTGGCTGATCCCATATGGGGCAGCAGCACCACATTCCTGAGTGATAAAAGTTTTGGATCAACGGCAGGTTCGTGTTCAAACACATCCAAGCCTGCACCGGCCAAACTTCCCGCTTCAAGCATAGCAATCATTGCCGCCTCATCAATCACTTCGCCACGCGCCGTATTGACGATAATGGCCGTCGGCTTCAACAACCGCAGCCTCCGCGCCGACAACAAGTGGTAGGTGGCCGGCGTGTGCGGGCAATTGATGGATAGAATATCAACACGCGACAGCATCGCATCCAGACCCTCGCAATACTGCGCATCCAATTCCGCAACAATTTTAGGGTGGGCCGGTGTGCGGTTGTGGTAGAAAATTTCAAGGCCAAAGGCTTTGCCACGGCGGGCAACAGCTGTGCCAATGCGCCCCATGCCGAGAATGCCAAGCTTCTTGCCCTTCAGGCGCGTGCCCAGCATCCACGTTGGGCTCCAGCCCTTGAATTGGCCATGCTGCAAGGCTTCAGCACCCTGAATGATCCGACGCGATACTGCCATGATCAAGGCCAAGGTCATGTCCGCCGTATCGTCGGTTAACACACCTGGCGTATTGGTAACCAGTATGCCCCGCGCTTGCGCAGCATCAATATCAATATGATCGACACCATTGCCAAAATTGGCGATGAGTTTCAGCTGTGGGCCGGCTTGCGAAATAATAGTGGCATCTATGCCGGTCAGTGATAGTTGGCACCAGAACTTCCGCCCGTTGCACCGCCGCCACCAGTTCAGATTGTGTAAAAGGCCGATCCAGTCAATTGGCTTCGCAGTTGAATAGTTGCCCCATGCGAACTTCCACCGGCTCCGGCAATTTCCGCGTGATTACCACCAGTGGTTTGGCCTGGGCCATGCTTGAAACGTTTCCTCAATGCAGCATTATTGACGCAATCTTAACCTTGAACAGGCACCAATGGGCTTGGCCGAAAGGCAGGTTCAGGTTGCGGGGTTCTGCAGCTTGTGTCTAGTCGCTGGCCAGCCCTCGCTGCAACCCCAAAAGCAAGTCACTTCGCGTTCCCAAATGTCTGCTACTCTCATCACAACTGCCCGCCATTTGGACCGACTTTTGGTTGCAACCAAGCTTCGGGTAAACCCAATGCACGGTGCTGTGGCTGCAATGTTATTGACGGCTGTGGTCGACAATCTGGATGGTACAAGGCCTGCGCGGCGGTGAAACGGTAGCACCCCAGCTCGGTGAAACCACGGCGTCTCTGGGCGAGGCACCTCAGCAATTGGGTCCATCGGGTTTTCCAATCCCGCGCTTTCTCACCCTGAAAGCCAACAAAGTAAATGTGCGCAAAGGCCCCTCAAGCGACCATGCGGTGGCGTGGGTGTTCCAGCGCAAAGGCATGCCGGTAGAAATTACGGCTGAGTTTGAAAACTGGCGCAAAATCCGCGATAGTCAAGGCGAGGAAGGCTGGATTCTCCAACAAATGCTATCCGGCCGCCGCTTTGCCATGGCTCCCGATTGGGACAAGCAAAAGTTCGTGGTCTTACATGACGGCGAAACCGCCCGTAGTGAAACAATTGCAAAACTCACACCCGGTGCCATTGCGAAAATTGACAGTTGCAGCGGTGACTGGTGCTATCTCAAACCGAAGACTATGCAGGCTACGCCCTGCAAACCGAACTCTGGGGTGTTTACCCTGGAGAAGTATTGGATTAAACCAGCATCAAGGCAGGTTCTTCAATCAGCGCCTTGAACGCCGCCAGCAATTCAGCACCCACGGCACCATCCACAGCCCGATGATCGCAAGACAATGTCACCGTCATTTGCGTGGCCAGCACAGGCTGTTTGTTCACGGGAATAAAACGTTCAACCGCAGCACCAACAGCCAAAATCGTGGCATGTGGTGGGCTGATGATGGCGGTGAATTGTTCGACGCCAAACATGCCCAGATTTGAAATCGCCGCCGTGCCACCTTGATATTCATAGGCCTGCAATTTGCGCGCCCGCGCTTTGCCTGCCAGTTCTTTCATCTCAGAGGAGATTGCGGATAGAGATTTGCCCTCAGCATTGCGCACAATTGGCGTGAACAATCCACCTTCAACCGAAACGGCAACACCAACATCACTGCTGCGATGCTGTAAAATTCCTTCATCTGTAAAAGTCACATTGGCGGCCGGCACTTTATGCAAAGCAACCGCCATAGCCTTGATGACGAAATCATTGATCGAGAGTTTGTAAAGCGGCGACTTGTCGGCGGCTTTGGGTGCCGCAGCATTCAGCCGTTCGCGCGTTGCCATCAAATTATCTATGTACAGGTTGCCGACAAATAGAAATGTGGCACGGTCTGCTTGGATTGCACGAGCCGTTGCGCAATGGTCCGGCGCATGCCGTCCAAGGGCTTCACATCATAGCTGCCATCTTGATATAGCGCCCGTGATCGCAGCTGGAATCTTCATTCCGCCGCACGCACAGAATCAGCAGGGGCAGGGCGCACTTTCACATCAACGGCCGTAATGCGCCCACGTGGCCCAGTACCAGTTAATGATGTCAAGCGCTACACCCGCCTGCTTTGCAAGCCGCCGCGCAAGTGGCGTTGCCCTAACTCCCGTCCCTTTCAGTCTCGTCATTCCCGCGAACGCGGGAAACCAGACTTTCGGTAGTTGAATGTGTTGAGTCTCGGCTTACCGCGTTCGCGGGAATGACGGTTGAAAGAGAAGTAAACCCCTGCGCCTCTTCCCCCGCGGCATAAATCATGGCGACGACCGTGCCAATGTTGACGGAAGCGCCCACTTTTACTTCAGATAATTTGATCACGCCATCTGCAGGCGCTTCAATTTCCATGGCAGACTTATCGGTTTCGATTTCAAAGACCGCCTGGCCCTTTTTAACCGTGTCACCGTCTTTCACATGCCATTTGGAAATGGAACCTTGCTCCATGTCCATATCCACTTTTGGAAAGATCACCTCGACAGCCATGGCTCAGATCCCGCCCTTCACCAATTTGCGCAAGCCCTCAACAATGCCATCCACTTGCGGCACGGCTGCTTTTTCCAACGTGGGATTATAGGGAATAGGCGACTCTGCCCCACCCATGCGTAAGATCGGGCGCGTCAAGATAAGTCAAAGGCCTCGCTCTCAGCGACCAAGGCTGAAATTTCAGCCCCAATGCCGAGCGTTTTCACGCCTTCATAAACCACGGCCAGACGCGTGGTCTTTTTCACACTCTCAATAATCGTCGCGCCATCGATGGGGCGAATGGAGCGGAGATCAATCACTTCAATGCTGATGCCTTCGCCAGCTAAAACATCAGCGGCCTCCAGCGCCTTGTGCAGCATAATCGAACCTGCAACCACCGTCGCGTCGCTGCCTTCACGGCGCACAACGGCCTTGCCAATTGGCGTGCGATACATTTCTTCAGGCACATGGCCCTTCATTTTGTAAAGCAGCTTGTGCTCAAAAATCAGCACAGGGTCCGGGTCATCAATTGCAGCAAGCAACATGCCCTTGGCGTCTTCCGGCGTAGAAGGCTGCAAGACTTTCAAACCCGGCACATGGCCAAACCATGCTTCAAGTGATTGCGAATGTTGTGCTGCTGCACCCGTGCCTGAACCACAAGGCATGCGAAACACGATTGGCACCGAAGCCTTGCCACCCAGCATATAACGCATCTTCGCCGCTTGGTTGACGATCTGCTCCATGGCGAGCGTAGCAAAATCCGAAAACTGGAATTCATAAATCGGTCGCGCACCAGCAACAGCCGCACCCACGGCAACGCCTGCACCACCTAATTCGGCAATTGGCGTATCGCGCACGCGGTCTTCGCCAAAGCGATGCACCAAGTCACCCGTCACGCCAAAAGCACCGCCATAAACGCCGATGTCCTCCCCCATGATGAATACGCGGCTGTCGGCTTCCATGGCCTGTGCCAAACCTTCGTTGATGGCCTGGGCATAGCTTAATTCACGAGTGCTCATGCCACACCGCCAATGGTGTAAACATCGCGGAGAACGGTATCCATCGTGGGGTTGGTGCCAGCCTGTGCAAAAGCAAACCCTTCTGCCACGTCGTTTTCAACTTCATCACGCACGGCCTGCACTTCGTCGGCAGACAATACGCCATGACCTTGCAGCTCAGTTTCGAACATCGGGATTGGGTCTTTGAGTTTCCACTCTTCAATTTCGTCTTTGGTGCGATACTTATTGCGGTCAGAACGCGAGTGCCCGCGTGTGCGATAGGTTTTGCATTCGATCAGCGAAGGGCCTTCACCACGTTGCGCACGCTCCATCGCCACCATCATCGCTTCGTTAACATCTGCAATATTGTTACCATCGACCACCACGCCCGGCATGTTATAAGCAATGGCACGTGTCGCAACATCCTTCACAGCCGTTGAGCGTTCCGTCGAAACCGACATGCCGTACTGATTGTTCTCGCACACATAAACCACTGGCAATTTCCATACTGCTGCGATGTTCAAAGATTCATGAAATGCGCCTTCGTTGTTTGCGCCATCTCCAAAAAAACACACAGCAACATCGTTGCCTTTGCGCTGTTTGATGGCAAGTGCCGCGCCTGTTGCAAGTGGCAACCCTCCGCCGACAATGCCATTTGCACCGAGGTTACCTGTAGCCACATCAGCAATATGCATGGAGCCGCCACGGCCACGGCAATAGCCTTCTTCCTTGCCAAAGAATTCCGCGAACATGAACTTCACTTCCGCACCCTTGCCAATGCAGTGGCCGTGGCCTCGGTGAGTGGACGTGATGTAATCTCTGTCCGTCAAGTCCATACAAATCCCAACGGCCGAAGCTTCCTGCCCAATCGACAAATGCATGGTGCCGTGGGTCAGACCACGAATATAGGACTCTTCCGCCATCTCCTCAAAACGGCGGATCAGCCACATGCGCTTCAAGGCCAGCCGCAGCTGTTCCTTTGAATGTTTGGTGTAAAAGGGTCGCGCATTGCTGCCCTTCTTCGATGTTTTGGACGTTGCGGCAGCAGACATTTCAGGGTCTCGTCAAATTGGCTGAGATGCGACTCTAATGAAACATTATGCATTGCAATGTCAATATGTATCAATATTAAAGCAAGGCTAATAAAGCTCCACCACGGCTTCGAGTGCCTTGGCCAATCCTGCGATGTCACGTTGAGCAATGGCTTGCCGCATATCCGGCAACCGTGGGGCTAGCAACGCCCCAGCAATTGCAAAAAATTCATTTTCATCGAGTGATTCCAGTGGCTTTCCGTCTTCGGCAATTAACAAGTGCAACGCAAGCCGCCGCCATCACGCCGAGGTTTGCATCATCCTGGCCCAGAAAGCCGAATTGTGGTTTGTGTAGGCCTGACCGCGCAATCGGGTCTGCTTCAACCAAATGCAGCATGGCCCGTGCCAGAACCGTGGTGGGCATCTCTTGCGCATGAGCGGTTTCCTCGGCCATCAGCCGCCGCGCCGCGTCAATGCGATGTTCCAGCACCAAGAATGGTCCGTTTGTGCCATGTTGTAAAATGTGCTTTGCGGCACGAAAAAAATACACCGTAAATGTCGAAGTTAAAACCAGACGATTCTGTCGTATCGCTTCTATCACTTCGCCGCGCATGCCCGGCGCAAATGGTGAAGGCAAGTCACGCCAATGCGGCAGCAACAACCGAACAGAAATATCTGCGGCTTGTGACAACAACCAATCGACGAGCCGAGCTGACCGCCCAACAATCCTAGATAGAAAAGTTGTCGTATGTTCAGCTGTTCCGTCTGCATGAGAGAGGTCACGAACATAAAATTGAGCGGTGCGTAACCCGTCTCGAATGCCGGCTGCAACGCAAACCGCGTGGGCCGTGAATGAATCAGCAGATCGAATGGCAATTGTCATGTGGCAAATTCAACCTTGCAGCGCAGCGCCGCGTCAAGCGATGATAGCGTCACAGGTTAATCATGCGAACACCCATCAAAACAGAAATGTCAGAAAAATCCGACCTCACCCACGAGGTCGAGGCGGTTCCGCACGATTTTGCAAAGTTTTGAACGCAACCTCGATTTGCTTTTCAAAGACTCAGGATTAAGTCCTCATGTCGATCACGCGGCACTTGCATCCGCCTTCGCAAATGGCGGGAGCGCTTTGACGCCACGAAGCATTTGGCCGATGCGAACCGCCATGACTTCGTCATATATGCCGCAGGATTGATGCTGAAGGAATTGGTTGACGCAAAACCACTGCAAGCCTTGCCAACCCCCGAAGCGCCGGCCATTCCGAAAGATCATCTCTTGGCCCGCTGGCCCGAAGGCTATGCCTACACCAGTTTTTGCCTGTCCGTTGCATCAGCCATTTTAAACGAGATGGGCGCAACCGAACTTCAAGGCCACGGCTTTTCTGATGACCCCGCATTCTGGGACTCGTTCAAGGAAAATACCATTGAAAGCCCGGCGTCTGCCGTGGCTTTTTTTGATCTTGTTTGTGGCGCAGGACCCGAATTGGGATGCGCCTGACGTGCCTTGGATCAGGAACGCCGTTCGAAGTTCCAACCTGCTGAATAACGAACGCTACGCCCAACTCGGCAGGAAATAATACCGCTTTCAAATTACCAACAACAGTGGCACGCATGGCGAAAGGGTCTTCTCTCACAAGCCTTTCAGTAGTCTCAGGGCACCAATGTACTCGCGATTTTCTCCTCTCATGCTCGCAGTTGAACAGTCCATTTCGAACTGGCATTGTGAGGCATGGATGATACGTCAACTTTTGATCTTGTGATATTTGATTGTGACGGTGTGCTGGTTGATAGCGAAATGCTAAGCGCCAAAGTGTTGATGAAGCAATTGTCCGAGATCGATATTCACCTGACCTTCGATGAATTTCGCGAAATATTTTTTAGGTCGGGCTTTGCCGACTGCAACAGCGCGCCTGAAAGACAGGCTTGGCAAATCCTTGCCCGAAGATTTTCAGAGCGCAATATTTCGAACGATTGTTAAATTCTGTTTGAGACCGATTTGCGACCCATGGCGGGCGTGGAGCAAGTATACTGACAATCCATTGCACCAATTTTTGCGTCGCTTCAAGTTCAATCCCGCCGCGTCTGGATTTTGCTTTGCATATCTGCGGCCTTGAGCAAATATTTTGGCCAACGCATGTCTATTCGGCAGCGCTGGTAAAAAATGCGAAACCCGCGCCAGATTTGTTTTTGCACGCAGCCCTGCCCACGGGTTTATCCTCGCGTTGCCTGGTCATTGAAGACAGTGAAATGGGAATTCTGGCCGCCAACGCCGCCGGAATGGAGGTGTGGCATTTTTCCGGAGGAGCCCACATGAAAGCCGGTCATGTCTTCCAGATGGGCTGAAGGTGGATCGCGTTGTTGCGAACGATATGGCCGAGCTTCACCATGTTTTCTGTCAGTGTGGCATTTGCAGCCATGAACGTGTAGCATCCGAAACAGAATACAGTGGGGATCGCATTCTCTGGCGCGTAAGCCCGAACCTGAACAAGAACGTCTGGGCGAAGCCGCACGCGCAGGCTGGCTTTATTATATTGCGGGTAACACCCAGGAAGAGATCGCAAAAAAACTAGGCGTATCGCGACAGACGGCACAGCGCTTGTATCATCTGGCTATCACCGAGCGCTTGATCAAAGTTCGGTTTGATCATCCCTCGGGCGCTGTTTGAACTTTCCAAAAATCTCAAAGAAGCTTACGGTCTCGAAAGTTGTGAAGTGGTGCCGGCCGATCCTACGTCCACTTCGGAGACCTTGGGAATTGTCGAAGCCGCCGCCACCGAGATGGAGCGCTATTTGGTGTCGCAACATCCCGTCATCATGGGGCTGGGCACAGGTCGCACTTTGCGCGCAGTGGCCGAAGCAAATCAGCCCAATGGAATGCCCGCAACATAAAATAGTGTCACTGGTAGGCAATATTGGTCCAGATGGTTCAGCCACTGTATTTGATGTTGCTTCGCGCGTGGGAGACCGCGTGGGCGCTCCGCATTATCCCATGCCATTTCCGGTCGTTGCATCAACGGTGCATGAAAAAAACCTGTTGGTGGCGCAAAAATCGCTGCGTAATGTGATGGATCTTGCCGCACAAGCCGATGTGAGTTTTGTCGGCATCGGCACGGTTGATGAAACGTCCGCCATGTTGCGCGATGGTTTTGTGCGGGCCGATGAATTGCGCGCCATGGTCAAAGCAGGTGCAGTAGGTGAAATCTTAGGCTGGAGTTTTGATGCTAGAAGGACAATTGATCGACGGCCTGATTAATGACCGCGTATTGAGTGCACCAATAGTTTCGGCTTCTGCCACGAAAGGTTATTGGGGTCGCCATGGCCCCCGCTCGATTCCGGGCCATTAAGGGGCCCTTGCCGGAAAATTGGTCAATGGGCTTATCACCAATGAAACGATGGCAGAACAATTGCTCAGAAAATGAGCGTTTGCCCACAATTGATGTTTGTCCATTTAAAAACAATTACTTATCGCAAGTTTCGAAATCATTTATTGTGCATTGCAGCGACGATTAACGCTTGACAGTCGACCCGATTAAAATTGTGACTTATTCCCTTGTCGTGGGCAAAAGCCCTCGACCACCTATTGGGAGGACTAAACTTCATGAAGACAATCGTAAAAGGCGTGCTCGGCGCCTTCGCGTTTGCAGCCATGGCCACATCTGCATTGGCTGAAGACGTAACACTGACAATTGCCACCGTGAACAACGGCGACATGATCCGTATGCAAAAATACACGGACGATTTCACAACTTCAAACCCAGGCATCAAGCTGAACTGGGTAACACTGGAAGAAAACGATCTGCGTCAAAAAGTAACGACCGACATTTCGACCAAGGGCGGTCAATATGACGTGCTCACCATTGGCATGTACGAAACCCCAATCTGGGGTGCAAAGGGCTGGCTCGTAGAACTCGCTGGTCTTGATGATCCAGCAGACATTCTGCCAGCTGTTTCCGGTGGTCTCTCGGCTAACGGCAAGCTCTATGCCGCTCCTTTCTACGGTGAATCATCATTCGTGATGTATCGCAAAGACCTGATGGCAAAAGCTGGCCTTACAATGCCAGACGCACCAACCTGGGACTTCATCATCGATGCTGCCGCCAAGATGACCGATCGCGCCAATGGCGTAAACGGTATCTGCTTGCGTGGTAAAGCTGGTTGGGGTGAAAACATGGCCTTCATCGGCTCCATGGCTAACTCTTTCGGCGCACGTTGGTTTGACGAATCGTGGAAGCCACAGTTCGATACGCAAGAATGGAAAGACACCCTCAACACCTATCTGAAGGTGATGAAGGATTCGGGTCCAGACGGCGCTTCGGGCAACGGCTTCTCTGAAAACCTTGCTCTGTTCCAATCCGGCAAGTGCGGCATGTGGGCTGACGCAACAGCAGCTGCTTCGTTCGTAATCGATGAAAAAGCTTCGTCAGTTGCAAAAGAAGTTGGCTTCACCGTTGCGCCAGACAAGGGCCTCGGCAAACGCGCCAACTGGCTCTGGGCTTGGGCACTGGCAATTCCTGCCGGTTCGCAAAAAGTTGATGCAGCACAGAAGTTCGTAGGCTGGGCAACGTCCAAGCATTACGGCGAAATGATCGCTGCTAAAGAAGGTTGGGCCAACGTTCCACCAGGAACACGCACATCACTTTATGCAAACCCAGAATATCAGAAGGTTCCATTCGCTGCCATGACATTGGCATCGATGAACGCAGCAGACCCAACAAAACCAACTGTAAAGCCAGTGCCTTACGTTGGCGTACAGTTTGCTTCTATTCCTGAATTCGCAGGTCTGGGTACAAAGGTTGGTGAATTGTTCTCAGCAGCACTCGCAGGTCAAATGACCTCGGATGATGCTTTGGCACAAGCACAAACCTACGTGACCGACGAAATGACAAAGGCTGGTTACATTAAGTAATCTTCCTCCCGAGGGCCCTCTCTGCTATTACGGCAGGGAGGGTCTTTTTTGTCTGCCCCGCAGATGTGGCGTTACGCCATTTGTGCAAGACAGATGTCTTCATAGTTCAGACTTGGGAATCGACCATGGCAACGCGGCAAGCTCAGAGATTGGCAAGACTGGCATTGGCCCCTTCGATTGGTGCGCTTTCGATATTGGCATTCGTACCTTTGGCGCTGGTGGTATATTTCGCCTTCTTGCGTTACAATTTGCAAGACCCAGAAAACCTGCGCTGGTTTGGCTGGAACAATTTCTACTACTTCCTGAAAGATCCCTATTTCGTAAAAAATCTTATCAACACATTGTTGTTGGTGGGCGGCGTGATTGTGACAACTGTCATCGGCGGCATTGCACTTGCCCTGCTTTTTGACCAGCCTTTCTGGGGGCAGGGCTTTGCCCGTGTATTGATGATTTCACCCTTCTTCATTTTGCCCACTGTGTCTTCCATGGTGTGGAAGAATCTTATCATGCACCCGCAATTCGGGTTGTTTACGGAAATCCAGAAATGGTTCGGCATTGACCAGCCGTTTCGATGGTTTGAACAGGCGCCACTGTTTTCTGTGGGGCTTATTGTAGCTTGGCAATGGATGCCCTTTGCGGCCCTCATTTTGCTCACGGCATTGCAATCACTCGATTCAGAACAGAGTGATGCAGCTTCAATGGATGGCGCAAAGTCGTGGAGCTTTTTCTGGCATATTATTCTGCCGCACTTGGCACGCCCCATCACAGTGGTGGTGCTGATTCAAACCATCTTCATCATGAACACCTTCGCTGAAATCAAAGTCACGTCTGTCGGTGGTTTTGCAGGTAACCTCACCTATCTCGTGTTCTCGCGATTGCAGAATGACAATGACGTGGGGGCCGCCGCAGCTGGTGGCGTTATTGCCGTCATCCTCGCAAATATCGTCTCCATCTTCCTTGTGCGTCTCATGGGCAAGAACCTGGAAAATTGAACGGGGAAAACTGATCATGGCCAAGAAAACCTCCCGCCGCCGCACTATTGTTCTCGGCACACTTGCCTGGACCATTGGTTTGTTGATGTTCTTCCCGATTTTGTGGACGGCCATTGCATCCTTCAAGGCCGAGTCAGACGCCTATGCCTTGCCTCAAACGGTGTTCGTCTCACCCTGGACGCTTGAGAACTTTGCAGAAGTTCAGCGCCGGTCTGATTATGTGAGGTATCTCAGCAACACCTTGATCATCTCGGTTTGCTCAACCTTGTTGGGTTTGGTTTTCGCCGTGCCAGCCGCTTGGTCCATGGCGTTCGCTCCAAGAGGAGAAGCGTCAGGAAAGCTCAATGGCTTTACATGGCTTGGCATTATTCTGGGTTCAATCGCACTCGCGTGTTCCATTCTTTATGCCAATGGCTGGGTCGTCACTAATCCGCTGCTCGGCATTGCCATGTTGCTCTTGGTTTTCATTCCAGCAACGGCATGGGTGTGGACACGCAACACCAAAGATTCGCTGCTCTGGATTTTATCAGTGAAAATGATGCCGCCAGCCGGCGCGCTCATTCCAATCTTCTTGATTTTCGGACGAAGCGGCCTTGTCTTCGACAATTGGGGCGAAGGCTGGGATTGGCGCGAGTACAATATTTTCGACAGCTTCTGGGGCATGATTCCGCTGATGATGCTGATCAACCTGCCCATCATGATCTGGATGCTCTACACGTACTTCAAGGAAATTCCGGGTGAAATTCTGGAAGCCGCCCGCATGGACGGCGCTGGCCTGTGGGACGAACTGGTGCGCGTGCTCACACCCATGGCAATTCCGGGCATCGCATCCACCTGCTTGCTCAGCCTCATACTGGCGTGGAACGAAACCTTCTGGACACTCAATCTCACCACGAAATATGCAGCGTCGCTGGGCTTCCTGATTTCGGAATATTCAAATCCACAAGGCCAGTTCTGGGCCAAATTGTCGGCCGCATCCATCATGGCCATCACCCCCATTCTCATCATCGGTTGGTTCTCGCAGCGCCAATTGGTGCGCGGTCTCACATTCGGAGCGGTAAAATAATGAGCAAGATCACACTCAAAAAAGTCCGCAAGGTATTTGGCGAACACGTCATCATTCCGGGTGCAGACCTTGAAATCAACAACGGAGAGTTTGTGGTTTTCGTTGGCCCTTCAGGCTGTGGGAAATCAACGCTGTTGCGCATGATCGCGGGCTTGGAAGATTTGACCTCCGGCTCCATCGAGATCGGCGGGCGCGATGTGTCTGATGTTGGTCCTTCGGAACGTGGCCTTTCCATGGTGTTCCAGTCCTATGCGCTTTACCCCCATATGTCGGTGCGCAACAACATCGCCTTCCCGTTGAAAATGGCGAAACTTCCACCAGCTGAGATCGAAACAAAAGTGGCACATGCCGCCAAAACCTTGAACCTCACTGAATATCTGGATCGTAAACCCGGCCAGCTTTCCGGCGGTCAGCGCCAGCGTGTTGCCATCGGCCGCGCCATTGTGCGCAATCCCGAAGCCTTCCTGTTTGATGAACCGCTGTCAAATCTCGACGCGGCATTGCGCGTCAACATGCGCATTTTTATTATGCAGCTCCACAAGGATCTGGGTTCAACCAGTATCTATGTCACCCACGACCAAGTCGAAGCCATGACCATGGCCGATCGTATCGTGGTGTTAAACAAAGGTCACATCGAACAAGTGGGGTCACCACTGGAACTCTACAATAATCCACAGTCACTTTTCGTGGCGGGTTTCATCGGTTCACCGAAAATGAACTTCATCACGGGCGTCGAAGCAGCAAAAAGCAAAGCCGAAACCATCGGCGTTCGCCCTGAACACATCGACATTATCGCGGGCAATGCCGGCTGGGCCGGCAAAATCTTGCTCACGGAACACTTAGGCTCAGATTCGTTCCTGCATGTGGATGCGGGTGATCTTGGTCGCTTGGTGGTGCGCGCGCCCGGCGAGTTTGCAGGCAAGCCCGGCGACAAGATCAATTTGAAGCCTCATGCCGACCGCATGCACCGCTTCGACGACAAAGGTCTGACAATAAAATCCTAACGCTTCAGCACGGTGCCGATCAAATGGTCCGCTGTGCGCAGCGCCTGTGCCACAATTGTGAGTGACGGGTTCACTGCCGTTGACGAGGGCAGGAATGATGCATCGACAACATATAAATTATCCACATCCCACACCTTGCAGTGTTGATCGAGCACTGAGGTGCCGGGATCATCGCCAAAGCGTGCAGTACCACATTGGTGCATGGCCACTTTGATATCCATCTTCTGCGTGATGATGATAGGAAACCCTAAGGAACGCATCAGCTTCGTCCAGTGCGTCACCAATTCACCGTGGGACTTTAAATTGTTCGGCGTGTAAGCCAACCTGATCTTGCCATCCACATCAACCGAAACCCGGTTGTTCGCATCCGGCAAATCTTCCGACATAATCCACCAGTCCACACTGCGCGTGGCGAACCAATTCATCAACCACTCTGGCACCACCTTCATATTGGCCGTCAACATGCCACCCTGCAATTTGCCCAAACCCTGAACATTGCCAAGCGGGTAGGGCTTCACATTATTGGCGAGGTAGTAGTCATTGATACACAATGATTTCTGGAACACCACCGTGTTACGCTTGAAAGGGTTGACCGCCATCATAGCTGTGTTGTTATGCGCCATGTAATTACGGCCCAACTGGTCGGAACTGTTGTTGCCCAATCCATTTTTGTGCTTGGGCGAAGCAGACCGTAGTAACAAAGCAGCGGAATTGATAGCTCCCGCACTTGAAACAAATTGCTGCCCGTGAATAATTTTGCGAACACCCTGCTGTTCAACTTCAACGCCAATCACCTTTTGCCCGCTGTCGTCCGTCACCATGCGGTGCACCAGCGTTTCCAGTAGCAGGTCCACATTTCCCGTCGCAATGGCGGGATCAATCAACCGCACTTCGGCATCATTCTTCGCACCAAGTTTGCAGGCAAAACCGTCACACGTTGCACAACGAATGCATTTTCCACCGGGGTGTAAATCAATCGCCACAGGTAACGGAAAGGGTTTCAAACCACGCGCCTTAAGCTTGCCGTCAATTGCAGCGATAACAGGTTCATGGCCAATGGCAGGGTGCGGCATGGGGCCGGAACGTGGTGGCTCACAAGGATCAAGCCCCGCTGTGCCATGGGTGCCCATCAAGCGCTCAGCTTCATCGTAATAGGGTGCAAGGTCTGCATAGCGAATGGGCCATGCGGGTGCTACGCCGTCTTCATGTTGAAGCGCTTCAAAGTCTTCAACGCGAAACCGCAACGTGGCGGTGCCAAAAAACTTCGAATTGCCACCGACGTAATAATAAGTTGAAGGATTGAACTCTGCGCCATCGCGGTCGCGCCAAGTTTCCTTCGTGGCATAGCGGCGTTCATGAAACACCGCCTTCACACTCCAATTGTCAGCCTCGCGTGGCAGGCGCTTGCCGCGTTCAATCACCAAAACAGTATGGCCTGCTTTTGCAAGTCGGTTGGCCATGGCACCACCGCCAACACCTGCCCCCACAATTACAACGTCATAACCGTCTCGCAATTCAGCCATGAATATCATCTCCGCAACGTGAAGCGGATTGACTCAATTGCCGCATTCTGTGCCAACTAACCCACATTAAAATCAGTCACACAAGCCACAAATGTCGAAGGCACCATGAGCACGATTTCATACCTCACCCGCATTGAGTTTGGCGAAGGCCAAGTCAATCGCCTCGCTGAATTTCTGGATGGGTTGAACATCAAACATCCACTCATTGCCACCGATAAAGGCTTGGTCGCGACGGGTTTGGTTGATAAAATTTCCATGCTCACAAATCGGCCCGTCACCGTTTTTGACGGAACACCTGCAAACCCCACGGAAGAAGCTTCGCTCGCCGCCCATGCGCTTTATCAAGCGGCAGGATGTGATGGCATCATCGGCTTGGGCGGTGGTTCTGCATTGGACTTGGCAAAGGCTGTGCGCTTGTTGTCGGGCCATCCCGCACCCCTTGCGCAATATACACTGGTCGCTGGCGGCCTTGCCCGCATTCACAATCGCATCTGTCCCTTGGTCGCTATTCCCACCACGTCGGGCACAGGTTCAGAAGTGGGCCGTGCTGCCGTCATCATCACGGCTGAAGGTCGCAAACTCGGCATCATCTCCCCCCATATGCTGCCGTCGATTGCGCTATGCGATCCTGAATTGACTTATGGTTTGCCACCGGGCTTAACCGCCGCCACCGGAATGGACGCCATATCCCATTGCCTTGAAACTTTTATGGCACCTGCCTTCAATCCACCCGCCGATGCAATAGCCATGGATGGCCTCACACGCGGTTGGCGCTCATTGTTGGCCGCCTGTGCTGATGGTCAGAACAAGGCCGCCCGCAATGATATGATGGTCTGTGCCCTTGAAGGCGCCATGGCCTTCCAGAAAGGCTTGGGCGCTGTCCATGCTTTGACCCACCCCTTAGGTGCCATACGCGCCCTCAACCTGCATCACGGCACATTGAATGCCGTGTTAATGCCAGCCGTGCTGCGTTTCAACCGCGATAGCATTGGTGAGAAATGGAACGTGCTCACGCAATTTTTTGGCACTGCGCCCGACGTTGCAATTGCAGAAATCAACAGACAACTCAAATTGCCATCAGGCCTTACAGCCATGGGTGTTACAGAAGATATGATGCGGCATGTCGCTGAAGAAGCATTGAAAGATCATTGCCACGCCACCAATCCGCGTTTGGCCACATCAGCTGAATACCTTGAGATCATGCGCGAAAGCGCATGACCTCTGCTTAAGCGGCACCCAAATAAGCGCCCACGTGGGGCCACACTTCAAGCCCGCCACGATAAATCATGTCAGCAGCCACATAGAGAATGATCAGCAAGCCAACATAAGCAATCCAGCGATGGTTGTTGAGCAACTTGGCGATAAAGGTGGCGGCAAGTCCCATCAAGGCAATCGACAATACCAAGCCAATGATCAAAACCGTGGGGTGGTCGTGTGCCGCACCGGCAACAGCCAGCACATTGTCGAGTGACATCGACACGTCTGCGATGACAATTTGCCAAGCGGCTTGAGCAAAGGTTTTACGTGGCGCACCTTTGGCAATGCTGCCGTCGGCGTTTAAATCTTCATCGCCAAGCGCTTCGATTGCTTCAAGATCATGTCCACCGCCGTCGCGCAATTCGCGCCACATTTTCCAGCACACCCAGAGCAACAACACGCCGCCCATCAACAACAGGCCCAAAATTTGTAGAAGTTGCGTCGTCATCAAGGCAAACACAATGCGCAGCACGGTCGCGGCGATAATGCCAACCAAGATCGCTTTGTTGCGCAGTTCCTTGGGCAGACCCGCCGCCGCCAAACCAATGACGATGGCGTTATCTCCCGCCAATACCAAGTCGATCATAATCACTTGCCCAAGAGCGATTAGTCCAGCTTGGGTGAAAATTTCTGTAAACAAGATTTTGATTCCGGCTCAATTGGGGGAACCCGTCACATAGGACGGTTGGAATCACGAAACAAGCCAGAACACCAAAAAAGCTGAAAAGTTACTTCCGGCTAAGCAGAGCTTCAGTTTCGGAACGCATCGGCATGGAAGGTGCCGTGCCGGGCCGTGTAACCGAAATACCGGCCGTCGCACTGCCAAACCGCGCTGCAGCTTCCGGGCTTTCGCCCCGCGCCAAAGCAGCAGCAAAACCGCCATTAAACGCATCGCCAGCACCTGTGGTGTCCACCACTTTGCCAACAGAAAACACTGGAATATGCAATGATTGGTCTGCACCGTGTAAAAGCGAACCATTGCCGCCCAGTGTAATCAGCACTGAACCAACACCCTTTTTCAAGAGCACATCACCAGCTTTTCGGGCGGTCGCAACATCAACAACCTCAACCCCCGTCAGCAAGGAAGCTTCGCTTTCATTGGGCGTTACATAGTCACACAACCTGTAAATCGCATCATCCAGCGGTGCGGCAGGTGCCGTGTTCAGAATTGTTGTAGTGCCCGCTGCCCGTGCAATTTCAAGTCCGCGCATGGCCGCTGGAATGGGTTGCTCAAGCTGCGTCATGAACACGCGCGCATTCTCAATTGCATCTCGGTTACGTTCAACGTCACCAGCAGAAATCGTTCCCGCAGCACCCGCCACCACAATGATGGCATTGGCACCTGTGCCGTCTTGCACAAAGATATAGGCCGCACCGGTGGAATTATCCGTCACTTGCTCGGCCCGAACTGTCACACCTTCGGCCGCATACATGGCAAGCGCTCGGTCGCCAAAATCATCTTTGCCAAGCTTGGTAATCAACGTCACCGCTGCACCCGCCCGCGCTGCGGCAACGGTTTGGTTAGACCCCTTGCCACCAGGCCCCATCACGAAGGACGAGCCCAGAAGCGTTTCGCCCATCACGGGTTGTCGCGCTGCACGAAATGCCAAGTCAGCAACATAAATTCCAAGAATGGTAACACCGGATTTTGCCATCACTTAACCGCCAAGCTTTGCCTCAGGGGGCACAACACCCATTTTAAATTTGAAGCAGCCATAAAACCGCCGTTCACGGGTTTGGATCACGCAATAGCTACGCTTGGCCTGTTCATAAAATGCAAAGCGCTCGATAGAGCCAAGCGGCCAGCTTTTACCCTCTGCCCTGTCCACTTCAATTTGTACTTCCTGCGCAACAGGCAAAAGCTCATTAGGCTTTCCCACCACTTCCATGCGGGCTGCGGCCTCGCCTGGCGGCACGAAAGAGTCGAGTGGAAACAAGCTCAACAAGGCCCGCACTGTCGTGGCGGCATCCGCATCCACCCGCAACAATAGGCCATAGGTGGTTTCGCGCGCCACCGTATCCGCCGGAAAATTTGTATCGCAAATAATGATGTCATCACCATGCCCCATCGATGCCAAGGCATGCAGCACATCGGCATTCAAAAGCGGGTCTATATGTTTCAGCATGGTATCCTCACTTCAATTTCTGTCGCAATGACTTTGGCATTTTGGATCGCGGAAGAATTGCACCAGGGTGTTGTATCACGGCATTAGCCAGCAAATGTCCATCTGCCGCCGCCAGTAGGGGGGGCTTGTTGCGAATGCGCGCGGCCAAATAAGCCGCCGCAAAACTGTCCCCCGCCGCTGTAGTATCAATCACATTCTTGGCGGGCAATGGTGCTGCCACTTCATCATGATTGCGGTAAACAACGCGGGCTGAAGCATCCGGCAGTTTCAGTATCTTCTCAACGCATTTTGCTATTTCAAACATGGCTTCACCAGAGCGCCCGAAAATCCCCGTCATGTCTTCGTGCGATGCAAACAGGATGTCCGCAATCTCAATCGCTTGCCGAAACGCTTTGTCCTTTGCGATACTGTCAGGCCAGCCATTAACACGGAAATTTGTGTCGAATACAATCCAGGCACCGGCATCATTGGCCCGTTGCAAATAATCGAAAAACAGAGCGCGTGCATCGTCGTTGTAAAGTGAAAGCGTTACACCGGTAAAATAAATCCATTCATGCTGCATGAAGGACTGCGCGAGTGATTGGTTGTCCTGGTCAAAAATTTCCCGCGCGGGTGAGCGGTCGCGCCAATAGGAAAAGCGCCGCTCTCCACCCGTGGAATTTTGAATAAAGTAAACTCCGGGCATGCGCCCCGGCACTTGCCGCACCAATGACGTATCCACACCTTCTTTTTGCCATTGCGCCAGCATGGCATCGCTCCACTCGTCATCGCCAAGGGCAGTGAGGTAGCTGGACTTGATGCCAAGGCGCGAAAGATAGATCGCCGTATTCAACGAGTCCCCACCATAGCCTTGTGCGAATTTGCCTTTGCGTTCTTCGCGCATTTGCAACATGCACTCGCCAATCGATAATACGCTATTCATCAAATATCCTTCATCAACCGCAGTGCGTCATAAATCGCTGCATGCGTATTGCGTGCTGCCACGGCATCACCAATACGATAAAGCGCATAGGCAGCATCCGGATTTTTATTGACGTTTTGTGGAACGCCTTTGGTCAAGGCATCGTAATCCACTTCGCCCAAATTCCGCGACTGTGGCTTAAGTTCAAAATACAGTTCATCCAAAGGCTGCGTGCCATGGTTCACCACCACTTGGTCAAACCAGCGTTCTTTGGTCACGCTGCCATAGTCGCTGCCAATGATCGCTTTCAAGCCGTTTCCGTCGCGCACAACATCAAGCAGGCGGAATGTTACCGTGAATGTCACATCATGCTTTTGCAGGCTGCGCATATAAGGCACCAAATTCATGCCCATCACTTCCGGCGCAAAGCTCCGGTCCCGCGTCATGATTTCAACTTTCGCCCCTGACTCCGCCAACACCTCAGCCGCCATCAAACCCGCATGGTCGCCGGCGTCGTCATATAACAAAACGTTGCTGCCGGGCTTCACATCTCCTGATAAAATATCCCACGCCGAACACACAAGTTCATTGCCCGTTGTCAAAACTTCCGTGTGCGGCAAGCCCCCTGTGGCCATCACAATTACGTCGGGGTTCAGCGCCAGCACAGCATCACCGTCGGCATAGGTGTTGTAGTGGAATTGCACACCCTTCGCCGCGCATTGTGCCAATCGCCAATCAATAATACCGATCATTTCTGCACGTCTCTTTGAACGTGCCGTCAACCGGACTTGCCCACCTGCTTCATTGGCAGCCTCAAACACCGTAACGCTGTGGCCGCGCTCGGCTGAAACCCGTGCTGCTTCCAGTCCTGCGGGTCCTGCACCTACGACAACAATGTTTTTCCGTGTGTTGGAAGGTGCGATTATATGCGGCATTTTCAATTCGCGGCCCGTAGCTGGATTGTGAATGCAATAAGCATCCCCCGCTTGGTAAATCCGGTCCAGGCAATAAGTGGCCCCTACGCAAGGACGAATATCATGTTCGCGCCCCTCGATAATTTTGCGAACAATATGCGGGTCTGCAATGTGGGCCCGCGTCATACCAATCATATCAACCTTGCCGGTTGCAATGGCATGGCGTGCCGTTGCCACATCTGGAATGCGCGCGGCATGGAATGTTGGAAAATCTGTTGCGGCCTTAATCTCGCCTGCAAAATCCAAATGCGGCGCCGAACGCATACCCTGCACGGGTATCACATCCGTCATCGCGGCATCCGTATCAATGTGCCCGCGGATAATGTTGAGAAAATCCACCAACCCCGATGCTTTGAAGCGGCGTGAAATATCAAATCCTTCATCGCGCGTTGTACCACCCGGCATGGTTTCATCAGCCGTATAGCGAATGCCGACAAGAAATTTCTCACCCACCCGCGCGCGGATTTCGCGCAGCACATCAAACGCAAATGTCATCCGCTCTTCAAGTGCACCACCATAGGGTGCGTCCAATTCATTGGTGGCGGGTGACATGAACTGGTCCAGCAAATGCCCATAGCATTCAAGTTCCAGCCCATCCATGCCAGCCGCTTTCATGCGCTCAGCGGCATCACCAAAATCCTTGATGATACGGGCAATATCCC
Source organism: uncultured Alphaproteobacteria bacterium (assembly GCA_963840765.1). Lineage (GTDB taxonomy): Bacteria > Pseudomonadota > Alphaproteobacteria > Rhizobiales > Aestuariivirgaceae > Aestuariivirga. The sequence continues at coordinate 552,955 of CAWJAE010000004.1, read as the reverse complement.
AATCCTCGATAACTTTCGGAAAAGCCCGGTGCGATGCCTCGCGGTGGTGCGAAGGTGCCACCACGGGCAACCAGTCGCCCTTGCTCCACCCCGTGCGCCGCCCCAGATGCGTCAGCTGTATCATGACAGCGCAATCGTGTTCATGCACTTCGTCCGTTAGCTTTTTCAGCCACGGCACAACCTCGTCTTTATAAGCCAGCACATTGTTGAATACGGGTGGCGAGTCTTTCGATACGGCAGCCGAACCCGCCGTCATGGTCATGGCAATGCCGCCCTTGGCCCGCTCCACATGGTAAGCCCGATATTTATCCTTGGGCATTCCATCTTCCGGATAGGCCGGCTCATGACTTGTGGTCATGATGCGGTTTTTCAACGTGAGGTGTTTAAGTTTGTAGGGTTGGAGCAGGGGGTCAGAAATGGTCATGCATGCGAGAATAGAGCGGCTGCGGATTAAGGCAAGCACCCACTCCGGCATGCATGGGATGATTTAAATTCAAGTTTGGAATTAGTTGCGAATGCGGTCGCCCGTTACACCATCAAACAAATAGCTGCGCTTCACATCGAAATTCAACGCAATCGGCGCGTCAATGGCGCGACGGAAATCGCGGTCAGCCCGCGCCACCAGCAAATTCTCGCCAAGCCGCACCGTCACCAATGTCTGGTCGCCTGTTGGTTCGATGGAATACAGCTTGGTGTTGACATGGCCCTTGCCATCTTCGGCAACTGAAACGTCTTCCGGGCGAATGCCAAACGTAATCTTGCCCGATAGCTTGCCGGCTTTCGTCACAATCGTTTCTGGCCCCGTGAACGTTCCGTTCTCCATCGTGCCGTGGATCAGGTTCATCGGTGGCGATCCAATGAAGCTCGCCACAAATACGTTGGAAGGATTGTTATAAACTTCATCCGGCGTGCCCAGCTGCTGGATCTTGCCCTTGTTCATGATGGCAATACGGTCAGCCAGCGTCATGGCTTCAATCTGGTCATGGGTTACATAAACCGTGGTGGTCTGCAATCGCTTCTGGATGTGCTTCAACTGCGCCCGCATGGCCAAACGCAACTTTGCATCCAAATTTGACAATGGTTCGTCCATCAAAAACACTTGCGGCTGCCGCACAATGGCCCGCGCCAATGCCGCCCGTTGCCGTTGCCCGCCCGAAAGCGCCTTGGGTTTGCGATCCAACAAATCACCCAATTCCACCATGCGTGCGGCTTCGCGCACCAGTGCATCATGGGTCTCAGCAGGCACATTGCGCATGCGCAGCGGAAAGCGGATGTTTTCGTAAATCGACATATTGGGGTAAAGCGCATAGGATTGGAACACCATGGCCACGTCGCGGTCGCGCGCATCCACATCATTTACACTGTGCCCGTTGATGCTGATGTCGCCTGAGGTCAAATCTTCCAAGCCCGCAATCATGCGCATTGTGGTGGTTTTGCCGCAGCCCGACGGCCCAAGGAAAACGATGAATTCCTTGTCCTTGATTTCAAGGTCAATGGCATCAACGCCCAACACGCTGCCCCAACCCTTGGTTACTTTTTTCAGTGAAATCGACGCCATGGTTCCAACCCTGTTTGCTTTATGGTGTGCAGCGGCTATGACCCCGCCGAACGCCGAGCTTGATTTTTATAGACCGAACAATAATAGCACATATTGACATAGTCAAAAACAAAAGTATCTTAAATCATCTTTCCGACCAAGGGAGCTGCCCCGTCATGTCCACATCTAAATTCTCAGGTAATCTGCCCGCAGATCTTGTGCGCCGTCAATCAGAACTGGGCCGCCCCGTGCGCATCGGCCTCATTGGCTGTGGTGAAATGGGAACCGACATCGTCACCCAATGCCGCATGATGAAAGGCATCACTGTCGCCGCCATCGCCGAAGTGCGCCACGGCAACGCCACCAAGGCCTTGACCATTGCAGGTGTGCCCACCGAACAACACAAAATTGTCGACAGCCAGTCTAAACTCGACGCTGCCATCGAAAGCGGTAATTCCGCCGTCACCCTTGATGCGCAAATGATTTGCAAGTCCGAACAGATCGACGTGGTAATCGACGCTACGGGCCGTCCCGGTGTGGGCGCTGAAATCGGCCTCACCGCCATGGAACATGGCAAGCATCTTGTGATGATGAACGTGGAAGCAGACATCACCATTGGTGCCTACCTGTCTCAGGAAGCAAAACGCTTGGGCGTCACCTACACGCTTGGCGCTGGCGATGAACCTTCATCCTGCATCGAACTCATCACCTTCGCAAAAGCGCTGGGCTACCCCATCGTGGCCGCAGGCAAGGGCAAGAACAACCCGCTGAATATCGACGCCACGCCGGACGCCTATATGGAAGAAGCAACCCGCCGCAACATGAACCCGCGCATGCTGGTTGAATTTGTCGATGGTTCCAAAACCATGGTGGAAATGGCCGCAATCTCCAATGCCACAGGTCTGGTGCCCGACAAGCCCGGCATGCATGGCCCCGCCGCAACACTTGATGAATTGACGTCAATGCTTTGCCCCATAGAAGACGGTGGCCTGCTGTCGCAATCGGGCGTGGTGGATTATTCCATCGGCAAGGGCGTGGCACCCGGCGTGTTCGTCATCGTCAAAGCGCCGCATCCCCGCATTCATGAACGCCTGTCAGATTTGAAAATGGGCAAAGGCCCCTATTTCAAATTCGTCCGCCCTTATCACTTGACGTCACTTGAAGTGCCCATGTCCTGCGCTCGCGCCGTCATGTATGGCGCTGCTGACATGGTGCCCTTGCCCGTGCCGGTGTCTGAAGTTTGCGCCGTCGCCAAGAAGGATCTCAAACCCGGCGACACCTTGGACGCTATTGGCGAATATACCTATCGCGCCTGGATCATGACAGCCGGCGAAGCCGCCACCGCCAAGGCCGTGCCCTGCGGTTTGCTGGAGCAAGGCAAAGTTACCCAGCCCATCAAGAAGGGCGAGTTGTTAACGACAGCAAACGTGGCCGTTGATACAACTGCAAAAATCTATGAACTTCGCCAACGCCAAGACAGCATGCTGAAAGCAAAGGCGGTCTAAAACAAAGCCTCCACCCACCCCCAACCCCTCCCTAAAAGGGAGGGGCACCATTCCTCTTCCCCCCTCCTCTCCCCTCCCTAAAAGGGAGGGGCGGGGGTGGGTGGAAGCCCCAAACCAAAAATCAAACCAAACCGCCCAAGGAGCCTGTAAATGCCGCACTACGACTACACCTCCATGGGCTTCTACACTTATGACTGCTTGGGCTGGCCTTTCACCGAAGTGCCAGCAGGCGGCGGTACAGTCTTCATCGACGAACTTACCATCGCCGTTTCAGGCGCGGCCGGAACAGCAGCCATTGCCGCCGCCAAAATGGGCATCAAAACCTTGGCTGTTGGTGGTGTAGGTGACGATATCATGGCCGATTGGGTTCTGGCCCGTCTCCAACATTTCGGTGTTGATACGTGGGGCTTGCAACGCAAACCCGGTTGGAAAACCTCTTCGTCCATCGTCACCACAAGGGCCGATGGCACGCGCCCCGCTCTTCACATGAAGGGCGCAACAAAAGATTTTTATGTCGACGACGCCATGTTACCCCGCGTCACTGATTGCACGGTGTTCCACATTGGCGGTGTGGGTCTTACCGAAGCCATGGACAAGGGCCGCAACGCCGAAGTCATGAAGGCCGCTAAAGCCAAGGGGGCCATCACCACGGTTGACGTTTTCGCAGGTTCTCCTAAAGACTTGCCAGCAATCGCCAGCGTTCTTCCGTACACAGACTATTTCATGCCCTCCATTGAAGAAGCACAGGCCCTCACGGGGCGTTCGGACTATGCCGAAACCGCAAAATTCTTCCTCGATATGGGCGTCAAGGCCTGCGTGCTGACGTTGGGTGGTGACGGTGCCTATTACCACGACCGTGACGGCGTAAAATTCACAGTACCCGCCTACGACATCAAAGTGAAATGCACCTGCGGCTGCGGTGATGCCTTCAATGCAGGTATGGCAACTTCGCTTGTCAAAGGCTTCGACATGGAAACCGCAGTCCGCTTCGCCCAAGCCACCTCCGCCCTCAACGCAACAGGCCTTGGCTCACAAGCCGGCGTGGAAAACTTCGAACACACGCTTAATTTTATGAAGACGACAAAGACAAAGTAATTTGTTGTAAAACCCCCACCCACCTCCACCCGCATAGGGGGAAGTACCTATTTCCCCTCCCTAACAGGGAGGGACACTGTCCTATATTTTCCCCTCCCTAACAGGGAGGGTTCAGGGGTGGGTGGAAGCCCCAATCACCATTCTCCTAAAAAATATCCTCAATCCCCGACGGATTCCCCACCTGCATTCCGTCTTACCTCCAAACCGGAGGAAACAATGAAAAACAATCCAACAACACTGCGCGCCCGCGAACTGCGTCAAACCGCCAATTCAGCCGAAATGGCGCTTTGGTCTGCAATAAAAGGTCAACAACTGGGCGGATACAAATTCACAAGGCAATTCCCGCTTGGCCCTTACTTCATCGATTTTGCCTGTCGCAAACACTTCTTTTTAATCGAGTTGGACGGTGCTCAGCACACGGATAATCCATATGATAACGCCCGTTACAATTGGCTTTTAAATGAAGGCTACACAATTCTAAGACTGCCCTGTTCCACCGTACTAATCGATCGAGATGCCGTGTGCGAAACCATACTGGCCGCCCTCGAAGATCGCATGGAGGACCACGTAGAGGCACCCGACCTCCGCTTTCATCGGAGCAACGCCACGCCACGAAGATTCAAAAGACACCGCCCCTGGAACCCCCACCCACCCCTAACCCCTCACTAAAACGGAGGGGCACTCTCTCTTCTCCCCTCCCTAACAGGGAGGGGCACTCTCTTTTTATTCCCCTCCCTAACAGGGAGGGGCGGGGGTGGGTGGAAGCCACACGCTCCAACACCACTCACAACTCACCCCTTAACTGCACCCATGGTCAACCCACGTGACAAATGGTTCTGAATCATCACCACCAAAATCAGCGCCGGGATAAATGCAAGAAACCCCACCAGTGCAATCGCGTTGTAAATAATACCGTCTGACCCACCGGAGAAATTCGCCAGTGCAACCGACAGAGGATAAGCCTCTTTCTTCGCAATGATCAGCGTAAACAAATATTCATTCATCGCAAAAATCGCTGCAATCACCGCCGCCGTGATAATACCGGGCAGGCACATCGGAATGATGATTTCCCACAGGATGCGCAAATCGGAAGCGCCGTCGGTACGTGCCGCATCTTCAATTTCATGCGGAATGTCGATCATGTAACTGCGGATAATCCAGACCACGATGGACAAATTCATCGCCGCGTAAACCAGCATCAGCGCCCACACCGTGTCGAGCATTTTCAGCTGCGCAAACAACACAAATATCGGAATCGCAACAGCGGCAGGGGCCATCATCTTGGTCGATAAAATATAAAACCCGATGTCCTCATTGCCTTTGAATTTATAGCGCGCCAATGCATAAGCAGCGGGAATGCCCAGCAAAAGGCAAATGAACACGCTGCCCGAAATCGCCAGCATCGAATTTTTGAAATAATTCAAGATTGGCCATTCAGCAAAAATCTTGGCCCAGGTCTCCATCGAAATCGTCGGAAAATAAATAGGCGATGGCGCGATGATTTCATTGCGCGGGCGAAATGCAATGGAAGCAAAAAAGATGATCGGCAACATGCACACGGCGGCCCACGTCCACAGCACCAATGCGCTCCATGGCGAAAGATTGAAACGTTTCGTCATGCTTCGGTCCCCGATCTGAAGAAGCGCCGCACCAAAGTTTGCGCCAATACAATGGTCAAGATCAACACAATCACTGAGGCTGCCGAAGCATACCCCTGCTCAAAGCTGCGAAACGCCGTGCGGTAAATGAAATAACTCAAGGTTTCCGTGGCACCACCGGGTGTGCCTTGCGTGATGATGCTGACAGCCGCCATGTTGTTGAGAATATCAACACCGCGCAACACCAATGCAATGGCAATGATGGGGCGCATCATCGGCAATGATATGTTGAAGAAAATCCGCGACCATGATGCGCCATCAAGCCGTGCCGCTTCTTCAATTTCCTTGTCCTGGCCCTGCAGACCGGCCACAAAAATGATAAACAAAAACGGCGTCCATTGCCACACGTCAGCAACCACAAGCACAAAGCGCGCGTTAAACGCTGTTGCCATCCAGTCAATGTTGCCATAGTCAAAACCAACACGGCGAATGAGGTCGGAAATTACGCGACCGTCGTTAAACAGCAACTTCCAAAGATATGATACCGCAGAAGGCATGAACAGCATGGGCAACGTGAAAACAATACGCCAGCTGCGCGCCCATGCGCTCCGATAAACCAAGGCCGCAAGCCCCATGGCAATCAAGAATTCGATGAACAGCGTAATCGAACCCAAATAAAATGTATTCCAAAGCGCCACCCAGAAGGCGTCGTCAGCAAACAGTTCCTGATAGTTTTTAAAACCATACCATTCGAGCTTGAACTTGCCCGTATAGAGCGAGCGGTAAGCCGCATAAATGCCCGGCCAAAGCGTGATTGACAGTAAATACAAAACGGCTGGTGCCACCATCAAATAGGGGAACGCCTTGCGCATTCCGGGAGAGCGGCGTCTGAAAGGGGCATTTAGCATCGTTGCATCAGTCATAGGATTTATGTACTATCACAGGAGGAATAAGTCAAGGATTATTTTCGTAAGGAAATTCAAAAAGGGCCGGAGTTTCCCCCGGCCCTAAGTTCACGCAGGGGAGTTTAGAACGGTGAGGTCTTGCCTTTGCCCATCCAGAAGCCAGGCTCTGTCGCGGCATAGTTCATCGGGTCTGCACCTTTGTAGAAGCCGTTCTTTTCCATGATGGCTTTCACCTTCACAGCAGCTTCATCGAGCGCGGCCTTTGGCTGCATTTCGCCCACAACAACTTTGTTGATCAGGAAGCCAATTTCCTGATCGATCTGGAAGCCTTGCGGCAAGCGTGGGGCGCACCATGCGTAGTCCAGTGCTTCCGACCAGACTTTTGCAGGTTGCGAAACAGCTTGCAGCTTTTCGTTCTTCAACACCGATTGATAGCCCGGGGCCACACCATTGGCGTTGGCCTCGTTGATCGCCATGATGGAGGCGGTCGTGAGATAAGCCAGCATCAAGAAAGCAGCTTCAGGCTCAGGCGAGGTGATGGCCACGCAAGAGGTGGAACCGGCAATGTTTGGCGGCGCATAACGGCCACCGGCAACGCGAGGTTCGTAGATTGTCATTACGTCGTCACCAATTTTTGACTGGTCAGCGCGCGTTGCCTGCGTACCCGAATCTTGCCACGAAATGTTGCAAGCCACCTGCCCACCCAGCCACGCAGCGCGGTTGGTTGGCCAATCAGCTGCAGCAACACCTTCAATGGCATGCTTCGAAAGTGCCACGATGGTTTCGAGACCCTTCACACCAGCGTCACCGTTGAAGGTTGGTTCCCACTTGTCGTTGAACAGTTCCAGGCCATACTGGGCGGCAATGTGCTGCCAGGTGTAGGTTGCCCAGAAACCACGACCGCACATCATGCCAATGGCATTGGTGCCTTCCTGCGCCTTGTTCAATTCAGGCGCAATACGGATCATGTCGTCATAAGTTGGGATGGCGTTAACGCGATCAGCTTCGATACCAATTTTCTTGAACACCGATGGACGGATGTGAACCTGTTGAATATCGCAGTCGAACGGCAGGCCCAGAATGCCCTTGTCAGCCCAACGACCATAGTTGGCTTGATAGGTTGGATAGAAATCGTCAAACGGCACTTTCCACTTGGAAATATATTCATCCAGTGGCTTCAAGAAGCCTTGTGCGCCAAAGTCGCCCAACCAAGGCGAGAAGAACTGAATGGCGTCGAACGAAGCTTGCCACCAAGAAATTCAGCAACCACCTTGTCGTACATCGAATCATCTGGAATGGCCACGAGATCAATCTTGATGCCCGAAAGCGCTTCAAACGGCGCAACCTGGTCATGCGCGGATTCACGGTCGGCAGCACCCACGGCGAAGCGTACGGTTTTGCCGGCATGTTCCTTGCGGATGGCTTCCCAATCAGCGGTGCGGATCCAGTCCTTCTTCGAATCCCAAAGTTCATCGTTGTCGCCGAGCTTGATATTGTTCGCGATATTCTTTTTTCACCATCTTGCCGACGCTGATTTCCTTCAGCACGTCAGCCGGATTTGCCATTTGCGCAAAGCGCCGAATTGATGTTGAACATGTTCACACCAGCCGTTGTGGCAAGTGCGGCACTTGTGGCAGCTGAGGTTTTCAGCAGTGATCGGCGGGTCAAGCCGGTGTTGCGAAATGTCATCTAGTTTCCTCCGTTGATTTGGCCTGATGTGTTTTGCCATCGCATCGCGGCAGGCCAGCCATGGCGAAGGGTTTTCGGCGCGCTTGCGCGAACGAAATTCAGGATTCAGACAGATGGAGTGCTTCCGTATCGGCATAGCAACAATCCTCCCATGCCGCTTCTAGCGAGCGGCTTTTCTGATTATTTCAATTAGACTACTTAATGTATTTTCAGAATGCAAATGTTTCGTTTTAACTTTTCCTTTGATAACTGCCACACTGTCAAAAACTTTCATTGTGACACCGCTTGAAGCCCGATAGGCATTTGCAAACAACGGATTAAGCTCATGTCAAACACGCCGCTTCTTGATTTGGTACCTCTGCCACACGACCTACGGAAGCGTCAGGATGAAGAGTTGCCCCAACTTGCGGCAGAATTGCGGGCAGACTTGATCGAACAAGTTTCGAAAACGGGCGGGCACCTTGGGGCAGGACTAGGTGTGGTTGAATTGACCATCGCCTTGCACCACACGTTTAATACGCCAGATGATCGCATCATCTGGGATGTTGGCCACCAGGCCTATCCCCACAAATTGCTGACCGGGCGAAGAGAGAACTTTCACACTTTGCGGCAGGAGGGTGGTCTTTCGGGTTTCACACGCCGCGTTGAAAGCGAATATGACCCCTTTGGTGCTGCCCACTCATCCACGTCCATTTCTGCTGGTCTGGGCATGGCGGTGGCGCGGGATCTAGATGGCGGCAACCGCCACGTGATTGCAGTCATTGGCGATGGTTCGCTTGTCAGCCGGAATGGCCTTTGAAGCCCTCAACAATGCCGGTGCCATGAAGGCGCGCCTCATTGTCATTCTCAATGACAATGACATGTCGATTGCGGAACCCGTGGGCGCACTCAGTTCCTATCTCGCAAAGCTGGCATCCGGCAAAACCTATCAAGAGGCCCGTGAAGTTGCCAAGCGCATTTCAGCTAAATTTGGTGAACGCATAGACCGCAACGTAAAACGAGCTGTTGAGCACGCGCGTGGCTTTGTGACCGGCGGCACCATGTTTGAAGAATTGGGTTTTTTCCACATTGGCCCCATCGATGGCCACGACTTTACGCATTTGCTGCCGGTATTGCGTAACGTGAGGGACAATACCTCTGGTCCGGTTCTCATACACATCCGCACACAGAAGGGTAAAGGTTACGCCCCCGCTGAAGCGGCGGCCGACAAATATCACGGCGTCAATAAATTCGATGTGGTGACAGGTGCGCAATCCAAGCCAAAGTCCAACGCGCCCAGTTACACCAAAGTGTTTGGCGAGGCGCTTTTGCAAGAAGCCCGGCTTGATGAAAAAATCGTCGGCATCACCGCCGCCATGCCTTCAGGCACGGGAATTGATATTTTGCAGAAAGTTTTTCCAGCCCGCGTTTTCGATGTCGGCATTGCCGAACAACACGCCGTGACATTTGCGGCAGGTCTAGCCACCGAAGGCTTCAAACCTTTTGTCGCGATTTATTCAACCTTTCTGCAACGCGCCTATGACCAGGTGATGCATGATGTGTCGTTGCAGAAATTGCCCGTGCGTTTTCCGATTGACCGCGCAGGCTTTGTCGGTGCCGATGGCCCCACCCATTGCGGTGCATTTGACACCACCTATCTCGCCACTTTGCCCAACATGGTGGTGATGGCCGCAGCAGATGAGGCCGAATTGAAACATATGGTGCGCACGGCTGCTGCCTATCAGGAAGGCCCAATTAGCTTTCGCTATCCGCGTGGTGATGGTGTTGGCACCGATATGCCGGAGCGCGGCGAAATTCTCAACATTGGCAAGGGGCGCATTGTTAAAGAGGGTACACGGGTTGCAATTCTGTCTTTCGGAACGAGGCTTTCAGCAGCCCTCGCCGCTGCCCAGGAACTGGATGCAAAGGGCTTCTCAACAACTGTCGCCGATGCACGTTTTGCAAAACCACTGGACCATGATTTGTTGCAGCGCCTCGCCACCTCACATGAACTTCTGATCACTGTCGAAGAAGGTGCCGTCGGCGGTTTTGCCGCCCATGTGATGCAAGCTTTGGCCTCGAATGGCCTTTTGGATGGAAAGCTGAAAATCCGCCCCCTCATTTTGCCCGACCAATATTTTGAACAGGCCAGCCCCGATATCATGTACAAGCGGGCAGGGCTGGATGCGGCGGGAATTGTTATGACCGCACTTCAAGCTTTGAATGCGGTTTAAAGCCGTGGCATGCTATTGTAACAGCAACACTAATAAGTGAAGAACGTATTGTGTCGGACGATTTTGACAATACCTCAGATTTACCTAACGAACGCAACGCGGGCCGCATTGCGCGCAACCGCATGCGCATCGCCTGGATGTATTATGTTGAAGGCCTGACGCAAAACGAAATCGCCGACCGCCTCGGCATTGGCCGCGTCACCGTGGTGCGCAATATCAATGAAGCGCTGAAACAGCGCGAAGTCAAAATCTGGATTACCGGCCATGTGGCCGAATGCCTTGATCTTGAAGCGGCACTCAAGGAAAAATTTAATCTCATCGATGCCGTGGTGGTGCCGGAGCCCGCCAACCCCGCCAACACATCCCGCGTCATTGGCAATGCCGCGGGCATGTATATCACGGACCAGCTGACGGACGATTTCTGTCTGGGTGTAGGTTGGGGTGCCACGCTTTATGCGTCATTGCAAACCCTGAGCCCGCGTGAGTTTACAAATGTCGATGTGGTGTCCATGCTGGGCGGCATCGTGCAGGCGCGCCGTTTTAACCCGGCCGAATTTGCCTGGCAATTTGCCAACACTGTGGGGCCAATTGCTATTTGCTGGCTGCCCCGCCGTTGTGGATACCGAAGAAACCCGCAAAGCCCTGATCGAGCGTTGCGGGCTTGATGAAGTATTTCAACGCTCCGAAATATGGACATGGCGCTGCTCAGCGTCGGCACCATGTCTGAACAATCGACATCATTCCGCTTTGGCTTCTTCAGCGAAGAAGAACGCAAGGCGCTGATCAAGGCAGGTGCTGTGGGCGACATGCTTTATAATTTCTTCGACAAGGATGGCCAAACTCGTCGACCACCCGATCAACCGCCGTGTCATGTCCATGCCAGTTGAAAACCTGAAGCACGTGCCAAAGCGGGTGATGATTTCCGGCGGCGATGACAAGGTTGAGGCACTTGCTGGGTGGTATGAAATTGGTGCAAGCCAATGTTTTGATCACAGATGAAGTACACCGCCCGCCATTGGTAGATCATCCCGCATAAGCTTCACCTTCGCGCTTTGTGCAATCACCTCTATGTGGTATGCAGTGAGGTCTGATGAAAGCCGTGAGAGGCTCACATCGGGGGTATGTCAGTATTCCAAAAGTTTTATTTGAAAGGTGACTTACCATGCTTGAAGCTGATCACGCGCCGAAACCCAATTGACACACAGACAAGCAGCCTGTGGTGAAGCATAAAGCTGTGGAACCTGAGCGGGCGACACGTGCTCAACCGCATGCAGCCAGGAAAAGTTCAGGTCGCTTTTATTGCGATGACGGAGCGAAATTGAAATTCCGTACGCTGCAGATTTATGCCGCGCGCTAAACTTTATCCTTCAACCGCACGATCACGTCAATGCGGTCAATGACTTTGCCTTTGGGCACATGTGGAATGCCAGTCACTGTCACGCCGTCGGCATCAATATCCATCAATGCCTGTTTTTCATTGTCGAAGAAATGAAAATGATTGGAGGTGTTGGTGTCGAAATAGCTGCGGTCACCCTCAATGGCCAATTCGCGCAACAAGCCCGGCTGATTTGAACTGGTTCAGCGTATTGTAAACCGTGGCCAGTGACACTGGACACCGGCGGCAACGGCTTCGGCATGCAGGTCTTCGGCGCAAACATGCCGGTCACCCTTGCCAAACAGCAATTCGGCCAAGGCAAGGCGCTGCTGGGTCGGCCGTAAGCCCAGCTTCGCGCAATTGTTCTTCAATTTGTAACTGTGTCCATGCCATTGATAGCTCCACTATAGCAACAGCCAGCCCCAGCTGCAATGCGGCGGATTTGTGAGAGCCTGACGCTTTGCCTTTTGCGGCAATCACCATGCTAAAGGCCAAGCAATCAGCAACAGGGCCAGACAACAGACCATGTTCACACCAAAGCCATCCTACTCCTACGAAGACCTGATCACCTGCGGCCGCGGCGAACTTGTTTGGCCCCGGCAATGCGCAATTGCCGCTGCCACCCATGCTGATGTTTGACCGCATCACCGACATCAAGAAAGACGGCGGTGCTGCTGGCTTGGGCTCGGTCACGGCTGAACTCGATGTGAAGCCGGACCTTTGGTTCTTCCCCTGCCACTTCCATGGCGACCCTGTCATGCCGGGCTGTCTTGGGCCTTGATGCTTTGTGGCAACTCACGGGCTTTTTCCTGGGCTGGCTGGGTGAACCCGGCAAAGGCCGCGCACTTGGCGTGGGCGAAGTGAAGTTCACCGGCATGGTGACACCCAAAATCAAAACCGTGACCTATGAAGTTGAAGTCACGCGCCTCATTTTGCGCAAGCTCAAACTTGCCGTCGCCAACGGCATCATGAAAGCTGATGGCGAAGTGGTTTATCAGGTCACCGACATGAAGGTCGGGCTTGTTCGGGCCAAGCGCCTAATTTCGATTCGAAGGAGAACGCTATGCGTCGTGTCGTCATCACCGGGATGGGCATTGTCTCGTCCATTGGCAACAACACTCAGGAAGTCACCGCCTCTTTGCGCGAGGCAAAGTCCGGCATTGTTGCTGCCGAAAAATACAAGGAATTGGGTTTCCGCTGCCAGGTTCATGGCCAACCCAATTATGACCTGGATACCGTTGACCGCCGCGTCCGCCGCTTCATGGCCGATGGGGCGGCATGGAACTATGTAGCCATGCAACAGGCCATCGCCGATTCTGGCCTTGAAGAAGTCCGACGTCAAGAATGAGCGCACTGGCATCATCATGGGTTCTGGTGGTCCTTCCACAAAAGTCATCGTTGCTGCCGCTGATACCACGCGCGAAAAGGGCCCAAAGCGCGTTGGCCCCTTTGCCGTGCCGCCTTCCATGTCTTCCGCACACTCCGCCACACTTGCCACACCCTTTGGCATTCGCGGTGTGAACTATACAATCTCGTCAGCCTGCGCCACGTCGGCCCACTGCATCGGCAATGCCTCCGAACTCATCCAATGGGGCAAGCAGGACGTGATGTTTGCAGGCGGTGGCGAAGAACTGGACTGGACCTTGTCCGTGTTGTTCGACGCCATGGGCGCCATGTCATCGAAGTACAACAACTCCAACGGCCTCACGCGCCTATGACAAGAACCGCGATGGCTTTGTCATCGCAGGTGGTGCTGGTGTTGTGGTGCTGGAAGAACTGGAACACGCCAAAGCCCGCGGTGCCAAAATCTATGCCGAACTCGTGGGCTATGGCGCCACGTCGGACGGCTACGACATGGTCGCTCCTTCAGGCGAAGGTGCCATGCGCTGCATGCGGCAGGCCATGGCCACGGTGAAAGGCGAGATTGACTATATCAACCCACATGGCACCTCGACGCCGGTTGGCGATGCCAAGGAAATTGAAGCCGTGCGCGAAGTTTTCGGCAGCAAGATCCCGCCGATCTCTTCGACCAAATCTTTGACCGGTCATTCGCTGGGGGCAACGGGTGTGCAGGAAGCCATCTATTCGCATGCTGATGATGCAGAACGACTTCCTCTGCGAAAGCGCGCATATTGAGGAAATCGATCCGGCCTTTGCCGATGTGCCGATCATTCGCAAGCGCATCGACAACGCCAAGGTCGACACGGTGATGTCGAACAGCTTCGGCTTCGGTGGCACCAATGCCACGCTCGTCATGCAAAGGTACAACGGTTAATGGTTGATGGTTTGATGAAGGGCAAGCGCGGGCTTGTCATGGGTGTGGCCAATGACCATTCGATCGCCTGGGCCATTGCAAATCACTGCACGCGCAAGAAGCCGAACTGGCCTTCACCTATCAGGGCGAAGCTTTTGGCAAACGCTTGAACCGCTGGCGGCTTCGGTGGGTTCGACATGATGATCCCTTGTGATGTGGAAGACATTGCATCTGTTGACAATGTCTTTGCAGTAGCTGAAAGAGAAGTGGGGCAAGATTGATTTTCTGGTTCACGCCATCGCCTTTTCCGACAAGAACGAACTCAAGGGCAAATATGCCGACACGTCACGCGACAACTTCGTCCGCACCATGGTCATCTCGTGCTTCTCCTTTACCGAAATTGCCAAACGTGCCGCAGAAATCATGCCGGATGGCGGCGCCATGGTCACGCTGACCTATGGCGGCTCCACCCGCGTCATGCCGAACTACAATGTCATGGGTGTGGCCAAGGCCGCACTTGAAGCTTCGGTGCGTTATCTCGCCGGCGATTTTGGCCCGCAAGGCATTCGCGTCAACGCCATTTCCGCAGGCCCCATGCGCACCCTGGCAGGTGCTGGCATTGGTGATGCGCGCGCCATGTTCAACTATCAACAATGCCCACGCACCTTTGCGCCGCACCATCACCATGGATGAAGTGGGTGGAGCAGGCCTCTATCTGCTCTCGCCTTGTCCAGGCGGTGTGACGGGCGAAATCCACTACGTCGATTCCGGCTACAACATCATTTCCATGCCACGGCCGGAAGATCTCGCAAAGCCATGACTGCCCACGAAGATCCTTCTCGACAAATATGCCGAACTCACCATCAAATCCGGCCTTGGCTTGAAGGCCCGGACAACAGCTGTTGCTGACGGCACCGCTTGAAGCTGTTGATCTTGTGCGCCGCATCACGCTCCACGCCTACAAGGCGGGCGCTTCACTGGTCACGACGCTCTACAATGACGAGCAAGCAACGCTGATGCGCTACACGGCGGGGCATGACGGCGGCTTTTGATGCCGCACCCGCATGGCTGTTCAACGGCATGGCCGAAGCCTTCAGAGATGGCAATTGCGCAAGGCTTGCCATCATCGGCGAAGACCCGGCGTTGCTGGCCGCGCAAGACCCGGAAAAACTCTCCCGCGCCAACCGCGCCCGCTCCAAGGCCTACAAGCCCGTCATCGAACTCATCACCAGCTTCGCCACCAACTGGTGCATCATCTCCGCAGCAACGCCATCCCATGCGCGCAACATGTTCCCGGATTTGACCGAAGCACAGGCGATGCAGAAAGTTGTGGGACGCGATTTTCAAATGCACCCGCGCTGATCTTGCCGACCCGATCGCCGCCTGGGATGCGCACAACAAGGCGCTGCATGCCCGCGTGAAATTGCTGAATGACAAGCGCTATGCCGCGCTGAAATACAAAGGCCCCGGCACCGACTTCACGCTTGGGCCTGGTGGACAATCATGTCTGGGCCGGTGGCGCTTCGATGGCGCGGAACGGCATCTCTGCAATCCGAACATTCCCTCGGAAGAAGTCTTCACCATGCCACACCGTGAACGCGTCGATGGCGTGGTGCGCTCGACGAAGCCCCTGTCCTATCAAGGCTCCATGATTGAAGGCATATCCGTGCGCTTCGAAAAAGGCCGCATCGTCGAAGGCACTGCGGACAAGGGCAGCGACGTGTTCCAGAAAATGATCTCGACGGATGATGGCGCAGCGCGTCTGGGCGAAGTGGCACTGGTGCCGCATTCCTCGCCCATCTCGGCGTCCGGCCTCGTCTTCAACGAAACCCTCTACGACGAAAACGCCGCCAGCCACATCGCCGTGGGCCAAGCCTATTCCCAGAACATGGAAGGCACAGCGGACATGACGGCGGAACAAAAACTGGCAGCTGGCATGAACACATCGCTGGTGCATGTGGACTGGATGATCGGCTCTGGTGAACTCGACATTGACGGCATCACCAAAGACGGCAAAGCCGAACCGCTGATGCGCAAAGGTGAGTGGGCCTAAGTGCCTGATATTTCGACCACCCAACTCCTGCTGTCCCTCTGCCTGTTTGTCGGCGCAACACTCTACACGTCCGTTGGCCATGCGGGGGCCTCGGCCTATATTGCGGCTATGGCGCTGTTCGGCATCCCCGCCGCCACCATGCGGCCCACGGCACTGGTGCTGAATATTCTCGTCGCGAGTTTTGGCGCATGGCGCTTTACGCGTGCAGGGCTGTTCCGTCTGGCGTGGCTGCTGGCCCTTTGTTGTGGGGGCGGTGCCGTTTGCGTTTCTTGGTGGCTATCTGCAATTGCCGGGCCACATTCACAAAACCATCATTGGCATTGTGCTGTTGATTGCAGCGGCAAGGCTGCTGTGGCCCAAACCACTGGCAGTTTTGCAAGACTGGAAAGACCCGCCAATCGCCTATGCCATTCCGATCGGTGCAGCCATCGGCTTTCTCTCCGGCCTCACCGGCACAGGCGGCGGCATATTTCTAACGCCATTGATCCTGTTCATGGCATGGTCCGAAACCAAAACCGCATCCGGCATTTCGGTGGTGTTCATCCTCTGCAATTCCATCGCCGGATTGCTCGGCAACTACGCCTCGTTGAAGTCATTGCCAGCCGAACTGCCGCTTTACATGGTGGCCGTCATGGCAGGTGCACTGCTGGGAACCCAAATCGGCATTCACAAGTTTGCGAAGGAGCATTTGCTGAAAGCACTGGGCGTGGTGCTGGTGATTGCGGGTGCGAAACTGATCGGAGTTTACTAACCCCAAATCCGTCATTCCCGCGTAGGGGGGAATCTAGGCTTTCTACAGTTTCATTTGGAGAAAGTCTGGATCCCCACTTTCGTGGGGATGACGAACAGGGAGGAACCTGACCAATTTCTTTGACCTCAAACCGTCATTCCGGAAGCGCGTGCAGCGAAGCGGAACAAGCGATCCGAAATGCCAGCTTTCGTTCACCATGCACGCAACTAAAAGCGGGGTTCCAGCTCGCGCTACGCGTTGCTCCGCTTGGCTGGAATGACGGAATGTGTTGATTTGAAATAAGCCAGTACTCCAAAGACCGTTCCTATAATTGTAGCTACGGAGAACTGCTACGCTTCGGCCACCACATCCTATCTGCTAATGTCGCCATCCTTTTGGCTATTCTATCATTCTCCCGCCACACGCAACTCGTCCAGAAAATACTGGACTGCCCATAACCGTATGAGAAGCTGTTTTGCATGCTGCTGAATAAGTTCTTCAGCTCAGACATGTTCCTTAGTTCAGAAAATTCGATGCGTCACTTCTAAGCTCCAACCCTCACAAAATAAACTTGCTCAAATCCGCATTCTTCGCCAGTCCGCTCACGTGCTTCTGCACGAACGCCTGATCAATCAGCACAGTCTCACCTGAACCGATCCGTCGCTGTAAAACTCACATCATCCAGCACCCGTTCCATCACGGTTTGCAAGCGCCGTGCGCCAATGTTTTCGACTGTTGAGTTGATCTCGGCTGCCACGCGGGCGAGTTCGGCTATGCCGTCTTCGGTCACATCAAGTGTTACGCCTTCCGTCATCATCAATGCCTTGTATTGTTTGATGAGGCTGGCTTCTGGTTCCACCAGAATGCGTTGGAAGTCTTCCTGAGTCAGCGCTTTGAGTTCCACACGAATGGGCAAGCGGCCTTGCAATTCCGGCAATAAATCCGAAGGCTTGGCCACGTGGAATGCGCCGGATGCGATGAACAGGATATGATCGGTCTGCACAGGGCCGTGTTTGGTGGAAACCGTGGTGCCTTCGATCAGTGGCAACAAATCCCGCTGCACGCCTTCGCGCGACACATCACCTGCACGTCCCTCGCGGGCGCAGATTTTGTCGATCTCGTCCAAGAACACGATGCCGTTATTCTCAACCATGAAGATGGCTTCGGCGATGATTTTTTCCTGGTCGAGCAGCTTGTCGCTTTCCTCGGCCATCAATAATTCATGGGCTTGTTCAACTGTCACACGGCGGGTTTTGGTGCGGCCGCCGAAAGCCTTGCCCATCATATCAGACAAGTTGATCACTGCACCTGATCCACCGGGCATGCCCGGAATATCAAAACTCGGCACACCTGAATCGGCGACTTGAATTTCGATTTCTTTGCTGTTGAGTTCATTGTTGCGCAGCTTTTTGCGAAAGCTATCGCGCGTCGCTTCGGAGGCGTTGGCACCCACAAGCGCTTCCAAAACGCGTGCCTCAGCATTCATTTCGGCTTGCGCTTCAACCTCTTTGCGCCTTGTGATTTTGACCATGCCAATGCCCGCTTCCAAAAGGTCACGGATGATTTGATCCACATCGCGGCCCACGTAGCCCACTTCAGTAAACTTGGTGGCCTCAACTTTGAGGAAAGGCGCATTGGCCAATTTTGCGAGGCGTCGTGCAATCTCGGTCTTGCCCACACCCGTGGGCCCGATCATCAAAATGTTCTTCGGCGTCACCTCTTCGCGGATTTGCCCCGTCAATTGCTGCCTGCGCCAACGGTTGCGCAAAGCAATGGCGACAGCGCGTTTGGCGTCGTGTTGGCCGATGATGTAGCGGTCGAGTTCAGAAACAATTTCGCGTGGGGTAAAGTTGGTCAATTAAAATTCTCCCTGTGGGCCGTCATTCCCGCGAAGGCGGGAACCTAACTTTGTCGCAACAAAGCGTCTGTCAACATCAATGTCATCATGTAGATCGACCCAGTGAGGATTTAAAGTCTCTACCAATCGAACTTTCCAATCGCGATTCCATTTCTTCATCTGTTTTTCGCGTTTAATTGCAGATTCCATATCGTCATGATGTTCGTACCACACCAAGCTATAAATCGAATATTTCTTGGTGAACCCTTTGATTTCGCTTTGCTTGTGTGTGGCCACGCGGTTCCACAGTTGGGATGTAACCCCGATATAGAGCGTTCCACGCGCGCCACTTGACATAATGTAGACCGCGGGCTGTTTTTCATTTTCCATTTACGCCACCGAAGTTGGTTTCCCGCCTTCGCGGGAATGACGGAGGTGGAGGGAGATAAACATACTGACAATATCATTTGTGTGGGTTAAGTTGCATCCAGCATTTCAACGGTCAGATTGCCGTTGGTATAAACACAAATATCAGCGGCAATTTTCATCGACTTGCGGCAGATGGTTTCGGCATCCATATCGGTTTCGATCAACGCCCGTGCGGCTGCGAGCGCATAATTACCGCCCGAGCCAATAGCGATCACGCCATTCTCGGGTTCAAGCACGTCGCCTGTTCCGGTGAGCACCAGCGAAGTTGTTTTATCGGCCACGATCATCATTGCTTCGAGGCGTCGCAAATAGCGATCCATGCGCCAGTCTTTGGCCATTTCAACCGCTGCACGGGTGAGTTGGTTTGGAAATTGTTCGAGCTTGCCCTCAAGCCTTTCAAACAATGTCATGGCGTCAGCTGTAGCTCCTGCGAAACCTGCAATCACTTGCCCCGTTCCCAAAGGCCGTACTTTGCGTGCATTTCCCTTGATAATCGTCTGCCCAAGGCTAACCTGCCCATCACCAGCGATGACGACCTTGCCGCCTTTGCGCACCGTCAAAATCGTCGTGCCATGCCATTGGACGGGCTCGCTCATTGCATTAACCTCTTGATGTCAGGAGTAAGTTTCATGAATCGATATGTAAGGTGGCTTTTGTGAATTGCAAAGAGCATTGCGTAAAGCATTGATCTGGTAAGATATAGTCATTGGCTCACAAGTCTGCTATTGCGCCGTCACAGAAAGGGCAGCCCCCATGCGCACCGCCACCGTCGACCGTAAAACCACCGAGACGAAAGTTTCCTGCACTGTCAATTTGGATGGCACGGGCGCTTTTGACATTAAAACCGGGGTTGGCTTCTTCGATCATATGATGGAACAGCTCTCGCGGCACTCCCTCATTGACATTACTTTAAAAGCTGATGGCGACTTGCACATTGATGACCACCACACGGTGGAAGATTCAGGCATTGCTCTAGGCCAAGCCATTGCCAAAGCCCTAGGCGACCGCAAAGGCATTCGTCGCTACGGCTCTTGTGACTTGGCCATGGACGAAACATTGTCACGCTGCGCCATCGACGTTTCGGGCCGTGCGTTTCTGGTTTTCAAAGCAAATTTCCCGCGCGACAAGATTGGCACTTTCGACACCGAGCTGGTGCGCGAGTGGTTTCAAGCTTTTGCCATGAATGCTGGCATCACTCTGCACCTCGAAAATGCTTATGGCGAAAATGCGCATCACATTGCCGAGGCAAGCTATAAGGCGCTCGCGCGCGCTTTACGTGATGCGATAGAAATTGATCCGCGCCAGAAAGATCGTATTCCCTCCACCAAGGGTTCATTGAGCGGCTGATATGAAAACTGTTATCATCGATTACGGGTCGGGCAATTTGCATTCGGCCCACAAGGCTTTTGAACGCGCCGCCACTGATAACAAAATCAAAGGCGATATTGTTGTGTCGTCTGAAGTGCGCGATGTTGAAACGGCTGATCGCATTGTGTTGCCCGGCGTTGGCGCATTCAAAGATTGCCGCAATGGCTTGCTGGCAATAGAGGGCATGCGGGAAGCGCTACAGCAACGTGTGATCGTCGGCGGTTTTCCGTTTCTTGGTATTTGCGTTGGCATGCAATTATTGGCCACGCGCGGACTTGAGCACGATATCACATCTGGGCTCGGTTGGGTGGCTGGGGACGTGGTGAAAATTGCGCCACAGAATTCAAGCCTAAAAATTCCACACATGGGTTGGAACACACTGGACGTGCATTCGTCCCACGCCGTTTTGGACGGCATCGATACGGGGCCAACGGGGCTGCATGCCTATTTCGTCCATTCCTACCATTTGCAAGCAACGCTGCCTGAAGACGTGATCGCTACAACCGATTATTCCGGACCCGTAACGGCAATTGTGGGCTACGAAAACATCGTCGGCACGCAGTTCCACCCCGAAAAGAGTCAGACGTTGGGTCTGAAGTTAATCTCAAATTTCTTGCGGTGGAAACCATGATCCTTTTTCCCGCAATTGATTTGAAAGATGGGAAATGCGTGCGCTTGAAGTTGGGTGATATGGCGCAAGCGACGATCTACAATGACAGCCCCGCTGCACAGGCCAAGGCCTTTGAAGACCAAGGCTTTAACTGGCTGCACGTCGTCGATCTGAACGGCGCATTTGAAGGTCAATCAGTAAATGGTTTCGCCGTCGAATCGATATTGAAGGCTACGAAGAACCCTGTGCAATTGGGGGGCGGTATTCGCACCCTGCACCATATTGAGTCTTGGTTGAACAAGGGATTGTCCCGCGTGATATTGGGAACGATTGCTGTGCGTGATCCTGCCTTGGTGAAAGAAGCGTGCAAATTATTTCCAGGTAAAGTGGCCGTGGGCATCGACGCCAAAGGTGGCAAGGTTGCTGTTGAAGGATGGGCCGAAGCATCATCCCTTGGCGTTGTTGAGCTGGCACAAAAATTCGAAGGTGCAGGCGTTGCCGCTATTATTTATACTGACATTGATCGCGACGGCATTCTGGCTGGCATCAATTGGACTTCGACCATTGAACTGGCGAACGCTGTTTCTATTCCCGTGATTGCCTCTGGCGGCTTGGCCTCCATTGCCGACGTTGAACGCATGTTGCAGCCCGACGCCGCAAAGCTTGAGGGTGCGATTACCGGTCGGGCCTTATATGATGGTAGGCTGGATCCAAAGGCGGCTTTGAAACTCATTTCGGATGCGAATCGATGAAAAAGGTTTTGCTTATAACGGGTGGTTCACGCGGCATCGGTGCCGCAACGGCACGCCTTGCTGTGGCCGAGGACTATGCCGTCGCCATCAATTATGTTGGCGACAAAAAAGCAGCTGATGCGCTTGTGGGTGAGCTTGGCGGGCGTGCAATTGCTTTGCAAGGCGATGTGTCTAAACTGGCGGATGTTGAACGCATGTTCGCAGAAACAGAAAAAGCATTTGGAACCATTACCCATGTTGCCAATTGCGCGGGCATAACGGGCAAATCCTCGCGCCTTGACGCGTGCGACCCGCAAGTGATTGCTGATACGATTGCCATCAATCTGACTGGTAATATTTTTGTCTGTCGCGAAGCTGTAAAGCGCATGTCCACCAAACATGGTGGCAAGGGTGGTGTGATTATCAATCTCTCGTCCGCAGCTGCAACTTTAGGAAGTCCCGGCGAATACACATGGTATGCCGCTTCCAAAGGCGGCATCGATGCTTTCACGATTGGCCTAGCAAAAGAAGTAGCGATGGAGGGCATTCGTGTGGCCTCTGTTACGCCGGGCATGGTTGATACAGAAATTCATGAACGTTCAACGGGTGATCAATCGCGCGTGGAACGTATTCGCCCGATGATTCCCATGCAGCGGATTGGCAAAGCTGAAGAGATCGCCAATGCCGTCATGTTTCTGTTGAGTGACAAGGCCAGCTACATCACCGGCACAACATTACGTGTTTCAGGAGGTCGCTAATGCTGAAAGCCCGGGTCATTCCTTGCCTTGATGTGAAAGATGGCCGCGTTGTCAAAGGCGTAAACTTTGTGGATTTGCGCGATGCTGGAGATCCAGTGGAAGCCGCTAGAGCTTATGATGCTGCGGGTGCTGATGAATTGTGTTTTCTGGATATTGCTGCAACCCATGAAAACCGCAGCACCATGATGGATGTGGTGATGCGCACAGCTGAGTGTTGCTTTATGCCCCTGACGGTGGGCGGTGGCGTTCGCACTGTTGAAGACATCCGTAACCTGCTGCTTGCTGGTGCTGACAAAGTCTCAATCAATTCTGCTGCTGTGAGCAATCGGCAATTCGTTCGGGAAGCCGCTGAGAAATTCGGTAGTCAATGTATCGTTGTCGCAATTGATGCTAAAGAAACATCATCAGGCAAGTTTGAAATTTTCACGCACGGTGGCCGCAATGAAACCGGCATTGATGCCGTGGATTTTGCCAAGGAAGTAGCAAGCCTTGGTGCCGGCGAAATTCTGCTCACTTCGATGGACAGGGATGGCACAGGCAAGGGCTTCAATATTGCACTGACGCGTTCAATCGCTGATGCGGTGACAATCCCTGTCATTGCATCCGGTGGTGTCGGAACACTCAATCACCTCGTCGAAGGTATTAGAGATGGACACGCGACAGCTGTACTTGCGGCCTCGATTTTTCACTTCGGAACCTTTACAATTGCAGAAGCAAAGCAAGCAATGGCAGACGCAGGCATTGCCATGAGGATGAAGTGATGGGGCAATTTTCTCAACTCGAAAGACTGGTTGCGGATATTGCTGCCAAAGCGTCAGCGCCCGTTGATGCATCCTACACCGCAAATCTCCTATCAAAAGGTGTAGGCAGGTGCGCCAAGAAATTTGGCGAAGAGGCTGTTGAATTGGCGCTTGCTTCGGTCTCGCAAAGTAAGGCTGAAACCACTGCTGAGGCCGCAGATGTGCTTTATCACTTTCTTGTTTTGCTGAAAGCTAGTGGCGTTGCACCTGAAGACGTGATGGAAGAGTTGAAGCGCCGTGAAGGCACAGGCGGCTTGGTGGAAAAAGCAGCGCGTCCCCATGATTGACCTGACTGAAGACTTCGCCCGCGAAGTTTCGCCGTTTCGGCGTTTTGCCCGTGATGAATGGGCAGCCCTTCGCGCCGACACGCCCATGACCTTGACACAGGATGACTTGAACGAAGTCCGGTCTCTGAATGACCGCATTGATCTCGATGAAGTTGAAACCGTTTATTTGCCGCTGTCGCGGCTTTTGAATCTTTATGTTCAAGCTTCGCAAAAACTCTTCCACGCCTCCAACATGTTTCTGCACCGCCATGATTTGAAGGTGCCTTATATCATCGGTGTTGCAGGTTCGGTTGCCGTTGGAAAAAGCACGTCAGCTCGTATTTTGCGTCGCTTGTTGTCGCGCTGGCCGTCACACCCGAAAGTCGATTTGGTCACAACAGATGGCTTCCTCATGCCCAATGCGGTGCTGCAACGCGAAGGCCTGATGAACCGTAAAGGCTTTCCTGAATCCTATGACCTGCAACGCATTTTGCGTTTCATGTCGGATATCAAATCTGGTGAGCGTGATGTGGAAGCGCCGCTCTATTCCCATCTGACCTATGATGTTTTGCCTGATAAAACCCAAGTGGTGGACCAGCCTGATATTCTGATCATTGAAGGTATCAACGTGCTTCAAACGGGCCGTCCACCGCGCGACGGACGCGGTATCCCGAATACATCTGACTTCTTTGACTTTTCAATTTTCATTGATGCTGAAGAAGATGATTTGAAGGAGTGGTACATTGAGCGCTTCTTCAGTTTGAAGAATGGTGCATTCAAAGATCCACAATCCTACTTCCATCGGTATTCGGCGTTGACCGACGACGAGGCCAAGGAAACGGCAACCCGCATCTGGAACAGCATCAACCTCGTCAACTTGCGCGAAAATATTTTGCCCACTCGCCCTCGTGCTGACTTGGTGTTACGAAAAGGTTCGGACCACAAAGTGCGAAGTGTCTTCTTGCGCAAACTTTAGGAGTGCCGAATGTCAGGTGAAACCGATCTCGATATACTTTTGGCATCGATGGAGCCAACGCTGCACGAAAGTCCTTATGGTTTTCTCACGGTTCCCAATGAACAGCCACTGGCTGGAATAAACGATGTGTTTGCCGTCATCCGCGAAACAGAAGGCGTAACGTTATTAGCTCCCATTGACCAACTTCAGGGAATGGGATTCGTCAGTGAATTGCAATGGGCAAGAATAACATTGACTGTTCACTCGTCACTGTCTGCTGTTGGCTTGACTGCCGCCTTTGCCAAAGTTTTAGGCGACCGGGGAATTAGCGCCAATGTTATCGCAGGTTATTTTCATGATCACATTCTCGTGCAATGGCATCTTCGCCATGAAGCAATGTCAGCATTGGCAAGTTTCAAGAAGTAATTTCTATTTCCGCTTGCCCGTCATTGCCACCACATCATCCGTGTCATCCAGCAATGCCAGCATCGCTTTTCGTGCGGCAACGGGGTCACTCGCAATCACGGCGCGGGCAATGGCTTCATGCAGTTTCAATGCTTGTCGATAACGAGGGTTACGCTGCGTCGTATAGTCAAACAAATTGGCCAATGTCTCATCAATGAGAATGTTAAAGGGCACAAGAAGATCATTATTGGTCGCGGCCAAGAGCAATTCGTGAAACTGCACGTCGGCCTCAACCATTTCCGCGTGGGACTTGGCCTGCCCCATGTCTTCCAGTGCTGCAACCAATGAATCAATTTGCTTTGTGGTGCGTTTTTTAGCCGCAAGTTCGGCAATACCAGGTTCCACGATGCGTCGAAATTCCTGTGTCGAAAGCAGGAAGGCCTTGCGGTCAGTTGCTGTGCGATGCCAGGCCAAAACGTCTCGGTCCAGCAGGTTCCAGCGCATTTTGGGCTCAACTCTGGAACCCACTTTGGGGCGAGAGGCGATTAGTCCCTTCGCCGCCAGCGACTTGATGGCTTCCCGCACGGCAGTGCGGCTTGCCTCGTAGACTTTGCCCCATTCCGCTTCGTTGGGCAGCAATGTGCCCGGCGCAAACTCGCCACCGAGAATACGTTCGCCTATTCCCCGGGCGATCAAACTGGTAAGCTTTCCGCCACCTTTGGGACGCCCGACAGGTTTTGGTTTAATTGTCATACAAATTCCTTGATCACGTCGCTGCACCACACTATGGTCGCCCCATGCTTTTGCGCAACCCCTTCATCAAAAGGGCGTGGAAGTGTGTTTAACAGGGAGGAAGTCCAATGATGAATCGTAGACATTTTCTAGCAACAACCGTTGCTGCCGCCGTCGCTTTGACGTCGGGCGTTGCACTTGCACAAGGCAAGGGCTTGGTTGGTATTTCAATGCCAACAAAATCTTCAACCCGTTGGATTTCCGACGGCGAATCCATGGTGAAGGAATTCACCGCGCTGGGTTACGAAACAGATCTTCAATTCGCTGAAGACGATATTCCAAATCAATTGGCGCAGATTGAAAACATGGTCACCAAGGGTGCCAAGGTTTTGATCGTTGCATCGATTGACGGAACAACATTGGGCGACATTTTGAAAAAGGCCAATGAAGCTGGCGCAAAGGTTATCGCCTACGACCGTTTGATCAGCAAAACCGAATTTGTTGACTATTACACAACATTCGACAACTTCGGTGTGGGTGTGTTGCAAGCCAACTCGCTCGTTGAAGGCCTCAAGGCTTCAGGCGCTGGTCCATACAATGTTGAACTGTTCGGCGGCTCGCCTGACGACACCAACGCCTTCTATTTCTATGATGGCGCAATGTCAGTTCTGCAGCCAATGATTGATTCGAAAGAAATCGTCATCGTGTCAGGCCAAATGGGCATGGACAAGGTTGGTACGCTCCGTTGGGATGGCGCAGTTGCCCAAGCCCGCATGGATAACCTGTTGTCAGCCTTCTACACCGACAAAAAGGTGAACGGCGTTTTGGCTCCTTACGATGGTCTGTCACGCGGCATCATTTCCTCGCTCAAGGGCGTAGGCTATGGTTCAGGCGACCAGAAGATGCCAATCATCACTGGTCAAGATGCTGAAACAGCATCTGTAAAGGCCATGATGGCAGGCGAACAATATTCAACCGTGTTCAAGGACACGCGCGAACTTGCCAAGGTAACAGCTAAGATGGTTGACGCCATCATGGGCGGCAAAGAACCAGAAATCAACGACACCAAAACCTACAACAATGGTGTGAAGGTTGTTCCATCGTTCCTGCTGACGCCCTATTCCGTTGGCAAGGGCGACATCACCAAGATGTTGGTCGACTCAGGCTACATCAAGGCTGAAGATCTGCAATAATTAAACTTTGATGCGGGCCTAGCAAGTTTACTTGCGGGGCCCGCATTTTCTCGACATGATGAATATGAAGAGCGGATCAACCGCCTGATATTGGGAGCGAACGGCAAGCGCATGCAGCCCATTCTTGAAATGCGGGGGATCACGAAAACATTTCCGGGAGTCAAAGCCCTGACAGATGTTGAATTGAGTGTTATGCCCGCCGAAATTCATGCTGTGGTTGGCGAAAATGGCGCTGGCAAATCGACACTCATGAAAGTGTTGTCCGGCGTTTATCCCGCTGGAACTTTTGACGGCAAGATCAGTTTTGAAGGCCAAGCGCGACAATTCAAAAAAATTGCAGATTCCGAAGATATTGGCATCATTATCATTCACCAGGAATTGGCCTTGGTGCCGCTGCTGTCCATCGCCGAAAATATTTTCCTCGGTCACGAGACTGCGAAGAACGGCATTATCAATTGGTTTGAAGCTTTTAGGCGCACCAAGGAATTACTGGCCAAGGTAGGCCTCAATGAAAACCCAAATACGCTGATCACCAATATCGGCACGGGCAAGCAGCAGCTTGTTGAAATTGCCAAGGCCTTGAACAAGAAAGTGAAGTTGCTCATTCTTGATGAGCCAACGTCGAGCTTAAACGAAAAAGATTCAAATGCGCTGCTGGAGTTGCTGAAGGGCTTCAAAGCGCAAGGCATTTCATCAATTCTCATCACCCACAAACTCAACGAAGTTATGAAGGTAGCGGATCGCATCACCGTTATTCGTGACGGCAAGACCATTGATACAATGGATGTGCACACCGACAAGGTTGATGAAGATCGCATCATCAAAGCTATGGTGGGGCGTGACTTGTCGGAGCGCTATCCGCCGCGCGACACCAAAAATTGGCGAAGTGCTGCTCGAAGTTAAAAATTGGAGTGTCTACCACCCCCAACACGCAGATCGCCACATGATTAAAGGCGTGGACTTGAATGTGCGAGCAGGCGAAGTAGTCGGCATTGCCGGCTTGATGGGGGCTGGGCGAACAGAATTTGCCATGTCGCTGTTTGGCCGCGCCTATGGCAAACGCATTTCAGGTGACGTATTTATGCACGGCAAGCCCGTCGATGTTTCGACAATTCCAAAAGCAACGGAAGCTGGCCTTGCCTATGTCACTGAAGACCGCAAAACCTATGGTCTGGTTTTAATCGATCACATCAAACACAACGTGACGCTGGCAAATCTTGAAGGCGTGTCAGAACGCGGCGTGGTCAATGATATTTCAGAAATTGGCATCGCCACCAAGTATCGCAAAGACCTTGGCATTCGCTCGTCAGGCATTTATCAAACCACGATCAATCTTTCAGGTGGCAACCAGCAAAAGGTGGTGCTGTCGAAGTGGCTGTTTTCGGGTCCGGAAGTTCTGATTCTGGATGAACCGACGCGCGGCATTGATGTTGGCGCCAAGTATGAAATCTACGGCATCATCAATAAGCTGGCGGAAGAAGGCAAAGCCGTCATCGTCATTTCCTCTGAAATGCCAGAACTGCTCGGTATTTCTGACCGCATTTATGTCATGAACGATGGAAAATTTGTGGCCGAAATGCCAGCCAAGGAAGCGACGCAAGAAAAGATCATGCGTGCAATTATGAGATCATGGGAACGCTAAGATGACTGAAATCGCCGCCAAAATCGAAACGCCTTCCATCACTGGTTTTGTGAAAGCCAATATCCGCGACTACGCGCTATTGCTATCACTGATCGCCATCATGGTGTTTTTCCAATTTGCCACCAACGGTATTTTGTTCACGCCCTTGAACATGACCAACATCATTCTGCAGAACAGCTACATTGTCATCATGGCGCTGGGAATGCTGTTGATTATTGTTGCAGGCCACATCGATTTGTCAGTCGGATTTTTGTCGGGATTTATTGGTGCCATTGCCGGCGTGATGATGGTCAATAATCCGCTTTGGCCAATTGCCATGAAAATGGGCACGATGCCCGCCATTGTTATATGTCTCGTTGTGGGCACGGCGATTGGCGCGTTGCAGGGTTGGTTCGTAGCGAAATTCCGCATCCCTGCATTTATTGTGACGTTGGCGGGCATGCTGATCTTCCGTGGACTGATGATTGCCATGCTTTCAGGGCGCAATCTTGGACCTTTCCCGGAGTCGTTCCAAGCTTTGTCAAACGGTTACGTGCCTGACTTGCTGGATTTTTTGTCACCGGGAAAACTTAATGTGTTTGCGCTGGTTATCGGCGTTGCAGTAACGGCCCTGATCCTATGGTCAAACTGGAAGTCTCGTTCTTTGGAAGTGGCGCATGGCATGGCCGAGGAACCGATTGAGCTGTTCTACGGTCGCAACGTGCTCATTGCAGCCGCTTTCATCGGTTTCTCTTGGATTATGGCGAACCACAAGGGTCTGCCCAACGTGCTTGTAACCATGTTTGCCTTGGTCTCACTGTTCATGTTCGTGACGACGCGCACAACTTTTGGCCGCCGCGTTTATGCCATGGGCGGCAATGAAAAGGCAGCCAAGCTTTCGGGCATCAATACCGAACGAGTCACCATTGCCATTTTCGCCATCATGGGTGCGTTGTCTGCTTTCGCCGGACTGGTTTACGCGGCACGCCTTAACTCGGCACAACCCAAGGCCGGGTCCGGGTTGGAACTGGACGTGATCGCCGCCTGCTTCATCGGTGGTGCTGCGGTGACGGGTGGTGTTGGCAAGATTACAGGCGTGGTCATCGGCGCATTTATCATGGGTGTCATGAACAACGGCATGGGCATCCTCGGCGTTGGCATTGACTGGCAACAGGTCATTAAAGGAGCTGTTTTGCTGCTTGCTGTGTTCCTCGACGTATATTTCAAGAACAAGGGCTAAACGACGATCACGCATTCGTGATCAAAAAGCGCGACGGATTAGCGGCTAATTTCCGTCTCATCTTTACGTAAAAAAAGGTGACCGATGCTGAAAGTTTTGAATTCGCGTATAACGCTATGGATGTTGATGTTGTTGCCCGCCATTCCAATGGTAGCAACGCTGGTTCAAGGCGGCGTTGATGCCGAAGGCCGCCAGGCAACTGAGTTTCTGCTGCATCCTACAGGTGAATTTTCAGCACGTTTCATGCTGTTGGCAATGGCGCTGACACCGTTGCGCATGCTGTTCCCGACGTCAAAAGTTATCCGCTGGCTCATGGCCCGCCGCCGCTATTTCGGTTTGGCGGCCTTTGTATATGGAGCTTTCCACACGCTGCTTTATGTCATTGATATGGGTAGCTTGCGCGCAGTCTTGGGTGAGTTCTGGTCGCTTGGTATTTGGACGGGTTGGCTCGCGTTTTTTGTATTCATCCCCCTCGCGATAACCTCGCATGATTGGTGGGTTCGCAGATTGGGACGCAACTGGAAAATGCTGCAACGCACCACTTATGTTGCTGCCATGGCGACACTGCTGCATTGGCTATTCGTTCACAATAATGTCGGGGCAGCGTTGGTCCATTTCAGCCCGCTTGCGGCCTTGGAAGCCTATCGGCTCTGGCGCTGGTTTCGATCCTCGCAGAACAAAATTCCAAACCTTGCATAAATAGGAGATACTGTAATGAAACGAGCGACTATCGTTATTCTCGCCGCCATTGGATTTTCGGCCCCAGCGCATGCAACCGGTCTTTATGCCTGCGAACCAACAGCAGCCGATGCTTGGCTTACTAAGGCTGAATTGACGGAAAAATTGACCGCCCAAGGCTGGAAGGTCAATCGTATGAAACCCGATGGTGGCTGTTGGGAAGTCTATGGTACAACCCCAGAAGGGCTTCGGGTAGAGGGCTATTTCCACCCTGTGAGTGGAAAGCAATTGATGCTCAATCAACGTGGCAAGATCATTTTTCGTGCTGATTGATAGTGGCCTTGTGGAAGGGGGCAACCAGCCCACGCAGATTCTTTGGTCCAGTCAAAACCCCATTGCCCAACCGACTTAACAATGTCATTCTCACTGTCATACTCAGCCAGAAGCCGGGCCCGCCGGACACTATGGGAGTTTAACGGGTACCGCATTTTGCCACCCTTTGGAGGACGTCCTAATGAAGAAGACCAAGTCTCAAATTTCCACACTTGAAACGCTGCGCGCGGCAAGCCTGTCGCGCCGCACCGTCATGAAATCTGCCGTGGCTTTGGGCGCCACGGGTTTTGCAACATCTATCGTAACGCAAAACGCATTGTCATCATCGGGCGAGTTGAACCTGTTGATGTGGGGCGATGAATTCCCCGGTGATGTAATTCCGAATTTTGAAAAAGCTTCGGGCATCAAGATCAACCAAACCCCGTTCAACCAGAATGAAGAGCAAATCAACAAGTTGCAGGCGACGGGCGGTGAAGGTTTTGACATTTGCCAACCAACGGTGAACCGTGCACCACAATTCAAAGACCTTGCCGTTACTGCGGCTTGGGACACATCCAAGTTGAAGAATGTTGGCAACGTTCTTCCTGCCATGTTGGCATCGTCAAAGGCACTTTGGGAATGGGAAGGTGGCGTGCACCACATGCCACATTGCTGGGGTTCTGAAGCCATTTCCTATCGCACCGACCTTTACAAAGGCGATGTTGCCAACTTGAGCTATGGCTCGCTGTGGGATGAAGGCGTCAAGGGTCATACGCAAGGCCGCGGACATTCCTTCCTTTTGGGAATTGGCCTGTGGTGGGATGCAAGCGGCAAGATGCCGTCTAATCGCATGCTCGACGGTTACAAAGACGAAGAATCTTTCAAGAAGATTTGGGATCCGATCTTGGCCTTTGCGATTGAGAAGAAATCTCACGTCAAGCAGTTCTGGGACTCTGCCGACAATACCAAGTCAGGCCTGATGGAGAACGACGTTTGGATTGGCCAAACGTGGGATGGCCCACCGCTTTCACTGAAAAAAGATGGTAAGCCCGTCAATTACACCGCGCCAAAAGAAGGTGCGATCGTTTGGATGGATGGTATCACTTTGCTCAAAGCCGCCAAGAATTCGGAACAAGCTCACGCTTTCGTCGACTATCTGTTGACACCAGAAGTCTCCGGCAAGGTAGCAGATGGTTCGGGTTACAACGGCATCATCACCGGCGCTGACGCCTTCACATCAGATGCGTTCAAGAAGAACTTCCAGGAAGCCTACCCTGGCGATGCCTTGAAAAACCTCTGGGCATGGCCAGCAGAACCAACCTGGTATGCTGAAATCCGCAGTCAATATGCTGACAAGTTCAAAGCTGCTTAATAAACAGCCTTGTTGATGCAAGTCGGACCAGTCTCGCCTTTGCGGGGCTGGTCTTTTTTATTGCTGTGTATTGGTCCGCGATCTGCTCTTGCGCTTCATCAGCAATCAGGGGACAATCAACTAATAAATTATGAGGGTAGGGCGGCATGAGTGCTGGCGTAGAGCTTGAAGGCGTTACTGTACGTTTTGGAAATTTCACGGCTGTCGATAATGCCAACTTGAATATCAAAGGCGGGGAATTTTTCTCGTTCCTCGGCCCATCAGGTTGCGGCAAAACGACGATTTTACGCACCGTATCTGGCTTCCTTGATCCATCGGCAGGCCGCGTTAAAATCGCCGGTCAAGACATGACAGGAATTGGGCCCAACAAGCGGCCAACAGCTTTAATATTCCAAAACCTTGCCTTGTTTCCGCTTATGACTGTTGCCGATAATATAACCTACGGTCTGCGTGTGCGCGGCGTGGATAAAGCAACCCGCAAGCAAAAGGCAGGCGAATTGCTGGACCTTATTGCACTAGCAGGCCAGGGTGAAAAACTGGTGAGCGAATTATCGGGCGGCCAGAAGCAGCGCGTTGCTATTGCCCGCGCATTGGCTGTGGAACCAAAAGTCCTGCTGCTCGACGAACCACTTTCCGCACTTGATCTTAAATTGCGCCAGCACATGCGCAATGAGTTGCGTGCCATTCAACAGCGCGTTGGCATTACCTTTATTTACATCACCCATGATCAGGGCGAAGCCCTGACCATGTCTGACCGCATTGCCGTGATGAGCGATGGGGTGATTGAACAGGTGGCTGACGGTAAATCAGTGTACGACAATCCTGAAACGCCATTCGTTGCATCCTTTGTAGGCGAGAACAACCCATTCAATGGCAAAGTAACAAAGACGACCAAAGATGAAGCGATGATTGAAACAGCCTTCGGCACCTTGGTGGGGCGCAATCCCAAGGGATTGAAAACGGGCGACAAGGCCGTGCTGTTTGTGCGTCCTGAATCATTGAAACTCGGTAAAGGTGAAGACAGCACTACATTCGCCTCATCAGTCCTCAACGTCGCCTTTGAAGGCAACATGACACATGTATTCTTGAAGGGTGCCGCGAAGAAGAACATCACAATCACCGTTGGCCGTCACGGTGGTGCAAAAATCCCGCAACAAGGCGAAACGGCCACTACGCATTACGACGCAAGCTTCGGCCTTGTGTTGCCGGAAGGGAAGATGGCCCGTGAGTAGTCGCGCCCTCGTCTTTTTCATTCCGGTCATCGTGATTGCAGCATTCTGGTTGATGGCGCGCCATGAGGCCAAAGCCAAACACGACCCCGCACATAAAAGCTATTGGGAACGCAACGGCACTTTACTTGGTGTCGTGTTCATCGGCCTTGTCGCTTTCTGGACCATCTTCCTCGTGGTGTTGCCCTATCTCTACATGGTGGTGGAAAGCTTCCACCCCAAATTGCCACCAGCCCAGCGTGGCGGGCCAGATGATTTGCTGACCATTGCTAACTACAAATCATTTTTTTGGGATCCGCATTTGAAAGAATGGAATGCAACCCACATGCAGGCCTTCTTATATTCGCTGTATGTTTCAGCCGGTGTGACTATTCTCAATTTGGTGGTGTGCTATCCGCTCGCCTATTATATGGCCCAATCGGGTGCGGCCCAGCGTGTGCGCTTGCTGCTGCTTGCATTGATCGTGCCTTATTGGATCAACGAAATTCTCCGCTCGTTTGCCATCAAATTGATACTAGCCAGCAATGGCTTGCTCAATTCCAGCCTGATTTCGATGGGGCTGATCACCAACGAAAATAAATTTGATTTCCTTCTGCACAACACCGGCATGTGGGTTGGCCTGAGCTACGCCAACCTCTTGATCATGATGTTTCCGCTTTACAATGCCATCGAGAGCCTCGACAAAAATCAGATTGAAGCAGCGCGGGATTTGGGCGCCCCGTGGTGGAAGATCCATCGAGATGTGGTGATCCCCTATGCCAAGCCGGGCATCGCATCGGGTTGCACCATGGTGTTCATGCTGGCTGCAGGTTCGCTCGCTGCACCGCAATTGCTGGGTGGTCCGCGCACGTTGTGGTTCACGTCGACTGTCTATGAATTCTTCAACGCCAGTTTCAACTGGGCGCGAGGTTCGGCCTATGCCTTCATTCTCCTCGTTGCCTGCATCATCATCGTCCTGGTCATGTTACGCGCTTTCAAAGTGAAATTGGGCGAGGCCATCCGATGACATCTGATCGTTTCCGCAACCTTATGTTTGCCGGTTATCTGGCACTGTTCATGTTCTATTTATTCGGGCCATTGGTGGCCATGGGCATCACGGCGTTCAACACATCCAACTACCCGCAGGTGGTACCGTTTGAAGGTTTCACGCTGGAATGGTTTGTAAAACTCTGGAACCACAAGCAAATGATGGAGGGGTTGCGAAACTCCGTCATCATTGGGCTTGGCGTGGTGCTGTTGTCCGTACCTATTGGGCTTGCGGCATCCGTTCTGATGAATCAGGTTTACAGCCGCGCCCGGGGTACCTTTTATCTCGTCACGGTATCACCCTTGCTTACGCCCGGCATCATCATCGGTATTTCGACGGTCATATTTTGGAAAGACATGTTTGGTGTAACTGAACTGACCAAGGCGACATTTTACAAGGGCATCGTGCTTTCAATTTTGGGCCAGACGTCTTTCGTATCTGCCTATTGTATGTTGCTGATCATGGCGCGGCTTTCGCGTTTTGATCGTGCACAGGAGGAGGCGGCCTTGGATTTGGGGGCGTCCTACCCGCAAGTATTCTGGCACATTCTTTTGCCTTATCTTCGTCCAGCACTTTTTTCTGCCGCTGTGATTGGGTTCTTGTCGTCGTTTGAAAATTACAACACCACCACTTTTGCAATCCTCGCTGACAAGACTTTGGTGACGGTTCTTGCTGGCGAAACACGCCAAGGCACCACGCCTGCACTGTCGGCACTTGCTGTCATCATTATTTCAATTTCTCTGGCCGGTGCCATCATTTTCGAATTGCTGAAACGCCGCGAAGAAAGAGCCAATTTGGCCATGAAGGAACGCGCAAGGCTGGCCGAGCGCGGCGAAGAGGCCCTAATCTAAGCGCTTATATTTTTCCCAATCCCGATAGGTGCCACACACTACCGGTCAAGTAATCCGGCGGATTGACGCCATGATTTCCTCGGGTTCGAAAACGCGTTTCCAATCGTCACGCATCAGAGCTGGCTTGCCAAATTCAATAGCTTTGTTGCATGCGTCTGAAAACACGCCGGGCTGTTCCTTGAAAATGACAGCTCCCAGAATATTCATGTGACCCAAGAGAAAATCCCGTGCGGCCTCTTGAGGCACGCCGCGACGCACCACTTCATCCATGGCTTCACGCAACACATCCAACAACGAACCAGCAACCGTTTCTGCAAGGCCGGGTTCCAGCAATGCAATTTGCTCAACCGTCAAGCGATGGGACCGCATAACCGGCGCCCAAATGGTGCGGGCTACGGCCTCGCCCACGGCGTAGTGTTCTTCCGGCCCTTGCATCAAGGCGCTTACAATTGCCTGCTTGGCTGCCACACCGCCGAAGCGATCTAACTTGGCAGCCATGTCCGTCTCATCGTTGAAAATCGGGGGATGACAAGGGTGAGTCACAAAATAAGTAATATCTTTCCGGTCAGGCAAATGTCCCGCATAGGGAGCTGCCGCATCCAATGTAATGACTATAGTGCCGGGTTTCAGCTTATCGACAATGCTGCTGGCCACTTTGCCAATAGCCGTATCAGGCACAGCGAGCACAACGACGTCAGCGTCGGACAAAGCGTAATCTACGTCAACAGCTTGCCAGCCCAACTCATCAGCCAAGCGCTTTCGACCAACTTCGCCGACTTCAACAGGGCGCACGACATAATTTGAATTTTTTAAATTTTGGCCAAGGCGCATGCCCATTTTTCCGCCAGCGCCGAACAGTGCAATTGTTGTCATTGTAATGCCATTTCAGTTTTCGAGTTTCGATATGTCAAAATGAGTGGAAACTATTATTTTGTCCACAACCAACAGAAATGTTTTTATGCAAGGTCACTTGCAACTTCCGCTACCTCCGTTACAGTAGGATAAGAAGAGACCTAGCTGGGGCAATACGGTTTCGATGTTCTGGGACCTTGATATCAAATCATGACCTCTTCCACCGTGTCTACGAGTAAGATTCGCTTTGGTCTTTTAATAACGGCAATCGGCGGATTATTATTCACCTTCGACCTGCCACTTCTTCGGCTTGCCGAGAACGACAAGTGGACGCTGGTTTTCGCCCGCGGCATTTTTTTGTTTCTATCTATCAGCGCTGTTTGGTGGATGGTTCGTATAAAGACAGGTGTCCGCGTACCTTACATTATGGGAACGGCGGGCCTTGCGGTGATTGCAACCAACACGGTTGCGAATATCACATATATTGGCGCGTTGAAGGAAAC
The DNA here is from genome assembly GCA_963840765.1 of uncultured Alphaproteobacteria bacterium. Lineage (GTDB taxonomy): Bacteria > Pseudomonadota > Alphaproteobacteria > Rhizobiales > Aestuariivirgaceae > Aestuariivirga. The sequence continues at coordinate 516,232 of CAWJAE010000004.1, read as the reverse complement.
CAATGCAGCCAATGTGGTGTTCATTTTGGCACTCGTACCCGTGTTGACGGCGGTGTTTTCCCGCATCTTTATCAAAGAAGACATTCATAGGTATACGTGGACGGCCACGGTGTTTGCTTTGATTGGCGTTGGCATCATCGTGCGCGACAGTTTGTCGTTGGGTAGCATATGGGGAGATTTTCTGGCCTTTGTTTGCGCAGCTTGTACGGCTGCCGCATTCACGATCATTCGGGCGAGCGGCAAAAACATTGCCACAAGTCTAGCCGTCGGCAGCCTAGTGTCCGCGCTCATCGCACTGCTGTTTTTCAATGTGGATATATCCAACCTTTCAAAAACGGCAGCATTTGGAGTTCCTAGTTGGGCGTGGGTGGCACTTAATGGTCTGATTGTTATACCGCTCTCGTCGTCATTGATTGCTAACGGTCCGCGTTTTTTGCCGTCGGCTGATGTTAGCATGTTCTTTCTGCTTGAAACAATTCTCACACCTATCTGGATATGGATGTTGTTCAACGAGGTGCCATCACCAGCAGTGCTATTGGGCGGCATCATCGTAATCGTGACCTTGATTGTTCACAGTATGTGGCGCTTGCGCTCAACGCTTGGACCTACAATATAGGATTAATTACAGTTGCTCTTGACAGTTTTCGTAACTGCATCACATTGCGGGAAAGTAAAGTGAAGCAGGAATGGGCAATATGTATTTCGGACAAATTGAAGGTACTGAATTTGAAGTTATCGATGGGCTGTTCCGAAACCTGTTGACGGGCCACGGACGCATCGAAAGGCTTTGGACAGGTGGCCGCTGGACCGAAGGACCCGCTTGGTTTGCCGCCGGGCGCTATCTGGTATTCTCAGACATTCCGAACAATCGCCTGATGCGGTATGACGAGTGTGACGGCAATGTTTCAGTGTTCCGTCAGCCATCAAACAATTGCAACGGCAACACCACCGATCCGCAGGGCCGGTTGGTAACCTGCGAACATCTCACACGCCGCGTGACCCGCACGGAGCACAATGGCAGTGTAACGGTGATCGCCGATCGCTTCAGGGGAAAGCGGTTCAATTCACCGAATGATGTTGTGGTAAAGTCTGATGGCTCGATCTGGTTTACCGACCCTTCCTATGGCATTTTGACGGACTATGAAGGTATAGCCGCACCGCAGGAACTGGAGCGCTGCGATGTCTACCGTGTGGACGGCCATACAGGCGAAATCACCATTGTTGCCGATGATTTTTTGAAGCCAAACGGCATTGCGTTTTCGCGCGACGAATCCTTGCTCTACATTGCTGATACGGGCTTGTCGCATGATGCCAATGGGGCAAAGCATATTCGCGTTTTCAAAGTAAACAGCGATGGCAAATCCCTGGGCCCATCGAAAGTGTTTGCGGAATGCAGCGCAGGCTTCTTCGATGGTTTCCGCATTGACCGGCAAGACCGCATGTGGTCATCAGCTGGGGACGGAGTGCACTGCTTTATGCCAACGGGAGATCTGATTGGTAAAATCAAATTACCGGAAATTTGTGGCAATGTGTGTTTTGGTGGCCCCCTGGGAAACCGCTTGTTCATGTGCGGAACAACGTCGCTTTATTCCGCCTACCTCGCCATCAACGGTTAATCCCAATGCTGATGCCGCGCCCCGATGATGCAACAATCGCGCGGCGCAGTGAAATTGCTGCGGCCTTGCGCGCGATTGTGCCAAGTCATGCGGTTATTGATTCTGAGGTTACACTAAAAGCCTATGAGAGTGACGGGCTTACAGCCTATCGCCAACCACCGATGCTGGTTGTGTTGCCGGAAACCACCGCACAGGTAGCCGCTATTCTGAAGTATGCCGAATCTCAGGCCGTCAAAATTGTGCCGCGTGGTGCGGGTACTTCGTTGTCAGGCGGAGCTTTGCCCTTGGCCGACGGTATTGTGCTGGGCATGGCAAAATTCAACAAAGTGCTTGATATTGATTTTGCCAACCGCTGTGCCGTGGTGCAGCCGGGCGTCACCAATCTCGCCATCACCAAGGCTGTGGAACACAAGGGTTTTTATTACGCCCCCGATCCATCCTCACAAATTGCCTGCACCATTGGCGGCAACGTGGCCGAAAATTCAGGTGGCGTACACTGCTTGAAATATGGTTTGACGGCCAACAACATCTTGGGTCTCGAAGTTGTACTCTCCGGCGGAGACATTGTCAGACTGGGCGGCAAGCATCTCGACTCTGATGGATATGATCTCATGGGCATTCTGACAGGCTCTGAAGGTTTGCTGGGTGTTGTAACGGAGGTTACGGTTCGCATTCTCCAGAAGCCCGAAACGGCCCGCGCAGTGTTGATTGGATTTCCATCCAGCGAAGACGCTGGCCAATGTGTGGCCGACGTCATTTCAGCAGGTATTATTCCCGGTGGCATGGAGATGATGGATAAGCCTGCCATTCACGCGGCGGAGGATTTCGTCCACGCCAATTATCCGTTGGATGTTGAAGCATTATTGATTGTGGAATTGGATGGTCCACCGGATGAAGTCGACGCGTTGACGGAACGCGTGCGGTTGATTGCTGAAAACAACAAGGCGTCAACGCTGCGGGTCTCATCATCCGAGCAAGAGCGTATGCTGTTTTGGGCGGGCCGCAAGGCAGCCTTTCCTGCTGTTGGGCGCATTTCGCCAGATTATATGTGTATGGACGGCACTATTCCCCGCAAGAAATTACCGGAGGTTTTGCGTGGTATGGACGCCTTGTCACGCCAGCATCGATTGCGGGTCGCCAATGTGTTTCACGCGGGGGATGGCAATTTGCATCCGTTGATTTTGTTTGATGCAAATGTTGGTGATGAACTGGAACGTGCCGAAGCATTTGGGGCCGACATTTTGCGCCTCTGTGTAAAGGTGGGCGGCGTTTTGACAGGTGAGCACGGTGTAGGCGTTGAGAAACGTGACTTAATGTCCGAAATGTTTTCCGAAACGGACTTGGCTGTGCAACAACGTGTAAAATGTGCATTTGATGCCAAGGGACTTTTGAACCCGGGAAAAGTTTTCCCCACATTGCATCGCTGTGCGGAGTTGGGTCGCATGGTGGTGCATAAGGGAAAAGTCAATTTTCCTGAATTGCCCCGCTTTTGATGATGCAGATATTTACACCCGGATCAGAAACCGAACTTGCGGAAATCATTGCGGGTAGTGGACCCTTTTGTGTTGAAGGCTTGGGCAGCAAAGGAAATCTCGGTCGCGCAACCACTAAACTCCAGCATCCTCTCACTTTCAAAATTTTCCGGTGTCGAAATTTACGAACCGGAAGAACTCATTCTCGAAGCAGGGGTAGCCACTCCACTTGCCGACATTCAAAAGTTGTTGTCGGAACGCCAGCAAATGTTGGCTTTTGAGCCGCCTGACCATGGTCACCTGTGGGGTAGCCGCAGCAACGGCAGCATTGGTGGCCTGCTTGCAACCGCACTTGCAGGTCCCCGCCGTATTAAAGCTGGCAGTGCGCGTGATCACATTCTCGGCGTGCGTGGCGTGACGGGCCGTGGTGAAATTTTTAAGGCAGGGGCCAGAGTTGTCAAGAATGTGACTGGTTATGATATGCCAAAACTCATGGCGGGTAGTTTTGGTACATTGGCCGCGTTAAGCAGCGTAACGTTCAAGGTGCTGCCAGAGCCTGAGACAGAAGAGACCGTTTTCATTCCGAACCTGAACGACGAGACCGCAATGACGGTCATGTCGGAGGCTTTGCAGTCCCAAGCTGAAATATCAGCCGCAGCCCATGTGCCGGGTGAAGGAACTTATTTGCGCTTTGAAGGCATCCCGATTTCAATTTCGGCACGCCGTGACCGTTTTGTCAGTGCGCTGAATTATGATTGCGAGCTGTTGAAAGCCGCAGAGTCAAAAACCGTTTGGAAGCGGATCAGGGATTGCCGTGTGTTCACCCATGGTCCATCTCAAGCGTTGTGGCGCATCAGCGTTCCACCGGTTGAAGGAGCCGCGCGTCGCCGCTGCAATTTCAGCCAAAGTTGATGCCAAGTATTATTTTGATTGGGGTGGTGGTTTGCTTTGGATGCATGTGCCTTCAGATAATGACGGCAGCCAGACGCTTGTCCGCACGCATGTGAAGCAGGGCCACGCCATGCTTTATGCTGCACCCGTTGGGCTGCGGCAGCGCCTCGACGTTTTTGCACCACAATCGACGTCTGTTGCCGCGCTCACTGCGCGCGTAAAATTGGCCTTTGATCCAGCTGGTAAGCTCAACCCCGGTCGTATGTATAAGGGTGTGTGAATCATGCAAACCCATTTCAGCAAAACTCAACTCCAAGACCCAAAGACGGCTGACGCCAATCAAGTGTTGCGCAATTGCGTGCATTGCGGATTTCTGCACGGCAACCTGCCCGACCTATGTGTTGCTGGGCGACGAGCTTGATAGCCCCCGCGGGCGCATTTATTTAATGAAGGACATGTTGGAGAAGGGCGGCGCACCTTCACCCGACGTTGTGAAACATGTGGACCGCTGCCTGTCGTGTTTGTCGTGTATGACCACCTGTCCCTCAGGCGTGAACTACATGCACTTGGTTGACCATGCGCGAAACCACATCAACAAACATTATAAGCGCCCGTTGCCAGATCGGTTGATGCGCATTCTACTTGGTTACCTTATGCCGCGCCCGGTCATGTTCCGCAGGGCGATGATTGGCGCGCGCATAGCCCGACCATTCCACAATATCATAAAAGCACTGGGGTTCAGTCGACTTGCGGCTTCATTGGCGCTTGTACCGCCTAAAGCCGCTTCACCTGAGCCGATTGGTCGACCGGGCGTTTACCCAGCGCTTGTTGCAAAACGGGGGCGCGTGGCCCTTCTTCAGGGTTGTGTGCAAAGTGTTACGGACCCGCAGATCAATGCTGCAACCATCCGCCTGTTAACCCGTCTCGGCTTTGAAGTTGTCGTCGCCAAAGGCGAAAGCTGTTGTGGCTCCTTGACCCACCACATGGGCCGCGAGGCCGAAGCCCACGGCTTTGCCAAGCGTAACATCGACCAATGGATAACTGCCAATATCGACCATGTTATTGTAACCGCATCGGGCTGTGGCACCACAATCAAAGACTATGGGTTCATGCTCAAACACGATGCCGTTTATGCGGCCAAGGCCAAAGACATTAGCGCTAGAACCTTGGACATCACTGAATTGTTGTCCACGTTGAAACTTGATCAACTGCCAAATCAGAATTTGCGCGTGGTTTATCACTCTGCCTGTTCCATGCAGCACGGTCAGAAAATAACAAACGCGCCTGTCCAACTTTTGCAGCTTGCCGGCTTTGATGTCGCCACCGTGCCGGAAAGTCATTTGTGCTGCGGTTCGGCAGGCACCTATAATATGCTTCAGCCCGAAATTGCCGAACAATTGCGGGACCGGAAACTCAAGAATATTGCGACGACTTCGCCAGATATTATTGCGGCAGGAAATCTCGGTTGCATCACGCAACTACAAAGCGGCTTAGGCAAACCCATGCTGCACACAATTGAACTTCTCGATTGGGCCTATGGTGGTCCAAAACCAAAGGCACTAACACAATGACACTCCGCGTGGACCGCTACGGCTTGCAAGTAGATGCGAACATGGTCGAATTTATAAATGCCCAAGCGTTGCCGGGTTCAGGCGTGGAAGAAAATGCGTTTTGGCAAGGTTTTTCGAAACTGGTACACGACCTTGCTCCCGTCAATGCAGCATTGTTGAAAAAGCGCGATGACTTGCAAGTGTTGGTGGATGGTTGGTGCAAGGCCAATGCGGGCCACATTAACAGCATGGCTCAAGAAGCATTTCTGCGCGAAATTGGCTACATTGTGCCAGAGGTGGAAGACTTCACCATTGCGACGGAGAACGTTGACGCTGAAATCGCTTTGACGCCGGGACCGCAGTTGGTGGTTCCCGTTACCAACGCCCGTTATGCATTAAACGCCGCAAATGCACGCTGGGGCAGTTTGTACGATTGCCTCTATGGCACAGACGCAATGGGTTCAGCAGCCCCTGATGGAAGCTTTGATCAAGGCCGTGGTGCCCGCGTTGTGGCGCGAACAAAAATATTCCTCGACGAGTGTTTCCCGATTGTTGGTGCGAGCCATGCAAATGTGAAGCGATATTGTGTTGTTGATGGTGCGTTGCTGGTTGATGGCCACGCGTTGCATACCCCGGAAAAATTCGTGGGCTACAAAGGCAATCCGGAAGCCCCACATTCAATTCTCATGCGCAACAACAGCCTGCATGTGGAACTGGTCTTTGATGCGTCACACCCGATTGGCAGCAGGGACCAAGCTTTGCTGGCCGATGTGGTCATTGAAAGTGCGGTATCCGCCATTATGGATTGTGAAGACAGCGTGGCCTGTGTGGACGCTGCCGACAAGATAGGCGCTTACACTAATTGGTTGGGCCTGATGAACGGCACACTGACGGCAGAGCTTGAAAAAGGCGGCAAGCGTATCACCCGCAAACTACAGGAAGACCGCGAGTTTACGTCTCCGCAAGGTGGCACCTTAGTTGTGAAAGGCCGCGCCTTGCTTTGGATCCGCAACGTCGGGCATTTGATGACGACACCCGCCATTCTAGATCGCTACGAAAATGAAATTCCAGAAGGCATCATGGATGCCATGATCACGGTGTTGATCAGCAAACATGATCTTTTAAAAACTGTCGGTGACCGGAATTCACACAAAGGCTCGATCTATGTGGTGAAGCCCAAAATGCACGGACCAGAAGAAGTGGCATTTGCTGATACAATTTTTACCCGTGTTGAACAGGTGTTGGGCCTTGCACCCAACACCGTAAAAATTGGCATCATGGATGAAGAGCGCCGCACCTCCGTGAACTTGAAGGCTTGCATTTACGCCGGGCGAAACCGCGTGGCCTTCATCAACACAGGCTTCTTGGATCGAACAGGCGATGAAATCCACACGTCGATGGAAGCAGGGCCTTTTTCCCGCAAGGACTTCATCAAGCGCAAGGGCTGGATTACGGCTTATGAAAATTTAAATGTCGATATCGGTTTGGAATGCGGATTGATGGGCCGAGCGCAAATTGGCAAAGGCATGTGGGCCATGCCGGACTTGATGGCGGCCATGCTGGAACAGAAGGGTGATCACCCGAAGTCCGGTGCCACTTGCGCTTGGGTACCCTCGCCAACAGCGGCCACACTGCACGCCATGCATTACCACAAAACAGATGTGTTTTCAGTTCAACGCAAACTCGCAGCGGGTGGCAGGCGGGCGCACTTGTTGGGCCTTCTTGAAATTCCGCTGGCGAGTTTTCAGAAATGGACACCGCAACAAATCCAGCGCGAATTGGACAACAATGCGCAAGGCCTGCTGGGTTATGTGGTGCGCTGGGTTAATCAGGGCATCGGCTGTTCAAAAGTTCCAGACATCAACAATGTTGGGCTGATGGAAGACCGCGCTACTTTGCGGATATCATCGCAACACATGGCGAACTGGCTGCACCATGGCGTGGTGACGGAATTGCAAATAATGGAGACGCTGAAACGCATGGCGGTTGTTGTTGATCAACAAAATGCCAACGATCCTGATTACGCAGCAATGGCACCGCAATTTGATTTATCCATTGCATTTCAGGCAGCCTGTGATCTGGTGTTCAAGGGCAGGCAGCAACCCAACGGCTATACCGAACCTTTGCTGCATGCCGCACGCCTGAAAGCCAAGGCACGAAACTAGGCTATTTCACTTCGGTCTCACTTTCAAAATGTTGTTGCGCAAGGTTTGTGGTGGCACGCCATAGGCTGCGGAAAAATGGGCGAAGAATTGGCTCGACGAACCAAAGCCACTTTCAATCGCAATTTGGGAAATGGCCATATCACTTTCCAGCAACATGCCGCGGGCTTTCAATAAACGCATGCGAATAATGAATTGCTTCATCGGCAATTGCATGGTGCGGGAAAATAATGATAGCGCATAGTTCGGGTGCAGGCCCGTGACTTTGGTGACGTCTTCATTTTTCAAAGGCTCGCTCATATTTTCGAGGATGTGGCGCACCATATCCACAACGTGGCGAACATGGGGCGTGGGCAGGCCGGCTTTTGTTGGTGTATCGCGCCAAGGTTTTTTCAGGAAGGGCAGAGGGTCAAGACTGACACGCCTGCACAATGTGTTGATCTCCATTTTTACGACATCGAGACGTTCGGAATCATTGGCGCGATAGTCGCTATACCAACGTTGCATTTGTTGAAAACTGCAAAGGGCAGCCGGAAATTGCACCATGCCGCCCGTCAAGAGCGCCACCTGCAAATCCGGGATGTGCGGCATGAACAGAAACACATCCAGCGGAAGATAGATATTGCAAAGCTCCGGCGTTACATCGGGCGAAAGCGCTTCAACTTCCACCAACTGGTGGGGAATGCCCGCCCAGAATAATAACAATTGCTCGGGCTCAATGATCATGCGTTGACCATCCACCACATAAATCATCCGACCATTGCGAATGAGATTGGCTTCCACATGGCCGTGCCAATGCGGGCGGTCCATAATGGTAGGCTTGAAAATCCGCATGCCGAATCGACCAAACGCCTTGCTGCGCGAATAAAATCGGCGCTCAGGCGAGGAAGGTTCGAGGGTTTTCAAACTGGAGGTTTTCACAACACACATTTGCGGTTGAAGGTGAGGTTTTGTCAATCACGCGGCTTGAGGGATGCTGCGTCCAACCTTCCAAGCCCGTCGCCTCCACCATCATGAAACGGACCCCTGCGGAAGAGGCTGGCCGACACATGGAACATAAGAGGAGCAACATTAAGGATTATTTTCAACTCAACTTCTCCCTGCCCTTGAGGGCGGGGTGGATCGCGAAGCGAGACGAGGCGGGTGGAGGCCACGAAACGGCGCTTGGAGTTGCCACCCACCCCCGCCCCTCCCTGATAGGGAGGGGAGAAGGTATGATACAATTTCTCCCCTCCTTAAAAAGGAGGAGCTGGGGGTGGATGGAGGCGTGGGTTTTTCTAATGCGCCACAAATAGCTGCAAGGGTTGCGGTGCTTTGATATTGGCGGAACGGTTCAATTAAAATTTTTAACTCAGAAAATGTGACACGCACCATGCTGCGCTGCACACCTTAAGAAACCGGAATCATTATTCCGCTTTTCGGATTGCCGTGAAGCGGCTTCGGGTGAATCATATCTGCACCGTGAAGTTTGCGACAAAGGCAGTCAACTGCCCTCAGGCGACGCGTGTGCACATATGAATGGTACCTTTGGGAGGACTCTCGATGACTAAAATAACAACCCTTTTTGCGGGCTTGCTGGCGCTCGGCGTTTCGTCAACAGCAGTCATGGCCGATGCCATGATGGCAGCACCACCAGATGCCCCTGGTTTTGATGCGCAAGGCAAAGTGACCTTTGTCGGCATCAATGAAATTCAAGAATACAAGGCACTGCCTGCCTATAGCGAACCAGACTTTGTGAAGGCTTTGGTGGACGCTGGCAAATTGCCCCCCGTGGCTGATCGTTTGCCGAAGGAGCCGCTGGTTTATAAAACCGGCAACATGAAAGACGGCGTTGGCGTTTATGGCGATGTGATGCGCCACGTTATTGGCGGTCGTCCTGAAGGCTGGAACTATTGGGCTGGCCAGTCACAAGGCTGGGGCGGCATCGACATTGGTTTGCAAGAATGCCTGACGCGCACCGGACCTTTGTTCCAGGTGAAAGCCGAAGAATTGGCCCCGCTGCCAAACGTTGCACGAATCATGGGAATGGTCGGCTGACGGCATGTCGCTGACGATGAAATTGATTGAAGGTGCCAAGTGGTCTGACGGCGATGCCTTTGATGCCGACGACATTATGTATCATTGGGAAATGAACGTTCTCGACCCCGAAGTGAACCCACTCGGCGGCGAAACCCAAGAAACATTTGGCGCAGGCACCAAACTTGAAAAAGTTGACGCCTACACCATCAAGTGGACCTTCACCTCGGCCTTCCCGACGCAAGTTCTCTATTCGATGGCCTATATGAATTTCTGCCCTGGCCCTTCGCATATTCTGGCGCCACAGCATCCGAAGAATTCAAAGAACACCTACGAGCAATATAAGAATGCCTTTGGCCCGTCCTATATGGGCATGCCAACACTGGGTGCTTGGGTTGTGGTTGAACACCGCCCCGACGACATCGTCATTCTGCGTCGCAATCCGTATTATTGGAAAGTGGACGAAACCGGCCAGCAACTTGCCTTACCTCAATGAAATGCACTACCGCTTGTCCACATGGGGCGACCGTGACGTGCAAGCTGTTGCAGGTACGGGTGACTTCTCCAACCTTGAGCAAGCTGAAAACTATGTTGAAGCTTTGAAAAAAGCCGCTGACCCAGCGTCGCCTGCCCGCTTGGAATTTGGCCAACGCACCATTGGCTATGTGTTGCACTTTAACCTGAGCGACAATGCCTGGGGCGAACCTGATGAGCGCGGCAAGGCCATGCGCAAGTTGAACCGCAACTTGAACTTCCGCAAAGGCGTGACCTCCATGTTGGATCGTCAACGTTTGGGCGAGTCATTGGTCAAGGGTCCGTTCACCGCTATCTATCCCGGCGGCATCTACAATGACTCCAGCTATTACGACAAAGCTTCGACGGTTTATTATCCGTTCGATGTTGAAGCCGCAAAAGCTGAATTTGCACTAGCTGGTTTGAAAGACACTGATGGCAACGGCATTCTGAACCACCCCGATGGCGGCAAGGATGTTGAAATCACGGTGTTGAGCAACGCCGACTATGGTTCAGACAAGTCATTGGCTGAAGGCATTGTGGCCATGGGCGAACAAGTTGGCTTGCGCATCATTCCCAACCTGATGGCTGGTAATGACCGCGACAACGCCCGCAAGGCCGGCAAGTTTGACTGGCATGTTTGGCGCGCTGGCACGGAACTGGTAACGGTTGTGCAAAACACAACACGCCTTGCACCAGTGGGTCCAGCGACAAACGAATTCCATCAATCAGCTGATGGCAAAGGCGAAGTTGATTTGCTCGACTTTGAAAAGCAGCTGGTGGAGATCGTCAACAAGTTCATCGGTTCGAAAGATCCGGCTGAACGCATTGCCCTGATGAAGGACTACCAGAAGATCGCAACCGAGAACGTCTATTGGGCTGGTCTCACCCAGTATCCGGGCGCTCTCATCATGAACAAGCGCTTTGCCAATATTGCTCCGGGCGCTCCGATCTTCATGTACAACTGGGCCGAAGACAACATCATTCGTGAACGCGTGTATGTTCCAAAGGACAAGCAAGCGTCACATGAAGTCTACCCGAACACGCTGGCTGACGTGCCAGGTGGCAAGGGTGTGATGAAGTAATATAACTTTCTCCCTCAGCGAAGCTGGGGGAGTACCCGAAGGGGGAGGGGGTGTTCGAGCTTGTCTCTGCCACCCCCTCCCGGCTTCGCCGTACTCCCCCACGCGTTCCGCGCAAGGGAGAAATTGGATTTCCCATGCTCCGCTTTCTCACCATACGCATACTCTCAGCCATTCCCGTTCTCTTCGTGATGAGCGTGCTGACCTATGCCATCATTCAGGCGCCGCCCGGCGACTATGCGGATTATATTGAGGGCATGCTGCTTTATAACAATGCGTCGCAGGAAGTGGCGCGTGCTGCGGCGGAAGCGTTTCGTGTTGAGCATAATTTGAATGATCCGCTGATCTGGCAATATTTCCGCTGGATCGGTGGTTTCTTTGTTGGCGATTTTGGCCACAGCTATTTTTATAATCGGCCGGTTTCAGAAGTGGTGTGGCAGCGCTTGCCGGCAACGCTTGGCATTGCGCTGGTGTGTCACTTCCTGGCCTCACTGTTCGGCATCAGCTTGGGCATTCTGGCCGCCACAAAGCAATATTCTTGGGTCGATACAATCCTCTCGATCTTCACATTCCTCGGCATGACCATTCCGCGCTTCCTGATGGCGCTGATCATTCTCTATGTCATGGCGTTTCATTTCAACGTGCAGGAATTGGGTTCTTTCTATTCCACAAAATTTGGTGGTCAGCCCATGTCGTGGGCCAAGTTCTGGGATTTGTTAAAACACATCTGGCCCGTCATCCTCATCGCCACCATTGGCGGCCTTGCCTATAACATGCGGGTGATGCGCGCCAATTTGCTCGACACGCTGAATGCGCAATATGTTGAAACCGCGCGCGCCAAAGGCATGAGTGAAAGTGCAGTGATTTTGAAACACGCAGTGCCCAACGCGCTGCATCCGCTCGTGGCTTATCAAGGCGTTGTGTTGCCCTATATGCTGACGGGTGAAATTGAAGTGGCCATCATTTTCTCACTGCCAACAATTGGCCCTGCGATTGTCGGCTCCATGGGGCGCGGTGACGTGTTGGTGACGGCGACCTTGATGCTCATCTTGGGAGCCACGCTGATCATCGGCAACATCATCGCTGATTTGCTCTTGGCGTGGATGGACCCCCGCGTGCGCTTGGGAGACAACACATGAGTGCTGATCTCTTTGCGCCCTTTGTAAAAGTGGAATCCGCAGATTATCTGGATGCGGCACCGCCTTCTTCACGCTTTGCCAAAAACGAAAGCTACGCCACGCTGGTGTGGCGCAAATTGCGCCGCTCGATCACCGGCATGATTGGTTTGATTTTGGTTTCGCTGCTGTTGCTGATGGCGATCTTTGCTGATTTTGTAGCACCCGTGGAACCCAAAACGCCTTTCGTATCTTACGCGCCGCCTGATGCCGTGAGTTTCTTCTCGAAGGACGGCTTTTCGCTGCGCCCCATGACCTTCGCCATGAAGGAAGGCACGGAGTTGGATCCCGTGACCTATCAACCCGTCATTGGACCCGACCTCGACAACCCGCGCCCCATCAAGTTTTTTGTTGAAGGCTATCCTTACAAAGTGCTGGGCCTCATTCCGTCTGACACGCATTTGTTTGGCACAGCCGATGGCAAGCCGTTTCACTTATTGGGCACTGATAAATTCGGCCGTGATATTCTCTCACGCGGCATTTTGGGGTCGCGTATTTCATTGGCGATCGCGTTGATCACCGTAGCCTTCATCACCATTGTGGGCACCGCTGTGGGCATTACATCGGGCTATTTGGGAGGCCGCTTTGATGCTTGGACGCAACGCATTGTCGAAGTGATCTTGGCCTTCCCGCAATTGCCACTTTATCTCACACTCACCACGCTCATTCCTGTCACCGCCCCCACATCGGTGTTCCTGACTTTCGTTGTGTTGGTCATGTCGTTCCTGGGCTGGGCGCGATTGTCGGTTGAAATTCGCGCGAAAACCTTGGCATTGGCCCGCATTGAATATGTGCGTGCGGCACAAGCCGTGGGTGCCAATGACAGGCGCATTATCACCCGTCACATTCTGCCCAACGTCATGTCGCACGTCATCGTCGCCATTACGCTGGGCATTCCGACCATTGTGTTGCTTGAATCATTCCTCGGCTTCCTCGGCTTTGCGGTGAAAGCACCGCTGATTTCTTGGGGACTGATGTTGCAAGACACCGGCACCTTCTCCGTCATCGGATCTTACCCTTGGATTCTCTCACCCGTCGGCTTCGTGCTGCTCGCCGTCTTTGCGTTTAACGCGCTGGGCGATGGCTTGCGCGACGCGATTGACCCCTATTGAGGCTGTGATGGAAAACACAAACGACATCATCCTCGAAGCCCGCAATGTGGCCGTGTCCTTCAAAGTTGAGGGAGGTCACGTTCATGCGGTGAAGAACGTCAACTTCGTGCTGCGCAAGGGCGAGACCATTGCCATTGTGGGCGAATCGGGTTCTGGCAAATCCGTCACCGCCCGCGCCATCATGCGGCTGCTCACCAAACGCGCCACTGTGGCCAAAGATGCCTCGATCATCATGGCTGGCCAAGACGTGTTAAAACTCAGCGAAAATGAAATGCGCAAGCTCCGTGGTTCGCGCGTGTCGATGATTTTCCAGGAGCCGATGAGTTCGCTCAATCCGGTTTACACCATTGGTTCGCAGATCTGCGAAGTGCTGCATCTCCACAATAAAATTTCCCGCAGTGATGCACGAGCAAAAGCCGTGGAACTGCTCCGCGAAGTGCAAATTCCTGATCCTGAATCACGGGTGAAGCAATATCCACATCAACTCTCCGGCGGGCAGCGCCAACGCGTGATGATTGCCATGGCACTGGCCAACCGCCCCGACATTCTGATTGCCGATGAACCCACCACTGCACTTGACGTTACGGTGCAGGCGCAGATCTTGAATCTGATCAAAGACCTCAAAGACAAATATGGCATGGCCGTGATTTTGATCACCCATGACCTGACGGTGGTGCGCCAATTTGCAGATCGTGTTTATGTGATGCAGCACGGCGAGGTGAAAGAGCACAACACCGCCAAGGCGCTGTTTGGAAATCCTCTACACCCCTATACCAAACGCTTGCTGTCGTCGGACCCCAAAGGCATTGCCAATCCTCTGGTGGGTGACCAACCCAGCATTCTGGTGGGCAAGAATATACGCGTCACCTACACTTTGAAAAAAGGCGGCCTGTTCAACGCCACTTATCATCCCTTGCAAGCTGTTGATGGCTTGAGCCTTGGATTTGAAGCGCGGCGAAACCCTCGGCCTTGTGGGTGAATCCGGCTCCGGCAAAACCACCTTCGGCCAAGCCATGATCCGCTTGCTCAATCCGCAAGAAGGCGAAATCAGCTTTGATGGCAATCGCATTGAAAAACTAGATCGCGATGGCTTGCGCCCCTTCCGCAGCCGCATGCAGATCGTGTTTCAAGATCCCTTCTCGTCCATGAACCCGCGCATGAGTGTGCGACAGATTATTGAAGAAGGCTTGATCGTCAACAAGATTGGGTCAAGTGATGCGGATCGTTTGGAGCGTGTGAAAAAAGCGCTCACTGACTCAGGCATGCCCACCGATATTCTCTCGCGCTTCCCCCATGAGTTTTCAGGCGGCCAACGCCAACGCTTGGCCATTGCCCGCGCCATTGCGATGGAACCGGAATTCATCATGCTGGATGAACCCACATCGGCTTTGGATTTGTCGGTGCAAGCACAAATTATTGAACTGTCTGCGCAAGCTGCAACGCGAGCGGGGACTCTCTTATTTGTTTATCTCCCATGATTTGAAAGTGGTGCGCGCACTTTGCCACCGCGTCATCGTCATGCAGCATGGCCAAATCATGGAACAAGGCCCTGTGGCCGAAGTCTTGACCAACCCCAAAACCGATTACACCAAGCGCCTTGTGCGCGCGGCATTTGATATTGCCGCTTGACCAAAGAGGAAAAAACCATGTCCGCAAATCCACGCATTACATTCATCGGCGCCGGCTCAACTGTTTTCATGAAGAATATCATCGGCGATATTCTTGCAGCGCCCCGCCACGTCTGGTGCCACCATCGCCTTGATGGACATCAACCCGGAACGCTTGGCTGAATCTGAAATTGTTGCATCGAAAATCATTCGAACCCTGGGTGTGAAAGCCAAGGTTGAAACCCATTCCGACCAGAAGAAAGCGCTGCAAGGCGCAGACTTTGTGGTCGTCGCATTTCAAATTGGCGGCTATGAACCCTGCACCGTCACGGATTTTGAAGTGCCGAAAAAATATGGCCTGCGCCAAACCATTGCCGATACCTTGGGTGTAGGCGGCATCATGCGCGGGCTTCGCACTGTGCCACATCTGTGGAAAATCTGCGAAGACATGATGCAAATCTGCCCGGACGCGCATCTGCTGCAATATGTGAACCCCATGGCCATCAACACCTGGGCCATTTCGCAAAAATATCCGAAGATCAAGCAAGTGGGCCTGTGCCATTCCGTGCAAGGCACGGCTTATGAGCTGTCGCGTGATCTTGATATTCCCCTGGATGAAATTCGCTATCGTGCTGCCGGCATCAATCATATGGCGTTCTATTTGAATTTTGAACACCGCAGAAAGATGGTTCCTACCGCAACCTCTATCCAGATTTGTTGCAAGGTTATGAGGAAGGCCGCTTTCCCAAGCCATCGCACTGGAATGCGCGCTGCCCCAACAAAGTGCGCTATGAAATGTTGAAGCGACTTGGCTATTTCGTCACCGAAAGTTCGGAACATTTTGCCGAATACACGCCCTACTTTATCAAAGAGGGTCGTGAAGACATCATCGAAAAATTTGGTATTCCCTTGGATGAATACCCAAAGCGTTGCGTTGAACAAATTGCGCGCTGGAAAAAAGATGCGGCTGAATTCAAGTCTGCCGAAAAAATCCATGTCGAAGCGTCTAACGAATATGCCTCCTACATCGTCAATTCTATTTGGACGGGCGAACCTTCGGTGATTTATGGCAACCAGCGCAACAATGGCTGCATCACCTCACTGCCTGATGATTGCGCAGCGGAAGTGCCATGCCTCGTCGATGATCGTGGCATCCAGCCCACATATGTCGGCGACTTGCCACCACAGCTGACGGCTCTGATCCGCACCAACATCAACGTGCAGGAACTTACCGTGCGTGCGCTGGTGGACCAAAACCGCGAACATATCTACCACGCCGCAATGATGGACCCGCACACGGCGGCCGAATTGGACTTGCAACAAATTTGGGATTTGACCGATGATTTGCTGGCGCCCACGGCGACTGGTTGCCGGAATTTGCGCGCGTGCATAAGCCCCGGCAAGCCGCAGAATGACCAACCGTTTCGTCATCGTTGGTGGCGGAACGGCGGGTTGGCTTGCAGCCTTGATGTTGCAGGATGCATTGAAGCGGCAGAAGGTGGACGCCACGATCACTGTTGTTGAATCCTCAAAAATTCCAACCATCGGCGTGGGCGAGGGCACCACGGCGGTGTTCCGGCAAATGCTGAAATATTTTGGACTTGATGAATTTTCGTTCCTGAGGGAAACCGAAGCGACAATCAAATTCGGCATTCGCCACAAGGATTGGCGGCGTGTGGGCCATCACTATGATGGCCCCATCGATGACCCGCATTTGGTGTTGGAACCGCAAGGGGGAACCCCACAAAGCTACCTCGATATCTTTTCCGTGGCGGCGGGCAGGGCGGTGAAAGACACCCATCTGTTCGCTTATTTGCTGGATCAACAGAAGGCGCCTTTTGCGCGAAAGGCGGATGGCAGTTTTATGGCGGCAAGTCCGTTCCATCATGCCTATCATTTCGACCAAGCCTTGGCCGGCAAGTGGCTGCGCAAACACACCAAGGGCGTTGAAACGATTGATGCGCAAGTGACGGGTGCCAAGCGCAATAGCGAGACGGGCGATATTGAAGCACTCTCACGGATGCGGGCGACGTTGCAGGTGATTTCTTTATTGACTGCACGGGCTTTCGCAAAACCTTGATCGGTAAGGAACTTGGCGGCGAATGGGTGTCCTATCGTGAGCAACTCCCTGTCAACCGTGCCATGCCGTTTTGGGTGGATCTGAAAGAAGGAGAAGAACTACCACCCTATACGCTTGCGTGGGCGCAAGGCTCAGGCTGGATGTGGTCGATCCCCACGCAAATCCGCTTCGGCATGGGCTATGTTTATTCCGATGAATTTCTAACGCCTGACAAGGCGCAGGCGGAAATAGAGACGGCGTTGGGCCATAAAATCGAGCCACGCAATGATCTGCGTTTCGATATTGGTCGGCAAAAAGATGCATGGATCAACAATTGCCTGTCGCTGGGCTTATCATCGTCTTTTCTAGAACCGCTTGAGGCCACCTCCATTCACGGCACCATTGTGCAGATGATGGTGTTCACGAATTTTCATTTGAATAGAACGTCTGAAGATCGCACAAAGTACAATGCATTTGCA
This sequence comes from uncultured Alphaproteobacteria bacterium, assembly GCA_963840765.1. GTDB lineage: Bacteria > Pseudomonadota > Alphaproteobacteria > Rhizobiales > Aestuariivirgaceae > Aestuariivirga. Next base: position 498,498 of record CAWJAE010000004.1, on the reverse strand, counting down.
GCACGTCAGGTCGATGACTTCAAGGACTTCATCAATCTACATTATGTGAGCGAGCGGCGTGACACACCGTTCTGGCGGCATGTTGCTGAGCACAATATTGGTGCCGCAACGCGTGATCGATTGGCGATGTGGCGAAATAAAATGCCCGAGTATGCAGATTTCACGCCATTGCCCGGTGGCTTTGCCCATACGGAGCAACAGCTGCATTACCCCGTTCTGGATGGCCTAGGCTTGCTCAATCGCAGCGTGGCACAAAAACATATGGAAGCCCGACCAGAGCTGCGGAAAAAAGCCAAAGCGGCGGCTGATACATTAACAGCAGAATATCAAAAAGCGGCGGGGCAAGTTTTGGGGCATCGCGCATTCTTAAATTCTTTGTGAGGAAATCAGATTATGACATTCAAAATTGCGATCATCGGTGCAGGCTCCATTGGGTTCACAAAGAAACTTGTCAGTGACATTCTGAAAGTGGCCGAATTTGGCGAAATTGAAATTGCCTTGACCGACATCAGCGAAAAAAACTTGGAGATGGCGCGCCAGATTATTCAGCGCATTGTTGACGTAAACAAGTTACCCACAAAAGTGACAGCAACAACAGATCGCCGCAAGGCTTTTGACGGTGCAAAATACATCATGAATTGCGTGCGCATTGGTGGGCTTGAGGCTTATGCGACGGACGTCAACATTCCGCTGAAATATGGCATTGACCAATGCGTGGGCGATACCATTTGTGCAGGCGGCATTATGTATGGTCAGCGCACCATGGCGGCGATGATGGACTTCTGCAAAGACATGCGTGAAGTGGCGCATCAGGATTTACTGCACCTCAATTATGCAAACCCCATGGCCATGAACACTTGGGCTTGTATTGATTATGGCAAGGTCAACACCGTGGGCCTTTGCCACGGCGTACAAAACGGTTGGCGGCAAATTGCAACAGCACTTAAAATTCATCCGCACACGGATCTGGATATTATCTGTTCCGGCATCAACCATCAAACTTGGTATGTGGGGTTGAACCACAAAGGCCGCGACATCAGCAAGGAAGAGTTGGTGGCAGCATTTGAAAATCACCCGATATTCTCAGAGCAAGAAAAAGTCCGCATCGATGTGTTGAAACGGTTTGGTTTCTATTCAACGGAATCCAATGGCCATCTTGTCGGAATACCTGCCGTGGTATCGCAAACGCCCTGATGAAATTATGAATTGGATTTCAACGTCGGATTGGATTCATGGCGAGACGGGTGGCTATCTGCGTTACTCAACAGAAAACCGCAATTGGTTCGAACAGGATTTTCCGTTGTTCCTCGAAGCGGCAGGAAAACCACTGGCGGAGTACACGCGCACGGACGAACACGCTTCATGGATCATTGAAGCGCAGGAAACCGGGCGCAGCTATCGCGGGCACTTTAATGTGAAAAATGGCGGCACGATTAAAAACCTACCCGCTGACTGCATCATTAAATCGCCGGGATACGTGGATCGCTTCGGCATCAACATGATGGAAGGTGTGGAGTTACCACTCGCCTGTGCCGCCACGTGCATAGCGTCAATCAATGTGCAGCGCATGTCGGTGCAGGCAGCGATGACGGGTGATGTGGATTTGCTGAAACTCGCCGTGTTGCATGATCCACTTGTAGGGGCCATCTGCACGCCTGATGAAGTGTGGCAAATGGTGGATGAAATGCTGGTGGCACAAGCCCAATGGCTGCCGCAATATGCCCATGCCATTCCTGCTGCCCGCGAACGCATGAAAAATCCGAAAGTCAAAACCCGTGAGTGGGCGGGTGCAGCGCGCAAAAATATTCGCAGTGTCGAAGAAATGCGCGTAGCCAAGCCAACGACTATTGCCAATGTGGGTCACAGCCTCGGCACGAAAGTGATGGGATGAGGCGTTATCGCGCCTTCATCCCGATCAATCTGCTTGTATCGCGGTAGAAAATAACAGCTTCCAAGCGGTTCTTCACCGAGAGTTTGTCGAATATGGTCGTGAGATAATACTTCACCGTCTTCTCACTGATTTCGAGATGCTTCGCGATGTCCTTGTTGGTGTGTCCGTGGTTGAGCAGCTCCAGTATATCCATTTCGCGGGAGCTCAAGGTTCGAAGTTGTAATTCAGCAAGTGAATACTGTTCGGCTTCCAGGCTGTTCGGCGAGAATATTTTGCCCGCCAGCTCTGGCGATACGTAAGTGTTCCCTTGCGCAACACTTGCGACGGCCCGAATTAAGTCTTCACTACTGATTCCTTTAAGAATGTAGCCTTTTGCACCAGCTGCGAAAGCAGTGGTTACATTTGCGGGTCGCTCTGACACCGTGAAGATGATGACTTTGACGCCCGGATGGTCAGAGCAGATATGCGTTGCCGCATCCAGCCCGTTGCCAGGAATGCTGATGTCCAGAAGCACAACATCTGGCTGGCAGGATTTAACCAACGCCCGGGCTTCATCGGCAGTTCCACCAACACCAACCACTTCGATCATGGAACCATGTTCGAGAAATGTCGCGATAATTCCTTCCCGCATCAGCGGGTGATCGTCAATAACGATCAAACGCAACTTGCTGTTCATTTCGAACTCCTTCGCCGTCGATTGGTATTCTTGCTGTCAAGGTACAGCCGCGACCGGGGGCCGAAACCACTGACATAGTGCCTCCGAATGCCTGGACACAATTCTGCATCCCAATTAATCCGAGGTGGCCACTGCCCCTCTCATAGCCCTTCCATACAAATCCTTTTCCCTTGTCGCCGACTTCCGCAACGATGGTGTCATCAATTTGGTCGATCGAAACAGATTGGCTCACGCCCTTTGCATGTTTGAAAGCATTGGTGAGACCCTCTTGCACAAAACGATAGAGGCAGGTTTTGGTGGCGAGTGAAAGCGTTTTTGGTAATTTCTGTAGTTTCAAATTCACCTTTGTTTCGGTCATGCGTTCATGGTTGCCCACGACAAGTCTGATCACGTCGGTCACCGGTAATTCGGCGAGTTGCGGTAAATTCAAGCCGGCAGAGATGTGTCTGATCTCTTTTAATGCATCTCGTATGGCTTGTTGCAGTCTATCCAATTCCTGTTTGGAACCTTCCTTGTTAGAAGCCGTGAGACTGGAAAGGCGGAGCAAGGCGAATGCAAGCTGTTGCGCCGGGCCGTCATGCAAGTCTGAGCCAAGCCGGTTCAACATGAGATCGTTCAAGGCGGCTGCGTTCATGTTGGCCATCTTGATTTTGGAGCTGAGCTCAGTGTTGACCCCCAGCAATTTGGTCAAATCTTTAACTTGCTCATCGAGTTGAATTCTCTGCCGATTGATGGTGTTGCTCGCCTTCAGCATGATGGCGGACAAAATCAACACCATGAAAAGGGTGAACATCGCCACCACTGCCCACGTGTAAAAAGTTTGCTTGGAAAGATCGCTCAGCAATTCGTCGGCGCGCAGGTAAAACTCACCAACACCGATCAATTTTCCGGTCTTATATTGGTAAAGTGGGGAATAGACCTCAAGGAGTGGAATGTTCATTTGGCGCTCACTCGAATTTTCTTCAGTCTCTGTTTCGTCGAGTTCGGCCGTCATTATCCCCTTCAGAGCGTTTGCAAGGGACTCTTCGATCTCAAATTTTTTCCCAATCAACTCGGTATTGTTGCTGTAGGCAATCGATCCATCGAGATTCCAGATTTTGAGGACGATGAGATTTCCCTTGAGGGGACCATCCAACAAGCCGTCAAGGGCGCGACTGGTCTGCGCGTCAAACGTCGTTGCAGTCGCAAGCCCTTGGGCGAGCGGCTCTACGAAACTTTCCATATAGAGCGTGGTCGTTGCGGCTGTATGTTGAATGACGCCGTTACGGATCTGGAGGCCTATCCAGCTGCCCAGCCCAATCATGCCGATGCTGATGACAAACAAAGATATGACGGTGAATTGTTTAGCAAGACTCAAGGATTTCCAGATCCGGACCGGATCAAAAAACCTGTGGTGTCTGAGAGTCAACATTTTGGGTGCCGAACAATGAAATATTAGAACACGCCCCCGCAGGACCAAAGTCTAGGATTATTAACGGAGTCTTGTCAAGTTGGTTCGACTTAAGACAGTTTACTTTGATTAAATTGAGTTGAATATTCAGGCTGTCTAGAAGCGTCGGTTCATAAACTTGGCAGTAGAATTGATCATCGCTTGCTGGATTAGCGCTTGGGGGCGTTAGTATGGAGTATGCAAAAATGAATACGGCAAATAAAATAAAAACACGATGTCGAATTCGACCACAAGTATGTGGTGGCATCGCCTTTTCTGCTCTTGCGAGAGAAAAGTTTGGACCTGAACCGCGCTTGATCAAATCTCAGGGTTACATCTGACCGCAGTCACAATGACTTCAAATCGAGCAATTCAAAAAATAAGAAAAAAATGAAATCGACGCGTCCGGGGCTACGGGCGTGAGATGCGGTATAAGTTTATCTAAGGGATGGTAGCTATGAAATTACAGAAAATTTTCCCCTGCGGGACTGCGGGATTGCCCAGTCATATCTATGCGAAACACATTGCCCGGTGGCGATGCCGTCGCTTGATGACCTGACACGCGCCAGCGCTTCCAACACCTTTCATGACATTTCCTTTTCCAATGCCGGATCCATCCGAGCATTTCCCACAAACTTGGAGTAATTCATCATGTCCAGCAGCTTTAACGTTAACATCCACGACCTCGAATTCATCCTTCGTCAAATCAAAATTGCTGAAGAAAGTTCAGCTGCTTACAATGCAGCGCCCAAGACAATTTTGCAGGCCATTATGGATTCCTATAATGTGTCCGCAGTGAATGCAGCCCAACTTCCGGCAGGTTTGCGCACCGTTGACGGGAGTTTGAACAACCTGCTTCCCGGCGGTGAAGAACTTGGTGCCGCAGATAATCTGTTCCCGCGCTTGACTGATCCAGTCTTTATGAATGACACCACGGGCGGCGGCATAGACTTCAACGGCGACGGCATCATGGATGTCGTCAACACAAACTACGGCGACACCAACGGGGCCGCAGCTGGCGGCATTCGCAGCGTTGCTGATGCTGATCCTCGACTGATTTCGAATCTCATCGTTGACATGTCCGTCGCAAACCCCGCTGCCATTGCGGCGTTCCTCGCCAATCCGTTGGCGCTAGAAGCCCTTGAAGCCGAACACGGCGTTGCCGAAGCAGACGCAGAAGCTTGGCTGACCGATCCACTGAATGTGGAAGTTGCCAACTTGATGATGAAGACGATTCCAAACTTGTCTCCCGACATTGGTTTGTCGCCCGGCTTCAACTCGTGGATGACATTCTTTGGTCAATTCTTCGATCACGGTTTGGATCTTGTCACCAAGGGCAAGAACGGTACGGTGTATATTCCACTTGCCGCCGATGACCCGCTTTATGACAAAGGTGCTGACGGAATTGCCAACAATTACGTGCATGTCGAGGATGGTGGCGGAAACCCACTTTTCTATGTTTCGGACCCAGCGCTTAATCCCGTTGGCGCACCGCCACCTGCCACAACAACGGTGAACACCGGCTTTGCCGTGATGTTCAGCGATGACGGTTTTGGCGCCGATGGTTTGGTTGGAACGGCCGATGACCGTCCCAATTTCATGGCCCTCACGCGCGCCACGGTTACGCTGGACGCCAATGGCGTTCCGCAACACGAAAACACCACAACGTCGTGGATTGATCAAAATCAAACCTACACCTCGCATGCCTCGCATCAGGTTTTCCTGCGTGAATATGCATTAGATGCAAATAATCGCGCAGTCAGCACCGGGCATTTGCTGGATGGCTCGGCTGCAACGGGTTCTCATGACGGTGCAATTGCCACATGGGGCGATGTGAAAGCGCAAGCCCAATCCATGCTTGGCCTGATCATGAACGACTTCAATGTTCACGATACGCCACTGCTCAAGACAGACCAATATGGCAAGTTCATTGCAGGTGAAAACGGATTTGCCCAAGTTGCAGTCAACGTAACAATCATCAACAGCTTGACGGGTGCAACGGTAACCGTGCTTGCACCAACTTTTGTCGAAGGTGTTGCAGGTGGTCTTGATATCAATGCGCTTGGATCAGGCAATCTGCCTGGATCCTACAGCTTGCCTGTTTTAGGTCCCAATGAAGCTATCCGTGTCACAACAATCGGTACGGGCCATGCTTTCTTGAATGACATAGCGCACCATTCCGCACCTGGCACTGTCGACCATGACGGCAACCCTTTCACGCCGAAAGTCGCGCAGACTGCCGATACTGATTACCTTGATTACAACAGCGATGGCGTTGTGAACCAGGCAGACGTTGATGCTGCTGTTTTGGCAGGCGACCTTACCGATGCCGATGGTTTGAATGGCATCGACATTGAAGATTTGCGCGATGTCAATCTGGACGGAACCATCAACGGTGCCGACCTCGTTGCCGATGACCGCAACAACCTGACCTATGACAATGAAATGTTGGATGCTCACTTCATCACGGGTGATGGTCGTGGCAATGAAAACATTGCGCTGACGTCGGTGCATTCGATTTTCCACGCTGAACACAATCGCGTTGTCGAAGTAAACAAGGCGACACTGCTGGCCAATGCAGCTGCAAATCCGGAAGCCATTGCTTTCTTGAACGAATGGTTGGTTGTGGACGTGACTGAAGTGCCAACCGACCAAGCAGGCATTGATGCTTTGGTTTGGGACGGTGAACGGCTATTCCAAGCCGCGCGCTTCTCGACCGAAATGCAATATCAGCACATGGTATTTGAAGAATTTGCCCGGCGTATCCAGCCCTTTGTTGATCCGTTCGTCTTCAACAGCAGCCCCGAAATTGATTCTTCGATCGTGGCTGAATTCGCTCACACCGTTTATCGCTTTGGCCACTCCATGCTGACCGGCACCGTCGACCGACTCGACAACAATCTCGATCCGGTTGACGGCGTGGCAGACCAAGCTTCGCTGCTTGCTGCCTTCCTTAATCCACAAATGTATGTGGCCTCTGGCTCATCACGTGAAGAAGTAGATGCGAACTTGGTGCGTGCACTATCTCGCGATGTAGGCAACGCCATTGATGAATTTATCGTGCCGGATCTGCGGAGCACACTCGTTGGTTTGCCACTTGACCTCGCCGCACTGAATATTGCGCGCGGTCGTGATACGGGTATTCCGTCGCTCAATGAAACCCGCGCACAGCTTTATGAAGCCACGGCCTCCAATGACGTGAAGCCCTACGACAACTGGATTGATTTTGCAGCGAACATCAAGAATCCGATGTCGCTTGTGAACTTCATCGCAGCCTATGGCGACCATGCGAGCATTGCCAGTGCCACAACCATGGAGGCAAAACGCGCAGCAGCATTGACTTTGTTGGAACAGGCTTTGGCCGGAGACAACAGCAACGGTGCCGTTGATTTCATCAATGGTACGGGCGCTTACCAAGCAACGCTGGGCGGCCTCAACGATGTTGACCTTTGGATCGGCGGCCTTGCTGAAGCCAACCCCGAATTCGGTGGCATGTTGGGAACGACCTTCAACTACATCTTCGAATACCAGATGGAACAGTTGCAGTTTGGTGACAGGCTTTACTACCTGACACGTACACAGGGTCTCAACATTCTGAACAACCTTGAACCAAACACGTTTAGTGACTTGGTGATGCGTAACACCGAACTTGGCGACGTTTATGCAACCCATTTGAATGGCGCGCTGTTCGTGACTCCAGATGCGTTCCTGGAAATGGATTCAGGCATTGCCCAAGAAGACTATAATGGCGCTGCTGCCGGGCTCGATCCTTTGTGGGCCGCAGGTGAAGCACATTCCATTCTAACACCAAACAAAGTTATGCGCACACCAGGAGCGTTGGTGTTTGATGACCGTGGCACGGCTGATACGTCTGATGATGGTTTCCATAATGTTGGTGGCTTCCTGCGCTTCACGGGCGGCGAACACGTTGTTGTAGGTGGCACGGAAGGTGACGACCGGATCTACACTGACCGTGGCATTGATACCCTGTGGGGCGATGGTGGTGACGATTACCTGAATGCAGGCACGGAATCCGACGACGTATTTGGCGGATTGGGCGATGACATCATTGAAGATCCATTCGGTGATGACATCCTGCGCGGCAACCAAGGTGATGACATCATAACGACGTCTCGCGGTTTTGACTTGGTGTTTGGCGATGAAGGGCGCGATGTTCTTATCCTCGGTCAAGATGCATCTGAAGCTTTTGGTGGTGAAGGCGATGACTTCATCCTTGGCAGTGATGGCGGTGACTTCTTGCTTGGCAATGAAGGCAACGACTGGATCGAAGGTGGCAAGGGTTTTGACACACTTGCAGGCGACAACTCGGAGCTCTTCTTCAACTCAACGATCATTGGCCACGACGTACTCTTCAATCAGGGTGATGAGGGTGACTATGACGCTGAATCAGGCGACGACATCATGGGCTCTGGCCCCAGTGTGTTCCGCTATGAAGGCATGTTTGGCTTCGACTGGGCCATTGCCAAGCACGATGTAACCGGCGTGAACTTTGACATGTCGATACCCATCTTCACCACGGTGGCGAACGACATTTTGCGTGATCGCTTTGACTTGACGGAAGCATTGTCCGGATGGAAATATGGTGATGTCCTGACTGGCGATGATCGCGGTCATAACTTTGGCGGCGGTGCTGAAGTCGGCGGTGGCGCAACGGACGGCTTCGCTGATCATCTCCTGACAGAGGAAGGAATTGCACGTATTGACGGCATGGCCGAATGGCTGGATGGCGCGCGCGTTACATTGTTTGGTGCAAATCCCAATGCCGCACTCACCAGCTTCCGTGACGGTAACATCCTGATGGGTGGTGGAGGCAGCGACACCCTGATGGGACGTGGCGGGTTTGACATCGTGGATGGTGATGCTTGGCTTAACGTCCGCATCCGCATTGTGGTCGACGGTGTGGAATATTCTGCTGAATCGTTGAGTACCGATACATCTGTTATGGGTGAACATGCAGGAAAAGTGTTCAACATTGATGCCAACGGCGATCCTGATTTCTCCAGCCCGGCATTTGGTGGACGTACGCTGACATCGATGTTGCTTGATCGCACAATCAAGCCGGGCGAAATGAGTATCGTTCGTGAAATCGAATACGACACAACGCCTGAAAGCAGCACTGACGTTGCAGTATTCCAAGGCAACTATGCTGAATACGACATCGAAGGAAATGGCATTCAAATTGACCTCAACAGCGATGGCGATTTGAATGATGTTGGCGAAGATGTCATTCATCAAGCCTACGATGTGAACGGCGACGGCTTCATTTCCGTCCTTGACCGCGACACTGGCACGATTGGTGCAGTGGTCAATGGTGTGCAATTGGCAAGCCGTGGCCCATTCGTTGATGACCTTGATCTCCTTAAAAACATCGAGCAATTGCGTTTCGCTGATCAAACCATTCAAATCAGCGGTTCCAATAATCAGGCCACCGGAATGGCATCAATCATTGATCCAACGCCATTTGATCATGATGATGACAGCCTGACGCCGAGCATTGTTACACCAATTTTTGGCCAGCAGTTGCTCGCCACTTCGGTTGTTTATGATGCTGACAATGACGCCAACAATGATGGTGATTTGCTGGATGTCGGAGATACGCCGATCACGGGTGTAAGCTATGAGTGGCAAGTTCGGACGGCAGGTAGCAATACGTCTTGGCAGACCGTTGCAGTGGGCACTAATCCCTTCACTGTATCAGGCGCACTGGCTGACTCTGAAATTCGTAACCGTTGCAACATTTGTAGATGTGAATGGTGTGACAGAACGGATTTACTCTGACGCAACTGCAGTGCCCACCGAAGCACTCAACGTGAATGAAAACAGCGTTGCGAACACCATCGTTCTCTCCGCAATTCCGTTCAGCCCCGATGCTGGTGTTGATGTTAATCTGGCGACATTGTTCCACCAGATTGACCCGGCACATTCCTCTGGTGGTCGCTTCTCCGTTGAACAAACGGGTGTGGACGGCCTAGGAAACCCAGTGTTTGCCTTGGTTGTCGGAAGCAATGATGGCGCGGCCCTGGACCATGAATTGCAAGACGCTTTCCAGATTGTCGATAATCAATACCAAGTGGTCATCAACACTTATTCAGATGACCCACTGGTCGGCGGCGATTTGATTGCACGGCGGCAATTCACCATAGCGCTTAACAACACCTCTGACGCGCCTGGTGAAGAAGCACCAACCAATATCGTATGGTCTGGTGTTCGCATTGGCTCGGAAGTGCTGCCATCAGACAGTGCAAATACAGTGATCGCAAACTTGAGCACTATCGATGCATCAGTTGGTGACACCCATACCTACGCACTTCTCGCAGGCAGCAGTGCTGGCTTTGCAATCTCGAGTGCAGGCGTGGTGACAGCGACAGCGGCCATGTCGGACAATTCAACCTATGTGTTGAACATTGAATTCGACAGACTCCTTCGGACAACATTTGTTGAAGCGTTTACGATAAGGACTGGCGCCAATGGAGTGCCAAACATTATCGGTGGCGTTGTGGTCGATGATGTCATGTACGGACTAGCTTCGAACGATAACTTGACCGGAGGATTTGGCGACGACACGCTTTACGGTCAAGAAGGCGACGACACGCTAAATGGTGGTGTGGGTGACGACGGCATATTTGGTGGCGTAGGCATCGATGACATTCAAGGTGGTAGTGGAAATGATACGATCCATTACTTCATTGGTGATGGTTCCGATATCATCGACGGCGGTTCTGACTTCGACACTCTGGCGATCAGGGGTGAAAATCCTGCGGCTGAGGTTTTGAATTTAGTGCTCGATGGAACTTCGCTGACAGTTGTCAATGGCAGTTCATTGACAAGCATTGAAAGTGTCACGGCAGACTTGGCTGGTGTTGGCGACGAATTGCGCTACACCACTACTGACGACATAATTGTTGATTTCTCTGCTGGAACGGCAACTGGATTTGCCTCTATTGCGAGCATTGAAAGGGTGCGCGCAGGCTCTGGCAACGATACGCTGACAGCCAATACACTGAGTAACCTCCTCATGGGTGGCGTTGGCAATGATAGACTGGTTGCTGTGGTTGACGATGTCGCTGATATTTTCAACGGCAACGGCGGTGTTGATACGCTCGACTACTCTGCCTATACAACGGACTTGACCTACGTTGTTTCATCTGTGGCAGGCGCCGTTTTTGGCTCCGGACTTGTGAACGACGTGGTAAGTGGCATCGAAAACTTCATTGGTGGTAGTGGTAATGACACCATCACCGGAAATAACATTGCCAATATCTTGATTGGTGGTGATGGCAATGACACAATCAGCGGTTTAATCGGCAATGACACGTTGGATGGCGGTTCTGGCAATGACATCCTGCTCGGTGGCTGGTATTCGGACATCCTCACAGGTGGTGCTGACGTCGACACCTTCGACTATAACTTCACCACTGACTCGCTGGCAGGTTCAGCCCGTGACGTGATCACCGACTTCCTTGGTGACCTCATCAATCTCACAGATGTTGATGCGAACACGACGGTACTTGGAAATCAGGACTTTGACTTCATTGGTACCGCAAGCTTCAGTGATCTTACAGCGGGTGGCATTTTGTCCGCTGGCCAAGTTCGGTATTTCCATGATGCTGGTGACACCATCATTCAGGTGAACACCAATAACACACTGTCAACAGCGGAAATGGAAATCCGACTGCAAGGTCTGCATACGCTGGCGACGTCGGACTTCGTTCTATAATACGACCTTACACTTGCAACAGTTCCGGGTCTTGGTTTACCAAGGCCCGGATTATTTTATCCGCCAACAGCAACGCTGCCCAGCTTTATCATTTGAGTATTTTATTCTCTTCCGAAGCCAATCGCCTCTGCATTCACCACTAATTTGTGATCCAACTTGCCGTCAAAACAGTCCAAAATATTTTGTGCTGCGGAAACACCCATGCGCATGGCACATTCTTCTGTCAGGCCTGCATTATGTGGGCTGATGGTGATGTAGGGATTACTGAGCAAAGGATGATCGGGAGCAGGTGGCTCTTGCACCAATACATCGAGTGCCGCAGCTCGTAGCTTGCGTTGACGCAAGGCCGCATCCAAGGCTGTTTCATCAATAATGCCACCGCGTGCTGCATTGACGATGATGGCGTTAGGCTTCATGAGGGCCAATTCAGTAGCGGTAATTATAGGGCCACTGCCGCCGGGCAAATGTACGGAAATATAATCCGCGTTCGCCAGTGCTGCATGCATATCAGTGGCGTGAGAAACGCCCGCTGCCGATAATTGGGCTTCCGTCACGTAAGGGTCAAACGCCGTGACTTCCATGCCAAAGGCTTTTGCCAATTCAGCAACGCGACGGCCGATGCGGCCAAAGCCAAGTACGAGCAGAGTTTTGCCGTCAAGCTCTATGGAATCGAAGCGATTACGTTCGTTCCAATTTCCTGTCGTGGATGCAACATGATGCGCCACCGTGCGCCGTGCCGACGTGAGCATTAACATCAAGGTATGTTCAGCAACTGCGCGGGAATTTACATCACCTACAATAGCCAATGGAATATTGCGTGCATTCAGGGCTTTTGCGTCAACCGCATCGTAGCCAACGCCATGACGTGAGACGATTTGCAGTTTTGGGGCCAGCGCTATTTCAGCCGAAGTCATTGGCTGGGTACGCAGCAGAATGCCATCAGCCTCGGCCAAATGTGGGCGATAAGACTGTGTTGTTACGGCTTCGATGTAAATGACCTGCACGTCGCTTCTTGCATGCAACAAGTCCAAGCCTCTCTGATGGATTTTGCCAGCAACTAACACAACAGCCATGTCCAACGTCCTCTTTTCTTGACTTATCAGTGCGATTAGTCTCATTCCTGAAAAAGCGAAACATTGTTTTGAGGTACCCCACATGTCCACAATCCGCTTGACCATGGCGCAAGGCTTGGTGCGGTATTTGATGAACCAGTACACCATTGTGGATGGCGAAGAAGTACCACTGTTTCCCGGCATTTTTGGTATTTTCGGCCACGGCAATGTGACCTGTCTGTCGGAAGCGCTGGAAGCGGTGAAGGATACTTTCCCGACATGGCGCGGACAGAATGAACAGTCCATGGCACTGGCGGCCATAGCCTTTGCCAAGGCCAAGTGCCGCCGCCAGATCATGGTGGCAACGTCGTCGATTGGCCCCGGTGCCACCAACATGGTGACGGCGGCGGGTGTGGCCCACGCCAATCGCTTGCCCATACTGATTATTTCCGGCGACACTTTCGTCAATCGCCGCCCCGACCCGGTGATGCAGCAGGTCGAGCATTTCGGCAATCCAACCATTAACGTCAATGACGCCTTCAAGGCCGTGACACGCTATTGGGACCGCATCACACATCCCGAACAGATTATCTCGTCGTTGCCGCAAGCGGTTGCCACCATGCTGGACCCGGCTGATTGCGGCCCGGCCTTCATTGCGCTTCCGCAGGACATTCAAGAACAGGCTTGCGATTATCCGACGAAGTTCTTCGAGAAAACCGTGCATGAGATTCCGCGCGCCCGGCCCAGACAAGAAACGCGTGGCTGAAGCCATTGCACTTGCTGAAAGCCGCCAAAGCGTCCGCTGATCATTGCTGGTGGCGGCACGCGCTATTCGGGTGCGGAAGAGATTGTTGCCAAGTTCGCGCTTGATCACGGCATTCCCATCACAGAAACCATTGCTGGCAAAAGCACGGTGCCGCACGATCATCCGGCCTATGCTGGCCCCATCGGCATTGTCGGCTCCACCTCAGCCAATGCGTTGGGTGCGGAAGCCGATGTGATTGTCGCCATCGGTACACGGCTCATGGACTTCACCACGGGTTCATGGACGCTGTTCAACCACGAGGCCAAATTCATCTCGATCAATGCTGCCCGCTGGGACGCAACCAAGCATCGGGCACTGGCTGTTGTTGGTGATGCGAAAGCCACAGTCGAAGAATTGGCTGATGCACTCAAAGGCTGGAAGGTCGATGCCGCCTGGACCAAGAAGGCCAAGGGCCTGATGGCCGAATGGAACACCGCACTTGATGGCTATCAAAAGCCCACCAATGCACCCGTGCCCACCTATGCGCAGGTTGTCGGCGTGGTGAACGCCAAAGCTGCACCGCGTGATTACATGATCACCGCAGCAGGCGGTCTTCCCGGCGAGACCATGAAGAACTGGCGCTGCAAAACCACCAATTCCTATGACCTTGAATTTGGCTTCTCCTGCATGGGCTATGAAATTGCGGGTGGCTGGGGTGCGGCCATGGCTGACCCAACACGTGATGTGATCGTCATGGTGGGTGATGGCAGCTTACATGCTGATGAACTCCGACATTTATTCCACCGTGCTGACGGGCCACAAGATGATCGTCATTGTCTGCGACAATGGCGGTTATGCCGTGATCAGTCGCTTGCAGCAGTTCAAAGGCACGCCGGGTTTCAATAATCTGCTGAAAGATTGCAAAACCGCCATTCCCGCCTTCAGCGTGGATTTTGTGAAGCATGCGGAATCCATGGGTGCCCTCGCGCGCAAGGTTTCGAGCCTTGCTGAACTGGAACAGGCCATGGACTGGGCCAAGACCACCGACCGCACCACGGTGATTTCCATTGTGTCTGATGCCTATACATGGACGCCGGGCGATGCCCTGTGGGATGTTGGTGTGCCGCAGGTCTCTGATCGACCAGTCGTGCAAGAACAACAGAAATATCAGGCCGACGTGCGCTCGAAACAGCGTGTGGGCGTTTAACAGGACTAACTATGACAAAGACACTTGGTATCGGCCTCATCGGCACAGGCTTCATGGGCAAGGCCCACGCCATTGCCTATCGCACGGCGTTGTCGGCGTTCCCTGATATTCCAACACCGCGCCTTGTGGCCGTGGCCGACATGAATGCGGATGCCGCTGCCAAGGCTGCGCATCAATATGGCTTTGAATCTTCGACGGGTGACTGGAAAGCGCTGATTGCCAATCCAGCAATTCAAGTCATCTCAATCACCACGCCAAACTCCATGCACAAGGAGATGGCGCTGGCGGCCATTGCTGCGGGCAAGCACGTGCATTGTGAAAAGCCACTCTCGCCCACCTTGGCTGATTCACTTGAGATGGTGAAAGCCGCCGAAGCCAAGGGTGTGAACACGCAAGTTGGCTTCAACTACATCAAGAACCCGCTGCTCAAGCTGGCGCGGCAGATGGTTGAGTCTGGTGAACTGGGTGAGATCACGGGGTTTCGCGGCATTCACGCCGAAGACTATATGCATGATCCACAAAACCCGTGGACCTGGCGCATTGATCCATCAGGCGGTCCTGGCGTGATTGCGGACTTGGGTTCGCACATCATCGGCATGGCCCGCTTCCTGCTGGGTGACATTGCTGAAGTGAGTGCGGATGTGCGCACGGTGATCAAGCAACGCCCCACGACACGCGGCGGCACTGACATGAAGCCAGTGCTCGTCGATGACGTCGCCCGCATCCTCGTCAACTTTGGGCGCGGCTGTGGCGGCACCATTGAGGCCAACTGGATTCAGACCGGCCGCAAGATGCAGCTTGGCTTTGAACTCACGGGCGAAAAGGGCAGCTTGGTATTCACACAGGAACGGCTCAATGAACTTCTCTATTACAAGGCAGGCGGAAACGCACAACACGCAGGCTTCACCCGCATTGAAGCAGGCCCACAACACGAACCCTATGGCGGCTTCTGCGTGGCGGGCGGACATCAATTGGGCTTCAATGATTTGAAGGCGATTGAAATGGCAGAGTTCCTCGGCGCCATCGGTAAAGGTGAAAAGTCCGGCCCCGATTTCCGCGAAGCCTATGAAATACAAAAAGTCGTGGACGCTGCGATTGCTTCGTCAAAGCAACGCCTGTGGCAGAAAGTATAGTTTGACTGGTCAATGCAAAATCGAACAAAACAACACGCCCCAAAGCTGATGTTGCTAATCGCGCTTTCATCGCAGCCCCATGTCAAATCTCGTTACAGGAGTCGTCTCTGAAATCGGGCTAATTCTGTCGAAGGCTTACATCATCACGCAACGCCTTGCCGGGAAAATGCAGTCTGCACATACAGCCGATCACGAGGCAATACGAGCAGCACTTCTCGTCAAAGCGGCCGACCAAGTTAAATCGAATGATCTGATGGCAAAACAGGAATAAAAGTAAACAAAAAAGCCCGCTAACTCATGCAACTGCGCGGCTGAGAGCGCATTGTTTCCAAAGATCACTTAAAGCGATGATGAGCGCATCCACATCTTCCTTACTGTGGCAAGGTGTGGGTGTAATGCGCAATCGCTCTGTACCGCGTGGAACTGTTGGATAGTTGATTGGCTGTATATAAATGCCATGTTCTTCAAGCAAATAGTCGCTGATCCATTTGCACTTTGCAGCACTGCCAACCATTACCGGAACGATGTGACTTTTATTCGCAATGTGGGGTATGCCATGCCAATTCAACCCGGCGCGAAGCCTTGCAACATTCTCTCGTTGCTGTTGCCGTTCCTTGTTACTTTTCCGCAAATGGCGCACTGAGGCCAGTGTTCCCGCAACGACGGCGGGAGGAAGCGATGATGAAAAAATGAAACCTGACGCATGACTTCTGACAAAATCACAAATTTCATTTGTAGAAGCAATATAACCACCAACGACGCCAAAGGCCTTTGCCAGGGTGCCTTCAATGATGGTGACTCTGTCCATAACGCCGAGCTGTTGGGCAAGTCCTGCGCCACCTTCACCATAAAGTCCGACGCCGTGAACTTCGTCAAGATACGTCATTGCACCGAATTCGTCAGCAAGGTCACAAATTGCTTCGATTTCACCAAAGTCTCCATCCATTGAATAGACAGACTCAAAGGCAATAATTTTCGGGGCGCTTTTTGATACGCTTTCTAATTTGCTCCGGAGGTCAGCAACATCGTTGTGTTTGAAAATTATGCGTTGAGCCTTGCTATGCCTGATGCCTTCAATCATGGACGCATGGTTGCCGGCGTCAGAAAATACGATACATTCAGGAAGAGCTGCTGCGAGTGTTGAGAGCGTTGTCCAATTAGACATGTATCCGGAATTGAAAAGCAAGCCAGCTTCCTTGTCGTGCAGGTCGGCGAGTTCGGCCTCAAGTTCCTCATGAAGGTGACTGGTGCCAGAAATGTTGCGTGTGCCACCTGCACCCGCCCCATAGTTATCAACAGCGGCATGCATGGCCAGCAAAACTGCTGGATGCTGTCCCATGCCCAAATAGTCGTTGGAGCACCACACGGTTACTTCTTGCTTTTTCCCTTCCTTGTGGCGTGTCGCTTTGGGAAAGGCACCAGCGTGTCGTTCAAGCGCTGCAAAAACACGATATCTTCCCTCGTTGCGCAACACTTCAAGTTTGGCAGCAAAAAATTTATTGTAGTCCATTCGCGATTTCCTCGTGCGCCATCCGCAGTTTGAAATTCAGTTTATATCCTTGAACAACAGAGCCAATTCGCCACCTAATCGCTGTCCGAGCTTTGCTGGCGTATCGCCTGAAAGATTGCGCGCATTCGGATTGCCACCAAATGCCAAAAGCGTTTTCACCATTTCTGGCTTCTGCGCTTTCACTGCATACATCAGAGATGTATTTCCGTTCGAGTCTTTCAAGTTCACTTGATCCTCAGAGTGGGGCAGTTGTTCAATGCAATTCTGACATCCTGAATAGGCCGCAAACATCAAAGCCGTGGCACCCTCGTCTGAAAGTTTTGCAGCATCAGAGCCTGCGATTAAAAGCGATTTCATGTTTTGTGGACTAGCGGCCAGAGCAGCCACTTGGAGCGGTGCAATGCCATTCAGGTCAGCAATGTTAGGATCTGCTCCCGCACTCAAAAGTTGGGATAGAGTTGCATTGTCTTCTCTTGCTGTTGCATGCCACAACACGCTGCGACGCTGGGCGTCCGTGGCAAACATCATTCCACCATGCGCACTTGCTAAATATTTCTCAGGGGAAGCGCAATGCTTGAACACGTCTGTGATAGCAGGTGTTGTTGATTTTCCGTCTTTGGCTCCCGCCTCAAGCAACAATTTGAAAGTATCGGCACTGCATGATCTTGCCGAATGATTCAGCGCGCGGTCCTTATTTTGGTCAAGTAACAATAAGTCAGGGGTTGAAGCCAGCAGCGTCTGAAGTGAGGCAACATCTGCTTGCTGTGCAGCAAGCATTGTTGGTGTGAGACCTGCCTTATTTGGTTCGTTTGGGTTTACGCCAAACTGCAGAAGGGCTTTTATGGCGGTAGGCTGTCTCGCTTGCGTTGCTGCGAAAAGAGCATTGGCAGAAAGTTTGCGGAAGTTAGCCTCGTCTTTTTGGCGCAAACTGTCGATGGCGGTTACAAGATTTCGTGCTGCGGCAAGTGCGAGCCAATTTTGCTGTGCATCATCGCGCTTGGGTAAAAATGCAAAATCTGCATTTGGAACAACGCCCACAGCTTCACCATTTCGAAGTGCCAGCTTTTTCTCCGTGGGCTGAACATTTGAATTTATACGTTTGAGTACGCGCGCCGCTCCCTTGTGACCTTTGCGTGAAGCCTTTTCATACCAAATGCGGGCCTTTGACGGGTTAGGCAGTGTGCCCAATCCGAGGCGATAGAGGTTTCCAAGACGAAATTGTGCACTGGTATTGCCAGCCGCAGCATCTCGTTCAAGCAAAACAATTGCAGAATTATATTGGCGCTTTACCAGTAAACTCTGAACACTCGCGGACTTCTTTTTGCCCACAGCTTTTTTAGTTGCAGCAAGCGCCTCTGTTGAAAATACAAACGTTGCACCAAGGCTGAGAGCAGCAATAATTCGGAAAATTCGGCTAGGCAGTGCCATATTTTGTCTCCATGTTAATGCCAACGGATTTCAAAAAATCTGTTGGTAAAATGCCGCCCGCGCAGACAATGACCGCATCGTTTTTAATGGTTTGCATTTCATCTCCGAACTTAATTTCCAAGTCGGCTACGCCAATAGATTTGATTTGAGATTTCAGCATGACTGTAAGCCGGCCAGACGCGGTTTGGGCCGCAACTTTTTCCCGGTTTTTTGACTTCGCCCGTCCAAATGCGTCGCTGCGATAAGAGAGTGTTACTGTCGTGCCGGGTTGATCGGCGATGCTGGTTGCAGCCTCCAACGCAGAGTCACCACCACCAACCACAATCACGTGTTTCCCCGCAAACTGTTCGGGGTCAATTAACTGATAGACAACTTTGGACTGGTCTTCTCCCGGCACACCAAGGCGGCGCGGTGTGCCACGACGACCAATTGCCAAAAGCACGGTAGCAGCAGTTGTTGAGCCTGACTGTGACTTGATTTCAAATCCACCGTCTCGTTTTGAAATACTCTCCACTCTATCGCGATAGTGGATGTTTAGCTTCTGCTGGATTTCAATTTCCCGCCAGAATTCCAAGAGCTTTTCCTTCGACACTTCGCGGAATTTAGTTGCACCAACGATGGGCAATTTCGCAGGTTGTGTCATCACGACTTTTCCGCGTGGATATTTGAATACGGTTCCCCCAAGATCATCCTGCTCTAGAACAAGATATTTCAGATTGGCTTGCTTTGCGGCAAGCGCTGCCGAGAACCCAGCTGGACCCGCACCAATGATTACGACGTCATATTCAAACGATGAATTTTGCTGAATTTGCTTTCGAAGGTTTTCAACTGCTTGCCGTCCCTGTTCCACGGCATTGCGGATAAGGCCCATGCCGCCCAGTTCCCCGGCGATAAAGAGACCAGACACATTTGTTTGAAAATCAGGCCCAACGCGAGGCAAATCAATGCCGCGTTCAGCAGTACCAAATACCAATTCAATTGCTTGCGTTGGACAGGCTGTCTTGCATGCACCGTGACCAATGCAGTGTGTTGGCTCTACAAGTTCTGCTTTGCCACCAATGATGCCAATAACATTTCCTTCAGGGCAGGCACTGGCGCAGGTTGCACAACCCAAACATCGCGATGGGTCGATTACCGGATGCAGCGAGCTGGGTTCTGTGAGACCTGCTTCACGTGCCGCGTCGCGTATCGTCAAGGCGGCTGTTTCCTTGCGACGACCGCGCCAGAAATAGATGGTGAAGATTGCACCAATCAATACTGCATATGGCCACAGATTGTTCATAGAACGATTATTTGACTCCCAATTCTGCCGCCGCCGCCATTAATCGCTCATGTGTTGCAGCGTCATTGGCAAAAATACCCATTGCCTTTTGCAAGGCAGCCTTTGCACTCTCGCCGTCGTTTAAGACCATGTAGGACCGCATCAATCTAATCCAACCATCGCTGTCGTTTGGCGACGCCTCCAGTTTTGCTGCGAGTTTGGCGACCATCGCCTTGATCATCTGTTGTTGATCGTCGGGGTTCATGGCTTCGACGGCAGCTTTGGTGTTTTGATCAACCGTATTCAAATCCGGCGCGGCAGCGCCCGGCGGAATTGCCGAAGCGTTGTTGGTGGTGTTGTTGGCATTGCCATTGGCAATAGTTTTGAGGCCGTCGATTGTGACGGGATCATCTTTGAAAATTGCCAATGCCTCTGCCAAGGCCTTATCGGCTCCGGGTTGATCACCACGGACTTTGAGAGAACGGATCATCATGGCCCAACCATCGCGGTCCTTGGGATTTTCCACGAGCTTGGCAGCAAGTTTGGCAATCATGCCGTCAACCATGGCGTTTTTTTCAGCTTCCCCAAGTGGCTGTGTGCCGGCTGGCTGCTGTAAGTTTGGCAGTGACAAGGCACTTGAAACATCGCGTCCGGTTGCTTTGCCCAAATCAGCAATGCGGCGTTTTGACGTCTTCGCGCCAACCGGCATCGGGTGGCGAATCAGCCAGCAACGAAAGCCAACGGTCGAGCGCGCCTTGTTGATCGCCCGCCTGTTCGCGGGCAAGTGCATCATAGAAGCGGGCACGCTGCTCTTTGGGTTCCTTTGCCAAAACCTCTGCAATCAATGCCTGGGCTTGCGGCGTAACCATGCCTTCAGTCGATTGCACGAGCGCTTCGGCATAGGCAGATTTGTATTCCATATTGTTGGGCTCAAGATCAGTGGCCTTTTTGTAGGCTGAAACCGCTTCACTGAAATTTCTCAAATTGAAATAGGACCAGCCCAGCATACGCCAACCTTCAGCATCGTTTGGATTTGCTTTGAGGCGTTCCGCAAGTTTTATAACCATATCTGAAACTTGACCTGTTCCATTGCCAACGGCAGCAGGGGCGGCCTGTTCGACTGCCGGACTTTCACTGACAGCAGCAGCCAATACGTCTGGCTTTGGCGGCATTGTGTTGAGGTCAGGTCTTCCCAGATAGGAATACAAATTTACCGATCCGAGAATAATGAGAGCAGCTGTCGAGATCAGGGCCATTTTGCGCCAACTGTTGGGGATGGGCTGGTGCGTTTCTACGGTTTTGTTGGCAATTGTTTGACGTCGCTGAATTTCTGCCGTGGCCTGTGCGGCATCGTTAGGGCTGATGGTGCCTGCTTCAACGTCAGTCTGCACTTCTTTGATCTGGTCATTGTAAATTGCGACTTCGCGCAATGCGCGTTGTGAGGAGGATTCATAGCGCCGGATCAAGGGGTATGAAAGTGCGACTGCCACGACGCTGCAAATGATCGTTATCAAAGGCCACAAAGCCATACTCATATATCCTGTTTTTCAGATTGAATTTGATTGGAGAGATCTTCCTCTGAAGGAAGGGGCGGACGACGAATAAAATAAATGACAGTCACCACCAGTGATGCAAAAAATATTAAAAATGGTCCAAGCCACAACAGGGCCGTGTGGGTTTGCATGGGGGGCTTTAAAAGTACGTAGTTGCCGTAACGCGCAACAATAAATTCCACCACTTGCAAATCATCATCGCCGGCAGACAGCCTCTCGCGCACGATAACCCGCAAATCTTTTGCAAGTGGCGCATTCGAATCATCAATGGATTGATTTTGACAAACCAAGCATCTGAGGTCCGCACTGATAACCCTGGCCCGCGCCTCGAGCTCGGGATCTTTGAGCATTTCTTCAGGCAACACAGCGTTTGCTTGGCCACTGGCAATAAAACCAAGCATGACCAAACTCAGAATGATTTCACGCCACCGTGAAGCAAAAATGTTCATGAGCGTTTTTCTTTTTCGATCAATGGTTCAATTTCTTTCATCCAAATTTCTGGTGTCATGGGGCCGGGAACCCGCAGGCGCACACGTCCCGTTGAATCGAGCACAAATGTTTCCGGAACACCCGTCACACCCAAATCGATGCCGACACGTCCGGATGGATCAGTTCCAATTTCCGAAAATGGATTTCCATAAGTCGCGATGAACTGTCTGGCATTGTCTGGATTGTCTTTCCAGTTCAGACCAACAAGCTGGAAGCGCTTGTCTTTGGTTTTTTCCATGAGGTATGGGTGTTCAATCCGACAGCCACTGCACCAAGAAGAGAATACGTTGATGAGTACAAGCCCCTGATCTGAAAGCTTGGTGCTGTCGAGTGCTGTTTGGCCCGGCACAAGTGGCGGCAATTTGAAATCAGGAACTTTTCGATCAATCAACATTGACGGAATGGTTTTTGGATCATGAGTTAAGCCCATCGCGAGCGCACCACCGAGGGCCAAAAATACAAGCATTGGAAGGGCTGTAGAAATTCTGAGTTTCATCATCACGCACCTGCAGGCAGAGCATCACTTGGCATGAGGGGCTGCGGCAAGCGTTGCCCTACACCAATTCGGAACCGGCGATCTGACAGCGAGATAAAGCCGCCTAATGCCATGATAAATCCACCAATCCATAGCCATGGTGCGAGAGGATGGTAGTAGAGCCTAACGGTCCATTTACCCTGGGCATCCTGTTCTCCCATCGCCACGTAAAGATTTGAAATAAGATTCGTCCGAATCCCTGTCTGCGTTGTTTGCTTTTGTTGAACGGTGTAAAAGCGCCGCTCCGGCATCAGGGTTACAAAAGTTTTGCCATTGTCCGAAAATTCGAACGTGCCTTGCTCGGCATCGTAATTCGGCCCCTTTATATTTTCGACGCTTTTCAACAACACCTGATAGCCTCCAATTGTTGTTGTATCGCCGACATTCATGGCCAAAATATTTTCTTGTTGCCACGTCATCACCGTTGCAATGGCTGCAACGACGCAGCCCATGCCCGCATGACCGAGCACCAATCCAAAAAATGACCGAGGCGTTGTGCGCAAAAGATTCAAGGTTGTGTTGAGGGGGGCAGTCCCGAGCTTGATTCGCTTGATAAGAACCCAAATCGCGCCGGCAATTGTCCACACCGCCAGAGTCAATCCGACGGCGGTTAATAAGTAAGTGCCGCCGCTGAGCACCATCACAATCACCAAAGCAATCGCCTGCAGCGATAAGCGGTACTTTCATCTTTCCCGCAACATCGCGCCAGTTGTCCCGCTTCCATTTCAAGAATGGACCGACTGCCATGACCAGCAGTACGGGAATGAAAAGAGGAACAAATGTTCGATTGTAAAATGGTGGACCCACGGAAATTTTGTCCGTCGTCATCAAATCGATAAAGAGTGGATAGAACGTTCCCAAAAATACGGTGCCACACGCTGATATCAGCAGCGCATTGTTGAGCACCAAGCTACCCTCACGGCTGAACATCGCAAATGGTGCGCCTTGCCGCACGGCGGACATTCTCCACGCATAGAGCAGGAGTGCGCCTCCGGTTGCGCCAAACAAAATCGCCAGAATGAATACGCCGCGGGCAGGATCTGTTGCGAAGGCATGGACACTTGTGAGCACGCCTGAGCGCACAACAAATGTACCAAGAAGGCTGAGGGAAAAAGTCAGAATGGCTAATAGAATTGTCCAAGTGACGAGGGCGTGACGTCGTTCAACGACGAGGGCTGAATGCAAAAGTGCTGTGCCAGCCAACCATGGCATAAACGAAACATTTTCAACCGGATCCCAAAACCACCAGCCACCCCACCCGAGAATATAGTAGGCCCAGAAACTACCAAGTGTGATGCCGAGGGTCAGAAAACACCACGCAGCCAAAACCCAGGGCCGCACCCATCGCGCCCAAGCCGCATCAACTTTGCCTTCTATCAGCGCCGCAACTGCAAAAGAAAACGCAACAGAAAAACCAACATAGCCAAGATACAGAAAAGGCGGATGGATTGCCAAGCCGGGGTCTTGCAAGATTGGATTCATTCCGTTGCCGTTGGCGGGCACCATATCGAGTCGAGCAAAGGGGTTTGATGTGAATATCAGAAACGCAAGGAACGCCGTCGCAATCATGCCCTGAACGGCCAAGACGCGTGCCTTCAGGGTCATGGGTAATTTGTCGCCGAAAATTGCAATTGCCGCAGCGAACAATACGAGGATCAAAACCCACAACAGCATCGAGCCTTCATGATTCGCCCAAACACCTGTAAATTTATAAATCGTTGGTTTTGCGATTTCAGAATGTGCTGCAACGAGTCTTACGGAAAAATCCGAACTCAAGAAAGACCATGCCAAAGAAGCGAAGGACAAGCTTACTAATGTAAATGAAGTTACTGCAGAAATGCTTGCCACACGCATGAGCGATTCATCATTTCGATGTGCGCCAACGAGTGGAATGATTGATTGCACAACACAAACAAAAAAAGCGAGCAACAACACAAAGTGGCCAATTTCTGGGATCATGTCTTGAACAACCTTTCAAAAGGTAACTACACCATCAACCGGGCGCTAACCATTTTGATACATAAAAGTATAACTCAATGTGTGCAATAACTGGAATGAGTTCCTGTCAGCAAATTGTCAGAATCGCACTCATAGAAGCGCTGTTCGGTAAAAAGGGTTTGTCGGTTTGTCTCAAGTTTCTGTTCTAGAGTCCCTCACGCCTATTGGAAGAGTGTTACACGTTCCGGTAAGCGAAGTTGACGACGTTGTTAAACAAGATTCGGGAGCAAAAATTTCTGCCAAGTCTGGCAGCGGTTTGCTCGTACGGTTGATGGCGCAGTTTGTTTCGGTTTGTTTTTGTGTTGCGATCGGAGTCGGGATTTATAGAAAAGACTTCGAACAATTCGTGCCTGGGGAAGGCGTGGGCTATTGGCTTGGTATTGTCGGTGGAACTGCAATGCTGTTGTTGCTTTTATATCCCCTCGTAAAACGCAGCACAAAATTGGGTTTTCAAAAGCACTCGGTTTTCTGGTTGCGCGTTCATATGTTTTTGGGAACGGCCGGCCCGATTTTGATTCTCTATCATTCCAATTTTTCGTTTGGCGCCACGAATAGCAATATCGCACTAATTTCTATGATTTTGGTTTCAGTAAGTGGTGTCATGGGACGTTACATTTACACACGTTTGCATCGGGGAATGAGCGCGGTGAAGCTTGATTTGGGATCACTGCTCGCTGATTCTACAAGGGTGCTGACGCATGTTGGAGATCAAACGGGAGGCAATAGTTCAGCTATTTCGCTCGCGATGGCAAATTATGCAAACATCGCGCTGCCACAGAGCGGCCAGCTTTTGTCCGGCCTTTTTAAGACGATGTTTTTACCACTAAGATCTTCATTTGCGCGCAGCAACATTATGCGCGAAGTTCGAAAGGCCTTGCGCAAGAATGCCAACAGTGCGAATTGGAGCAGGGCAGAAGAGCGGCAAAGGCTCACCGTGGTGAGTGCTCACGTTGATGAATTTATGTATCTTGTGAGTAAGGCGTCACAGCTTGGTTTTTGGGAACGGATGTTTTCCGCCTGGCACATTTTACATGTACCCTTGTTTTTCGTGTTGTTGGTCAGTGGCGTAGTTCATGTAGTTGCAGTTCATCTCTACTGACAGCAGGTCCAGGATGAAAGCTCGCTCTTCATTCCACTATTTGGTGCTCATACTTTTAGCATTATATTCGTTGCCAGTTTATGGTGCGAATGTGCTTGAGAAAATGATGATGCCTGGAGAGCTTTCGACAGCACATCAGAAGTTTGAAGAAGATTGCGCAAATTGCCACAAGACTCTGGAGAAAGAAGCGCAGTCTGAATTATGCGTGGATTGCCACAAGCCCATTGCCAAAGATTTGACCGAAAAACGCGGCTTTCATGGCAAGGATGTTTTGGTCAATAAGTCCGAATGTTTTACCTGCCACGTTGAGCACCGCGGGCGGGATGTAAAACTCGTCCAGCTTCAGCCACTGCTTTTTGATCATAACCAAACAGAGTTTCAGCTGACTGGAAAGCATAAGACAGCTGATTGTGTGGGCTGTCATGCCGAGGGAAAAGGTTTTCGAGTCGAAGCCAAAGCATGTTTTGATTGCCACAAATTGGATGAGCCGCATCGCAGTCAATTGGGTAATGATTGTGCGAAGTGCCATTCAGTTGAAGGTTGGCGGGTAAAAGTCGCGGCATTCGATCATTCAAAAACCCGCTTTCCGTTGCTTGGCAAACATCAAGCACAGCCCTGTATTTCCTGTCATCTCGGTGAAGTTTATAAAAATCTACCAATGACATGCAATGATTGCCACGCAGTCCAAGACATTCATGCGACGAAATTTGGAACAACTTGCAATGATTGCCATAGCAATGAAACTTGGAAATTAGCCAAGTTCGATCATGGCAAGCAGACTCGATTTGCTCTCAAAGGTGCACATGAAAAAGCACTTTGCAGCGATTGCCACGGCAACAATATTTCTGAAAAAATTTCCATGGCATGTGTTGATTGCCACCGTAAGCAAGACGTGCATCAAGCCAAACTGGGCAATGATTGTGCAAGCTGCCATGGTACAGCTAAGTGGAGCACGGACATTAAGTTCGACCACGATTCAACAAGCTATCCGCTGATTGGCTTGCATGCCGTGGTTGCTTGCGAATCATGCCACGAGACCAAAACTTACAAAGGCACCAAGACTGCATGTATCAGCTGTCACGCCAAGGATGATACCCATGCTGGCCGGTTTGCGACCAATTGTGAAAGTTGCCATTCGCCAATCGGTTGGCAACGAATTGCATTTAATCACGGGCGCGATACACGCTTCTCACTTACGGGTGCCCATGCACGTGTTGGCTGTTATGATTGCCACACTCAGAAAAACGTGAAGAGCGCGAGCTTACCAACGACCTGTATTTCCTGTCATCGCAAACAGGATGTCCATCGTGGCGCATTTGGAATTGATTGCGCGAAATGTCATACGACTCAAACATTCAAGTCCGCCTTTATACCAAAATAAACAAAACATTTACGTCTGCTGCCCTAAGTATGTAATACACTTTAGTGTGTAGCATCAGCATTTTGTCAGGCTTCTGTAAGGCTTAGTCGTGCACGATGCCTTTGTGTAAGTTGCGTTCCGTAGTGTTGGTTTGATGTAAGCAAGTGTCGGCGGCGGCCACCTGCTATGTTTTTTCACTTTTAAATCATGGAATTGGATCGGGTCACCGGTTCAAAGCGGAATTTGTCAAATTCGAGGATTCGCACTGCATTGCGGACCATTACAGCGTTGCTGTTAGTGGTGTTTTGCGTTTGTGTGCAATCCCTCGCGCAATCGACGTCTGATTCGATCAAGGTTGATTTGAATTTTGACCACAAGTTTGCCAATTTTGAACTTGAAGGCGCCCACGCCAAGGTAACCTGCGAAACCTGCCATGCAGGCGCGGTGTTCAAGGGTGTCCCGACAACTTGCTTTGGTTGTCATAACGACGACATGGCCAAAGGCAAAACGCAAAGCCATCCGGAAACAACAAATGTTTGCTCCGATTGCCATAACAGTACTTCATGGGCATCCGTCCGTGTGGATCATTCCAAGTTTGACTCGAATTGCTTCAGTTGCCACGACGGTAAAACAGCGACCGGAAAAAATAAATTACACGTGAAGTCTTCGCGCCAATGCGAGGACTGTCACGTTGTCTCCACGTGGTCGATTGCGCGGTTTGACCACACAACAACGAGTGAGACATGTGAGCGTTGCCACGATGGGCAGCAAGCCTCCGGAAAAAACGTCAATCATATTCGCTCTTCAAATGATTGTGGTTCGTGCCACACCAGCATCGGTTGGAACATTGGAGTGTTTAATCACCAGGGAATTGTTGATGGCTGTGTGAATTGCCATGATGGTGGGCAGGCGACGGGCAAGTCAGGTTCACACTTGCCGACCAGCGACGCATGCGAAATCGTGCCACACGCCGACAAGTTGGTCCAATGTGAAGTTTGATCATTCGCAGGCTGGCGATATCACGAATTGTGTGGACTGCCACGATGGTCGCAGGGCGACAGGCCGTTCGTCAGCACATTTCAAAACCAATAATGAATGTGGCGCGTGCCATACCACGTTGACTTGGGCGCCGGCTGGGTTTGACCATGCATTAGTGCTTGATCCGACCAATTGTTTCTCTTGCCACAGCGGCAACAGGCCGCCTGCTGATGGCAAAGGTGCCAACCACGTCGCGTCTTCGAATGTATGTACAGATTGCCACGACGCGACGAATTTTGTGTCGTGGACAGGTGCAGCATTCTCACATGTGAACGTGACTGGGAATTGCGCGAGTTGCCACAATGGCACGACGGCAACGGGCAAGTCTGACCAACATTTGGCAGCCACCAATTCCTGTGAAAGCTGCCATTCCAATACGGCTTTTGTGAACTGGAACACCAACAAGTTTGATCACACACAGTCAACAACAACGGACTGCAAAAGCTGTCACAATGGAACCAATTCCATTTCCTCCGGTCCGATTGTTGGCAAGTTGCAAGGCCCTAATGGCAAACATCTCGCGACAACGGACACGTGCGAGACCTGCCACAATACATCGTCCTTTGTTCCAGCAATGGCCTTTGACCATCAGGAGTTGACGGTCACGACATGCTTTAGCTGTCACAATGGAACAGACGCCATTAGCAGTGGCACATTGACAACGAAGAACGCAGCCACCCACATTGCATCCGGCAATGACTGTGAAACTTGCCACAACACAACAAATTGGAAATCGGCGCGTCTTTGACCACGCGAACATTGGTACAGCGCGCTGCGATAGTTGCCACAATGGTGTTGGTGCAACAGGATTGTCCAACAACCATGTGGCCTTCAACGGTGGAACCGATTGCGCAAGTTGCCATACGCCTGTGGGCTGGAAAGTTGTTGCGTTTGATCATGCCGTGGTGAGTGGCGCGTGTTTCAGTTGCCACAACGGCACTGTTGCAATTAGCACCGGATTGTTGACGGCCAAGAATGCACAAACCCATATTGCATCTGACAACACCTGCGAGTCCTGCCATTCGTCGTTCACAACTTGGAAGACCGCATTCAACCACGCCAACATAGGCACCGCGACCTGCGTGTCTTGTCACAATGGCGTAAATGCAACTGGCAAACTCAGCTTGAGCGGCCAGCATCTGCAAACATCAGATACCTGCGAATCATGCCACACCACCGCCGCTTGGGCCCCCGTAACAGGTTTGACCACACCCAAACCAGATGTGACGACCTGCTTTACCTGCCACAATGGTACCGATGCAAAGGGCAAAGGCGCTAGCACATCCTGTCGCGCGACACTTGCGATAGCTGTCACACGACAACAGCTTGGTCGCCTGCCGCGATGGACCATGGATTTGTGACAGGCACCTGCTTCTCATGCCATGACGGTGCGCATACTACCGGCTTGAAGCCAATTACGGGGAAGACGGCCAACCATCTGCCGACGTCCAACCTGTGCGCGAATTGCCACCAGACTTCTCTGTGGAAGCCCGCAACAACACCATTTGATCATACGCAAGCCAATGGCTCTTGCTTCTCCTGCCACGATGGCAGGCATGCTCCTGCTAGCGCTAAGTCTGGCCAACACGTGCTGTCATCAAATGATTGTGCGCAGTGCCACACAAGCACAACCTGGACCGCCGCAAAGTTCAGCCATCTTGACCCGACAGTTGCCGGCACTGCATGTGTAACTTGCCACAATGGATCGGTAAGCGGAGCGTTAAGCAAAGCAGACGCGCCTCAGCCACACCCGCCCACATCTTGATACCTGTGAAGACTGTCATACAACAACGGCCTTCCTGCCATTCCGTTTTGACCACGGCAGCATCGGCTCAGCAACATGTGCAAGCTGTCACGACAATGGCCAGCAATATGCTGTTGCACGTCCAGCCAACCATCCTGCATTTGTGGGTCAGGATTGCGCGGCATGCCACACGACAACGACTTGGGTGACCAGACGCCAAACCTGACCACAGCATGATTACGAACAATTGCTTCAGTTGTCACACTGGTGCACCGGGCGCCACCGGTAAAACGCCAACGCATTTCGAAACCTCGAACACCTGCGAAAGTTGCCACAACACAACCACGTTCACGGGCGCAGTTTTCGACCATGCGGAAGCAACAAATGCAACAAACTGCTTCGCCTGCCATGATGGTGCACCGGCACATGCGCCCGCACTTGGAAAGTCTTCCTTCCCTGCTCATCCGGCAACCTCGAATGATTGCCAATTGTGCCACACCAATTTCAACAGCTGGGCTGGCGCAGCATTCAAGCACGATGATCCGGTTGTGGCTTCCGCCGCCTGCTTTAGCTGCCACGACGGCAACCACGCACCAGCTGCTGGAAAATCGCAAACGCATTTGAAGACAGGAAATGACTGTGCCAGTTGCCACGTTACAGCCAACTGGACGACAGTGTCCTTCGATCACACGCAAGCGCAAGGCACCTGTTTGAGTTGCCATGATGGCGCACATCCGCCAGCCCTGGCAAGTATGCCGCACCTGCACCAGGCCACATTCCTTCGAGCAATGTGTGCGAAGACTGCCACACCACAGTTGCCTGGAAACCTGCACAATTTGACCACGCCAGCGTCGCAGGAACCGCATGTTTTACGTGTCATAATGGCACACGCGCGGAGGGCAAAGAATATGGGACACTTTGGTACTACAAATACGTGTGATGACTGCCACACCTCAGCGGGTTGGAAGCCTGCGCGCTTTGACCATGGTTCCGCCACCAATGTTGCCAATTGCTTCGGCTGCCATGACGGTACACCATCCGCCTGCACTTGGAAAATCTTCGGCACCCGAAGCATCCGCAATCATCAAATGACTGCCAAGCTTGCCATACCAACTTTACGTCTTGGGCCGCTGTAACATTCTCGCACGCTGACCCGGTTGTTGCAGCGACAGCATGCTTCAGTTGCCATGATGGTGCCCATGCACCAGCACTCGGAAAGCCGCAGAACCACCTCAAGACCACAAATGATTGCGCCGTCTGCCATACGACCACCAACTGGACGACGGTGACTTTTGATCATAGCCAAGCGCAAGGCACATGCTTTAGCTGCCACGACGGCAATCACGCTCCTGCGCTTGGAAAGAACAACACGCACTTCAATACATCGAATTCTTGCGACAGTTGCCACGTCACAACCGCATGGACGTCAGTCGCGCTTCGATCATAGCCAGGCAAACGGCGCGTGCGAAACTTGCCACGACGGTGCGCACCCTCCGGCATTGGGTAAAAATCAGGGTCACTTCATTACCAAGCAGACTTGCGATTTATGCCACGTGACAACAAGCTGGACGACAATACTGCCCTACACTCACTTTCTCCCGCGTATGAAAATCATGGCAATAATGTTTCAACGTGCACAGACTGCCACAAGCAGAACAATGAAAAGATCGCCTTCCAAAGGCCAGATCTTGTGCCTGATTGCGCATCTTGCCACGCCAATGATTTCAAGCTTGATCCACACAAAAAATATACGTCGCCAACGACAAAATTCTATTCAGTAGATGAACTGCGCGACTGCACAGGCGCGTGCCACATCTACTCAGACCAAACATTAACAACAATAAAAACACGCAGGACGGGCCCTGAACACAGAGCAACTGGGAGCTTCTGACCTGATGAATTTTTCTAAAATTCTATTTCTTTCCTGCGTCTCGCTCACAGCAGTTGCAGTTCAATTTCACGCCTCATATTCCCAAGCCACGCTTGATCGCGTTCTGGCAGGCGTTGAGGTGTACCGGTTCGTGCGAATGCAGCAGTGTTGATGTGCGGTTGAACAGGGCTGCGAGTTATCGGCATCATTTTCCCAAGCAATCCGGCACAAGCTTGATATTTCCATTGAGTTGCTTGGAACTGAAGCGGGTGAAGCGATTTCGGATGTTGAGAAGGAAGCGGCTTCGGTTTCGCCAGGAAATCCTGCTGGTCTGGACGGGTGACGTTTTATCCATCTCAGATTCGTGATCTACATTCAGTCTTTCAACCGTGAAGTGACATTTCGCGTTGTGATGGACAACAATACGAGGCATGTGCGCATGGATGTTGCCGGGCCAAATGCCCAATTCTTGCTTGGGCTTTGCGGCGGATGATAGCGGCAACGATCCGAATTCGGACACGGCCGCAAAATCAGATGGCCCACCGATTGGCAATGATGCCACTGCGGCCTTGAAAGAAGGCAAAGCCCATCTTGCAGCAAAGGATTTTGCACGGGCTACAGCCTATTTCACGAAAGCTGTCGAGATTGGTAACGGACAGACCAAGCAAGATGCGCAAGAATTGCTGGGCTTGTCGCGCGAAAAAGCTGGGCAGCTGGTGCATGCAAAGGCTGAGTATCAAACCTATCTGAAGCAGTATCCACAAGGTGCAGGGTCTGCGCGCGTGCGAAGTCGCTTGATGGCGTTTTGGCCGCAATGGATGGCGCAGCACAAGCTCAATTCGAGGAGCTTAAGGCGAAGCGTACCCCACAAGAAGCAGATACAAAGCAAGAATCCTAGGCGGACAACATCGAACAACCAACTGTCGCTGATGGCAAAGTTGATCTTGTGCCGCCGCCAGGCAACGCGGAGGTGGCGGCCTACTCATGACCAAGGATGGCATGATCTTGGATCGGAAAGATCCGTGGTTGATCCTAATGACTGGACATGGGAAAGTTCAGGCAGTGTTGCGCAATATTACTATCGCAACGACAGTTTGCGTTCGTCGGATCCAACTAAACAATAATTATGGCCTGCACGAAGTATTCCAGAACGAAGTTCTGACCAGTGCCGATGGAACATTGCACGGCGAAAACCAATTCTATGAAATTGAATTCCGCAGTTCCATGTTCAACGAAAAGGGATTTGCCACACAGTCTGATATAAATTCCACCAACATCGGCAAGTCTTTATTTAGATTGCGCGCATGAAAGAAAACGGGCTGTCGACCAGGCTTGGTCGGCAAAGCAAAAGCACTGGCGGTGCTTTTGGTCGCTTTGATGGTGCGTTGGTGGGATGGGAGACTTGATAACGATTTGAAAGTTGCAAGCCTATGGCTGGCTCCCCTGTTTATCGACGAGATGCAAAGCCCTTTGAAGACGACCGGCGGTTTTTGGGTGCAAGCGCTGACTATTCTTTCCCGGAGATCGTTGGGCTGGCGCGCTCTATGCAATCGCTCAAGATGCAGGAACAATTATCGATCGCCGCGCACTGGGTGCCGAGCTGCGATACAACAGCAAAGAACTTTCACTCTATGGTGCTGGTGACTTATGATGTTTTCTACGGTGAGTTTAACAATGCTTACTTGAATGTCAATTGGCGCGCCCGGGAAGGCACAAATATTTATGGAACAGTAGATTTCCGTCGTGTTCCATTCCTCGTCACGTCAAATGCGCTGATGGGGCAAGTTGAAGACGATTTGCAAAGCCTCGTCGATATTTTCGGCGAAGATGCAGTCTATGAGCTTGCCGTTGACCGCACCGCCACCGCCAAGACCGCGAGTCTTGGGGTTTCGCAAGAAATTGTGCAAGATTGGCAAATTACATTCGATGGTATGGTCGCTGACTATTCAGGAACGCCTGCTTCAGGTGGCGTAGATGCTGTTCCTGATCCTGGAATTGAATACTACCTGTCATCGCTGTTGAGCGGCGCAAATGTATTCAAAGAAAATGATTCGTTGAACCTTGGCTTGCGCTATTCAGGAAGCGACTCCAGCAATTTCTACATGGCTGATGCAAGCTATCGGTTCATGGTCAACGAAGACTGGCGCGTCAGCCCGAGGCTGCGATTGAGCATGCGGGACAGCAAAACCTCTGACCAAGAGCAATATGTTGTCTCGTCAAGCATCTCCAGTCGTTACAAACTGAATAAAAATTGGAGTTTTGAAAGCGAGTTTGGCGTGCGTTGGGAAGATGTCGTGACGACAATGAGCGATACGCGCAGTCTCGATTTTCTTTTGACAGCTGGCTACCGATACGAGTTCTAGAAAATTCAAGGGTTGGCGCTTCAACTGGAGTGGGTTGCATTGAAAGGCGATTTCCACATAGTTTGCGGCATCATGATCAACGCATTACAACAAACTTGGCGATCTCTGTCTCTTTCAAAGCAATTTGCAATCGTCGCCATTGCTGTGTTGCTGCCGGGAATGGCTGCCACTGGACTGTGGATTGCGCAAAAATTCAGCGATGCGCTGGTGCGCAACACGGCTGAAGCGATTGCAATTTCAATGGAGAGCCTTGTTGGCCAGTTTGCCGACGATATCGAAAAGGGCGGACCGTTGTCCCATACCACAAGTTTACGACTGGATGATTTGCTGTTGCAGGCGCGTAAAAACAAAACCGTCGTGTCAATGAAGGTATGGCGTGCTGACGGGACAATTCTCTATAGCTCGTTTCCTGAAATGATTGGTCGTCGATTTGAACCTTCTGAAAGTCTGAAGCTGG
The DNA here is from genome assembly GCA_963840765.1 of uncultured Alphaproteobacteria bacterium. Classification (GTDB taxonomy): domain Bacteria; phylum Pseudomonadota; class Alphaproteobacteria; order Rhizobiales; family Aestuariivirgaceae; genus Aestuariivirga. Next base: position 463,922 of record CAWJAE010000004.1, on the reverse strand, counting down.
CATTGCGCGGCTCGGTTGGAGCCGAGCTCGACGATGTGCCCACGTCGAAGATGCCTTGGAACGTGCAGCAAGCGTGTTCCGCTTCTCGAGGTTTATGCTCCATTGCGAAATCCAAAATCCAACAAGATAATTGGCGTTGCCGAATTTTATGCAAATGGGGAGCGGCTCAGTGCCGATCTGCGAAACGCTATCACTGAAAGTTGGCTCTTTGTCTGCGCAATTGCAGGATTGATGGCCGCACTATTGTCGGGCATTGCCATCAAAGGCGGAAATACGATTGCCTCGCAGCAGATGCAGTTGCGGGGCCAAGTCGAAGATTTACAATCGCTTTTACAAAGCAATGAATCTTTGCGCGAGAATTTGCGTTTGGCGAATGAAAATGTTTCGAGCATCAACGAAATGGTGCTTCAACATGTCGGCGCAGATCTTCATGATGGACCTGCACAAAGGCTTTCCTATGCCATCATGCGGATTGTCAAGTTTGCGTCGTAAAGCTGCACATAAAGAGTAACGTGCGCCACCGTGCGCAGTTGATGATCTGAAGGCTGATCTTGCTCGACACACTAAGTGAAATGCGGCGGATGTGCGGTGGGCTTGCTTTGCCCGAATTGGCCAATCTACACTTGCTCGAAGCTGTGGAGCGGGCGGTGAATTCCCATCGCGAATACACCGACACGCAGGTTGAAACTCAAATTGGTGTCGTATCTCAAAACGCCAGCCTTGCCTTGCGCAATTGCGTCTATCGTTTGGTGCAGGAAGGCTTGAATAATGCCTTTAAGCACGCTGGCGCAAAACTTCAAAAATTAGCGCTGTATCGAAAGTGAAGGACAAATTGAACTTACGATTAGTGATGATGGTCCGGGCATTTCCAATTTCAAGCAAACAAGTGTAAAAGGCCTTGGGCCTGCGCGGCATGCAGGCCCGTGTAGACGCACTTGGTGGTGCGCTGACGGTAAGCAAAGGGCGGACGGGCGGCACTGTGTTGAAAGCAGTTTTGCCTGTCACATAAGGCGATATGGCTATTGCAAAACAAATGATTCGAGTAGCGTTGATTGATGATCATCCCATGTTGAGGCGGGGTTTGCGGGAAACCCTCACAGAGCAAGGTGATTTTATTGTTGTAGCGGAAGGTGGAAGTGCCGATGACGCCATCGCAGCTTGCGTTGACCGTGAACAGTGACATCATGATTGTAGATGTGAATATGCCTGGCAACGGATTGAATGCCGTCAAAAGCATCTCAAGCCAGCCGCAGCCGCCGCGCCTTGTCGTGCTTTCGGTGTTTGACAACATGGCAAATGTGCGAACCGCCATGGAAAATGGTGCTTCTGGCTATGTGTTGAAAGGTATCGAAGGAGATGAACTTGCTCGCATATTGCGCGCTGTTCACGCCGGAAAAAAGCATGTCGAACCTGAGCTTGCCGCGAAACTGTTTTCGCAACATGAAGAACCAGTGTCCGAAGTAAGTAATGCAGTCGACGACAAAGGCAACAGACTATCGTTGCTGTCGAAAAGAGAAACGCAGATTTTCGAACTATTGTCGAAAGGCATGAGCAATCGAGATATTGCCAAAAAGCTTCGACTGGGCGAAGAAACCGTTAAACATTACAACACGCAGATGTTTCAAAAGCTCGGCGTTAAGAACCGCACGGAAGCAGCACTGCTGAAGGATTGAACCTGACGCGCTATCGCTTGGGTTGCTATTTACGATTTGTCCTGCCGCAGCTGACGGTCGATTTTCGCGTCGGCAATCGTCAAAATCTTGAAATAGGTGCTGCCTTTTTAGGCCCGTCAAAGCCCGATTGTCAAGCTCATTTTATACACCTAAGTAACACACGTATATGAGCTGAAATGTGAAATTAAGTCATAATATATGAAAAATAGTAAGGGTCAGACGGTTAAAATCGTTCTCAATTAGTAAAATCATTAACTTTTCTGTGAATCTTAATCGCGTCGTATTTTCCGCGGTAAATCTTTGTTTTGGCAGTAAATAGTGATTTTTCGACATCATATTTTATTTCTGACGTTAACGATATGAACCTGACAATATGCTGATTTTTACATAAAATCTTGACTCCTTCTTAAAGGTGTGCGGAATTCTAGGCACAAGGTGTTACACCTTTGAATGTGGATTTCTTGGTGGGGGCACCGCAAATCCGTAGGCGCTTTAGTGTTGGCGAGGCAAATGCCCCCATTGAAGTGAATGTGCGGCTCAAAGTTGTAGCTCCGGGACGGAGCGGGCTACTTTATAGCCTAGACGGGCCACAGCCAGATTTGGTTGCTGCCAAGATCAAGCAAGCTCCCAACCGGCAATCTTGTCGTTTGCAACCATTTGCGAACGACATTGAATTTTGAATGCCGCCGGTTCTGGCCATTGAGGGACGGCCTTTTCTCGGATCACAAATTTTAATTTCATGCGTCGCAACGTCGTTTGCGCGAACGGAGAAGTATTGTCATGCCATATGATCTGAAACCATTTTATATCAACGCAAACGATATCGCTTACTTGTTGGCGCAAGTAAATTTTAACCCCTTGTTCGACGGCGGAGGTAACGCGGTTGTAAACTGGGATGGTGTGGGCACGGTTTATTCGGCCACCAATCAGGCCATCGTTGGAGGTGCCGCTGCAGGTGATGCATTGGCACTGGCGGCGATTGAAGCAAATGGCGTGGGCTTCCCCAATGTATCAGCGCCAATTGGCATTCGTGATGTGTCGGGTTTTCACAACAACTTGTACGGCACACAAGCCCAATGGGGTGCGGTTGGCGAAGCCTTTGTTCGATTGGCCCCTGCTGACTACAGCAACTACTTGACCACCCCTGGCGCGGATTATTCAGTGATCAGTGCCAGCAACAATATCACGGACTGGATGCCACGCATCATCAGCCGTACCATTACCACGGGCGGCGTGAATTTGCTGTCAGACGTGCGACGGTCATTTTGTAGCGTGGGATCCAGCGGCCTATATTCCCGGCAGTGCCTATGCGCAGCTCATTGACGACGCCAATGTAGACACAACGAAACTTGTTGAAGGTGCAAAGATTGTTGCACCGGTTGAAACGCAAGTTGCAATTCTCGACAACAACGGAAACCCTTTGCTGTGGAATCTGAGCAACTATAATTCAGCTCAAATTTATACGAGCACTTTGGCGGTTCTGTCTTCGCAAAGCCTTGGTGGTTTGACAGACAGCACCGGTGGCCCGCTGCAAGAAGGCGAAACGATTTACCATCGCCCTTTCCCATACACCGCTTCAGTTGCCACAACGCAAACTTATGAACCAGATGTTCTGGTCTATAAGCAATTGATCGATGCGAATGTTGATTTTACGGCAGGTGTGCCTGCCGATGACACGCCGGTTACTTCAACCATATCGGAATCAGGCTATGGCCTGCTCGAAACGCTTGGTCACATTGACTATCAGAATCCTGATTCAGGCGAGTTTTTCATTGGTTCCGAAAACCCTGGTGTTGCGCCGGTCAACAGCTGGTTTGCGATTTTCGGCCAGTTCTTTGATCACGGTCTGGATAAGCTGGCTTCTGGCGGCAATGGTAAAATTACCATCACCCTCGCCGACGGCGATCCACTGAAGGGTGTCATCGGTTCTAACGGACAACCGACAACGTCAATCACCGTAACGCGCGCCACAAACATCGGTACGGAGACTGATCCTGCCTATGCCAACCACACCTCACCCTTCATCGACCAAAGCCAGACCTATGGCTCCCATGAACAGTTGACCAATTTGTTGCGTAAATGGGAATCGACTGACAACAATCTGACTTATCACGCAGGTATGGAGCTTTTGGACGGCACGACTTTGGTTGACGCTTGGACTCGCAAGGTGCCTGTCTATGATCCGAATACGGGCTTGACCAGCATTGTCGAAACTCCAGTCCACGACACCCTGCCTACACTCAATGAACTGCGCGCGCACCTTGTTGCGACAGGTCGTGATGATTTGTCTTGGGCTGACGTGCTTGACCTGCGCAATCGTGATTCAAATGGTGATGTGATCACCAGCGGACCATGGTGCATCGGAAATTCCGGCAGTCCGTTGCTGCTCGATATGAATCCGAATTTCACGCTTGATGTTAGCCATATTCAGCAAGCAGATTTGGACACCTTGAATGACGCGTTGACGGCAGCCGGACTACCCCAATTTTCCACACTTTCTTATGGTGGTTTGATTGGTGCTGGCTTGATCAATCCTTCGACAAACATGATCAACACCAATTTCCCCTCCTACATGGGCGGGGCTGCAATTTCAGAAGATTTGCAAGCTGCTGTTTCAGAAGTTTTGATGCAGGCGGTGGGCGATCACTACATTGCTGGTGACGGTCGTGTGAACGAAAACTTCGGCCTCACATCCATCCATCATGTGTTCCATGAAGAACACAACTACCAAGTCGAAAACTTGAAGACTTGGATCTATGCCCATGATGCAAACAACTCGCCATTGGATCATGTAGGCTTGCACGAATGGCAGATCAACACAGGTGCATTGGATACGGCTGGCGTCAACTTTTTGAATGCCGACGGTTCCATTGCCTGGGACTCGGACAAGATGTTCAATGCGACGAAGCTCATCGTCGAAATGGAATATCAGCACGCTGCTGTTGACCAATATGCCCGGACCATTACGCCACGCATTCAAGAGTTTGTAGGGTACTCCTCGGGTGTTGATTCAACCATCACGCTGGAATATGCGCAAGTTGCATTCCGCTTTGGCCACTCAACCATTCGTGAAACCATCGACACCATTGATCCATCAGGCTGGTTCAAGGGTGCAGTAACGACGTTCGCTTTGGAAAAGGCCTTCCTTGTGCCGCAGACTTACGCAGAAGAAGGCGTTGCGGCGATCACGCTTGGTCTGTCGCGCCAGCAAATGAACGAAGTGGATGAGTTCATTACGCCAGCGTTGAACCAAGGCTTGCTTGGCCAACCGCTTGACCTTGCAGCAATCAACATTGCCCGTGGTCGCGATATGGGTATTCCAACCCTCAATGATTTCCGCGAAGCCATCAGCTTGGCCCGCTACACCAGCTGGCAAGATTATGGTGCTGGAATGTTCCATCCGGAATCGTTGGTCAGCTTTATGTCGGCTTACAGCTTCGGCGGCCTTGCAGCCGGCGTTGCCATCGCGCAGGAAATTTTGGATCTTGCGGAAGGCATTATTGCAAGTGGTTCAGGCGCTCAAGGGTTCACAGCTGAAGAAGCAACGGCGTTCATGAGCAACAACGAGAGTGGCAACGCAGTGCTCGATGCTGCGCGTGCTGGCTTCGAACAAATCGACTCGTGGATTGGCGGTTTGGCTGAAGCCCACGTGCCCGGCGGCCTACTCGGCGAAACCTTCGACGCCGTGTTTGTATCTCAAATCCAGTCGTTGATGGATGGCGATCGCTTCTACTATCTCTATCGTCTGTTTGGCACCAACATTCATGAAGAAGTCAACAATGGCCAATTCAAGGATATTGTTGAACGCAACACAGGCTTGGAACATCTCAATGGTTCGATTTTTGCCTATGCTGACAAATATTACCAATTTGCCGATGATGCTGTTGGCGCTGGTGACGCGTTTAAGGATGAACACTCCTATGCCGACCAGCTTGCAGCGAACCCCGGCATTGGCATGTATTCCGATGGCGGCACTTCTACTGTCAACAATGGTTCGATCATCTCAATTGATGGTCAGAACTATATCCGCGATTTGCGTCCAGAACTCGACCCTACTCAAACACATCCGCTGGAAGGAACGCCTGTTTCAGGTGCAGACTCCCACGAAGTGATTGTTGCAACAGACAACAATGATTTCATCCATGCACGTGGCGGCGATGATACTGTTTACGGTGAAGATGGTGACGACATCATCTACGGTGATGGCGGCATTGATCGCCTCTATGGTGGCGCTGGAAACGACATGCTCGACTCCGGCGAAGGTCCCGACCTTGTTGACGGTGGCGCTGGCAAAGACACGATCTATGGTCGTGGTTCCGGTTCCGAAGTCGGTGGCTTCGACCAACTTGTTGGCGGCTTTGGCAATGACTTGGTCATTGGCGGTGAAGGCATTGACAAGCTTTCTGGTGGTGCTGGCGACGATATTATCTACGGCGACGGACTGGCGAACCCTGAAATGGGTAACACGGATGCATTCACCCATGGTGGCGACGGCAACGATTATATCGACGTTGGCGCATCCGGCGACTTGGTCTACGGCGAAGAGGGTGACGATTTCATTCTCGGTGGCAATGACCAAGATTTGATGCAGGGCGGCCAAGGCGACGATATCATCCGCCCCGGCAATGCTTCACAGGCAGTCAACGGCGGTCCTGACGAAGTTATCGGCGATGATGGTTATGTCAATTCCGGCTTCGACCTCATGGATTTGAGCGACTATGCCGCAAATGGTCCTGGCGTTTCGATTTCATTGATCAACCAAGCCAATCCATTGGTGGCAATTGACGGCACGACGCCAATTCCTGCGATGGCACAGCTCGAAGGCATTATTGGTACATCCAGCAATGACAGTTTGGATGGTTCCATTGTCGAAGACCTGACAACAACAAAGATCGAGTCCAACAATTGGCTCATTGGTGGTTCGGGCGACGACGTGATGACGGGCGGTGCCGGTGATGACGTGATCATTGGTGGCTCAATGCGGCTTGATACATTGATCGGAAAATACAGCGACGCAACTGCGGCAACTGGCTTTACCATCGGCAGCCAAGAATGGCGTGATGATGCGATGTCAACAGGCGGCACTGTGGCAGGCTATGGCAACGACGCTGAAAGTGCTTACTCCGGCGCTTCCAATCGGGCCGAAGGCGAATTGGATGGATCCGGCCTGCTTGATGAGGCGGGGTTCGACAAGCACTTCACTGAAATGCTGCGCTCGAAAATGTTCCGCGATGTGACATTGGGAGACGGTGGCGTTGATGGTTTGGCCGATACAGCGGTGTTTACCGGCAATCAAGCAGACTATTCCTTCATCGGCTTGCAAGCTGGTGTTTACAAAATCATCGACAATCGTGATCCAATGGCCGTTGATGCGAACGGCCAACTGATCGTGACTGATGGAACGGACTTGGTCGCAGGCGTTGAACTGTTCAAATTTGCTGACGTAACCCTCACCGAAGTTGAACTTGGCAGCTTCGTCGATTGGCAACCAGAGTTTGCTTCGCCGACGGCAGCCTTTACGATTGACGAAAACACGACAACTGTTGGGACAATTGTTGCTATCGATTCTCCGCCAGTTGCCTACGCGATTGCGGGTGGAGCCGATGCTGCCTTGTTCGCGATTGATGCCTCTACTGGCGCTCTTACTTTTATCAACGCCCCAGATTCCGAGGCACCAACAGATGTAGGCGCTGACAGCGTCTATGACGTTGTTGTACATGCGACCGATGGCAGTGGAAGTGTTGCTGAGCAAACGATTGCTGTCACAGTCAACAATGTCAACGAAGTGACGATGGGAACTGTCAGCATTTCGACGACTGACTTTGCAGCGACGTTTGGAAATCCAACTCATGTCGTTGTAAATGTCGTCAACACGTTGAGTGATGCCGACCTTCCTGGAGGCGTGGTCCCGACCTATACGTGGACGCAAGGTGCAACGGGCGGTGTCGTTACTTCGTTCGTGGCAGATCCAAATACTGGTTCAATCGACATTTCGGTGCTTGATGGCGGTGGTCGCTCGGAGGGGCAGCTCTTACACGCTGCAAGCCAGCTATACGGATTCATTCGGCACGGTTGTGACCAACGCTTTGCAGACTGTTTTTGTTGGAAGCAGCGGTAATAATACGGGATCATGCATACAGCATCGAAGGCACGAGTGGTGATGATTTGATGCTGGGTCTTGGCGGCGTTGACACGATAAATGGCCATGGCGGAAATGATGCTATTTTCGGCAATACCGGCCGAGACATACTTAACGGTGGTCAAGGCGACGACGTGCTGAATGGTGGAGCCGACAATGACATCGTCAACTGGTGAAGATGGTGACGACGTCATCACTTATGATGTTGTCGGCGGCCGAGACATCATCGATGGTGGTGCGAATGCCACTGCCAATGGTGATACGTTCGTTCTGAATGGCAATGCTACCGCAGAAAGCTTCAGAATCTATACACGCGATGCGTGGATTGCCGCCGCAGGAAGTGTAGAAAACCAGACCATTCGTATTGGTCAGCTTAATATCAATACGGAAATCATCGTGACACGCAATGGTTTCACCAACGCCTACGTCATTGCAGAGCTCGACAACATCGAAGAAATCACCATCAATGGCAGTGCCGCTTCTGGCCCTCTCCTTGGCGGATTGATTGGTGGCGATAATATCTCGATCTTCGGTGACTTCAATACGACCAGCCTTAACTTCAATACCATTCACGTTTCCGGTGGGGTTGGGGACGATACGGTTGATATTAGTGGCTTGACCTCTGAACATCGTATCGTCTTCGACGGCGGTGATGGCACCAATGAGGTTATTGGAGATTCGCGTTCACAAGACGTGTTAACCAATGCCTTGCTGGCGCAAGATGCCCCGACCGATGATGAAGCGGTTGTGGATGTTGATGCCGATACAACACCTACACCTACGCCTGAAACAGTTGCGCCAGTCGGCCTCACGCTGATGGGCGATGCAGCCGACAATCTGCAAACGGGTGAAGGCGGTGACGACGTCGCCATGGGTCGTGGCGGTTCAGACACCGTATCAGTCGGTTCAGGCGACGACTTTGTTGATGCTGGTGCGGGAGACGATACCGTCTTCGCCGGATCGGGCAACGACATGGTTTATGGCGGTGATGGTGCCGATGTCATCATGGGCGGAGAAGGCGACGATCTCATCACGGCTGGCAACGGTGATGACAATGTCATGGGTGGCAAAGGCAACGACGCCTTTGTTGCGGGCATCGCAGATGGTGCTGACCGCTACAGCGGTGATCATGGCATTGACACGCTCGATATGTCGGCCATTTCGGCAAACATCGAAGCCAATCTTGGTACTGGCCTTTCCGGCTATGCCCAAGTGCTGAACGGACCACGTGATACGCTCTACGGAATTGAAAACATTGTAACCGGCAGCGGCAACGATACCGTGACAGCTTCCGGCGCACACAATGTGATCGATACAGGAACGGGTGATGACACGGTGGTGTTCAACTCGGCATCAGATGCTGACGGTGATACCTTGTTAAACTTCGAAGCGGGGGATCAGATTGACGTTTCCGCGTTTATGGGTGGAACAGTCTCGCTGATAAATGGCAATGCGGCAGGTGCAGGCCAAATCGCAATGCACTTCGAGAATATTGGCAATGAGAACTTTACGGTTCTTGATGGCCAAACCTTGGATGGCGAACACTTCAAAATCGACATCAAAGGTCATCACAACCTGACTGGCACAGATTTTGCTGCCTAATCCTTGAATGAAAATGGGGGTCGGACCATCAGGCCCGACCCTTACAATCGGAGGAGGCCCTCCAATGCGGTTTAGGATTGTTGACCATGGCGAAAAATGCATCAGATTCAGGTAAAAAGCCCACGGACAAGTTAACTGGCGGCTTGCGCGGCCTGTTTTTGTTTGTGTTTGGAATGTCTGGCATCATCAATTTATTGGCCCTGACGGGGTCGTTCTACATGATGCAGATTTATGATCGCGCAATTCCGTCCCAAAACATTCCAACTTTGTTGGCGCTGTCGGGGTTGGCCATTGGCCTCTACCTTTTTCAAGGGGTTTTTGAAACAGTACGTAGCCAGATATTAATTCGCGTGGGAGCAGCGCTGGACCGCAAGCTTGCACCTTTGGCCCATCGCGTATCAATCGACATGCCACGCTTTGGCTTTTCTCCCTCAGAGTCACTTGAACGGGGCAGGGATGTCGATACGATCCGTGGTTTCCTCGGCAGTCAAGGTCCTGTTGCCTTGTTCGATCTGCCTTGGTTACCGCTCTATCTCATCTTCGTATATGTGTTGCATCCTTATCTCGGCGCCCTTGTTATTGCCGGCGCATTCACGCTTTCAATGCTCGCAATTGCAACAGAGTTGCTCACGCGGCGGCTTGCAGGTGCCACACACAAATCTACACTGACGCGCAATGGCATTGCAGATTCCAACGCACGGAATTCAGAAATTTTACGCGCAATGGGAATTGGAAGTCGCGCTGTTGCCCGGTTTCGAGATGCCAATGCTGAACATTTGAGTTTGCATACGCGGACCAATGACATTTCAGGAACCTTGAGCGCTATATCGCGGGTTCTGCGCATGATTTTGCAATCAGCCACGCTGGGGCTGGGCGCTTACTTGACGATTCAAGGGCAAATGTCAGGCGGTGCAATCATCGCCGCATCGGTAGCGTCTTCTCGCGCACTTGCACCAGTGGATATGGCGATTTCGAACTGGAAATATGTGGTTCAGGCGCGCGGGGCCTGGAACCGGATTAATGAAACACTCGTAGCACTCATGGATTCAAAAGCGCCCATGAATTTGCCGACACCCGTCAAAACCTTTCGCGTTGAAAAGCTGACCGTCGCTGCGCCATCCAACGGAAGAATTCTGCTCAGTGAAATTTCATTTGAATTGAAGGCCGGGCAAGCCCTTGGCGTTATCGGCTCGTCTGGCGGCGGCAAAACATCGCTGATGCGCGCAATGACAGGCGTGTGGTCGGCACTTCGGGGATCAATTCGATTTGATGACGCTGATCTTTCGCAATGGCCTGAAAGCAGCATGGGTTCATTGATCGGTTACCTGCCGCAGGATGTTTCCTTGATGGATGGTACGATCGGCGAAAACATTGCGAGGCTCGATCCGGAGGCAAGCCCAGATGATGTTGTTGCGGCAGCGAAGGCTGCTGGTGTGCATCAGATGATTGTCAGGATGCCGGACGGATATCAAACACAAGTGGGTTCGCAAGGGCAGGTGTTGTCTGCGGGTCAACGTCAAAGAATTGGACTGGCTCGTGCGTTGTTCGGGCAGCCCTTTGTTGTGATGATGGATGAACCTAATTCAAATCTTGATGCCGAAGGTGAGCAGGCACTCACCGAAGCAATCAATGGAATCAAGGCAAGGGGTGGCATTGCAATTGTTATTGCCCACCGTCCAAGTGCCCTTGCTGCAATTGATTTAATGGCTGTCATACAGAATGGAAAAATGCTCGCATTTGGCAGCAAGGAAGAGGTTATGGGGCAAGGACAAGCTGCGCCACTGCAGAAGGGTGTGGCTGCCGCTCAAGGCGCATCGAATAGCGTGGTGCCAAATGCGATCACACCTCAAGCACTTCCGACGGCGGCAAAATTGCCTCGCCCTCAACCACAACTCGTAGCGGGTTAAATCAAGACCATGTCCATGATCGAGATTAAAGCAACCCGGAGCCAAAATTCTACACCTGGAAGTGTTCTTGCAAAAAATCAGGAATCTCTTGCAAAATCAGGATTGGAAAAAAAGTCAACCACACCGATCTATGCTGGGATGCTATTGTTCGCATTGGGACTCTATTTGAAATTCTCTCTTGTTACCAAAAGTCTCGCAAACACACCCCCAGAAAACAACACATTGCCTGAAGAAGAATTTGCCATAGAAAATGAACCGCTCGCAAGCCTTGCAAAACTGGGCGATGGTAAAATTGATTTTGATGACAGCGCCAACAAGACAGTAGAAGATGCTATTGAAGAATTAAATTCAAATGCACCTTTTTCGCACCTTACGCCTATTGAACCGGCTGGTTTTGTTCTTAGCGCGTTTAAAGCTTACACTAATTTCACACAGCCGAAACTTTTTCAACCAGCGTCTCCAGCTCCACCCGTAAACGACAATTTCTCAAACCTGCCGGGTCAAAATTCGGGTAAAGCAGCAGCAGGTGGTGGGGCCACAGAGGCTAGCACCGATAATGACGCAACTGCGGAAAAGAACGACGACGAAGACGGTGGAAGTGCAACCCAACTTAATCGGCGGCCGCAAATTTCTGGTCCGGTTCTGCTGAGCGACCAATTCGTTTGCATCATGCTCATGTTTTCTCTCAGTGATCTGTTGCGCGGCGCAACGGACATCGATGGAGATGCGCTTAGCGTTAAAAACTTAAGTGTTTCAAACGGGGAGCTTGAACTTGTCGACGGAATTTATCATTTTCACAGTGATGATGCCGGACCGGTGACGGTGAACTACGAAATTACAGATGGTAAACTTTCGGTCGTTCAAACTGCCAGTTTTAATGTGTTGGCCAAACCCCCGATCGTGGGAACAGATGAAGACGACGTTCTGTTGGGAACGGCGTGCGCTGATGAAATCATAGGCAAGGATGGCGACGACCGGATCGATGCACGAGAAGGTGACGATGCCATCGATGGCGGTGCAGGTAATGACCATATCGTTGGGGGTGCGGGAAACGACGTAGTATGGGGCGGGTCGGGCGACGATGTAATCTTGGGAAATGCTGGCAACGACATGTTGTTTGGCGGCACTGGCAATGACAGAATTTTCGGCGGCGACGGAAATGATCTCATCGGTGGAGATGAGGGCAATGACATCATCTATGGTGACGCCGGAAACGACGTGATTGATGGCGGAAGTGGTAATGACCAACTGCATGACGGTGAAGGGCAAGACCGTGCCAACGGCGGAGAAGGCGATGACGCGTTTATTGCCAGCATCGACAACGTAAAAGATCAATTTATTGGCGGAGAAGGGAAAGATACCCTTGATTACAGCGCTGCTGAATCCAACCTGGTGATCAATCTGGTCACCAATGAAGTTATAACCTCAGCAACAATTAGCGACATTTTCGCTTCCATCGAGAGTTTTGTTGGCGGCAGTGGTGACGACATATTCATTGCTGCAACACCGGCCTTCCAAGAGGTAAATGCAGTCGTCGTCGTAGTTTCAGAAGATGATTTCGAAGACAGTTTAGCGGAAAGTTCTGATGTCGCGATCACTTACAATGGCGGCGCAGGGACTGACACGCTTGACTATGTCGCGACCAGTGAAGCTTTATTGATCAATACCGTTGAAGGCACTGTGCATAAAAATAGCGGACTTAACGAGCATTTCTCGAATATCGAAATTATTATCGGTGGCGATGGTGACGACTTGTTTATTGTTGGCGCAGAAGCTTTGACACTTGATGGTCACGGCGGTGACGACACTTATATAATTACAGAGCATGCAACTGAAGCTGATTCACCCTATCACATCAAGAACTTTGAAGTTGGCGATCGCATCAACGTTTTAAGATACGATATTTTTGAACGTGACGATGATGAAGACGAAACATCGCTTGAAAACATGTACGGAAGTGAAGAGTCAGATCGAGATGAAACGCTTGATTCCGTAATTCCTATTCGCGTGCGGCGGCATGATTTGGAAAACGACACTTACCGAACCTTTGTTGACGTCGATATGGACGGAGATGAAACTTTTGATATTTCTGTAGAGCTTGATGGGCACCACCACTTAATCATTTCAACGCATACAGTTGCTTGAATGCGCATCATCGGTAGGAGCTATAAAAGTGAGTAAAGCGTCAGCACCAAAAGAAGTGGGCATTGCTTCGGAGCTGAACTCTGGTTTGGGACGTAACACAGGTATTTCGTCACGCGTGGTGTGGGGTACGCTGAGTGCTGCGATACTTATTATTGGATTAGGCGGGTGGGCAGCAACTTCCGAACTTTCTGGAGCGGTTGTTGGCCAGGGACAGGTTAAAGTCGATAAAGATCTCCGGGCCATACAACATATTGATGGTGGGATCATTCAAAAAATCAATGTTCGCAAGGGTGATGTTGTATCTGAAAACCAAATCCTGTTTCTGCTTGATGATGCAGTTTTGAAGTCTGAACGGCAAATCTTGCAAGGGCAATTGATCGAATATTTGGCGAAACGCCAAAGACTTCTTGCAGAACGCGACAACTTGGAAGTTTTGCCCCCGCTGCAAGGCGAAGATATATTCGGGATCGCCACATCAAAAGAGATCGAAAATGAAACACGGCTATTTCAGGGAAACCGGGAAAGACGCGCCAGTCAAGTCGAACAATTGAAACTTGGGATTGCCCAGATTGAGCAAGAGTTAAAAGGTCTGGCGGCCCAAAAAAAATCGAACGCGTCGGAGCTGAAATTGGTTAAGAATGAAGCTGACAAAGTTGACGGATTGAAACGCAAGGGACTTATTGAAGGTACCCGCGTTTTCAATAATGCACGCGACCTTACAAAATTGGAGGGCGAAGCCGGACAGATCGAATCGTCGATTGCGCGTTCATTGTCTCGCCAAAATGAAATTGAATTGCAGATTTTTTCCGTTGGTGAAGATGCAAGGAATGAAGCCCAGAAGCAGCTTTCGGAAATTGAACCCCGCATTTCTGAATTGAGTGAAAGATTTACCGCCGTTCTGGAGCGACTGAAGCGGCTCGAAATCCGCTCTCCAATTGAAGGTACGATCAATGAGGTTTCGATCAACACCATTGGCGGGGTTATCACTCCGGCCCAGAAACTGCTGACCATTGTACCCTTGGATGCCGCTTTGCAAGTTGAAGTAAATGTTCAACCGACTGACATTGATCAAATTTACATGGGGCAAGATGTAAAGCTCAGGTTCTCTGCATTCAGTGCGCGCGAAACGCCGGAACTTGGCGGTACTGTTGCATTCATTTCGCCTGCAACAAGCACAGACCCAGCAAATGGTCAGACTTTTTATACTGTTCAGGTTGACGTCGCAGATAGTGAACTTGCGAAACTAAATGGCAAAAAGCTGGTGCCGGGGATGCCTGTTGAATCATTCATTCAAACAGAAAGCAGAACAGCTCTTTCATATATGCTTAAGCCAATGGTTGATCAATTCCGGCGCGCGTTTAGAGAGCAGTAGCTCGCAACCCCTGATGCAATTCTGCTTCTTGGCTTTAGCCAATAATTTACGTTGCACATAATGTCGATGAGCGACAAAAAATTGAGAGACCGCTATCGGCGCCTGTGCTCATCGGAATCTTGAACGCTTCACACAGCAGCATGTTCGAACGCGAACATTCGGTCCAACTTTGTGAGCTGGACAAATTATAATATAATATGATAATTGAGCCTCTCAAGTCTGGGAGGTTTAGTTGTTGAACTTTGCACATCGCGTTTTGTCCGCAAATAAGGAAATTTTTGCACGCAACTTGGCCGAAGACACTTTTGGCAATGTGAGTGGCCGCGATAGCAATTCACAGTCGATTCTAATCAAGCCCAGTGGCATGGCCTATGATGAAATTGCGGAGGGCGATCTTGTCGGCGTGGATTTGAATGGCCGCATAACCTCAGGAAATCGCCGACCGTCTTCAGATACACCAACCCATCTTGAAATCTACAAGGCCTTTGAGGGTGTTGGTGGTGTGGTTCATACACACTCACGCTATGCCACGATCTGGGCCCAAGCGCGTTTGCCAATCCCTTGCTTTGGCACAACCCATGCTGACTATTTTAATGGCTCAATTCCGGTTTGCCCGGAACTTTCACCACTCGAAATCAGTTCAGATTATGAAAAGAACACCGGCCTCGCAATTGTTGAATCTATTCGAGACCCTTTCGGCGTGCCCGCAATTCTGGTGCCCGGCCATGGTCCGTTCTGTTGGGGCGCAACGGTTGAAGATGCTGTTCACACAGCCGCCATTCTTGAGCTGGTTGCCCACCTTGCGTTTCATACCCTTCAACTCAATCAACAGGCCGCCAGCCTGTCTGAGCACCTACTCAACAAACATCACAAAAGAAAGCACGGCAGCGCGGCCTATTACGGCCAGCCTTGACCGATGCCATTATGGGAGAACGAGATTATGCGTCAGATGACATTTGGCATTCTGGTAGGGAGCCGGGGCTTTTTCCCAGCGCATCTCGCAAAAACCGGTCGCGTAGAAATGATTGCCGCTGTTGAAGCGGCGGGTCACAAGGTCGTGGTGCTTTCACCCGAAGACACACTTTATGGCGCTGTCCAAACTTACGAGGACGCTAAAAGATGTGCCGCTCTCTTCAAATCAAAAGCCGCCGAAATTGATGGCGTAATAGTGACCCTGCCAAATTTTGGTGAAGAGCGCCCCATTGCCGATACGTTGCGGTGGGCAAGTTTGAATGTTCCCGTTCTCATTCAAGCAACACCTGATGATCCCGAAAAAATGACGAGAGCGAACCGTCGTGACAGCTTTTGCGGAAAAATGTCGGCATGTAACAACCTTCGCCAATATGGCATTCCCTATACTTTGACCAAAACCCATTGTGTGGCCCCAGCGTCAGTAGAATTTGCTGAAGATCTGTTTGAGTTTGCAGCCGTTTGCCGGATTAGTAACGGCATGAAAAATTTGCGCGTTGGTGCAATTGGCGCGCGGCCACAAGCTTTTAATACGGTTCGTTACAGCGAAAAAATTTTGGAACGGGCGGGCATTTCCGTTGTTACATTAGATCTTTCAGAAATTTTGGGCCGCGCCGCAAAAATTTCAGACAAGGCAGAAATCGTCCAAGAGAAAATGGATGCCATCCGTGGTTATGTATCGGTCAAGGGCGTACCAGAGCAGGCATTGTTGAAACAAGCCAAGCTTGCGGCAGTGACGGAGGACTGGATGCGCGAAGTTGATGTATCGATCAGCGCCATTCAATGTTGGACTTCGATTGAAGAAAATTATGGTGTGGTGCCTTGCACCATGATGAGCATGATGAGCCAAAAGCTCATGTCAAGCGCATGCGAAGTTGATGTGTGTGGTTTGCTGGGCATGCATGCGCTGGCGCTTGCTTCGGGGAAGCCGAGTGCGCTCTTGGATTGGAATAATAACTATGGTGGCAATGCCAACAAGGCCGTTTGTTTCCATTGCAGCAATTTGCCCAAAGAGTTCTTTGCAGACATGCGCATGGACTATCAGGAAATCATCGCAGATACGGTGGGAGCCGAAAACACCTTCGGCACGGTTGTTGGTTCCATCAAAGCCGGGGGAATGACTTATGTGCGCGTCAGCACCGATGATGTGACGGGTAAAATTCGTGGCTATGTGGGCGAGGGTAGTTTTACGTCCGATCCCCTCTCAACATTTGGCGGTGCCGGCGTTGTCGAAATTCCAGAGATGCAAAAACTTTTGAAGTTCATTTGCGAAAATGGTTACGAACATCACGTTGCAGCAAATTTTGCGAAAGTCAGTAATGCAGTCGCAGAGGCGATGGGCAAATACCTAAAATGGGATTTCTACAACCACGCACCGGTGGCCTGATATGGCAAAAGTTATTGGCGTTGATTTTGGCACTTTGAGTGTGCGTGCATCCATTGTGGACAGCACAGCAGGATTGGTGGCCACTGATGTTGCGGAGTATCCGGTGAAGCGCGTCCAAGGTAATCCGGATTTTGCCACGCAATCACATGAAGATCATATGGCAGCTTTGATTTCCGCTGTACAAGGCGTGTTAGCGAAAGCTGAATTGAACGGTTTTGAAATTAAATCGATTGCGCTGGATACAACGGGATCATCTGTCGTATTGGT
Organism: uncultured Alphaproteobacteria bacterium; assembly: GCA_963840765.1. Classification (GTDB taxonomy): domain Bacteria; phylum Pseudomonadota; class Alphaproteobacteria; order Rhizobiales; family Aestuariivirgaceae; genus Aestuariivirga. Next base: position 446,461 of record CAWJAE010000004.1, on the reverse strand, counting down.
TGATGATCAGATGCAGCCGCTGGATGACTATTATCTTTGGTGCGATCATCGTGCGAAAGCCGAAGCGGAAGAGATAACAGAAGCCGCAAAAGCATTTAATCTTGAGGCCATCAAGTGGTGCGGCGGAACCTATTCCTCTGAATGGGGTTTTGCAAAACTACTCCATTGGTTGCGGCATAACCCGCAGCGCCGCGATCAATTCACAAGCGCGTTTGAACATTGTGACATGGTCGCCGCAACACTTTGCGGCATTCATAATCCGCGCGATGTAAAGCGCAGTGTTTGTGCAATGGGCCACAAGTGGATGTGGAACGCAAATCTGGGGGGTCTTCCTCCGGAAGACTTTCTGGTGAAGGTAGACCCGTTGCTTGCGGGCGTGCGCGAGAAGCTGGATGGTGAATATCTAACCTCCAATATGTTAGCGGGATACCTGAGTTTGGATTGGGCCCGTAAGCTTGGGCTGTCTGCGGGCATTCCTATTCCCGTTGGGGCTTTCGATGCCCATTGGGATGCTATTGGAGCAGGGGTACGCGAGGGTGATATGGTCAATGTGATCGGCACGTCCACCTGCATCATTGGAACATCGCAAAGTCAAAACCTTGTGCCGGGTTTGTGCGGCGTTGTGCCGGGAAGTGTGCACCCAAATTATTTGGGCATTGAAGCAGGGCTATCAGCCGTTGGAGATATCTTCGCTGCTATTGCCAAGCGTGCAAACACCACCGTTGGTGAACTGGTAGTCGGGTTGGAAAAATTTCGCGCAGGCCAAACTGGAATGTTGCGCATGGTGTGGGACAATGGTGACCGCACGGTTCTCGTCAATCCGCAACTCAATGGCATCACATTGGGCTGGACCTTAAACTCCACCGCCCAAGACGAACTGATGGCTGCGATTGAGGGCACAGCATTCCACACGAAAATAATTTTCGACCGTATGGAAGAAAATGGAGTTGAGGTGAAGCGTGTCATCAATGCCGGCGGAATTGGCCAGCGCAGTGATGTGTTGAACCAGGTTTATGCCAACGTCTTTGGTCGTCCGGTTCTGGCACTTGCTTCGCCCGCTGTTGGGCTAGGGGCTGCAATTTTTGCATTCCTTGCTGCCGGCATTTTCGCAACCATTGAAGAAGCGCAGGACAGCATTTGCCCGACTTATAAAACCTTTGAACCGCAAAATGGCGAACGCGGAACTTATGCCATTCTCTACCAAATCTATCGCTCACTTTACTTTGGATTTGGCGGCGAAACAGAAATTGAGCTGGGGTCAGTCATGCCCAAACTTATTGCACTGCGGGAGAAAATCTCAGCAGCATGATGCAAAACACAGCAAAAAATTCTTTGTATTAGTATTATTATATGATAACAAAAAACACAACGGACCCACGCTTAATGTGGTTCGTATTTCAGGAGAGGAAGTAAAATGAAATTTGTTCGCAATCTATTGTTGGGGGCCAGTTTGGCTGCCCTGTCATTCTCCGCAGCCCATGCAGAAGGCATGGTTGTTGGCTTCTCGCAGATCGGTTCGGAATCGGGTTGGCGCGCTGCCGAAACATCCGTGACCAAGCTTGAAGCTGAAAAGCGTGGCATTGATTTGAAGTTTGCTGACGCCCAACAAAAGCAAGAAAACCAAATCAAGGCTATCCGCGGCTTTATCGCTCAAGGCGTGAATGCCATTCTTGTGGCGCCTGTTGTTGCCACAGGCTGGGAAGAAGTTTTGACGGAAGCCAAGGAAGCAAACATTCCTGTTGTATTGCTGGACCGCGGCGTTGATGCCCCGCAGGACCTTTATCTGGCTTCTGTCGCTTCGGACCAAGTTAAGGAAGGCCGTGTTGCTGGCGAGTGGCTGGTGAAAACGGTAGGTGACAAGGCATGCAAGGTTGTTGAATTGCAGGGCACCGTTGGTTCAACACCCGCAATCAACCGCAAGAAGGGGTTCGAAGAAGCCATTGCTGGCCATGCCAACATTACACTTGCACGCAGCCAGACCGGTGAATTCACCCGCTCCAAGGGCAAGGAAGTCATGGAAGGCTTCTTGAAAGCTGAAAATGGCGGCAAAGACATTTGCGCCATGTATGCCCACAACGACGATATGGCCGTTGGTGGCATTCAAGCTATCAAAGACGCTGGACTGAAACCGGGTACGGACATTTTGGTTGTCTCAATCGATGCCGTTCCAGATATTTTCAAGGCCATGGTTGATGGTGAAGCGAACGCTACTGTTGAACTCACGCCAAATATGGCTGGTCCGGCATTTGATATTCTTGATGCCTTTATGAAGGACAAGAAGCAGCCAGAAAAATTCATCATCACCGAGTCGAAGCTCTACACGCCTGCTGATGATCCGCAGGGCGAATACGATCGCCGCAAGGGCCTCGGCTACTAATACCTCCCAAGGGTCTAACCTCTGGAGTTGTTGGGCGCGCAAATGCCCGACAACTCCAGAGGACTATTTTTGTCTTCAATGATTTTATCGCGACGTGGAGGCGAAATTGAGCAGTGCCGTTTACAGGGCCGCTCAATTTTCCCCATGATTTGGCTGGGCAGCCAATTCGTGACCGCTTGCCTTGGAGGAAGTATCAGTGGAGTCGACATCTACAATTGTCTTGCAGGCCTCGGGCATCTGCAAGAGTTTTGGCGGCCACGCAGCCCTCCAGAATGTTGATTGCACACTTTTTGCGGGCGAAGTTCATGCGCTACTGGGCGAAAATGGCGCCGGCAAGTCCACGCTCATCAAAATTTTGACGGGTGCTTACACGCAAGATGCGGGAGACGTGCTGCTGGATGGCTTGGCGATCAAACTGAACAACCCGCTGCATGCGCAATCTGTTGGCATTGGGGCGGTGTATCAAGAAGTAAACCTGCTGCCCAATTTAACAGTTGCGCAAAATCTATTCATTGGCCGGCAGCCGACGCGCTTTGGCTTTGTCAACAAATCCAAACTTGAAAATGACGCCAAGGCATTCTCGTCAAGTATGGCCTTGAAGGCATTGATGTGAATGCCGATCTCAATACCTATTCCATAGCTGTGCAGCAGATCATTGCCATAGCGCGCGCAGTGGAGTTGAGTGCCAAAGTTCTTATTTTGGATGAGCCAACCGCAAGTCTAGATCGCAATGAAGTGCAGAAACTTATTCTCCGTCGTTCAAGAGTTGAAAAAGCCGGGGCTTGCCATTGTTTTTATCACGCATTTTCTCGACCAGGTTTTTGAACTCGCGGATCGCGTAACCGTACTTCGCAATGGCAAACGTGTTGGCAACGAAAAAATCACCGCCATGACGCAAACCAACTTGGTGCGCATGATGCTGGGCAAAGATCTGACCGCCGACACCGAACTTGCCGCCGCACCTGAGCGCAAGACCGGTGAGAAAATGGTGGATTTTTCGACTTATGGCCTCGCCAGCAAGGTCAAGCCGTTTTCGATGCATGTCAACAAAGGCGAGGTGGTGGGAATTGCCGGACTGCTCGGATCTGGCCGCACCGAAATTGCGCAGACTGATGTTCGGAATTGATGCCGCAGACAGCGGCCAAGCCCAAGTGGACGGCAAGCCAGTTTCCATTCGAAATTCGACAGAAGCAATCAATATGGGTTTCGGATTTTGCCCAGAAGATCGTCGTGCTGATGGCATTTTGGGTGATCTCTCTGTGCGGGAAAATATTATCATTGCCATGCAGGGAAAATTGGGTTGGTTCCGCGCGCTTAAACCGGGATGAGCAAATTGAAGTGGCGGGAAAGTTTGTTGAGTCTCTCGATATTCGTGCAGCGTCTCCAGACATTCCTGTGAAACTGCTCTCTGGCGGTAATCAGCAAAAAGTTATTCTTGCACGCTGGTTGGCGACTGACCCCAAGTTTCTGATTTTGGATGAACCGACGCGCGGCATTGATGTCGGTGCGCATGCCGAAATCGTGCGGGTAATCAATCGGCTTCGGGAGGACGGCTTGGCCCTTGTTGTGATTTCATCTGAACTTGATGAAATCGTTGCGTACAGTTCCCGCATCATGGTTATGCGTGACCGTGAAATGGTGGCGGAATTACACGGCCCCAACATCTCCCCGAACGTCATCGTACAAGCAATTGCCAATCAAAAGGAACGCGTGGCATGACCCTGGCAAACCGTTTGAAGCCATTGATCAATCCGCAAGTGATTGCATTGATCCTGATATTGTTCTTCAACTGGACCCTCTTTCCAGGCTTTTTTGATGTGACCTGGCAAAATGGCCGCTTCTTCGGAAGCATCATCGACGTGATCAACCGTGGCGCACCCGTTGCAATTTTGGCAATTGGCATGACGGCTGTGATTGCGACCAAGGGCGTTGATCTTTCGGTGGGCGCCATCATGGCGGTTGTAGGCGCCGTCACCGCAACAATGGCAACGCATGATCTGCCGCTGCCTGTTATACTTGTATCTGCATTGGCCGTTGGCGTCGCATGTGGAATTTGGAATGGGCTACTCGTAGCGGTTTTGGATATTCAGCCCTTTGTTGCGACATTGGTGCTTATGGTCGCTGGGCGCGGGTTGGCCCAGCTCATTACGGAAGGATTCATTGTCACCTTCAACCACCCAACTTTAAATTTTGTAGGGACAGGCTCGTTCCTTGGTTTTCCAATGGCAGCCCTAATTGGTGTTGCCCTGCTCATTGCAACGCACTTGTTCATGCGTCGCACAGCAATTGGGCTATTTATTGAAGCCATTGGCACAAATTTATCTGCGTCCAATTACGCTGGATTGAGAAGTCGACGTTTACTGATTTCGATTTACGCGTTCAGTGGCTTTTGCGCCGCAATTGCAGGCATCATTATCACGGCAGATATCAAAGGCGCCGATGCGAACAATGCCGGACTATGGCTTGAGCTTGATGCAATTTTGGCGGTGGTGATTGGTGGTACCTCTTTGCTGGGCGGGCGTTTCTCAATCATTATGTCTGTTCTCGGCGCTATTATAATCCAAGCCATGAACACCGGCATTTTGGTTTCAGGCTTTCCTCCCCAATTCAACTTTGTGGTAAAAGCGGGCCTCATCATTGCGATTTTGGTAGTGCAATCAGAAAAAATAAAAAATCTTTTCATTGGATTGAGCCAAACCAAAAATACCAAGAGCGAGGCGAAACCATGAACCCGCGTTATCGGCCGCTTGCAGCAACATTGATTATTTTTGCCCTGAGCTATGCCATCTGCGTCTTTCAATTTCCAGGCATGTGGTCAACGCGTGTGGTCGGCAATTTTTTGACCGATAACGCCTTTGTTGGCATTGCAGCTGTCGGCGCAACTTTCGTGATTATTTCGGGGGGCATCGATCTTTCCGTTGGGGCCGTCATTGGCTTCACGGGCGTTCTTGTGGCGATTTTGATTAACATGGCGGGATTGCATCCGCTTATTGCATTTGTCTTGGCGCTTGCTGTTGCAACAGCATTTGGGGCGGCCATGGGGGCCGTCATTCAATACCTACAAGTGCCGGCCTTTATCGTAACGCTCGCAGGCATGTTCTTGGCCCGCGGTGGTGCTTCTATTTTGAGCGAAGACTCAATCCCCATTGCACACCCGTTCTTCAAAACTGTTTCCCAGTCCTATTTCCTGTTACCGGGCGGTGGGCGGTTCACGGCAGTTGGCATGCTTATGGTGCTGACCTTTATCATTGGCGGTTTTGTGCTCCACCGCACTAAATTTGGAAGCTATGTCTATGCGCTGGGTGGAAGCACCACTTCTGCTTCGCTTATGGGTGTGCCAGTTGCTTTCACCACCCTGTCAATTTATGCGATTTCAAGCTTTTTGGCGGGGCTGGCCGGAATCGTGTTTGCCTTGTATACTTCGTCTGGCTATTCCTTGGCTGCTGTTGGGGTTGAATTAGACGCAATTGCTGCGGTGGTAATTGGCGGTACAGTATTGACCGGCGGCTATGGTTTTCTGTTGGGGACGTTCATTGGTGTTATGTTGCAAGGTCTGGTACAGACCTACATTGTGTTTGACGGAACCCTCAGCAGTTGGTGGACAAAAATTGTCATCGGGCTTTTGCTCTTTATTTTCATTCTCTTGCAACGCTTGGTTTTCAAAAACGCAAGTCGGAAAGCGTAATTTCAAAGGTGACCTGAATTATGAGTGAGCTTGGAGGATTAGTCCGCTCACTCGCAGGCAGGACAGTCGCGAGAAATTTCCATACCCACGTTATTGGCGAATTGGGCTTCAGGATTGTATCCGGCCAATATCCTGCTGGCAGTTCGCTGCCGGGTGATGCGGAAATGATTGCCGAATTTGAGGTGTCACGCACGGTGTTGCGGGAAGTTCTGAAATCGATCGAGTCAAAAGGGTTGGTTGAGGCGCGCCCCAAAATTGGCACCAAAGTTTCTCCGCGCAGTCGTTGGAACCACTTCGATAATGCAGTTATTGCTTGGCAATTCAGAGCGGGAATTGACAATGAGCGCTTAACGCAGATCACCGAAATTCGGCAAGCTATTGAGCCTATGGTTTCTGCTGTCGTCGCAACGCGCAAAGTTGCAGATGATCTTCGCATGCTGCACTATTGGTTGCAGCAAATGGAAAGTTCAAGAAATTCGCCACTGAATTTCGCCATTGCTGATTTTGAGTTTCATCTGATCATCGCTGACATTTCGAAGAATGAATTCTTGCGATCATTCATGGGGCTCGTAGAACTCTGCCATTGCTGCATTTATGAAAAGCTCATTGCGGAAGACATGGATGTTCCTGCCTCCCTCGTCTCATCACATGTCCAAATTCTGTCGGCAATTGAAGCAGGCAGCGAAGCCAAAACAACCAAGGCGATTCTCAATTCCATAGCCTTGGATTTCGATCTCGGACTGAAAGGCTAATTGTTCTGCTGGTCTAATAGGCGTGCACGATCAATTCTTTGCGCCGGAACTTTTGAGGATTGTTTTGTTGCGTTTAATTTCGCCCGTACTTTCTCTCGGCATAAGTTCGTAACCGACATCGTGCCATTTCTTTGGCGACGAATTCTCCAGCTTCGAATTCCGACAACGTCAGTTTCGCCGCAATCTCGCCAATCAAATATCGATCCGTCGCAACCGTTGAAATTGAAGGCGCTGCGCAAGCCGCAAAATCCAAATTGTGAAAACCAAATACTGCGACATCGGATGGAACCTTAAACGCTTTTTGCTTGAGTTCAGAGAAGTGCGCCCAGCGCCACGTTGTCGTCAATGCAAAACCATGCAGTCGGCATGTTTTTAGTCGCAGTAATTTTTTGGGCAACCTTTGTGCCCAAAGTAACTGAGTTAGGTTCCTGCAAACACCTCAAGCTGCGGTGGTATCGATATTGGCGGCCTCCATTGCTCTTGAATAACCTGCGATGCGTTGGCGCGCGCGTTCGTCAACTGCGCCCACCAAAAAACAAATATCTTTGTGGCCGAAATCGACAAGAAACTTTGTTGCATCATACCCGGCCTGTTCGAGATCCAGCCCCACGTTAAAACCCATGGGTTCGGTACTGCGGGTAAATGTTTCCACAATGGGAATGTGCGACTTGCTGGAGCATGCGCCGGCCTGACGGCGTGTGGTCAGTGCCGACAATGATGATCGCCTCCACGTTCTGCCCCAACAACGTACGAATTGCAGACTTCTTCAATATCAACAGAATATTGGCTGTTCGTCACCAGCGGTTGCAGGCCTGCGGGCAGAAGCACGTCGTGTATGGCGCGGATGTAGTCCGCGAAAATGACGTTGTACAAGGTTGGGACAATAACGCCCACAGTGTGGGTCTTCGAAGAGGCCAGGCGGCTTGCCGCAAGATTTGGGACATAGCCGAGCCTGCTCACGGCTTCGTTGATATGGCTCCTCAGTTTGTCTGAAACCGTTTCCGGATTCCGCAGTGCACGGGAGACCGTGATCGCACTCACATTGGCCAGTTTGGCCACGTCTTCAAGTGTAGTGCGCCGCTGCTTGGTCATTGTTAGTCCAGGGTTTTCGCAAACATAGGTGGGGTCGCCGGGACAATCAAAAGTTCATATTCTCCAATTAATCATATAATTGACAGCGCAATCATTTGTGTTAACTTGCGCGCAGTGATGGGCACAATCCGGTACACCCAACTAATCAGAAAATGCAGTCAATCCGGCACATCTGGGAGAAATTGAATGAAACTGTCACGCCAACTGAAGTCATTGCTGCTGAGTGGCATTGTGCTCGGAAGTCTCGTCGGCACTGTGGCCAAAGCTGAAGTTGTAAGCGGACCTGCGACGGATCCAACATGCATGGTGCCATGGTCTGCCGAAACCAAGTTCTTCCAATTCCCCAAGAAGGAAGGCCCCTATCGCGTGGCCTTCGCCAACGGCTACATCGCCAATTCATGGCGCATTCAGATGATTCAGACGGCAAAGGCCTATGCTGCCCAGCCTGAGATTGCCGCTAAGTTGAAGGAGTTCAAGGTCATTTCCACAGGCGAAGATGCACCAGCACAAATTTCGGCCATCAACAATTTCATCGATTCTGGCTATGACGCAATTGTCGTAAACGCCATTAATCCAACCTCCTTTGGACCCGTGATTAAGCGCGCCAAGGAAGCGGGTGTCGTGTTGGTTGCCTTCGACAATATTTTCGATACTGAAGACGCCATCAACGTGAATGTAGATCAGCGCGGGCTTGGTGAATTGTGGGCCAATTGGATGATCAAGTTCCTGCCAAATGGCGGCAAGGTTCTTGAAGTGCGCGGTGTCGTTGGCACGTCAGTTGATACCGACCGCCACGAAGCCCTGAATGAAGCCTTGGCAAAGTCCGGCAAGACCTACACTGTTACGGAAGTCGTCGGCAAATGGGACGACGGCACAGCCCAGAAAGTGGCAGCTGACGCCATTGCCACAAGCGGTCCATTTGACGGGATCGCATCACAAGGCGGCGACACAGGCGTTGTGCAGGCCTTGATGGATGCCAAACATCCCTTCGTGCCATTTGGTGGTGAAACCGAAAACGGTTTCCGTAAATTCTGCGCGAAGTATTCTGCTGAAGGATTGAAATGCTCATCGGCAGGAACAGGACCGGCCCAAGTCGCGGTTGCGATGAAGGTCGCACTTTCGGCACTCGAAGGGCAGGTTATTCCCCAATCAATCAAGCTACCAACCGCCATCGTGGAAGATCCCAATTTCAAGGATGGCCAAGATTTCTATTCTGAACAGTCTGACAACTTCTTTGTTGGCAACTCGTTCCCAACTTGTGGTCTGAACTTCTCAGCGCAAGAAATCATGGGCCAGACCAAAGATAACCAATAAGCTATCAAAAGAAACGACGACGGGCCTGAATGCCACGCGTTCAGGCCCGGAATGTTGGGGTCTGCAATTTTGAACGAAGAACTCTTTCAAATGGCAAGTGCCACCAAAAGTTATGGTGGCGTCCAAGCACTGAAAAACGCATCCATTTCGCTGCGGCCTGGTCGTATTCACGCGGTGTTAGGCGAAAATGGCGCAGGCAAATCGACTCTGATCAAGATGATGTCAGGCGTGGTGCAGCCGGATTCCGGGTCCAATGCGCTTCGTTCGGCAGCGAAGTTCAATTTCGTTCGCCCGCCGAGGCCATGCAACATGGCATCGTGTGTGTGTTTCAGGAATTGTCGCTGGTGCCGGATTTGACGGTGGCCGACAATATCATTCCCGCAAACCCGCCAACGCGTTTTGGCTTTATTGATCGCAAGGCGCAACGGCTTTTGGCACTGGAGGCACTTCAACGCGCAGGTGCAGCTGATATCAATCCTTCAGCACCTGTGCGCGATCTTTCGTTGTCGCGCCGCCAAATGGTGGAAATTGCCAAGGCTTTAGCACGCCGCCCCAAAATCCTGATCCTTGATGAGGCAACCTCAGCACTCACGGCGGCTGACGTCACCAAAGTTTATGAACTCTTGCACCGCTTGAAAGCGGAGGGTGTCGCCATCGTCTATATCTCGCACCGCATGCATGAGATTAAGGAGCTGGCCGATGACTGCACCGTATTCCGGAACGGCCAGATGGTTGCCTCATTTAAGTCGGGCAGCAAAACTGATGCGCAAGTGATCGAGATGATGATTGGCCGCGAGTATCATCACGAATTTCCTGAAAAGCAGAAACTCGCACCAGAAGTTCAGGCCGGTCCTTTCGTGCAAGAATCTAACGTGGACAAATAAATTGCGGAACATCAACTTTAACCTGCGACCGGGGGAAATTTTGGGTCTGGGTGGGCTGGACGGACAAGGCCAAAAGGAACTGCTTTTGGGCCTTTTTGGCGTGCTGAAGAATTGTGGGGGCAATGTTAAAATAGGCGCAAAGACCAACTTGCCGCAAAGCCCGACGGCGGCAAAGTCTGCTGATTTCAGCATGGCTCTTATTCCCGAGGATCGCAAAACCGAAGGACTGCTTTTGCCCATGTCGGTGGGCGACAACCTGACGATGTCGGCATACGGGCGTGTGTCACGACGCGGACTACTGGACAAAGCCAAAGTGGCTACTGAAATTGCAAGGCTGGTGGAACTTCTGGCAATCAAGACTGCAAACAATGATATTCCCGTTAGCTCACTTTCAGGCGGCAACCAGCAAAAAGTTGTCATCGCAAAATGGCTGATGAACAAGCCCTCCATCATTCTGCTTAATGATCCCACGCGCGGCATTGATGTGGGCACCAAGCAGGAAATTTATACCCTGCTTGTCGATCTCGCAAAGCAAGGTACGGCGATTATTTTATACTCAACCGACTATGACGAACTCATTGGTTTATGTCAAAATGTGCTGGTGATGTATGATGGGGAAATATCACGTGTGCTCTCCGGCGCGAAGATCAACGAAAGAAATCTGATCGCCAGTGCATTGAAACTGGAACCCGTTTCAAGTGGAGCCGCAGCATGAGTGAATGGCGCTATTGGCTAGAGGAAAATCGTGGCGCTATTCTTGCCGCCGGCTTGTTCTTCGTGATGTTTGCAATTTATACGTCAAACCACCCGGCTGGTTTTTCTTCTAATGTCGTGCAAACAGCATCCAACAAAGCTGTTCTGCTTGCCTTTGTGGCGATGGCGCAGGCCATTGTTGTTCTAACGGCAGGCATTGACCTTTCAGTGGGCATGATCCTCATTCTGTGTAACTGCCTCGCCTCTGCAATTGTTGTTGGCAGCGGTGGTGCCACAACACTGGGCATTAGTGGTGTTTTGCTAACGGGCTTGGCCTGTGGTGCACTGAATGGCCTCGTCGTTATTTATGGTCGCCTCCAACCCATTGTGACCACGATTGCAACAGGAGCAATGTTTTATGGCATTGCCTTGTTCATCAGGCCGTTTCCCGGAGGGGTCATCAACGAAACCGTGGCGGATGCCTTGACCAGCAAACTCATGGGCTTTTTACCTGCAAGCCTTGTGGTGTTGGTGTTGGTCGTGGTGTTGATCTGGGTGCCTTATTCGCGTTCGGTCATCGGCCGGGCGGCTTATGCTGCTGGCTCATCCGAACATGCGGCCTATATGTCAGGCATGCCCATCAAGCGGGCCAAATTTGCGGCCTATACGCTATCGGGCCTGCTGGCGGCTATTGGAGGTTTGTTTCTCACGTTTTTCTCTTACTCGGGAGAGGCCTCTTTCGCTGCGGGAAATACGTATACCTTGTATTCAATTGCTGCCGTTGTTTTTGGTGGTGTTTCACTTGCGGGTGGGCGCGGCACGGCCATTGGCGCGGTGTTTGGGGCCCTGGCGTATCGCACCATTGGTGACCTGCTTTTTGTGTTTGATTTCGAACCCCTTTGGCAACCCCTGTTCCAAGGCCTCATTCTCGTCTTTGCTGTAAGCCTCAGCGCGTTTGGATTGTTACGGGTGCGCAACAAATTGGATTGGTTTCAGTGATGGTTACGTTGCCCGAAAAGCAGAGCGCGCAACTGCCGTCTTACGTCAGCAAATTGGACAAAAAAGTGGTGACGGCCTTTGCCTGCATTATTCTACTCCTGTTGTGCGGCTCGCTCTATTCGCCAAATTTTCTATCGCCTGAGTACCTGCTGCAACAGCTCAAAGTGGCTTCGTTCCTCGGCATTATTGCCACGGGCATGATGCTGGTCATTTTGCTGGGGCATATCGACTTATCAGTGCCGTGGGTGGTGACCAGTGGTGCCATGATGGCCTGTGCCGCAGCAGCAATGGGACCCTGGGGTTCCGCCATGGCCATTCCAATTGGAATGGTTTGTGGTGCTATGATTGGCTTTATCAACGGGTGGGCAACGGGCTATCTCCGTATCCCTTCGATGATTGTGACACTTGCCACAAATTCCGTCGCCCAAGGGCTGATGGTTGTTTACACGGGCGGTTATGCACCGCAGGACTCGGCAACACCCGGTATGCGCTATATCGCAACAGGCGAATTCATTCCGCATCTGCCCAACAGTGTCATACTCTGGGTTATTGTTGGTGCATTTGCACTTTTCATTCTTACCCGCACAACGTTTGGCCGGCAAATTTATGCAGTCGGCAATCGCGAGCGCGCGGCCTATCTTTCAGGCATAAATACGCGCCGTGTTATCTTGCTGGCATTTGTGCTCAGCGGTGCCCTGAGTGCGCTCGGAGGCGTCATGCTTGCAGGCTATGCCGCAAAAGCTGCCCAATCCATGGGAGATGCTTATTTGTTGCCTGCGATTGCCGCCGTTGTGTTGGGGGGAACCCACGTTTTGGGAGGGCGTGGCAGTTATGCTGGCACGATTGCAGGTGTACTTCTCATCACGCTGTTGCAATCTATCTTGTCGGTGATGCAGATTCCTGAGGCAGGGCGGCAATTCATATTTGGATTGGTTATTTTGTCGATGTTGTTGGTATATGGGCGGCAGGTAAACGCTTAAGCTGACTTCAACAATAGCCAAACGAAAGCAATCGAGTTGTCATCAAAATCGACGAATGAACTAAAATCAGCAGCACTTCGCTATCATGAGGCGGCTCCTCCGGGAAAACTAGAGATTCGTTCAACCAAGCCCCTGAGCAATCAGCGCGATATGGCCTTGGCCTATTCGCCAGGCGTTGCGGCAGTTTCAGAAGCAATTCACGCCGACCCCTCACTTGTGGCTAAATATACCGCACGCGCCAACCTAGTGGCCGTCATTTCGAATGGCACAGCCGTTTTGGGCTTGGGTAACATTGGCCCTCTGGCAGCAAAACCCGTGATGGAAGGCAAAGCCGTTCTGTTCAAGAAATTTGCTGACATTGATGTTTTTGATATCGAAATTGCAGAGAATGATCCTGACAAATTGGTTGATATCATTGCATCGCTGGAACCCACGTTCGGTGGAATCAATCTTGAAGACATCAAAGCGCCCGAGTGTTTCGAAGTTGAACAACGCTTGCGCGAACGCATGGCGATACCCGTATTTCATGACGACCAACATGGCACCGCTGTTATTGTGGGTGCTGCTGTCGTCAATGCATTGCTGCTATCGGGCAAAAAAATCAACGATGTAAAAATAGTGGCATCTGGAGCAGGTGCAGCCGCTTTGTCGTGCTTGCACCAATTGGTAAGCTTGGGGGCGTCCAAACAAAACATCTGGGTCACTGATATTGAAGGAGTAGTTTATATCGGGCGCGAAAACCTCATGGACGCTTGGAAGTCGGAGTTTGCACGCGATACCAAGGCGCGCACGTTAGCTGAAGTCATTGCCGACGCCGACATCTTCCTGGGGCTTTCCGCTGGTGGGGTACTTAAACCCGACATGGTGGTCAAGATGGCGCCCAATCCACTCATTCTGGCCCTTGCCAACCCTACGCCAGAAATTTTGCCAGAAGAGGTCATGGCATTGCGGCCCGATGCAGCGATGTGTACGGGGCGGTCAGACTACCCAAATCAGGTCAACAACGTGCTGTGTTTTCCTTATATTTTCCGTGGCGCACTCGATGTCGGTGCCACCACAATTAATGAAGCTATGAAGCGGGCAGCAGTCGAAGCTATTGCAAGTTTGGCGCGGGAAGCACCGTCTGAAACGGTGGCGAGTGCTTACGGTGGTGAAGTGCCCCTGTTTGGAAAAGGTTCTTTGATACCGTCACCTTTTGATTTAAGATTGCTTTTGCGCGTGGCTCCAGCCGTGGCCAAAGCTGCAATGGAAAGTGGCGTTGCCACACGCCCCATTGAAAAACTCGAAACCTATGTCGAAAAGCTTTCGCGCCAGGTGTTCCGATCCGGCTTCATCATGCGCAAAATTGTTGATGCGGCACGGGCCGCAAAGCGCCGTGTTATCTATGCTGATGGCGAAGATGAAAGGGTGTTGCGTGCCGCACAGGTATTGATTGAAGAGGGCATTGCCACACCTATTTTGGTGGGGCGTCCGACAGTCATCGCATCGCGACTGGAGCGCTACGGTCTTTCTTTCCGGCTTGGCAGCGATGTGCAAATCATCAATCCTGAGGACGATCCGCGTTACCGTGAATATGTTGCAAGTTATGTTGAAGTTGCCGGGCGCAGCGGCATAACGTTGGATTCGGCCAAAACTTTGGTGCGCACCTCATCCACGGTGATTGCCGCTTTGGCGGTACAACGCGGTGAAGCAGATGCAATGATTTGTGGGCTTGAGGGAAGGTTCCGCTCAAAGCTGAAGCACATTCGCGATATTATTGGCTTGGCGGATGGCGTTAAAACTTTGGCCGCCATGAGCTTGATGATTACATCACGTGGCGTAACCTTCCTCACCGATACGCATGTTCAGTCTGATCCATCTTCGGAAGCAATTGCAGATATGGTGTTGCTGTGTGCAAAGCATCTCGAACGATTTGGGTTGCGGGCAAAGGTGGCACTGGTCTCCCATTCTGACTTTGGTGATTTTGACACCCCATCGTCCACGAAGATGCGAGCCGCGTTAAAACTTATCCGCCAGCGTGACCCTTCGTTGGAAATCGACGGTGAAATGCAAGCGGACACTGCATTGCTTGCGGCTGTTCGCCAAAGAAAATTGGCGGGTTCAACACTCACCGGCGAAGCCAACTTATTGGTCATGCCCGATCTCACCTCAGCCAACGTGGCCTTCCAAGCTATCAAAGTTTTTGGCGACGCCTTGCCGATAGGGCCCATTTTGCTGGGCACAGCAAAGCCAGCACATGTTGTAACAAGCTCCGTCACTTCCCGCGGCATTGTGAACATTACAGCCATTGCCGCTGCGGAATGCGTAGAGCCGAAGCGCATGTGAAAATGGGAATAAGGTAGAAGAGATTATTGGCACGCTTTTCTTTGCTGATAAATAGAACTCGACAACTTTGAGACATTTCGAACGCTGATCTCAGAACCCAGTCAATGCGAATGCGTTGCAATTACTCACAATTGGTGTGAAATTGGGCTGGGGGAGGCGCGGCGAATGTTGCTTAAATTTTTTCAACCATTGTTTTTTTTGCCAGCTTTTGTTTGTGCGCTCACTTCGGCTTATGCGGATACAGTGCCGTACCGCCAGTCTCAAGGCTGGAATGCCAAACAGGCGGAAGATTGGTATAGTCTGAGCCAAGGCTCGCGCCTTATCCCGGTTTCTTGGTTGAAAGCGCTAAAAGTTGAAAACGGGGAACCGTTTTTCACAAGGCGAAGAATGGAGGGATTTGGCTATCTGTACTTCGATGACGCTAACGATGACATGCCCATCGGTTTTGTTGTCGACGAACAATATGGCATTCCCGCTGTTGGATTAAATTGTGCCGCTTGTCATACCGGGAAACTCAAAGTTTCCAAACATGAGGTGTGGATACACGGAGGTCAGTCTATGGCTGACTTCCAGTCGTTCCTGAACAGCCTCATAACATCAGTTGAATTACTGATTGAAAATGATGAGGTGATGCAATCCTTTTCGAATGCCGTTCTGGGACCTGCGGCCGATGCTGGTCAAAGGCGCACGCTTTTGGATGACGTTCGCCGCTGGTTGGCGTGGCGAAAATACATCAACATAACTTCCGAGAATGCCAATTGGGGCAGGGGCCGCGCGGATGCCGTTGGTGTCATCTTGGCAACCACTGCTGCCGTATTGGCGCACCAACCGATCAACGCCGAGGAGGGATATCAATTACCGCAAAGTAACGCGCCCGTGAGTTATCCTTTTGTTTGGAATGCCAATCAGCAGGGAAGGCTTCAACATAACGGCATTGTCGACAACGGTGCAGATATTGGGCTGGTCAACGTCGCCAAGATTGGAGCTTTGATCCGCAACTGGACAGAAGCGCTTGGCGTTTTTGCACACGTGGCCCTTGATGACGCCGGAAAAATCACAACAACTTCCATTCGTTTCGACAATCTCCTCCTACTTGAACAGGTTCTTGCGAAGCTGCAGTCCCCAAAGTGGCCCGAAGCTTTTGGTCAACTTGACGATAAACGAAGGGCAGTTGGGGAAAAGCTTTATGACCAGAATTGCATGCAGTGTCATGGTAAACTTGGATCTGAAGACACATCAACATTTTTAACGGCCTATGACGGGTCGAAGGAAAAAGTACCCGGCGGCGCATCTGATTTTATCTTCATCCAACCTCTATTTGACAACAAGGTGAAGTCAGAAGCGTTTTTAAAAACCATGACGCCGAAGAAAGGTATGCTCGGCACAGATCCAGGTATGACTTGCAATTCCTTGATGCACATTTCACCATCGGGAAAATTTTTGGGCAAGAGAAACGTGAAAGGGAGTGTGCCTTTGCCCGGCAATCCAAAGTTCGTTGAAATGGCAGTCACGACAGATCTGCTGAGGGTGCTTATCCAGACTGATATTAAATCAAACAAAAGTAAGTACCTCACGTCCATGCTGGACAACCAACTGGCCAGTGTCTCTAGTCTTTGGAAAAGCGCAATTTATGACGACAGTCAGGATGACTATGTTCCAAAATCAGACGACAAGGACGTGCTAAAAAATCTAAAAGAGCAGCTTGCGCGGTGCGCTTCAGTCACCAGCTATTCGCATATCCTAGACAACAATACGCCCCTTCCAGCATATAAGTCGCGACCTTTGAATGGGATTTGGGCAACAGCACCCTATCTACACAACGGCTCAGTGCCGACGCTTTACGACCTGTTGTTGCCGCAGGAAAAGCGACCCCCAAGGTATTTCTATTTTGACGGAGAACTTGATGTGGTCAAAGGGGGCTTGGCGAACGCGAATGGCAAACCCAACGCATTCGAATTCAACGTCTTTGACGCAGAAGGTTTTGCAATTCTCGGCAATTGGAACGGCGGTCATGAATACGGCACAACACTCAGCGACGAAGAGCGGCTCAATCTCGTCGAGTATCTAAAGGGTTTGTGACGTGACTTGGAAGACCGTTGCAATGGCGGTAAGTTTTTTACTCGTTCCACAAGGAAGCATTGCGCAAGGGATCGACTGCAATAGATTTCCCATGGAGTGCCAAGATTCGGTGGATACAAATTCCGACCCGGGCCAACTATTGTTGGATTTTGCGATTGAACTTAAAGAATCCCAAATGAAGCCGTCTTCAGTCTCGCCGAAGGCAAGCCCAAAAACGAAGTCGAAGCCTATCAAATCAGCAGTGTCTAAGCTTGTGGGAAAGTCGAATTCAAAGATCAAAGCGGTTTTGCATAAAAGATTGCCTCCAAAACTCAAACCAAAAAGTCACGCTAGCAAAACTGTGAAAAACAGCTGGGATGGCTTGCCAGTCATTGCTCCCGTTTTCCTGAAGCAAAAAGATTTGGCTGACATCTCCAATCAATACATGGCGGTGTTTGACCTTGCGGCTCTCGCAATTGCGGGTGTAAATTTGCAGACAGTGACCAATGACCAACTGGCGCAACAGCTTGGCATAGCGCCAAATCAAATACGTTCTGTACAAAGACGGTTTTTGGGAAGCATCGTATTCAGTGCAACGCCACAACAAGCCCAAACAGTAGCGGCCAACACATTTGTTCTTTTTGTAGAGCCCGACTCTCAAATCAAAGCAGCTGCCGAGAAGAAGAAAAAGACTTTACCGTTGTCTTGGGGGTTGGATCGGTTGGATTCTCCACTACTGCCACTGGACGGAAAATTCAATCGCGACGAGGGTAAATATGAAGCCCGTGTATATCTTTTTGATACACGCGTTGCGAACGAGAAAACCGAGTTCGAAAATCGGATAGTAGCGCGACAGAGTTTTCTGCATTTTGATGAAAAAGATGAAATTGACTGTCGCAGTCATGGCACGGAAATGGCATCACTTATCGCGGGAGGTACAACTGGTGCTGCACCGCGTGCTGTAATTGTCTCTCTCGTCGTTTTACCTTGTAACACAGAAAAAACCGGGCAGGCATCGAGCCTTGTTGATGCAGCGGAGTGGCTTCTGGTTCGTGAGGCCGACCACGGTGATGGGAAACCAGCGATTGCAAACATGAGCCTTTCTGGTCGCTTCTCACGCACCTTGAACCATGTTGTGAAAGTGTTGACCAACAAGAGCGTGACCGTCGTCGCGGCAGCAGGGAATGAAAGCGACAATGCTTGTCGCTATTCTCCGGGGTCGGCACCGGAGGCTATTACAGTCGCCGCTACGGCTCCCGATGACTCCATTTGGGATCGAAGCAATAAGGGGGCATGCATTGATGCTTATGCACCGGGCAGCCTGCTCACAGTGCTCTCCCTTGGGCAAGGTAAGAATTCGAAGCCGAGTTACGCCGCCATCGACGGCACGTCAGGAGCTACTGCCTTGGTAACCGGTTTGTTAGCGCGCGCGATTTCCAAGCAAGGGCAAGTTGAGGCCCATCAATGGCTCCGGGAGGCGGGCGTTCCGGGGAAATTGTGGAGGAAGGACAATCAGGATATTACGCTCGTTCAAAGCAGCAGCAATTGGAAAAATAATTGCCGCGCTTCTGTGAAGTTGCAATTGTGGCAAGAGCCACTGGCAATTGATCGAGGGCCTGTCGTGCAAGAGGGTGCCTTAGTGACGATCACGGATCGAAGGGGAAAATGGTGGCTCGTTAGCACCGACGCAAAGGAAACAGGGTGGTTCATACCGCGCGGCGAAGAGCTTTCCAGACTGAATGGAAGCATTTGCGACTGAGCGCTACATGACTATTGGGTGCGATAGTCGATTGTTGAACTGAGGTGATGAACCATATGCACGAGGTCAGTTCTGCTTTGGGAATTGGTCTTGCGCATGAGGGTTTTGAGTTGAGACTTAATTGTTTCCGGGCTTCTGTGCCGTATCGCGCTGATCTCGGAATTGGTATGCCCCTTAGCGACCAGTTCCAGAATGTCTGACTCAGTAGAACTAAGCTGATAGAATGTCTTGAGCCGATCAATATTGAAATTCACGTCACGGCTGGTGTCGATAACTGTGATGAGGCGGCACCCATGACCAAGCCTGCCAGTTTTGCCGCTGGCCTCAACCGGACAAATCTCGATGAAGAGCGCGGTGCCTGGTTTTTCCAGTTCAATCACAATGGCCTCGCGACGCGCCCGCGCCCCAAAATGGCCGTGACTGCTTTCATTGGCGATAAGGTCAAGGAAATGCCGTGCTTGCGATTCAGTCTTCGTGCTTTCCACCATTTGTAAGCTCCCGCTTTGGTGCTTGCGGAAGATGTTATAGCTAGAGAGGCATCGCTCAAATTCGGTATTGGCATAAAGTATTGTGCCACGAGGGCTGATAACGGCAACACCCTGTTGCACGCTTCGAAGGATTTCCTCAAATATTCCTTTAGCCAGCATCTGCTCCTCAAGCGGGCGAGATAGCCCAATGACTTTCGCCAAATGGGGAAGAAACAGATTGGCTTTTTGTATCTGTTCTGGCCTGATGGGGCCGTGATCAACCGAGAATTGGAGCGCAAAACGATCAACGTTTATGAGGTCCTTGTTGAGTAATGCACCAGCGCGGTGTTTAAGGCCATGTGTCATCATGAAGGCCGTGTTTGGTTGATTGAGCAGTTCTGCCAATTTTGGCCGAAGCGACACATCACTGATCAGATCAATGTCATTGGACTTTCGCGACAGATCTGCGAAGCGACCCTGGTCAATAATCTCTTGAGCATTGAAAGCTTTCATGTACCAAGAGACGACTTTGGGATCGTAGTTTGCCGAAAAAATCCGTGACGAGATTTGTGGAAATTCTGCATCCTGCCGCAGTTCAAAAATAAAGGAACCTGCCGCCCCTAGTTTATGCGCCAAACGCAACATCACGTTGGGCCAAACCGAAGGGTCAAGCGCCGTATCATAAATTCTTGCAATCAAGTCGACATCGTCAGTGTCTATTTGCATGCAATCGTCCAATTCAAGCAATTGATCTTACAGCGGATATTGTCTGCACCATAACAATAGGTTGCAGACCCTAGCAACCAGTTTATTGAAGCGAAGGGCAATGACAACAGGAAGATCGATTGTGAAACATTGGTTCAAAAGAGCGGTTTACCTTGTCGGGGTCGTAATTTTTGCCGGAATTACCTTCACTTTGTATAAATCAAATCCAAACCCGCATACGCGAGCTGAGCTCCTAACACTTGTCCGCCAGTTGAACGAGGCGGCCGCAATTGGTGTTCCCCACGACTTTTTGATGCAAGAGGAAAAGCGGGCAGAAAATCAAAATCTCCTCAGCAAAGTTGAAAGCGGACAAGAGCTGTCAGATGATGAAAGCAAACACTACCGTGAATTGTTTCAATCCGTTTTGCTGGACAGCCAAATCTTTTTGTCACGTTTTGATGGACAACTGGCGGTCATGCAGAGTCATGCCATGGCTACAGCAAATAATGTGGGTGGCCAAGGTATTGCCGGACCACACGATCATCATGACATATCCGCAAGGGAAAATTTCAGCGTTATGCTGGCAAGCCTGAATGCGCTCCAAACATCAGACACGTTTCTCAGCCGAATTCGTTACACCAATGCCATACAGAAAGATCTGGTGGACCTCGTCTCACATATTGGTGTTGCCGCGCACACCGTATCAGTACCTTACACCCCGGTTGAACAGCCTTGGCCGGATGCAGTATTGGGAGAAGCTTTCGAAACATACCTCGAAGCTACCAAACAAGCACAATTCCTGCCTGTGAATTCAGCACGCTACTGGCTCGCAATTGATGAAGCCTTATCAGCCTATGTTGACTTGATCGCAATGGTCCAGGCAAGGGCAAATTCCGCCACCTCGCGATGGGAGCGTCGCATCGCCGGGCGGTTCATGTCCGTGCAAACGTTAGCACCACCAGTTGACCTCTCTCGCCAACTAAGGCGCAAATAGCGGTACACAGCCCAACTTTCACCCTTTTGGGTGATATTTGCTGTCTGGCGTAAGCGCTAATCACCATGACGTGGCAACTCAACAGGAGACAAAAATGTTAACCCGTCAACTCGCAGCAGCGATTCTTTTTCTTTCGCTTTGGCCCACTCGGTTTCTGCCGAAAGTATTCAGGCAGCTCCCACAAATTCGCCAAATATTATAATTCCGGTCGCTATGAAAGGCGGTGAAGCCGAGCCGGTCAAGTGTTTCCCGCGCCACAGGCGCAGCACAAAGCGCGGTTATTACCCACCTGGCTGCGGCCGTACAATAAGCGAACCGACGGACAGCGGTTGCGTTGAAGCCAAAGGGCCAATTCATTCAAAGTCAACAAAACTCCTCGATACCAGTCGTTCCAAGGTTGGCGATGGTAATTCGGTAGCTTCAAAGCCCAAACATCGCCGTTCAACGAAATATGTTCGTATTTTCTGTCCTAAGTGACACCAGCTTAGAGTTTGGGGCTGCTCGCTATCTGTCATATGGCAGGCGAGCAGTCTCGCATGCAATTGGAATTTCAAATGAGCAATTCATTGTCGGCATACATTGGATCAGTCCTGTTGATATTTTCTTTGGGCGTTTGTCCGGCATCTGCTGAACCGTCAGAAGGCAACAATCGTAACGGCGCATTTTCATTTCATGAGCATTTTGTTGATGGACTTCAAAAACCTTTACCGCATCAACTCAGCCATCGGGCTATGAGTGACTGGCTGTTCCAAGAGTTGCCGAAACAGATGATGGTTTATCCTAGTGAAGGTTACTATTACTTTCACATGTTTCGTGCAGGGAAAAAAATCAGGGGTAACATTAGGTTTGACGAGCGACTGATAAAGAAAGGCAAGCTCCCAATCATTTTTTTGACTGAGTTTGCAAACGGCGAGGAAAGCGAAGAGCTCTATGAAGTTATAGAGAATGGGCGAGATTTGAAAATTGAAGTCCTGGCACCAGGTAGCTACGAACTGGAGTACAAAGGAAAAAAGATCAGCGTGAGCCTTTATGATCTTGGAGCAGACAGAGCTTCGTTCGCCGGACTGAAGCAGGATGAAGTTTACGTTGGTCCACTGTTTGATGACTCTGCAATAAAATTTGACTTGGTCTACAATAATGCTGCGAACACATTTCACTACGTTTTGAACGAAAGAAGCGGTGTTAACGAAAATTTGCAAATGGTTGCAGGTTTGAACAACATCGCGATTGGGGATAGAACAGGATTTGCATATTTCGTTGAAACCGACGGCCGCAAAATTCTGATTGGTGCGCGAAAGAACAACGTCTACTCAAATACGCACTATGATGGACCATTTGACCAACTGCCAGATACTATTCTGGATGGAGAGCAGATCAAAACGTTTCTTGAAACTTACGACAAAGAGTTGATTGGCAAGATTTTGCCAGGTGGATGGTATAAAGATGATGAACTCAGCCGCTATGCGATTGTTCCATACATTGGATACGAAGACGAAACAGAACTCTATAAAATCGCAATTTGCGGGTTGCAGGGCAGTGGATATGAATTGTACAAGTGCCTTGGAAACGTGCGCTTGAATTGAAGTAGGGTAGTCAATCAAAGGTGGATGTAATTTCGAGAAGACTGCTAAAAGCCTTAGTCTTGGGTGCTGGAATTTTTGCAGGCTTAATCGCCGCTGTCACAATCGCCTACATCATCTGGCCGCTTGAAACCTTCAACACCCTGATGATCAAGGACCCAGCCCGTGTGGTGGCCCGTGACCTTGCCTATGGCCCTGCTGCTAAACAGCGTTACGATCTCTATGCGCCGCTTGATGGAGAAAAATGGCCGATACTGGTTTTCGTTCACGGCGGTTCTTGGGATGCGGGCGGCAAGGATGGCTATGATTTTGTCGGATACGCCTTCGCCTCTCGCGGCTACCTCACCGCCATGATCACCTATAGACTTGTGCCGGAGGTGCATTACCCCGGCTTTGTCGAAGATACAGCAAAAGCAATAGAGCACATTCGATCTGAAGCCAGTAAACATGGCGGTGATCCGTCGCGCGTTTACCTCGTGGGCCACTCTGCAGGCGCCTACAATGCCGTGCAGGCGGCACTTAACCCGGCATTTGGATTGGACCGTAAAACGATCAGGGCCATTGCAGGTATTGCCGGACCTTATGTGTTTCCGACCAAGGATCACCCGACGATCCAGAAAGCCTTCGGAAAGTACGAAGCATTTGAAGATACGCAGCCTGCAAAATTCTTGACGCCAAACTCACCACCGCTTGTACTTGTGCATGGCGCTGACGACGACATTGTGAAACCGGACAGCAGCCGAGCCTTTTTTGACGAGGCCAAAAAAGTAGGCATGGTGGTTGAGCTCCACGTTCATCCCGCCACAAACCACATTTCAATTCTCGGTGATCTCTCACGGCCCTTCCGCTACCGCTCACCCACTTTCGAAAATATCATCACGTTCTTTTCTCGGCATCCCTGACGAGAACCCCACCATTTTCACCCTTTCGGGTGATAGGCAGCAGCAACGCGTCTCCGTAGCCTCATGCAAAATGAGGAGATGTGTTCATGATTCAATCTAGGCACCGATGCAAGGCTTGCGGGTACTTAAGCCAATTTGCTTTTCTGTTGGCTTTCGCTGTGGCGGCATTTCCGCAAGTAACATTGGCAGACCAACGCAATCAACTGCCGCTCCAAGTAGCTTATAACGCTGGTGAAATGTGCGAAATAAAGGCCACGAGAGATGGGTTTGTTGCTCTGCGAAAAGGCCCTTCAGTCAGGCATGGGCGCATTAAGAAATTGATTGCTGGCGTTCACCGCATTTCTGTTGTGGGCCCGATTGGCCGCTGGGTGAAAGTCGATGTGGCCATTCCTGAAGGGCGGGCTGCCGGTGACTGGTCTGGCACGGGCTACGTTTTCGCCAAATTAATCGATTGGCGAGATTGCGGTCTTGCTGGCTGATATTCTGAATGCGGAGGACATAAAATGAAACGTCACTCAATACTGATGGTGATCTCAATGATCGCAACATCATTCTGCTCAGGCGCAATTGCCGCCGATGGGCAATTTGTCTTCACTGTAGGCGGTGTGCCTGCTGGCGACACGCTGAATGTTCGCAGCAAACCAAGAGCCACGTCTTCAATCGTCGGTAAACTGCGAAATGGAGACAGCGGGTTTTTGGATGTCAACTGCCGCAATGCTCGAAGTGGCAAGAAAATTACTGTCGACAGTCCCGACCGCTTCGCGACCGGCATCTGGTGTTTCGTGATGGCTGGTGACGACGGCGACCTGACCGGTTGGATTAACACAAAATACGCCAGATGAACTGCAGGCAAACGCGCGCTTGAAAGGCCCCTTCATGAAAATCCAGCATATTCTCCTCGCCACAACCTTTTGCGGGTTTCTTTCGCAAGGTGCAGCTTATGCCCAGTCTGCGAACACTGGCATCCTCGCGATTGGCGATGCAGTCATCACTGGCTTCTCTGGCGTTGTTGAACCCACCGAGGAACCACCCGAAGGCCAAACTGTTCTCGATGAAACCTTCATCAATCCTGAAGGTATCTCCGCGCGCATCACACCGTTGTCAGCCCCCAGCTATCGGTGGGATGCGCGCGTCTGGCCGGGCCAGCAAGTGCGCGAATTTGTGGCGCGTGATGTGGGGCAGGTCTTTGGTGTCACACTCGACCGTGAAGAATTCCCCAACATCTATCTCACAGCAACATCAATCTACGGTCTTCACATCACTGAAAGCGATCAGGACAATGACCAGCGTCCCGAACGTCTGAAGAAGGGCAAGAATGACGCGCAATGGATGGAGGGCATGTGGGGCATTCCGAATGCCAATGATAAGACAGGTCGCCTTGGCGGCCCTGGCAGCATTTGGAAAGTAGATGGAAAAACGGGAGAGGTGACCCTTTTTGCCAATGTTGAATTCAAGGGAAAAGCCAATGGCGGCGCGGGCCTTGGCAACATCACCTACGACCACGGACACAAGCAGCTTTTTGTCTCCGATCTTTCGACGGGCATGATTCATCGCCTTGACCTCGATGGCAAAGAACTTGAAGTTTACGATCCCGGCGACATCGGCATGAAGGAGGCGGGACAGCCGCGCACAGCCTATGATCCCGCGACGCAACTTGAAATTACCAAGAGTGATTTCGACAGCGAGGATCCTGAAACTTGGGGCCTCACCGATGAAGACCGCCGCGTTTGGGGGCTCGCCGTCAATGATGGGCGACTGTATTTCTCGATCGTAGGCAAAAGCCAAATCTGGTCTGTGGGCCTTGATGAAAAAACGGGATCGATCAACGCAGATTTGCGTTGGGAACTTGATGTACCGAAGAAACCCAAAAACCTGCCCGTCACCGACATTGTCTTCACGCACCAGAATGCAATGATCCTCGCCCAACGCGGCGAAATTAAATCGACTTATGATTATGCAAATTTCGCCGCTCCCGGCAAAGCGCGCGTTTACCGTTATTGGCTTGAAAGTCCGAAGGATGATCCCAACACGCCATCGCGCTGGATCGCCGAGCCCGAAGAATACGCCATCGGCTTCGAGCCTGAACATCGCGCCACAACGGGTGGCCTGGCCCTCGGTCATGGCTACACGCGTGAAGGCTTCATCAATCCTGATGTTTGCGAAGCCTCGCTGTGGACAACGGCCGATAATCTCCGTCGCAACGAAGAGCTCGCCGAATCTCTTCTCAAGGGTGGTCCCTTGGTGATTGACGGCCTGCAAGGTGCGCCGACAGGCCCCGTCAAGCAATATGAACCCGACAAGAACAACACGCCACCTTGGGTCAGCTATATGCTGGACGTCGAGACCACGAACACCGACCAGTCCCTCGCAACCGACGATCCCCTGCAATGGAGCGACATCACGACACAAGGTTGGATGGGTGATGTGGCGATCCTGCGCGGCTGTGGCGGCGGCATTGCCGATGCCGGTGGCGCAGGCAGTGGCGGCGGATATTATGGCTGGCCCACGTCCTATCCTTATTGGACGACAACAACGGGTGGCGGCGATCCCGACAACCCTCCACCACCGCCACCCATTTGCATCATTGGCGTCAATTGCCCGCCACCGCCGCCACCAAAAGCTTGCGCTAAAGTTGAGGGCAAGTTCGCTTGCGATCCAAAGACAGGCGAATACGCATTCAATGGCTCAGTCACATTTGGCAGCGGCTTCAACTTCGATGCTGTGAAATATTCCAACACTGCCCCCGGCCATGTCGTGGCAGGTGGCCCAATTACATCGACAGGCCCTTTCAGCATTTCAGGTGCGGTGAGCGGCCAAACTTTGGGCGCAGACCTCTGCCTTTTCAACAAGGCCGAGATGGCCAGCGGCAAACCATTCGCCTGCTGCAAGATCATTTTCGACGAACCAGCGCCGCTTCAATCCTGCAAGAAAGCACAGTGAGGGATAAGACAATGTCACGCTTCAAATACTTGCTTCGTCCGCTTGCGGCCGCACTTGCAATTTTCGCAACGCTCGTCGTTGGTGCATCAGCCCAACAGGTTGATCCCGCCAATCCTTACGCCTTCGAAAAGAAGGCATACAAACCCGACGGCACACCATGGACAGGCCCCGTCAACGTCGGCGACACCGTGAAATATGTGCTGACCTACAAACCGGGTACATCAAATTCCGGCCCGGTCACAATCAATGACACGCTGTCACCAAACCTGAGCTACGTGGCACCAACAACTTCATCACCGGGTTGGACATGGGGCTCATCGCCTTATGCGACGGGGAATAGTGAGACGTATTCGCACCCTGGTTTCGCTCAGGGTTCAGTTAAAATAATAGTGGGCTATCCATTTGTAAAAAAGGACGGTGATGGCACTGCGCCCATTCCAGTAAGTGCGCTGAACAAAGTTTTTGGCGTATACCATCATGAAACAAACGGCAGAATTGACTGTTGGAATCTCGCCGACCTCAGCAAATGCGCCGGTTTTCCAATGTCAAATGGTGGTTTGGAAACACCATACATTCCTCAGGGAGTTGTCAGAGGGAGCAAAATATTTTTCCCCGGAATCGATAGTTCAGGCGTTGCGACAATTGGATGTTTTGATTCCTCGTCTGCCTGCCCAAGTACATCTTTAGGAGTATCCGTCCCCTCTGCGGGACGCATGTGGCGCATTGGCGGCGTCGTAGAAGACCCCTCAGGTCGAATGTTTACCGTGGTTGACAATTTGTTGTTTTGCCACACCGAGTCTGCTGGCAGCTTGTCAGCATGTACCAATTGGCCGCTGTCAGGGTTTCAGCTGACAACTCCTTGGGCAGGCACTTTGTCTGGGCAGGACCATGCAAACGTGTTGGTGGATTCAAGTATATCACCGACAAAAGTTTTTGCTTATGTGGGCAATGGCATTCTTCAATGTGTTGACACATCAGGCGTTGCTCCTGCGGTGTGCGCTGGGTGGACACCTCCAGGGCAACCAGCAGGTGGGGCAGGCGAAGGGTTCGGCATGAGTGTTGTTCCAGGGCAAGGTGTTTGCCTGTGGCGCGGTAATGCAAACCTGAAAGGTTGTCGAACCGCAAGTGGCGCAACCTTTACGCCTACCCCACTCGCTACTGGAGCTCAGTACTTGTACATTCCATTTCATCTTCCGGGTACAAACAAAGTATATTTCCCTTCACATGATGGCGCAGCGGTAGGTCCAAAGTGTTTCGATTATTCTGGCACTGCGGGAACCAGTTGCAGTGGCTTTGTATCCTCCGTTCCCAATGCGCCACCCCTCGGCAGGACTACACAATACGGGTTAGCTGTCGATCCAACTAAACCAGAAACATGCATGCTCGCACTTGGAGATCAAAACTTACTTTGGAGGTTCAACTATTTGACAGGTGAGGTTGGTGGCATTTGTGCACGTCAAGTTACGACACCGGACTTGCCCAAAGAGGTTAAACTATGCAGTACAGGAAACACCATACCAAATGAATTTAAGTGGACCAACATAAAGGTTCTGACATCAGGTGCTGCCGGAACACTAACTATTGCGCAGGGCTCGTCATCGCCAATTTCTATTTCAATCACAAGTGGAACCAGTGCTTATCTTGTGCCGACTGCGTTTGTAAACGGCCCTGCGGGACTTATTTTTTCCTATACGTCAAATTCGGGAACTCCCGATGCTGCTGAACTAGAAATATTCTATGAGTCTAGCCACCCTTCAGAAATCTGCTATGCCGCCAAGGTCGCAAAGTGTGGTCCGGTCTCTAACACCGCCATCATGAAAGGCACTTTTAATGCAGCTGCCTTCTTAGCATCCAAAACTGTAGACCTCGGCAAAGCATCTGGTCCGGATTGCGATCCGCCACCGGACAGCACTGCTGGCTGCTTCACACCAGACACCAAAGTAACCTGCGGTAAAACGCCGGGCACTTATGTGATCACGCTCAACACCAGCGCGGGCACGGGGTCGCCAACGGAAGTTGAGATCAATGTATTGACACCCGGCGTCACAATTGTGAACGCACAGTCGGTTTATCAGGTCAACAGCAGCGGACAGGTTCAACTCACCGTCGCAGGCGCCACACCTGGCACTGCAATTGAATTTGATATCAGCGGCTCGCGCCCGGACCCGAAAGCGGGCGACGGCATGAGTCTGTGCTGTGTTGGCAAAATTAAGATCGAGATTCCAAAAGACATCGACTGCGACATCAAGCCGAAGCTTGCGGTATCGAAAATCTGCCTGCCCGCCAAGCCAAAAGCGCAAGGTGGTTTCTCAGCCAAATGCCAGATCAAGGTCACATCAACTGGTGCATGGACAACCCCGATCACCGTAACTGAAGCCCTCACCGGCAACGGTGTGGTGAACTATGTCAGCGCGACAGATCCTTGGGCATGTACACCCGCTAGAGTAATTTCGCCTGCACCCATGTCATGTGTGTTGCCAGCCAACACGCTGAATCCGGTAACCGACACGTCGATCATCAACGTTACGGTGGACTTCAACAATGCCAACGATGCCAAGAAGGCAAAAAACTGCGCGTGGCACCAGATCAACGCCACCACAAACGGCGTGAAGTCATGCGTGCCATTTACCGTCGAAGAAAAATCGACAGTTAACATCACCAAGAAGTGTGAAGCCGTCACAGAAGGCGAGTTTGAAGTGGGGCAAGGCTTCATGTCCGGATTCGGTTCCAAATGCATCGTAACTATCAACACCACAGGTCCGCAGTCCGGCACATTGTCCTTTGCCGACAATCTGACAGGTGGCACGTTGACATTGTTGTCTTCCACTTCAACACCCGCATGGACGTGCAATTCCCCAACCTGTTCGATTGCTGGTTCGGCTTTGAACCAAACGTCGTCAACTTCCACCTTTGAACTTTACTCCGTCTTCGCCAACACAGGCGCAGTCAATGAAGGTCGCAACTGTGCAGTTGTTCGGCGGAATCAGACGCAGCTCGACAAGGATTGCGTGACGTTCAATGCTTCTGAACACGACCTCTCAATCAAAAAGACGGGTCAGATCTTAAACCAAGCCGTTCTTGGATATGGCTTTGAAATCGAGGTCACCAACCAAGGCAGCCCGTTCAATGGCAATCAGATTGTCGAAGTCACGGATGTGGTGCCCGCAGGCATGACGTTTACCTCGGCCACTGGCACGGATTGGTCATGCTCCACATTGCCCGCAACCGCTGGTCAGACCATCACCTGCCAATACACTGGTGCAGGTCCGGCTACGACCGGGGCATCCCTGGGTAAGATCAAAATAGCCACTTCGCTTACGGGAACCCCAGATCAAGGCAAAGGCCCTTTCAAGAATTGCGCCGATGTCTTCCTGACCGCAAACGCAGGTTTGACTGAAACAACACTTGCAAACAATCAAAGCTGCGCGACAGTCCAATCTGAACCTGAAGAGCCAACCCCTAAACTATCGCTCACCAAGACGTGTTCATCTGTCCAGCAAACGGCAGCGGGCTACGTTTCACAATGTGTCATTCATGTAGCGTCAACCGGCCCCGTTACAACTGACGTTGTCATTCAAGACACGTTATCGTCGGCAGCTGGTGTTCTTACCGGAGCGACAGGAAGCTTTGGTTGGAACTGTGGCAACTGGGGCACTGACAGCGAGCAATGCAGCATGAGCGCCGCGGACTTCAACAACAACGGAAATTCCGCAACACTCAACGTTTCTGTGCTGTACACGTCAAACGCCATCAGCACGCATCAAAATTGTGCTAATTTTGCTGGGCAGCCAGTAACAGATGCTTGTGCGCCAATTCTTCTTGCTCCCGGCCAGCCCGGCACACTGGCAGTGTCCAAGACATGTGATGCCGGAACGTCAATTCCTGGGACAAAAGAATACCAAGCACTGTGCCACATTACTGTAACTGGATCTGGCAATCTTCCGCCTGTGATCAAGATTGAAGAGTCATTGTTGACAGCTCCTTCGAGCAATTCATCACATCCATCGTTTACGGCAATTTCTTCTAGTGAAAATTGGACATTCCCCCCATTGCCGCTTGGCGTTGGGACTTCGACGGGAGGATTTAGTCCTCCAGTCAACATTACGTTGCCTTCAGTAGATTTGTTGGCTGCCGGAGGAACATCCGTCATTGATGTCACAATGAAAGTTTACGATTTCGGATGGCTGCAAGAAACACAGAACTGCGTTTCAGGCTCAGGCGTCGATGCCAGCGGCAATCCTTCTGCACCGCCTTTGGTCGCTGCGCAGATCTGCGTGCAGCTCACAGGCACGCCTCCAAATCAGCCAAAGGTGCCGCCCACGCTGTTGTCTTGCAACTCTAAAACCGCAAAGCGCGTCGGGCAGGAGTGCCGTTGTACAATCCGTGGCATGGTGCCGGAGTCCAAAACATCCTGCGCTTGCCCGAAAGGACAGAAGGTCACCAACGGTCGTTGCTCAGTGCCGCCACCTCCGCCGCCAAAGTGTGATGGTGATACCGCGAAACTGCAAGGCAACCGTTGCGTCTGCACGGTGCGCGGTATGGTGCCGGTGGCAAAGACATCTTGCGCTTGCCCGAAAGGTCAGAAGGTCATCAATGGTCGCTGCACAGTGCCGCCGCCGCCGCCACCGAAATGTGATGGTGATACGGCAAAACTGAAGGGCAACCGCTGTGTCTGTACGCTTCGTGGTATGGTGCCTGTATCAAAGTCAGCATGTGCATGCCGCAAAGGTGAAAGCTTCAAGAATGGTGCTTGCCGTCCTAACCGTCCAGACTGCCCGCGTGGAGCGGTGTTCGACGGCAAACGTTGCATCGAACAAGTGCGCAATTGTGAGCCTGGCCAGATTCGTATTGGCCGACGGTGCATCACCGTGCCAGACTGCCCACGCGGCCAAATTCCACTACCAGGATTAGGTCAATGCATAGACGTAAAACGCCCGCCCAAGGACAAGGAATGCCGTGATGGCGATGTAATTGTACCTTGCAGGTGAGGCGTGCCCAGACAAGAATAGTCAAGAAAATAGCAGGAGAAGCCGATGAAATTCCACTCAACAATGGCCCTTGTAGCAGTCACTACGCTGTTGTGCACGGCAGGTGCAAGCCTTGCAAACCACAACTCGGTGCCAGGCGTGACGGTGTTCGCGCCTTCCAATGACCCCGTGAACTTCCGCAAATGGCCGAGCACGACTTCTATGGTTGTGGCCACGCAAACAAATGGTGAATATATAGACCTCACTGGGCGCTGCAAAAATATAGTGACCAATCATAGCTTCATGTTGAATTTGTCCAATTCGCAAAGCTGGAATTATGCGCGGATGAAGAAGCCGAATGTCTGGTGCCAAGTCAACATGTTCAATCTTCACGTATGGGTGCGCGGTCGCCACGCCAAGATGCAGTGAGTGAAGGACGAACATAGGGTGCCACACAAGGCAAAGAAACCCGGTGAACGACGGGCATAGCGTTGATAACATAAACTCGGGAAAATGGTGCCCAGAGCCGGAATCGAACCAGCGACACGCGGATTTTCAATCCGCTGCTCTACCAACTGAGCTATCTGGGCACTTAAGCCGCGTCTATAAGCAAGGCTTTCGCCCTTGTCTAGCCTTAAGCGGGAGGGTTTCTTCGAAATCTTTTTGCTTTCCAACCCTCGAAGTTTGACCAGATTCCGTGCTTGCCCCCAGATTTCCCCCCTTGTCCCAATAAGTCCAAAGTTGAATTAGGTCTGGACTTGGCAAATGCTAAGTTATCACCAGCGCCCGGCAGTTCAGTGGGGTGTTGAGTCAAGCGGGAACAACTCCGCAAAACGAGTGGGAGAAAACAAAATATGGCAAGTACTGAAACACTCAGCACGAGTGCCTCGCGATCGCGAGCCATGACAGCTGAAGAAAAAAAGGTGATCCTCGCATCATCTGCGGGTACCATCTTCGAATGGTATGACTTTTATCTTTATGGCTCACTTGC
This sequence comes from uncultured Alphaproteobacteria bacterium, assembly GCA_963840765.1. GTDB lineage: Bacteria > Pseudomonadota > Alphaproteobacteria > Rhizobiales > Aestuariivirgaceae > Aestuariivirga. Next base: position 413,997 of record CAWJAE010000004.1, on the reverse strand, counting down.
CGCTATCATTGGCGCGAACTTCTTTACGTCGTTCCCGGAAGCAACACGCAACGTGTTCGCACTCTTGGCATTTGCCGCGGGCTTTCTTGTTCGTCCTTTCGGCGCACTGGTATTCGGTGCTTTAGGCGACATTGTTGGCCGCAAATATACCTTCCTCATGACCATTATGATCATGGGTCTTTCGACATTCTTTGTTGGTCTTCTGCCAGGCTACAGCTCATGGGGTGTCGCAGCACCAATCATCTTGATTGCGCTTCGCATGTTGCAAGGCTTGGCGCTGGGCGGTGAATATGGTGGCGCTGCCATCTATGTTGCTGAACACGCACCAGCAAACAAACGTGGTTATTACACATCATTCATTCAAACAACGGCAACGCTTGGCCTGCTCTTGTCACTCATCGTCATTTTGATGGTGCAAGGCTATGTCAACGGCAACTATCCAGACACGCCTGTGCTTGATGCTGCTGGTGCCGCCGTCATGGGCGCTGATGGCAAACCATCGATGCTGAAGGCTTTTAACGCCTGGGGCTGGCGCATTCCGTTTTTGATGTCGGCTTTCTTGCTTGCGATCTCACTTTATATTCGCTTGCAAATGGCTAAATCGCCTGCCTTCAAGAAGATGAAGGAAGAGGGTCAAGCTTCTAAAGCGCCTCTGCGTGAAGCGTTTGGTCCAGGTCGCAATGCACTTGTATTGTTGATTGCGCCAATCGCATTTATCATTGCTGTAATGTCGGGTGCCTTGACCGGTACTGTTGCATCACTGATTGGCATTGCTTTTGTCGTCATTGCATTGCTGTGGGGCTGGGTAAATGCCAGGTTGGCCGTGATTGCACTGATTGGTCTTACCGCTGGTCAAGCAGTGGTTTGGTACGCTGGGCAATTTTACGCATTGTTCTTCTTGCAGAACGTGATCAAGCTCGACAGCTTCACCGCCAACGTTATGGTGGCGTGGTCGTTGATCTTGGGCACCGGTGGGTTCCTCGTCTTTGGTGCCCTGTCAGACAAGATTGGCCGTAAGCCAATTATTTTGGCTGGTTGCTTGATTGCTGCAATCACTTACTTTCCAGTGTTCAGCATGCTGACAAAACTGGCAAACCCAGCGCTGCATGCCGCACACCAAACCAAAGTTACTGTAACTGCTGATCTTGATGACTGCTCGTTCCAGTTCAACCCAACAGGAACGTTGAAGTTCACCAAGTCTTGTGACGTGGCCAAGGCCCAACTCGCACGCACCTCCGTGAACTATGAAACAGTTGCCGGAACAGCTGGTAGCATTGCCGAAGTTAAGATCGGTGACGCTGTTGTAAAGTCTTTCGATGCTTCAGCAAATGCTGCCGCAATAAAGGCTGCAACAGAGGCATTCGATAAGGCCAAAGCAGGCACCGACCAAGCTGCAACCGATGCTGCAAAAGCTGCACTGGATGCTGAAAAAGGCGTCAAAGGCGCTTTCGAAAAAGCGTTGAATGATGGCTTGAAAGCTGCAGGTTATCCGCTTGTCGCAGCTGACAACACAACAGTGGCTAAATCCGCAAACTTCTTTGACATCTTCACCGGACAGAAACTCGGCATCATCGCGATCCTGACCTATCTGATCGTGTTGGTGACAATGGTTTACGGTCCTATTGCCGCGATGCTGGTCGAACTTTATCCGACACGCATCCGTTATTCTGGCCTGTCGCTGCCTTACCATATTGGTAACGGCTGGTTCGGTGGTCTGATGCCAGCAACGGCATTCGCGATCTCTGCACAGTCCGGCAATATTTACGGTGGCCTGTGGTATCCGATTATCATTGCAATGATCACGGTTGTGGTCGGTGCGTTGCTGGTTCCAGGAAACACCCACAAGAAAGATATTTTCGCTGACGATACGAAGCGCTAATCTCTAACTGTAAACGTGAGGCGGGCCGGGATTTTTCCGGCCCGTTTTTTATTGTCTTGCCTTAAAGCTAGACCAAGCGAACCACATGACCGTGACAATTGCCGCGTTGGCAATAAGCCCAACGCCCACAGCAGTTGCAATGTCCACATTGGTTTTTGTGATTGTTGTGGGAATAATGACGGCCACAAACACAACGCCGGCAAATAATGGCAACCAAATGCCCGTTTGCTGGCGCGTTCGTTCGGTCGTGTAAATCAAACCTGCAAGCAAGCCGAGCCTGAAAATGTCGCTGATCTGGGATGTAAATATAGACGTGTAATCCATGAAATGCTGTCCGTTGATTGAATTCAAAGTTTAATAGCTGGATTGAGAAATACAACGCAATCAGTCTATCGTTGCCAGTGTGTGTCGTGCCATAAAATGGAAATGCACGCATTGCTTTTCACAGTCATATTTCAAGGATTGGCATTTCTGGCGGCGGTCTGTGTCGTCACCGCCGTTGTGAAACCCATCGATTTTGTGCGAGCAACGTTGTCTCCACTCTTGATGTTGGTTGGCGCAACGACACCTGCCGTCATCCCAAAGGCAGTGCATCCGTTTATCGCGGCGGTTTGGCTGCTTGTGCTGCGTGTTGGTTTTTATATGGCAGCAGGAACCTATGGTTTCTTACCGGTGGCTACACCATGATGAAGCTGTTTTTGATTTATAGCGTCGTGCTTGTGCTTGCGGTTTTCAATGGCATTTTCTCGCCGCATTCCTTCATGGTTTTTGCGTTGCAGGGCATTTGGTATCCCGTTTTCCTGCCATCGCCGTTGAAATTAATGTTTATTCTCAGCGGTGTTATCTCAGCTGTGCTGCATCTGCTCGTGACGGGCATTCCTGCGGCTCTCGCCGAAAAATTTTTCTCACTACAGCGCATGCCCTCGAGTTTGCTGTGGTTGGGCGTAATGTTGTTCCCAACCGCGCGGACATTGCAACATTTGGGCTGGCTTTAAGCCGTCTCGCCACCATCATCCGGCCGGTCATCGTCTTCAACCACGGGCACGGCATAGCTGCCATTGAGCCAGCGCCCTAAGTCAACCTGCGCGCAGCGGTTTGAACAGAAGGGATGAAACTTCACGTGGGAAAGTTTTTTGCAGATGGGGCAGGGCCGCCTCGGCTTGAAGGCCACAGGCTCAACCATCAGAACAACGCCACCGGCGCATTGGCCCACACCTTGTGCACCGGATAGCCAGCACCTTCGAGCAGCATGAGTGTTTCATGCAACGGCAAGCCGACAACAGCCGAATGACTGCCCGCCATATAGCGCACAAATGCCGCTGCACGGCCTTGCACAGCATAGCCACCGGCCTTGCCGCGCCACTCCTCAGATTTCACATAAGTGTCCATATCCTCGCGGGACAGACGCTTGAAACGCACTTTGGTTTCAGAGCACCGTGTCGACACCGATCCGGATGGTGAAACCACGGCAACGGACGAATAAACCCAGTGCGAGCGTCCAGACAATAGCCGGAGGCAATCCAGTGCATCTTCCGGCGTTTCGGCTTTTGGCAAAACACGCCGCCCCAAACCCACAACGGTATCAGCAGCCAATATAATTGTTTGTGGCCCCAGCGCACGCACCAAGGGTGCCGTGAGCGCAGCCTTGGCCTTCGCTTCAGCCAATCGCAACGAAAGCCGCCGCGGTGTTTCGCGCCGTGCGGGTGTTTCGTCAATATCTGTGGGGTTCAACAAATCCGGCTGCAGCCCGACCTGGTCCAATAGCTGCAAGCGGCGCGGCGAGGCGCTGGCCAGCACAAGTTTAGGAGTAGGGGCGTCCGCCATGTGAATTACTTGAAGCGGTAGTTGATGCGACCCTTGGACAGATCATAGGGCGTCATTTCAACCATTACTTTGTCACCCGCCAGCACACGGATGCGGTTCTTGCGCATCTTGCCGGAGGTATGGGCAATAATCTCATGGTTATTGTGTTCCAGTTTCACGCGGAACATAGCATTGGGCAACAATTCCGACACATAACCTTCAAATTCGAGCAGTTCTTCTTTAGCCATTGAGTCTCCTAGGCGTTCGTCGGGCGAGCAATGGACCTTTTGCATCGGAATTTCAAGCTTGAACGGAAGAAACCAGTTCTAGGATCGTTCTGGGGCCACTTGCGTTTTTTGAAATCTCATAATAGATTTTTTCGATCGTGTTTCGGGCGGTCAGGCTCGTGGCAGCACTTTCAAGATTGCAAGTGTTGAAGCTTACTCTCTACCAGAACATCGATAGGCGGCACCCTTGTGCCCGATCTGGATGCAAGGGAGTCAAGGCAAATGCATCTTGAAAGGATACGAAGGATGCCCTCAGGTACAGTAAAATGGTTCAACGGCCAAAAAGGCTTTGGCTTTATTCAGCCAGCGGCCGGTGGCCCAGATGTGTTCGTGCACGTGAGTGCGGTGGAACGCGCCGGTATGAATGGCCTCAACGAAGGACAAAAAGTTGTCCTACGAAATTGTGCAGGATAAACGCACTGGAAAGTCATCAGCTGGAAACCTTAAAGCCGAATAGGCTTTTTCGAAACGGGGGCTGCTTCGGCAGAATATCAACCGCGATCTCTAAGGGTCGCGGTTTTTTGTTGGGTTAGGACTTCACCCGAACCGCGCCTCAATGCGCCTTTTTAATTCATTTCTGACGTCCCGATAAGAATCAAGAATTTGTGTGCGGCTTCCTTGTGTTGTTGAAGGGTCCGGCGTTGGCCAATGTTCCACTTCAATTGCCATGGTGCGCGTCATGTCGCGGGCGTAAACTTCAGCTTCTGGCGACAATGTAATGACGAGGTCAAAGGCGGAATCGGCCAGATCATCGAGCGAGTGTGGCCGGTGCCGTGTCAGGTCCAGATTGATCTCGTCCATGATCATGCCCACAAAGGGGTCAGGGTCGCCGGCGCGAATCCCCGCAGACGCAACATAGGTTCGGTGGCCAGCATATTTGTGCATCAAGGCTGCCGCCATGGGTGAGCGTATGGCGTTCTGGGTGCAGATGAATAATACGGCTGAAGGCATTTTCTTTTCCGTCATGATAGCAACGCACAAACCAGCGTGAACAATCGGCGTGCGGTGTCTAAATCCATTTCAGCCTTACCATTTAAGCGTTCACGCAAAATTTCACTGCCCTCATTGTGGAGGCCGCGCCGTGCCATATCAATGGTTTCAATCTGGGCAGGGTTGGCCGTGCGAATGGCGTCATAATAGCTGCCGCAAATATCAAAGTAGTCTTTCACAATCCGGCGGAACGGTGTCATCGACAGGCCAAAAGCCACAATGTTGTTTTGCGCCTCGTTGCGCACATCAAACACCAGGCGGTTTTCCAAATTCGCTAAAATAAGATGGTAAGGACCAGCCACACCATTGCTGAGTTTGAAGTGGTTGTCTTCCAGCAAATCGAAAATGGCGGCCTTGCGCTCATGTTCAGCTTCGGGCGAGGCGCTACGGCCAATACTGTCGTCAATTTCAATGGCGATAAGTCGATCAACCATGATCGGGTGCGAATTCAGTCCCCCATGCGGGGCCAAGGTCGTCGAGCTGAATGTCAACCGCTTCGACATCAAAAGCCAAGGCGTGGCCTCCAGAAAACTGCAATGTCAACACACCAGAAACAGCGTCCGTTGCCGCAAAACTGATTGCTAACAGCGACAAAATTGTAGCGGATGTCACGGGCATAGGGTGCATGCGCCGGGCTGCCAAAACATGGTTGATACGCAAGCCCGCGCGCCGCCTGGTTTTTTCAGGCAGCGCATCCCAGGCAAAGCGATTGGTAACGCAGGCAAAAGTTTTGCGCTTCTGGTCAAACACCATATCACCAACTTTCAGCACAGCATCCTGCATCTGTGCTGAAAGCGCAGGCAAGTCATCCGCATCGAAAGCCGTTAAGTGGAGCACATTAACCTCAGCCAGAAATACGCGTTACGTCAGCGCCGCATGCTTGCAGCTTTTCTTCCAAGGCTTCAAATCCCCGATCAAGGTGATAAACTCGGTGCAACATGGTTTCACCTGTCGCAATAAGGCCCGCAATGACGAGCGTTGCTGAAGCCCGCAAATCCGTTGCCATCACATCGGCACCTGTCAGTTTTTGTACACCGCGCACTTCCGCCATGTCACCATGCAGGTGAATGTCAGCACCCAGTCGGGCTAATTCTTGCACATGCATGAAACGGTTTTCGAAAATAGTTTCACGAATGTGCGACGTGCCCTTGGCCACCGTCATCAGGCCCATGAACTGCGCCTGCAAATCGGTAGGAAAGCCAGGGTAGGGATCCGTCGTTACATCGACGGGCAAAATGGCCGAGCCATTGCGCTTCACACGAATGCCTTCATCCGTGGTTTCAACGGTAATGCCCGCACGCTGCATCGAAAGAATGGCATGTTCAAACGTGTTGGCACGTGCGCCGCGCAACAAAACGTCACCACCCGCCATGCCCGCAGCCATAGCATAAGTGCCGGCTTCAATGCGGTCCGCAATCACCGTGTGTTCTGTACCGTGAAGCGAAGTCACACCCGTGATTTTCAAAGTCTTGGTGTGAATGCCTTCAATCTTGGCCCCCATTTTCACCAAGCACTCCGCCACGTCACCAATTTCAGGCTCGGTTGCAGCGTTTTCGATAATCGTATCACCTTGTGCAAGCACTGCTGCCATCAAGGCCGCATGGGTTGCTCCCACTGAAACTTTTGCAAATGAAATATGTCCGCCCTTTAGGCCGTTTTTGGCCTTGGCGATGACATAGCCATTTTCAATTTCGCAATGGGCGCCTAATTTTTCCATGGCCTGCAAATGCATATCAACGGGGCGTGTGCCAATGGCGCAACCACCGGGCAGCGAAACCTTGGCTTCTCCGCAACGGGCAATCAAGGGGCCAAGCACCCAGAATGAAGCGCGCATTTTTGAAACGAGGTCATAGGGTGCCGTGGTGTCGACAATCGTCTTGGCGGAAATTTTCAGCGTTTCGCCCGCCATATTACTTTGGCCAACGCGTTTGCCCGCTGTCGTAATATCCACGCCGTGGTTGTTCAAAATCTTTTGCAGGCGCAACACGTCGGCGAGGCGCGGCACGTTATGCAGTGTCACAGGTTCCGCTGTCAGCAGCGGAATGATCATCAGCGGCAAAGCAGCGTTCTTGGCACCCGAAATATCAATGGTGCCAACCAATTTATTACCACCGCGAATGCGGATGCGATCCATGTCAATAATCCCCAAAATGGCCCTGAATCAAAAATGTTGCAGTGCCGAAGCGTCCTTGAATGACTGCTTACAAGCATATGTGGCCGCTTTGGGGCAAGTTCTATTCAAATGGTAAATTGCAACGGGGTTATGCATCGGAATCGTCCGATTCCGCTTTTTCCGGGCCCGTTGCCCCTTCTTTGCGCCGTTTCAGGTTTGCTTTAAGGGCCGCCACCTGACGTTTTCGTCGGTCGGCTTCGCGTTGCGGGCGGGTTTGCGGGGTTGTTTCTTTTTCCATTAGACTATTCTGCCAAGGTGGTTGCAGTAAATCCAGAGCTGTGGCATGGACACGCCAATCGGAGGGCGATTTGCACCACCGAACCCAGTTGCTGCCGTAGCTCAGTGGTAGAGCACTCCCTTGGTAAGGGAGAGGTCGAGAGTCCAATTCTCTCTGGCAGCACCATTTTCCTTGAAATAAATTTAGCCCGCAACAGGCCCTGTAGAAGCGCGTACCACCAGATCCACGGGCCAGACTTCCTTGGCGAAAGCAGCTGTCGGTTCAGTTAGTTGTGCGATCAACAACGCAACCAAACGTTTGCCCGCATCACCAATTGATGACTGCGTTGCCGTCAATGGCGGATCAAACGTTTCCGCACGAATTTCATGCAGGCGATCGTCATGGGCAATCAAAGAAATATCTTTGCCAATTGTAAGTCCCCGGTCCTTTGCGATCCGCCGCACGCCAAGGGCCTGGGAGATTGAAGAACACAAGAAGGCTGTCGGTGGCTGGGGCAATTCCAGCATTTGCATCGCGGCTTCGTAACCGCCTTGCTCAGTCATGGTTGCTTCAGAAATCAGGTCGCGGTCACGGATGATACCTGCCTGCGCCAGCGCGTGAAGGTAGCCGTTCAAGCGGTCATTGGCGAAATTGAATTCCATATCAAAGTTGAGCAGGGCAATGCGGGAATGGCCAAAGTCCGTCAATAATTTTACGGCCTTGAAGAACGCCCCCTCATTATCAATGTCGAGAAACGGATAAGGCACAGCAGACGTCGTGCGGCCATGCACGATGAATGGCATGTTTAAACTGCGGAGCAAATCCAACCGCGTATCAGCCAACAGGGGGCTGGAGAGGATCATGGCATCCACGCGCGCGGAGCGTACGGCACGGCGATAAACTGATTCTTCAGATTGCGCGCCCGACGCCATGGCCAAGGTGATATCATAGCCCTGATCAGAGGCTTGCGACACGCAACCCCCAAGAAATTCGGTAAACAGCAAATCACCCAGCATGTTGCGTTCACGTGGAAACACAACGCCCAACGTGCCGGATTGACCGGTGGCCAAACGCCGTGCGGCGGCGGAGGGGCGGTAGCCATGCAATTCCGCAGCTGCCCGCACCCTGGCGCGTGTTTCTTCCGACACTTCAGGAAAGCCGTTAAGTGCGCGGCTGACGGTTGTTTGCGACAATCCAAGGATTGTTGAAAGGTCTCTGAGGTTCATGATTTGCAAGTTGTAGAGAAAGCCCAAAGCGCTTTCAAGTCTTGTATGATAAATGTCAAGAAACCGTCTTCGCAACTGCAAAAATAAGTTTGCGGTGCAGCATAAAATCCAATGAAATGGGCGCTTTTTTGAACAATGTAACTTGACTCTATGGGCATGTAGGACTATCAGCAATTATCCAAAGCGCTTTGGAAAGCAAATGACTGACGAGCGCAGAGGACCATAAGTTTACATCGATCATTTGGGAGGATATCCGATGAAATTACGTTTTGCCGTTTCGGCAGCTTTGTTTGCTATGGCGTTGGTAACGCCTGCATTGTCCGCCGATCTGAAGTACAAGGTTGGTGAAGGCCCGTTCACGTGGGCAAACTTCGACGAACTCAAGAAGGTTGACCTCAAGGGCGAAACCCTCACAATTTTTGGACCTTGGCGCGGTGACGACGAAACCCACGTGCAAGTAGTTCTCGAATACTTCCGTCAAGCCACGGGCGCTGATGTGAAGTACGCTTCTTCTGAAAACTACGAACAGCAAGTTGTAATCGACACACAAGCCGGTTCGCCTTCGAATATCACCGTGTTGCCACAGCCTGGCTTGATCGCTGATCTCGCAGCAAAGGGCTTCATGGCCCCGCTCACCGATGCTGACAAGGCTTGGATGGTTGAGAACTACGGTGCTGGCCAATCATGGGTCGACATCGGGACGTCGAAGGATAAAGACGGCAAAGCCCAGTTCTTCGGCTTCTCCTACAAGACCGACGTGAAGTCGCTCGTTTGGTACAGCCCAGAAAACTTCAAAGACGCTGGCTATGCCATTCCAAACACGATGGAAGAAATGATCGCCCTGTCGGACAAGATCGTCAAAGACGGTGGCAAGCCATGGTGCATTGGTCTGGGTTCAGGCGGTGCAACCGGTTGGCCAGCGACCGACTGGATGGAAGACATTATGTTGCGCACCCAGAAGCCAGAAGTATATGATGGCTGGGTGAACAACACAGTGAAGTTCACCGATCCAGCAGTCATTAATGCCATGGAAGTTTTTGGCTCATTCGCCAAGAACGATGCCTATGTTGATGGTGGCGCTGCCGGTGTTGCTTCGGTTGACTTCCGCGACAGCCCGAAGGGCCTCTTCTCGTCGCCACCAAAGTGCTACATGCATCACCAAGCCTCGTTCATTCCAGCCTTCTTCCCAGAAGGCACGAAGCTCGGTGCAGATGCTGACTTCTTCTACATGCCAACCTACGCAGCAATGGCTGACCTCGGTAAGCCAGTGTTGGGTGCAGGCACACTGTTCACCATCACCAAGGATTCAAAAGCATCGCGCGCCTTCATCGACTTCTTGAAGCTGCCTTTGGCCCATGAAATTTGGATGCAAGACGGTGGTTTCTTGACACCATTGAAGTCTGCCAACCAAGCAGCTTACGGCAGCGATGCCGCACGCAAGCAAGGTGAAATCATGACCACGGCAACAACCTTCCGTTTCGACGGTTCGGACTTGATGCCAGGTAAGATTGGTGCGGGCGCATTCTGGACCGGCATGGTAGACTTTGTTGGTGGCAAGTCTGCCGCTGACGTCGCAGCAGGCATCCAAAAGGCTTGGGACGAACTCAAGTAAAAAATACAATCCAGTCGCTGCTAAAATCCAGCGACTGGGTTTTCAACAACATTGGTTTTCGATTTCCTCCCGAAAGCCTGAAAGCGGCTGGTCATGTTTTCTGGCCGCTTTCTTTTTATCTTTTTCTGCATGACTCTTTTGGCGTGACGTGATGTTGTCATGCTGCTTTGGAAGCGCGTGTCGCTGGGGAGATATGACAATGACAGCTCAATTGTTTTCAGCCTTGATTACGGTCTTAATCGGCGTGGGTGGTTGCCTCGGTTATTTTTGGGGTTCCAATACATTACTCGACAAAATGCTGCCCGTAGATGCCAGCAATGATGATCGTTCAATCCGTAACCTGAAGCTTCAATCGACAATCCGGCCCTGGCTGTTTTTAGCTCCGGCGCTTATCCTGCTCAGCATCTATCTGCTATATCCCGTCATGCAAACCATCTGGCTGTCGTTCCGCGACAATGCAGGCGACAAATTTGTGGGCTTCGATAATTATCGCTGGGCCTTTGGCGACGAACAATTCCGCACGTCCATCTTCAACAATTTCCTCTGGCTGCTCGTTGTGCCTGCTGCCTGCACCTTCTTCGGTTTGATCATCGCTGTTCTCACGGATCGCATCAAATGGGGTGCACTTGCCAAAAGCTTCATCTTCGTGCCCATGGCCATTTCTTTTGTTGGCGCGTCGGTAATCTGGAAATTCGTCTACGATTATCGCGCCGAAGGCCAAGAGCAAATCGGCATTCTGAATGCGATCGTCGAATGGTTTGGTGGCTCACCCCAGGTGTGGATTTCACTGCCGTTCTGGAACAACTTTTTCCTGATGGCGATTTTGGTGTGGATTCAAACCGGCTTTGCCACCGTCATTCTGGGCGCTGCCTTGCGCGGTGTGCCGGAAGACACATTGGAAGCAGCGACCATTGATGGTGCGGGCCCGTTCAAAATTTTCTGGCGCATCATGGTGCCGCAGATCATGACCACCATCGTTGTGGTGTGGACCACCATCACGGTGCTTGGTGCTGAAAGTATTCGACATCGTGTTGACGATGACCAATGGTCAATGGAACTCCCAAGTTCTGGCCAACCTCATGTTTGATTGGATGTTCCGGGGTGGTGGCCACTTTGGTCGCGGTGCCACCATTGCCATCATCATCATGCTCGCCGTGTTGCCCATCATGATTTACAACATTCGGCAAGCCAATGCCGAAAATAAGGGAGGGCACTGAACATGTTTCAAAACATCAGGCTTCAACCATCTCGCTTTGCACTCAATCTGGCCGTGCTCATCATCGTCGCCTTGTGGACACTGCCCACCTTAGGCCTCTTGGTTTCGTCGCTGCGCGATAAAAACTTGATCGCCACATCGGGCTGGTGGACGGCGGTAACAACCACCGAACGTTCAGCCCAAGGCCGCACCAAAGATGCCACCACCCAAGTCGAAAAAGACGGTAAGTTCGTCATTTCCGGTAACTTGTTTGAAGGTGTTGAGGGTGGTGGCAATGTGGGAGCATTTGGCACGCGCGTGGCAAAGCCCAATGAATTCTCGGCGGGCACCACCGCAAAATATGACGATGGCCGCAGCCTCACCGTGAATGCAGATGGTTCCTACGTCTATGACTCGCCCGTGAAGTTTGAAGGCAATGGCCAGCGTGTATTTTACATGACGTCTGTGCCACCAAAATTCACCACCGAGAATTATGAAAACGTGATGTTCTCCCAAGGTATTGGGCGCTCGTTCGTCAACTCGTTGACAGTGACCATCCCCGCCACGATTATTCCGATCTTGATCGCGGCATTTGCGGCCTATGCCTTGGCGTGGATGAAAATTCCAGGGCGTGGCTTCATCATTGCCGTCATTGTTGGCTTGCTCGTCGTGCCGCTTCAAATGTCGCTGATCCCGCTGCTCAAGATCTATAATGCAACGGGCTTTCTGTCGAAAACCTATCTCGGCATCTGGCTTGCTCATACGGGCTTCGGCTTGCCTTTCGCAATCTATTTGTTGCGGAGCTATATTGCAGGCTTGCCGCGCGACCTCATTGAATCAGCGCAAGTTGACGGTGCCAATGACTTCAAGATCTTCTTGCGCATCATCTTGCCGTTGACGTTCCCCGCCTTGGCATCGTTCGCCATCTTCCAGTTCCTCTGGGTATGGAACGACTTGTTGGTGGCGATTGTGTTCCTAGGCTCAGGTGAAGACCAATTGGTGCTTACGGGCCGTCTCAATGCACTACTGGGTTCACGCGGCGGCAATTGGGAAATTCTCACTGCATCCGCGTTCATCACCATTGTGGTGCCATTGCTCGTATTCTTCTCGTTGCAACGTTATTTCGTACGCGGCCTCTTGGCCGGTTCAGTAAAGGGAGGCTGATATGGCCGATATTAAGCTTACGAAGCTCAACAAGTCCTATGGCTCCGTCCATATTTTGAAGGACGTCAGCCTCGACATCAAGTCAGGCGAGTTCATGGTGTTTGTGGGCCCCTCAGGCTGCGGCAAATCAACCTTGCTGCGCTCCATCTGCGGTCTGGAATCCATTTCGTCGGGCCAGTTGGAAATTGACAACGCCATCGTCAATGAAGTGCCACCCTCAAAGCGTGGTATCGCCATGGTGTTCCAGTCCTACGCGCTCTATCCGCACATGAGTGTTTATGAGAACATTTCCTTCGCACTCGAAAATCAGGGCCTGCCGAAGGACGAGATCAAAAAGAAGGTCGAAAAGGTAGGCGAGCTGTTGCAACTCACGCCTTACCTGGCACGGTTGCCGAAAGCACTTTCAGGCGGCCAACGCCAGCGCGTCGCCATTGGTCGTGCCATTGTGCGCGGTGCCAAGGTGTTCCTGTTCGACGAACCATTGTCAAACCTCGATGCTGCACTTCGCGTTCAAACCCGCATGGAAATCGCCAAGCTAAAGCGCGACATGCCAAACACCACCATGATCTATGTGACCCATGACCAGGTGGAAGCCATGACACTGGCTGATCGTATCGTGGTGCTGCAAGCAGGCGTGGTGGAGCAGGTGGGCACACCGATGGAACTCTATGAAAAGCCCGGCAACACATTTGTTGCAGGCTTCATTGGCTCACCCAAAATGAATTTGATCAAAGGTTCACCCGCTGAACGCTTGAAATGCAAGACCATGGGTGTGCGGCCCGAACATTTGGAAATTGTAGCCAAAGCATCTGCTGGCACAATTGCAGGAACCGTTGAATATACGGAAGTGCTGGGTAGCGATAGTTTCATATACGTAACCACCGAACATGGCATTATAACCGCCCGCGAAAACGGTCGAACGGGCGTCAAGAACGGCGATAAGGTCAACTTGAAGCCAATTGATGGCCAGGTACACCGCTTTGACGACAACGGAAAACGAATTGAAGGCAAATAATTAAATGACAATCCGCACATTGATCTGGCACGAACACCGCCATGAACAGACCAACAAGCTCGTGGCTTCGCTGTATCCCGAAGGCATGCATGGCGCGTTGAAGAACGCCTATAAGGGCGACAAGGAATTTACTGTTGATCATGCCCTGTTGGACGATGATGAGGAACATGGCCTGTCGCAAAAACGTCTGGACGAAACAGACGTGTTGCTGTGGTGGGGCCATGCCGCCCACGGTGATGTGAACGACGCAATCGTCGAGCGCGTTGCCAAGCGTGTGCATGAAGGCATGGGACTGATTGTGCTGCACTCCGGCCATTACTCGAAAATCTTCAAACGTCTCATGGGCACACCATGTTCATTGAAATGGCGTGAAGCTGGCGAAAAGGAACGGGTTTGGATCATCAATCCGAACCATCCGATTGCCGCGGGTCTTCCCGAAATGATCGAGATTGAAAATGAAGAAATGTACGGCGAGCCCTTCTCGATTCCGGAACCTTTGGAAACCGTGATGATTTCGCATTTTGAAGGCGGCGAAGTGTTCCGCTCCGGCGTCACCTATCGCCGTGGTGCCGGCAACGTGTTCTATTTCCGCCCCGGCCATGAGGCCTATACCGCGTATCATAACCCGCTGGTGCTGAAGGTCATCAAGAACGCCACGCGTTGGGCCTATAACCCCGCCAAGGCGTGGACGGGCATTCACCCATCACCCAATGTTCCCGCCGACAAAGCCCCCATTCCGCTTGAAATCAAAGGCCCACGCCTGCATGAAGACGGCGAAGAGGGTTTCCGTTGAATGACCAAGAAAATCCGCATTCTTGTTCTCGGCACTGGCGGCATGGCCAAGGCCCATGCCACGGCGTTCAGTGAAGACCCACGTTGTGAACTCGTCGGCACGGTTGACGTAGTGCCCGGACGCGCTGCTGAATTCGCCAAGCAGTTCGGCATTAAAAATCACTTCGAGGATTTGGACAAAGCCATCGCTTGGGGCCAATTTGATGCCGCAACGAATGTGACGCCGGATTCGATTCACTACCCAACCACCATGAAACTTCTCGCCGCCAATAAACACGTGCTGTGCGAAAAGCCACTGGCCGAAAATTTCAAACTCGCCGATGAAATGGCAACCGCGGCTGATAAAGCGGGCCTCATCAACATGGTGAACCTGACCTATCGCAACGTTGCCGCTCTGCATGAAGCGCGCAAATTGGTTACGTCAGGCCAACTCGGCAACATCCGCCACGTGGAAGCCAGCTATCGCCAGTCTTGGCTGGTCGGCAACCATTGGGGCAAATGGAATGAATTGCCCATGTGGCTGTGGCGTTTGTCGCATAAGCATGGCTCACTCGGCGTGTTAGGTGACGTTGGCATTCACATCATGGATTTTGCGTCCTTCGCTTGCGATGCCGTGCCCGTTTCCATTCAGGCGCGCCTCAAGACCTTCGACAAAGCCCCCGATAACAAAATTGGCGAATATCCGCTGGATGCCAATGACAGTTTTGTATCAACAGTCGAATTCTCAAACGGCGCATTGGGCATCATCCAAGCCTCACGCTTCATGACCGGCCACGACAACGAATTGCACTTGCGCATCCATGGTGACAAGGGTGCAGTTGAAGTAAAGCACTTCGAAGGCTGGAAGGAACTGCGCATGTGCCTTGGCGAAAATGTCCACACCATGGCGTGGAACCACATCAAGCCAGCCGCAGTGGAAACCAACTACCGCAAGTTTGTGACAGCCTGCGTGACGGGTAAAAACGGCGACCCGGACTTCCGCCGCGCTGCAGATCTGCAAAAAGTGCTGGACCAGTGTTTCGCGAATGACGGCAAAGGTGCGGTGAAGGTTTAAGACTGAGCGGGTTGAAACACCCCCTCCCGGCTACGCCGTACTCCCCCACGCCGCAGGCGCGAGGGAGAAACACTTTCTCCCTCAAGCGCAGCTTGGGGGAGTACCCCAAAGGGGGGAGGGGGTGTCAGACAACACCTTCAATCCCCTGCCATATTCCCCTCAACAGCGCGGTTCTTGTTGCGGTAATCCTCCGGCATTTCAAACCTCCACGCCCATATCCCGCGCTTCGCTACTTTGGCCTCTCGCTCTGCCGCAACATAATTCAGCGCATGCCGCCGATAGGCGATGGCCCAGCCCAAACGCACCATTTCGCGGTTGATCTCGAGTGGGCCGTCCTTGCACACTGAAACCTGCCGCCCATAGCGGTCGCGTTCAATGATGCTGCAATTGATTGTTCGTGTGCGGATTAATTTTGAAAGCACATCGCGCGCCAGCTTGCCACAAGCCTGTTGCTTGCCCGATAGCTCGCGACACGTCTGCCGATATTCCGGTGCATCAATGCCATAGCAGCCGGATTTCAGTATCTCCTGCCTTGAAGGAGTCACCATCAATGGCGTGGTAAGCTGATGTTCTCGCGATGGCCCAAGAACGATGCCTGTCCATTCAGGCTTGAACCATTGAATAGCCACCAGCACGCCAAGCAGAACAATAACCGTTACCCATTGCATTGCCACACTGCGCCATCTCATGATTTGTCCAGCGCTTTGCCGCAGCGTCATCACTGTCGCGCGCATCCACCCATTTTGCTTCACCTTCGCCTTCTTCAATTTCCAGAACGGTGCGTGGGTCTTTAGAAAGTCCATCAGGAAGCGGCAGGCCTCAAAAGCATTGTCGCGGTGTTCCGAACAGCAGATGACCAGCACAATATCTTCACCCGGTTCCATGCGGCCAAAGCGGTGAATAATCAGCACATCATCCAGCACCCACCGTTTGCCGCGCGTCGGCTTCAATTTCAGCAAGTGCCTTTTCAGTCATGCCGGGATAATGCTCAAGCGTCATGGCCGACACATGTTCAGCATCATTAATGTCACGCACGGTGCCCACAAACACCGCAGTGCCGCCAATCTGCGTTTTACCGCGTTTGATGGCGTTGATTTCGTGGCCCACATCAAAGGGCAATTCTTGCACCCGGATCATCTAGGCATTCTGCCCCTATCAAGAATTCTGTTCAATTGCTGGTTTGCACCACAACGTTTGGCTTGGTCCACGTGCCATCAAGCGACAACTTATTGTCAAGCTTCAGCGCGAAAGCCTGTCGCAAAATATCAACTTCACCACGAACTTTCAAATTAGCCGATCCCATTTTCAGAACAAGCGTCTTCAATACGGCAATGCCGTCTTTAATCTGGGCAACGACATTCAAGTCCAAATTGGATGTCGAAGCCGCTAGCCACCCGGCATTTGGCTTCGACAGCTGTGTTGCAAGGTCAGCACCGCTCACGGCCAATGCCTTACCAGAAATAGTGGCAGTTCCTGCTAAAGTCGAAATCATACCCGCAGGGTTATTGCCCTGCATCGTGACCTTGGCATCAAGATCAATTGGGCCCGCGATATTGTCAAATCCCAACAAACCACCGAAAAACGATTGTGCATTCACCGCAGCAGATTTGAGATCGACATCGAGGAACAATTCACGATTCTTGGCCGTGGCACTCACAACGGCCTCTGCTTCTCCACCTGCATAAGCTTGTCGCGGCACCGTGATGGTCAAAGTGTCATTTGTTGAATTAAGTTGAACGGCCAGCGCACCAAGTTGCCGCGCTCGCAATTTCAATTGCTTAATTTTGAGCTTAAGATCCAGCGTCAATGCGCTGACGTCAACAATTGAAAGAGGTGTTTCACTCCACGGCTGAGCAAGTGTCATTTGCGGCGTAAGCAGCGACAGGCTTGATACCTCAAGGTCTCCTGTAAGTGCCGTGCGATCTGCGCCAACGGAAAGAGCGGCCTTTCCATTCACCGTTTCTGCACCGAATTGGGCCGTTAAATTATCGAATGACGCAGTAAGCCCCTGCGATGAAACACCACCGAGCAATCTGAATTGTCCCGCATCTTCCAAAACATCAAGTGGCATGCCGAGCCAACGGAAAAGTGCCGCAGCATTGTCAGCCTCAATGTTGCTCTGGCCAGTCAGTTCCGCACCATTTGTCAATTTGGCCTGTCCTGAAAATCCCACCAGCATTTTGGGAGCAGAAAGCGTCACGTCTGCAGGGCTCCCGTTGCTGAACAGGCGTTCAGCATTCTCAACATCACTCACAAAAGTCGTCAGTTTGTCGGCCAGCAGGAAATTTAAATCAGCTTTCAACGATCCGTCATTCAGAACTTCAAGTGTGCCATTCACATCGCTCAGGCTGACGACACCACGGCTTGTGGCATCGCGCAGTCGCAAACTTGAGTCCTGTAGTTCGATCCGACCTGCCAAGAATTTCGGCAATTGCGCAGATTGAGAAACATCAAGTGAAATGATGGCCTTGCTCAGCACAATGTCTTCAGCCGACAAGCCACCGCCAAACAACGCAGCAAAACGAGCTTTGACAACCAGACTTTCAGCGGTCAGCGATGCGGTTCCCTCGTCGGCAATAGAGACATTTTCGAGCTTAAGGGCTATGCCGTCGCTGAATGAAATTTGCGGTGACGCGCCTTCGAGACTTAGTCCAGCATGATCAGCTAAGCTCCGCTTAAGATTGGCAGAAAGTTGACGCGGCATTGCCGCCAGCCAGAACACAATGAGCGCCACCAACAGCAAACACAACGTGATGACCATGAGGTACAACGGACGAGAATTTATCATGTCCTTCATTCAGCGTTTGCATGCGGCGGTTTAATGGCAGGATTAGTCATGCAAAGTGGCACTGCGCAAATTTCGGGATAGAACAACCACCGGAACGAACCCTGCCAACACAATCAACAATGCGGGTAGGGCGGCAGATTCATATTGCCCCAGCGATGCCAGCGAAAACACCCGTGTGGCAAGCGTTTCGAAGTCAAAGGGACGTAGAATAAGCGTCGCAGGTAATTCTTTCAGTGCATCCACAAAAACCAGAAGGCACGCAGACACCAGCGAAGGCCGCAACAAAGGCAAGTGGATGCTGCGGAACACATAGGCCCTGCTTCGTCCCAGCGTGCTGGCCACATCGTCAAAATTCTGCGGAATTTTCTGCATCCCGTCTTCCACATGTGACACGGCAATGATGAGGAATCGTGTGGCATAGGCAAACACTAAAGCGAACACGCCGCCAGAAATAATCAAACCCGGGCTGATACCTGCCCATGCCTGCAAAACGCGATTGAGCCATTGGTCAAACTGCCCAAATGGAACCAGCACGCCAATGCCCAACACCGTTCCCGGCAACGCATAGCCCAAACTGGCAAGGCGCACGGCAGCCTGCGAAGCCTTGCCTGTGCGGCCTCGCAAATATTGCGATAATACGAGTGCAATCACGAGCGTTACCAAGCAGGCAAGTGCCGCCAACAACGACGAGCGGCCAAGGGCACCGAGCGTTTCAATCGAGAATAACTCGTCCCAACGGCGCAGCCCGTGCGACATCAGCAAGACCACCGGAATGGCGAATCCGATGGCAATCGGCACGATGAAAGCGGTTACGGCTAACGTGTTGCGCCACCCTGTGAACGGCAACCGCGCCAAGCGCTCTGAATTTTTGCCATCGCGCAATGTCCGTGCTTTGGCCACGGTTTCCAAATAGACCAGCAGTGCCATGATTAGGATCAGCAAGGATGCCAATTGCGAGGCACCGATCAGGTCACCTTGGTCGAGCCACGTGCTATAAACTGCCGTCGTCATTGTATTGATGCCGAAGAACGTGGCGGCGCCAATATCATTCACGCATTCCATCACCACCAGCAACATGCCAATGAAAAGCGCAGCCCGTGACTGCGGTAAAACAATTTGCAAGAAAGCGGCAAATGGTTTCCTGCCCAAGGTGCGGGCCACATGCAATTGGTTCATGGGTTGGCGCATGAAAGCCGCAAGGCCCGCCAGATAAACATACGGGTAAAGCACAAAACCCATCACAAACATTGCGCCAGCAAGAGAGCGGATGTCCGGAAACCAATAGTCATCAGGGCGCACCCAACCAAATAAATTCCGCAACATCTGCTGCAATGGCCCAGCAAAAGTCAGGGCATCAACATAAACAAATGAAACAATGTAGCCGGGCAGGGCCAAAGGCAGCAGTGCCATCCACTTGAACATGCGCCGCCCGGAAAATTGATGAAAGCTAACGAGCCATGCAAGCACCGTTCCGATGAGCAGCGCAATCAAAGCAGCACCCCCACACAATGCAATTGTGTTCCATGTGAGCTGCAATATATTGGCAGGCCAACGCGTTGAACTTTTGCCTGTCGCCAGAACCAGAATCGACAAGAGTGGTAAAGCAGAGAGTAGCACAAGCATACCAACGCCAAGCAGCGCTGCTGTTGTGCCGCCGCGCCACGTCGCCCCAACACGCCTCATTTATTCTGCCAACACGCGCGTGCCTGGAAATACAATTTCTGCCGTCGTGCCTTGGTTGGGTGCGCTCGACAATGTGCAACTTGGCGCGGTTGGCCTCCGTCAATGCTTTGGTCAATGGCAAACCAAGGCCCGTTCCTTGGCGCGCACGATCCGGCGTTTCAACCCGCGTAAAGGGCTGCAAGGCGTCATTCAATTGAGCTTCCGTCATGCCAATGCCGGTATCTTTTACCCGGACGATCATGGAGCCGTCATGATCAACAGCGGCTGAAACCACAACCTGACCACCAGCATTGGTATATTTCACTGCGTTCGACAATAAGTTCAGCATGATTTGCCGTAGCGCCCTGTGGTCCGCTACCACGCGCGGCATTTTTGCGGGAAACGCCGTGCGCACGAGAACGCGAGAGTTGCGCGCCTCTTCCTGCAACAGCCGGATCGCGTGGTCCGTCGCATCTGCAATGCTTTCCGCTGTAAAATTCAATTCCAGTTTGCCTGCTTCAACCTTGGAAAGATCAAGCAAGTCATTGATGAGCGCCAGAAGGTGGGCACCGCTGTCGTGAATGTCATTGGCATAGCCGCGATATTTTTCATTTTTCAATTCGCCAAATCGTTCGGTGCGCATGACCTCGGAAAAGCCCATGATGGCATTCAGCGGTGTACGCAATTCATGGCTGATGCGCGCAAGAAAATCTGATTTTTGACTGCTGGCTTTTTCGGCTTGCTCCTTGGCCAAACGCAATTCCTGCTCGGTACGTTTCCAAGGCGTCACATCGCGCACCACTGCGCAAAAAGCAGCACGTGACCGTGGAGACTGCAAATGGCTGATGGTCAGGAACAGCGGAATGTTATTGCCTTCCCGGGTGGTTGCCACCACTTCGCGGCCGTCATTGAACACGCTGGCCAAGCCCGGGCCGCTGAGTCCTGAAACATAGTCCCTCAACACCTTGCTGCTTTCGGGTTTCAGCAATGCACCTAAGGGACGTCCCAGCACTTCAGCCTGCGTCAAACCAAAAATCGCTTCGGCTCCTGCGCTAAAGCTCAGAATCTGGCTGTCATGGTCTAGCGTAATAATGCCATCCGTTGCCACGTCCATGATCGACTTCAGTTCTTCGTACGCAATGGCAGTTTCAGGATCAGCCATTTCTATCTTGGGGGCAATAAGTGCTTCTCGTGCCGTTTTCGTTGGTGATTCATCGATTTGCTGCACTGACAATTGCACGATTGTGGCTGTTGGCGCGGCTTCCTTCGGTTCAACGGTCGGCAACTCGCCGCGCACGCCAAAACTTGCAGTATCCAGAATGAATTGCTCTGCCTTACCATTCTGCCAGGGAATAAAGGCGCGTGTGACCGAGAAATTCAACGTTTCACCTTGTGCAGTGACCAGCGGCAAAATTGCCCCACTGCTGGCTTCAAATAAATTTACCCACAAGGCGGGCTGCGCAAATAGGGCCGCTACATCATCATGTCCCAAAAGCTTGGCGGCTTGGGCTGTTGCAAATAGTGCGTCGCCTTCGCGGCCAACAAAAATGGCTTTTCCACTGCGCTCCAAACTATTGCGAATAACATCAGGCACAAATGGCACGCGCACTGGCAGAGGGATAATGTTGTCGCTGGATAGCATTTCAACAACAGGTGCTCGCGGCGCAACCTCAAAAGGCGCGTCAGGTATTTGTGCTTTTACTGCCTCTTCAATGCTCTTGCCCAGTGTTTCAAATATGTTGGCGGCAGGTGCGGGTTCCACCATTACCTGCACGGCGGACCGCGCTACTTTGGCATCAAGAGCCTCAATTTGGCGTGCCAGAATGTCCTGCTCCAAGGCGCGCCGTTCAGTCACGTCTTCCAACAGCAAGGTAATTTGCCCCGCATTGCCCCGTGTAAACACGAATTTGTAGTCACGCTGCTCTATATGTTCAGTCGAGGTAACAATAGCCGTGGCCTCAAGCCGCGCCAGCAACTTCGCCGCCCGCTCTGCCGAACCTAAAAATTCAGACAATGTGCGATGGTCATGTTGACCGATCAACTGCTGCGCCGCCACATTGCCGTGCAAAAATTCACCAGCGGAATTCAGCACAAAAATGGCCAAGGGCAAGTCTTTTACCACGCTGGCAGCAAGCGCATCGGGCGTCACTGTCAGTTTTGGCTTTTCCGGCTCTTGCACCACCAATATGCCGTTGCGGCCATCGGCCAGCGCGTGCAGCCAACAGCGGCAATCCAAAGGCACCGTGGCACCAACCGAAGGGAAGTGAAGCATGGCCCGTGTTGAACCGCCGCGCTCCAGCGAATCGGCCAATTCTTTTACCCTTGCAACTCCGGCTTCCCGAGGGTCAAAAGCACGATCGATCAAATCAAAGAGGTTGGCTGCGTCAAAGGCTTTCACACCTGCACGATTCGCCCAGACAAGCCGTGCCCGCCCAGCATCCCAAAGCCAAGCTGGCGTGGGTTTGTCCCTCAGATCTTCTAGGGTGGGTTGTGTTTCTGACATGGCCTCTACGCATTCTCGGTGCAAACATTCTCAGACCAGCCTCAAGACTGCCTAAGCATGGCCAATTAAACGATTTTTAACGGCCACGTAAACCATTCATTTACCATCTACCTGTGGAGTTTTTGTTGCAATGCAAAATAATTGTTGCGTTGCAACAAAAACGCGCTATCTAGGCTGTATCAACCATTTACGAGGTGCGCCATGCAGTTCAACGAAACATTCGAAAAGACCCAAGCTCAATTTGCCGCTTTGAACACCAAGGCCGTGGAACTTGCTGAAGTGAACACAACGGCTGCTTTTGCCTACACCCGTGACGTTTTGGCCGCCAAGACACCAGAAGCTTTCTGGGCTGTTCAGCAGTCGTTCTTCAAAACCCAGCAAGACGCTGCAACAAAGCAAACCGAAGCTTTCGGCACGTTTTATGCAGATTGGTTCAAGCAGGCCTCAGCACCTTTGGCTGATGTCATGAAGCCATTCATGAACAAAGCCGCCTAATTCAACGAATACAAGAGCCTGCCGATCTCCTCCCCGGCAGCTCTTTCTTGAGGCCCTTGCAGAAATGCGGGGCCTTTTCTTTTTGCGGGTTGAAATTGCCCGAATGTGCGGCTAGTGAACCCCTGTTGTGTTGCCTTGCAGCGCAATTATTGATGTGCAGCCATAGCTCAGTTGGTTAGAGCGCTAGATTGTGGATCTAGAGGTCCCCCGTTCGAGCCGGGGTGGCTGTACCATTTTTCGGAGCAAATGCTGTATGAAGGAAAGAGCGGTGTCGCTTCGTACGCGTGCTGCTGAAACCGTTAAGACAGGATAGATTGGTCATGCTCCGCCTCACCAGAACTGTACTCAGCCTCTTTGGTTTCGCGAGTATTATTGCCGTTGCAGCATTCATCGGCTTATTGGCCACCGGTATTTTGACACCTGAGAAAATTTCGAATTTCTTGAAGTTCAATCCCATTGCCGCAAGGGTCGCACCTGCTTCCGACGAAGCAATAATACAAACCAGTTTTGCGCGTCTCAAAGTTCACAAGATCAACTTTGCAAGTAAGGCAACCAGGCTTTGAAAATGGCGGTGGCGCACTCGCCGAATATCCGGGCGGCATTCTTGTGGCCAGTCGCAACGGTAAATTTTTCAGCTTGGCTGATGGCGCTGAAAACGAAACCCCCTTGGTGTTGCCTACGCAAATTGACATCAACCAAGATGCCTATGAAGTGTTTGCAGCAGCTGAAGGTTACACCATCCGTCCCGGCACAAATGTGGGCTACGCGGGTTTGGGCATGCGCCTGCATGATGTTCTGTTGTCGACAGATAAGCGCCAGATTTTTGTGTCTTACTCCTACTGGGACAAGCAAAAAAACTGTGCAACCATGCGCGTCAGTAAAGCAGATTTCTCTGTATCGAATTTGGTTCCACAAATTGGTTCGTGGCAGCAGATTTTTGAGAGCAAACCTTGTTTGGGTTTAAGCGGCTACAAGGCCAAACCATTCGCAGGACACCAATCCGGTGGCCGTATGATTGAAAAATCACCGGGAAAAATTCTCCTGACGATTGGTGACTACAAAAATGACGGCGTAAAGCGTGAGGTATCAGTTGTTGACGCTGATGTAGACTACGGAAAGATTCATGAAATTGATGTAGCTTCCGCTTCAGCGCGAGTTTTCACGACAGGCCACCGAAACCCGCAAGGTTTTGTCAAAACATCCGACGGTCACATTTGGGCCACAGAACACGGCCCCGTGGGCGGTGACGAAATAAATTTGATCGTCGAAGGCCAGAACTACGGCTGGCCCCACGTCACATTGGGCTTTGATTGTCGCGGATGTGATTGGCAAATTGAAGGTCGGCACAACGGCTACGTATCACCAATCTTCAGCTTCTTGCCGTCCATTGGCATTTCCAATCTCATTGAAGTCAAAGGCTTCGTTGAAAACTGGGAGGGGGACTTGCTGGTGGCCAGCATGGTGGAACAATCGCTCCATCATTTGCGCATGGATGGCACCCGCGTTGTTTACGACGAAAAAATCGAATTGAACGACCGCCTGCGCGACATGATTCAACGTGAAGATGGCCGCATCGTGATTTGGACGGATTCAGGGAAACTTGTTGTGTTGTCGGTGGACGAGGCGAAGTCAGTCGTCGAAACAATGGCGCAAGCATTGTCACCCGCAGCACAGGAGGTTTTCCAAAGCTGCAAGTCGTGCCACGCCTTTGAGGCCGGAAAGCCGCCACAGGGCAAAATTTCACTGTCGGGCATTGCAGGCCGGGCCAAAGCTTCAACCGAATATCCAAGCTATTCAGACGCTATGAAATCCAAGGGCGGCAACTGGGATTCTGCAGCACTCGACCAATACTTGGCCAATCCACAAGCCGCCGTTCCCGGCACCACCATGCCATTCGAAGGGATTGCTGATGTCGCAATTCGCAAGGAACTGGTGGATTTTCTGACCAAACTCCAGTAGCACCGTCGCAAATTTCAACGGAAAACCAACGTCAAAATGTTTGATAACAAATCGATCCTGATCACCGGCGGCACCGGTTCCTTCGGCAAGAAATACGTGAATACGATTCTGGCGAATTACAAACCAGCACGCGTGATCGTGTTTTCGCGCGATGAACTCAAGCAATACGAGATGCAGCAGGATTACAACCACCCCTCCATGCGCTATTTTTTGGGCGATGTGCGTGACAAGGAACGAGTATCGCAAGCCATGCGCGGTGTTGATTTCGTCATCCACGCAGCGGCGTTGAAGCAGGTTCCTGCGGCTGAATACAACCCGATGGAATGCATCAAAACTAATATCCATGGTGCTGAAAACGTTATTACGGCGGCCATTGCCAATGATGTTGAAAAAGTCATCGCGCTTTCAACCGACAAAGCCGCCAACCCGATTAACCTCTATGGCGCAACTAAGCTGGCGTCTGATAAGTTGTTTGTTGCTGCCAACAACATGGCGGGTGGCCATCGCACCCGTTTTGGCGTTGTGCGCTACGGCAACGTGGTGGGCTCTCGTGGTTCTGTCGTCCCATTCTTCCGTGGATTGATGGAAAAGAAGTCCGACCATCTACCCATCACCGACGTGGAAATGACGCGCTTCTGGATTACCTTGCAAGACGGTGTGGATTTCGTGCTCAAGAATTTCAAGCGCATGCATGGCGGAGAAATTTTTGTACCTAAAATTCCTTCAATTCGCATTGTCGATTTGGCAACAGCAATGGCACCAAATCTGACGCATAAAATTATTGGCATCAGGCCTGGCGAGAAGATTCACGAAATCATGTGCCCGGCCGATGATTCCCATCTCACGATTGAATTTGGTGACCATTACGTCATGGCACCGTCAATTACATTCAATGCCTCAGCCGTGGATTTTGCAGTGAACAAACTTGGCGAAACAGGCCACCAAGTGAAGCGCGGCTTTGAATATAATTCAGGCAACAATCCGCATTTCCTGTCGCTGGATGAAATCCGTGCATTCAACACGCGGGCCGAATTATGATTCCCTACGGCCGTCAGGATATATCGGACGAAGACATCAGCGCCGTAGCCGCTGTCTTGAAGTCAGATTTCCTGACGCAAGGTCCAGCCGTTCCAGCTTTTGAAAAGGCCTTGGGCGAATACTGCGGTGTTAAACACGCGGTCGCCATGAACAGCGCTACATCAGCGCTGCATATCGCATGCTTGGCGTTGGGTGTAGGGCCGGGAGATTTGGTCTGGACCGTTCCAAACACATTTGCAGCAAGTGCAAACTGTGCAGCCTATTGTGGTGCCGATGTTGACTTTGTCGATATTGACGCTGCAACTTTGAACATCTCCGTGGCAGCACTCGCGCATAAACTGGAACAGGCAAAGGCGAAGGGCCGCTTGCCCAAGGTCGTCATCCCCGTCGATTTTTCAGGCGAACCGGTCGATATGAAAGCCGTTGCCGCTCTAGCGAAAACCTTTGGCTTCAAGATCATCGAAGACGCGTCCCACGCCATTGGCGGCTCTTATGATGGCAAGCCTGTTGGCGCTTCAATTTATAGCGACATTACGATTTTCAGTTTGCACCCCGTCAAAATTATCACCTCGGGTGAAGGTGGTGTGGCCCTGACAAACGATGACCAACTTGCCCATAAGTTGGCGCTGTTGCGCAGCCATGGCATCACCCGTGATCCTGCCCACATGGTCAATACGCCAGATGGTCCGTGGTATTATGAAATGCTGGACTTGGGTTTCAACTATCGCCTGACGGATATTCACGCCGCACTCGGCCTCAGCCAAATGCAGCGCCTCAATGAATTTGTCGAGAAGCGCCAGCACCTCGCCAATCGTTACGATGTGCTGCTCAAAGAATTGCCGCTTATTTTGCCTCTGCGTGCACCGCAGTCCCGTTCAGCATTGCATCTTTATGTCGTACAAATTGACCCGACCCGCAGCAAGTCCAAACGCAAGGATGTGTTTGTGAAATTACGCGAATTCGGCATTGGCGTGAACGTGCATTACATGCCCGTGCATTTGCAGCCTTACTACACGGCCAAAGGGTTCAAGCGCGGTGATTTTCCTGCAAGTGAAACCTATTATGACCGCGCTATTTCCATTCCACTTTTTGCGACATTGACCGAGCAACAGCAGAACGAAGTCGTAGCCGCACTTAAGCAGGCCTTGGCGTGAAACTGGCTGTCATTCCAGCCCGTGGTGGCTCGAAGCGCATACCGCGAAAGAACATCAAGGATTTTCGCGGCAAACCGATCATCGCCTATGCAATCGATGCCTGCCTGAAAAGCAAGTTATTCGACCACGTCATTGTGTCAACCGATGATGCTGAAATTGCTGACGTCGCGAAACAATATGGCGCAACAGTTCCTTTCATGCGTCCGGCAGCCTTGGCTAATGATTTTGAAGGCACGGCAGCGGTGGTAAAACATGCTCTGCAATGGTTTGAGCAACAAGGAACGCCCGTTGAGATTTGTTGCTGCGTCTATGCAACAGCACCCTTTGTAAGGGCACAAGATTTGCAACAGGGTCTGGCGCGGTTGGAAACGTCAGGGCGGGACTATGCGTTCAGCGTCACCACTTTTGATTTTCCTGTGCAGCGCGCCCTGCATATGGAGGCCTCAGGTCTGCAACCCCTATATCCTGAGTTTGCATTGACGCGCTCTCAAGACCTCGTCGAAACATTCCATGATGCAGGTCAATTCTATTGGGGCAAAGCAACGGCCTGGTTGAGCGACCTACCATTGTTCTCGCCCGCATCCACACCCGTGTTCTTGCCGCGATACCGCGTGCAGGACATCGACACGCAGGAAGACTGGCAACGCGCCGAAGCCATGTATGACGTTTTGAAAGTTCAAGAGGTCTAGGCCATGACCATTGCCTTTCGCGCCGATGCGTCTGACGAAATAGGCAATGGCCACATCATGCGGTGTGTCACTTTGGCTAATGCATTGGCGCAAAAAGGCGAACGCTGTCTTTTCCTGTGCCGTATGATCACGCCGCCTGCGAGAGACACAATTCTTACGGCAGGGCATGAATTGCAAATATTGCCGCAAGTGGAGGGGCAAAATGATCGCCTCATGCCTCATGCGGGCTGGCTCAAAGCAAGCTGGCAAACGGATGCTGAAGCGTCCGCTCATTTCGCGAAAGATTGCAACTGGCTCGTGGTTGATCACTATGCGTTGGACGCGAGTTGGGAGACAGCAATCAAATCATCTGGCTGCAAAATTGCCGTCATCGATGATCTTGCAGACCGCATACACAATTGCGATCTTGTGTTGGACCAAAATCCGCATCAACAACTGCACGAAAGATATGCAGCGCTCATTCCACCACAAGCGCAGAAGTTATTTGGCTCGCGCTATGTATTACTGCGCCAAGAATTTGGTGACACGCGTCAAAGGCTTGTTGAATCACACAATGAGCGACCTCACATTATGGTTGGCTTCAGCGGCGCTGACCCGCAGCACCTCACGATGATGGCGCTGCACGTATTAAACGAGCAACAAAATGTTGTCGTTATTGCGAATTCTCAAAACCATGATCTGCCATCAATCGAAATAATATGTCGAAACAACAATTGGCCACTCCACCTTGATGCCAGGAACGTGGCCTCCATCATGGCGCAGGCCGATGTTGCCATTGGCGCAGGCGGCGGCATGTTGTGGGAACGTGCTGTGCTTGGTATTCCCTCAATCGCCATCATTGTCGCCGACAACCAGCGCCAGCAAGTCCAAAATGCTGCACAGTCAGGGTTGGTTATCGCCCTCGACAGTATGGAAGTGACGCCAGAAACACTGGCCGAACGAACTGAACTTTTGCTTCAAAATAAGCACCTCCGAAGCACCATGCGAAAAGCATGCTTGAAAGCCATCGACGGCAAAGGTGCGGCCCGCGTGGCGGAACGTATAGCGCCAGCACCTGTCAACGTCCGTCTGGTTACCGCGCAAGATAGTGAAAATTTGTGGACCTGGCGCAACCACCCGGACATCCGGAAATTTTCCCGTAATAGCGACGAAATTTCCAGGGAAAACCATCAACGCTGGTTCGAAAAAACCACCACAAATCCCAATCAGGATCTGTTGGTTTTGTCGGATAGTCTCGGCCCGCTTGGCGTCATGCGCTTTGACCGTGAAGCATCAGATGCGGAAGTCTCGATTTATCTCACACCGGATCGATTAGGCAGTGGCCGCGGCGCTGCCATGTTGCTGGCAGCGGAAAGGTGGCTTGCCAATAGGCACCCTGCAACGCTAACAGTCCGCGCAAATGTGCTGCCAGGCAACGCTGCATCGGTAGAACTTTTTCGTTCCTGCGGATACAGCGGGCACGACGTTGAATTCATAAAAAAACTCAGGTGATCGGCATGACCACATCTTTCAAAATTGCAGACATTGGCATTGGCCAAGATCACAAACCATTTGTCATCGCAGAAATGTCCGGCAACCATAATCAGTCCTTGGATCGTGCCATGGCCATTGTGGATGCAGCTGCTGCCAGCGGTGCCCATGCCCTCAAGCTGCAAACCTATACCGCAGACACAATGACGCTTGATATTCGCGAAGGCGCATTTGTCATCGATAATCCCAATAGCCTTTGGTATGGCCGTAACCTGCATGATCTTTACAATGAAGCACATACACCTTGGGAATGGCACAAGCCGATTTTTGAGCGCGCCCGCAAGCTTGGCATGGTGCCATTGAGCACACCTTTTGATTTTACGGCGGTTGATTTTTTGGAAACACTGGATGCCGCGTGTTACAAGATCGCCTCCTTTGAAATGACGGATATTCCGCTGGTGCGGCGCGTGGCTGCCACGGGAAAGCCCATGATCATTTCAACAGGCATGGCGAGTTTGGCCGAGATTGATGAAACCGTGAAAGCAGCACGCGAGGCCGGTTGCCGCGATCTGGTTTTGCTGAAATGCACCAGCACCTATCCTGCCACGCCCGAAAAAACCAATCTTGCCACCATCCCTGCCATGCGCGAAGCCTTCGCTGTACAAGTTGGCTTGTCGGACCACACCATGGGCGTTGGCGTATCGGTAGCCGCCGTTGCGCTGGGTGCTACGGTGATTGAGAAACATTTCACGTTGTCCCGCGCCGATGGTGGTGTGGACAGCACTTTCTCGTTGGAGCCCCACGAGTTAAACGCGTTGGTCATTGAAACCGAACGCGCCTGGCAGGCCATGGGCCACGTCAACTTCGGCACTTCTTCAGCCCAAGAAGAAAAATCAATGGCGTTCCGCCGTTCGCTTTATGTAACGGAAGACATTGCCGCAGGCGAACCCTTCACGCCACAAAACGTGCGTGCCATTCGCCCCGGCTTTGGGCTTGCACCCAAATGGTTGGACCACGTACTCACCCGCAAAGCATCCGCCGCCGTCAAACGCGGCACGCCGCTCAGTCTTGAGCTTTTAGGCTAATTATTTTCGCCGTTTCAACACCACAACTTCAGACTTGAAATTGCCAAAGCGCGATTCATCACCGAATACGAAGCTGTCACGGTTCACCAACTCGAAGTCTGAAAACCAATTAATCATCATGTCAATGGTGGTTGCTTTGTTGACGCCCGTTGCTTGCGACGAGGTGGAAATCTTTTTGCCGTGCTTGCTGTTTCGCAGCAGCACATAATGTTTGGTCAATGGCTGCACGAGGCGGATATAATTTTCAACCACGTCAGGTTCCATTTCCTGGAACGAAACAAAATTTACGAAGCAATCAAATGAACCACGCAAGTTTGGCAGCTGCCAAGCCGGCAATGTTGCGCCACGTCTGGTTGCCAAAAGTTCTTTTGCATCAATCGTATCTAGGCCGCGCGTATCAACGTATGAGGCAATAGCGCCATCACCAAATATCGCCTTGAGGTAATAGCTTGAGGCCGTGAGTACTGGTGGAATGTCGATGTTTAAATAGCGTTGATCAGCTGAGTTGCCCATCACAATTTCGCCTAAGCTTCCGAACCCGCCACCAATTTCAAGGAACGACTTTGCTTCGTGTTCAAAATATCCGGGCGTGCGTTGCAGGAAGGAAAGCCCGCGCAGATAGTTCAGCGACGCCTTGGAATGTGGCACGCCTTCAATGACATGTTGCAAACCGTCACCAATGGATGACTCGCCTTGAGAAAGAAAAGGATGCGGCTGAATGAAAGAAGCCTTCGCGATGCGATAATCCGCGACCGCTTGCAGGCGGCCACTATAATAATCTTCAATGCGGCGAAATAGTTTGCCTTTCGGCAGCAGACCCTTGTCGCGCAGTGCCTTTAACCGACGGGAAGGAGTTTCACGCCCCTTGGCATAATTCGGCACAAACCAAGTGCGCGAACTCAAGAGCGACTTGAAGGATTGAAGTCCTTGCGATTCAAATTCTCGAACAATGGATTGTGAGCAATTGGCCCAGAATTGGGTGGGGCGATAAAGTTCTGAGACAGCTTCCATGTCTCTCAGCAGTATTTGCATTTCGCCAACACATTTTTTTGAAAGCTCAGTCGTCATATTTTTTTGCATTATGTAAATTTTCCAGAATTAATAAATGTCGATAGCAAGCGGCGAGCTTCAACAACATTATGGGTGCTATGTTCGCCTACGCTTTCGGGTTCACAATGAGTCAGCGTGGGAAAAAGGATGTCTTTCTTTTGCGCGTCGTGGCGGTAAAAATTGATGGAGGAGTTCGACATGAAGATGCCTTCTACGCCCAAGGCCCCCGCCAGTTCAATCACATAGGTTGCCGGTGAGATTACGACGTCTAGGCACGAGATCAGGGCCGAGAATGATTCAAGATCGTCCAACGGGTCAACGTCATCAACCCAGATCAACCTGTCGGCAAAACGCGAATTCAACCATGATCGTTCATCAGTAGTGATACCCGCCTGCAACACAACAAATCGGCACGCGGGTTGCGTCAAAATATGGCCAATTTCTTCAAGCGACATATAGTGCACGTTACGTTGGACGTTTACAAACACGCTGCGCCAACAAAAGCCAACTAACGGTGTTTTTGTTTGTTGTGATTTATTGCTCAGCCTGCGTTGGAAATCGCCGTGCTTTGCTGCTTCAGCTCTAAGATAGGCACCAGAATATCCATCTGGCCGACGTTCCTCCAAGTCGCCCAGCAAGTCTGAAGCAAGTACAACAGCATCAAAGTCTTCTATCTGTGACCACAGGCGGTCATCTATTGCACGATAAAGCGAAAGCTTGGGCAACCGCCAAGACCACCGCAGCTTCGCACCATTGTCCGTACTCCAAAGCCGGTGGAGTCGATTGACGGCTGTTACCTTGAATTGTGGGAATGATCGACAAAATAGAGTATGTAATTTTGGATCGCAGGTCAAAGTGATGTGAAGGTGCGGGTTCAATTGAAGTAGGTGGTAAAAACTTGCATTGCGAATTTCGTCGCCAGGTCCGCTCGTCGCAAGAATTAACACCTTGGCGTTTGCAGGCAACCTTTCCAAGTCTGTGATACTCTGAATATAGCGAGCACCAAGTGCCTCTCGCATGTCTTTGGTAAGTGGCTGGCGTTTCAAACTTCGGAAAGCTGAGGCACGATCACCTTTACCAGCGTGCAATTGATAGACGATGCTGCTGCTAAGTCCACTTAGCATGGGCAAAGCTGACTGATAGATGCGCCACGCGTTGTCAAACTCAGCAGACAAAATTGCAGCCTTTAAACGCGTAATTGTTTCCTGTTCTGGTTTGTTCCGCTTATTATCGGGGATGACAGGCGAAAGCCAAGTCAAACACTGACGCCACAAAACGGCCAGTCTGAATATAGTCCCCAAGGCATTCAAAATTGTCCGAGTTTGATGTTTTAAAACAGGCTAGGGGTGGCTAAATGAAATCCCACTCAAATTGCAAGTTGAAAATCCAGTGTCGTCCAAATCTCCCTCCTACCTCTATCTCCCCATGGAAATTGCTTCGCGCGAACTTGATGCAAGATTGCTGACGGCCTTATACGCCGTTGAAGCGGGGGTGGAGGTGATAATGGGCCAAAAATGGCTGTTGCAAAAAAATGCAGGCCGTATGCCCAAGGGCACTTTCCTGTTCAAGACCCTGACGCCCGGCGATGCTGAGAAAATGCAATTCGTCGCAAAATTCGGACATCGGATTACGGCGATTGATGAGGAAATGCCAGGGCTGGGCGAGGGAGCAACCAAGCTGCGTTGGGTAGACCAACGCTGTGTGGCGCTATGCGAAAAAATCTTCTGTCTCGGTGAAAAGCATGTGGAAGTGATGCGCAGCAAATTTCCTGAAGCTGACCACAAATTGATGATCACCGGCAATCCACGTTGGGACTTTTTACGTCCTGAATTGCGTGGTGTGTATGCTACAGATGCAGCGGCGCTAAAAGCCGAACATGGACGCATTTACTCGGTTAACACCAACATTGGTTTAGTGAACTCGGCCAAGAACACCGCCGAGGCCTTGATCAAAAGTCTCGACAGTGATGGACGCATTAATTTGCGCGATCCCGTGGATAAACAATGGGTCGATGATTTGCTTGGCCTTTGAGACATCGAATTTTGCCGCTGCCATCCCACTGGTCAAAACGCTTCGCCAAAAATTCCCCACGCATAAAATAATACTCCGCCCACATCCCACTGAAAAGATCGAGCCCTATGAAGCACAGCTCAAGGGCATTGAGGGCGTTGCCGTTTTGCGTGAAGGTCCAGCGGCGGCTTGGATATTGGCCTGCGATGTATTGGTTCACACCAGTTGTACAACGGCCAATGAAGCGTTCGCCCTTGGTGTGCCAGCCGTGTGTTATGAAACCTTGCCGTCACCGCTGCACAATTATTTTCTGTCAGGCAAACTTAGTTTGATTGCCCGCACCGAGACGGAAGTCGTAGCAATTGTGAGTGACATATTAGCGGGCAAGAAACGAGACGTGCGCGCCCAAACGGCCACATTCAACAACTTCTTCGCGGCCCAGTCCGGTGCTTTCGCGGCCCAACGCATTGTCGATTCGATGCTACCTGAAAAACAGCCGTCGGCAGAAATGTCCACTTGGAAAGCAGGGGTGTTATTCCGGCGGCGCTGGTGGCCAACGGCATTTCAGCGCCGCATGTTCCCCGATTTTTCAGAACAACAGCTGGCAGATCGGCTCACACAATTGGTCAAGCAAACCGGCCTGAAACACGTGCCGAAGGTCTATCGTTTGGGCGACGGGCTCTACCACCTGCGCCCGGCGGCCATGGCACTTTCAGCAGAAACCAAGAGACGCTTCCTGCCGATTTAGCTAAAACAACTCGCAACAACGCTGCGCAACCTTAAGTCAAAATTAAGCATAACCTAGCATCAATCGGCCAACCGCTGATGGTGTCAGCCGTTTTTTGCGTTTGCTTGAAGGTGAGTTGGAAGTGCGTCAGGTCGTGCAATTATTTGTATCGCGAGCAGCGGTCATTTTGACCGTTCTGGTGGGACTTGCTTCGCTCGCCAACGCCACCAACTACACGATCAATTGGGGCACGGCCCCCTTTACGTGGGCTGCCAGCAGTCTTGGCCCGAACACATTTACGGTGACCGACCCTTACGGTTTCCAATTGCAAATTCGCATGCGGGTGACACGTGCAAATGGCGCATCGGCCGGACCATTTCCCGATGATTTGACCACCGATGGCGCAGGCAATACCTTTGGCACCCAGCGCAGCATGTGGCTGGTGTGGAACCCCAATCTCTCCGGTGGTGGTATCAACGGCTCAACAAATGTTGCGACAATGGAATTCCTCAGCAACGGCCTTCCTGTTGGTGTCAACGGACTGAATTTTCGCGCTTCTGATATTGACGCCGTGGACAGCAACAACGCGAGCTTTGCAAATGATCGGTGTGACCACGTCACTTTCATCGGCGACGCTGGAAATCCAACTTTGTCTACCGTCACCGGCTCGCCGACCTATATTCTGGGCCCGGGTGCCGGTGCTGGTGGTTCGCCTGCTTTGGCCGCAAACCAGGTACAATGTAATTTTGCGGTCAGCACCGCAGTATTGTCACCAAGCAGCAACGGCAATGACGACGGCACTGTTTTGGCGACCTATCCAAACGGCACCACTGTTGCCACTGTGCGCTATGATGAATCTATCCACAACGTATCCGGCATTACCTCTGTAAACGCACTTGCACGTGGCATCGGTGTTTGGGCTGCACCTGCTTTCACGGTGGCGAACAATACAATCTCGCTCGACAAGCAAACCACCTCAACGGGTTTTTCCGCCGCTGGCAACACAATCAGCTATAGTTTCGTGGTCACGAACAATGGTCCGCTCGCCATTTTGCCATCGCAAAACATCCAGATTCAGGACAGTAAAATTGGCACTTTTACCTGTGCCGCAATTCCAGCCGCAGGCATTGCAGTTGGTGGCACCCATACCTGCACCGCGAATTACACCGTCACCGCCGCCGATGTCACAGCAGGCTTTGTGACCAACAATGCCATCGCGGGCGTCGGCGTAGGCGCACAGGCATTTGCATCACGCTTGCAGTCAAATGCAGACACGGTAACCGTCAATCGTTTTGCCACGCTTACACTCGTCAAAACCGTCACCAACAATAATGGCGGCACGGCAACCACGGCGAATTTTAACCTGTCGGCAGCTGGCCCCACCAATATTAGTGGCGTTTCAGGCGCTGCAGCTGTCACCAATGTTTCGGTTCAGCCGGGCAGTTATACCTTGTCTGAAATCGGTTTGGCTGGATACACGGCGGGCGCATGGTCTTGCCCAAGCGCGGCATTGTCAGGCAGCACCTTGACACTTAGCAGTGGCCAAAACATCACCTGCACCATCAACAACGACGACGTGGCACCGCGCCTCACTCTCGTAAAAACGGTCACCAACGACAATGGCGGCACCGCAACCACAGCAGATTTCACATTGTCAGCCTCAGGCCCTACGGCAATTTCCGGATTATCCGGTGCAGCTGCTGTGACCAATGTGGCTGTCAACGCAGGTAACTATTCGCTCTCTGAAACCAACCTTGCAGGATACACCGCAGGCACTTGGGCCTGTCCCGGCGTCACAGTCACCGGCAGTGCAATCACTTTGGCAGTGGGCCAAAACATTACCTGCACCATTAATAACAACGACAATTCTCCACGACTGACACTTGTCAAAACACTGACGAATGACAGCGGTGGCACAGCAACGACAGCCGACTTTACGTTGTCAGCAACAGGCCCAACAACCATTTCAGGTGTGTCGGGCGCTGGCACCGTAACTAATGTTCTGGTCAACGCAGGCACCTACGCTTTGTCAGAAACCAACATGGCAGGTTACGCCGCTGGATTGTGGTCTTGCCCTGGCGTTGCCGTTACCTCAGGATCAATCACGCTTGCCTTGGGTCAGAACATCATCTGCACCATCAACAACAACGACGTTGCCCCAATTTTGACCTTGGTCAAAACCGTCACCAACGATAATGGCGGCACAGCCACAACCGCTGACTTTACATTGACAGCAACAGGCCCAACGACAATTTCCGGACTTTCTGGAGCAGGCACCGTTACCAATGCCAGCGTCAATGCAGGCAATTACACACTGTCTGAAACCAACTTCGCAGGCTATGCCGCCGGAAACTGGTCTTGCCCCGGCGCCACACTCAGTGGTGCCGCACTCACACTGTCATTGGGCCAAACCATTACTTGCACCATCAACAATGACGACATTGCCCCAACGCTGACTTTGGTCAAAACCGTAACCAATGACCATGGTGGAACAGCGACGACTGCCGCCTTCACGCTGACCGCAACGGGCCCAACAACCATCACCGGCGTTTCCGGCGCAGGCACCGTTACCAATGCTGTTGTAAGTGCCGGCACCTATACGTTGTCCGAAACAAATCTTGCTGGATACACCGCAAGCGCATGGTCCTGCCCATCCGGTGTGCTCAGTGGCAATTCACTCACGCTGTCATTGGCGCAAAACATCACCTGCACCATCAACAACAACGATAACCCCGCTGTGTTGACACTCGTAAAAACCGTAACCGATACCAGTGGCGGGCCATCGACCGTGTCGTTGTTCACCTTGACGGCCACCAACACGGCAACCAGCGCCGCTGTTAGTGGCGTTACAGGTGCACCCGCGATTACCAGCGCTCAAATCAGCGCGGGCACTTATGATTTGTCTGAAACAAATCTGGCGGGCTACACAGCAGGTGCTTGGAATTGCGCAGGCGGCAGTCTTGCAACATC
This sequence comes from uncultured Alphaproteobacteria bacterium, assembly GCA_963840765.1. Classification (GTDB taxonomy): domain Bacteria; phylum Pseudomonadota; class Alphaproteobacteria; order Rhizobiales; family Aestuariivirgaceae; genus Aestuariivirga. The sequence goes on along the minus strand of CAWJAE010000004.1, from coordinate 376,990 downwards.
AACGTTGATACTTGCCCTTGGTGAAACTGCGACCTGCACCATCGACAACGTCAAGCTCCCCACCCTTACCATTCGCAAAATTTCAAACGGTGGCACAGGCAGTTTTGGCTTCACCGGTGGCAATGGCGTTGTCGCCCAATCCATCTTGACCACCACATCGGGCGCAACTTTCACTGGCAGCACCAATGCACTGGCTGCAGCCTCAACATTGACAGCAATAACTGAAGCCATGCCCGCCACATTCTGGCAAATTCAGTCCGCCACCTGTACCGGCATGGGCACAGGCGGAACGGCAAGCCTATCCGGAAATACGCTGACACTGAACGCAGCTGCCACAGCAGCGGGCCGGGACATCACGTGCACCTTCACCAACCGCCGCCGTCCAACCGTCTCCGTCCAGAAAATTACCACGGGTGCGTTTGGTGGCATTTTCTCATTTGCCGACACAAATCTCACGGGCACAGTCGCAAACATCTCCACCACCGCCATCAACACGGCAACCCCTGCCACGCCCACCCGTTACATCGCCACAACGACGGGCCAAGCGGTCAGCTTGACTGAAACATCGCCGCTCACCTTCGTATCGGCTGGCGTAATCTGTAATGACGCCAACAGCGCAATATCAGGCAACACCAACCCTGTTGCCACCGCAACAACAGGCGCTGTGACGATACCGTTAAGTGCCGTGCGCGTCGGCGCTGACATCAATTGCGTATTCACCAATGCCCAAGCCAATCCTCAACTCTCAGTCTTGAAAGATACAAGCACCACATCCGTAACTGCTGCCGGCGCAACGGTGAATTACACTATCACCGTCAACAATACCGGCAACACAACGCTTTCTGCCATTACTGTTGCTGATCCCTTGGGCGCCGTGACTTGCCCAAGCAGCGGTGCGGCCTCGATTGCCAGTCTTGCTGCCGGCGGCTCGGAAATCTGCTCCTTATCCTACGTTGTCCCGCAATCCGCGTTTGACACTAACGGCGGCGGAGACGGCGATATTGACAACACTGCAACTGCCTCGGCTACCTACAATGGCACGCCCCTATCTGCTGGCGGGTCTGAAACAGTTGGCTTGGTCCTCAATCCCCAATTGAGCATCGTCAAAACGCCAAACACATCATCACCTGTAAGCGCCGGGGCAAACATCGGCTACACTTACCGTGTCACCAACACTGGAAACGTCACCATGAATAACGTCACGGTGAATGACGCGCATGTCGGTTTTGGCATTGATCCCGTGCCCGGAAGTGAGACGCTCGGCAGCGGAGATGACGTTGCCCCGGTCGGCAATTCACTTGATTCGGGCCAAAATGCGGCGTGGGATGTGCTGGCCCCCGGCGATACGGCAACATTTACCAGTTCCTACCTTGTCGTGCAGGCTGATATCGACAACTTACAGTAGTTGTAGATTGGTGCCGGGATTGCTGGTCTTCCGAATAACCCCATTTGCTCCCAATTCCTTAACAGTATGGCGCTTTTCGGTACGTTTTGGCGTGCAAATTAACCAGTCGTTAACCATCCAAAATTAAGCATCTGAACGGGTCCCAATAGGGGCGACGGGCGAGCTACAATCTAAAATTGCACATCGCATGTGTTTGTCGGAACTGCCCGGTCATCCGCATTGTAAGTAATTGTTTTTGCGTAAAATTTAGGGAGAATCGGAATGCATAACCCATTTAGGGTTGCGGTTGCATGTGCAGATGCGTGGCCACTCATAGTTGCCAGGAATCAGCCAAGCAAGCTGTGGAACAAAGAAGGCCAGTTCAGGCCCAGCCATGCCATGTCCAATTCTTGCCACCACATTCACTTTTGGACCAGACCGACAAAGGCCAAGCCCGCTTCATCACAGGGAGAAGCACTTGCCAAGAATGAATGTGAACAACCTCACCTCGAAACTCATCTGAAAGACATGAAAATGGAGTTTTCTTCATGACTGAAAGTACATCCCTGAAAACGCGGGCAGGCCCCTTGGGCCTGGTGCGCGGGCTGGGGGCATCCGCGTTGGCGCTGGCACTTTTCGCCAGCCAAGCGGCACCTGCCTACGCAGCCATCGACCAACACCGCTACTGCCAACGGTACACCCGCTGCCGGTACATTGGTTCCACCATCAGACTCGGCGTCCGTGCCTGTTGCGACTGGTGCGCCAACACTAACCGTATCAAAGTCCGGTGCGGCACCTGTTGAAGTCGGTTCCGACGGCGTCATCAACGCCGGTGACACGATCACTCTATACCTACGTCGTCACCAACTCAGGCAACGTTAGCATCAACAGCGTAACACCTGTTGACACTGGTCCAACGTTCAACTACTCTGGCTGGCACAGGTTCGCTTGGTGGCTTCACGTTGATTTCTTCGACCGACCCTGCTTCATCGGGTAGCTACGCTGTTGCCGAACGAAAGCGCCACCTACGAAGCGCTTTACACGCTGTCAGCCGTCGATGCCTATCGTGCAGCAGGTATCACTGTTGCGGGTGGAGACGCTGTCGAAAACTCTGCGACGGCAACAGGTACGCCTGTCACGGGAACTCTTGGAACTGTGACACCAAGTACGGCGGAAATTGCAATTCCAGCAAATCCAAAACTGGCAATCGACAAGGTTGCTGTCATCACAACCGACAACGGTTCAGCCGGCGTCGCGGATGTGGGTGATATCATCACCTACACCTACACTGTGGAGAACACGGGTAACGTTGCCATCAGCAGCTCTGTCCATCAACGACATCCACGAAGGTGTCGCTCTGTCTGGTCAGCCAGTGGCGAAACGCTGACAAGCGATGGTCCGTTGGCCTCCGCAACACCAGCAGCAACATCGTCCGATGCTGCAGCCAACAACGCCGTTACACCACGATCCAGCCCGGTGCGACTGTCACGTTCACCTACGTGCACACCGTAACGCAGGCTGAAGTGGACGCAGGCTAATGAAAGCAAATGGCTGCCCGTACTCGATCTAGCGCAGGCGGCGGGCAACTGCATGAACCAACCCCGCCACACCATAAGCACTGTCAAATGCAGACAATGGCCCGCCCGGCCGTTGTCTCGTTTGGCATTTGTGTTGCTGTTGGCCGTGGCGGGGATCGGAACCTGCATTCGCAACTATCGACAATCAATGCAACGGCGGCTGGCACCTATGCATGGCAACCCGTGTTTCGAACACTGCCACTGTTAGTGTGAGTGTCACTCCAGCCGCACCCGCTCTCGTAGTCACAAAAATTGCAACGCCTGACACCAATGTGCCCGCGGGCACGGTGGTCACCTACACCTACACCGTCTCGAATACAGGCAACCAGGTCCTGACCAACATTTCGCTGAACGACATGCATGTCGGCAGTGGACCAGCCCCGGTGCCCGGCAATGAAGTAATGACAACAGACGCAGGCACAGTCAACGATTCAACCGATGCCACAGCCAATGATGGCGTGTGGTCCACCTTAGCCCCCGGCGACGTGATCACGCTCACCGCCACCTACACCATCACGCAAAACGACGTGGACACCAAGCAATGACCAGCCGTTTTGCAGCAGTACCAAAATCAACACAGTTCATTTTCAGGAGAGAATTATGAACACAAACCAACCGACACGTCGCCAGTTTCAGCGGCACAAAATTTATAGCAGGGTCTCTTGCTTTGCTGTTGGCCATGGCGGGTTCCTTGCCCGCCTATGCTGCAGTGACAAACAGCGTAACGGCATCGGGCACGGCCCTTCAGGCCCTCCAGGCGGTGTGACTGCCATATGCCAACGAAAGCGTTGACGTGGAAGACGATACACCTGCCATCGCCGTCGTGCGTTCCTGGAGTTTTGTACCAGGCCCAACTGGCGACGTGAACAACAACGGCCTTGTCGATGCCGGTGACCAGATTGTTTATAGCTATGTCGTGCAAAACGCTGGCAACGTCACACTGCGCGATGTCAACGTCAACGATGTGCATGACGGTACAGGCGCAGCGCTGGCCTTTGTAACACCAACCTCTGTCACCACCGACAACGGTTCAGCACCGGCTGGAACGCTGAATGACTCAAGCGACGTTGGTGCAACGAGCGATGGCGACTGGGACGTTCTAGGCCCCGATGACTTCGTTACCTTTACTTCGCAACCTTACACCGTAGTGCCAGGTGACCTTGTTGCTGGCAACATCGGCTGATGGCGACATTGACGGCACAGTAACGGCCCAAGGCAACTATGACCCGGGTGCAGCACCTGTAACCGTAACTGGCACCGGCTCAGCACCTGTTCCGCTCAATCATCGTGCCAAGCCTCGAAGTCTCGAAGGTCGCATCGCAAGACACCAACGTGCCTGCCGGCACTGTCATCACCTACACTTACCGCGTGAGGAACAACGGCACCGTGCCGATTACCAACGTGACACTGACCGACACCCACAAAGGCGTCGTGGATGCCCTGACGCCAACCTTCGCAACATGGATCACCGATACGGGATCCACCAACACCGGCAACACCATCGACGTTTTGGCACCAGGCGACGAAGCGGAATTCACCGCCACCTATACCGTCACCCAGTCCGACGTGGACACACTGCAGTAACGACCGGAACAAACTTGTCAGCCATGGTTGCAACAGCTCAAACACAGAAAAGCGGAAAGGCAGCAAGCTAACGCTTGCGGCCCTTCTGTCTTCGGCTGTGCTTTGGGCTGCGGCTCTCCCTGCCATGGCTGACATTGTAAATTCGGTTGTTGCAAACGGCACCGTGCTTGGCGCGCCCATCTCAGCTTCCGGCAACGGAAGAAGTGGATGTTGTCGATCAGGTTGCAACGCTGCTCCTTGACAAAACAGCGCAGTCTTTAATGATGCCAACGGCAACGGCACCGCCGAAGTTGGCGAAACCATTAGTTACACGTTCACCGTCACCAACACAGGCAACGTGACACTTACCAATGTTGTCTTGACGGACGATAAAGTCACGGCAAACGACTTCGTGTTGGGCGCTGGCGATGTTGCACCGCCGGGTGACTCAAGCGACGTCTGCACTGCCGGCTGGGCCATTCTTGCACCCGGCGATACCGTCACCAGCATCAGCCACCTACACTATTGCAAACCGCTGATTTTGATGCGGGTGAAGTATCAATACCGCACGCGTAGACGCAACCACCATTCCTGGTCCGGCAGTCTCCGCAACAGATACGGCCCTCACGCCGCTCTCCACCACGTCCTCCATGACGCTGGAAAAATCCGGCATGCTGGATCTCGGGAATGGTGTTGCCGATGTGGGTGACGTCATCACCTATCAGTTCAATGTCACCAACACCGGACCAACGACACTGAGCAATGTGTCCGTTGCCGACCCGATGTTGCAGGTTGCAGCCTTCCTGGTGCAGATGGCATCTGCAAAACCTGATCCAACTTGCAGCAATACCATCTGACCCCATCACAACAGCTTCAATCACCCCACTCGTTTCACTTGGTGCAGCAGAACGTGAGCCGCAGCATTCCAACACCGCGTGCCAGAAATTTATGCCGCACTATCAGCAGAACGCCGTCTCGTTCGCCTCACTTCCGACGACGCTGTTTATCAAGGCGGGCGATCGCATTGGCGTCTATTTCAAACTCACAAACACGGGCGAAGCACCGCTCATCAAATATCAATGTCATGCAGCCCGGCTCCGAAGCCTTTGGCAGCACGCTAGACATTCTGGCCCCCAACACCACCGACGCCGCAAGCATTCTCTTTACTCATGTTCTGACCGACGAAGACATTGCGACGGGCCAAGTCGAATTGACTCTGGCATCACGGCCAATCGCGCGGCACAACAATCGTGGAAACCTTGCGCGGGCCCATGTCACTTGCTGGATGTTGATGCGAGCGAACGATATTGCCACCGCGTCCATCACACCAGCAATGTGCCAACACTGGCACCGGGTGCAGAAACCACTTTCACCGCAACATATCAGTTAACGCAAAACGACATTGATGCTGGACAGGTGCTGAACACCGCAACGGCGTCAGCCACCAATGTCTTGAACATCACTATGACGGCGACTGACGAGCGCAACGGTCGCCGTACCACAAGCACCTGCCATTGCTGTCGAAAAACCGCCGTCTTGCATTTGGGTGCCGATAATGAGGCATCGGTGGGTGATCTCGTCACCTACACCTTCACCATGCGCAACACCGGCAACACCACGTTGAATGATGTGCAACTGGCCGACCCGATTGCCCGGCATGACATTGACTTTCACCGAGTTTGATGATTTTGCCCCCGGCGACGAAGAAATCTTCACTGGCACCTATGCCATTGACGCAAGTCGATATTGACGCAGGCAAGGTTGAAAACCAGGCCACAGCATCAGGCCTTCCAACGGGCGGTTCAACGCGTGTTACCGGCGGGTCCAACGATCCAATTACACCTGAACCCAATGACAAGACCGTCATTGAGATTCCGCTCGCACCTGCCATTGCGCTTGTTGAAAAATGCCCCAACTCTCAACGATACCAATAGCAACGGCGTGGCTGATCTTGGGGAAAGCCTGAATTGGACTTTCACCGTTCACAATACCGGCAATGTGAAACTCGACAATGTCACCATCATCGACCGTAATGCTAACACTATCGGTATCGCCAACAGCACCCACCAACGTGTCATTGGACGCTGATGCGACCGACACCACGAGCTTCACCGCCACCTATGTGCTGACCCAAGTCGACCTTGACGCAGGCAAGGTTGACAACAACGCCGACGTCACAGCAGAAGCCCCAGACGGCTCCACCACAACTGACGCTTCGCACCCAACCGATGAAAACGCCGACGGCCCAACCACCTTTAACATTCCGCCTAATCCGGCACTGGCCGTTCTGAAGCCGCAACCTGTTCGGTTGACACCAATAACAATGGCATGACCGATGCTGGCGATGTGCTGAACTACACCATCCGTGTCATCAATACCGGCAACGTAACGCTGCGACAATGTTGTGGTGACCGACCCGAAGGCCAACAACTACACCGTCACCTTGGCCACCTTGTCTGCCGGGTCAACTCAACGCGCATCGCCGTGCCAGTGTCCTACACCATCACCGCTGCTGATGTGCGGGCAGGGCAAGTCGAAAACATTGCCTTTGCCGAAACCACTTTTGGCGGAAACGCCATTGGCGACCAGTCCGACACCAACAGACATCAACCAAGACGATCCAACAGTCACGCCAATTGTGCCAAACCCAGCTGTTGCCTTGGTCAAGCCGCAGCCTGACATCATCGACGTTGATGCAAATGGCGTGACCGAATGATGGCGACCAACTGGTCTACACCTTCGCCGTCACCAACACCGGTAACGTCAACCTCACAAATATCACCATCACTGATGCGCTGGGCACGGTCGTCAACACGCGCACAACAGCACTGGAAGCGGGCGACACCGATAGCACCAACTTCACGCTGACCTATACCCTCACATTGGCCGACATCACGTTGGGCTCCGTCACGAACACGGCGGAAGTTGTGGCCCTGTCGCCAACCAGTGTTGCGGCCCGTGACACATCTGATGACGACAGTATCCTGCAGAACGACCCAACCGTAACACCGCTGGCCAACCTGATTGCGCCCGGCATTGCCTTGATCAAGTCTGCTGTCACCAATGACGGAATGGCAACACAATCATTGATGCCAATGACACGATTACCTACATCTTCTCCGTCACCAACACCGGCAACGTGGCCCTCACGAATGTGCGCGTAACCGACGCTAAACTCGCGTTGGAAGGCGTTACCCTGCAACCTGGCAATGGCGTGATTGGCACGCTGGCACGCGGTGCAACGTCGGCCGTGCTGTCAGCAACCCACTTGATCACCCAAGTTGACGTGGAAGCAGGGGTTTATGACAACCAAGCCTCTGTCACCGGAGACTTCGGCAGCCGCAGCATCTCAGATTTGTCAGACGATGATCAACTCACTGGCGATGACCGCACAGTTGTGCCAATCGCCCGCGTGCCCGCCATCGCCGTTATCAAGGCTGCGCCAACCAGCACAGATGTGAATGGCAATGGCTTCATCGATTCCGGAGACATTCTCACCTACACCTTTGAAATCCACAACACCGGCAACGTGGCGCTTTATGATATCGTGCTGGAAGACAACAATGCGGACACCGTATTAGGCGGACCTATCGCGTTGCTGCAGTCCCGGTGCTGTTGATCGCACCACCTATCACCGCCACCCGCGTGGTGACGGACGTTGATGCGCTGGCAAAGCAAATTGTAAACTCTGCAACCGTGCGTGCCGCAGAAGTGAATGGCGGCATTCTGAACGTGACCGATATCTCGGACTCAGCTTCCCTGAGCGGCCGCACACCCACCGTCACGGCGATTGTCACCATCAATCCTGCAATGGCCAAAACTGCGGCCCGCTCCAGCATTCGCCGTGGTGAGCGTGTGGAATACACCTTGTCCGCCACGGCACTCGGCACCGGCCCTTACGATGTAGCTGACTTGATGCCGCCGGGTTTCACATTTGTCACGGGCTCTGCCTCGGTCAATGGCGTTGCCACAACGCCAGCCATCAGTGGCAAGACTCTGACCTTCGCCAACATCACGCCAACGGCAGCCCGCGTTATTTCAGTCAAACTTAGCCTGCAAGCATCGGCTTCAACCACCATGCAAACGGGTGAAATCGGTAAACCGTGCACGCCTCTACTTGAACGCCACAGGCCAATTGCTCAGCGAAGCATCAGCCCGTGTCACCATCAAGGAAGAAGCCATCTTCGACTGTGGCGAAATCATCGGCCGTGTCTTTGATGACGTGAATAGCAATGGCTATATGGACGAAGGTGAGCCAGGCTTGCCGGGCGTGCGCGTTGTCACAGTTAAGGGCCTGTTGGTGACGACCGATAAACATGGCCGATTCCACGTCACATGCGCAGATGTTCCGAATGCGCAAATCGGTTCAAACTTCCTGATGAAGCTTGACCCGCGCACACTGCCTGCTGGCTATTCGCTCACAACTGAAAACCCGCGCGATGTGCGCCTGACGCGCGGCAAGATTACCAAGATCAACTTTGGTGCCGCAAAATCCCGCGACGTGGCCTTGGACTTGACCAAGGACGCATTCGGCAAGGGCATCGACCTGAAACCCAAATTCGCAGTCGGCATCGACCGTCTCGTCAGCCTTCTGCATCAGGGCAAAGGCAAGCTCACCATCACTTACCGTTGCGGTGTCTATGCGCCGATTGCGGATGATCGTCTCGAAGCCGTGGAAGTATTGCTCCAGGCCAAGTGGAAACAAGAGGGCGGAAACAAGCCCTTAAAAATAACAACGCGCGTCGAATGTGGAAAATAAGACATGACCAACCTCGCTCATAGACAGATAGGGCCGCCGCGTCGAAGCTTGGTGTTGCTGGGCGCAAGTGTGCTTGCCTTGGCTTTACACCTGGCAGCACCAGCACAGGCCGAGCCCTCGCTTCCGTTTGAAATTACGGTGGATGGGCAGCGCGTTGATGGTTCTGTTCTGCCACCAACAGCCTCAACCGATTCCGTTGCAGAAAAACTCGACATTCAAATCAAGTTTGATGGATTGGGCGTAAACCCGACCTTGAACGTATCAACCATGCCGCCCCGTGCCGCCTACAAAGTGGGCGATACATTGCAATTTGCTGCCAGCACGAATTATGCGGCTTGGATTGATAAAGGCGAGATCCGGATTTACGAACGCGGCAAGCGCAAAGCATCTGGCCTTGTGGCAACAGTTCCACTTTCCAACGACGCGACAGCTGAATGGGTCATGCCTGCAGGCACACCGGAAAACATGGAATATGTATTGCGCGTCTATGATGAAGATGGCCGCTACGACGAAACACTGCCGCTGCCCTTCCGTGTTGTAACCTCAGACTTTACAACCCATGACGATGGTGAAGTGGCAACCGCACCAGGTTACGCCGAAGACCGCACAGCCGTGCGCAACATCGACGTTGCAGGCGGTGCCGTCACCGTTTATGGGCGCAACGTTCCAGCTGACCATGTTGTATTGGTCGCTGGCGAACCAGTTCCCGTTGATGGCGAAGGTGCATTTGTTGTGCAGCGCATTTTCCCATCAGGCAATCATCGCGTTGCGGTGCAGGTCAATAAGGATGGCGAAGGCCTGGACTTCAGCCGCGATGTTGAAATTCCGGAAAGCGAATGGTTTTACGTCGGCCTCGCAGACTTCACGCTCGGCTACAATTTGAAGGACCATGTTGAAGACGTACGCCCCGGCGAATTCGACGATGATATATACACGCGCGGCCGCGCGGCATTTTATGCCAAAGGTAAAATCAAGGGCCGCTACATCCTCACCGCCGCTGCCGATACCGGTGAACAACGCTTAAAGAGCATGTTCAAAGGGCTTGACGAAAAAGACCCACGCCAATTCTTGAAGCGCATCGACCCAGATGATTACTACCCCGTTTATGGTGATGACTCGACTGCGGTTGAAGATGCACCAACAGCAGGCAAATTTTACATCAAATTGCAGCGCGGCCCGTCCCACGTCATGTGGGGTAATTTCAAATCCAACATCACGGGTTCGGAATTGCTGCGTTCTGAACGCGCACTCTATGGCGCACAAGCCGTCTATCGTTCAAACACACCATCGCCTGATGGTGGAGCTGCAACATCATTAGACGTTCACGCCGCATTGCCCGGCACCGTGCCCCAGCGCGATGTGTTCCGTGGCACAGGCGGTTCTGCATATTTCCTGAAACATCAAGATATTACGCCCGGTTCTGAAACCGTTACTGTTGAAGCACGTAACAGTGTTACGGGCTTTGTCGTTGATCGCCGCACACTGAAGTATGGCGAAGACTATGATTTTGATTATGTGCAAGGCGTTACAATTTTGCGTGCACCACTGGCATCATCATCATCGTCAGGAACTGAAAACTATCTCATTGCCAGCTACGAGTTCACGCCCGCCGCCCGCGATATTGATGGTTACGTGACAGGTGGCCGTGCTCAACAATGGTTGGGCGAACATGTGCGTGTAGGCGTCACTGCCTTGCGAGAAAAAACCGCTGAGGCCAACCAAGACATGGCAGGTGCTGATGTGCACGTACGCCATTCTGAAGGCACTTACATTGAAGCCGAAGTGGCGCGCAGCAAAGGCCCGGGCTTTGGTTCGTCGTCTTCATTTGACGGCGGCCTGACCATTGGTTCCAGTCCAACCGCAGGAACTTCAAAAGCCGCCAACGCTTACCGCGCCGAAGCCCGTGCGGACCTCACACATTTGTCGGACGGTAAAACCAAAGGCGAAGTCATCGCCCGCATTGAGCAATATCAAAAGGGTTATTCCACACCCTCCGTTGATGCCACCGAAAAGCGCACGGCGTGGGGTGTTGAAGGCAACGTTGAAGTTTCTGACAAAGTCAAAGCCGCTGCCACTTATTCTGAAGAACGTGTCGGAACGGGTGCCCGTGACCGCCAAGTGCAGGGCAAACTTCAGGCCCGCCTGTCCGATCATCTCACAGTCGAACCCTTTGCTAAATACACCGAAAAGAAATTGGCCACGGGAGCCACAACAGGTGACCACGGCAAACGCACTGATGCTGGCGTCAAATTGATCTATGCTTGGGACGACGACAACGAAGCCTATGTTTATGGCCAAGGCACTGCACAACGCACCGGCACTATGGGCAGGGACAACCGTGTTGGCGTTGGCGCACGAACACAGCTCACCGAAAAAGTTGCTGCGTCGGGTGAAGTATCAACAGGCACTTCCGGCTTTGGTGCGAAAGCGCTGCTGAGCTACGAGCCAACTGCCGACGATCAATACTATCTGGGTTACGAACTCAGTGCCGATCGCGCGTCGGCTGATAGCTGGCCCTTCGCCTTGGTAGGTTCCGATGCAGGCACCATTGTTGCAGGGGCACGTCATCGCTTTAATGAACAATGGTCAGCCTATGCAGAAGACAAGCTAGATCTGTTCGGCCAGCGTTCGTCGATCACGCAAGTCTACGGCGTAACCTATACGCCCGATGCAGCTTGGACAGTCAAAATGTCCGGCGAAGTCGGCAATGTGTTTGACAAGAATTCCAACGACGATGTTGACCGCCGCGCACTTTCATTTGCCGTTGCCTATAAAGATGAAGGCGTTGACGGAAAATTGAAAGTCGAAGCCCGCGACGACGATAGCGAAGACGACACCAAGGACATGCAAGCCTATCTCTTGCAAGCCAGCCTCGGACTTACGATCAGCGAAGATTGGCGCGCCATCGGCACCTTTGACGGCGTGTTTACGGATGCGACGGATGACACCCGCGAAGGCGACTATGCCGAAGGCTCTATGGGCTTTGCCTATCGCGGCACCACCAGCGACAAGTGGAACGCCCTGTTCAAATACACCTACCTGCTGGACCAACCCGGTGCTGACCAAGTTACGGTGGATGGCACCACCTCGGCACCCGCACAGCGTTCGCACATTTTGTCGGGAGACGTCAGCTATCAAGCCACCAACAAACTCACACTTGGCGCGAAATACGGCGTGCGTGTGGGTGAAATCCGTGAACGCACGGCAGGCGCTGATTGGCAACGTTCTTCCGTGCATCTCGCCGTTTTGCGCGCCGACTATCACATTGTCCATGAATGGGATGCGCTGGTTGAAGGCCGCGTCATGTGGTCTCCAACCACAGATGAAACCGACATCGGAATCGTTGCGGCCTTGTATCGTCACTTCGGCGAAAACATGAAGGTGGGCTTGGGCTACAACTTCGGCCACTTCAGCGACGACCTGCGTGACCTCTCGCAGAACGATCATGGCGTATTCTTGAACGTCATCGGTAAGTTCTAGGCACGGTAGGTTCTAGGCGCTTTGCAAAAAAGCGTCTTTTCGCCATCTGTTATATCAGCTAGAGGTCCGGTGAACCCACTGGACCTCTATTGATGATCACCAATCAGCAAGCCCCCGCCATCGCCGACCTATATGATCTTTATAAGCGCCGCGTGCCCCGCATGTTCCACGACTATTGCGAAACCGGCAGCTACACCACCTCAACTTTTGTCGAAAACACCACGGCTTTTTCGAAATACAAAATCCGCCAGCGTGTTGCCCGCAATATCGACAATCGCTCCACCGCCACCACAATGATCGGCGAAAACGCCTCCATGCCCGTGGCCTTGGCGCCTGTGGGTTTGACGGGCATGCAAAATGCCGATGGTGAAATCAAAGCCGCGCGTGCCGCAGAAAAATTTGGCGTGCCCTTCACGCTCACCACCATGAGCATTTGCTCAATTGAGGACGTGTCAGAAAACACGACGAAGCCATTCTGGTTCCAGCTTTACGTGATGCGTGATCGTGAATTTTCGTCCCGCCTCGTGCAACGTGCCAAGGCCGCGAAATGTTCAGCCCTTGTGTTGACGCTGGATTTGCAATTGCTCGGCCAACGCCACAAGGACATCAAGAACGGCCTGTCAGCCCCACCCAAACTCACCCTCGGCAACATCCTCAACATGGCAACCAAACCACGCTGGTGCTTGGGCATGCTGGGCACCAAGCGCCGCCAATTCGGCAACATCTTTGGCCACGTCAAAGGCGTTGAAGACATGGGCTCATTGTCGGAATGGACCAACAGCCAGTTCGACCCGACATTGGATTGGTCATCTGTTGAATTCATCAGGAAGCAATGGGATGGCAAACTGATCCTCAAGGGCATAAATGATGTGGATGATGCCATAACCGCAGCAGCCCTTGGCGTTGACGCAATCATCGTCTCAAACCACGGTGGCCGCCAATTGGACGGCGCACCCGCCACCATTGATATGCTGGCCGCCATTGTTGATGCCGTGGGAAACAAGGTCGAAGTCTGGATGGATTCCGGCATTCGCACCGGCATGGATATTTTTAAAGCACTGGCACTGGGTGCCAAAGGCACCATGATTGGCCGCGCCTATGTTTATGGCCTTGGTGCTGCGGGCGAGCAGGGCGTTACCCACGCGCTCAACATTCTGCAAAAAGAACTCTCCATCACCATGGGCTTGGCAGGTCTTCGCAATGTGAAAGATATTTCGCGTGATGCACTGCTGTTGCCAGCAAGCCCCTTCGTCATTCCTGAGCCTGAACAAAATGCCGCTGCAAAACCGCGTCGCGCCAAACGCTGAGCTCCACGCCGTATCGGATTACGGCACGCTGATGGGCAATCGTGGCGGGCGCTTTCATGATGCGCAACGCCAGTTGAAAAGGCGCCATTGGGTCAACAATCGCTGGATCGCCTGTGAAACAGAATTCGGGAGCCGAAAGCGCAACATTTGGGGCGATAGCTATACAGAATTATTTTTCCTCGATGAAGTCACAGCACTGGCCTCTGGTCACAGACCCTGCTTCGAATGTCGCCGCAAGGACGCAAAGGCATTTTTGAAAGAGGGATATGTGGACGCCTTTGACAGACAGTTGCAGGTTGAACGCATGAACAGCCACACTGCTCAAGCGGGATCAGTTGCAACAGGGGCAATGATAGAACTTGATGCAAATTTCTTCGCCCGCACAAAAAACCAATGGCTGCGCTGGTCTTTCGTTGGCTACCAAGCAGCTGTGGACATTGATCCCTGCGCAACTGTCAGACTTTTGACACCGCCCCTCATCACGGCCATTTTGGCCAAAGGCTATCAACCGCGCTGGCACCCGTCAGCACAACAATGGGACAACTGATATGAAACTTCTTCGCTACGGCCCTATCGGCAAGGAAAAACCCGGCATTCTGGACGCTGAAGGCAAGATCCGTGATCTTTCATCCATCATTTCGGAGTTGGACGGCAACGCCATTTCGCCAAAGTCATTGGCCAAACTGGCAAAGCTCAAAGTTGAAAAGCTGCCCCTCGTCAAAGGTAAGCCCCGCATTGGCGCCTGCATCGCCAACCCACAAAAATTCATCGCTATTGGCTTGAACTATTCTGACCACGCCGCAGAGTCCGGCTTGAAGGTGCCGCCAGAACCCATTGTGTTCACCAAGCACGTAAGCTGCCTCTCAGGCCCTAACGATACTGTTACCATTCCGCCAAAATCCAAAAAGTCGGATTGGGAGGTGGAACTCGGCGTCATCATCGGCACCCGCGCCAAGAACATCAAAAAGAAAGACGCGTTGAAACACGTGGCGGGCTATTGCACCATCAATGATTTGTCTGAACGCGAATTCCAGATTGAACGTTCAGGCCAATGGACCAAGGGCAAAAGCTACGACACCTTCGGCCCCGTTGGCCCGTGGCTGGTCACGGCGGATGAGGTTAAAGATCCGCAGAACCTTCACCTCTGGCTGGAACTGAACGGCAAGCGCGTGCAAGACGGCAACACCAAAACCATGGTCTATGGTGTCGCGTATATCGTGGCTTATCTCTCGGAATTTTTCACCCTCATGCCTGGCGACATCATCACCACCGGCACCCCACCCGGTGTGGGCATGGGCATGAAACCACCCCGCTACCTCAAACCCGGCGACAAAATGCGCGTTGGCATTGATGGCTTGGGTGAACAGGAACAGGTTGTTGTGCGCGACAAATAATTTTCAAAATGCGCGACGGAAATACGCCCGAAATCCGTCCTGTCTCTGAATTTCGAACAAGGGATAAGGCATGAAAAGGCATTTTGGTGTTTTGGCGCTGGTCGCAGCTGGGGTTGCGGGCGGCTATTATTACGACACGACATTCTCGTCATCGGGCTTGGCGGCCTATAACAATAAGCAAATCGCACTCAATGCGGTGGACGCTTCAGCGGTAAACGTCTGCGCCGACCAGAGTGGGCATGCCAAGCTCGTGTGCTTCGCCGATGCGCTGAAAGCCAGTGTATCACCTGAAATTCTAGCAAAGTTGCAACGCCCTTACAGCGTTGAGGATGCTAAGAAATGGAGCAACTTTCCACCTTTTGGCTATCGTGATCGAGTTGGCCCCACTTTGGGTGAATTGACAAAGCCTCAATTGGCACTGGTCAAGGCCATGTTGAAGCAGGCAGCATCTGACGCGGCTGACGAAGGCTATGACGAGATCGAGCAGATCCTCGCCGCCGATGAATATTTGGCTGCAAACACCAGCGATGGTGCCGGCTTTGCATCCGGCAACTATCATGTGGCGTTACTCGGAACACCTGCCGAAACAGGCACATGGGAATTTTATTTTGGTGGCCATCACCTTGCCTTCGGCAATACTTACACCGATGGGAAACTGACCAGTGCCACACCTTCTTTCCGAGGTGTTGAACCTTTCACGCCATTCCAACAAGGCGGCCACGACCATGCGCCACTGGTGCAGGAACAAGCGGCATTTGCCGCCATGTTGTCGGGCTTGAGTGCTGATGAACAAGCCAAAGCCAAATTCTCACAAACCTACACCAACATCATTGTGGGACCCCAGCAAGACGGCGCTTTTCCAACCACCCGCGAAGGCTTGAAAGTGGGAGAACTTTCCCCTGATAAGCAAGCGCTGGTATTAAAAGCCATCGAAACCTATGTGCTGGACATCAACCAGCCCGACTCCGTGGTGTTGATGGAAAAATACAAAAGCGAACTGGCCGAAACCTACGTGGGCTTTGCTGGCACCACAGCAATGAATGCGGAAAATGACTATGTGCGCATTGACGGCCCCTCGCTCTGGATTGAAAGCTCTATGCAGCCCGGTCGTTCATTGCCCGGCGTTCACCCGCATTCGGTGTGGCGCGATAGAATATCGGACTATGGCGGCAATAAATAGGCCGCCATTATTTCCTGTTCACAGGTGGCGCGGCTTCCATTAGAACCCCCCACTATGAACGACAGTAGCAAAAAAACCTTCAAACCCAAGGCCCGCGTGGCCAAGGGTTTTCGTGATATAGCAGCCGATGAAATCCGTGGCATTCGCGCCATGTTGGCAACCATTCAGGGCGTTTATGAATCCTATGGTTTTGAGCCTGTTGAACAGCCCTTCATTGAATACACCGAAGCGCTGGGCAAATTCCTGCCCGACCAGGACCGCCCCAACGCCGGTGTGTTTTCCTTTCAGGATGATGATGATCAATGGCTGTCACTGCGCTATGATTTAACGGCACCTTTGGCCCGCTACGTGGCCGAAAACAACCAAGGCCAATTGCCAACACCTTACCGCAGCTATCGCCAAGGTTGGGTGTTCAGAAACGAAAAGCCCGGCCCCGGAAGATACCGCCAATTCATGCAATTTGATGCTGATACGGTAGGAAGTGCAAACCCCGCATCAGATGCGGAAGTGTGCATGATGGCAGCGGATACGATGGAAGCGCTGGGGATTCCAGCGTGGACAGTATCGTAATGAAACTCAACAGTAGGAAAGTGTTAGATGGCATTTGGAAGTAGCAGGATGCGCAATATGCCGAACGAGAAACTTGAGCGCTCTTCGATGCAATCGACAAATTTGACCGAATTGGTTGCACTGGTGTCTGACAACTTTTGGGCAAGTGGGCGGGTGGACCAAGCGGAGATCGTACTGAAGGAGCTGGACTCGAATGGACCGATACATAATCAGACCTATCGTACAAATTTTCTTCAAGTAAGTGCAACCCGCAACAGTTTGCATTGTGACAAATTGACTGAAACTAGCAGCTAAGCCGATCTAGGCAAAGATGCCAGTCAAACGAGTAGACGCAAATATTACTACTTGCAAGACATTGAGTTAGACAATTGAAAAGAGTTGATGTCTACCGTCAATGGCATTGAAGAGATAGCTCAAATCTCGAACAATATTTGTTTAGCTGGATATGGCCCGGGAGATTTCAGAGTTTCGACCGATCAGTCGTCCGCGGCCTCGAATACTACACCGGCCCTGTCTTCGAATGCGAACTCCTCATGGACACCAAGGATGAGGACGGTAACACCGTGCGCTTTGGCTCCGTTGGTGGTGGGGGGCGTTATGATGATTTGGTGGCGCGCTTTACCGGTGCGCAAGTGCCAGCCACAGGTTTTTCCATCGGCGTGTCGCGGCTTTATTCTGCATTGAAACTGGTGGGCAAAGCACAAACCTCCAACACCTTGGCACCCGTCGTTGTGCTGGTGATGGATAAGGAACGTCAGGGCGATTATTACGCCATGGTGCAAAAGCTGCGCCAAGAAAACATCCGTGCTGAAATGTACATGGGCACCGCAGGCATGAAGGCGCAAATGAAATATGCTGACAAGCGGAACGCACCGCTGGTCGTCATTCAAGGTGGCGATGAAAAAGCTGCAGGCCAAGTGACAATCAAAGATCTCCGCCTCGGCTCACAACTCGCCGCCAACATCGAATCCCGCGAAGAATATGCCTCGCAGCGATTGGCGCAGGTCACGGTGGCTGAGGTTGATCTCGTCGTCGAAGTGAAGAAGATGTTGCAGAGATGAGTGTGATCAAACACCCCCTCCCGGCGTTGCCGTACTCCCCCAGCTTCGCTGAGGGAGAAAGCTTTCTCCCTTGCGCCGAAGGCGTGGGGGAGTACCCTCTAGCAATCGCTTGCGATTGCGGATGGAGGGGGTGCATGCTCAGTGTGAATCATGCCCGGTAAATCCTCCACCGAACGCGAAGCCCTTGCCCGCCAGAATGCCGCCATCATGGCGGTGTTTGAACGCGCTGGTTTTGAGCACATCGCCCCCGACATTATTCAACCCGCCGACATTTTCCTCGAACGTTCGGGCGAAGACATCCGTGCACGGACGTTTGTATTCAATGATCCATCAGGCGCTGAACTGTGCCTGCGGCCAGACCTTACTGTGCCCGCCTGCCGCTATCACTTGTCCCACGCAACAACGCCGGAATCCGAAACCCGCTATTGCTATCTCGGCACCGCATTCCGCTTCCCCGATGAATTGCTTAGTCCCCAAGAATTCAACCAAGCAGGCATTGAATGGTATGGCGGCTCCACACCCATTGAAGCCGAAGCCCGCATCATCAAACTCGCCATTTCAGCCCTCGAAGCCGCAGGCCTCAGCAAGTTGAAAGTAACACTGGGTGACCTTGGTCTGTTCAATGCACTGCTGGAAGATATGCCCATGCCCGACCGTTGGCGCAGACGCTTGCGCCACCAGTTCTGGCGGCCATCGGCCTTCCGCGCTTTGCTCGAAAATTTCTCAAAACCGACAGCAGCCAAGCGCACGTCGATTTCCGAATTCGTCGATGCGATGGACCATGCCAACGCGCTGGACGCCACAGCAAATTTGCTGGAACATAAAGGCCTGACGCTCGTCACCGATCGCAGCATCGCCGATATTGCCTCGCGCCTCGCCGAAAAACATGCAGATCGGTCAGAACAATCTTTGGCCGCCGACATGATCACCACAATCGAAAACTATCTCGCCATCCAAGGGCCAGTCACCGATATTCCGGCGCAACTCGCAAAGCTTGGCCGCTCGCCTACATTTGAAAAAGCCTGCACCGCCTTTGAAAAGCGCATCGACGCGCTGGAAGAGCAGGGGCTGAACCCCAAGCGCTTTCTCTTCAACGCCAATTTTGGCCGCGAGCTTGAATATTACACCGGGCTGGTTTTCCAGGTTGAAGTTGAAGCCCGCAATGCCCCATTGGCTGTAGCGGGCGGCGGGCGTTACGATGGTTTGCTGCATGACCTTGGCGCTACATCAAAAATCCCCGCCGTTGGTTGCGCCATCCACACCGAGCGCGTGAAAGCTGTCATGTCATGATCACCATTGGCATTCCCTCCAAAGGCCGCTTGATGGAAGCGACGGCAGAAGCATTCGCCAAGGCAGGCCACGCCATTGACCGCACAGGTTCTGAACGCGGCTATCGTGGCAAACTCACAGGCCTCGACAACGTCAGCGTTGCATTTCTCTCAGCTTCCGAAATTGCCGCCCATCTGCGCGACGGTAAAATAGATGCTGGGGTGACAGGCGAAGACCTGCTGCGCGAAACCATTCCACCTACGGATGAAACCGTAAACATTGCTACCCGTTTTAATTTTGGTTTTGCCAAGGTCATCGTCGCGATACCCGAATGCTGGTTGGACGTTGCTTCGATGGCGGATCTTGATGACGTCGCTGAACAATTCTACCGCAGCCACGGCCGCCGTTTACGCGTGGCCACAAAATACAACAACCTCACGCGCCGATTCTTTGCCGAAAAAGGCGTAACCGGATATCGAATCATTGAAAGTCTCGGTGCAACAGAAGGCGCACCCGCCGCTGGCACGGCAGAGTTGATCGTGGACATTACTACAACCGGATCTACACTCGCCGCCAATCATCTGCGCATCCTGGACGACGGATTGATCCTCGATTCATCCGCCGTATTCGCTTTGCGCGGGCAAAACCGCAAATTGCTCACGTTAGTCGAGAAAATTCAGAACTGATCTCATTCATTTGGGTGATGCAATTGCGCTCTACAATTGCAATTATTCTATCAATTGAGACTATTGCCCCTATCAGAAGCCCCAAACGGGGGAATTGATGATGGGTGCAGCTGAAGCCTTAGGCTCCGGCACGTCTGGATTTGTGCTTGCAAGGTCGTGGCATCGCCCCCGGTCCATACCTTGTTTTAACGAGTAAGAATCCGCAGTGTCGGACGCTTGAGCGAAGGGCCGCGCCTTAAAAGCGTGGCCCTTCTGCCTTTTCAGGCAGGGCTACGCTTCTTAGTGTGGTGCAGTGTGGGAACTGAAATCAGCAGCAACACCAAGGACAACGGCAGCGCCGTCATAAATCCGACATTGGCGAACCCGACAGCCCCTAAAACGCCACCCAGTAAAAATACTGAAACCAGACGCAACAACATCAAAAGTTTTCGGCCATCGGCGTGAACGGCGCGTCTTCCTGTCGCCAAGCCAAAAACAGACCGCCCCATTTCGATGCCAATATCCGTCACCATGCCCGTCACATGGGTGGTGCGGATGCGCGCGCGTGACACTTTGGTGATGGTGGCATTTTGCATGCCCATGAGAATGCAAAGCACCATCAGCAGCAGAAAATTATGGCCAACGGCAACTACATTTCCCACCAGTGACAAAATCAACAGTACGAGGCCTTGCACTGAAATCGGTAACGCATATTGCGCGTTCACATGCAGCACTTTGGCCGCATTGATCAGAAACGCGCTCAGCGCAGCGCCACACACAAAAGCGCCAATGGCTAAAAAGCAGGTGAATGCAACTTTCAAATTACCGACGACAATGTGATCCGCAGCTTGCGACAGGTATCCCGTCATGTGCGAGGTATATTGCCCCACCACAAAAAAACCCCCGGCGTTAATAGCCCCCGCCACGCTGGCAAGGATCGTGGCAAGCAATCCGTCATTCACCGGAACCCGTCGATGCGAAACCACAACCCGCGCCCATGCGGAAAAACTTCGGGCACGCCGCGGCGCAATCATTGCACTAACCAAAATCGTGTTTTCATCTGCATCAAGAAAACTTAGCCGATATTTCGAACCGCTTTGTTAACATTCAAGGCAAGGCCTGTCGCAAACCACCCGTAAATTCGCCAGAGTTATAAACTAACTCCAATTTGAAACGGCGATTCGGTGGAGTTTAAAATGTCTATGAAATTTAGCGTGGCAGCAGCTGTGCTTCTGGCGCTCGCCAGTGGTGCGCAAGCACAAACCTGTGGCAACACCGCCAAAGGCTTCAATGGCTTCATCAAGGAAATGAAGCGCGAGGCCGACGCTTCGGGCGTTTCCCCCCAAGCCGTTTCTGTGTTGAATGATCTGCGCTACGACCCGGCAATCATCAAGAAAGACCGCGCACAAAACGTGTTCGCGCAAGACTTCCTCACCTTCCAGGCCCGCATGGCCACCGAAGGCCGTATCAAAAAGGGTGCGGCGATTATCAACAAACATCAGGACATTTTTGCCCAGGTGGAAGAAAAATACGGTGTACCCGCTCCCGTCATTGCGGCCTTCTGGGCCTTGGAAACCGATTTCGGCGGCTTCATGGGCGATTTTCCAACCGTACAGGCCATTGCCACGCTGGCTTGGGATTGCAGGCGTCCTGAAAAATTCCGCCCGCAACTCGTTGCTGCTTTGCAATTACTTGATGCAGGTGACATGCCGCTGGAAGACATGCGCGGCGCTTGGGCTGGTGAAATTGGTCAAACCCAATTTATGGCCTATGACTACAATGAAAGTGCCGTAGACTTTGATGGCGATGGCAAGCGCGATTTGCGCCGTTCCATCCCGGACGTTATTGCCTCCACCGCCAACCTGTTGCGCAAGCACGGCTGGCAGGCAGGCCAACCTTGGCTGCAGGAAGTGCGCGTGCCGGAAGATTTGCCATGGGAAGAAGCCGACATCGCCATTCAGCACCCGCGCCAACAATGGGCCAAGTGGGGCGTTAAATCAGTCAGCGGAAAACCCATCAAGGCCGATGCGTTCCAAGCCGCGCTTCTTGCTGCCCATGGGCAAGGACGGCCCGGCTTTTCTCGCCTATGAAAACTTCACCACGGCCTATTTAAAGTGGAACGAGAGCCTCGTTTATTCCACCACGGCTGCCTATCTCGCCACCCGCATGGCAGGTGCCAAGCGCGTGTCCCGCGGCCGCAACGAAGTCTCACCCATGAGCTATGAGCAAATCGTAGCACTGCAAGATGTTCTCACCTCAAAAGGCTACGACGTTGGCAAGTCTGATGGTAAAATCGGCAAGGGCACCCGCGCTGCCGTCAAGGCAGAACAGCTTAAACTGGGCCTGCCAGCCGATAGCTATCCCACGGAAGAATTGCTATCACGCCTCCAGTAACGGGAGTCGCATGCCATGACACAAAAACAAGCCCTGATCTGCTGGGGTGGCTGGGAAGGCCACACGCCGGAACGTTCAACCGTCATTGCCAAGGCGCTGTTGGAAAAAAACGGTTTCGCCGTGCGTGTGGAAAAAGGCACTGCCGCCTTCGCCGATCCTGCGATTCACGATCTCTCCCTCATCGTGCCCATGATCACCATGTCCACCATTGAAAAGCCCGAGGTTGAAAACCTCTGTGCCGCCGTGCGCAGCGGCGTGGGGCTGGGCGGCATGCACGGCCTGATGTGCGATGCCTTCCGCAACGAAACCGAATATCAATTCATGACGGGAGGCCAGTGGGTGTCCCACCCCGGCAACATCATTGATTATCGCGTTGACGTGGCAAAACCCAATGACCCCATCATGCAGGGCATCGCGTCCTTTGCCTACACGTCCGAACAATATTACATGCACGTGGACCCGATGATCGAAGTCCTCGCCACCACCACATTCGACGGCACCCACGCCGACTGGATCAAGGGCGTCACCATGCCCGTGGTGTGGAAAAAGCAATATGGCAAAGGCCGCGTGTTCTATTCAGCACTGGGCCACACCGCCGACGAATTCGCCGTGCCCGAAATGAAAACCATGTTCGAACGTGGGCTGCTCTGGGCTGCGCGTTAACTACTTCCCGTCTTTCGAAAAGTGCTGGTAGTCTTTCATCGAATTCCAGTTGCCACCCCAAGACCATCCCTTGGCCTGAAACGCTTTCACAAGAACGCCTTTGCGCAAAATCATGCCGGGCTTGTCCTTGGCGGCAGTGCGTTCGGCGGGCGTGTCAAACGCTTCCGCGCCTGGAGGCGATGTGAGCTTTGATGTCACGAAGGGATTGGTGAAGGGGTTAATGTCAATCGCCAAACCCCGCGCGTGCGATGAAAGCCTGGTCGACCCCGCAACCACCCGGCAATTATAGGCGGACGTATTATTCGCCAACATCGAAGCCCGATCATCCCCGCCAAAGGCATCCACAAGCTCAATGCGCTCAAACGCGTAAGATTTGTCCGTGTACAGATCAACAAAAATGTCGAGCACCTCAGCCCCCACCGATTTGTTGACAACCAACTCCCCCATCTTCGCCTCACCCGCATAATTCCAATAAGGCACCCGCAACAAAACCAAATCCACCCGCTGCGCACAGCCCTTGATCTCAGCATGAAAAGACTTCCCCTGCATCAAAGCCCAAGTAGAGTCAGGAACAGGCAACAACCTCCGCCGCACGAAGGGGCAGGGCGGAGAGGAGGAGCAAAAAAGAAAAAAGAAAAAACCGCATGATGGGGCCTTTAGGGGAGTGGGATGAAACAAGTGTAACACCCAACGCAGGAATGCCAAATGCTAATGCAGGGCAGATGTTATCGATGCGTGCGGGCAGGCCAGTCCAAGATATCCAACGAGTGCAAAAATAATTCCAAATTCACCTGACCGCCCGAGAGGGTGGCGATGTCTTCCAGCATGGCCTTGCGGCGATCGCCGAAGCCAGGAGCCTTCACGGCACAAATCTTCAAACCGCCACGCAGCTTGTTGACCACGAGGGTGGCCAGCGCTTCACCTTCGATGTCTTCAGCGATAATGAGCAATGGCTTTGACGTTTGCACAACAGCTTCAAAAATTGGCAGCGTGTGGGGTTGCAAGATCATTTCAAAAACTTCTTGTGTTCATTTTTTGTTCCGATAATGTAATGCCGACAACAATTAGCAATCTTCGGTCGAAAATGGGCAAACAACGGGAAATGCAGACTATTGAGGCATTTGGTATTTTTGGTTGCGGTGTGATCGGTTGTGCAATGGTGGGAGGTCCATTAATGGCGCGTCTAGAATTGATCCCAGGAGCGGCAGCAGTTACAGCTATGAGCTATGAAAGCATGGTAACGATCATGTTGGCAGTCGCTGCCATAGTCGTCGGAATTGTTCTTCCATTGGCAGCCCTTTTTGGCTTCGTTCTCCTAAGGGGTGATGTGCGCTTCAAGGTAGAAGAAGTTATCAAAAATGAAATTAAAGAAGGAAGAATTCAAAAGCAAATTGATGATGCCGTTAGCCCTCTTTTGGCGAATGCAGAAAACGTATTGAACGCGCGAATTGATGAAATTATTGAGAAGGCTCAGAGATCAAAGAGCACAACTCCGATAATTGATTGGGGTATCGAAGAAGATGAGTATGGTGAATTTCCAGCTGCAAAGCGGATCAAATTACCAAGGGCCAACAGGAGAAAGAAAACATGAGTGGTCGTCTTTCCAAAGAGTGGCTCGGCCTTAGCGAAGATCAGAAAGCTACAATTGCATCTTTGCAAGTTAGTGTTCCAGTTAAGGTTGGAGAGATTGCTAAGGCATTAGGGCTGTCGGTAAAATTGGCCACTCTCGCTGCAAACGTGTCTGGAGAAATTCGCCCTGACGCTACTGCGGGGAGTGCTGGTTTTTTGATTAGGGTAGACCGCCATGAAACTAAGGAGCGCCAGAGATTTACTGTTGCGCACGAAATTGCACACTTTCTGTTGCATAAGGACTTTATTGAAGGTGGATTATCTGACGATGTTCTTTATCGTTCGAACCTTTCAAACAAGAAAGAAGCAGAGGCAAATCGGCTTGCCGCTGATCTTGTAATGCCTTGGTCTTTGATCGATGATTGGATGGAACAATTTCCAAGTGGCTCAGCTTCTCAATATGTAGAACAGCTGGCTGCACACTTAGGTGTTTCAAAGATTGCCTTACAAATCAGGTTGGGTGAATAATTTATGGCTATTTGTGCGCTACGTGATCGATTGGAAACTGCAAAGTACATTCCAATTCTTTCTATTCGACCTGCAGAAATGGTTGCACTTGAGAATTTGCCGGAACATGACAAAGACTTGATGTTGCCTGTCATTCAATTTCGACCTTGGGTGAACGCTGCCGAGTTTCAAGATTTTTAGATAAAATTTTGGAAGCTTACGGTGAACGTAAGGTAATTGCTGACTTGGATCATCTTTATGATGCGGGAGAAGGTAACAACAAAGACTCTGCTTTGTTTATGAATAAATTGTTGGATAAACTTCAAACTTCAAGAACTGGTCTGATTTCGTTGCCCAACATGAATTTATGATTCGTGCATGCAGTTTGGCAGTAAAAAACCGACTTCCGATCAAGCGAAGTCGCTACTTAGTTTGGGAAGGGGACTTGTTGTTCGCATACCTAAAGCTGGTTTTGGAGAGTTAACTACAGTGCTCGATGCATTATCCGGAACTGATCCTAGAATGCTGTTGTTCATTTTAGACTTTGATAAAACCAAAGGTAACGACTTAACAGATGTAGCTACTTGTCTCGGTTATCTGCAAACTATTTTCAATCGGTTTCCAAGTTGTATGTTTTCAGTTTCAGCCACAACTTTTCCAAATAGTTTTAATGGTCCATCAAATATTCGGATTAAGGAACGCGATTTTCACACTGAGTTGTCTAAGGCTTTCACGCAAGCCCCAATAATTTATAGTGACTGGGGGAGTGCCCGAGCAGAACGAAATAATGGTGGTGGACCAGAAATTATTCCGCGGGTAGACTTTCCTATGTCCACTGAATGGAGTTTTCACCGTTGTCGGGTTACTAACGACGACAAAAAAGAGAAGGCCGTTGGTGATAAAAAGAAGTCAGTTCTAAAAAATGCTTACAAAACTGCGGCTGAGAATCTGATGAAGGATACTGAACGCTGGGGTAAGCGGATGCCGATTTGGGGAACGAAGATGATCGAACTTACAGCGAATGGAGACGCATTTGGCATTGTATCTCCTGTAAGGTCGACCTCCGTCAGAATTAATCTGCACTTGCGCCGTCAACTTTATTTTGAAATCCTTCGCAGGCTCAAAAAGATGCGGATGATGATTGGGTGGATTGACGGATAGCCATCAGGTCAAAGCTGGTGGCTGTTGGTCTATGCCAGGACTCGAATATTTCCTGTCGCTTTTTGAACAACATTTGGGTGCGATCACGTTTGGCTTTGAACCTACTCAATTTTTCAATGTGAGCATAATGAATGTCAAGATGCTCGCAATTGCGAATACCGTTTGAGTACTGCCCATAAGTACGCCTTAAATAATCGGCCGACATTTTATGGATGGATTGAGTTGAAAATTTTTCAATCGCAGTTTCGAGCTGTGATCTATTCCATCCTGCAACATTCACGCCATTTCGGCTTAAAAATCGCTCCAACTCTTTTTTTGGCAACGATCTGGCGACATCAAGTTTCTTACGCCGAAAAAGCTTCGGCTTTCGAATGTCGGTAACCGCTTGCCATTAATCGCCAAAATCCCTACATAAGCAGGCAAAACCGACGGGCTTTGGACAAGTGGTTTTCAGCAAGCGCAATCGTCACGCTTGAAAAACATCGACGATAACCTGCAAGCTGTCGTTCCAAACGACTGAGCGAATCTGCTTCAGACTTTATCTCGATTCCATGCAGACTATCCGATTGAAGAAGTGCGAAATCAGCACGAATACCAGAAGAGTTGGCACTGTACTCATTCAATATGACAGACCCTTCCGCAAGCGATCCTTGTTCAATCAAAAATCGCAATACAGCAACCTTTGCTTCGTGTTCCGCATGAACTTCCCATGTGTTCAGCTAGTAGCAGAATATTTAATGTTGCGTTAGTGCAAACAGAAAAATGAAAAAACCCCGGCATCGCCACCGGGGTTCAATTTTATACAGCTGATTGCGTGGATCAGAAATCCATGCCGCCCATGCCGCCGCCGCCCATGCCGCCTGGCATAGATGGAGCAGAGGCCTTTGGCTTTTCGGCGATCATGGCTTCGGTGGTGATCAGCAGCGAGGCAACCGAGGCTGCGTCTGTCAGGGCGACGCGCACAACTTTGGTTGGATCGATGATGCCAGCGGCAACCATGTCAACGTATTCTTCGGTTTGTGCGTTGAAGCCGTAGTTGCCTGATTTCTCAAGCAGCTTGCCCACAACGATGGAGCCTTCAACGCCAGCGTTTTCAACGATCTGACGGATTGGGGCTTCCAAGGCCTTGGCCACGATGTTGATGCCGGCTTGAACGTCGGCGTTATCCGACTTCAGGGCTTCAACGGCCTTCTTGGCGCGCAACAAAGCGACACCGCCGCCTGGAACGATGCCTTCTTCAACGGCAGCGCGGGTGGCGTTCAAAGCGTCGTCAACGCGGTCCTTGCGTTCCTTCACTTCAACTTCCGTCGAGCCGCCAACCTTGATCACGGCAACACCGCCAGCCAATTTGGCCAAACGCTCTTGCAGCTTTTCCTTGTCGTAGTCGCTGGTTGTTTCTTCGATCTGCGCCTTGATTTGCGCAACGCGGCCTTGAATGTCGGCCTTCTTGCCAACGCCGTCGATGATCGTGGTGTTTTCCTTGTCAACGCGGGCGCGCTTTGCACGGCCCAACATATCCAACGTCACGTTTTCCAACTTGATGCCGAGGTCTTCCGAAATCACCTGACCGCCCGAGAGGGTGGCGATGTCTTCGAGCATGGCCTTGCGGCGATCGCCGAAGCCTGGAGCCTTCACGGCACAAATCTTCAAACCGCCACGCAGCTTGTTGACCACGAGGGTGGCCAGTGCTTCGCCTTCGATGTCTTCAGCGATGATGAGCAATGGCTTTGACGTTTGCACAACAGCTTCCAAGATTGGCAGCATGGCTTGCAGCGACGACAGCTTCTTTTCGTGCAGGAGGATGTAAACATCTTCCATTTCAGCAACCATCTTGTCGGCATTGGTGATGAAGTATGGCGAGAGATAGCCACGGTCAAACTGCATGCCTTCAACAACGTCGAGTTCGGTTTCAGCAGTCTTGGCTTCTTCAACCGTGATCACGCCTTCATTGCCGACCTTCTGCATGGCCTTGGCAATCATGTCGCCGATCGACTTTTCGCCGTTGGCCGAGATCGTGCCAACCTGGCCGATTTCTTCTGACGACTTTACTTTCTTCGAACGCTTCTTGATGTCTTCAATGGCAGCAGCAACGGCCAAATCAATGCCGCGCTTCAAATCCATTGGGTTCATGCCGGCAGCAACGTTCTTGGCACCTTCGCGAACAATCGCTTGTGTCAAAACTGTTGCAGTGGTGGTGCCGTCGCCAGCGAGATCGTTGGTCTTCGAAGCCACTTCGCGCACCATTTGGGCGCCCATGTTTTCGAACTTGTCTTCAAGTTCAATTTCCTTGGCAACGGTAACACCGTCCTTGGTTGTGCGTGGTGCACCGAAGGACTTGTCGATAACAACGTTGCGGCCCTTTGGACCCAAGGTTACTTTTACTGCGTTGGCGAGAATATCAACGCCGCGCAGCATCTTTTCGCGGGCTTCACCGCCGAAGAGGACTTGTTTAGCAGCCATGGCTGAATTTCCTTATTTTATAATCTGTGTACTGATTAAACTCTCACCCACACCGTCATCCCCGCGAAGGCGGGGATCCAGCTTGGCCTCAGGTCTGGTTTCCCGCTTTCGCGGGAATGACGAGGCCACGGGGTCGAGTCATGCGACCGGGCAGACGAGAATTACTTCTCCAACACACCCATCACGTCGGATTCTTTCATGATCAGCAGCTCTTCGCCGTCGATCTTGATTTCGGTGCCGGACCATTTGCCGAACAACACAACATCGCCCTTCTTGAGGTCGATTGGCGTCAGCTTGCCATGGTCATCGCGGCCGCCTGGGCCTACAGCGATCACTTTGCCCTGCATTGGCTTTTCCTGAGCGGTGTCAGGAATGATGATGCCACCCTTGGTCTTGGTGTCTTCTTCAACCCGCTTCACGACAACACGGTCGTGCAAAGGACGAAATTTCATGTGGTATTCTCCTAGAACATATTGTTTTCATTGAATAAGTGATTTAGCACAAAGGCCGGAAACCACTTCTGTTAGCACTCAAAGGAGTGGAGTGCTAACAGTTGGGTGTGAGATAGGAGCAGAGGGCCGCTGAGAGTCAAGAGGGTGCGACATGTATTGCATTTTGCATTACACGTGAGTAAGATAGCATCATGTCGAACGCCGCCTCAAAGACCACCCCTGTCTCTTCGCTTGCCGCAAGCCGATGTCGCTTTGATTGATCGTGCCGCCAAAATGCAAAAGCGTTCACGCACAGAATTCATGCGCGATGCAGCGGTGCGGGAGGCCGAGACGCTGATCTTGGATCGCACCATGGTCTCGATGTCCGCCGAGGGTTTCAAAGCTTTCATGGCTGAAATTGACGCCCTGCCAAACCCATCCCTGAAATGGTGGATAGGCTGAAGCGCAAAGCGCCTTGGGAAAAATCGTAATTTCCAAATGGCGCTTTCTGCCCTGGAAACCATAACCGATCAGCACATTCTGGATGGCTTCGATTGCGGAAAGTCCGCGCTGAATTTTTGGCTAACCTCCCGCGCCCTGCGCAATCAACGCGAAAATTTCACTGCTGTCAGGGTTGTTCACGACGACATGAAGGTTGTTGGATTTTATGGCCTGGCCCCAACAGCTGTAATGCCAGCGCTCTTGCCGCGAAGCATCCGGACCGGACAACACCTGATCCGTCCCTGCATCCTTCTCGGCCAACTGGCTGTTGACCTTCGATACGAAAGACAAGGCATCGGAACCGGACTGGTGCGCCACGCCCTCACACGCACCGTGCAAGCAGCAGGTCTGATTGGCGGGGCAGCACTTATTGTAACCGCAATTGACGACCAACGCTGTTAGCTATTGGAAAGCATGGGGCTTTATCGAAACCAAGGACGATCCGCTGGTGCTTTGCAGGTCAATTGCAAGGATCAGGGCAAGTTTGGAATAGTGGGTGAGTTCGAGAGACATGGGTTAAAGTTTGTCGCGCGCATTCATTGCTGCACCCCCCCACCCTCACGCCAACACCCGTCTCGCCACCAGCGCCAGCACCACCATGCCCACGGCTGCCAATGCGCAATTTAGCGCGTAGCCATTGGCAAATGCCTCCCGCGCCGTGATCAACCATTCCGGCGTAGCGCCGCTTGCTGCAATCACGGCATCATTCAGCGTGGCTTTGGCGGCCGATGGGGCTTCAATTGAATCCATGCGGCTGCGATAGATGAATGTGGCGAGGCTTCCCAACAGGGCCACGCCTAAAGCGCCGCCGAATTCGGCACTGGTTTCCGACAGCGCCGAGGCCGAGCCTGCGCGTTCGGGCGGGGCGGCACTCACAATCAAATTGGTGGTGGTCAACACCACGGGCACAAAGCCAATCGCCATCACCATGCTGGCCCCCAAAATGCCGTAGAGACTATGCGTGTAAGCGGCGATGGACATTACGGCTGCACCAACTGCGTAAATCAACAACCCGAAAATCACGCTTCTTTCCGGCCCGATGAGGTTGGTAATCTTGTAGGAATAGAGCGACATGGCGCAAAACACGAGAGACGGTGCCACACTCCATAACCCAGCCTCCAGCGGTTTCATATCCAACACTAATTGCAGGAATTGATTCTGGAACATGAAGATGGCGAAGATGAAAAAGATGCCGGCCAAATTCGCCGTCAAGGCGAGGTTGAAACGGGGCGACTTGAACAATTCAAAATCCACAAGTGGGTGTTCAATGCGGTGTTGCCGCCGCCAGAACAGCCAGCCAAAACCTAAACCTATAGCAACACCCAGAACCACCTCCAGCCCAAAACCATAGGCCGCCATGTGTTTAAGGCCATAGATGAACGGCAGCACCGCGCCCAGTGAAAGCACAACGCTGATGAGGTCCAGCTTGTGGGGCTGGTCGCTTTTGAACTCCGGCAAAAGCCGCGGGCCCAGCACCAGCAGCAGCGCCATGATTGGCACATTGATCAGGAACACGCTGCCCCAATGAAACCAGTTCAGCAACACGCCACCAATCACAGGCCCCACAGTGCCGCCCACGGCAAAGGCTGTACCCCAAATGCCAATGGCGCGGTTGCGCTCATCGGACCGTTGAAACATGCCCACAATCAACGACAAGGTAGAAGGGGCAAGCGTGGCACCTGCAATGCCCAGCAACGCGCGGCCAATCACCAGCATCGTGGCATTGGGAGCAAAGGCGCAAAACACCGAAGCCAGTCCGAAAGCGGCCGCACCCCACAGCAAAATCTTGCGCCGCCCGATAATATCACCCAGCGTGCCCATGGTCACAAGGAAGCCTGCGACCATGAAGCCGTAAATATCATTCATCCATAAAAGCTGCGTGGGCGATGGTTTCAATTCTGCCGTGATTGACGGGATAGCCAAAAACAAAACCGACAAGTCCATCGAATACAACATGCAGGCAATTGAAAGCACGACAACAGCCACCCACTCTTTGCGGGTGGCGCGGGGCAGGGATGTATCGTCGGCGGTGGTGTTCGTTTCCATGAACTGCTATATAGGAGCAAATACCACTGCTGTCAACATTTATTTTCCTATTGTGGAAACGTAAGAGGAAGCAAGGCCATGCCTGCATCACCCTATAAGCTTTATGCCTTTTGGCGCACCTCCGCCACCTATCGCGTGCGCGTGGCCCTCAACCTGAAAGCACTTTCAGCCGAAGAAGAGATTATCAATCTCGATTCGGGTGAAAATCGTAGCGCTGCATTTTTGAACATCAATCCCTTGGGGGCCATTCCCGCACTCGTTGTAAGTGGTGGAGCGCCGCTCACGCAGTCCCTCGCCATCCTCGAATTTTTGGAGGAAGCCCATCCCGAAACACCGCTGTTGCCGATAGATTTGCATGGCCGCGCCCGCGTGCGTTCTCTCGCCCTGATGATGGCCGCCGACACCCACCCGCTTTTACCCGCGCGCATCAAGAAATATCTGATCAGCAATGGCCATATGGATGATGCCGCCTTTAAAGCTTGGCAAACCCATTGGTTCACCACGGGTCTTCAAGCCTTCGAAAAACGCCTCGCTGTCGAAAGTCCAAGCAGCACCTATTGCCATGGCGACACCCTGACGATGGCCGATATTTGCCTGGCCAGCATCATCGTTGTCATGCGTGTTTTCAAAATTGAAGTTGATGATATTCCAAACATCACACGCATCATGTCATTGCTCGACGTTCACCCGGCTTTTGCGAAAGCTGCCCCGATGAAGCAGGTGGGCGCACCTCAAATTTGAACATCTGATTGCGCAAATACGTGAGATCCCTGTCGCTTTACCGATTCAAGCCTGCGTGTTAGATTCGGCGATAGAACATGGAGAAATAATGAGCCAGCTAGAATGCCATTGCGTTGGGTCAGCATTCGTAGGAACTCAGTTGAACAATGCTGCGCGTCGCAACCTATAACATTCACAAATGCGTGGGCAACGACCGCGTTTTTGATCCATCCCGCATCATCAAAGTATTAGCAGAAATTGATGCCGATATCGTAGCCCTGCAGGAAGCGGATCTACGTTTTGGCGAACGCAGCGGCATTCTGGATTTGGCTGCATTGAAGGAAAAATTAGGCCTCGTTCCCGTACCCATCGCTGATGCAAAAAAGAATCATGGCTGGCACGGCAATGTGTTGTTGGTGCGCGAGGCTGTGGTCCATGACACCCATCAAATTGCCTTGCCGGGGGTGGAGCCGCGTGGCGCGTTGGTGGTGGATATGGAAGCAAAGTCCATTCACCTCCGCGTCATCGCCACGCATTTTGGTTTGTTGCGCCGGTCGCGCGCCAAACAAGTGCAATCCGTCATTAATTCAGCCCAGGCCGCTTTCGGTCGCACCGTGTTGTTGATGGGTGATTTGAATGAATGGCGCATTGGCAAGCGGTCTGCATTGTCGGGACTCGAACCGGTATTTGGAAATTTCGAATTCTTCGCCCCAAGCTATCCGTCGCGCTATCCGCTTTTGGCGCTGGATCGTATTCTCTGTTCGCCGCGCCAGAGTTTGCACAACATCGAAGTGCACGCCACCGCCACCGCGCGAAAAGCTTCAGACCACTTGCCAATAACGGCTGAATTGGTTGTCGGAAAATAATTTCGTCTCTTTAAGGTGACGCTGTTTCCACCAGTGCCAAAAGCTGCCGCATCGAATCCTGCCAGCCCAGGTAACACATTTCCAAAGGGATCACGTCGGGAATGTTTTCTTGCGTCACGTTCAATTCCGTACCGCACAATACCTCTTTCAAAACCACGGTCACCATAATTTCGCCCGGCAAATTCGGGTCGTCGAACCTGTCTGAGTAACGTAGCTTTTCATTGGGGATAAGCTCAAGATATGCTCCCCCAAAGCTTATCACATCACCGGTCGAAAAATTGGTGAACGACATACGAAAGCCACCCCCCACTTTTGCATCAAGGCTGTGCACCGTGCAGGTGAAGCCATCGGGGGAAAGCCATTTCGACAAAGCCGCCGCATTTGTGAATGCGCGATAAACCCGCTCCGGCGGCGCCTTGATGACGCGATGCATCCGAACTGTATTGCCCATGTTCAATCGCTCCCCTTAGCTCTTCGGCATCTTGTCCATGTCCATATAGAACGGTTCCCAGCGGTGCCCGTCGGGGTCGCTGATAGTACGGCTATACATAAACCCATGGTCTTGAAATGGTCGCGGCTCACCACCACCATTTGCCAACGCGGCATTTGAAAAAATATCAACCGCGGCACGATCATCAAACGATATCGCAATCATCAACCCCGTGCTGGCATGGGCATCTGGAATGGGCGCATCACTGAAGCCTTTGAATTGGGCCTGCGTCAGCAACATTGCAAATGTGGTCTCATTGATAATCATGCAAGTCGCTGTTTCATCCGTGAACTGAGGATTAAATGTGAACCCAAGTGCGGTGTAGAATGAAACCGTCTTGGGCAGGTCCGCAACAGGCAGGTTAATGAAAGTCATTTTTGGTGTTGTCATGTCTGGGCACTCCAATTTTTCAGCGATAAAACCACACTTACAGCAATCCCGCTACAGCTGCTGCAACAACCAGATAGCGTGCAAGTTTCCCTGCACCAACAATCAACACGAACACTATAAGTCTCTCGCGTAACACGCCCGCCAAAACGGTAAATGCATCTCCCACAACCGGCACCCAGCTGAAAAACAGGCACCAACGCCCCCAACGTTGATAGTGGGCTTTCGCTGCTTCGAGTTGCGCAGGCTTAACCGGAAACCAGCGTCGGGTTTGGTAATTCTCAATGCCGCGCCCCAAAGCCCAATTCACAACCGCCCCTAGTGTATTGCCCAAAGTTGCGGCAGCCAGCAAAGTCCACCAGCGCTCTTCGCTCAGCCCCAACAATCCTGCCAAAACGGCTTCAGACTGCACGGGCAAAAGCGTTGCCGCCATAAATGCAATTGCAAACAGGCTCACATGGGTCAAAAATGAAGTCATGTATCATCGATTGCCCTGTGCCGTGGCGTTGCGCAAGTATGGCAAAAATCAGAAATACAAGCCAACATGCATATTTTGTAATTTTGCGCGACGGAAATTGGCCGTAAATCCGTCCTATGGCGTATAAGACATCATGAACCAGCAAAAACACCCTTCAGTTGCCGAAATTGAAACGGCCCTTGGACTATCTTCAGACAAGCGGCGCAGTCGCTTGAAAAAGCGCCTCGTCTGGGCCGCATTGCTCTTGGCCATGGCGGCAGGGGGCTATTGGCTCTATGGCCGCCAGCAAACCAACGCCAGCACCATTTCCTATGAAACCGTTCCCGCCGCCGTAGCGGATGTTGTCGTCACCGTTTCAGCAACCGGCACCATTCAGCCAATTACCCAGGTTGATATCGGATCCGAAGCATCAGGCGTGGTGCGTGAAGTTTTGGTGGATGAAAATGACTTGGTCAAAACCGGCGATGTTTTGGCCGTGTTGGACACCACGAGGCTGGAGGCTCAACGTGCCCGCATTCTGGCGCAACTACAATCAGCCGAAGCCCGATTGACAGAAGCCAATGCCACCATGTCCGAGCGCCAATTGTCCGAAAACAGGCAGAAATCATTACGTGCCAAGGGGCTTTCAACCGGACAAGACATGGATGCCGCGGAAGCTGCAACGTTGCGCGCAGATGCATTGGTTGTTGCCGCAAAGGCCGATATCTCCGCAGCCAAAGCTGATCTCGCCATCATCAATGCCGACATCTCAAAAACCCAAGTGCTCTCCCCCATCAATGGTGTGGTGTTGAAGCGAAGCGTGGAACCCGGCCAGACTGTAGCGGCATCATTGCAAGCGCCTGTACTTTTCCAGATTGCGCAAGATTTGAAACGCATCCAGTTGGAAGCAGCCGTCGATGAAGCAGATATAGGCACCGTAAAAGTGGGCCAACAAGCCACCTTCACGGTGGACGCTTATCGCGGTCGCAATTTTCCAGCGCGGATTGAGCGTTTGTCCTTCGCACCTGAAACGGTGGATGGTGTGGTCACCTACAAAGCCATATTGTCGGCACCTAACGACGACCTGGCATTACGCCCCGGCATGACGGCAACAGCGCGTGTTGTGATTGAAGAATTCAAACATGCCTTGACCGTGCCGAATGAGGCCTTGCGTTTTACGCCACCCCGCCAACAAGAAGCTGAAAGTTTTTCAATCACTCGCATGTTCATGCCGCGCTTTCCGCGCGCCCAACGTGGCAAGCGCGCCGTTGCAGCCGATGGCATGCGCAGCATTTATGTTTTGGCCGACGGCAAGGCGGTTGAAACCAAAATTAAAACCGGCGAAACCGACGGCAAAGCAACCGTGGTCGTTGAAGGTGAACTGAAGGCTGATGCCCCTGTCATCATTTCGCAAAAGCAAGCGCAACCCTGATCATGCTGGCACTTCGCAACATTCAAAAAATTTACGGCGAAGGGGCCGCCCGCGTGGTGGCGCTGGGCGGTGTTGATGTGGATGTGCAGCAGGGCGAATTCATCGCCATCATGGGGGCGTCTGGTTCCGGAAAATCCACCTGCATGAATATCCTCGGCTGCCTTGATCGGCCTACCTCCGGCAGTTTCAAGTTCCATGATGTTGAAATTGCAACATTGGACAATGACGCCCGCGCTCTGTTTCGTCGCAACTATCTGGGCTTTGTTTTTCAAGGCTTCAACTTATTAGCGCGCACCACAGCGTTGGAAAATGTTGAACTGCCCTTAATTTATCGCGGCATGTCGCGGGTGGAGCGCCATCGTGAAGCCGAGCGCGCCTTGTCAGATGTAGGATTGGCCGGCCGCGAAAACCATACACCGGGTGAATTGTCCGGCGGTCAACAACAACGTGTGGCCATTGCGCGTGCCATTGTTACCAATCCAAAAGTGCTGCTGGCAGACGAACCCACTGGCAATCTCGATTCTGCCCGCAGCCACGACATCATGAAGCTCTTGAAGAAACTCAATCAGGAGCAGGGCCTCACCATTCTGATGGTCACGCACGAACCTGACATGGCGCAATATTGTTCGCGCCACATTGTGTTTTCCGACGGTTATATTGTCGACGATAAAAGGATGGCCGCGTGATGCTGTGGGAATCCGTCAAACTCGCCCTTCGCACCATCAGGCGCAATGTGTTGCGTTCTTTCCTCACCCTGTTGGGCATTGTCATCGGTGTGGGAGCCGTCATTGCATTGGTCACCTTGGGGCAGGGCACCACGGATAAGGTGAAGGCTGATCTCTCGAAACTCGGCAGCAATATGCTCATCGCCCGCCCGGGTTCAGCAGCACCCGGCCCGCCTTCGGGCAATGACAGCCGCAGCTTTACCCTGCGTGACGTTGAAGCCCTGCGTTCAGGCTTGCGCAATGTGCGTGGAGTTGCACCAACTTCAAACAAGCAAGCCAAAGTCGTTTACGGCACATCCTCGCTTGATGTGACTGTCACTGGAACTGAGCCTGACTATTTTGTGGTGCAGGATTGGAGCTTCACCCAAGGCACCAGTTTTTCAGAACAGGACAACCGCAGTGGCACCAACGTCTGCATTGTGGGTGCGACTTTGGTGCGCGATATGTTTGGCGGCATAAACGCCATCGGCGAAACCTTGCGCGTTGGCAATATGCCCTGCGTTGTGGTGGGCACACTCGCAGCAAAAGGCCAATCGGCTTTCGGTTCTGATCAAGATAATACGGTGGTCATGCCGCTGCGCACTTACCTTCGTCGCATTGCAGGCAACACCCGCATATCCACAATTTCAGTGTCCGCATTGACAGCAGATGACTTGCAACCAGTGCAGGCCGGCATGGTGGATATTCTGCGTGAAACCCGGCGCGTTGGCGAAAATGACGACGATGACTTCACCGTACGCGACCTCACGCAGATCGCTTCAACAATGTCGTCAACTACATCTTTGATGACGGGGCTTTTGGGTGCAGTTGCCGCCGTCAGTTTGCTCGTGGGTGGCATTGGCATCATGAACATCATGTTGGTTTCGGTGGCGGAGCGCACCCGCGAAATTGGCATAAGGCTCGCCATTGGTGCCCTCGCCAATCAGGTGTTGACGCAGTTTCTGGTCGAGGCCGTTGTGTTGTGCCTGCTGGGTGGGTTGATTGGCATTGTTCTGGGCTTGGCACTGGCCTGGACCGGCGCTTCATTCCTGCAAGTGCCCTTTACGGTGAACATAGGCGTGGTTGCGGGAGCATTTTGTTTTTCCGGATTAATTGGCTTGGTCTTCGGATTTTTCCCGGCACGCCGCGCTGCACAGCTGGACCCGATTGAGGCCCTGCGCCACGAATAAGCTTCTTACCGGCTCTTCAAAATTCGCCGCACATCATCACAATCAATTTTCATCTGTGCCACAAGGTCGTCAACGCCTTTAAATGTTTTGTCGCCGCGCACCACATCAACGAAAGATACAAGCAAAGTACGACCATACAGGTCAATCTCTTGGTCAAGCAAATAGACCTCCAAGAATGTGCGGTTTGTGTTAAAAGTGGGGCGGTCACCAAAATAGGCAGCCCCCATCCACGGCACCGAACTATCAGCCGCTGCCGCGTCCCGCACGTCCACGGCATAAATGCCGCGGAAAGGTTCAGCACCCGGTTCAAGGATAATATTGGCCGTTGGAAATCCAATGGTGCGGCCGCGCTTGTCACCGTGCACCACTTCACCCATTACCGTCCAATCATAGCCCAGTTCATGGGCGGCAGCCTTCACATGTCCGCGCCGGAGGGCAGAGCGAATGGAGCTTGATGAAAATGGCGCTTGGCCGTTGTCGTCAGTCACTTGGTCTACAACGGTAACGTCAAAGCCCAGCTCTTTGCCTAAGGCCCGCAAAATATCAGGGTTGCCCCTGCGTCCCTTGCCAAAATGAAAGTCATAGCCCGTCACAACATGTGAAACCCCAAGGCCCTCAACCAATTGAGTCCGGACAAAATCTTCAGGTGACATATTCGCCATGTCGGCATCGAAATTTACAACTGAAACAAAATCCACGCTATGCTGTTTCGCAAGTTTGGCCTTCAACGCCAGCGGCGTCAGGCGGAATACAGGTTCATGCGGTTTGAAAAAACTGCGGGGGTGGGGCTCAAACGTCAACATGCCCAAAGCCACACCCTGATCAACGGCAATGTCTGATGCAATCTTCAGGAGCGCCCGATGGCCGCGATGCAAACCATCAAAATTTCCAACAGCAACCACAGCACCGCGCGTTGCAGATGTTACTAAGTTCAGGGTGTTCATTTCAAAACCGACATACCAAATTCAAACGGGTTTCGCAGGCAAGAAAACAAGCGCTTCGCCTTCCACAACAACTTTATCGCCGACACAACATTGGCAATGAAGCTGCGCCCGTTTCTTCACCACATCAATTGTCGAAATCGTAAGCGTTGTCAGCACCACGTCTCCGGCGCGCACTGGTGCCAGAAAACGCAGTGTTTGTGACATGTAAATCACGCCCGGTCCCGGAAGTTGCGTGCCCAAAACGGCAGAAATGAAGCCTGCCGTCAGCATGCCATGTGCGATGCGGCCTTTGAAAAACGAACTATTGGCAAACGCATCATCAAGATGAACGGGGTTGTGGTCTCCCGTAATTTCAGCAAAGGCGTGCACATCGGATTCCATAACGTGCCGTTCCAGGTGCGCCTGCATGCCAACTGAAAGATCTTCTATATTGTAAATCTGCAACGGTCGTTCCTCAACTAAATAGTCTATGCGTTTTGCACCGCAGGACCGGACAAGGTCTCACCCGAACTTCATGTCCATTTCAAGCTGTTTGTTGCCCGGATGATTTGCGCGTGGGGAACGATGGTTTGAATTTGAGATAGCTCGTCTGCAAGGTCATGCGCGTGGTCGCGCACACCACCCCCCACATATACAACCGGAAAGCCTTGGTTGGCAGCGCCTAAAATATCGGTTTCAGGCCCATCACCAATTGCCAGCACGTCCGATCTCTGCACCTTGGTCCCGCGCACCGATGATGCCTTGACCATTGCGCGTTCATAAATCGGTGCATAGGGTTTCCCAGCCATAAGGACTTCACCACCGATGATTTGGTATGCTTCGGCCAATGCCCCCGCACAAAACATCAGCCTATTGCCTTTGCGTGCCACTTTGTCCGGGTTAGCGCAGATCATCGGCAGATTCAGGGATTTCAACTGTGCCAGCAAATCCACATAATCATCCGGCGTTTCGCGATCATCGTGGTAAAGGCCTGTACAAATAACCGCGCCCGCCTGTTCCATCGCCACACGCTCGATGGGCACACCCTCAAAAATTGATACATCGCGGGAGGGTCCGAGGTGGAACAGCTTTCCCGTAGGTTCTGCCCGCATTAGTTCTTGTGTCACATCGCCCGATGTCACGGCTGCATCATAGGCTTCAGGCCTTACACCGATTTCATTGAGCTGCCGTGTCACACCCATTTCACTGCGGGGGGAATTTGACACGAGAATAACCGTGCCACCTTGCGCGCGATGCTGCGCCAGAACCTCAACCGTAGAAGCAAATGGAGACACCCCGTTGTGTATCACCCCCCAAATATCGACAAACCAAACGGGGTAGCGTTGCGACAGGTCCTGCATATGTTAAATTATGCTGCTTGTGCCAAGGCAGTATTTTCCGCCGGTGCACGCTTCAATTTGCGTGGCATGGCAAAAGCTGGGCCGGATGCAAACCGCGCCGTCCGTGAAAGCCCTTCCACATGGCGAGGGTCACCCACATGTGAAATGATGATCTGAATGCGCAAAGCGCGGGCAGACTGTACAAAGCCCGCTAAACCCGCAGAAACTTGTTTGCCGATGCCGACGGAGGAAGCCGCAAGTCCCACCCAGCGCACATTCAAACTA
Source organism: uncultured Alphaproteobacteria bacterium (assembly GCA_963840765.1). Classification (GTDB taxonomy): domain Bacteria; phylum Pseudomonadota; class Alphaproteobacteria; order Rhizobiales; family Aestuariivirgaceae; genus Aestuariivirga. The sequence continues at coordinate 336,255 of CAWJAE010000004.1, read as the reverse complement.
TTCAAGGCCGCAAGGTCAATACCGGCAATGGAGGCTTGCGACAGGCTGAGGTTCACACCCGCGCGGGCAAGCGTAGCCAAGCCTTCCAGACTGGCTTCAGGCAGAGTGGCTAAGACCGAATGAGGCATATCCAGCACCACGCCATTGGCCATTTGCGGTTGGCCTTTCAACATCGCGATGATGTTTTGAACAGCGCCTACGGAGCTCAATGTTCCGGTGCCAACGGGCACAAAAATCGAGAGGTTATGGTCGCGTTGGCGCAGCTGGCTTAAAAGCTCCAGGGTTTGTTCGATGACATGTTGATCAAGATCTGCGCGAAGGCCCATGCGATCTGCGTGGTGCACAAACACTTCATGCTCAACATCCTGACCCTGCTCATTGGTCATGCCCAATACCATGCGGTAGTGCGCCGTGTTGGAAGTGAATAAATCAACAATCGGCTCTAATGATAAATGTAGGGCTTCTGCCAATCCTGAATTCGCAAAACTGTCTTCGATAGGTGGAGCTTCGGCAACGTATTCCGGCTGTGGAGGTGCTTCATCAGCCATTTGCGCCAACCACATTTGCTCACGCGCGATAGCATCTTTCAGTTGAATTTCCGTGGCGCGCGTCGACAAACTTGATTGAATGTCACGCTGTCCGTCCAATATGGCTTTCATATCGCCGGCGACCGTCTCATGGCTTTGCCGCAACGAGGCAAGGCCCTCTGCCAAGTTCACATTCAAGGTCGCGGAGTCACTGCGGAACTGTTCAAAGTTGCGCGCCAGATTAGAACTCTCCGCATTAATGCGGCGTGTTTCACCCGACAGTCGATTGATCGTTTCCACGATGTCAGATTGGTTATCGGCCAGTTTGCCAATCAACCCACCGCTGCTGGCATTGCGCATGAGGCCAACGATTTGTGCTAACCCCAATGATACCAACGCTATTGCGAGCATGTTTACTGTCGTTGTGCCTGATCCCATAGCGTAGGCTGCGATGCTCATGGCAACCCCCACAAGCAATGCTATCGCGACAATCCACGGCCAATCTTTGCTCACCCGAACATCCCCTCAATTCAACCCTAAATTCGCGCCCCACGAATCATTATGGCCAGAGACTACGCTGTCTCTGGCCATTAGTGAATTGTGACTGGTTGGTTTTCGACCAGAAGTTGGATCTATAGCTTTGCGACGGAATCCAAAATCTTTGGCAATTTATCGTAGAAGATCTCATTGATTTCGGCTGGTTTGATGATCAATGGCGGTGACAAGGCAATCGTATCACCCGTGATGCGCACCAGCAGTCCAAAGTCATGGAAAGCATTCTCCATGGCTTTATAGGCGCGAAGTCCGGGCTTGCCCTCAACTGGCTTCATATCAATGCCTGCGACCAGACCGATGGTGCGGATATCTTCAACCAGCGGGTGGCCCTGCAACGAAAACGCCGCATCGGCCCATGGCTTTTCCATTTTTACCGCATTGGCGAAAATGTCTTCATCACGATAGAGATCAAGCGTGGCAATACCAGCTGCCGCCGCAATGGGGTGACCTGTGTAAGTGTAACCGTGGAATAGCTCAATCACATGGTCTTGTGCGTTCATGAAGGCATCATAAATACCCTTGCGCACCATAACACCACCCAGAGGCACGGTGCCGGAGGTTACGCCCTTGGCAAAGGTGATCATATCCGGCACCACGCCAAAACGTTCTGCGGCAAAGGAAGTGCCCAAGCGGCCAAAGCCGGTGATGACTTCATCGAATATCAAGAGAATGCCGTGGGTGTCGCAGATCTCGCGCAGCTTTTTGAGATAGCCTTTGGGTGGTGGCAACACGCCCGTTGAACCCGACATGGGCTCAACGATGACGGCAGCAATGTTGGAGCCATCATGCAGCACCACAAGTTTTTCCAACTCCCCTGCCAAGTGGCCGCCCCATTCAGGCTCACCACGGGTGAAAGCTTGTTCCTTGCGATTGTAGGTATGAGGCAAATGATCGACACCTCCCAAGGCATTGCCGAAGAACTTGCGATTGGCCACCATACCGCCAACGGAAATGCCGCCGAAGTTGACGCCATGATAACCGCGTTCACGTCCAATCAAACGGGTGCGCGTGCCTTGGCCTTTGGCACGGTGATAGGCGATTGCAATCTTGAGGGCAGAGTCAGCAGCTTCCGAACCGGAGTTACAGAAGAAGGCATAGTCCAAATCACCCGGTGCCAAGGTTGAAAGGCGCGAGGCGAGTTCGAAAACTTTTGGATGACCAAATTGGAAAGTTGGGGCGAAGTCCAGTTCGGCGGCGGATTTTTGAATGGCCGCCACGATCGGTTCACGGCAGTGGCCGGCATTGCAACACCAGAGACCAGCAGAGCCGTCCAAGATCGGCTTACCTTGCATATCGAAGTAATGCATGTCCTTGGCGCGGGCGATCATACGCGGGCGCTGCTTGAAAGCACGGTTCGGCGTGAAACCCATCCAGAATGGTTCGAGGTTATTGGGTGAAGGTTCCCACTGGCTGGGCGGTGTTGGCTTGTTCATGGGGCAAAGCTCCTGCTGATTTGTCCAACCATAGCAGGTTAAGTCGCTCATTTGAAACAAGCCAGTCCCATCGTTTTCGACAATCCAGTTTGCAATTGCAGGAATCGGAAAAAGCCCTCAGATGAAAGGTGGCCGATCCACTCTCAATGAAGGCATTTCAACATGACACTTACACTCGATAGACATGCGCGCGTCATGTGGCTTGCGAACATTCGCTCTGTACCTTATCGCGAACGTATCGAAGCGACGGCCCGCGCTGGCTATGGATGTATCAGCACCTCGCCTCGTGACTATGAAGCGACACGGGCCTCGGGGCTCTCTGTCGCAGACATTCGCGCCATCGCTGCCGATAATGGGGTCAAGCTGTCTTACCTTGATCCCTTCGCAACCTGGGTGCCGGATGCCATATCTCCGGATGAGGAACCGGGCATTATACCATACCTCGATACGTCGCCCGACGACATGTTCCGGATTGCCGAAGCGTTACAGGTTGATCGTTTGCACTTTGTCGGCGCTTATAAAGCAGGCCGCTATTCCACAGCCGAACTCACGGAACATTTCGCTCGCATGTGTGACAGGGCCGCGCAATCCGGACTGAAGTGCCTCCTAGAGGGAATTGCCATGTGGGGCTTAAGCAGGATGGACGAAGCGTGGGAAATTATCAAAAACGCTGGCCGTCCAAATACCGGAATCATCTTTGACACGTGGCACTACACACGTGTTGGGCGCACGGACGCGTTGTTTGCGGAAATTCCCCCTGGCACATTTGATACTATTCAAATCGCTGACGGTACGCTCACCTGTCCTGAAGGGCGTTCCGTTGCGCAGGATTGTCTTTTTCACCGCGTGCCGATTGGCGAAGGCGAAATTCCCAATCTCGAAATTCTAAAGCTCTTGCATGCGCATGGTCACATCACCAGCGCAGGGCCAGAAATATTTTCCGCCGTGAACGATGGGATCGGCACAGGAGATGGAATTTGCGCGCGGGTAACGCCGGGGTTTGAGAAAATCTTGCAACAACTCTGAAGTGCCATCAACCTCCGCCATCATGGCACCACAATGTTTGGCAGAATTGCGTACATGAAGCGCGGGGGCGCTTTTTGGAGAGTTTTCAAGAAATCCATGAATTCTCTATCTCGTGTGTTGGCTGGCGGCCTGATTGGTCTTGGCGTTGCAGCTGGCGGTTATCTTGGCGGGCGAAAGTTTGGTGAAAAGCCGGCTTGGCTACCGTGTTGTTACCGTCAAAGGACTGTCAGAACGCGAAGTGAAAGCCAATCTGGGCTTTTGGCCCATTCGCTTTGTGGCCACAGGATCAACGCTGGAAGACGCACGCGTGAAGTTGGAAGTGTCTGAAAAATCCGTGAAGGAATTTTTGACCAAGGGCGGTTTTACCGAAGCCGACATGCAAGTGCAGAACATCCAAGTGGAAGACCGCATTGCCGGATACAATGCCCAAGGCACGCCGGAAGAAAGCCGCTTTGTGCTGACGGAAGATTTGCTGGTGCGTTCGGCTGATGTGGACAAGTTACAAGCCTCGGCCAAGATGATTGGCGACTTGCTGAAGTCGGGCGTGGTGTTTTCGGCTGACGCTTACAATGCCGGACCATCGTTCATCTTCACCAACGTCAACGACCTCAAGGGCGAAATGTTGACCGAAGCCACAAAGCGCGCGCGTGAAGCTGCAGATAAATTCGCAACTGAATCAGGCGCCAACGTTGGCGACATTCAAAGCGCCAACCAAGGCATCATCGAAATTACACCGGCCATTGAGATTCCGAATGATAGGCCGGAAAAGCAGGTCAACAAAAAGGTGCGCGTGGTGACGACGATTACCTATTTCTTGAAGGATTGAAAACAAGGCCGGAGCAGCGAGCTCCGGCCTAGTTATCTTCATAGAATGAAGTCGACATAGTCAGTCGAACTCAGCGTGCCATGGTTGCCACCATCAAAAATGAAAACCGAGAAATCTGCAACGCGGTCGCCATTCACGTCACCTTGGATGATTTGACCGCTTGCCGTCCAAATCGCGCGCAATTGCCCGGCATCACCTGCATTCCAGACCACGTTGGTGCCAATAAAGTGGAAGGCTTGGTTACCTGTAGCACCTGCTTTTGTGTTGGCGTCAATGGCAGAGAGGTCAATCATGTCACCATACAAACCGTCGATGGTGAAATCCATTATGGTGTCGCGGGTCAGCTCGGTGGCGACCACTGTCTACAAGGGTTGAGAACACAAATGTATCGCCCTCAGTTCCACCGCTCAGAGTGTCTTTGCCAAGACCGCCTTCAATGCGGTCATAGCCAGCACCACCGTTTAATCGTGTCATTTCCGGCAAGGCCCCAGAGAAAATCATCCCCGGCATTGCCGTTCAAAAAGTTACTTACCGCAGAACCAAAAATAATGTCCTGTGCCGTTCCGGCATTGCTGCCATCGACGTTTTCAAAGTTCAAAACACTGTCAACAGAGCCTTGCAAAGTATTTACAGCCGTCTGCTTTAAAACAGTGATGGCTGCACCGTCCCAGCCGGGGGGCGTTACATGGTTGATGGTGTCCAGATTGATGTGCAACCCGCCGAGAGGTACAGCATAGTATATGTCAACACCCGTGCCGCCGTCGACGATGTCAAGACCATCCAAGGCACCAGCGGTATTATGAGCTTCGAATATATCGTTTCCGCCAGCCAAACTGTATTTGTCGGTGCCGAGTACCAAGATCGTACACATGTTCAACCGTAGCACCACCGATGAAGGTATCATTTCCATTTTCAAGGCTGATACCGCCAAGCACGGTTCCGGTATTGGTAAATATGTCATTGCCAGGACCGAGTAAGACATCACCCGATATTGTGCCTGAGTTTTTGACAGTGTCGAGGTTAGACCCACTGAAAAAGTGACCGCCAATTAAGCCTGAATTGGTCAGTGTGTTGACCCCGTCACCAAGATCCACAATCCCCAAAATTGTCTTGGTGTTCTCAACAGTGTCGGCTCCATTACTTCCTTGGACATTTCTCGACAGGACGCCTGAATTCTTGACCACATTCACGTCGGTTGAGCTGTTTCCAAGGAAGACTGAACTGACGATTTTGCCAGAATTTATGATCGTATCATTGCCTGAACCGCCGAAAATGCTCCAACCGGTTATCTCCGCGCCAATCGAACCCGTGTTCGAAACCGAATTTTTGCCGTCTCCAAGTAGTATGCCACCACTCAGGGTTCCAGTGTTGGTAATGGTGTCGTCACCACCTTCGCCTGAATAGCTCACCATAGATGATGTTGTTGCACCAACTTCTTTGGAATTGGAAAAATTGTTAGTACCAGCGAGCAGTTCTACGCCACTTTTTAATATGCCAGTATTTATGACCGTATCAGCACCCGAGCCGCCGTACACGCTGCCAACTAATGTTGACTGATCAATGGTTCCGGAATTGGTGAGCTTGTTGGTTCCTTCCCCAAGGGAAATGCGACCCTCTATGATTCCGGTGTTGGTTATATTGTCAGTTCCCCCGAGTCCCATATAACTGATGCCGTCCAAGCCGTAGACATTGATGTATCCAATTCGACCCGAATTGGTCAAGGTATTCACGCCACCTAGCAATTCTACGCCCCCCATAATAGAACCGGAATTTGTAATGTAGTCAGCGTCCGCCCCTCCAGCTATTCCCAAAGGACGACCGATGGCATTCAAAACCCCAGAATTGATCAGTATATTATCGCCACCTCCTAACCTCACAGCGCCAGCAATGGTTCCGCTGTTTGTGACATTATCAGCGTTCAGCCCGCCAACAACGCCGTAAAGAGTGCTGACGGTATTTAAAGTGCCGGAATTTTTGAATGTGTTAGCCCCGTCGCCCAACTTCACATCGCCAGCAAGTGTTCCAATATTGGTGAAAATATCAATGCCAGCGCCACCCTCGTAACCATAATTTGTCGAGGTATTGATGCGGACGGTGTTGCTGTTGGTGAAAGTATTTTTACCATCCCCCAACGTCACCCCGCCAATGATTGTGCCAGTGATGGTGTTGGTGACCGTATCGTCGCCCGTGCCTCCAATCACGCCATAAATATTCCATGCAAAGTATTAATTGATCCACTATTGGTCAGGATGTTCAATCCGTTGGCCAATATTTACGCCAAAGCCGATGGAGCCACTATTGGTCACCGTGTCGGCACTGATGCCACCATATATTCGCGGAGAGAATGCGTCCCCGTATTTATGATTTTATTGACGCCATCGTACAATCTGAAGGCCCCCGTCGATGACACCATTGTTTGTGACGGTATCGATGCCGGATCCATACGAGTTTACATCACCACGAATGTAGCCCTTGTTGGTGATGATATTGGTGCCGCCGCCCGTCAGCGCAATGCCGTAGTAGCCAACGATCTCGCCGAGGTTGGTAATCGTCACCGAAGGCCCAGCGACATAAATACCTGCGGTCCCGAAGTTGCCGTTACTCCCCACAGTAGCGCCTGCTGCAATCGAAATTTTAGACGCACCTGCATCCAACCACATTCCGTAAGATTGCCCCGAAAATTTGGCCTGCGACATTGACTGTCCACGCCCCGGTGTTTTGCAGGTAGGCTCCGGTCCCAAATGTTGAAATCAGAAAAGCGTCGTCGTCAACGGTCAAGGTATCGGCCGCCGCTGAGTCCAGTTGAAAGGCGTTCGCCGTCGAACTGAACACGCTCGGCAAGGTGCCTGCAAGGCCAATATCTGAATACCTGAATATTGCCATTTCAATTTTCCTTATGCTGAAGCTAATTTCTCATCATGATGCTTTTCCACTTACAATTGCATCATCTATTTGAATGAGATACGGAAAAATGAACTGTCTGCTCGTGATCAGCGCATGCGCAATACGCGCTCCTGCTCCCAGTCCACATCTACGGTGATGGGAAGCGCCAGAAGGTGTTGGATGAGGCTTCTGCTTAGGCCCATATCCGCCAGCAAATAGTCCTCCAGTTTCAGCAATTGTCCCAATTCACGGTGGTGTTTCCAATTGCGGACCACGCGCTTTGCTGTCGCGACGAGACCGAAGTCTTGGCGGGATTGGGCTTGGCTGAGGATGTAGTCGCGCATTTTAAACTCCGTTTGTATCGATTGTATCAATTGCTGACCCGTGCTATTTCCCTTGTAACAGCTGGAATTGTTCAATATCGTGTCGAGAACATACATACAATTGGATTATTGTAATCATGACAATTTGGCAGCCAGAGCTGGATCGTAGCAAACCATTGTACCTTGCCATTGCGGATGCAATGTTGCGGGATGTGGAAGGTGGAGTATTGCAACAGGGTTTTCGGTTGCCGCCTCAGCGCGATTTGGCCTGGAAGTTGGGCGTCACACTCGGCACCGTCACCCGTGCCTACAAGGAAGCGGAAAACCGCGGGCTGTTGGAAGGCGAAGTGGGCAGGGGCAGCTACATTCGCAAACGCCCGCAAATGGCAGCACTGCCTTCACCCGCTGTTGAGTCTGATGGCACCGTGGATTTGTCCCATGCCATTCCGCCGCCCGTGGTGAAGCCGGAGGAACTGGATCAAGCCATGATGTCAGTCATGCGTGACCCGCGGCGGCTTGACCTTCTGGATTATGCGCCCGCCGAAGGTTTCCACATGCACCGCGCCATGGCTGTGAGTTGGTTGAAGCGCAGCAACATCAATGTGTCTGAAAACAGTGTCGTTATTTCAGCAGGTGCGCATTTAGGTTTGATCACGGTTCTGGAAGCCTTGGGCGAAGGCCAAGTGGGCGTAATGACGGAACGCACCAACTACGCCCAGCTGTTCATGACGTTCAAGAATACGCATCTCAACCCACTTCCCGTTGACATGGATGACGATGGTCTTTTGCCAGACGCAATGGAACGAAAGTTCAAAACAACGGGATGCAAGTTGGTTTACCTGGTGCCAACTCTTCAAAACCCAACAACCCATACGATGAGCGCCAAACGCCGCGACGACATTGTGGCGCTTGCGCGAAAATATGATCTGACAATCATTGAAGATGATATTTTCCGTTTGCTGGATGCGCGCGTGCAGCCGCCCACATTTTATGAATTGGCACCAGAGCGCACATTTCACATCACCAGTCTCTCCAAAACTTTGGCACCGGGTTTGCGCATCGGCTTTGTGGTGTCGCCCCAAGGTCAAGAACGCTTGTTGCGTTCTCACATGCGCAACATGGCGGCCAGAACGGTGGGTATTACAGGGGAAATTGCGCGCTATTGGGTGGAAACAGACATGGCCTCGGATATTCTGGAGCGCACGAGGTCAGAACTCGCCGCGCGCCGCAACCTGTTCGTGGAGGTTTTCAAAGGACAGAGTTTCCGATGTGCGCCGGGTGCACCCTATGCGTGGCTCAAATTGCCGCCCCATTGGTTGCCCGGACGTTTTGCCCAAGCACTGGCAGCACGCAAAATCAAGATCACGCCCGGCAGCCGTTTTGAACTCGACCCCGCAACAGTATCACAACATGTGCGCATTTGCTTCGGGCACCCCAAAGTGAGCTGGCATATGCGAGAAGCTTTCGAAACGATTGCCGACATGTTGAGCGACAGTGATCTCGATGACTTTACACCTGTGGCTTAGTGCCCGTGCGGGCCGCAATGGTTGCGGCAATCAATTCGAGTTGTAGCCGGAACGTTTTGAAATTTTCCTGTCCGATAATAGCGGCGCATTCAGCTTCAATTTCGGCAATTTGCTGGCCAGCAGTTTGCTTTGCGTGCTGACCGCGTTCGGTCAAAACAATATGCTTATCGCGACGATTGCCGGGAATGGCTTGGCGCTCCAGTAGCTTTAGCGCGATTAATCTTTCCACTGACGCATGAACAGCCTGTCGTGTGACTTGGAAGGCACGGGCAATTTCCGACTCGGTCAAACCTTCCCGCGTGGCTGCAACAAACACTCTCCCGTCAAACTGTCTGACGTTTTCATATCGGGTGCCTTTACGCATTGCCGTGTAGCGATCATCAAGTGCCGCTAAAAATTCCGCCGTCAGGTTACGAATGCCCAGCCCCCGAAGAGTGCTATTTTTATCAATCATGGTTGACGAATATCAAGACATTGGAATCATGTCAATAATTCAATTCCAATGGTTAATCTGGCGCAATAATTCATATTAAAAGCGCTTTTAATTGATATTTTTTGTAAACTAGACTTGACGTTATCAATGGAGATTACTAGATGAGTTTGGTCAACTTAGATTGACTATTCAAAATTGAACATCTTCCCCGGATAGAACAGCTTTCCAATACGCACGGTAAGCTGTCGCCTGATGTTTGGTCTTGGGTATTGTTTTGCAGCATCGGGGGCGCTCTGCTGCAGATCAACTAGACCGGCGGTGCCCAGAACCACCGCCGGTCTTTTGATTCAGTTGTCGTCGGCGCCTAAAGCAGCGCGTATTGCGGGGCGCAAATCCATCAATATTGCATCAGCCATAGCCGCATGGCCCTCGGCCGTTGGGTGCATGGCACCTGTGGTTTCGGCAAACACGCGGGCTGATGCATCTTCATCAATTTTGCCGTCGCGGGTTAAAACCTTCTGATTAATCACCATCCATGCGTCGTTAAAACTGCGCACCCAGCGTTGTCGCAGGGCATAGGGGTAGTTTTCAGTTGCCGGGTTGAAAGGCCGCCAATCCCGGATTTTGCCGGAGAGATTACTGCCACAAGTTTGTGTATCGCGATCAGCCTTGCCCCAGCAGGGTAGCATCAAAACTTCAGCAGCGTCTGTCTTGGTTTTTTGGTTTTGTGCACAAAAGCCATGCCCGCGGAAAGGCCGGTCGTTATAAGCGCGCGCTGCGAAGGTCCAGCCATGGTCCTCCGCCAATTCGCCCATTCGGGTGTGCAGTTTTTCCAATTGGCCGTGGGCGCGTTGCAATTTGCCGGGTGTCACCACCAACCACGACGAAAAACCATCGAGTGATTGGTTGGCTGCAAACAGGTCTTCGTCATTGCCTTCTTCGCCCGCCGCACACACCTTTCCTGTTTCATCTTCCAAAATATCCGGATAGGCCGTGAGCACCACGCGTGACGGATCAAAACCCAAATCTCCATTTTTCAAGGGCACAGCGGTTTCGATGGCCTTGGCAAGCTTGGCATAGGCACCCGGCAAAATCTCCACCATGTTTTCTGCAAATTGTTTGGCCGAAACCGTGGCACCAAAAAACTTTGCCAATGACGATGATGTTGAGTCACGCAAGGTAGCCCAGCCCACGAGGTTGGAAAAACCAATGTCATTGCCACCAATCGACAGCATCAAGAAATCGACGTTGCGGCGATAGGCATTGCCGGGGCAAGTCCAGATGCCTTTCACTTTGTCCGGCTTTTCGCGGCACAATTCGCGTAACAGCCAACGCAATTGTGTGTCTTTAGAACCGCCACTTAAGGAACGCGCGGCTTCTGTTCCGTCCGTCTTTGAGACATAATCCATATAGGTTTGTGGACCAAGGATGCCTTCATCTATGGCAGCACCCGAACAGGCATAGCCCATGAAGGTTACAGCAGCCTTGGGGTTTTCAATAGCAATCTGCAAAGCTGCCCGCAGCTGGTGGCCATAAAGTGAGCGATGGCATAATTCGTCCATCCATTGCGCGTTGCTGCGCGCATCCAAGCCAGCGCGTTTCGGGTAAACATTGCGCGCGCGACGATTGGCATCAAACTGCACGGGTACATCAGGGTTGCCTTCACCTGAAGCAAAACTATCACCAAGACCCGCAATCAAAAGATCCTTCACCTGAATATCAGTGGAGATGGGTGTTTCACCATCAACGCCAACGGAAATGCTGGCCCCTGTTGGATAAGGTATCGAAAGTGTGACGGGCTCATCGCATGGCGAAGTGACAGCTGCACCGCCATCAACCTGCCAGTTGCAATTATACTCCGCCACCAATTTACTATCGTCGCGCGGGTTAAGCCACACCGTGACGTCATGGGCTTTTGGCAAAACATACTCTTCAATGCTGCCACAAGCACCATGCACGCGGTCTTTGGCACTCCAGCATGTATCACCTACGTGGCGCGCGGCCCAGCCCATGGGGTCATAGTTCCGGCGCAGGAGTCGCGAGAATGAAATGTAGCGATCATTCAAAACATGTTCGGTGCCAATAACAGACGTGGTGTTGCGCAGGCGTTCACGGCCATCTTGCTCTTTGACAGCACTGTCAACGTGTATGAGATATTGCCGCCACGCTTTTTCATGGGCGGCAAAAATTTCAGCATTTTTGAACAGACGAAACCGATTGGAAACCTTCCACTCAATTTGAACATTGGAAGCGGTAATGGTTTGTGCCTCGGCAACAGGAAGCCAAATCAACAGTAGACAGAAAATGAAAATGCGCACGTCAGGACCTTATGTATGATCAGAGGTGAATAGCATTTCACGCACGACGGAAATGTGGCAGTGGCGATTGTTTTTATTCACCGCTGCTTTGCATTCACTTTTACTTCTTGGGCGCTGATGTAGGATCAAGCAGGCGGTGCAAATGCACGATGAAGTAGCGCATTTGCGCATTGTCGATGGTTTCGCGTGCCTTGGCCACCCAAGCCTGCTGGGCTGTTTCGTAATTGGGGTAAAAACCCACAACATCAAGATTGGCCAAATCCTTGAAGGTTACATCGGTAACATCAGTAAGTTCGCCACCAAAAACCAGATGGATGAGTTGTTCTTTTGGAGCTGCGGTTTTGGCCATATCAGAGTGTCCTTACTGCTTTGAGAATGTTGTCGTGCCAAGCTGCTTGGGCAGCAACCAGGCCCGGTTGGTGATGTTCTTTTTGGTTGAAATTCAAAGGTGTGCCATTCTGTGTGGTCACGGTGCCGCCCGTTTCGGTGACGAGCAAAACGCCTGCCGCCAAATCCCAATCCTGCTTGAAGCCAAGGGAAATTGCAGCGGGGTTATGTCCTTCCGCAATCAAGGCAAAGCGCAACAACATGGGCCATCGCGAACTGATTTGCGTGGTGAGCCCCAACGCCTCCACTGGTGCCGCAGCCGTGCGTGGCACAATAACGGGGCCAGAACTTGGCGGCGATGTGAGCCGCACACCATTGCGGAACGCGCCACCACCTTTAACAGCGTGGAACAGCACATCATCCACCGGGCAATATATTCCACCAAGAATGGGCGAACCGTTTTCGACGAGCGCTACACCAATTCCCCAGAAGCGCGTGGCGTCCGCAAAAGCGCGTGTGCCATCAATCGGGTCCGCGATCCATAGCCGCGACAGGCTCAGGCGTTCGGGCGTATCTTCTGATTCTTCTGAAAGCCAACCATCAATCAGGGCGTGCTGTTTTGATCTTTGCTTTCAGCAAGGCATCAACGGCCAAGTCAGCTTCGGTCAAAACCGTGCCGTCTGGCTTGTTCCAGCGCTTAGGGTTCTTGCCGTGAAAGCCCATGGCAATTTCACCGGCTTGGCGCAAACTGCTCAACAGCAAGTCGAGGTCATTCATGTCAGCGTCCCGCAATCGTCATTTCACCCAAATAGCAGGACGGAACATTCATGCCACCCCGGAAAATCAAATCGGAAGCAGGTTCAAGTGCCGCAAACATATTGCGCAAATTTCCGGCAACCGTAATGCCGCTGACCGGATAGGCAATTTCGCCATTCTCAATCCAGAAACCAGAAGCACCACGGGAATAATCACCCGTCACCATGTTGATGGTAGAGCCGATGAACTCCGTCACTAACAATCCCGTTCCCATATCGCGCATCATGTCTCCGGGGCTGCGTGATCCTGCCTCCACATGCAAGTTAGAAGGCGTGGCACCGGGTGGCGATGTTAAGCCGCGTGCCCCATGCCCCGTGGGGGCTAACCCCAATTGCCGAGAAGCCCGCAAATCCATGATCCAGGTTGTGACTATACCTTTGTCAATGATGTTGCGCTGAACCGTTGGCAAACCTTCACCGTCAAAAGCCCTGGAACTTGGGCCGCGCAAACGATGCGGATTTTCAACAAGCGTTACACCCGCCGCAAAAACTGACTTGCCCAAATCCTGTTTCAAAAAGCTTGTGCCGCGCGCAATGGCAGCGCCCGAAATGCCACCCAAAAAATGCGCGAACAAACTTGAAGCCACACGCCGATCATAAATGACGGGAACGGTTTGCGAAGCAATTTTGCGCGGGTTCAACCGGGCAATTGCACGCTCACCAGCCGTTTTGCCAATCTTTTCTGGTTGGTCCATATCTTCAAAATGTGTGGCACCGTGGCCATCATAATCACGCTCCATCGCAGTGCCTTCACCCGCAACGACGGATGCACTGGTGCCAAAACTCGTGCGCTCCCACGCCCGTGCAAAACCATTTGAAGCCGCCATCGCCACGTGGCGGCGCGACGCACTGGCAGAAGCCCCGTTGCTGCGCGAAACACCTTGAACAGCAAGGGCGGCATCTTCGGCCCGCAAGGCCAGCGCCTTGAGCTGGTCCATGTTCAATTCGGTTTTTGACACCAGATCAAGGTCACGAACATCGCGCACCAGTTGGTCTTCTGATGCAATGCCCGCAAAGGAGTCAGCTGTTGCCAATTTTGCCATCGCAATGGCGCGTTCTACCAAGCGCTGCAATCCATCACGCGTTAGAACACTGCCACCAATCAAGGCCGCAGACTGACCAACAAAAACCCGTAAACCCACGTCTTGAGACTCAGATTGCTCAAATTCCTCTATCACCCCATGCCGGAGGGATACGTCCTGCGAACGGGCGGAAATGGCAATTGCATCTGCCGAACTGGCCCCCGCTTTCAAGGCCATGGCCACCACATCGGAAGTGATTGATAAAAGGTCGTGCGTCATCGTGTCAGGCAATCCGTCAAAAGTCCGGTGAGAAGCAAAAGACCGAATGTGCGGTTGGACTTGAACAGTTTCAAGCACAGTTCGGAATCAGAGTGATCAAATGTTTGTAACTGCCATGCCCCATGAAGGGCTGCCGCCGCAAGACCAAGATAAGATAATGCGCCACCACCGGCATGCCAAATTGCCAGTGCAAAAAAACCAAGAGCAGCGCCAATAAACCCGCCCAACCACGGTTTGCTATTGGCACCAAACAGCAAGGCCGTTGATTTCACGCCAATCAACACATCATCTTCCTTGTCTTGGTGGGCATAAATCGTGTCATAGGCCAAGGTCCACAAAATGCCGCCAAAGTATAAAAACACCGCCGGGCGTGAAACTGAACCGATCGTGGCACTCCACCCCACCAACGCCCCCCAATTAAAAGCCAGGCCCAATACAAATTGCGGCCAATGGGTAATGCGTTTCATGAAAGGATAAATTGCGACAATCAAAAGCGAAGACGCACCCAGCACGACGGTGTAGAAATTAAACTGCCACAAAATCAAAAAGCCAATGGCAGCTTGTAACGCTAGAAATAGTGCAGCGGATTTGCGTGATACGCGGCCCGACGCAATGGGTCGGTTTTTGGTACGTTCGACTTTTGCATCAAACTTGGCGTCCGCGACGTCATTCAGCGTGCAGCCAGCCCCCCGCATCACAATGGCACCCGCCAGAAATAGAAATGCATGCCACCAATTAGGCACCCCACCGCCAGACGCGATTTGGCCAAGCACGAGGCCCCACCAACAGGGTAGCAATAACAGCCACCAGCCAATGGGCCGATCCAACCGCATCAACTGAGCATAGGGCAGGGCGGCGTCGGGCAACAGCCGTTCCACCCAGTTCAAGGGTTTTGCATCTGCGATGTGAGTACCGCTGGCATGGGTCATGGGCGGCGTGTTACACGAGGGCTATGGCAAAAACCACACCTCGCTTATACGTCGAAACACCGCTCTCGTCCGGCGCGGAATTTGCGCTGCAAAAAGAGCAGGGCCACTACCTCGTTCACGTTTTGCGCCAAAACAGCGGTGATGCCGTAGCGCTGTTCAATGGTCGAGATGGTGAATGGCTGTGCTACATCACCACCGTGGCTAAGAAGTCGGTTGAAGTGCGGGTCGAGCAAAACGTGGCCGCAGTAAAACCACCGCCAGACATTGATTACTTGTTTGCGCCGCTGAAACACGCGCGGCTGGACTATATGGTACAAAAAGCCACGGAGCTCGGTGCCCGCCGCCTGCACCCCGTAATCACGCAACGCACCATCGCCGAGCGCGTAAATTTGGACCGCATGAAAGCCAACGCAGTTGAAGCGGCAGAACAATGCAACTTGGTTTTCGTGCCTGAGGTTATGGAACCCACAACCTTGGCCAAGGTTCTGGCGACGTGGGATCATTCACGGCGCTTGATCTATTGCGATGAAACAGCTTCGGTCGCCAATCCCTTGGAAGCTCTGAAAAATATCACAACACCCGCAGCCGTATTGGTCGGCCCCGAAGGTGGATTTACCAATGAAGAGCGTGCCCATCTTAAAAGCCTACCTTTTGTCACTGCAATTTCTTTAGGCCCCCGCATCATGCGCGCCGATACAGTGGCAATTGCAGCCCTAACTGTCGTGCAGGCGGCCATTGGGGATTGGAAATCGTAATAGCTCTCATCACTTTTTCTGACTTGTGGCCAATGCAGTTCATGCTTACATGACGTCAACAAAATCGAGGACGGGTAGACGTGAGCGGACCAACACCAGATACGGCAGAAGCCAAGGCGACGATTGAATCGAAAGGTCAAATGATTGGTTATTTCGCCAAGGGCGAAAAACCAAAATCAGAATGGCGCATTGGCACCGAGCACGAAAAATTCGCTTTCCTCACCGACACATTGCAACCCGTACCTTACGAAGGGGCACGTGGCATTCGCAAATTGCTCGAAGGTCTGCGGGACCGTTTTGGATGGGATGGCGTTTATGAAGGCGAACATATCATCGCCTTGGCCGACCCCAAAGGCATGGCCAACATTTCATTGGAACCGGGCGGCCAGTTTGAACTGTCGGGTGCACCCTTGCAGTCAGTCCATGATACGTGCGCCGAAGTGAATGAGCACTTGCAGCAGGTCCGCGAAATCGGCGACGCACTCGGCATTGGCTTTATTGGCTTGGGTGCCAGCCCCGTTTGGACGCGCTCTGAAACCCCTGTTATGCCCAAAGGCCGCTACGGCATTATGGCACCTTACATGGACAAGGTCGGCACGATGGGCCGCGATATGATGTTCCGCACCTGCACGGTGCAAGTGAATCTGGATTTCGCATCCGAAGCCGACATGGTGAAGAAGCTGCGCACCTCCGTGGCACTGCAACCCATCGCTACAGCATTGTTTGCCAATTCGCCTTTTCTGGAAGGCAAGCCCAACGGCTATAAATCCTTCCGCAGCCATGTCTGGACCGACACCGACAATGCAAGGTCCGGCATGTTGCCTTTTATGTTTGAACAGGGTGCAGGCTACGAACGTTATATGGAATATGCCCTCGACGTGCCGATGTATTTCGTCATGCGCAACGGTGAGTTTGTAAATTGTTCCGGTGAAAGTTTCCGTAAATTCCTCGATGGTAAACTTCCGCAATTGCCCGGCGAAAAGCCCACGATGAAAGATTGGGCTGATCACCTCACAACAATTTTTCCAGAAGTACGCTTGAAGAGCTACCTCGAAATGCGAGGAGCCGACGCTGGCCCATGGCGGCGTTTGTGCGCGTTGTCAGCCTTTTGGGTAGGGCTTTTGTATGATCAATCCGCACTTGATGCAGCTTGGGACATCGCAAAAGATTGGACCGCCGATGAACGCCAAGCCTTACGCGATGATGTACCAGCGCAAGGCTTTGATACGATCATCCGTGGACGGACGGTTCGCGACATCGCGAGCGAAGTGTTGAAAATATCCCGCGCTGGTTTGGATGCGCGTGACCAACACGGCTGCAAGGGCAAACTGGAAAGCGGATTCCTGGACGTATTGGACGAGTCCGTAACAACCGGAAAAACCGCCGCTGATCAATTGCTGGATTTGTATAACGGCGCGTGGAACGGCAATATTTCGCGGGTGTTTAGGGATTTTGCTTATTGAAATGATACGAGTTCACCAGTGCAGCGTACTAATACAGTATGACACCAACACAATCTGCTGCATCAATAAGTGAAATCATCGGCCTGGCTTGGGCGGATGACGTATCATTTGACAAAATTAAACGTGATACCGGATTGTCTGAACGTGACGTTATCCGCATCATGCGGAGCAGTTTAAAGCGCCGCAGTTTTGAGGTGTGGCGAGCCCGCGTTTCAGGCCGCAAAGCCAAACATGAACGCAAGGCCAATTTGTTGGCCCAAGAGTGAGTATTTAATGGGGCCGCTGTTCCAACCGCCTCACAAAGCGTTGCAACTGGGGACGATGCCTTAGAAACATGATGTAAACGCGCTCCAAACCACTGAGCACCCGGCGATTGCGCGCCGCCAAACCCAAAGGCCGCAAAATCGGAATAGCCCGCCACATCGCCGCAAAAGCCGCGGCACCTGACAAAAGAACGCCATTTTCCTGCGCATGAAAACGGGCCAGAAGCTCTTGCGGATCAATTGGGCAAACGCTGTCTTCAGACGTGATATCAATAAACGAAATCGCCTGCCGTTTGTCGAGTTTCCGCATGGCAGAAATTTCACGCAAACACAGCGGGCAACCCCCGTCATACCAAACCATCAATTCAGAATTTGTCATTATCTAAACTTGGCGATCTATTCAAAGCTTAACAATGGTGCTTGCTGCCGCACTATTCCGCCGCAATCGAAAACCGTGTGCTCTGCAATCCCTCGCGCACATGTTTCGCCAAGGCTTCCACGGCTGGATTTTTGCGGCCTGGTTTGAACACCAAGCCAATGTCAAATGTGCCCAGTTTCGGAAAGCCGTCGGCCTCCGTCAAAATGCGCATGCCCGGTCGCATGCAGATTTCGGGCATGACGGCGACAGCGAGGCCTTGCACGACTGTAGCGTTGATGGTGCTGGCATTGGGGCTGGCATAGGCCACGCGGTAGGGGCGGTTCATCTGGTCCAATGCATCCGTCATCATGGCGCGCCAGCTGCATCCGTTTGGTGCAACCGCAATCGGGATCACAGGCGCTTCGTGCACGGAATGCCGCGCTGACGTTGTCCACACGAGCTCTTCTTGGCGAATGACATCCGTTGCCTCGGCTTTGCAGCCAAATGTAACAACAGCAATATCGATCTCGCCACGCGCGGTGCGGCCCATCAATTCGCTTGAGGGCACGCATTCCACATCAACAGTCACTTGCGGGTGGGTGCGGGCGAAGCGGCCCAGAATAACCGGCAGGAAAAATTCGGCATAGTCATCCGGCGTGCCAAAGCGCACCGTGCCGGTAATGTCGGGCTTGGTGAAAGCGGACACCGCTTCATCACTCAGCGCCACAATGCGCCGCGCAAAATCAATCAAGCGCTCGCCATCCCGCGTAAATTTGGTGCCGCGCCCGTCTTTCGAAAACAATGGCCGCCCCAACTGTTCTTCCAACCGCTTCATCTGCATGGAAACGGCGGACTGGGTTTTATTTACCTCTTCGGCAGCACGGGTGAAACTGCCCGAATCTGAAATGGCGAGAAACGTCTTCAAATGATCGACATCTAAATGGGGCATCATGATTGCATCACTCCAATTGATGGATAGTATAAAATACATTTGTTGGATTGATCAATAAAAATCGTCCATATTCACATCATCAGCAAACGTTGAAGTTTGAAATAAATCATTGAAACAGCAGAAATATATGAATTTCTGCTGAGAGGAGAACTTGTGCCATGTCCTACGATCTCAGCCATTCCGTCCAGTCGGCCTATGCCCAGTCCCAAGCTGGTTTTCTCGCCCGGGCTTACGAAAACTGGCAGGCCCGCCGCGCCGTACGCAGCTTGCTCAAGCTTGATGAACACACCCTGCACGACGCCGGCACCAGCCGTAACGACGTGGAATGGGCAGCTCATCTGCCACTGTCGGTCAATGCAGCGTTAGCACTGGAAGAACGCACCCGCCGGAGCGGGATGCGTTAAGTCAGATTAGCGACGCCGAACCGAACGTTCCACCGAGTCCAGCAAAATATCGGCATCCGATCCTTGTCGGGTGCCGCCTCCCAACACATCGTCAAGCGTTTTACGGCCACGGGTCACTGCTTCTTCCGAGGGTTGGCTAGCTGAACCACCACCCAAAATGTCGCGCAGAATATCGCCCATCTGGCCTTGTGAGGCGCCGCCACTTTTACCGCCGCCCAAAATATCGCCGAGAATATCTTCAAGCGATCCACCTTGGCCTGATGGTGCCTGACGCTGTTGCACTTCGGGCTGCTGCTGAGCGCCACCGCCTAAAATATCACTGAGAATATCTCCAAGCCCGCCGCCGCCGGATTGCGGTTGTTGGCGTTGTTGGCCGCCACCTAAAATATCACCCAGAATGTCACCCAAACCACCGCCTGATGCGCCTGTGCTGCCGCCCATTTTCTTGGCCACTTGGCCCATCACGACGGACGCGACAATCGGCAGAAGTTTTTTCAATACGGCTGCACCAATGCCGGACGTGGCCGAGAGTTGCTGCGCCACTTCACGGCTGGTATCTTTCGAGCCAAATATCTGCCCCAGAATTTCATCACCGGATGATTTGGCATTGTCGAACTGCACGGCATTTTCATCATCAAGCACAGCGCCACGATTGCCGTTGAGCACGGAACCCAAAATATCCTGCAAACCTTGCGGGCTCTGCGCATTGCGGCGAACACCTGCGGCCACAACGGGTGCCAGTGCATCCATCGCCGCGCGCGTTTGTGCTTCATCTAAACCGAATTGACGGCCAATTGCTGTAAGATCCATTTTCTATGCTCCCGTTTTGCTCAGCGACGTCCGCTGAGAATATCTTTGAAAACGTCATCAAGCCCCACCGTGCGTTTGCGACGGCGACGCACGGGTGCGCGACGGCCATAATAACTGGTGTAGCGACGACGCCGGCGTTTGGGCGCCAATTGCCGTTGTGCGCCTTGCAGCAAACCTTTTAGAAGTGCCGCAATCAAAATTGAAAAAAAGCCCCCACCGCTGGATGTTTCGGCGGCTTGCGCTGCACCGCCACTGAGTTTGGAAGCGTTCATCGAAGCTAAGGCAGCAAGCACGGCGGTTGCGTTGATCGCGGTCAATGTGGAAAGTGCTGCCTTGTCAATGCCGCCACCCATGCCTTTGAACACAGCATTGGTTTCGGCAGCCGAACCATAAAGATCCTTCAGAATGTCGGCACCATCCGATTGCGCGTCTTGATCCGTCAGCGAACCTTCGGCTTGCAAATCCACATCACCATCTTCCTCCAGCATATCGAGAAGGTTCTCAAATGCTTCGGGGTCTTCGGCTGCCTTGTCTTTGACACGTTGCGCAATGGCGGGGGCCAGTTTTGCGGATACTTTTTTGGCCGTTGCTTCATCGAGGCCTGTAGCTTTTGCTGCGTTGGAGAAAAATTTGCCGCCTTCAGCAGCTTCGAGAATATCCAGGATCGACATGACTTCACTTCTGTGGATTGAGTTGATTTACAATTCTAAACGCCCACCACACCGATGCAATGCCAAAGATGACGCTGCCCGCTGCAATAGAGGCCATGATGCCTTCTGCACCCCAATAATGCCCACCGACAATTGCGAAAGGAATTGTTCCAAGTGTGGCCTTTGCCCAATTGAAGGCGGTGGAATGGGTGGCTTTACCCAAATTATTGCAGACGGCGTTGGAAACGAATTGCGCCCCGGCGAAAGCCCAACTTAAGGCCACATAGGTACAGAAAAAGATCACCAGTTCGTGGGTGCGGCCCGAAGCTTGGAAAATGTCTGCAATCTGGTTGCGAAACAGGAACAGTAGTGACGATGTGATGAGGGTATAAATCGCTGAGAACTTAAGCCCGTCAATTAATGTTTGGGTCACACGATCGAATTTTCCAGCACCGAAATTCTGCCCGATGATGGGCCCCACGGAGCCCGACAATGAAAAAACCATGCCGAATGCAACTGGCACCAACCGCCCAATAATTGCCGATGCCGCAACAGCATCATTCCCAAAGGGAGCAGTGGCATATGTTGTGTAAGCGACTGCAAAGGGCGTCGCCAATTGCGTGAGCATCGCTGGAAAGGCAATTGCGCAAATGGCGCTCAAGTCCCGCTTTAAAGCAGCAAACGAAAACCGCTTTAAAAATTTGTGTACATAGACCAAGCCATGCAAACCAAAGAGCAAACCGAAACCTTGCGCCAGCACATTGGCAACGGCGGCACCCTGCATGCCCAGATCAAACCAGAAAATAAAAATAGGGTCGGCAATTGCCGTTAGAATGGCCATGGAAAGCGTGATGTACATGGCGCGTTTGGCATCACCTAAGGCACGTAATGAAAACGAACAATTCACGGCAGCGGCCAGCATCACAAACCCCGGCGAAAGCGTCCAGATGAAACGCGTTGCTTGCTCAAGTGCCACACCTTCTGCACCCAGTAAGCGCAGAAATTGTTCCGCATACAGAGCAATGAAAAGCGTATAGGCGCTGGACAACAGGATAGAGAACATCAAAGATGTGGTGGCAAAATCGCGGGCGCGTTCGGTGTTTCCGGCTCCCAATTGCCGGGCCACCAAGGCCACGGCTGCAATGCCAATGCCGATAGAAATGGAAAGGTTGGCAAAGCCAATAGTGCCCGCATAACCAATGGCCGCGGTAATATCATTATTGTTGAGCAGGCTTAAAAAATACAGGTCCGCAAGATCGACCAGAAACAACGACATCAAGCCCAACGCGCCAAGCAATGTCATGTTGACAACATGGCGCATGGTGGAGCCCGTTACGAAGTGGGCATTGGCTGTGGTGGCACTCAAATCTGAAATCCTAATTCCTTGGCATCTTCAGCCAGCAGTTCCGCGTGGCGAAAATGGTGGCCGATCAACCCTGCAAGACGTGCACCCTGCACATTAGATTTCTTGTCGTCAATAAACCAACAGTCGGAAGGCGTTCGGCCAAGACTTTTTACCAAGCGCGTAAAGCTTTCAGGATCAGGCTTCTTTGTTCCAAATTCATAGGAACAAAAGCGGCGTTCAAAAATCGCCGCAGCTTCAGGCAACAGAAAATCCAAGTGGGTTTTCACCAACGGGCCGTTGTTGGTGTAAATGGCAAGCTCGGCGTCCTTCTTGATTTTCGTTGCAATTTCAAGCACGGGGATGATGGGCGTCATGGCAATGCGCCGTGCTTCCAGCCATTGTTCCCGCATAATTGGATAGCCCAGACGTTTGGCAAATTCCTGCAAATAGACCTCACCATCAGGATAGCCACCAGAGTCCGCCAGTTCTTCAAAACCAGAGTCCCAGATGGCGGCGCGAATATCTCGCGCAGTCGTATCTGCAAGCTCCGCCAAGAAACGCAAGCGCTTGCCAAGTTCGTAGTGGCAAAGCACATCATCCATATCAAAGATGACAAGTGAAGGGCGCACTAACAAACCTTTCCCCTCCCTTGAGGAAGGGACAGGGGTGAGTGCATGCCCCAGGCGATGATCATGCCGCCTTGGTTCCACCAACGGTTAAGCCATCAATGCGCAAAGTCGGTTGCCCCACGCCCACGGGAACACCCTGGCCCGCCTTGCCGCAAGTGCCAATGCCCTTGTCCAATGCAAGGTCATTTCCCACCATCGAAATGCGTTTCAAAGCTTCAGCGCCGGACCCAATCAACGTGGCACCTTTGACGGGCCGCGTGAGCTTGCCATTTTCGATGATATAACCTTCTGTGACAGTGAACACGAATTTGCCCGATGTGATGTCAACCTGTCCGCCGCCAAATGATTTGGCGAATAATCCTGATTTCATGGAAGCGAGAATTTCTTCCGGTGTGCGCTTGCCGTTCAACATATAAGTGTTGGTCATGCGGGGCAGGGGAATGTGGGCGTAGGATTGCCGCCTGCCATTACCGGTTGGCTTCACCCCCATCAATCGCGCATTCAACCGGTCCTGCATGTAGCCAACCAGAATGCCGTTTTCGATCAGCGTGGTGCAGTTGGAAGATGTTCCCTCATCGTCGATGGTAATGGAACCGCGCCGATCCGGCAGCGTACCATCATCAACAACAGTTACATCATCAGAGGCTATGCGCTGACCCATTAATTTGGAAAAGGCCGACGTGCCCTTGCGGTTAAAGTCACCTTCAAGGCCATGGCCGATGGCTTCATGCAACAAAATGCCGGGCCAGCCGGGGCCAAGCAGCACATCCATTTCGCCGGCGGGCGCGGCATCCGCTTCCAACGCCACAAGTGCTTGCCGCAAGGCTTCATCCGTTGCGGCTTTCCATGCGGCTTCTGTTAAAAGTTCTTGCGCAATGCCTCGTCCACCAAAGCCATCGCCGCCCATGCCTTGAATTTTTCCGTTATCGGTCGTGATACCCACATTGAACCGAAACAGGGGCCTTACATCGCGGTAAACTTCACCATCGGCCCGAATAATCGTGACCTCTTGATAGTCGGTGCTGACTGAAGCTGAAACCTGCCGTACTTTGCTGTCGAGCCCGCGGGCATACGCATTCACCGCTTCCAACAGACCTACTCGATCTGAAAAAGCAAAACCCTCTGATGGATTATGATCACCATAAAGTAGGCGATTAGTGCGCCCCGGCGCTTCGCCAATCTGTGCACCCTTGCCTGAACCCAATACCGCGCGGGCAGTAGAGGTGGCGCGCTTCAACGCTGAAGCTGAAAGTTCAGTGGCATGGGCATAGGCTGCCGTTTCACCCGTAACAGCCCGCAAGCCAAAGCCTTGCGTATCGTCGATGCTGGACGATTTCAACTTGCCATCATCAAAACCAAGTGTTTCAGTTTGGCGCTTTTCAATGAACAGTTCGCCGTCATCAGCGCCAACCAGCGCATCTTTCACCAGCTGTTGGGCGGCTTCAAGAGAGAGGTCATCAGAAAAGTCTTGTGGAAATAAAGGCATCAGGGGCGTCCTTGTTCAAGCCCCTACATAAACATGAAAGCCGGACACTAAAAGGCCCGGCTCCATAAATCTCAATGCTGAGGGTAATGAATTATAACTTGTCGAGGTTGGTCAAGGCGGCTCCAAAACCCTCCAGCGAAATTTTCATGGGGTAACCATTGCCTGGCCGATCATAGAGATAGAACGTGGCAGCCGTGCCCTTTTTGAATTTGGCCAGTGTTTCGGGGCTGGCTTCGCCAAAAGCTTCGCACATGCGCGGCAGGCAACGGCTGAACTGCATGCGGTTCGGCAAGGCTGCACTGTCAATTTCAACCGGAATGCCTGTTGGCAGGTAAACCCCGATAGGCGCCAGGATTCGCATGAAGGTTGCGGCTTTGCCGTCGCGTTTGACGCGCGACACGACAACTGAAATAGCAATGCGCTCATCTTTGTCGTTCTTGGCATTCTGAATCATGCCACAGCTCTTGCCGCCTTGTTCCGCAGGAAGTTCGGTGCATTGCACGGCCCACGCGCCATGGGTTGCAATAACATCCGTTTTGGGCGCTTCGCCAGCTTGGCCCTTTGGTGCTGCACCAACGCGCGGCCCCAAGGTGCCAGCTTCGCTTGCAGGCAATTCAGCGTCCGATTTAGTGTCCTGCGCTTGTATGGCAGGTGTCAACATCATCAGGCCTGCAACGGCCAATACAAAAGGCGAAAAACTGATTCTCACGAGACGGTGTATCCTTATTCAACGAAACTCATTAGTTCTGAGGCTCTTACCGCCCATCGCTGGGGCTGGCAAGCTTTGCCGGAAACCTCGTAAATTCATGGCAAATGCGGCGAAAATCCGGTTGTGGACCGCCGCCCCGTCAGCAAGACGTTTTGCCGCGTCATCCCAAACTTGTAAGCAGGGTAAGATTGTGGTTCTAAGGGGCCAACGGCACCCGGATACGGGCGTGTTTTGTTGAAAAAAACACGAAGCCGGTGAATTTTAGAGGGATATGGCGAGAATGACCATGAATTCAAAACTGCTGGCAGGCACCTTTGCCGCCGCTGTCGCATGTGCTCCGGGTTTGGCTTTGGCCGCTGCTGGTCAGGCAGAGCCATGGCAAATGAACCTGCAAGACCCCGTCACGCCAGTGGCAGAATACATCCGGGTGTTCATTGACTACCTGCACATTGGCATGTTCGCGATTTCGGCATTTGTATTGGCTTTGCTGATTTATGTCATGTTCAAATTCAACGCCAAGGCAAACCCTGTTCCATCCAAAACCACCCACCACGTGGGCTTGGAAGTGGCTTGGACGCTGATTCCAGTTTTGATTTTGGTGGTCATCGCAATTCCGTCTTTCCGCTTACTCTATCTTCAACGCGACATTCCAGTGGCTGACTTGACCGTGAAAGTAATCGGCAACCCAGGCTGGAACTGGACTTATCAATATCCCGACCTCGGCGTGGACGATGCAGGCGAAGCCAAAGTGAACTTCACGGCTTCATTGCTACCGGCCGATAAGGCCAAGGCTGAAAACCGCCCCTATTTGTTGGCCGCCGACACGCCAATGGTCGTGCCTGTCAACAAAACAGTTAAAATGATCATCACGTCTGATCCTGCTGGCATCATTCACGCATGGACCATCCAATCCTTTGGCATGAAGATCGATGCAATTCCTGGCCGCCTCAACGAAGACTGGTTCCGCGCCACCAAGGAAGGCGTTTATTATGGCCAGTGCTCGGAGCTTTGCGGCAAGGATCACGCCTTCATGCCGATTGAAGTGCATGTGGTGTCGGAAGCTGATTACAACGCATGGGTCAGCAAGGTGCAAACCGCGAGCATTGAAGAAGCAACAAAATTCATCATGGCTTTGAAGCTGGCAAAAATGCCCGCTTTGGCCCAAAACTAATTCAAGAGCGAGAGGCAACACATCATGGCAACTTCACACGCCGCTCACGACGATCACCACGCAGACCCATCGGGCTGGCGTCGTTACGTCTATTCCACCAACCATAAAGACATTGGCACCATGTATCTGTGGTTCGCCATCTGTGCAGGCATCATCGGCGGTTTGCTGTCGGTCATGATGCGCGTTGAATTGGCGCAACCCGGCATTCAATATTTCGACGGTCTGGCCATGATGGTTTATGGCACACCTGAAGCAGCGGCCATTGATAACGGCAAACATATGTTCAATGTGTTTGTCACGGGCCACGCCCTTCTCATGATCTTCTTCATGGTCATGCCTGCCATGATCGGCGGATTTGGCAACTGGTTTGTGCCGTTAATGATCGGCGCACCCGACATGGCCTTCCCGCGCATGAACAATATCTCATTCTGGTTGCTTATCCCAGCCGTCGGACTGTTGCTGATTTCGATGTTCGTTGAAGGCCCATCTGGCATGTATGGCGTGGGCGGCGGCTGGACGATTTATCCACCACTTTCCACCACGGGCCAACCCGGCCCGGCGATGGACTTTGCGATTTTGTCGCTCCACATCGCTGGCGCATCTTCCATCCTCGGTGCCATCAACTTCATCACAACAATTTTCAACATGCGCGCCCCTGGCATGACGCTTCACAAAATGCCGCTCTTCGTTTGGGCTGTATTGGTCACCGTGTTTTTGCTGTTGTTGTCGCTGCCGGTTTTGGCTGGTGGCATCACCATGCTGTTGACTGACCGCAACTTCGGCACTTCATTCTTCGAAGCGGCCTCCGGCGGCGACCCGATTTTGTTCCAGCATCTGTTCTGGTTCTTCGGTCACCCTGAAGTTTACATCCTCATTTTGCCAGGCTTCGGCATTATCTCCCACATCGTATCGACCTTCTCGAAAAAGCCAGTCTTCGGTTATTTGGGCATGGCCTATGCCATGGTGGCGATTGGCGTTGTGGGCTTCATCGTTTGGGCTCACCACATGTATACCGTGGGCATGGACGCAGATACGCAAGCCTATTTCGTAGCTGCAACCATGATTATTGCCGTTCCAACCGGTGTTAAAATCTTCTCGTGGATTGCCACAATGTGGGGCGGCTCTATTGAATTCCGTCCACCAATGGTTTGGGCCATCGGCTTCATCTTCCTGTTCACCGTTGGTGGTGTAACGGGTGTGGTGCTGGCCAATGCCGGTGTGGATCGTTCGCTGCATGACACCTATTATGTGGTGGCACACTTCCACTATGTGTTGTCGCTCGGCGCCGTGTTCGCCATCTTCGCGGGCTGGTATTACTGGTTCCCGAAGATTTTCGGATACATGTACAACGAAAAAATTGCGCACCTGCATTTCTGGGTCACCTTCGTTGGTGTGAACCTCGTGTTCTTCCCGCAACACTTCCTCGGACTTGCCGGCATGCCACGCCGTTATGTTGACTATCCTGAGGTTTATGCGGGCTGGAACATGGTCTCGTCCTACGGTTCCTACATCTCGGCCGTTGGTGTGTTGATCTTCTTGTACGGCGTGTTCTCGGCCTTCGCCAAGAAAGTGCCAGCAGGCAACAACCCGTGGGGCGAATATGCCACGACACTGGAATGGACGCTGACGTCACCACCTCCATTCCACCAGTTCTCTACACTGCCCGTCATCAAGTAAGCTGATGAGCGCAAGCAACGACCATATCGCAACAACCCTGTCCGCTCCATTAGGCGGGCAGGGTGACGTTGCCGATTATTGGGCCTTGTTGAAGCCCAAAGTCATGTCGCTTGTGGTGTTTTCAGGGCTGGTCGGCGTCATAGCCGCACCGGGTCCGGTTCATCCGTGGATCGCGTTTATCGTTACACTTTGCATCGCCGTTGCCGCAGGGGCCTGTGGTGCACTCAATATGGCCTATGATGCGGATATTGATGCCATCATGAAGCGCACGGCAAAACGCCCCGTGCCACGCGGTGCCTTGACCGCCGGCGAAGCCTATGGCTTTGGCGGTTTTCTGGCTGTCGCCTCCGTCGTGGTTCTAGGGCTTTTCACCAATGCCTATGCCGCCGCATTCCTAGCTTTCACGATTTTCTTTTATGTCGTCGTCTACACCATGTGGCTGAAGCGCTCGACGCAACAGAACATTGTGATAGGTGGTGCAGCTGGTGCCTTTCCGCCCGCCGTGGCTTGGGTTGCCGCAACGGGTCACATGGATATGGGTGCCATTGCGTTGTTCCTGATCATCTTCATGTGGACGCCCCCGCATTTCTGGGCGCTGGCCCTGTTCCGCGAAGGTGACTATGCCAATGCAGGCATTCCCATGATGCCGAATGTGTCGGGTCGTGCCGAAACCAAAAAACAAATCCTCATCTATAACGTGCTGTTGATGCCAACGGTGCTGTTGCCGCTGTTCACGGGTATTGGTGGCTGGTTTTATGCTGTGGGTGCCGTGGCCCTGACCTCCAAATTCCTCTGGCAATCAATCGCGCTCTATCGCACGCCTGAGCGCAGCCCTGAAGAAGACAAGGCTTCCAAGAAACTATTTGGTGTGTCCATCTATTGGCTCTTTGCCCTACTGGGTTTGATTTTGGTTGAACAGCTTTTCAACCTTCCCGTATTTGCGGCGTGGTTCTGATGGACAAGCCCTTGCCCCCCGTCGCCTTTTCGCCCGAAGATATGGCACGCCGCCGCAGGCGTTCCGTCGTTCTGGCGTGGTGCCTTGTCGGCATGATGGTGCTGTTCTTCGTTTCAACGCTGGTGCGCCTTGGCGCTTCGATAATGGATCGGAGCATGTGATGGCGCAGGATGTTAAAAATCGCCGCGTCGCATTTATGGCAACAGGCCTCGTGGTGGCCATGGTCGGCTTGGCTTATGCTTCGGTTCCGCTGTATCGGCTATTCTGTCAGGTCACAGGTTTTGGCGGCACAACGCAGGTGGCCGGCATTGCTGATGCTGCGGCAACCACCAAAGATATTTCCATTCGTTTTGATGCGAACGTGTCGTCGGACTTAGGCTGGGCCTTCCACCCTAAGCAAAACACCATGATGGTCAAAGTAGGCGAGCCATCGCTGGCCTATTTCACAGCGACCAACATGACGACCGAGACGGTAACCGGCACGGCCATGTTCAACGTAACACCGCCGGAAGCCGGAATTTTCTTCAACAAGATTGAGTGTTTCTGCTTCACAGAACAAACCTTGAAGCCGGGTCAAACCGTTGACATGCCCGTGCAGTTTTTTGTTGATGCAGCCTTGCTGGACGATGCCGATACAAAGTCCATCCGCGAAATCACATTGTCCTACACTTTCTATCCCGCCCCATCCAAAGCGCCTGACAAACAGGCCAATCTCAAGACGAATTAAGGAGCAACGCCATGGCTGACGCGCATGCAAAAAATCACGACTATCATCTGGTAGATCCATCACCATGGCCCTTTGTTGGCTCCATGGCCGCCTTCGTGATGGCGATTGGTGCTGTCATGTGGATGCACGGTTCAACTTCTGCCGTATTGCTGTTGGGCCTTGCTGGTGTGCTCTACACCATGTTCATGTGGTGGCGTGATGTGATCAAGGAAGCCCACAAGGGCGATCACACGCCAGTTGTGTCACTGCACTTGCGCTACGGCATGTTGATGTTCATCGCCTCAGAAATCATGTTCTTCGTGGCATGGTTCTGGGCTTATTTTGATGCGTCACTGTTTTCCGGCGAAGCCATTCAGCAAGCGCGTTCATTGGCAACGGGTGGCGTATTCCCGCCCGCGCCCGTGGTTGATGGCGTCGTTGAACACACCAAGATTTTCGATCCATGGCACCTGCCATTGGTCAACACCCTCATTCTGTTGACGTCCGGCACCACCGTAACCTGGGCGCACCATGCTTTGTTGAACAAGGACCGCAAGGGTCTGATCTGGGGCCTCGTCCTCACCATCATTCTCGGTCTGTTGTTCACCAGCCTGCAAGCCATTGAATATGCAGAGGCAGGTTTTGCCTTCAGCCGCAACAGCGGTGGCAACATCTATGGTTCGACATTCTTCATGGCTACGGGTTTCCATGGTTTCCACGTCATCGTCGGCACAATCTTCCTGATCATCTGCCTGTTTCGCGCCTTGAAAGGCCATTTCACCCCAGAGCAGCATTTCGGTTTCGAAGCTGCCGCTTGGTACTGGCACTTCGTGGACGTGGTCTGGCTGTTCCTGTTCGCCGCCGTTTATATCTGGGGTTCAGCAGGCGCACCCATTCCCGCGCACTGAGACAAAAGAAATATACAAATGGCCGGGTTTTCCCGGCCATTTTCGTTTAGAGTGAGAACATGACGGAAAACTTCTACCCACCGATTTCCCCGCTTACCACCGGTCTTGCGGGCAAATGCCCGCGTTGTGGCCGTGGCAATTTTTTTGTGAGCTATTTGAAAGTCGCTAAGCGTTGCAATTCATGCGACCTTGATTTTTCCTTCGCGGATGCGGGCGATGGTGCGGCCTGGTTCGTCATGCTGTTTGCCTGCGTGTTTGGGGTGGGCTCCATCTTGGGTGTTGAAGTTGCATACCAGCCAACTTGGTGGGTGCATGTACTCATCGCCATTCCCGTGCTCATCATCATCCCCACATTGCTGCTGCGCCCCATGAAAGGCGTGCTGTTGGCCCAACAATGGCGCATGGACGCCAGCGAAGGGCGTCTCCAAAAATGAAACGAACCTGGCCCGTGTTGATTGCGTCGGGCTTAGGGCTTGCCCTGTTGTTGTGGTTGGGCACGTGGCAACTCCAGCGTCTCGCTTGGAAAAATCAACTCATTGCAGATTATGACCAAGCAATCGCCAGTGAGCCGATTGCATTGGATGAGGCATTGGAAAAGTTTCTTGCGGGCCAACGCATCGACGGCATGAAAGTTAAGGCTACTGGCAAATTTGCACCACGCGATGCACTTCGCCTGCTCGCCTCCACGCCAGCAGGGCCTGCTTGGGAACTTGTTCACGGCTTTGAATTGACAAGCGGCAGCGCCGTTTTGGTCAATCGCGGCAAAATCAACCATGACCAACAACTCCCCACACCAACCGGCGAAACGGTAAACATTGTTGGCCATATCGTTTGGCACGACGAAGGACGTGGTTACTTCGATGTCGATAACAATCCACAGTCCAATCAATGGTATTGGTGGGACGTCGTTGCCATGGCCAACCAGTTTTCAGCCACACATCTCAATCCAAATTACGTTGTCGTCAATCTGGTTGTGGGCAGCCCCGGCACCGAGGGTCTGTTCGTCGAACAACCCAAAGCCAACCTCCGCAACAACCATCTGGGCTACGCCATCACATGGTTCGGACTCGCTGCTGTATTGGTGATGATGACAGGCCTTTTCCTCTTCCAATCCCGTCATACCAAACGCGCACGCAACGTAGTGGAGTAAGCGATTTGGAATGGCGTTAAGTGTGGTACTTGCCGCGTGTCAAACAACCGCCTAATAGCCGCGCCATGAAATACATCTCGACCCGCGGCACAGCACCTGTTCTCGATTTTGAAGGCGCCATGATTTCCGGCCTTGCGCGTGATGGCGGGCTTTACTTGCCTTCGCATTTCCCAACATTCTCGGTGGAGGAACTGCGCGCCCTCAGAGGTAAACCCTTCACCGATGTGGCCTTTGCCATTGCCCAACGCTTTGCCGATGGTGCCATCCCAGATGACGAACTGAAAGCCATGGTCGTCGAAGCCTATGGCAGCTTTGGCCATCAAGCCGTGACACCGCTGAAGCAACTTGATGCAAACCTTTGGCTGCTCGAATTGTTCCACGGCCCCACCATCGCCTTCAAAGATGTGGCCATGCAATTGCTGGCGCGTTTGATGGATTGGTCACTGGCCAAATCAGGCACGCGCGCTACCATCATTGGTGCCACGTCCGGCGACACGGGCGGTGCCGCAATTGAAGCGTTTCAGCATTCTAAGAATGCATCCATCTATATCCTGCATCCGCACGGATTGGTGTCAGACGTGCAGCGCCGTCAGATGACCACGGTGAATTCGCCAGCCGTTACCAACATCGCCCTTGAAGGAAATTTCGACGACTGCCAAGCCATCGTCAAAGACCTGTTCAATGACCACACTTTCCGCGATGGCGTGCAGCTGGCAGGCGTCAACTCCATCAATTGGGTGCGCGTCATGGCGCAGATATCCTACTACATCTTTGCAGGGTTGGCCCTTGGCGCACCAGATCGCAAAGTCAGCTTCACCGTGCCAACCGGCAATTTTGGAAATATCATGGCCGGCCTCGTGGCCAAGCGATTGGGCCTTCCGATTGACCGCCTCGTCATCGCCACCAACGAAAATGACATTCTTGATCGCACGCTGAAATCCGGTCGCTATGAAGTCACCGGCGTGCACGCCACCACAAGCCCGTCAATGGACATTCAGGTCTCATCGAACTTTGAACGCTTGGTGTTTTTGGCCAATAGCTGCAACCCCGAAGCCGTGGTTCGCGCCATGTCAGGCCTCAAGCAATCAGGTTCGTTCACTCTCGAAAATACAGCGCTATCTACTATTCGCCATGAGTTTGATTCAGGCCGCACCAGCGAAGCTGATACCGCAGCCGTAATGAAAGCCTTCCTCGCGTCAACCGGCGAAGTGATAGACCCCCACACAGCCGTTGGCCTGCATGTGGCGGCGCAACACATGGGCGAAAGCCCTATGGTTGTGCTGGCAACGGCGCATCCGGCAAAATTTCCAGCAGCCGTGCAGCGTGCCACCGGCATTAACCCTGAACTTCCCCACAAGCTAAAAGGCTTGATGGAACGCGAAGAAAGTTTCACAGTGCTTCCCAACAGCGCAGAGGCCGTCAAGAGCCTGATCCTATCAAAGGATCCGCTGAGAGGGAAAGTAGATTGACTGTAGAAATTACCACGCTGGCCAATGGTTTAACCGTTGTTACACATGCCATGCCACACATTGAAACAGCTACGATTGGCATTTGGGTAAAAGCGGGCGCGCGCGATGAATTGCCGGAAGAAAATGGCATTGCGCATTTTCTGGAACACATGGCTTTCAAAGGCACAAAACGCCGCACCGCCCAAGGCATTGCCGAAGAAATTGAAAACGTAGGTGGCGAAATCAATGCTGCCACCGGCATGGAAACCACCACCTACTATGCCCGCGTCATGAAAGATGACTGGAAGCTGGCAATCGATATTTTGCACGATATTTTCGTAGAATCGTCGCTGGACGAAGATGAAATGGAACGTGAGCGCGATGTGATCCTGCAGGAAATCGCAGCCTCAAAAGACCAGCCCGATGATCTGGTGTTTGACTTGTCACAGGCCGCAAGCTTTGGCGATCATCCCCTTGGTCGTTCCATTCTGGGGCCCGCAAGATTGATTGAAACCTTGTCGCGCGAGCAAATGGTGGCGTGGCGCAATCGTAATTATTGGGCCTCGCGCATTGTCGTGTGTGCCGCCGGAAATATCGACCATCAAGCCTTTGCCCGCGAAACGGAAAAACTATTTGGCCACATGGAACGTGGTTCCGCACCGCAGCGCCAATCACCACAATTTGCGTCAGGCTCCAGCATCGAGCAAAAACCGCTTGACCAAACTCACATCGTATTGGGTTTTGCAGCACCCAACTATCGTGATCCCCGCATCTATCAGTTGCAGGTCTTGTCGAGTGCGCTAGGCGGCGGCATGTCTTCAAGGCTGTTCCAAGAGGTGCGCGAAAAGCGTGGCCTTTGCTATAGCGTCTTTGCTTATGGCACGTCCTATGAAGATGTGGGCCAGCTCGGTGTTTATGCCGCAACCTCGCCAGACCACACGCCGGAATTAATTGAAGTAACCGCAGATGTCATGTTGTCCATGGGCCGCAGCGTATCCGAAAAAGAAGTGGCCCGCGCCAAGGCACAACTCAAGACATCGCTCGTCATGAACCTTGAAAGTGCGTCGTCGCGTGCCGACCAGATTGCACGGCAATATCTGGCCTTTGGCGAAGTGCCTGACGTAAGCAAGCTCATAAAACGCATTGACGCTGTTGAAGCTGAAAACGTGCGCGAATTGGCGGAAGAAATTTTTTCGGCCACGCGCCCAAGCTTGAGTGCCGTCGGTCAGTTATCAACGTTGGCGAGTTATTCCGACATTGCCGCGCGATTTGTGACCAAGAGCTAGTTGCCGATCATGCGCCTGTTGCAAAATTTGCTGGCGCCGTCTTCTGATTTTCAGTGTCGAGGAACGCGCGTTTTTTTGCGCAGTCCGCGCGTTGATGATTTTGAGCAATGGCGGGATTTGCGCCGCGCAAGCCAGAATTTTCTGGAACCATGGGAACCAACATGGAATGATGATGAGCTGCTGCTCTCCTCGTTTAGAAGGCGCGTGGCGCATTATTCCAAATTGGCCCATGATGATGTGGCTTACCCGTTTTTCATTTTTGATGAACTTGCAACAACCCTCTTGGGGGCCATAACAATCTCCAATGTGCGTCGTGGCGTGGCAGACATGGCAACTCTCGGCTACTGGATCGGCGCTCCCTTTGCGAACCAGAAGTATATGTCTGATGCGCTTGCCGCGACGGTGGTATTTGCGAGAGAAGAGTTGGCGTTGCATCGGTTGGAAGCCGCATGTCTGCCAGCCAATGTGCCGTCAATTCACCTTTTGCAAAAAGCAGGGTTCACCCGAGAAGGTTCCGCCCGGAACTATCTTAAAATCAATGGCCGCTGGGAAGACCACATTCTCTGGGGATTGTTGCTGTACTAACTTCACGCAAAAGTAGTCGGAACGCCTCTGGGGCACTAGTATTCCATGATGATTTGAGTTTGGCTGATTGCGGGGGCAAACGGGGTGCGACACATGCTGTTGTGCATTGCTGCCCTGTTGTCATTGACCGTGGCCTGTTTGGCCGACGGCGTTCTGAACATGCCGGCAGACGCCGCACTGCAAGACCTAACGGAACACGGCACCCGCGTTGCTGCTCAACGGCGCAATTTGGCGCTGGAAGTACCAGGTTTGGTAGATGGCACGCGCGCAGTGCTGGAATTGCGCGGAACCGGCCCCGGTCCTGATTTCAATTGGACTGTTTATACCATTCGCAATGCCGGACAAGAACCGCGTGAATATGTGTTGGCCATTGACGCCCAACGCCTTGCAGCATCCGGCATCGTCAAGATGTTGCCTTTTGGTGCGCCCCTGCAAAGCGTGCAGTGGGTGGAATCAAATAAGCCTGTGACCCTCCAATCCTCCACCACGGCGGTGTCGTATCGCTTTGAACTGAAACCCAGTGAAAGCATGAC
This sequence comes from uncultured Alphaproteobacteria bacterium, assembly GCA_963840765.1. GTDB lineage: Bacteria > Pseudomonadota > Alphaproteobacteria > Rhizobiales > Aestuariivirgaceae > Aestuariivirga. Next base: position 300,790 of record CAWJAE010000004.1, on the reverse strand, counting down.
GGTGGGCGTGGAAGGGGCGACAGTTATACGCGGTGCTAAAGTTTACGACTTCCGCGCTTTTGCCCAACGCGAAGCCACGTTCTCGTTTTTACGCGGCGCAACCTTGGCCGTGGGATTTGTACTGGCACTCAGCATTTTGGCACTTTACGGCATACGCACCAATCGCGCCTTTTTAGTAGGCGGCTTTTTTGCCTTCACTACCTCTTGTCTTCATGGCACTCGAATCTGGTTATCTTGATCGTCTGTCCACAATCAGCGACACATTACCACTGACGTTGCAGCACATCAGGGCCTTTGCCGAAAGCCTGTTTGCCTTAGGCGTGGGTGTGTTGTTCTGGGGGCTTACAAGTTTGTACCGCCGCAACCTCGCGCGGGAACTGCCCTATCTGCTATTGGTGCTGGGCCTTGTGGGTTTGGTCGGTTTTGCAGGCTACATGCCCGACTATGCCACCAAGATGGCGCGTTGGGCCGTTCTGTTTTTAAGCATTGCAGGTTTTGTGTCAGCAGTTGTGGCCTGGTCAAAAAGGCCTTGAAACCATCGATAATGTAACGTTGTTCTGGGCCGCACTTTTGCTCTGGTGTTTCTTTGCGGCTATCGCATTGTCGGGTGAAAGTTACGCACCGGTTTGGCATGCGGCGATATTGGCAGGCCTCACAGGTGTGGTCAGCATTTTGGCTTTTGTCTGCTTGCGGTTGGCATTTGCACAGGGGTTCATGTCCAAGCCCTATTTGCGAGATTCGTCGCGTCGTAGCTTGGCGCTCACCGGTGCTCAGCATTTCCTGTGGGACTGGCAGCCTCAGGAAGGCATTTTGGATGTGGGCGTGGAGTTGGCCCACAGGCTGGGCCATGCCAATGACAGGCTGCGCTCTACGGCTGCCAAACGCTGGTTTGCGGCCTTGCTTCATCCTGCCGATGAATTGGCCTACCAAAAACTGCTGGACCTTCGCAGTTTGCAGCCGGGCAGTTTTGTGGAACAGGATTTGCGACTTCGAGATACGCAAGGAGAGTATCATTGGTATTCGCTGCGTGCCCGCAGCTTGCCGGGCGCAAGTGGCACCTCAGCCCGATTGATTGGAACGCTGACGGACATCAGCCGCAACAAGCAAACCGAAGACCGCCTGATCAATGAGTCCATTCACGACCCGGTTACTGGCTTGCCCAGCCGCGCGCTTTTCATGGACAGACTTGAACAGGACATTGCAAAACCCTTGGCGTTGCCCCGCCACATACTTATGGTCGGATTAGAGCGGTTCAAAATTCTGAATGAAGGCTTGGGTCACGACCTTGGCGATCAATTGCTCTTGGAAGCAGGTCAGCGCATCGGCAAACTTCTGAAGACTGAGGAAAGTGTAGCCCGCATTTCCGGAAGTCGCTTTGCGGTCATGCATGTGGAAACCATTGACGGCATTTCAGCAATCACGCTCGCCGAAGAAATTGTCGATATTCTTGCAGAGCCATTCAATTTGCTCGGGCAGGAAATTTATCTGGCAGCTTGCATCGGCATTTCGCTGCAAAGTGCTGCGGGCATCAGTGCAGTTGAATTGCAAAAGCAGGCCGAAACAGCCCTGCACGAAGCCCAGAGCGAAGGCCCACGCAGCATTGCCGAATACCATAACGAAATTACCGACACGCGTGCAGATAATGTGATGCTTGAAGCAGACTTGCGCCGCGCCATTGATCGTCATGAAATCGAAGTTCACTATCAACCCATTCTCAATTTGCTGACCCGCGAAGTGGCAGGCTTTGAAGCTTTGGCCCGCTGGCAACACCCTGAGCGAGGCTTGCTGCAACCTGGCGAATTCATTGGCATGGCGGAACAGGCCGGTATGATCAGTGACATTGGCAATTTGGTCTTGGCTGAAGCCATTCGGCAAATGGGCATTTGGCAGCGTGTGCTCACCCGCAATCGCCCGGTGTTCATGGCAATTAACGTATCCTCTGATCAATTGTCCGACACCGGTTTTCAGGATCGACTGAACAGCATCATCGCGCGCGAGGGCGTGCTGCCCTACGCCGTCAAAATTGAAATTACTGAATCCGTCGCCATGCGGTTTCCCGAGCGTGCGCGGCAATTGATCCAACGCCTCTCAGCTCTTGGCATTGGTGTGGCTTGTGATGACTTCGGGACAGGCTTTTCAAACCTGTCGAGTTTGCGCGATCTTGCCTTTGACACGCTGAAGATGGACCGCAGTTTCATCACGGGTGACGGCCTGTTGAACCGTGGCGGGGTAATTCTGCAATCGGTTGTTAATATGGCACACAGCCTTGGCATGGTGGTGGTGGCCGAGGGTATTGAAACGGAAGAACAGGCCCAGCATTTGCTATTGATGGGTTGTGAGTTGGGGCAGGGCTATGCCCTCGCACCCCCCATGCCCCCACGCGATATCCACGGGCTGTTGGCCGTATTGCCCGTCATCCCAGACACAACCGAGGTTCCGCAAGAACGAGAGTTTGACGAAACGATGCGAGATACAGAGATGGAAGATGAAATCTTTGAGGACGTTGAACCTGAAGAACTGCCGTCCCTCTTTTCCGTCTACAGTCCAAAGCCTGCGCCCAAAAAGGCAAAGAAGAAACCTGCGCCCGCAAAGGCCAAACCAAAGGCGAAGGTAAAAGCCAAGCCGATAAAAAAGACCGTCAAATCCAAGACTTCAAAGCGTCGCTAAAATAGCAAGGTCAACTATGGCCAGCTTCCATCGACAGTAAACTCGGATCTATCCCAAGCTTGGCCATGGCGCGGCCATGCTTGTTTGACCAGTCTGGAGAAAACACCAAGTCCGCATCGGCATCGCAATGCAGCCAGCCATTATGCGAAATTTCATCTTCAAGCTGGCCAGGGGACCAACCCGCATAGCCAAGTGCCAAAAATCGTTGCAGTGGTCCTTTGCCCAGCGCCATATCCTGCAACACATCTGTCGTGGCTGTAACCTTGAATTCTGGTGCAACATCCAACGTGCCATCATCGTTCGCGTATTCAGCTGAATGCAACACGAAACCGCGATGTTGTTCAACTGGCCCCCCCATTAAAATGGGAGTCTGCTCCAGTGTCTGCAACACATGGTCAGGGGTTTTACTGAAATCCAGGTGATCGGCAAATTCCATGAAATTAAGGCCAGGCATGGGCTTGTTGATGATAAGCCCCATGGCCCCTTCCGGCGCATGGGCACACAAAAAAATCACACTGCGCGTGAACGTGGTGTCAACCATGGTAGGCATGGCAATCAACAGTTTTCCGGCGAGGCTGATCATCGTGCGGTATTGTAACCCAATCACGCCATTTAAGCCATGCTCTAACAGAATGGTGAGTGGCTGGTGAAGCATCACTTTGCTATGCTGCAACAATGAACCGCCGCTCATTCATTACAGCCGCTTGCGTCTTGGTGCTGCCCCCCCCCGCATACGCGGCCACGCCACCTTGGTCGGCCCGCCTCCTGCAGGGCGGTTTTGATGGCACGCATTACTGGGCGGGCCTGGCCATTTCACTTGCGCCGAAATGGAAAACCTATTGGCGTGTGCCCGGTGATGGAGGTATTGCCCCGCAAATTGAGGTGACGGGCGAAAACATCAAAAGCTTTGCCGTCAGCTATCCAGCACCGCAACGCTACAGCGATGAAGCCGGTGTCACGATTGGTTATAAAGACGAAGTCGTGTTTCCTATTCGACTGGAGCCACAAGAAGTAGCGCGTTCACTGACATTAAAGATCGAGGCATTCTTTGGCGTTTGCGAGGTTGTTTGCATTCCCGCAAAATTCGAAGCTGCGGTGGAATTCGGCCCAAATATAAACAACAGTCCTGATCAGCTGCGGATTGCCGAATGGCTGCGCAAAGTGCCGTTGCAGCAGTCTGTTGGTCCTGTTACCAAAGCAATCGCGAAACAGAGTGGCGAAAATTTCAGGCTCGTGCTTGATTTGTCAGAGGCTGTCGAATTTGTTTTTGTGGAGGGCAATCCTGCACATTATTTTGGTAATCCCACACTCATGAGGGGGGTGGCGGTTTTTCCGGTTAACGGTGTAAAAACTCTGTCTGATCTGCAAGCAACACCACTTCGTATCACAGTCAAGCCACGCTTCAATCCCGTACAAACACTTGAGCAGTCGCTCAAGGTGGAATAAGTGCTTGCACAACAATAACAAGGAACACCCGATGACAATCAAGATTGGCGAAGCATTGCCGAATGTAATTTTTTTGACACCCGGTGCTGACGGGCCAGAAAAGCGCAGCACAGCTGATGTGTTCAAAGGCAAGAAAGTTGTATTGTTAGCAGTGCCGGGCGCGTTTACACCGACTTGCGATGCTTTGCATTTGCCGGGCTACGTCATCGACCACGATGCGATTTTAGCGAAGGGCGTTGATTTAATTGCCTGCACCTCGGTGAATGATGTGCATGTCATGCGGGCATGGTCCAAAGCGAGTGCGGCAGAAGGTAAAGTGCTGATGCTGGCCGATGGCAATGCTGAATTTGCCAAAGCCTGCGGCCTTCAACTAGATTTGACGGTGGCCAACATGGGCCTGCGTTCTTCGCGCTATTCGATGATCGTTGAAGACGGCGTGGTGAAGCAGCTCAATGTTGAAACCAAAAGCGGCGTCAACGTTTCAGGTTCAATCACGATCCTCGAACAGCTTTAAACGGCGCCATGCCCTCACGGGCTAGTTCATCCGCACGTTCATTATCAGGGTGGCCATCATGGCCTTTTACCCAGTGCCATGAAATGGTGTGGCGCTTGATCGCCTCATCCAAGGCCTGCCAAAGCTCTACGTTTTTGACAGGCTTTTTATCGGCTGTTTTCCAGCCGTTTTTCTTCCAACCATGAATCCACTTGGTAATCCCGTCTTTCACATATTGTGAATCCACATGCATTTCTACGGTACACGGGCGTTTAAGCGCGTTGAGGGCTTCAACAGCAGCTTGAATTTCCATACGGTTATTCGTGGTGTTGCCAGCGCCACCGCAAATTTCCTTGCGTGTGCCGTTATAGTCCAGAATGGCACCCCAGCCGCCGGGCCCGGGGTTGCCAGAACACGCGCCATCCGTGTGAACGATAACAGTCATCCGGCGGCTTGAACGTCGCGGAGTTCGCGCGGCAATTTGAACGAAACGTTTTCTTCGCGCAGTACGACTTTTTCAACGGTCACGTCATAATGTGCACGAAACGCATCGATGATTTCATTGACCAGAACTTCAGGGGCCGATGCGCCAGCCGTCAGGCCAATAGTTTTCAATCCTTGCAAGGTTGCCCAGTCCAAATCCTTGGCGCGTTGCACAAGTTCACCACGCGGGCAGCCGTTCTTCACACCCACTTCCACAAGGCGCTTTGAGTTTGAAGAGTTGGGCGCACCGACAACCAACAACAGGTCAATCTGCTCGGCGATGGATTTAACAGCCTCTTGCCTGTTCGTGGTGGCGTAGCAAATATCTTCCTTGAACGGTCCGGTAATCGCAGGAAAGCGTCGGCGCAATACCTCGATTACGTCTTTGGTGTCATCAACCGAAAGCGTGGTCTGCGTCACATAGGCCAGTTTTTCTGCATCATGCACCTGCAGCGATTCTGCATCTTCAACTGTTTCAATCAATGTAATTGCACCCACGGGCAGTTGCCCCATGGTGCCAATCACTTCCGGATGGCCCTTATGCCCGATCAAGATAATTTCGAGGCCTTGGTTGTGGTGGCGCAGCGCTTCCATATGCACCTTGGTCACCAGCGGGCACGTGGCATCAAGCTGGAACATCCTGCGCCGTTCTGCTTCCGCCGGAATTGATTTGGGCACACCATGGGCAGAGAAAACCACCGGATGCTCACCACCCGGAATTTCACTTAATTCCTTCACGAAAATGGCACCCTTGGCTTTCAAGCCATCCACCACGAACTTGTTATGCACAATCTCGTGCCGTACATAAACCGGAGCGCCATAAAGTTCGAGCGCGCGCTCCACAATATCAATGGCGCGCACAACACCAGCACAGAATCCACGTGGTGCAGCGAGCAGGATTTTGAGTGGGGGCAGGGTCATGAGCGGCATTTGCTAGCATCGCGCTGTGAAGTCAAGAATGACACGGCTTGACAAAAATGCACCAATGCCTAGGTTGCAGGTTGTAAGCGCCCACTGCGGGAGAGAATGCGACATGATCGCATCGCCGAAGGAGCAACCGCCCCGGAAACTCTCAGGCAAAAGGACCGCAAGGGCGTTCGCGTAAACTCTGGAGAGCAGATGTTCAGTCATGAACAGCTCACCGAAGGAGAAAGTGGGCGCGTGTCGGAGTGACGCGTTCATGAAAACTCTCAGGTACCTGACAGAGGGGGCAAGTTTGCGAGGAATCGCGAGCTTGAACCTTATTGTCAGGAGATATCGAGTTGAGCGAAACCCTTCATCGTACCCCCCTCTATGATCAGCATGTTGCCTTAGGCGCCAAGATTGTGCCTTTTGCGGGTTACGACATGCCCGTGCAATATCCCACTGGCGTTTTGACCGAACACAATTGGACGCGTCAACACGCAGGGCTATTTGATGTGTCCCACATGGGGCAAGCCACATTGCGCGGCCCCGATTTTGAAACCACCGCAAAGGCATTGGAACAGTTAGTGCCCGCTGATGTGCTGGGCCTTCAACCGCTGCAACAGCGCTACAGCCAATTGCTGACTGACGACGGCGGCATCATCGATGATCTGATGATGATCCGCGGACGCAAAGACGGCGAGATTTATTTGATCGTCAATGCTGGCTGCAAACACAAGGATTATGCATGGATTAAGCAGCACTTGCCTGCAAACGTCTCATTGCACTTGCGGGATGATTTGGCATTGGTAGCCCTGCAAGGCCCAGAAGCCGAAGCCGTGCTGGCAGCCCACGTGCCAAATGTTGCGACGATGAGTTTCATGCAAGCCGCCGAAATTCGTATTGGCACAATAGAAGCATTTGTGACGCGCTCGGGCTACACGGGCGAAGATGGCTACGAAATATCCGTGTCCGCAAAACATGCATCAGAACTTTGGGATGTGTTGTTGAAAGACGAACGCGTCAAACCCATTGGCCTTGGCGCACGCGATTCACTCCGCCTCGAAGCGGGCTTGTGTCTTTATGGTCATGAACTGGACGACACGACATCTCCCAACGAAGCCGCCCTTATGTGGTCCATCGCCAAACGCCGCCGTGAAGAGGGCGGATTTATGGGGGCGTCACGCGTGCAATCTGAAACCAAGAACGGCGTGAAGCGACAGCGCGTTGGCATAAAGCCCGATGGCCGCGCACCTGCCCGTGAAAGCACAATCATTCAAAATGCTGATGGCCGCACCATTGGAAAAATCACATCCGGCGGCTTTGGCCCGACGGTAAATGGCCCGGTCGCCATGGGCTATGTCGAGTCGGAATTTGCGAAGGTGGGTACACCACTTCAACTCATCGTCCGCGACAAAGTCCTGCCTGCTACAGTGATCAAACTGCCTTTCATTCCAAATAACTTCAAAAGATAAAGAGGAAATATCATGTCAAAGAAATACACCACCGAACACGAATGGCTTTCTGTTGAGGGCGACATCGCAACCGTCGGCATTACCGAACATGCCCAACAACAATTGGGCGACGTGGTATTTGTTGATCTTCCAACGGTTGGCAAAACCGTGGAGCAGGGCAAGGACGCTGCCGTTGTTGAAAGTGTGAAAGCTGCCAGCGACGTTTATGCCCCGATCACGGGCGAAATCGTCGCGGTCAATCAAAAGCTCGCCGACAACCCCGGCATGGTCAATGAAGATGCCGAAGGTGCAGCCTGGTTCATGAAAATCAAGATCGCCGATGCTTCGCAATTGGACGGCATGATGGACAAGGCCGCTTACGATAAATTGGTGGGGTAATAATTTCGTCATCCCCGCGAACGCGGGAATGACGTGGTTCAGATTTAAGGATTTTAGAATGACAATGACGACCCTCAAAGACCTTGAACCCGGCGCTAATTTCATCAGCCGCCACATTGGCCCCAATGAAGTTGAAACCAAACACATGTTGCGCAGTTTGGGTGCATCGTCGTTGGAAGATTTCATCGCCAAGGTGGTGCCGGAAAAAATCCGCTCAAAGCGCATGTTGGAATTGAAACCTGCCATGCCCGAACGCACGGCACTTTCCTATTTGCGTAAAGCCGCTGAACGAAACGACGTGTTCACTTCGATGATTGGCATGGGTTACTACGGCACTGTCACGCCGAAAGTTATTCTCCGCAACATACTGGAAAATCCGGGCTGGTATACCGCCTATACGCCCTATCAAGCCGAAGTCAGCCAAGGCCGCTTGGAAGCGTTGTTGAACTACCAGCAAATGGTGATGGATCTCACCGGCCTCGATATTGCCAATGGTTCCTTGCTGGATGAAGCAACGGCCGCCGCCGAGGCAATGGGCATGGCGCGGCGCGTTTCAAAATCATCATCCAACATTTTTTTTGTTGACGCCGATACGCATCCGCAAACCATCGGTGTCATGCAAACTCGCGCCAAGGGCTTCGGCATCGACATCGTCATTGGTGATCCCTTAAAGGATTTGAAGGCGGGCGACGTCTTCGCTGCACTGTTGTCCTATCCCGGTTCATCCGGCGAAGTGCGCGATTTCCGCGATGTCATCTCGGCGCTGAAAGCAGCAGGCGCCTTGTCCATTATGGCTACGGATTTGTTGGCATTGGCCGTGCTCACCCCGCCCGGCGAACTGGGTGCTGACGTCGCCATTGGTTCCGCCCAGCGCTTCGGTGTGCCCATGGGCTATGGTGGCCCCCACGCCGCATTCTTTGCCACGAAGGATGAGCACAAGCGCGTCATGCCCGGCCGCCTGATTGGTGTATCTGTTGATGCCCAAGGCAATCGCGCCCTTCGCATGGCGCTGCAAACCCGCGAACAACACATTCGCCGCGAAAAGGCCACAAGCAACATTTGTACAGCACAGGTATTGTTGGCAATCACTGCTTCGATGTTTGCGGTATATAACGGCCCCGAAGGCATTCGTAAAACCGCCGAGCGCACACAACGCTTCACGCAGATATTTGCCGCTGCGGTTAGCAAGCTTGGCTTCAACGTGCAAACCAAGCACTTCTTCGATACCGTAACACTCAGCGTACCGGGCCGTGCTCACATGCTCTGGGCCAAGGCCAAGGAAAAGAGAATCAACCTGCGTTTTGTCGATGCCGATCACATTGGTATTTCATTCGACCAGACCACACGCCGCAAGGAAGTGGCCAACCTTTTGGCGATCTTTAAATCCGGCGCCGAAGGCACCGATCTTGATGCCGTCGATGAAGCAATCAAACCAGCATTGCCCAAGGCGCTGCAACGCACCTCAAGCTTCCTTACCCACCCCGTGTTCTCGCGCTATCATTCCGAAACCGAAATGCTGCGCTATTTGCGCCACCTACAAGCCAAGGATTTGGCCCTCGACCAAGCCATGATTCCGTTGGGCTCCTGCACCATGAAGCTTAACGCCACATCCGAAATGATCCCCATCACCTGGCGGCAATTCTCGTTGATGCATCCCTTCGCACCACTGGAACAAACCCAAGGCTATCAGCAGCTCTTCGAAGAGCTGGAAGAAATGCTGGCCGAGATCACAGGTTTTGATGCGGTGTCGCTGCAACCCAATGCCGGCTCACAAGGCGAATATGCAGGCCTTCTCGCGATTAAGCGCTATCATGAATCCCGCGGTGACCATCACCGCAACATCTGCCTGATCCCCACTTCTGCACATGGCACCAATCCAGCATCAGCGGCCATGGCGGGCATGCAGATCGTCATTGTCGGATGCGATGCCAACGGCAATGTTGACGTTATAGATCTTGCGGCAAAGGCCAAACAAAACGCTGCCAATCTTGCCGCCCTGATGATCACCTATCCTTCCACCCACGGTGTATTCGAAGAATCCATCATCGACATCTGCAAATCCGTGCATGAAAACGGCGGTCAGGTTTACCTCGATGGTGCAAACCTCAATGCGCAAGTTGGCGTCATGCGTCCCGCCGAATTAGGTGCTGATGTCTGCCACATGAACTTGCACAAGACCTTCTGCATACCCCATGGCGGTGGTGGGCCCGGCATGGGCCCTATTGGCGTGCGCGCGCATCTCGCACCTTTCCTGCCCGGTCATGCCGTGGTTGACGGCGTAAACCCTGCAGCGGGGCGTATGGGCCACCAGGGCGCTGTCTCAGCAGCACCTTGGGGTTCGGCCAGCATCCTGCCCATTTCATGGATGTACATCGCCATGATGGGAGGCGAAGGCCTGCGCAAAGCCACAATCATGGCCATCCTCAATGCCAACTACATGGCCAAGCGTTTGCAGCCTCATTTCCCTGTGCTCTATACCGGCCCCGGTGGCTTTGTGGCCCATGAATGCATCATCGACTTGCGCTGGCTTAAAGACCGCACCGGCATCACCGTGGAGGACGTTGCCAAGCGCCTCGCGGACTATGGCTTCCACGCCCCCACCATGTCTTTCCCCGTCGTTGATACGCTGATGATCGAACCCACCGAGTCCGAAGGCCAGCACGAAATGGACCGCTTCTGCGATGCCATGATTTCAATTGCCGGCGAAATCAAAGCCGTTGAGGAAGGCCGCATGGATAAGCTCGACAATCCGTTGAAGAACGCGCCCCATACCCACAAGCTTTTGTTCGGCGAATGGACGCATGCCTACACCAAGGAACAGGCCTATTTCCCGCTTGCCAGCCAATATGCCAACGACAAATATTGGCCACCCGTTGCGCGGGTGGACAATGTGTTTGGAGACCGAAATCTGGTCTGCTCCTGCCCACCGATCGAGAATTACATGCAAGCGGCGGAATAGTTCAGCTTTAACTTTAACAAAATACAATTAGAGGGTGTTGTTTGACGAAGGGTCTGACGAAAGGAACGCGTCCATAAATCATGATAAACACCGCGTTGACAAACAACCTAAAAATGTAGAAATACTCAAAAGAGTACAAAAGGTGGTGTTTTGTTCTCGATATTGACGTTTGATTGACTTTTTTGCTGCCATAGTGGGTCTTGAAATCGGTTTAGGAGTTCACTTTTTTGAAGAGGCATCGCAGCCGAAAAATTGCCTTGGTCCTCGTCTTGCTGCCACTATTAGTTGCAAGTCTGGGGATGATGTGGGGCAACGCACGCATGCTCGACGGCATTTCTTCGAGTGTTAATAAGCTGGATGAAACACACAATTGGCAAGCCATTCAATCCGCTTTCAACAATGAAGTTGATCGAATTTCGGGCCTCATTTCAGACAATGCGAAGTGGGACGACGCAGTCACCTTTACCTACGAAAAGTTCGACGAGGCGTGGTTGCTGGACACTTGGGGCACCAGCACTTCAGATTCCAACTATGACACGAGCTTTATTGTTGATCGCAAAGGCAAAGCCCTCATCGGCTACCAGAATGGCAAAAGGGTCGAAAGCCAACCGGCGGAAGTTTACGGCAAGACTTATGCAGAGTTGCTGTCTACTTTGCCTGGGGATGCAACGACGTTTGCGATCAAAAGCTCTCTCATCACATCCAAAATGGGTGTAGCTTCAATTGCAATTGCGCCTATCTTGCCATACAGCCCGGATAAAAAAATACCTGTAAAAGAGCCACTATATCTCGTTTTTTCCAAAACAATTGACGACACAGCCCTGCAAACCATGGGTGAGCAATATGTGATCCGAGGTCTGAAATATGTCGATCATGCGAAAACGAGCGGAACACGTTTTGAACTGAAGGACAATTGGGGAGAGCCTGTGGCCGCGGTCGCATGGACCTCAAATAACCTTGGGCTATTGGCGCGCGAGTCCTATTTTATGAGCTCCATAGTGGCTGTCGGGTTGTTGCTGCTTGCTATGGCTCCCATTGCCATTGGGCTTGGCAGAACTCTTTTAAAACTTGAAAGGAACGAACAAAACGAGCGCCGTATGGCGCGTACTGACGCATTGTCCGGTCTACCAAATCGGCTGCATTTTATGGAATTGGTGCAAGAGCACCTCGACCAAAAGACAATCGACGACTGTACGGTAATGTTAATCGACCTTGATGGTTTCAAGATGGTCAATGACATTTTCGATCATGCCACGGGCGACAAATTAATACGCGCTGTAGCCGCTGGCCTGAGGTTCTTGGTTGATCAACAATGCACTGTGGCGCGCCTGGGAGGGGACGAATTTGCGATTGCAGTTTTCGGCGCAGATACTCAGAGCCGTGCAGTGGCAGCCGCTGAAAACGTACTGAAATTTACAAGCGAGCCATTTAATCTAGATGGACGATTTGCTGCCATCGGCGCCAGCATCGGCATTACTCATGCCAATGATGTCGATCTGGAAGCCCAAGAGCTTATGCGGCGTGCTGATATTGCAATGTACAAGGTCAAAGAAAACGGCGGCAATGGTCACCTCAATTATGAATTAAAGCTCGATTTAAGAAACTGCCAAGACTCCTCTATTGCCGATGAGTTGCGCGGGCTTTTGGCTAAAAACGATTTCGACGTAAACTATCAACCCTTGGTCGAAGCCGGCACGGGCAAAATAATTGGATTAGAAACTTTGGCGCGTTGGCCCCAATCTTCATCCAGTAAATATTCGCCGGATCGCTTTATCTCTGTTGCAGAACAGTATGGCATGATTGACGATCTTAGTATGTTGCTGATGAAAAAGGCATTTATGGATGTTGCCCGGTGGCCAAACCTGAAGCTTTCCATCAATATTTCGCCAGTTCAATTGAACAATCGCAATTTAGTTTCCGACATTGAAACCGTGGCACGTGAAGCAGAATTTTCACTTTCCCGATTGGAAATAGAATTCACCGAAGCCGTGATGATCAAAAACTCAAAGCGTGCCCGCGATGTTATCCGTGAGCTCAAACGACACGGTGTCTCGGTGGCCCTTGACGACTTTGGTTCAGGCTATGCGAGTGTTGGTTATTTGAGGAAATTCAATTTTGATACCATCAAGCTTGATCGCACGTTGACGCGCCTCGCGTCATCAAACGCGGATGCCTTGCTGGTCGTGCAGGGCGCAATCCTCATTGCAAGGGGCCTCTCGGCCACAGTGGTAGCAGAGGGTGTCGAAACGGAAGAGGAGGCAAGGATTATGCGACTTGCAGGCTGCCATATTTTGCAAGGATATTACTTCAGCAGGCCTCAGCCCGCGTCAGCAATTACAACCCTCATCAACGCCCCACTCGTGCAGCAGCAACTTTTGACTGCTTAGGAGAAAGCGTTGTGACAGGGCGTTAAATACTTGAGTGCGTTTGTCTCTTGACCTAGCATGGCATACAGATTGGGAGTGACTTATTGACCCGCACACGCATCGAAACTGATTCAATTGGCAATGTTACACTTCCTGAAAGCGCCAACTACGGCGTACACACAGCGCGCGCTGTCGAAAATTTTCCCATCACGGGAGTAATGCTGAAGGACTTCCCCGAACTGGTGCAGTCTTTCGCAATGACCAAGAAGGCCTGTGCCCTCTCCAACATGGAATTGGGTGTGCTGGAAAGTCGCATTGGCCACGCCATCACCCGCGCGTGTGATCGCATCATCGCAGGTGAGGGGCACGAAGGTTTCATCGTCGATATGATTCAAGGCGGCGCTGGAACGTCGAGCAACATGAATGCAAATGAAGTCGTTACAAACTTGGCATTGCGTGAATTACAGCGTGCGGCTGGCGACTACAAAACAATCCACCCCAACGATCATGTGAATCTTTCGCAGTCTACAAATGACGTTTACCCAACAGCAGTCCGCCTTACGATGATCCGCTGTTGCCCCGCATTGATTGCTGAACAGGAAGCATTGAAGTTAGCACTCCTGCGCAAGGCAGAAGAGTTCCATGACATCATCAAGGTCGGCCGAACCCAGTTGATGGACGCTGTGCCCATGCGTCTGGGCCATGAGTTCCGCGCCTTTGCCGTGACCATTGGGGAAGACATCGACCGTTTACGCGAAGTTGCTAATTTGCTGCGTGAAGTCAATCTTGGCGGCACCGCCATTGGCACCGGCATCAACACACCTGATGGTTATACAGAGACTGTCATATCACACCTCTCTCAAGTCTCAGGCGAGCGCATGGCGGCCGCTGGTGACTTGATCGAAGCGACATCTGATATGGGGGCGTTTGTTACCTTCTCAGGCGTTCTTAAACGCATTGCCATCAAGCTATCAAAAATCTGCAATGATCTGCGCTTGCTCAACAGCGGCCCGCGCGCCGGATTTGGCGAAATCAGATTGCCCGCTGTGCAGGCGGGTTCGTCCATCATGCCGGGCAAGGTAAACCCCGTCATGCCGGAAGTCATCAATCAGATTTCTTATCAAGTCATCGGCAATGATTTAACCGTCACCATGGCCGCGGAAGCGGGCCAATTGCAGCTCAACGCTTTTGAACCCGTCATTGTGTTCAACATCTTGCAATCCATGCGCATGCTCACCCGTGGCATGAAGGTTCTGCGCGAAAAATGTATCATCGGCATTGAAGCTGACCGTGAGCGATGCCAGGAACTGCTCGACCATTCGTTGGTGGCCGTTACGGCCATCAATCCTTACATCGGCTACGTTGAAGCCAGCCGCGTCGCCAAGGAAGCATTGAAATCCCGTCGCTCAATCCGCGAAGTGGTGTTGGCCGAAAAATTGATGACAGAAGCACAACTGGCCGAAGCCTTCGCGACAGACAATCTGCTGGGGCAGCACCGTCAAAAATAAAAACCCGGCCTCATCGACCGGGTTTTAAAAATCACAAACTGAGTAGTTTCAGTTCAAACGCGCTTTCACAGCAGCAATTGATTCCGTAATCAGCTTTTCACCGCCCTTGCCCTTGGCACCATCTGCAATCAGTGCAGAGGCAGCAGCAATGGCACGATCCGTTACTGCAGCGCGAACTTCTTTCACGGCGGCGGCTTCGGCTTGTGCAATCTTGTTTTCAGCCTGTTTGGTGCGGCGGGTCAATGCATCAGCCAACTTCTTCTTGGCGTCATCAGCATAGGCTGCAGCATCAGACTTGGCTTGCGAGATGATGCCTTGAGCTTCCTTTTCAGCATCAAGCTTCTTCTGCTTGTACTCAGCCAAAAGCGCTTCAGCATCTTCACGCAGTTTGCGCGCATCATTAATGTCTTTGTCGATTTGCGCAGCACGCGCATCCAATGCGGCAGCGGCTTTTTTGTGGGCACCAGCCCAGAATACGATGCCGAGGAAAATCACCAATGCCATGAAGGCATAGAATGTATTGTCGAGTGCAAGGCCAGCAGCGAGAATTGAAGGCAGTGTCATTTGGTTAGCCTTTCAGTGCTTTGGCAAGTGCAGCTTTCGTAACCTTGCCGCCCGTCAGGGCCGCAACGATCTCCGAAGCTGTATCAGAAGCGATGTCAGACACCGAAGCCATGGCCTTGGCCTTGGACTTGGCAATCTTGGCTTCCGCATCAGCGGCTTTTACCGCCAGCTCTGCATCAAGCGTATGTTGTTTGTCCGCGATGTCGGCATTCACCTTGTCGCGTGTGGACTTTGCAATATCCGAGGCATTGCCCCGCGCATCAGCCAAAGCCTTTTGATATGAATTAAGTGCAGCTTCCGTTTCGTCTTTCAACGCGGAGGCGCGTGCAATGTCACCATCAATACGATTGCGCCGTGTTTCCAGAATACCGCCAATACGCGGCAGCACAATGCGGCTCATCAACAGGTAGAGCGCGCCGAAGAAAATCACGAGCCAGAAAATTTGCGACGGGAACGTCGAAGTGTCGAGCGGTGGAAATGCACTTTCATGTGCACCACCGGCAGCTTCCGTATGTGTTTCAGTCGTCGTCGTGGCCATGTGCGCTCACCTTTAAATTCGTGGCAGGTGAACCGGCATGGAAGCCGGTTCACCCGTCAAGGATAGTCTATTCAGTCGTTTGTATTAGGCGACGAACAGGAGAAGAAGTGCAACAACGAGCGAGAAAATGCCCAAGCCTTCAGCCAAAGCAGCGCCGATCAGCGCGTTGGTGAATTGAGCACCAGCTGCTGCTGGGTTGCGCAGTGCGCCTGAGAGGTAGGCACCGAAAATGTGGCCTACGCCGATGCCTGCACCGCCCATGCCAATGCATGCGATACCTGCGCCGATGAGTTTTGCTGCTGCTGGATCCATAGTCGTTCTCCTTGATATGACTGGTTAGGATTTAGTGATGTGTATGAAGTGCGTCGTTCAAATAAACACACGTCAAAATGGCGAATACAAAGGCCTGCAAGAAGGCCACGAGAAATTCAAGTGCGGTCAAGGCAACGGCCATGGCCATGGGCGCAATGGCACCCAAAATGCCGCCAAAACCAAGCGCTGAAAGCGAAACCACAAAACCTGCAAACACTTTCAAAACAATGTGGCCGGCCAGCATGTTGCCGAACAAGCGCAGGCCCAGTGAAATAGGGCGCGACAGGAACGAGATGATTTCGATGAGTGAAATGAAAGGCAAAATGGCAATCGGAACACCCGATGGCACGAACAACTTAAACCAGCCAAGGCCATGCTTGTAAATGCCGACAACCACAACAAGGCCGACGACGAACAATGCCATCGACACAGTAATGATCACATGGCTGGTAACGGTAAAGAAGTAAGGGAACATGCCAAGCATGTTGGCAATCAACACGAAGGAGAACAGCGAGAACACCAATGGAAAAAACGGCTTGCCGTCTTTGCCCAGAACATTCTCAACCATGTTGGCAATCATGGAATACCACATTTCGCCAACGCTCTGCAGGCGGCCTGGCACCAGCGCGCGCTTGTTTGAAGCAAGCAGCAGCAAACCCGTAATGGTGGCTACGGTAGCGCCCATGAACAACGCGGAGTTGGTGAAGCTGATGTCATAGCCACCGACGTTAATCGCACCGGTAAGGTCTTGAATTTGGAACTGGTGAATAGGATCGTTGGCCACGATCAGTCCTCTTCTTCATCATCAGCCGAAGGATTCGGCATTTTGCTAAGTTCTTCAGGCGTAGGCTGGCTCCTGTTTGCAGCACGCGACATGTTCAAAATGCCCGCACCAAACCCCAGAAGCAAAAATACAATCAGAAACAGCGGAAGGGTTCCGGCCACATAATCGAGGCCATAGCCAATCAAGCCACCCACCAGCGTGCCCGCAACAAACTCACTCGCTAACCTGTAGCCCTTGGAATAATCCGAGGCACCTTGAAAGCGCTGGTCTGGTTTCGTAGCTTCCGCCCGATCAACTTTTTCAGCCGCAATGCGGTTGCCAAGGTCTTTAAGGCGGTCTGGAAGATCTCCGAACTCTGGTTGTTTGTTCGTCACAGGCTGCTTGGAATTGCGTGGTTCAGTCATATTGAATGCCCCTTTCGCAAACGAAAACAGCCCGGAAAAGCCAAGTCTTCCAAAGCGCGCTCTCATTAGCTACGGGGCAGAAATGTGTCAAGAAATGGATTTGCTGTGCAAGCTATTGAAATATAGAATGAATTAAGCGCTGCGGCAATGAGTCCGGCGGATTATAGCACCCCGAGTGACACAAGTGCCCCGCGCAATGATTCCGGTGACGTGAAATGGTGCGCCTTCATGCCCACGGCTTCCGCCCCCAATACGTTCTTTTGACTGTCATCGACGAAAAGCGATTGGTCCAATTTGATGTTGTTGCGCGCCGCCAAAATCTCAAAAATTGCGGGGTCTGGCTTGATAATCTTTTCATCGCCCGACACCACAATATCCTTGAACAGGTTCAGAAACGGAAAGCGCTTCACCGTGGCGCGGAAGGTATCACCATTCCAATTGGTGATGGCATAAAGCGGCACACCTTTGTGGTGAAGCTCTTCCAGAATGGCCACACTCCCATCAATCGCCCCGGGCACCATTTCCATCCAGCGGTCGCGATACATCGCAATTTCTGAAGCATATTCGGGGTAACGCGACGTTGCTTCTACAACCCCATCATCAAAAGACCGCCCGCCATCTTGCGCCAGGTTCCACTCATTGGTGCAAACATGAGCAAGAAACCATTCCATCTTCGCAGGATCAGCAAAAACCTTCCGGTACAAATTCCGCGGATCCCAAGAAATCAAAACCATGCCAAGATCAAAAACGATGTTCATCAATCCACCTCAAAATGCCGTCATCCCGGCGAAAGCCGGGATGTAGCTTGCTCTTCAACCAATGTTGCAATCGTATCAATTGAATCATGCAAATCCAACCAATCAGGATTCATTTCTTCAATCAGTCGAAACTTCCAGGGACGATGCCATTTCTTAAGTAATTTTTCGCGGCGGATAGCGATTTCCATCGTTATATGATGTTCATACCAAACAAGCGTCTTGAGGCTACGTTCTTTGGTGTATCCATCAAACGTCTCATTCTTATGATCACAAACGCGGGAGTACAAAGCAGAAGTAACCCCAACATACAAAGCGCCACGATAGCGACTGGCTAGAATGTAAACAGCAGGCGCTTTTTCTTCTTCCATGCAAAAAAATTGCACTGTTGCAATCAACAGTCAACCACCACGAACCAACCTAACCAAATACCGTCACCCCGGCGAAGGCCGGGCGGGGGCTTTGCTGCGTTGTGAATTTTAGCCCAATCCGGCCTTCGCCGGGATGACGGGTAGTTGGAGATATTAGAGCCCTGAACCAAATTCAAAGCGCGCTGCTCTCCCGGACCGCAAACCCTCACCCCGCCTCTTGCACCAGCTCCGTCGCTTCTTCCAAGTTCACGCTCACCAATTGCGATACACCGCGTTCCATCATGGTCACACCGAACAGGCGGTTCATGCGGGCCATTGTCAAGGGGTGGTGTGTGATGATCAGGAAGCGCGTTTCCGTGCGCTCAAGCATAGCGTTGAGCAAGTTGCAGAAGCGTTCAACGTTATGATCATCCAACGGCGCATCCACTTCGTCGAGCACGCAAATGGGTGACGGGTTGGTCAGGAACACTGCAAAAATCAGCGCCATGGCAGTCAGCGTTTGCTCACCCCCGGACAACAGCGACAACGTCGAAGGTTTCTTGCCCGGCGGCTTTGCCAGAATTTCCAAACCAGCTTCCAGCGGGTCATCAGACTCGATCAATTGCAGTTCAGCTTCACCGCCACCGAATAGCGTTTTAAACAGCTCCGTGAACTTTGCATTCACCGTGCCAAACGCATCCAGCAGGCGCTGGCGGCCTTCCTTATTCAAGGAACCAATAGCACCACGCAGCTTGTTGATGGCCTGCACCAGTTCATTTTTCTCAGATGTCATGGTGGCAAGCTGCGTACCAACCGCTTCCGCCTCTTCATCAGCCCGCAGGTTCACGGCACCCAAGCGTTCACGGTCATCACGAAGCCCCAGCAGCTTCTTTTCAATCTCATCGCCGCCCGGTAGTTTTTCAGCGTCAACCCCGGCCTGCGCCAAAATTTCATCCGGTGCACAATTCAGTGTTTCGGTAATGCGGGTTTGACAATGTTCTTGCCGCTGTTGCGATGCTTCAAGCCTTGCCCCAAGCCGCGCATGGTCTTCACGCGCATTGCCCGCAAGTTCCTGCGCCTGTCGCAACGCCGTATCGGCTGTTCGTACATTATTGTCGGCTTCCTGCAAAGCATCCGCCGCCAATTTGCGGTCGCGTTCAGCTTCTGAAAGCATGTTCATAAGCTTCAGCCGCTTGTCAGCCAATTGCTGCGGCATGGAATTCAGTTCGCGCAATGTCGCTTCAGCTTCGGCAGCACGCGCTGTCAATGCTTCCATCTGGTCCCGCGCCTTGGCCGCACGGTTAATCCATTGCTGGGTTTCGGAATCAATCGCAGCCAACCGGTCAGACCGCATTTTAGCTTCGCGTTCTAAACTGTCATGCCGCGCGCGGGCTTCGCCATAAATTGAGCGGTCACGATTCAATTGTTCGCGCAGTGAAATCACTTCGCTATTCAAGCCATCAAGCGCGGGAAGGGCGGTGAATTCTAATTCCACACCAGCGCAAAGCTGATTGACTTCTTGCAATTGCGCGTCTGTGCGGCGTTGGGCTTCATCAAGTGCCGAGGTTTGTGCCGTTTGTTCAGACTGCTTGCGTTCAAATGTTTGAAGCGACCGCCGCGCAACTTCCAATGCAGCACCCGCAGCACGCCAAGCCTCGCGCTTGTCACGTTCTGAACGAACACCCGTTTCAACGGCACTGCGGGCCTGTTCAAATTCCTGTTTGGCCTGTTCGGCTTTGGCGTTTGCAGCGCCAAGCCCACCTTCAAGCTGCACCAGCCGATTGCGTTCCGCCAAGCGTTTTGCCGCAGCGGAAGGCGCATCAGCGGCTGAAACAAAACCGTCCCAGCGCCATACATCGCCCTCACGTGACACCAAGCGTTGGCCCGGTTGCAATTGTGGCTGCAGTGCTGCGCCGACGGCTTTTGACACGACGCCAACGTGGCTCAAAACGCGGGTAAGTGCGGCTGGCGCATCAACATGTTTAGAAAGTGGCGTTGCATCACCGGGCAAAGTTGCCGTAGCCGAAAGCGCGGGCAGGCCCCGCCAGTGAATGGGCGCACCTTCATCGGCGGAAGCTTCAATATCGTCACCTAGCGCAGCGGCCAATGCCGTTTCATAACCGGGCTCAACCATCAGTGCGTCAACCACGGCAGGCCACAAATCGCCGCCATCATTACGCAAGAAATTCGTCAGTGTACGGACTTCCGTTTGCAATCGTTCTGCCGCACGCCTTGCTTCGTCAAAAGCCTGGCGCTTGTCGGTTTCCACTTGGCGCGCAACGCGCAAATTGACTTCCGAATGCGACGCATCTTGTTCCGACGCCGCCGCGAATTTAACTGCGGCCTCAACCGCTGAAATTAAAGTGGCACCATCTCCTGCATCGCCAAGTGCGTCCATAAGTTGTGCGCGACGGCCACTAAGTGAATTCAACTCGGCATCAAGCCGCGTAATGCGGGATTTATGTTCGTTAATGGCGCGTTCCATGGCGCCGCGTTGTGCTGAAAGTTGCGACAGGCGATTGCCCGCTTCATCCGCCGCTTCCTGCGCCCTCGCCAAAACTTCTGCCGCCTCTTGCACCGCTGCCGCAGCCGCCGTGCGCACATCCAGGCCTTCGTTTGAGGAGGCCAACAGTGTTTCTTTTTCCGTGCCCAAGCGGCCAATCACACCGTCTGTATCAGCCAGCAAACCTTCTTCGCGGGCCACGTCGGCATTGGCCTGTTGGCGGCGTTGCTTCAATTCGGCAATGCGGCCATCCACGCGTTTTTCTTCTTCGTCAAGCGAAGCGCGTTCCAGTGTCAAGCGTTGCAAAACAGCAGCGCGCACGGTTTCCTGTTCGCGCAAATTGGGCAGTGTTTCGCCCAATTCATCACGCAACCGCAACTTTTCGGATGCAGAGCGCGTGTGTTCCGCCAAAACCCGCGTAGCCTCTTCAAGGGCGGCATTGTCGCGCGTTGCATCGGCAGTTGCATCCCGCCACGCCACGAACAATCCAGCGGCTTCTAACTTACGGATTTCTGCCGATACGATCTTGTATTTTTGAGCCTGCCGCGCTTGCCGTTTCAGACTGTTAAGCTGGCTTTCCAATTGCGCCGTCACGTCGTCAATGCGCGACAGATTTAGTTCGGCTGCTTTCAGTTTCAATTCGGCATCGTGGCGCCGCGTATGCAAACCCGTAATGCCCGCCGCTTCTTCCAGAATCAAACGCCGGGCTTGCGGCTTGGCATTGATGATTTCAGCAATCTGCCCCTGCCGCACCAAGGAAGGCGAGCGCGAACCGGTTGAAGCATCTGCAAATAAAAGCTGCACATCTTTGGCTCGCACTTCCTTGCCGTTCACGCGGTAGGTCGAACCTGAATCGCGGATGATGGCGCGGCTGATTTCGAGGTGCTCATTGTCGTTGAATTGCGGGGGTGCCGTGCGGTCATCATTGGCCATCGTCACCATGACTTCCGCCATGTTGCGCGAGGGTCGTTCCGTAGTGCCCGCAAAAATCACGTCTTCCATGCCGGAGGCACGCATGTTCTTGTATGAGTTTTCACCCATCACCCAACGCAATGCTTCCAGCAAATTCGACTTGCCGCAGCCGTTCGGCCCCACAATGCCGGTCAGGCCCGGTTGAATGTGAAGTTCCGTAGGCTCAACGAAAGACTTGAATCCCGTCAACCGCAGCTTGTTAAATTTCATATGCCCCTGCCCAAAAGTAAGTGCTGTTGGGTTTAGCCCAACAGCGGGTCGATCACGGCTTTCATCGCGTCAAAGGTATATTCGCCCTTGTAACGCTCGCCGTTGATAAAGAATGTTGGAATGCCCTGAACACCAAAGCCTTCGCCGCGCTTGCGTTCGTCCAGAATGCTTTTGGCAACGGCTTGGTTGTTCAAGCAGGCCATGAAAGTTTCTTCGGTAAAGCCTGCTTGCAAGGCAATTGTTTTCAAGCCTTCAAGCGGATTTGGCACCCATGTTTGTTGTGTTTTAAACATCACGTCCACCAGCGGGAAATACTTTTCCTTGGGCGCGCAACGGGCCACCATGAAACCGCCAACAGCAGCGTCATTATGTGGAAATTCGCGGAACAGCAGACGCACTTTCCCAGCGTCGATATAGTCCTTCATGAATTTCGGCAGCTCAACCGTGGCGAATTCCGCGCAATGTGGGCAAGAAGCCGAAGCATATTCAACGATTGTCACCTTGGCGTCGTCTTTGCCAAGCACCATTTCACCATGGGCGGGGGCAACGGCCAGTGCCGTCTTGTCAACGGGTGGGGCTTCTGCTTCCTGCGCCAGAACAGCAGGCGCAAACAGCGCCAACGCGGCAGTGGTGGCAAAAAGACGGCGGTTCAATTGGGTCATGGGTTTTTCCTACTCGAAGTTAAGGGGTGAAGGCCAATGCGTTTATTTGGCCTGTGGAGAACGTGAAACCTGTGCGGCAACGCCAGCCCCAAGCCTGGCCAAGGCGGATTGTAAATCCCGGTCTTTTATCGGTGCAACCTGTTGCAACACGGCGGTGGATGGCTGAACGACTGTCGGAGCTGGTTTTTGTGTCGAAAAAACCTCATGGGTCTGGATAATTTTGAGAGCCACAACAGCCTGATAACCCAGATAGCGGTTCACCTTTTCCAGAATATTGTGCGTGGCATATTGTACGTCCAGGGCCCGCCCGGCTTGAACTTGCAAATGCAGCGTTCCCCCGGTTTTTTCAGTTATGCCGCGCGGCCAGCGAATTTTATCAGGTCGCGCTACGGCTGCAATATTGCTACCAACAATATCAACCCAATGGCGCCACAAGCTCAACCTGCGCAAAACCGTGTTTTTGAAACACAGGTGCCGTCAGCGCGCGGAAATGCTTGTTCAATGTTTCCATATCGTGAATTGTCCCGTTTATTTGGAGGATTCTCAAGGGAAACAATGGCGGAACAGGGGCACAACCAGCGTTTGAATATGAAACTTTTGCAATGGTATGATGCCAATGCACGGGTTTTGCCTTGGCGCGCGGTAAGTCCCGCCCGCATGGACCCATATAAAGTGTGGCTGTCTGAAATCATGTTGCAACAAACCACAGTTGCAACTGTAAGGGACTATTTTCTGAAATTCGTCCGTCTTTGGCCAACGGTGCAGGACCTAGCCGTTGCCCCTTTGGATGATGTGTTGAAAGCTTGGGCAGGCCTTGGCTATTACGCCCGCGCCCGTAACTTGCACAAATGCGCAGTGTGGTTGTCAGCGAACACGGCGGGCAATTTCCTGAAACGCTGGCCGCTTTGCAAAGCCTCCCGGGCATCGGCCCCTATACGGCAGGTGCCATTGCAGCCATCGCCTTCGACCACCCCTTCGCCGCGGTTGATGGTAATGTGGAGCGCGTGCTTTCACGTCTCGATGCGATCGAAACGCCATTGCCTCAATCCAAGCCTGCCATCAAGTTACGCGCCCAAAGCCTTATGCCAACCACAAGGGCAGGGGACTTTGTGCAGGCACTAATGGATTTAGGCGCAACGGTGTGCACGCCAAAATCGCCAAGCTGCGCAATTTGTCCGTGGACGAATGAATGCATGGCGCGCCGAACCGGCGTCGCCGCAACCTTGCCTCGCAAGCTGCCTAAGAAGAAAGTGCCAACGCGTTTCGGCCACGCCTATGTTGCAATTTCATCCGAAGGTAAAATGCTGCTGCGCCGCCGCGCCGAAAAAGGCTTGTTGGGTGGCATGACTGAAGTGCCAGGCACCGCATGGACGGAGGACATTCATCCTACTGCGCCACCGCTTGCCGCCAACTGGAAAAAGCGATCAGGCGTAGTCGAACATACTTTCACGCATTTCCATTTGCAGGTGACAGTTTGGCTTGCAGACGTCGACACCTCCACGCCCAACGAAAGTTATCGTTGGGTTGCCGTGGAGCATGTCGATGGTGAGGCACTGCCCACCGTCATGCGCAAAATCATCGCGCATGCTCTGGCTAAGTAATTAGGCCGTCGTACCCATTTCGCTGCGGACCTGTTGGCGCAACACGTCAATCGGCACCAGGTTTGGTCCGCGCCGCACGTGCCAATAGGTCCAACCGTTGCAAGCTTCCGCGTTTTGCACCAGTGCACCTACTTTGTGGATGGAGCCTGAGTCGCTCTTCGATGCGATGGAACCATCAGCGCGCACGTTTGCTGCAATGCGCGTGGTGTGGTCGAACAGGGTTTCACCTGCCTTGATCAGGCCGCGCTCAATCAATGTGCCGAACGGAATGCGCACTTCAGCGCGTTTTCCAACCGTTGTCTTCAATGCTTCAATGGGCAATTCTTCCGTATTCAGAATGCGAATGCGCGCATGTTTGGCATAGGTTTCATCACGCTCAATGCCAATGAAGTTGCGGCCCAACTGCTTGGCCACCGCACCCGTGGTGCCCGTGCCGAAGAAAGGATCCAGGACAACATCGCCGGGATTTGTTGAAGACAACATTACCCGCTGCAACAAAGATTCTGGCTTTTGCGTAGGGTGAACCTTGTCACCATTCTTGTCTTTCAAACGCTCTGCACCAGTGCAAAGGGGCAATGTCCAATCCGAACGCATTTGCAAATCGTCGTTGAACACTTTCATGGCATCATAGTGGAAGCAATATTTCGATTTCTGGTCCTTTGATGCCCAGATCATGGTTTCATGGGCATTGGTGAAACGGCGGCCCCGGAAGTTTGGCATCGGGTTCACTTTGCGCCACACCACATCGTTCAAAATCCAGAAGCCCAAGTCCTGCACAATTGTGCCGACCCGGAAAATATTGTGGTAGCTGCCAATCACCCAAATCGCACCATTGGGTTTCAGCACGCGGCGGCATTCGGTCAGCCATGCTTTGGTAAAGCGGTCATAGGTCGAAAAGTCCGCAAACTTATCCCACTCATCATCCACCGCATCCACTTTGCTTTGGTCGGGCCTTGTCAAGTCTCCAGCGAGCTGCAAGTTATAGGGCGGGTCAGCAAAAACCAAATCCACTGAATTATCCGGGATGTTCTTCAACTGCTCAACGCAGTCTCCCATTAGAATTTGATTGAGCAGCGGCCGCACATCCTGCTTCACTGCTTGATCGATAAAACCCATTACGCAACACCCCAAATCACTCGATGAAGGGTGTTATGAATCTTCGGCGACTCCGCGTGAATCGAATTGTCCAGTTATGGTTAATTTCGCAATTGGCTTGAAGCTCATCCGATGTTCCGTACACGGACCAATTCGTTGCAAAGCTGCCATATGTGCCGCCGTGCCATAGCCCTTATGCTTGGCAAATCCATAGTTTGGAAATTGCAGATCCAAGCTCTGCATCAACCGGTCACGCGTCACCTTGGCAATGATGGAGGCTGCTGCGATGGACAGGCACTTGCCGTCCCCCTCAATGATCGTCTGTACACGGATTGAAAGTGCTGGTGCCCTGTTGCCATCCACCAAAGCAAAGTTTGCAGACTCCCCCAAGCTCATCGACCGCCAGACCCATGGCTTCATAGGTTGCTTGCAATATATTGATCTCGTCAATCCGCGCTGCCGCAACGATACCAACACCCACGCGAGCTGATTTCATAATGGGATCAAACAAAGCATCGCGCCGTGCTTCGGTCAGTTTTTTTGAATCGTTCAAACCAGCCGGAATGTTGCTTTCATCCAGAATGACGGCAGCCGCCACCACAGGCCCCGCCCAGGGGCCGCGGCCTGCTTCATCCACGCCACAGGGCAAAAAGCCTTGTTCCATGGCTGTGCGCTCGAAATCAAAATTTGGAATGTTCATGTCTGATCTTGTGTTCAACCTTGGAAGTCCCCATATCACCGCCCATGTTCAAACGCATCCTCCGAAAATTAGCTTTCCGCAAAAGTCACCCCCTCATTCACGTCGTTCGCTTGGAAGGCCAGCTTGCGGCCGGTAAATCCATGCGCGGTGGAAACCTCAATCTGCGCACCGTGGAACCCGCCTTGCAAAAAGCCTTTCGCAAAGGTGTCACGGCCGTTGCTTTGGAAATCAATTCACCGGGTGGTTCACCCGTTCAGTCGGCCTTGATTGCGGAACGCATTCGCGCACTGTCGGCGGAATTCAATGTTCCTGTTTATGTGTTCTGTGAAGATGTCGCAGCGTCGGGTGGCTATTGGTTGGCCTGTGCTGGTGATGAGATTTACGCCGACGAAAATTCCATCATCGGCTCCATTGGCGTTATTTCCATGGGCTTTGGCTTTCCAAAGCTGATGCAAAAATTGGGCGTTGAATCGCGGGTTCACACGGCTGGCGAAAGCAAAAGCACCAATAGTCCCTTCAAGCCGGAAAAGCCCGAAGACGTGGCCAAACTCAAATCCATTCTCGAAGAAATGCATGAGAGCTTCAAAGCCATGGTGCGCAGCCGCCGTGCCGACAAGTTGAAGGGCAAGGACAAGGAGACTTTTCACAGGTGCTTTCTGGACCGGCAAAACCGCGCTGACCTTGGGATTGATCGACGGCATTGGCCACATGGAGGCCACAATGAAGCGTAAATTCGGGGATAAGGCTGCGCTTAAGCAAATTCCTGTCACATCTGGCGGATTTTTGCGACGGATTGGGCTCTCTAATCCGTCTGATATGGGTGGGCAAGCGTTGGATGCCTTGGAAGCCCGCGCCTTGTGGCAACGTTTCGGCTTGTGATAGTCTGGGATTGAATGTGAGGAGTTTTTGACGATGGCTTTTGTGCGCAGAATGATGATGGCTGGTGCCACCATGCTTGTGGGCTATGCCATTAAGCGGTTGATGCGCAACGTGGAGGCGCAAGCCGAAACCATGAAGCAACGCGCCGAAGAACAGCGCGACCCCAGTGAGTTCAAACGCCTGAAACAAGACCCCAAAACCGGCGAATATTACGCAGAGGACTGAACGTGACCTCGCATAAACAAACCGACACTTGGATCGAGAAGGTTTATCACGCGCCCGACCGCGATACGCTTGCAAAAACCT
The DNA here is from genome assembly GCA_963840765.1 of uncultured Alphaproteobacteria bacterium. Lineage (GTDB taxonomy): Bacteria > Pseudomonadota > Alphaproteobacteria > Rhizobiales > Aestuariivirgaceae > Aestuariivirga. The sequence continues at coordinate 273,477 of CAWJAE010000004.1, read as the reverse complement.
ATGACACCTGGGCCGAAAGCTACGACGCTGATATGCTTCTGACGGGCTATCTGCATTATGCCGTGGTCAGCGGTTTGGTAGGGCGTTATTTGCCCCGCAAAGATGCAGCAATTCTGGATGCTGGCGTCGGCACAGGTGCCTTGGGTGCATTATTGAATGTGCTGGGCTACAACAATCTCACGGGCATTGATATGTCGGAAGGCATGTTGGCCAAGGCTGCAACCCGCAAATGCTACGCCGATTTGCGCCAAGCCGTATTGGGTGAAAATCTAGATTTCGTGAACAACAGTTTCGACGCCATCCTTTCAACCGGCACCTTTACCGAGGGCCATGCCCCCGCCCATGCTTTTGACGAGTTGGTGCGTGTGCTGGAACCGGGCGGCATCATGATATTCACCATCAGCACGCTGGTGTGGGCGGACAAGGGCTTTAAAGCTAAATTGGATGCGCTTGTTGAAGCGAGGAAGCTAAGCCCCATTGAAACCACGCAGATTTATCAACCCATGCCTTTCTCGCCAGCTGAGTCCCACGTCACCACGCGCGCCTACGTTTACCGCAAGACAGGCTGACAACAAAAATCGTTCTTGATTTGTTCGTTCTGATTCACTATGTAATCAGCATGGCTACATTGATGGACATGCGAGAGTCTTCGTTTGGTGCGGATGGGTTTACATCGCTGCCCCAGCTGGAGCGTGGTCGCGGGGCACGCTCAAATCCGGGCAATCGGTTTGATGTTGAAACGCGTCAATTTCTTGATGACGGTTGGGACACGCTGGCCGAACTGCCACCGCTGAAAACTGAAGTTTTCACGGAAACACCAAAATCCATTATCTCCCGCAATCAATCGCCAGACATTTCCTTTGACCGCTCCATCAACCCCTATCGTGGGTGTGAACACGGCTGCACCTATTGCTATGCCAGACCAGCCCACGCTTACATGGGGCTTTCGCCCGGCTTGGATTTTGAATCAAAACTTTTCATAAAGCCGAACGCGGCGGCTCTTCTCCGGGAGGAATTCACCGCGCCCAATTATGCACCGCGCACCATTGCGCTGGGTTCCAACACTGACCCCTATCAACCCATCGAAAAGCAATATCGCATCACACGCCAATTGCTGGAGGTCATGGCAGAGTTCCAGCACCCCGTAGGCATTGTCACCAAGAACGCCATGGTCACCCGCGATATTGACCTGTTGCAACCCATGGCGCGGCAAGGCCTCGTCAAAGTGGCTGTGTCCATTACCACGTTGGATGGAAAGCTGGCCCGCGCCATGGAACCGCGTGCATCCATTCCGGCAAAGCGCTTGGCCGCTATTGAGGCGCTGGCCAAGGCTGGTATTCCAACCGTCGTCATGATCGGGCCCATCATTCCCGGCCTGAATGACCATGAAATCGAGAACATTTTGAAGGCCGCCCGCGCCGCTGGTGCCCGCGAAGCTGGCTACACCATGTTGCGTCTGCCCCATGAGGTGAAAGGCATTTTCAAGGACTGGCTGGAAAAGGCCTATCCGGATCGTTTTGCCAAAGTCATGGCGCAAGTGAAGGATGTGCGCGGCGGCCGCGAATCGTCGTCTCAATTCGGCGAACGCATGACAGGATCAGGCCCCGTCGCCTGGATGATCGGGCGGCGTTTCCAGCTGGCCTGCCAGCAATTGGGCTTGAACAGCAATCGCCTCAAACTCAATACGCAAGCGTTCCACAGGCCCCCGCAACAGGGCGAGCAACTGGCTTTGCTGTAAATCCGCCCCGCTTTCGCACTGCAAACCTCCACCATTGCAAAGCCTTTAAAACCGTGCTCTCAAAGCGCTATGGATATTCTCGATGATCAGACATTGTTCGATCTGCGCTGGCAGCGCAGTGCCAAGGATTTGCTGTCATCATTCCGCATTCTTTACGGTGAAAACCAAGCGCTTGAAGCCCGCCTGAAGGAGCACCTGCTGCACCATTGGCAGAATCGTTCAGCCCCCCTCAAAGCCCTCGACCTTGCCCGCGACATCACCCCCGACTGGTTCCTGTCGGAAAACATGGTGGGCTATGTATTTTACGTCGATCGTTTCGCCGGAAACTTGAAAGGTGTTCTTGAACACCTTGATTATCTTGAAAGTCTCGGCGTCACCTACGTTCATTTCATGCCTTGCCTGAAGCCGCGCTCCGGCCCCAATGATGGTGGCTATTCCGTCATGGATTATGGCGCCATAGACCCGCGGCTTGGCACCATGGCTGACTTTGAAAAAGTCTCCGCCGCCTTGCGCGCCCGCGGCATGAGTGTGTGCATCGACCTCGTCCTCAACCACACCGCCAAGGAACATGCCTGGGCTGAAAAAGCCAAGAAGGGCGACAAGAAATTCCAGGACTACTACTGGATGTTCGACACCGACGAGACGCCAAAACAATACGAAAAATCCCTCGTCGAAATTTTCCCGAATGACGCACCGGGCAATTTCACTTACTATCCCGAATTCAAGAAATACGTCTGGACCACCTTCAACGAACACCAGTGGGATTTGAACTGGTCAAACCCCGAAGTTTTCCTCGCCGTCACCGACATTATCCTCAACCTCGCCAACAAGGGGGCGGAAGTGCTGCGTCTGGATGCCGTGGCCTTCATGTGGAAGCGCATGGGCACCAATTGCCAGAACCAGCCGGAAGTGCATGACATTCTGCAAGCCTTGCGCGCCGCCACCCGCATTGCAGCGCCCGCCGTTATTCACAAGGCCGAAGCCATCGTGGCGCCCCGTGATCTGGTGCCATATCTGGGGCAGGGCCGCCATGCCGGCCGCGAAGCCAACCTCGCCTACCACAACAATGTCATGGTGCAATATTGGTCGTCACTGGCCACCCGCAACACGCGGCTGATGACGCATACTTTGCGCAAACATTTCCCCGAAAATTTCCGCAACGCCTGCTGGGCCACGTATATCCGCTGCCACGATGATATTGGCTGGGCCATCACTGAAGAAGACGCCGATGCTATTCCCGGCACATCCGGTCCCGGCCATCGCCGTTTCCTCAGCGATTTTTATTCCGGTGCCTTCGAAGGCAGCTTTGCACGCGGCGGCATTTTTCAGGAAAATGAAGCCACCGGCGACCGCCGCAATTCAGGCTCCTTCGCCAGCCTTGCCGGGCTGGAAGCAGCGCTTGATAACAAGAACAACGAGGAGGCCAACCTCGCGGTGCAACGCATGTTAATGGGATATGCGTTGATGTGCTCATTCGGTGGACTGCCGCTGCTCTATATGGGCGACGAGATCGGTCTGCTGAATGACTACACATTTGTGGATGTGCCAGAACACGCCCACGACAACCGCTGGCTCCACCGCCCCAAGATGGATTGGGCGCGGGTCAAAAAACCAAACACCATCACCGCAGAGCTTTTAAGTGGCATCAAACACATCATCACCAGAAGAAAAGCCACGCCCCATCTCGCGTCGCAAGTCCCCACAAAAATCATCGACACGGGCAACGACAAACTCTTCGCCTTCGTAAGAACCGCCGACGAAGGCCCACTGCTGGCCGTGTTCAACTTCACAGAGGAATGGACAACAATCCCGGCTGAAATCCTGCGCCAGCACGGCATCCAAAATTTCACCGACAGTCTAAGCCAAACCGACCAAATCCCATCTGCCAACCAAATTGCGGTGGCACCCTATGGCAGGCTGTGGCTGGTGTAATGGTCGCTCTGTTCTCCGCCCGTGGCAGAACGGAGAGCGAAGCTAACCTCGTTTAAAGGACAAAATCGACTCCAAACACGCCGCTTAAAGCCACATGGGTTCCACCATCGGCGATGAAAATGGAGAAGTCGGAGATCTTGTCACCGTTCACATCACCCTCCACCACTTGGCCCGTGGCCGTCCACACCGCGCGCAACTGGCCAGCCACACCACCCCACACCACATTGGTGCCGATGAAGGTAAAGGCATCACTGGTGTTCACGGCATTCGTCGTAATGGCATCAATGGCAGAGAGATCGATGTAGTCACCGTCCACACCAATAACAAAATCTGTAATTGTGTCGCGCGTCAGCGCAGTGCGTCCGCTGTCGGCCAAACTGAGGTAGAAGAATACGGCATCGCCAGACCCTCCCGTCAAAGTGTCAGCTCCCAGTCCGCCGATGATATAGTCATTTTCCGCACCGCCGTCGATTATATCGTTTCCCGCATAGCCAAAAATATCGTCGCTTCCTGCCATGCCCATGAGAACGTTATTTCCCGAAGAGCCGATGAGTGAGTCAGTGCCCGCAGTTCCAATGACATTCTCGAAATTGAACACCAGGTCGGTTTCGCCAAAACCCGTAGCCATATTTTTGCCGAGAGCGGGAATCCAAAACAGCGGCCCGGTCGGCGTTGTGTGGTTTGTCGTGCCAAGGTTGATCGTCACAACAGCCAACCCTGACGCATCATAGGTATCAACGCCAAGCCCGCCATCAATGTTGTCCAGCGGGCTGTCTGTGCCACCCGAATTCACGGCAATGAACGTGTCATTCCCGCCACCAAGTGCAATGGTGTCCTTGCCCAGGCCATCCCTCACTTTGTCAACAAAACTGCCGCCGGTATATTTGTCATCGCCGCTGCCAAGCTCGACGGTGCCGCCAATGGTTCCTGTGTTGGTAAAGGTGTCAACACCGCTGCCGCTCGTCACATTGCCTTCAATGAAACCGGCATTCAGCAGCGTGTTTGCCCCATCGCCCAAGGAAACCTCACCATATATGCCACCAAGAACCGAAGCCTTGTTGTCCACCTTGTCGCTGTTAATGCCGCCGTAAACATTCCCCTGAATCTGACCTGAATTGGTCAGCAGGTTCAGGCCCTTCACCGTGGCTGAAATATTCATTGCATCGCCAAGTTGTAGGTCCCCAATAATCTTGCCGGAGTTTGTCAGGGTGTCATTGCCAGAACTGCCGGAATAGGCAACGGGATGGATGCCACCCATACTACCACTGTTGATGAGGCTGTTGTTGCCGCTGCCTAAAAAAATTCCGCCGGCAATGGTTTTGCTGTTGGTGACCGTATCGTTTCCCGTGCCACCAAAAACGCTGAAACCCGATGCAGTCGTCCCAATAAATCCAGCGTTGGTAAGGCTGTTGTTGCCATGACCAAGATCGACCATGCCAGCCATATTGCCCGTCAGTGTGTTCACCACCGTGTCATTACCACCAAGGCCAGCGTAAGAGGTGCCAGTACCACCGACGGCCACACCAATGGTCCCGGAATTTGTCAGGCTGTTCGTGCCACCTTGCAGCCACACCGCACCGTTGAATGTTTTGCTGTTCTTGACAATGTCAGCATCATCGCCACCCACCACACTCAAATTTGTGTTGCTGTAGGTGCCGCTGTTGAGGCCCCCCACCGTGCCGCTGTTGTCCACGCTGTTTGCACCACTGCCAAGATCAATGCCGCCTTCCATGGTGCCCTTGTTGACAACCGTGTCTTTGCCCGCCCCAAAGGCAAAATAGCTCCTTTGATCGATGATGGATTTGCCAATGTGGCCCGTGTTGGTCAAGGCATTGGTGCCGTCAGACACCACGACATAGCCGCTCATCAAGCCGTCATTGGTAATCTTGTCGTCACCCGAGCCTGCACTGTAGCTCTGATTCTGAAAGCCAGGCGTGGCACCAATGGATGCCAACTTGCTGTTGGTGAGAATGTTTGTGCCGGGATTAAGGAACACAGTGCCAGATATGGTGCCTGTGTTGGCAACAGTGTCGGCACCGCTGCCACCTAGAACGCGGTCAGAAATAACACCCGAATTGGTAAGCTTGTTCGTGCCATTAAAGAGCTCAACACGGCCAGTGATGCGCCCACTGTTGGTCAGCGTGTCATTGCTGGCGCTGCGTGTTTTGAGTAATGCCGCCAAAAATATCACCGCTATTGGTCAGGCTGCTGGTGGCGGCGGACATTAAAATGGCCGTGCCAAACCCGCCGATGATTGTGCCCTTATTGGTGAGCGTAAAACTGCCACCGCCAATAAAATCAATGCCAAGGTCGGATCCACCCCTCACAGTTCCATCTTCAGTCACGGTGACCGTCGCCGTCGCGGATCTTATATCCATGCCTGTGTAGCTGCCAAAAACCTGGCCCGCGATTGTGGCCGTCCAGGCGCCACCCAGGTTGCCAAGTCTTGCACCAATTCCGACGGCCTGAGGTACTCCATCAACGGTAGTTGAAATGAGGTAGGCATCAGCATCGACAATCAGCGTATCAGCTGCAATTGTATCAAAATCGAATCCATCAAAGGAACTTGAGTTAACACTTGGTGTTGACCCGGCAACGCCAGAAGAAGAAATTTTGAAAATGGCCATAATGCGGTTCCCAATCTGTTAGGCTTGGGAAAACACGTCGCGTCAACGGTGGACGCCCAAAGCATCCGCTCACCATCCAAGCCCCAGTGGTTTGTGCCACGGCATTGCAACCTTGGCAATTGAGAAGTTGGTGAAGCCCTCACATCTCCCCCCCTATGAGGGCGGGGTGGATCGTTCAGCGCAAAGCGCAGCGAGACGGGGCGGGGCTAGCCACAAATCCCGTCACCACCAAAAAATCCAATTCTTTTGAAAATATTCCTTGACAATTGTTCCTATTATGTTCTATGTGTCCTCGCATTCCCCAGTCGGGGTCCGGTTCATGACGGTGAACTCGGATTGGGGGTGTGGCAAGTCTGCGCTTTCGCACGAAACGTGGTGCGAAATCCCGGACCCCTGTAGTCGCCCCGGCAGCGTATTACGGCGCTGTTCCCTATAGGTGGGCCATTGCTGCGCGTAGGGGCATCCTTTTCAGGTATTAGTCCTCAAAACAGGGCTCCTTGGCTTCGCCACATTGAAGTCGCATACTTCCGGCTGCTGAGCGCACAGGGAGCTTATCTTGCGTCGCGTGGGGAAACCCAACGCACAACACCGCGACTTTAAACCAGTCGCATACGCGAAGGGTTTCCCCACGCGTTTCCCTCTAGCAATCGCGTGCGATTGCGGGAGTGCCGACCCTCGTTTCTCAGGGTGAGAGAGACAAAGGCCGAAGATCCGGCCCCACAAAGCCACAGCCGCATCCGCCGCTCACTTGCCCCCGCGCCGCAAATGTTCATCCAGCCGAGGCATGATTTCGATGAAGTTGCAGGGGTGGTGGCGATAGTCCAGTTGGTGCAGCAAAATTTCATCCCAGCCATCGCGGCAGGCACCGGGCGAACCCGGCAGGCAGAACACATATTTTCCCGAAACCACACCCGCCGTGGCGCGGGATTGCATGGTCGAGGTTTTGATTTTTTGAAACGAGATCATGTGGAACACCACACCGAAGCCCTCAATCTCCTTGTCAAACAAGGGGCGCATGGCCTCAATCGTCACGTCACGCCCGGTCAGGCCCGTGCCGCCCGTGGTGATGATGACATCGACGTCTTTGCGCTTCACCAACTTGCGCACCGCCGCCCGAATTTGCCGCACGTCATCTTTCACGATCATGCGCTCCGCAACGCGGTGCCCCGCCGCCGCAACACGTTCAATCAATGTCGTGCCAGATTTATCATCCGCCAAAACCCGCGTGTCTGAAATCGTGATGACGGCAATGCCAACGGGCATGAATGCGCGTTCCGGCTTTTCTTGTGTGCTCATGAAAGTTCACTCAATTTTTGGCGAAACGCTTGCAAGTCATGCCACGCCAAACGTTTGGACGCCGGGCTCTTCAACAAGGTGTCAGGGTGAAAAGTTGTGAGAGTGGGAATGCCCGCAATCTCAAACCATTTGCTGCGCTGCTTCATGATAGCCTCTTCACCACCCGCCAGATATTGCCCGGCGAGTGCGCCAAAACAAAGAATGGCTTTGGGCTGCAACAGCGAAATCAACTTCAGAACCAACGGCACCAACATCAAGCATTCTTGCTCCGTTGGCGTGCGGTTGCCCGGTGGTCGCCAGGCAATAAAATTCGCAAATGCCAGGGGCGTGTCGCGTGTTCTCTGCCGTCAAGGCCAATGGCGGCCAACATGCGGCTGGCCAAAACCTGATTGTTACCCGACAGCACTTCACCTGCGCGGTCTTCCTCATTGCGCGGTTTGTCGCACAACACTAAAACGCTGGGCTGGGCTGAACCTGAAAATGCCGCCGTGCGAATGGCCGTGCGTTTCAAAGGGTGCGCATCAAACGCGTTGAGCGCATCTTGATAATGTTCAATCGATGCAATTGGAATTGGCAATCGCCTCCGCCGCTGCAACGCCCTCCGCACCTGATGATACGGCCTGCCAATTGGGGGCAGGGCGCAAAGGTGGGGGAACCAGCAACGGCTTACGCGCCACAGCTTCCGGCTTTTCAGCCACAATAGGGGCAGCAAAGCGGTCCAAGGGCTCATCAAGCAAAACCTCATCGGCACCCATTTCCACGAGCCACGGCAAAAATTCTGCCAGGTCCGGTCCGTCAGTGGTGGTTCGAGCTCATGTTCATGTCGCAGTCAGACGCCTGTTCAACTTTGTGAAAATCCTATAACAGGGTACGCAGCAAAGACAAACCAACAACAAACTTCAGGGGTTGAATGTGAACGACGTGCAACGTGAGGCGATGGAATATGATGTGGTGATTGTAGGCGGTGGCCCAGCCGGCCTCTCTGCCGCCATTCGCGTCAAGCAGCTTTCGCCTGAAACCAGCGTGTGCCTGTTGGAAAAAGGCTCCGAAGTCGGTGCTCACATTTTATCGGGCGCAGTGATTGATCCTATCGGCCTGTCGGAATTGTTCCCGGATTGGAAAGAACGCGGCGCACCCCTGCACACACCCGTAACGGATGATCGGTTTTACGTGTTGGGCCCACAAGGTGCATTGCGCCTGCCCAATTTCCTCATGCCACCTTTGATGAATAACCACGGCAACTATGCCATATCCCTCGGCAACCTGTGCCGCTGGCTGGCCCAGCAGGCTGAAAGCTTGGGCGTTGAAATCTATCCGGGTTTTGCAGCATCTGAAGTGCTGTATTCAGAGTCCGGATCCGTGCGCGGCGTTGTTGCTGGTGTGATGGGACTGGAGAAAAACGGAACACCCGGCCCGGACTATCAGCCAGGCATGGAGCTTCTTGGTAAATATGTTTTCATCGCCGAGGGTGTACGTGGTTCATTGGCCAAGCAAATTATCAACCACTTCAACTTGTCCGAAGGCAAGGAACCGCAGAAATACGGTTTGGGCATGAAAGAGCTGTGGGAAGTGAAACCTGAAAACCATCGTCAGGGCCAAGTCACCCATACCATGGGCTGGCCTCTGGGCTTGAAAACCGGTGGCGGCAGCTTCATGTACCACCTTGAAGACAATATGGTGTCGATTGGCTTTGTAGTTCACCTCAACTATCAAAACCCACATCTTTTCCCCTACATGGAATTTCAGCGCTTCAAGCATCACCCCTTGATTGCCAAGGTGCTGGAAGGCGGTCGTCGCGTGTCTTATGGCGCGCGTGCGATTACGGAGGGTGGCTTGCAGTCCGTTCCAAAACTCACATTCCCCGGCGGCGCCTTGATTGGTTGCTCAGCTGGCTTTGTGAATGTGCCGCGCATCAAGGGCAGCCATAACGCCATGAAAACGGGCATGCTTGCCGCCGAAGCCGCAGTTGCAGCGCTGGCCGAAGGCCGCAGCGCCGATGAACTTTCAGCTTATGAAACGGCTTATGAAAATTCATGGGTTTATCAAGACCTGAAAAAAGTCAAAAATGTCAAACCTATGTGGTCAAGGTTGGGCCTCATTGGTGGCCTCGCGTTGGGTGCGGTGGATATGTGGATGCAATCGCTTCTGGGCTTTGGCTTGGGCACGTGGAAACATGGCAAAACTGACGCCGCCGCAACCGGTAACGCCGAGGATTTCCCCGAAGATCAATTATCCCAAGCCCGATGGTGTGTTGTCGTTTGACCGCCTGACCAATGTGGCATTCTCAGCAACCAATCACGCGGAAAGCCAACCCGCACACTTGCATTTGACCAATGCCGAAGTCCCAACGGCCATCAACCTACCGATTTATGATGAACCGGCCCAGCGCTATTGTCCGGCTGGCGTTTATGAAATTATCAGGGCAGAAGGCCACGCGCCGCGCTTCCAGATCAATTTTCAGAACTGCGTACATTGTAAAACTTGCGACATTAAAGACCCGTCGCAAAATATCACGTGGACAGTTCCCCAAGGCGGCGACGGACCAAATTACCCCAATATGTAAGCGTTAACCAAACACGCACCAATTCGTCACAACTCAACGCTGAAAGGCGAAGAAACTAAAAATATACCTATTGCTGCAACATGTTGTTGAGACCCTTGGTTTAAGGTCGAAGCTTCAAATAGGGGTAAAACATGTCTGCAGTGTCACATAAAAATGTATTGAAGCAAAAGAAAACCGGTGTTTTCAAGCGCTTTATTGCAAATACTGAAGGCTCGCTCACGCCAATGCTTGGGCTTGCAGCAATTCCCTTTTTCCTCGCAGCGGGTGCTGCAATCGATATGTCGCGTGTCACACGTGAACAAGCGGCATTTTATAGCTCTGTGGACGGCGCCGCACTGGCGATTGCTGCTGACGAACGCTCCGCCATTGATTTATCGGCTTCAGCTTCTGCGCAACAGGCGTCAAAAGACGAGCTGAAGGCTTATGCAAAAAAGTATTTGGAAAAAAACTACACCGACATTTCAGGCGGTGAAGCTGAAGTTACTGTCGACCTCCAAATCACAGATCAAGCCATCAAGATTGATGCGACACTCAATTTCCCCATGACTTTCATGCAATTGGCAGGCATCGAAAGCATGGATCTGAACGCCAGCTCGACCGTTAAAAAGGCCATGCGCCCTATCGAAATGGTCATGGTTATGGACACAACGGGTTCAATGGCCAGCAACAATAAAATTGGTGGCGCTAAAGATGCTGCTAAAAAATTGTTGGACACGCTTTACAGCGGCACATTGTCGTCCCAACCAAGAAGCGAATTTCTCCGTGTCGGTTTGGTGCCGTTTGCAGGTGCCGTTCGTGTAAATACCGCAGGTTCTGACTTTAACGGAAGCTGGATCGATACTCTTGGCCTCAACCCACTTTCACGGGTGCACTTTGACCATCCAACAGCTCTTGTGCCAGCCACATTGGAACAATTTTTCGGCTTGGAGTAGACTCAAAAAGACGACAGGCACAACAACTTCCGCATTCCACGAATGGAATGGTTGTGTTGAAGCGCGCGCGCGCGGACTTGCATCTGCAGGCACAGATTTCAATGTGAATGATGCCGAGCCGCTAGCCGCCAACCCAAATTCGCTGTTCCCCGCATATTTTGCACCAGATACGCCGGGTACTTCGTCAAGTGCAACTTCGAATGCTTACGGCAACAATTATATTGGAACCACTGGTACGCCGAATGAATGTACTGGACTGACATCGACCCAACGCAATATTATACAACAGATGGCCTTCAGCTTAAGCAGGAAAACTATCGCAAATATGATCAACGTGTGATTGGCTCTGAATCGCTCACTGCAAATGGTCCTTGGGCAGGTTGTGCGAATTCGCCCATCGTGCCGATGACCTATGATCGAAATTCTGTTGTCAACGGCATCGACGCTATGCAAGCTGACGGCCCAACTTTGATTGGTGAAGGCTTGGCCTGGGGCTGGCGGACAATTTCTCCGACTGCTCCATTTACACAAGTCGCAGGGTCGGGCTCCATTCCGGCGGCACCAATTGCGCCGTACAACGGCCCAAAATGGAAAAAATATATCGTGTTGATGACCGACGGTGATAACGACCTCGGTGCAGGTGGCTATGGCTACAACAACACAACCTACTCTGCCTATGGCTTTGCTGGGGAAACACTCGCGACAAACCGCTTCGGCACCACAACCACTAGCAACATCATGACCACATTGGACAATGATATGTTGACTGTGTGCACAAAAATCAAAGCCCAAGGCATTGATCTTTACGTCACGTCTTTCGGTACCGGTGTGTCGACCACCACCCGCGCGCGTTTGCAATCCTGCTCCAGCGGCTCTGGTTATTACACCCACGCCGCTGCCACCAGCGATTTGGTTGCCTTCTTCGACCACGTGGGCAAAGACGTGCTCAACAAGTCGATTTACGTCTCGAAATAAGAGTTTACCAAATTAAACAATGGGTCAGGCAGTTTATGCTGCTTGGCCCATTATTGTTTTTTCTATTGCCACACTCATTGAAAAACCGCATTTTGTACCAATATTCATTCATCCAGGCTGATTTGCCTGACGTTTAAAAAGACATGATGCGCAAAATCTCCAAAACCAAACTTTCATATTCCCTGTTGATCGCCAGCCTTGCTCTTTTGGTTGAACCCGTGGTCGCGTCTAATGCGCAGCAGCGCCAAACTTCGCTGTCCGGAAATTATCTCGCAGGCCGCATTGCAGCTGATGCAAAAGACACGGATATTGCAGCTCAATATTATGCAGATGCCTTGAAGCAAGATCCGGGTAATGCACAATTGACGGAGCGCCTGTTTCAAATTCATGTTGCCACCGGTCAACTCAATGAAGCCGAAAAATTGGCAGCGGATGTGCTGGCATTTAACAGCCAGCATCGTTTGGCGCGGGTTATTTTGGGTTTGAAGGCACTGCGCAACCAGCAAGCCGAAGAAGCGAGGGAGCATTTCACCGAAGCAGCCTACACGCCGGTGGGAGAGCTTACATCAGCCTTGTTGTCGGCATGGTCCTATGCCGCTGAAGGTTCATTGAATGCAGCCATGAAAGAGTTGGAAAAACTAGACGCCAATGAATCTTTCGCAAACTTTAAATCTTTCCATACAGCGCTGATTTCAGATGTACTGGCTTCGGACGTCCGTGCGGATGCTGCCTACAAGACAGCTTATTCTGAAGCGGGCACCAGCTTACGCGTCACTCAAGCCTATGGAAACTTCCTTGAGCGCAAGGGCCGCGCCAAAGAAGCTCAAGAAGTCTATCGGAGTTTCCTTGCTGGCAGTGAAGGTAATCAATTGGTAGGCGACGCCCTGGCACAGTCAGAAAAAGGTATCGTTCCCAGCGCGTTTGTAAAAACCGCATCAGCGGGTGCTGGCGAAGCGCTGTTCTCTTTGGCAGCTGCCATGAACGACGAACAGAGCATAGACGTGGCGCAGATTTATGCGCAAATGGCACTGTCCATGACGGGCGATAAACCTGTAACTTTAACATTGCTGGGCGACATTCAAGCGGGCACGCGCAATTACCAAGCTGCGATTGAAACCTATGATGCCATAGCCAGCGAATCTGTTTTGCGCAGCAATGCGGAGACTGAAATCGCCATCAATCTCCAGCGTTTGGAAAAGCCCACAGAAGCAGAACAACGTCTGCGCGCAGTTGTAGCGCGCGAACCTAAAAATTACGACGTGCTCGTCACCCTCGCCAATTTGTTGCGCAACAACGAAAATTATAAAGACTCTGAGTCCGTTTACACGCAAGCCTTGGCTCTGATCACCAAGCCCGAGCGCCAACATTGGAGTGTCTTTTATTATCGTGGTATCTCTCGTGAACGTCAGAAAAAATGGGTGGAAGCAGAGGTCGACTTCCGCAAGTCCCTGGAGCTTTCACCGGATGAATCATCAGTTTTGAATTACCTCGGTTATTCACTTGTGGATATGAACCAAAAACTCGATGAAGCCATCAACATGATCAAGAAGGCCGTCGAGACAAAGCCGAATGACGGCTACATCGTAGACAGCTTAGGTTGGGCATATTTTCAATTGGGTGACTTTGCAGAAGCAGTGACACAGCTGGAACGCGCTGTTGATTTGCGAGCAGGGGATCCTATTTTGGCGGAGCACTTGGGTGATGCCTATTGGCGCGTTGACCGCAAACTTGAAGCCAAATTCCAGTGGCAACATGCAAAGGACAACAAGCCAGAGCCTGATGATTTAAAACGCATCGAAGGCAAGTTGCTGAACGGGCTACCAGACCTTCCACCACCCGTAAAACCAGCCGACAATAGTAAGGCGGGCGGCAATAACGGCTGATGCTTGGCGTCGTTCGTGAATTTGCGCCTGCCAAAATAAACATTGCATTGCACGTTTTGGGGCGGCGGTTAGACGGCTATCATGAATTGGACTCGGTCGTTGCTTTTGCGACTGTGGGCGATGAGTTGGAATTCGCACCATCTGCGCACACTGAGCTTACCGTTGATGGTCCGTTTGCAACGGCAGTGCCCGTCACGCAAGACAACTTGGTATTGAAAGCTTACACACAACTTTCAAAGTCCCATCAGCTGCCGCCTGTGTCGATAAAACTGACAAAAAATTTGCCCGTGGCGTCGGGAATAGGTGGAGGCTCGGCCGATGCTGCTGCTGCTTTGCGGGGATTGGTGGAACTCTTCAAGTTGACGGTGAGCGATGAATTACTTCAAGCGATTGCTTTGACATTAGGCGCTGATGTTCCGGTGTGCCTTCACAGCAGAACATGTCGGATGCAGGGCGTTGGTGAGCGCATTTCGTCGATAAACCCAATGTCAGAACCAGCAATCCTATTGGTAAATCCGTTACAAGCTTGCAGCACGGTAGACGTTTTTCGTGCGATGGGGCTTGAAGCCGGTGATGTGCACGGCAGTGCAATTGATATCTCAAACCCGCAATCTTGGAGCAACGATATGACCGTTGCTGCTTGCCGGGTGTTGCCCGTAATTGAAGATGTGCTGCTTGCTTTGCGTAAAGTTTCAAACGCGAGCGCAGTTCGAATGTCAGGCTCCGGTGCAACGTGTTTTGCATTGTTTGAAAATTTTCAGCAGGCCCAAGCGGCACAACAAATCATCGCCTTTCAACATGCCAAATGGTGGGCCGCAGCAGCTGAAATTATTTAGTTCGGTCAATGTGACCGAGCAATACAGAAGTCTACAGCTTCCAGAAGTGAAGCTTTCCATTCGCTGTCGGCAAATATTGCTAATGCATCTTTCGACAACTGGCCATAGTGGCGAGCACGGTCCAGCGTATCAGCCAAGGAACCGTGTCGCTCCATCAGCTTTTGCGCGTAGAGCAAATCATCGGCGGTCTGGTTTCCTTCTTCCAGAGTACGCTTCCAGAAGTTTCGCTCTTCTGTTGCACCACGACGAAACGCCATAATGACCGGTAAGGTAATTTTACGTTCACGGAAATCATCACCCACACTTTTGCCAAGCGAAGCTTTTGACCCGGCATAGTCCAACGCATCATCGATCAATTGAAACGCTATACCCAGATTTCGGCCATAGGATTCGAGCGCCTCTTGTTCATTGCGCGGACGATTTGAAATAACGGCACCAACACGCGTGGCAGCAGAAAACAGCGCCGCGGTCTTGGCTCCAACCACTTTAAGATAGGAATCTTCAGTGGTTGATGTGTCTTGCGAAACGGCAAGCTGCAACACTTCGCCTTCAGCTATTGTGCACGCGGCTTCTGACAAAATGCGCAGGCATTCAAGCGAACCCGTTTCAACCATCATTTTGAAAGCCTGGCCCAACAAATAATCGCCAACCAACACAGAAGCTTGGTTGCCCCAGATTACGCGGGCTGCATCTTTGCCACGGCGCATGTCGCTCTCGTCAACAACGTCATCATGCAGCAATGTGGCAGTGTGCATAAACTCTACAGCCATGGCCAACTTCACATGGTGTAGCCCTTTGTATTGGCACATGCGCGCCGCTGCGACCGTCAACATGGGGCGAATGCGCTTTCCGCCAGAATTGATCAAATGTCCTGCCAATTGTGGAATAAGCTCTACATGGCTTTGGGCTTTTTCCAAAATGAGCTCGTTAATCAAGCTCATGTCCTGTGAGGTCAACCGAACCAACGCTTCCAAACTTGGCGTTGGCTTTTCCTGCCCGCTCTCAAACGCAACCACCACACCCATATTCACCTGCCCCAATTTGCCCTGCTTCAACAGCTTAGCAAGCAAAGCAACATCGTGGACGTGGCGCATTGCCGCTGTGTTAACTGAGGTTAATACACGGTAACCTCTCATTCACCAAACTTCGTATATTATATCCGGAACATGCAACTGGCCACAAACACCACCTATTCGCCCGCTCCCGTCGCAACACCAGCCGCGACGCAAGCTGTGCCCTCGTCGTTGACTGAGGATGCGTTCCTTGGCGGCAAATTGCGCGTGCTGCAGCCTGAAAAAGGCTATCGCGCAGGTATTGATGCGGTGTTTTTGGGAGCTGCAATTCCGGCCCAACAGGGTGATGCGGTTTTTGAAGCTGGCATTGGTGTGGGCGTTGCTTCACTTTGCCTGCTGGCACGTTGCGGCGGCATTCACGTGACAGGCATGGAAGTTACAGCACGTTATGCCATGATGTGCGAAGAGAACGCCAAGCGAAATGGCTTTGCAAATAATATCCGAGTCATACATTCCGACGTGAAGGAAGCTTTGCGCAAAGATTTGGCCAGCATGCCGCAACACGGCACATTCGCCCATGCCTTCGCCAATCCACCCTATTTTGAAGAAGGCAAGGTTACGGCCTCGCCTTCGCTGTTAAAGGCCGCGGCCCATGCCTTTGGCCCCGATGACCTCGAACTCTGGATCCGGATCATGTATGCCATGGTGGGCTTGCGCGGTACCGTCACTATGATCCACCGCGCAGATACGCTCGGTAAAATCCTCACCGCAATGGAAGAAAAATTCGGGGACATTCGCGTAGCTCCGCTTTATGCGCGTGAAGGAACAGCCGCAAGCCGCGTGATTGTGCAAGGCGTGCGCGGTTCAAAAGCCCCCATGCAATTGCTGCCAGGTTTGATTCTCCATGGCGAAGGCAATGGCTTTACGCCCGATGCCGAAGCCGTGCTGCGCGATGGCGCCGCCTGGCGTTTGCGCTGAGAACCCATTCAACTGCAACAAATTCTTTTAGTTGCAACTTGACCCGTAACAAGACTTCCGCGATTGTTGCAATGCAAAATCATGGAAACATCTGCGACACATAAAAACCTCATCGCGTTCGGACCGGGCATGTCTCAGGCGGCCCCGCCACTTTCATTCGGTGCCAAGGCCCGCATGTTATGCGCACTTTCAAGCCAAGGCTTTCCGGTGCCACCCGGTTTTGTGGCCGGGCCTGATGTGTGTCGGGCGTTAGCAGACAAGACACTTGAGGACTTGCCAACCGTTATTGTTGCGGCGCTGGAAGAACTGGAAACAAGCACCGGCTTGAAATTAGTTGGTGCGTCACACCCGCTGTTTTTGGTCATGCGCACATCAGCCCCCGTTACGGTGCCCGGTACGGGCGATGCAATTCTGGGATTGGGTTTGAACGATGATACTGTCGAGGTGTTGGCGCGTGAAACCGCAGATTTGCGGTTCGCTTACGAGAACTATTGTCGGTTCATCCAGAACTTCGCGCAAGTCGTCATGGGCGATGATCCGGCGGCATTTGAAGATGTTCTGGCACTTTACATGGAAGAACGCGGCTATGTGTCGGACACTGAGTTACAGGGTTCCGACATGCGCGAATTGGCCAGCCGATTTAAAGCGCAATATGAAAGCAATAATGGGGAAGGTTTCCCACAAGACGTCAAACGGCAAATCAAAGCCGCTTGTGCGGCCCTGCTAAGGGCTTGGCAAGCCCCCCGCGCGCGCACCCACCGCAAACTGCAGGGGCAGAGTGAAAGCGACGGTCTGGCAATTATCATCCAGCTGCATGTCAACAGCCTGCTGGGTGATCATTCAGGCGTTGGTCGTGTCATCACGCGCCACCCCCAAACGGGTGCAGCCCAAATGGCAGGCGAATTTCTCGCCAATGCCACGGGCCCGGAATTGATAGGGCGGTTGAAACCCAGCCTGCAAATCGATGCTTTGCAGACTGTTGAACCTGCCGCCTACAGCGAATTGTCAACCGTGATGCAGCAAGCCGAGCAACACTTGTGCGAAGGCCTTGATGTGGAATTTGCATTGGACCATGGCAAGTTGTGGCTTTTGAACGCCAAGCCCTGTCGGCGTTCAGCGCAGGCCGCTTTGCACTTGGCTTTGGACTATGCGGAAAAAGGCTGGCTGACGAAACAGCAGGCTTTGCTGCGCATAGACCCACTTTCGCTGGATCAGCTTTTGCACTCAACAATTGATCCCGATGAGAAGCGCAACATCATCGCAACAGGTTTGCCCGCCTCGCCGGGGGCTGTATCAGGCCTTTTGATTTTTGATGCCGATGAAGCCCGCGAACTCGCTTCCCAAGGCCGCCGCGTAATTCTTGTGCGGCCTGAAACCTTGCCGGAAGATATTCGTGGCCTCCATGCTGCTGAAGGCGTGTTGACAACGCGTGGCGGCATGACCAGCCACGCCGCCGTGATTGCCCGTGGCATGGGCAAGCCTTGCGTAACCGGTGCTTCAAGTTTGAAGATTGATACGAATGCTGGAACCCTCACAGCGCCCGGCGTGGTGTTGCAGCGCTATGACGTGATCACGTTGGATGGTTCTTCCGGGCAAGTTCTGAAAGGCGCTGTTCCAACAACCAAACCCGAAGTCACAGGTGATTTTGCAAAACTCTTAAAATGGGCGGACGAGTTCCGCCGCATGCAGGTGCGCGCCAATGCTGAAACAGTGCATGACGCCCGCATGGCCAAGGATTTTGGCGCAGAGGGTATTGGCCTGTGCCGCACAGAACACATGTTCTTTGAAGGTGACCGCCTGGTCGCCATGCGCGAAATGATTTTGGCGGATAAGGAAAAAGATCGCCGTGCCGCTTTGCTCAAAGTCTTGCCGATGTTGCGCGGTGATTTCATTTCGTTGTTTGAAATCATGGCGGGCTTGCCCGTGACCATCCGCTTGCTTGATCCGCCTCTTGCATGAATTCTTGCCCGATGGTGGCCCGGAAATTGATGCCGTTGCAAAATCCTTGAATGCGGACCCCGCATTGTTGCGCCGTCGCATTACCGAACTGCGCGAACAAAACCCCATGTTGGGGCATCGCGGTGTAAGGCTTTTGCTTAGCTTTCCGGAAATCGTGGAAATGCAGGCGCGCGCTATTTTTGAGGCCGTTGCCGAAGTGCAAAAAACTTCCGGCACGCCACCTATTCCAGAAATCATGGTTCCCTTGGTGGCGTCCCGCATGGAACTCGATCTGGTGCGTGCGCGTATTGATGCCACGGCAATTGCCGTCGAGAAAGAGACCAATGTAGTGCTGTCCTATCGCGTGGGCACAATGATTGAATTGCCGCGCGCCGCCTTGAAGGCTGGTGACATTGCCAATTCGGCAGAATTCTTTTCGTTCGGCACCAATGATTTAACGCAAACCACTTTCGGCATCAGCCGCGATGACAGCGCCCGCTTCATTGGTGAGTACCAAGCCAAAGGCATTTTCAACCGCGATCCTTTCGTTACTCTGGATGTTGAAGGCGTGGGCGAGTTGGTGGAAATTGCCGTTCAACGGGGCAGGGCAACGCGCCCCGGCATTCATTTAGGCATCTGCGGTGAACATGGCGGAGACCCGGACTCGATCAGCTTTTGTGAGGCCAAAGGGCTGGATTATGTCTCCTGTTCGCCCTTCCGTGTGCCCATCGCGCGGCTGGCATCGGCCCAGGCTTACCTGCGGTTGAATTCTAAAATTGAGTAATTTCAATTACTTGGGTATTAACTGTGCGGGGCAAAAAAACGCCCGAAAAATGGCTTCTTTGGGTTGCCGCATAGCGTTTACCTATGCTAAACGCCCTTAGGTTATGGTGAACAAATAGTAATTGTCCTGATCTAAAATCAGGTCGCTCCACAATTGGAACAGATTGAGAGTTGGAATAGAGCGTTGCAACCACCCAAGCATCATCATCGCCGCTCCTACACACAGCACGATTACGCGCCCGTGAGGAAGTCCAAGTCAGGCGGCTTGAGTGATGTAGCGCCTTACGTATTTGGTGGTGCCATGCTTGTGGCGGCCTTTGCTTTTGCCGGCCATCAAATGGGCCGTAACGCCATTGCGCACACAGCCAACGCTGATATTGAAGTTGCGGCTCCCACAACACAAACCACAAATGCCATCGCCAAAAGTTCCTTGTTGGCTGAAGGCGATAATTTCGAACTTTTGGGCCTGAACGTGCTGCGCCGCCAGACTGTTGTCATGGAAGGCAAAGGCGACATGGCAATTCTGGATGCTGGTGAAGCTTCTGAGCTTGAGACCACAGTTTCCCCAGAGCCTAAGCCCGTGCTGAAGCCAGTCAAAAAAGTAGCAAAACTTGCTGAACGACATTTGAAAATTGAACCTGCTGCTTTCGCTGAGGGTGAAACTTCGAATGCCAAGTCCAAGGTCCTGAAAAAGCTTGCTGTCGCCGCAAAGCCAGACGACATTGAAAAGAGCTTTAAGCTGCCAAAGGCAGAAAAGCAGAAAATAATAGCTCAACGCCGTGTCCGCCAAGCCGAAGAAAATTGCTTGGCCCGCGCTGTTTATTTTGAGGCGAGGTCTGAATCAGCCCTCGGTCAAATGGCTGTCGCAAAAGTAATTTTAAACCGAGTTAAAGCACCTAACTATCCAAAAACAATTTGCGGTGTTGTTTACCAAGGTACCCATCGGCGCAATTCCTGCCAATTCTCGTTCGCCTGTGATGGCCAACCAGATGACGTTCGCCAACCCGCAGCTTGGGCACAGGCCAAAACCGTGGCCAAGCGCGCCATTGAGGGCGACAAGAAAGTGGCTGCCCAGCTGAACGGTGCATTGTTCTATCATGCCGATTATGTGAAGCCTAAGTGGGCACGCTCCATGCGCAAGGTCATGAAGGTGGGCCGCCACATTTTCTACGCTGGCGGCTGAGAAACAAATCCTCTTCCAAAGGCCCTCCGGGGCCTTTTTTATTTTTGAAGTGTATTGCGTCTCTGTACTTGCAACGCAGAATTTGCAATTCTATAAATAACCAAATGGTTATTTAAAGGAGCACTTGCTATGGGGCATGCTTTGGTTACGGGTGCGAGGCGAGGCATTGGCAAGGCAATAGCGCTGGCGCTGGCTGAAGCGAATTACAATGTCGCAGTCGCCGACGTTGAGGCGGGCGACGAACTGTTAGCTGTTGCAAGTCAAATTCGCAGCATGGGTATGAAATCAGTTCCCATTGCTGCTGATATTTCTGATTTGTCGTCCCACGATCGCATCATACAAGAAGCTGAAAATGCACTGGGTTCGCTCACCACTTTGGTCAATAATGCGGGGGTATCAGTGATGGCCCGCGGCGACCTTCTGGATGTTAAGCCCGAAAGTTTTGACCGCTGCATGAATGTGAATGCACGGGGCACTTTTTTTCTGACGCAAGCTTTTGCACGGCGTATGCGCGAAACCATGACAGAGTGTCACCGCAGCATCATCACCATTACTTCGTCAAACGTTTCTGCTGTTTCAGTGGCACGAGGTGAGTATTGCATGTCCAAAACCGCAGCCTCGATGATGTCCAAATTATTTGCGGCACGCTTGAGTGATGAGGACATCGGGGTTTACGAAATTCAACCGGGCTTCATCGAAACCGATATGACAGCACCCGTCAAAGCGAAATACGATGAGCAGATTGCAGCCGGACTGACCACCATCAAGCGTTTTGGCACACCCGAAGAAATTGGCCGTATTGCAGTTACTTTGGCAAGCGGCCTTTTGCCCTACACATCGGGCCAAGCCATTCAAGCTGACGGTGGTTTGTTGACTGTGCGCTACTGATTCAAATTTCCCGCGTCATGAAGGTGCTGTTAGCATCAGGTTGATAACCAACGAAGTGTTCACACTCCGCGAAACCGTGCCGGGCATAGAGTGCGCGGGCTGGGGCAAAAAATTCAAAAGAACCCGTCTCCAACCACAACTGTTTCAGGCCCATGGCTTTTGCTTCAGCCATGATGTGCAACAACATGGCAGTACCTGTTCCACTGCGCCTTGCTGTTTGTAACGTGTGCATGGACTTCACTTCACCGTCCTGCTCATTCATGCGCTTCAACGCACCAACACCCATTGCCACATCGCCGTCCCATGCCGACCAAAACGAAATATCAGGTTCCGCCAAGCGTGAAAGATCAAACACATGGGCCGATCCTGCAGGCGTTACTGCAATATTTGTGTCAAAGTGAAAACGTAGCAGCGCAATTACTTGCGGGTGATCAAGGCCGCCATTTATGATTTTCAGCGTCATAAATCCACCACCACGCGCCCCCTCACCTTGCCCGCAACAATCGCTTCGGCCATGGAGGGCACGTCCTCCAATTTTACATGTGTGGTCAGCGATTTTAGTTTCGCCATATCCAGATCGCGCACCAGGCGTTGCCACGCCAACAAGCGGCGGGGCAGGGGCGTTGTTACGGAATTTACACCAATCAAACGCACGCCACGCAAAATAAAGGGTGCTACGGACGTCGGCAAATCCATGCCTTGCGCCAGCCCACAGGCGGCAACCACACCTTCGGGCTGCACCTGTGATAAAATATTGGCAAGCGTAACCGAACCCACTGAGTCAATGGCGCCAGCCCAACGCGGTTTCCCCAAAAGCTTTACGGGCGTGTTGAATTCATTGCGGTCAATCACGGAGCTGGCGCCCAAGGATTTCAGAAAGGCTTCTTCTTCCATGCGGCCCGTGGAGGCAACAGCACTGAAACCCAATTTGGACAGAAGTGCCAACGCTACGGAACCAACACCGCCTGCCGCACCCGTAACGACGATTTCGCCACGAGAAGGCGTTAGGCCTTGTTCTTCCAATGCCATGACACAGAGCATGGCCGTGTAACCCGCAACACCAATGGCCATGGTGTCAGCCATTGAAAAGCCATCCGGCAGCGGCACCAGCCAGTCGCCGTTAACGCGGGCTATTTCAGAATAACCCCCGTGGTGACTTTCGCCCACACCCCAACCACCAAGCACCACCTTGTCACCCGGCTTGTAAGCCGCATGTTCCGATTTCAAAACGGTGCCTGCCAAATCAATACCGGGAATAAGTGGCCACCGTCGAACAATCGGCGACTTGCCCGTGATGGCCAAACCATCCTTGTAGTTGACCGAGGAGTGCGCCACTTGAATCGTTACGTCACCATCCATCAAATCGGCTTCGTTCAATTGAGCTATTTCAACCT
Organism: uncultured Alphaproteobacteria bacterium; assembly: GCA_963840765.1. GTDB lineage: Bacteria > Pseudomonadota > Alphaproteobacteria > Rhizobiales > Aestuariivirgaceae > Aestuariivirga. Next base: position 250,518 of record CAWJAE010000004.1, on the reverse strand, counting down.
TCTGACCGACTTCTGTTTTTGAAACCAGCAACGCGCGGAATGGGTTCATGATTTTTCTCCAGCAGAAAGCGCTTCCAAAAAGCGAATGGGTTGGCCGTGGGCGGGTGCGATGATTTCACTTTGCCACATCACAGTGCGCCCGCGAACGATTGTGCCGACGGGCCAGCCTTTCACCGTCACACCATCATAGGGTGTCCATGGACTGCGGCTTTCAATCCAGTTGTCTCGAATAGTTTCCGTACGGTTCATATCGACAATAGTAAAATCTGCATCATAGCCTTCCATGATACGGCCCTTGCCCACCAACCCAAAAATCCGCTGCGGACCATGAGAGGTTAAATCCACAAAACGTTGCAATGACAATTTACCATTGTTCACGTGGTTCAACATTATCGGCACAAGGGTTTGCACACCCGTCATGCCGGAAGGGGAGTGCGGATAGGGCTTGGCTTTTTCTTCAAGCGTATGGGGCGCATGGTCCGACCCCAACACATCAACTAAACCAGAATTGATGGCATGCCACAAAGCCTCACGGTGGCGGGCGTCGCGCACCGGCGGGTTCATCTGCAGCTTGGTGCCAAGCCGCGCGTAATCATCGGCACTCAATGTCAAATGATGGGGTGTTACTTCAACCGTTGCCACATCGCGGTGGGCAGCCAGCAAAGGCAGTTCTTCTGCAGTTGAAATATGCAGCACATGAATGCGCTTGCCATATTTGCGGGCAATGCGCAGCAGCCGTTCCGTGCACAGACGTGCTGCCTCCTCATCACGCCACACCGGGTGGCTGCTTGCATCGCCAGCGACTTGATAGGACGTGCGAGAACGCAACCGCATTTCATCTTCCGAGTGAAACGCGGCGCGGCGGGAGAGGCGCGAAATGATGGCTTCCAAGCCGGAGTCATCTTCCACAAGCAAGTCACCCGTTGAAGACCCCGCAAACACCTTGATGCCCGCCGAGCCTTCAAGCTGTTCAAGGGCATTGATGGTGTCGAGCGTGTCCTTCGTGCCGCCAACATAAAAAGCAAAGTCGCAGAACATGCGGTTCTTGGCGCGTGCGACCTTGTCGGCCAAAGTGGCAGCGGTGGTCGTCGTGGGCTTGGTATTGGGCATTTCAAAAACACCCGTAACGCCCCCCATGACAGCGGCGCGAGAACCTGTTTCCAGATCTTCCTTATGCTCATTGCCGGGTTCACGAAAATGCACCTGACTATCAATCACGCCAGGGAGAATGTGAAGGTTGCGGCAATCCAACGTTCGCTCGGCAACAAGACCAGAAATGTCGCCAATGCCAACAATTTTGCCGTTCAACACAGCAATGTCACGCATGCCTGTGCCATCTTGATTGACAACAGTGCCGGCTTTCAAGATTAAATCAACGGGAGTAGACATATGCCTCAAGGCCTTTCTTGCTACAGGCTGCAACACTCCGTAAATGGTGGCAATGACAAGTGCAACAGCGATGATCGGCGTTGAATTTTCTCCACAACTTTTGCCCAACCGTGCCGTTATCAGGCTGGCGGGCGAAGGGTCGCTGGCGTTTTTGCACAACCTCTTGACGGTAGATTTATCAACGCCCAAGCCAGCTTATGGCGCATTGCTCACGCCGCAGGGTAAAATCTTGCATGATGTATTTGTTGTGCCGGATGGTGATGTGATCTGGATTGACGTTTCCCGTTCCCAAGCGCCTGATTTATTGAAACGACTGATGATGTATCGCCTGCGCGCAAAGTTTGAAATTGCTGTGGATGATACAAAGGCGGTGGCCGTTTCACCGCACAACACATTACCGGGTATAATCTATGAAGATCCGCGACTGCCTGAAATTGGGTTTCGCGGAATTGTCGATGCGGGTTTATCGCTTGAAGGCACTGGCTATGAAAATCTCCGTTTGAATTTGGGACTTGCAGATTCCGACCTCGACATTGGCAGTGGCGAAATGTTCGTGCACGAAGCCAATCTCGACCAATTGCAGGGCGTGAGTTTTCATAAGGGCTGCTACGTGGGGCAGGAGGTTGTCTCTCGCACGCACCATCGCCACACAACGCGCAATCGCATCCTGCCCGTGCAATATGATGGTGAAGTGCAGCACGGTGCCGACATTGTGAGTGGTGAACAGCGCATCGGCACCATGTTGTCGTTTGTCAAGGGCGCGGGCTTGGCGCTTTTGCGCTTAGATCGATTGGCAGAAATTACCACACCATTGCTGACATGTGCTGTCACCCTCAAAGTGCAAAAACTCGCTTGGGCGAAATTTGAAGTTACGATTCCAGAGGTGGCGTTATGACGGCGGTAAAACATGAAGACGGCATTTGCCGTTGCACGTGGTGCGGCACCGACCCGCTTTATGTACATTACCACGACACGGATTGGGGCGTTCCGGAATATGACGCGCGAGCGCTTTGGGAAAAGCTCATTCTTGATGGTTTTCAAGCAGGGCTTTCTTGGATCACGATTCTACGTAAACGTGAAAATTTCCGTTCGGCATTTGATGGTTTCAATCCCGCTGTCATTGCGCGCTACGATGCGGCCAAAATTGAAAGCCTGATGCAAGACGCAGGCATTGTGCGCAACCGCATGAAAATTGTGGGAACAGTTGAAAGTGCCAAGGCGGTTTTGGCTATGGATGATTTTTCAAGATACATGTGGAATTTTGTGGATGGCAAACCACTGCAGAATAATTTCATTTCAATGAATCAAGTTCCCGGTAAAACCGCCTTAGCGGAAAAAATTTCAAAAGACTTGAAACAGCGCGGCTTCAAATTTTGTGGGCCAACAATTGTCTATGCCTTCATGCAGGCCTGCGGATTGATTAACGACCACATGGTGGACTGCCACCGCCATTCTGCAGTTCAAAAACTGGTGCGCCCGTTGTGAGCGACGATGTGCCAAAGCGGGCATGGCAACGCATGTTGTCCGGGCGCAGGCTTGACTTGTTGGACCCTTCACCACTTGATATTGAAGTTGAGGACATCGCCCACGGCCTCGCGCGTGTGGCGCGTTGGAACGGACAAACCAAAGGCGACCACGCGTTCTCGGTGGCGCAGCACTGTGTGGTGGTCACCGAACTATTTGCCCATGCCCACCCCTTTGCAACACGCCAGGACAAGCTCGCAGCGCTGCTTCATGATGCGCCGGAATATGTTGTCGGAGATATGATCTCCCCCTTCAAGGCGGCGCTGGGCGTTGATTACAAGCAATTCGAAAATCGGTTGCTGTCAGCAATTCATGTGCGCTTTGGCCTTACACCGCAATTGCCACCAAGCTTGGTGGATGCCATCAAACAGGCGGATAAGACTTCCGCTTACCTGGAAGCCACGCAGCTTGCAGGGTTTCACACTGGAAGAGGGGCGCAAATTTTTTGGTCAGCCCAAAGGCCTCAATGGATTTGCGACAACCCTTCAACCTTTGCCCACGCGAGAAGCTGCATTGTCCTATTTGAACGTATTCAATGAATTGTCGGTGTGGCAATGATTACGGTCTGTTCATTGCGCGCTGCCCGTGAACAAGTGGCCCGGACCCAAGCCATAAAAGTCATCAGCATTCTGAGCCCGGGAACAGAATTTCCGATGTTTGAAACAGTGCGCGGTGATGATCACTTATGTCTGAGTTTCAATGACGTTGCGGCAACCTCGCCCGGAATGCTCGGCCCCCAATCCCATGATTTGAATCGGTTATTGCTGTTCATCAGAAACTGGGACCAACAAAGCCCAATGCTCATCCACTGCTGGGCAGGTGTCAGCCGCTCCACGGCTGCGGCTTATATCGCGACATGCATGCTCAATCCAAAACGCGATGAAGCAGAATTGGCAGCGGCGTTGCGCAATGCTTCGCCTTCAGCCACGCCAAACCCAATGTTGATTGCACTGGCTGATACGGCATTGGCGCGTGAAGGCCGCATGCGCCGCGCAATTGTTGATATTGGGCGCGGTGCTGACGCCTTTGAAGGCGGGCCGTTTACGCTCGCACTTTAAGGTTAGACCCCAACTTGTCCGCGATGCCGCAAAAACTGGTCGGCCAAAACAATAGCCATCATGGCTTCGCCAACCGGAACCGCCCGAATGCCCACGCAAGGGTCGTGACGTCCCTTGGTGATGATGTCTGCATTCTCGCCCGACTTCGTTACTGTTTCGCGGGATTGCAGAATCGAGCTTGTGGGCTTGATGGCCACGCGCACCACCACATCTTGCCCTGTGGAAATGCCGCCCAAAATGCCACCGGCATGGTTAGATTGGAACGCAGGCTTGCCATTGACCATGCGAATCTGGTCTGCATTTTCTTCACCGGAAAGTGCGGCGGCGGAAAATCCATCGCCAATCTCCACACCTTTGACGGCGTTGATGGTCATCATGGCCGAGGCCAGTTCGGAATCCAATTTTGCATAAAGCGGCGCCCCCCAACCTGCAGGTACGCCTGACGCTGTAACCTCGATGACGGCCCCACAGGAAGAACCTGATTTGCGCACGCTATCTAAATAACCTTCCCATGCTTTGGCCGCTTTGGCGTCCGGGCAGAAAAACGGGTTGTTATCGATTTCGGCATCGTCCCAATTCTGGCGATCGATTTTGTGCGGACCCATTTGCACCATATAGCCGCGAATTTTGACTTGAGGCACAACCAGTCTGGCCACTGCACCTGCCGCAACGCGCGATGCAGTTTCCCGTGCTGAGGACCGGCCGCCGCCCCGATAATCGCGAATACCGTATTTCGCGTCATAGGTAAAATCCGCATGGCCGGGACGATATTTGTCGCGAATATCAGAATAGTCTTTTGAACGCTGATCGGTGTTTTCAATTTGCAGCAGAATGGGCGTACCCGTGGTCAGTAACCCGTCCGTGCGGTCGTCTTCAAATACGCCAGAAAGAATGCGAACTTGGTCGGGCTCTTGGCGCTGCGTCGTAAAGCGGTTTTGGCCGGGTTTGCGCTTGTCGAGAAAACTCTGAATAAACGCTGGCGATATTTTTAGGCCCGGAGGGCAGCCATCCACCAGCGCGCCAATAGCTGGCCCGTGGCTTTCGCCAAAAGTTGAAACGCGGAACAGATGGCCAAAACTATTGTGTGACATTCCAGTTGATTAGTCCGCCCGGCCGCCGCCGTCAAACCACTCAATGCAGCCATTTTTGAGAGAACAGAATTTTCCTTGCGGCGTTGGCAGGTTCACCAGGTCTCTCGGACCCAGCCCTGCAATCGTTCCCATCAGGCAGCGGCCCACTGCGCCATGGGATATGACCAGTGTTGGCGTTGATAATTCGGCTCGCCACGTGTTCACCCGCGCCACCCCATCCTCATAGCTTTCACCACCTTCCGGACGCCAATAAAACCGTCCTTCAGGATCAGCCGGATAAACCGGGGCTGCCTTCAACTCCCAAAAAGGTTTCCCTTCCCAAATTCCAAAGCCAAGCTCACGAACCCGGTCATCGGTCTGATCAATCTTGCGATTGAGCGCGTCAGCAATGTAACCAGCTGTCTGCTGGGCGCGGCGTTGTGGGCTTGCAATGATTTTATAATCCGCCCACGGCACATCTTGCGATGCGAGCAGTGCCGCCACGGTTTTTGCCTGATGGTGGCCAGTCTCGTTCAAATCCGTATCGATGGAGCCTTGAATGAGACCGTTTTTGTTCCAATCGGTTTCGCCGTGGCGAACGAAGATGATGGGGTTAGGCTTCATCTTTATTCAGCGTCATGTCTGGTGCTGTTGGCACTTTCATGCCGACGATGTGATAGCCCGAATCCACATGGTGGATTTCACCGGTTACTCCGCGTGAAAGATCAGACAGGAAATACATGCCGGCATCGCCCACTTCTTCAATGGTCACCGTGCGACGCAGCGGTGAGTTATATTCGTTCCATTTCAAAATATAACGGAAGTCGCCAATGCCGGAAGCTGCGAGTGTTTTGATCGGGCCTGCTGAGATTGCGTTGACGCGAATGTTTTTCACACCAAGATCCGCCGCCATATAGCGCACTGAACACTCAAGTGCGGCCTTGGCAACGCCCATGACGTTATAATGCGGCATCCATTTTTCAGCGCCGTAATAAGTCAACGTCAGCATAGAGCCGCCATCAGTCATCAACTTTTCGGCGCGCTGGGCAACAGCTGTGAAGCTGTAGCAGGAAATGAACATGGTATTTTTGAAGTTCTCAGCCGTAGTATCAACATACCGGCCTTGCAACTCGTTCTTGTCTGAAAAACCAATGGCATGGACGATGAAATCCAGCTTGCCCCATTTTTTTTCGATTTCGGCGAAGGTGGCGTCGATCGAAGCCATATCGCTGACATCGCATGGCAGCACAATATCCGAACCAATTTCAGCGGCCAAAGGGTCTAAGCGTTTTTTTAAAGCGTCGCCCTGATAGGTGAATGCCAACTCAGCACCTTGCGCGGCGCAAGATTTGGCAATGCCCCATGCGATTGACCGATTATTTGCCACGCCCATGATCAAGCCGCGTTTTCCAGCCATCATACCATTGCTTTTGCTCATATTTTCTCCATCGGGCCAGATATTGACCGTGTTTGATACCTCCCTATGCCCAAAACTGGCAATTTGGTCTACTGCTTATCATTAGGGGTGGTGCTATCCAAATCCTGCTGCGTTGCGTATGATCGCATTATGAGCCTGAATGACCTTGCCACCCTCACCGCCGCCCTCGGTTTTACCGAGCGCAATGACCCCTTCACGCTGTTTGCAGAATGGTTGGAGGACGCTAAAAAATCGGAACCAAACGATCCCAACGCAATGGCGCTGTCTACGGTTGACGAAGACGGCCTACCCAATGTGCGCATGGTGTTGCTGAAAGACTTCGATGATCGCGGTTTTGTGTTTTACACCAATTTCGAAAGCCAAAAAGGCCAGGAGATTTTGGGCACGGGAAAAGCCGCCGTGGTGTTTCATTGGAAATCACTGCGGCGACAAGTGCGGGTGCGCGGTTTGACTGAAAAAGTGAGCGAAGCGGAGGCCGATGCTTATTTTAAATCACGTCCAAGGGATTCACGCATTGGTGCCTGGGCCTCTCAGCAGTCACGACCGTTGACGGCGCGCTTTGAACTGGAAACCGCAGTGGCCATGAATACCGCCCGATTTGGAATCGGCGATATTCCCCGTCCGCCCCATTGGTCAGGTTTCCGCATTAAGCCTGTGTCCATCGAATTCTGGCATGACCGCCCATTCCGATTGCATGACAGGGTGGTGTTCCGGCGGTCAATGCCTGATGGTGCTTTTAATAAAGCGCGCTTATATCCCTGAACATGACTGACTCCCGCAAAACGCTCATCCTCACCGGTGCCTCGCGTGGCATTGGCCATGCGACCGTGAAACGATTTTCGACGGCCGGTTGGCGCGTTATAACCTGTTCGCGCCACCCCTTCCCCGAAGACTGCCCTTGGGATGCCGGACCCGATGACCATATCGTTGTTGATTTGGCATCCTCCGACGATACGCACAACGCCATTGCGATGATGCGCGAAAAGCTAAAAACCCATGGCGGTAAATTGGATGCGCTGGTCAACAACGCCGCGATAAGCCCCAAATTGGCGGGTGGCGCGCGCATGAACTCTTTGGAAACTGCGGAGGAAGATTGGAAGACCGTTTTCCAGATCAATTTCTTTGCCCCCATCATGTTGGCGCGTGGTTTGCTGAATGAATTGAAAACCGCGAAGGGAGCAGTGGTCAATGTCACCTCGATTGCGGGCACCAAAGTTCACCCGTTCGCAGGTGCGGCCTATTCAACATCGAAAGCGGCACTCGCCTCTTTGACCCGTGAAATGGCCCATGACTTTGGCCCTCAAGGTGTGAGGGTCAATTCCATTTCGCCAGGTGAAATTGAAACATCCATTCTTTCACCGGGGACGGAAAAAATTATTCCGCAAATTCCATTGCGCCGTTTGGGCCAGCCGGAGGAAGTGGCCAAAGCCATCTATTTCCTGTGCACTGAAACCTCATCCTATATCTCAGGTGCTGAATTGCATATCAACGGCGGGCAACATGTCTAATCGCAATTTGCGGTCTGAAACCGTTGCTGCCCATGCCTTGCGCGCAACGGATGCCGCGACGGGGGCGGTGGTTCCCCCCTTGCATATGGCAACCACTTTTGCCCGCGACGAAAACTATGTTCCATTGTTGAAAGAAAACTATCAGCGCAACGGCAGCCCGAACTTGTGGCAGGCTGAGGATGCACTTGCAGCCCTCGAAAAAGGCACGGAATGTTTGTTGTTCCCTTCAGGCATGCAGGCCATTGCCACCTTGTTTGAAACCATTCCGGTGGGTGCCCATGTGGTGTCGCTTGATACGATGTATTACGGCACGCGCGACTGGTTGCGCCAACTGGAAGCCAAGGGCCGGATTTCGCTAACACTGTTCAACGCGCATGATCCCGGCGGTTTGGAACGTGCGCTCCAAAACGGCAAAACTGATCTTGTCTGGATTGAAACACCCCTGAACCCAACGTGGGATGTGGTGGATATTGAGGTTGCCGCAAAAGCGGCCCATGCGGCGGGTGCTATTTTAGCGGTTGACGCGACGGCAACGGCCGCAGTGACAACACTGCCGTTGACGATGGGCGCAGATATTGTGTTTCATTCTGTCACTAAATATCTCAATGGCCACTCGGACGTGTTAGGCGGTGCGTTGATCACGACTGACATCAATGAACGCTGGAAAACCATCCGTACACTGAGGACAAAAGTGGGTGCAGCTTTGGCACCTTTTGAATGTTGGCTGCTGCTGCGTGGAATGCGCACGCTTTTTGTGCGCTATCGCGCAGCTTCAACCAACGCCATGGCGATTGCAGAGCATTTTGCCAAACACCCGAAATTGGAAGCTGTGCTCTATCCTGGTTTGGCTACGCACAAGGGCCATGACGCGGCCAAAAAGCAAATGCGGGACGGTTATGGCGGCATGATGAGTCTTCTGCTGAAAACTGATTTTGCTGGCGCGCAAAAATTCTGTACCAAACTTAACGTCATCACCCCCGCTACGTCCTTGGGGGGATGTGAAAGTTTGGCGGAACACCGCAAAACCGTGGAAGGGCCGACCAGCCCTGTGCCTGATAATCTGGTTCGTTTGTCGATTGGCATTGAAAACGTGGAAGACTTGATAGCTGACATTGAACAAGCGCTTGCCACACTTTAACCATCAACATTACAAATGCGAAAGGCCGCGACGGAAAATCTCGCCGCAACCGTCTTAGGGGCACAAACAACCCAACGGAGACGACGATGAACACGTTTACAAAACTCTCAATTGCCTCAGCCTTGATGCTTTCAGCAGCCTTTGGTGTGGCTTCCGCCCAACAGGCCAATGAAGCTTCTCCAGCAACAAGCCTAGAAGAAACCAACGACCAAATGGCTGACGGCATGGGACGTCATGGTGGTCGTCATGGTGGAAAACATGGTGGTGGCGAAGGTCATCACGGCAAGCACGGCGGTGGTCGTGGCATGCACATGATTGATGTCAACAATGATGGTGTCATCGGAGAAGATGAAGCCGCATCGATGGCTGACCACGCCTTCATGCGTATGGACGATGACCGTGACGGCAAGGTTACCGAAGCTGAATTCCTGCAAGGTCCGGGCCGCCACCGTGGTTGGTTCAATTGGAACAGCGACGAAAAGGCCGCCGTTGAAAAAGTACGTGCCGACAAGTTCGCAACGCTTGATGCCAACAAGGACAAGAGCTTGGACAAGCCTGAATTTTTTGCCGAGGCAAAATCCAAACTGGCTGCTGCTGATACCGACAAGGACGGCAAAGTGACGCCTTGGGAATTCCGCGCAACCCGTTGATTTCCTTAGCTAGGAAAATAACGCTTGACACCGCGCGGCTTTAATGCCAAACAGGGCCATGCTCCAGAAATGGGCGTGGCCTTTTTTAATGCCGACCAACAACAGTCTGAGGGATATCAGGCAGGCGACGTTGGTCTTGGCATTCGCAATCTATCTTACGTGGTCAAAACCGAAAAATCCTGAACCAACGCGCTACATTCAAAAGGCTGACAAGAGCGCTGGCGACATAGGTGAAGGCGGCGGCTTTTAGCACGCTGCGGGCGCCTGGCATTTCTTCTGGCGGCAGATATGACGTGAGAACAGGCAGGGCTTTTTTGAAACTCGCGTCAAATTCAGTGGGTAAGGTGACGAGATGAACGACAATGGTGGAAGCCAAGATGCCAACCGCCACGGCAAGTTCCAACATTAGCACGACGGGGCTGCGCACAATTGCAAACACAAGGGGCGTTGCCATGAGCACTATGCCGCCAATGCGTTCCACGATGATGGTTTTCTTGACTAAACGTTGGCGCCACAACAATGGGCCATAGCCATCACGGTGTTGCACGGCATGGGCCACTTCATGGGCAGCAACTGCAACTGCGGTGATGGATTTGCCTTTGAAATGCGTTTCTGACAGGCGCACGGTTTTCTCTTCCGGCGAATAGTGGTCGCCGCGGTCAGTGGTGACTTCGACCTTCACGTCTTGCAATCCGGCATCATCAAGCAGGTGACGCGCCAACTCGCCACCCGTGCCGGGCATGTCGTTTCGTTGGACGCCATATTTACGCAGAGTCCAGTTTATCCAGAATTGCGGTCCAAAGATCAACGCGACAAAGGCCAACACACCAATTAATGCAAGTAACACCATATTCGCAGCATAGAGGGCATTGAAACTGCACTGCAAGCCAGACATGATCAGCGCCATGAGATATTTGAGTTGTCACACCCAGGATGTTGTAAGTCTTGTTGAACAAGATATGCCGCAGCCAGCGCCGGGTGAAATGGTTGTGCGCCTTGTGATGTGCGGCATTTGCGGCACTGACATTGCAAAGGTGTTTGGTGACTACGCCAAACCACAAAAACTGGGGCACGAAGTGGTAGGTATTGTGCATGCCATTGGAACGGGTGTGCAAAAGTTTACTGTGGGTCAGCGCGTGGCCTTGGCGCACCATGCGCCCGATGTAACGACACACTACGCAAAGCGCGGCAGCGAAACCATGGACCCGGTGTTCAAAAAATCCAATATCGACCCTGGTGGGTTTGCCGATTTCATACGTGTGCCTGCAAACCTTGTGACGCAAACTGTTGTAGCGATTCCCGATGCCATGCCTGATGCGCGCGCTGTATTTATGGAGCCGATGGCCTGCTGCTTGAGGGCTTTGGACCGCGTGAAGTTTCAAGAAGGTGACAGTTGTTTGGTGGTGGGGGCAGGGGCCGTGGGGCTGCTGTTCATGCCGCTGTTGCGCGACCTTGGCGTTAACATTGTGGCGGCTGACATGCGACATGAGCGCATAGATTTGGCGTTGCGGTGGGGGGCGAAGGTTGGGGGAGTGCCGGGTGTGGATAATCTCGTTGCGCTTTGTCATGGCGAAAGTGAAGGCCGTGGTGTGGATGCTGTGGTGTTGACCATTGTCAACACGGCAACGGTTGCGCTGGCGCTGACTGCTTTGCGCGATGGTGGAACCTTGATTATTTTTGGTGGCAAGCCGGGTTTGGAACTTTCGTTGCCGATGTGGGATATTTGGCTGCGCGAAATCAACCTCGTCTCAAGCTATTCCGCAACACCGGAGGGTCTGCACCGCGCACTCAAAATTTTGTCTGGCGAGGGTTATGCCGGGTTGGAAAACACCATCAGCCACCGCATGCCGCTTGACGCCGCGCAAACGGCGTTTGAAGTGGTGTATCACGGCAAAGCATCCAAGGCAGTTCTTATCCCATGACGACAGAATCAGAGCGCATTACCGAACTCGAAATCCGCATGGAGCATCAGGACAAGTTGATCGCGGACTTGAACGACGTCATTACCGACCAGTGGAAAAAACTGGATATGTTGGAGCGGCAATTAAAGCGCTTGGGCGAAGACATAGAATCGCTGCAACCCGCTGAAGCTACGGGGAACCAAAAACCACCGCATTATTAAGTGGAACAACTGGCTGGGGCGGGAGGGATCGAACCTCCGAATGCCGGAATCAAAATCCGGTGCCTTACCGCTTGGCGACGCCCCAGTAGCATGTTGAGTGGCGTTCTCAGGAACGCGTGGCAGTCCATAGCTGCTTCGTGCGCAGCCTGCAACCACCTTGCACAAATGAAATGCTGCGACCATCGGACCCATGTAGAAAGGCTTTCAACAAATGCGCCGCAATTCTGAGTTTTAGCGATTGGAATTGAAATGTACTCGGAAAGCGCCGTATTTTACGCCCCAGAGCATTGCCGAAGACCTGAAACTGGTTCCGATCTTCGGCAATAATGGTGTTGTAAATTAGCGTTTCAGCATCAAGCCAGCAGCAGGAACAGCCAAGCCAGCGATGATGGCTTTTACAGCGTCTCCCAACATGAAGGGGTAGAGGCCCCAGTTCAATGCAGCTTGAACAGCGGTTTGGCCTTCAGGCATAACGCCCGCAGTGGAAGCCCAAATCGCAAGCCAGATCAGGCCTGGCACATAAAGTACGACCGCACCTGCCAGTGTAGCGAGGGCGGATTTCAACAGGGTGTTGGCCCAACCTGATTCGACCAACTTTCCCACCAGCCAGGCGGCAATGATGAAACCAACGACATAGCCCATGGAGCCAGCAGGCAAGAAGTAATCCAGTTTCGCATCGGCGATGCCAGACTTGGCACCTGCAAAAAACGGCAGGCCGACAGCTCCTTCAAGCGCATAAAGCCCCAGTGTTGCAGCACCCAAGCGCGCGCCATATGCAGCGCCAATGCTGAGTACGGCGAGGGTTTGTAATGTCATGGGCACGGGCCACATCGGCACCGTGATTTGTGCAGCGGCTGCCACCAGCAAGCTGCCGACGATTGCCAATACGACGTTGCGTACAAGATTGGAAGATGTGGCTTTTGGCCAAATGCGGTTTGCGAGAGTGATGTTTGACATATGTGTTCCCTGCCCAAATGTTTGGTTCCACTTGGGTTTAGTAAAGTTAAGCCAGACTTGCAACGGTGGGGAAATTTTGACCTCAGGCTTGGCCCAACACCAGCACCCGCTCCAAATTCTGGCGGTGAATGGCGCGGTAAGGTTCGAACATGTTGACCCAGCCGCGCGACAATGGACCTGCAATCAATTCTTCCAACGGTGCAACGCGTAAGGCGGGCTCGCTGCGGCAACGTTTGAGAATGCGGATATATTGTTGCTGGGCCTTGATCAGGCCCTTGTCATAACCGCCTGCCGAAATAATGTCGGGGTCGCCGTGGTTCGGCAAAATGAAATCCGGTTCCAGTGCGGCAAGGCGATCAAGGTCTTTGAGGTGCGTGTCGAATTCGGATGGCTCGCCTACATAGGTGACGGTATCCTCCATAGTGTCGCCCGCCAACATAACGCCGCGCTGCTTGATCCATACAACAGTCGCATCATCACTGTGGATGTTGGCTTCGATCAATTCAACGGCGAGGCTGCCGATCATCAACGTCATGCTGCCGGAGAACAAGCGGTCTGGCAGCACCAGTGGATTGATGGAGGGCGGTCCGTGGGATATACCGTTTTCAATTGCCGTTTTGCGGTCGCGCAAATGTTCAAAGGTTTTGCGATTGGCGATGATAGGGCAATCGGCAAACACCTCGGTGCCTGCCACATGGTCGAGGTGCCAATGGCTGAGCACCACGGTGAAATGCTTCACACCGCGTGCCGCCAAAGTGTTGCGAATGAATTGCGCGTGAAACAACGAGACATGGGTATCATAAACCAGCGCATGTTCGCCGCTGACCACGGCATAGGACGCAATGCCAAGCGACAACGCGCCATCATCCACCCAATTGGGTTCCGGCATGAATGTCTGTCCTTCGACGCGACCATCGTAAAATGCGAGGATATTGGGTTGCGGTTCGAGGACGCGGAGGTGTTCGAGTGTCATGACCTCGGATCAATAGGCGTGATCGGTCCCAGCGCCAAGACATCTTCCACATACTTGGCGGTGGCCAATAGTTTTGCATCACCACGATTTGGTCCGATGATTTGCAACCCCACAGGCAGTTGCGATTGCGTGAAGCCGCACGGAATGGAAATGGCAGGGCAGGCGCACAGCGTGGCCACGGCGGCAATTAATAGCCAGTCCACATAACTTTCGAATTCCACACCATTGCAGGATTTGACGTAGCGGTCTTCAACTGGAAACGGCGGCACGATTGTTGCGGGGCAAAGCAGCGCGTCATATTGATGAAGGAAGGTGTTCATGCGCTGGAACAACACGCCGCGTTGGGCTTCAGCTTTGGCGATATCTTCGCCCGTGAGCGCCAGACCTTTTTCGATATTCCAGATGACCTCGGGTTTCAGTGCATCGCGATGTTTGTGCAGCAATGGCCGCATGCTGGTGGCATAACCTAACGCGCGCAGGGTTTGAAAGCAGGCCATAGCTTCGCCCATGTCGGGGTGGGCCTCTTCAACGATCACACCATCGGCGGCCAGTTTTTGGGCGGCGACTTCCACGATATTCGCCACTTCCGCATCAACCGGTGTAATGCCGAGGTCACGCGAGAATGCAACGCGCTTGGGCTTCCAATGATTTTCCATGACCGACGAAAAGCTGTGCTTTTCTTTCGGCAATGACAGCGGATCGCCCGATTTAAAGCCTGACATGGCATCGAGCAGCAAACATAAATCAGTGACGTTGCGTGCCATTGGACCTTCAACACCCAGTGTGCTGTCAATCCTATTGCCAACTGTTGCAGCCACACGACCGGGTGACGGGCGTAAACCCACGACACCACAAAAGCTGGCAGGGTTGCGCAAACTACCGCCCATGTCAGACCCATGTGCCAGCCAAGCCATGCCCGTGGCCAAGGCAACGGCGGCACCACCGGAAGAACCTGCAGGCGTTAATGCCGTGTTCCACGGATTGCGGCTAATACCGAACACATCATTGAAAGTTTGCCCGCCGGCGCCAAATTCCGGTGTGTTGGACATCGCGTAAATAACGCCACCTTCATTCTCCAGATGTTGCACCAACAAATCAGACGACGGCGCAATGCGATCGGAAAATATGCGGGAGCCTTGTGTGGAGCGCACGCCGGCAACGTCGGTCAAATCCTTGATGGGAATTGGCAGGCCCATCAATAGGCCGCGCTCAATCAACGGCTTTTGCATTAAGCTTGTCGCGTGTTTGCGGGCGCGATCAAAACACAATGTGACCAGCGCATTTACGGCAGGATTGACTATAATAATACGCTGTTCAAGCGCGTCCAGACAATCAAACGGCGTAATTGATCCGCGGCGCAGTTGCGCAACGATTTGTGTGGCCGTGGCCTGGGTCAATTCATTTAACATGGACTACGCTTCCGCTTTTTCACAAACAGCCGCCAGCTTGTTGCCATCAGGGTCTCGCACAAAGCAGGCATAGAAATTTGGGCTATAGGGGCGAAGACCGGGTGCGCCTTCATCAATGCCACCATTGGACAAGGCAGCAGCGTAAAACGCGTCAACGGCAGCCCGACTATTCGCCGTGAGTGACACCATCGTTCCATTGCCCCATGTGGCGGGCAGTTTCAGCGCGGGTTTTAACACCCACAATCGGCAGAGGCGAACATCAGTTGATGGTTCTTGGCCGTAACCCAAATCAGTTTCGTCCGAGACATTGCAGAAAAGCCCTAAGGCTTTCATGACAGGATCATAAAAGCGTTTACTGCGAGCCAAATCATTGCTGCCCAAGGTGACGTAGTGAAGCATCTTTAATTCTCCCAATCTGGCCCCACTGAATCCCGTTGCTGACAGTGGGTCAAGCGCATTAAGGTGTGAGCAGATATTCTTATTTGTATGGAGACACCCCATGAATGCACCCGTCGCAACCCCCGCATCCGGCATGAACAAGGCTTGGGTGGAACGCCGCAACAAAGCCGTTTCGCGCGGCATCGGCATGGGTGCCGCCGTGATGGCCGAGAAAGCTGAGAATTCAGAAATCTGGGACATTGAAGGCAATCGCTATATCGATTTTGGTGGCGGCATTGCCGTTGTAAACACCGGCCACCGCCACCCTATGGTGATGAAGCGGGTTTATGAGCAGCTGGAAAAGGTCACCCACACCTGCGCCATGGTGATGCCTTACACGCCATTTGTTGAAGTATGCGAAAAGCTCAATGCAGTGGCCCCGATCTCGGGCGATGTGAAAACCGCACTTGTGACAACGGGTGCTGAGGCGGTTGAAAACGCCATTAAATTTGCCCGCGCCTATACGGGCCGTTCTGACGTGATTGCCTTCCATGGCGGCTTCCATGGCCGCACACTTTTGGGCATGGCTCTTACGGGAAAAGTTCTGCCTTACAAGGCAAAGTTCGGCCCCATGCCCGCAGGCATCTGGCATGTACCGTTTCCTGTTGAGCACAAGGGCATTACGGTTGAAGACGCCATTCACGGCATTGAGCTGCTGTTCAAATGCGATGTGGAACCACAGCGCGTGGCCGCCATCATTATTGAGCCCGTGCAGGGCGAAGGTGGCTTCTACATTGCACCAAAGGAATTGATGGTGCGCCTGCGCAAGCTTTGTGATGAGCACGGCATTCTGCTGATCGCCGATGAAATTCAATCGGGCTTTGGCCGCACCGGAAAATTCTTCGCCATGGAACATTATGGTGTGGAGCCGGATATGATCACCTCGGCCAAATCATTGGCGGGTGGCTTCCCCTTGGCCGCCGTCATTGGCAAAGCCAAGATCATGGATGCGCCAGACCCCGGCGGCATTGGCGGCACCTATGCGGGCAACGCCATTGCCTGTGCCGCAGCGCTGGGCGTGTTCGATGCTTTTGAAGCGGAAGACCTGTTGGCAAAAGCCAATGCCCAAGGCGAGATGATCATGAAGCGCCTGAAAGCCATCAAGGCCAAAGGCAAGGGTATGCCCATGGGCGACGTGCGTGGACTGGGTGCCATGTGCGCGTTCGAGTTGGTGACAGAACACGGCGGCAACAAGCCCGACGCTGGCGGCGCCAAAGCACTGGCCGCAAAATGCCTGGAACGCGGGCTGTTGATCCTCACCTGCGGCGTCTACGCCGACACCGTGCGCATGCTGACACCACTGACGGCAAGTGAGATGATTTTGAATGAAGGGTTGGATATTCTGGAAGCGGCGATTTTGGGGAATTGAGGGGACGAACTAGGTGATTGATGAGGAATATCTGATTGATTCAACTGGTTTTCTACCTTCCCATAAAGTGCGCCCAGGAAGATTGCTAACCGACAGGTATAAGCACGTTGATGAAATGTGTAATGCACAAGAATTTATTGAGGGCATTGGTTTAGACATTCATAGCTTGAGAGAAAACAGCAACGATCCACCCGATGCAGTTTACTTATTGGAGCAAAGACGAATTGCTCTGGAACTTACTATTTGTGGGCACTACACGCCAGAAAAAGGGTGGTACGACAGGTTTTGGGAACGAGAGCAGTTTCTGCAACATCTGCGCGAAACTATAGCAAACAAATCTCAACATAAACCGCTTGTAGAAGTGTCAATTGCATTTGATGAGGTTTGGCTCTTTATTAGCGCCGTGGGAAGTAATTTTACAAAATTTTACATCGACGACTTACTGCAGGGGCAGTTCTTTAGTTCAAATTTATTTACTCAAATTTGGTTGCAACTAGAATATCACCCTGACCTTAAGGGTGGTCATAGGCCGACATATCGGTTGAAATAGGTTCATATCGATAAAACATGGTAGGACATCGACATGATTTGCTGTCGCTTCTTCTGAACTATTTTCCAGCATATTTTGGATGTGCATCGCGTGTTTCAGTAGTAGTAAATTCCAATTCACACTCACCCCAATCGCTCAGCAATCCAAAGCTTGATCAACGACTGTCGCGTCACACCCAATGCCTGCGCTTGGCGGTCCGGCGCTTCCACCACCCAAGCTGGAAAATCGACGTTGACGCGTTTGAGTTCAATGTTGACGCGGCGGGCCTTTGACAAGTTAAGATGTTCGAGAATGCAATCGCCATCATCAAACTTGCGATCAAAACTTTCAGCTTTCAATTGCGTTTTCATAAATCTCAATTTCTTTCGCTCGCGAATACCGCAATAACATTAATCGAAACAACAAGTCGGTCCAAAAATAAATGCTACCCAACTCCGTCACCCCCGCGAAAGCGGAGGGTCCAGTCTTTTTTCTTTAGTCAAAGCGGGGTTCCCGCTTTCGCGGGAATGACGGGTGTAGAAGATACATCCTCAGATCCGTCCAGGCCCATTGAATATTTGACACGACCAGACTATCTTACCATTTCTGATCGATCGGGAAATGTAAGAACATGAACGCCGTTACGCTTTCCAGCAAATTCCAAATCTCCATTCCAAAAGAAGTACGGGAATCCCAAGGGTGGAAGCCGGGTCAGAAATTGGCCTTTATCCCCAAAGGCAAAGGCTATGAATTGGTGCCTGTGCCGAAGTTCGAGGATATGATAGGCATCGCCCAGGGAGCCGATGCATCAGATTATCGCGACAGATATGACCGCTATTGATGCGCGTTGTTGACACCTCCCTCTGGATTGAAGTTTTCACGAAAGGCAAATTGCTTGAAAAAGCAAAGGAGTTGATCCTGCCTTTGAATACCTGCATTGTGCCAGCGATGGTGCAGTATGAACTAGTGAAATGGTCAAGCCGTTTCATGTCGCCGACTGACTCGCAGGGCATGCTTTCAATGATGACTGAATGCCAAACTGCACCGATGGACGAGGGCGTTGCGGTAGAAGCGGCAAGACTATCGATCATACACAAACTGCACGCCACCGATGCCATCATCTATGCAACGGCTCAATTAGCTGAAGCAAAGCTATTCACGTGTGATGCGCACTTCAAAGACTTGCCAGATGTTGAATACTGGCCAAAACCAACGTAAACCGCAGCCGGATTAAAACTTGCACTCATTCCTTCAATTTTCTGGATCGTAAACTTGTGGCCTTCAAGCCATCATCGCTTTGCCTGTCGAGTTCTTCATCCGCCTCTTTTTCGTGGCGAATTTGGGCGTCGTGCAGCTCGGCCATGGCATCATGTGTGACTGTGACGTGGGCGGCACTTTCGACATCACCGCGCAAAAGCCCAATGTCGTGGAGCATATGATCGTCCCGATGCGTCAATTCCTGAGCTTCATGCTTGGCATGAATATTGTGAACCAAGCGATCAACGAAGTGGACCAAGGGAAGTGACTTTAGAGCTTCGGGGCTTGGAATTGTCGCATCAAAAAGCACGAAATTTACCATAGCATATTCCTCCTCTGACGCTGATGTTTATGCAGCGCCTGCGCTTTAGCCCCCCAATTTTTTTGATTAATAATCCATAGCATAAAATGCGGAAGATTTCAATCCGGTTCCGTGCGTTCTCACGGCATCTCATTCCGATCCCATACCGCCCGCACTTTTGCATTTGCGGTCACTGCCTCATAAAGCTGTTTCAGTTTCGAATGCTTTTCGAATACACCTTCAACATCATTGCTCCACGAAATGATCATGGCTGCATAGAGATCGGTGGCAGAGATTTTGTCCCCAAGTATGAACGGCCCTTCGCCCATGCCTTGCGCAAATATTTCGAGGTCACGTGACAAATCAATGATGGCTTTAGCTTTGATGGCTTCTGCGTGTGCAGGATCAGTTGAATACCGGTCCGAATAATACATCCGCAAATCCGAATTATAAGCAGTGGTAGCCAAGTAAATCATCCACCGTAGATAATGCGCGCGCGCCGTTGTTTCGATTGCGGGTGCCATTCTCGCCTCTGGGTGCGCATCGGCCAAAAAAATCATGATGGCAGCACTTTCCGTCATCAAGCTTCCATCAGGCAATTGTAGTGTTGGTGTCTCTCCGCGCGGATTGATATCGCAATACCAGTCTGGCGCTTTGGCATCCGGTGTTCTTCACCACATCGATATTCTTAAAGGCTACGCCCAAGATTGAAAGCAGCGCTTCGACAGCCGCAGAACCTGTGTTTTTGCGGGAATAGAGTGTGAACATCGCGCTTCCTTGCAGTTTCCATACCAAAGGCGAGTGCTTTAACCACAACACTTGCTTCCAAACATTTGAACTTGCAATGTTTTCCAAAAGATTTAAATGTTACCAAATTGTTAATAAGGGAGTAAGCGTAATGTTGAAGACACTTTTGGCCTCAGCCGCCACCGCCGCCGTGCTGTTCGGAGCAACCACCGCAGCCCAAGCCCACACCAAGGAATTATGGACGCTCGGGGGATTTTCGCACCCTGAAAGCGTTGAACTCGATATTTCGCATCAAGTGCTTTACGTTTCAAACGTTGGTGGCGCACCCACTGACAAAGACAGCAACGGCTATATTTCCAAAGTTTCGCGCGATGGCAAACTGCTGGAGCAAAAATGGATCGTCGGCATGAACGCGCCGAAAGGCATGGTCATCAACGGTTTCACACTTTACGTTTCCGACATCGATGACCTCATTGAAATTGACACACGCACGGGCAAGATCCTGAAACGTTATCACGCTGAAGGCGCAAAGTTTTTGAATGACACGGCCTTGGACAAGGACGGCAATGTATATGTGTCTGATATTGCCACCAAGAAAATCTGGCAATTGAAGGATGGCGCCTTTACCGTTTGGTATGACAAGCCCGACCTGATGCACCCCAATGGTTTGCGCGGCATTCATGGTGGCAAGCTTTTGGTTGCAGGCTGGGGCAAGGACATGCAGGACGACGGCTCCACCAAGGTGGGCGGCAATCTTTTCACCATCGACATCGCTACGAAAGAGCTGAAGAACTTAGGTTCAGGCGCGCCAATCGGCAACCTCGATGGTTTGGAACGTGATGCTCACGGCAATTTCCTTGTCACTGATTTCTTGGCGGGTTCTTTGTTGCGCATCAAGAAAGATGGCAGCCACGAGGTGATCATGGATATGAACACAGGCTCCGCTGATCTGGACGTCATCAACAAAGGCCACATTGCTGTGGTTCCCGTGATGCTGGACGATAACGTGCGCGCCATTTGGGTCGATTAATCAGTCATCGAAAACAATCGGCCTTGGCAAAGGCAATAAATTTCATTTATGCTGCATCGCAAAATGTGAGGAAGCATGAAGAAAATTTACGCTGACGCCAAGGCCGCACTAGATGGCCTTTTGTTTGACAACATGTTGATTGCGGCTGGTGGCTTTGGCCTGTGCGGCATTCCGGAATTGCTGATTGCTGAAATAAAAGCCCGTGGCACCAAGGGCCTGACCATTGCCTCCAACAATGCAGGCGTTGATGGTTTTGGTTTGGGCCAGCTTTTGGAAGGGCATCAGGTCAAGAAAATGATCTCGTCCTATGTGGGCGAAAATGCCGAGTTCATGCGCCAATATCTGGCCAAGGAATTGGAAGTTGAATTTAACCCGCAAGGCACACTGGCTGAACGCATGCGGGCAGGGGGTGCAGGCATTCCTGGTTTTTACACCAAGACGGGTGTTGGCACAGTGATTGCCGATGGCAAGGAACACAAGGATTTCGACGGCGAAACCTATGTGCTGGAACGTGGCCTTGTGGCTGATCTTTCAATTGTAAAAGCCTGGAAGGCTGATCCGTCGGGCAATCTCGTGTTCCGCAAAACGGCGCGCAACTTCAACCCGCCTGCTGCCACATGTGGCAAAGTGTGTGTGGCCGAAGTGGAAGAGATTGTGCCGCTGGGTTCGCTTGATCCCGACACCATCCACACGCCCGGCATTTATGTGCACCGCATCATTCAAGGCCAACACGAAAAGCGCATTGAACAGCGCACTGTTACGCAAGAGGGCTGCATAATGGCTTCTGAAGTTAAAGGCTGGGATCGCAACCAAATGGCCGAACGGGCCGCAAAGGAATTGCAAGACGGCTGGTATGTCAATCTTGGCATTGGCATTCCGACGCTGGTGTCGAATTATATTCCAGCCGGTGTTGAAGTGACGCTGCAATCGGAAAACGGCATGCTGGGCATGGGGCCTTTTCCGTTTGAAGGCGAAGAAGACGCTGACCTGATCAATGCCGGCAAGCAGACGATTACCGAACTGCCGCAAACGGCATTCTTTGATTCCTCGCAAAGCTTCGCCATGATCCGTGGTGGCAAAATCAACATGGCCATTTTGGGTGCCATGGAAGTGGCCGAAAATGGCGACCTTGCCAATTGGATGATTCCCGGCAAGCTGGTCAAAGGCATGGGCGGTGCCATGGATTTGGTGGCGGGTGTTAAAGCGCGTTGTCGTGGTCATGGACCACACCAAAAACGGGCGAAAGCAAAGTGTTGAAAGCTGCTCCTTGCCGCTGACAGGCAAAGCCGTGGTCAACCGCATCATCTCCAACCTTGGTGTGCTGGATGTGGTCGACGGTGGTTTGAAGATTGTGGAATGGCAGATGGCGTGAGTGAAGCCGAACTGCGCGCGGCAACGCAAGCGACGATTGTCGACTGAGGTAAACCGTCTCGACCCAATGCAAGATTTCAATGCGTTGAATTTTGAGCAACAACTTCCGCTGTTGGAGGAACTCGCCCATTCAGGCGATGGCGTTTTTCGATGTGGCTGACTGTTGCAGTCACTCGAACCTGGTCAATCTTGTCTGAAAATGCCACCTTCTGTGTTGATACTGTAGCGGGCCAAACATTTGCACTTCGCATTCACCGTGACGGCTATCATGATCATGCGGGCATCGCGTCTGAACTGGCGTGGCTTGTTGGACTTGCGCAACACAGGCGTGGTGACAACGCCAAAGCCCATTGCAGGCCGCGATGGGGAGTTGATCCAAGCAGGCGCAACACCCCCGCATGAAAGCGCCGCGCCACGTTGTTTTCTTTGCGTGGGAAGCAGGGCCGCGAACCGGGCATTGGCGAAGATCTGGCTAAGCCATTTGAAGCCTTGGGCGAGGCGGCGGCGCGCATGCATCTGCACGTGCATGCACTGGCAAAAGCCACACATGGCTTCACGCGCCACATCTGGAATTTTGAAACCGCGCTGGGCGAGGCCAAGCCCCATTGGGGCCGCTGGCGCGAAGGCTTAGGCGTGACGTCGGAAATTGCAAAAGTGTTTTCGCGCGCACGGTGCAGCACATCGGGCAAAGATTATCCGCCTACGGACAATCGACTGATCGTTTTGGCCTCGTTCATGGTGATTTGCGATTGGCAAATCTGCTTGTTGATGGTGATGAAGTTAAAGTTATTGATTTTGATGACTGTGGTTTCAGTTGGTTCATGTATGATGCGGCAACCACCAGTAAGTTTCTATGAGCACGAACCCCATGTGCCTGAGTTGATTGAACATTGGAAAACCGGCTACCGCACGAGTGCGGCGACTTTCCACATGCTGATGAAGCTGAAATTCCAACCTTTATCATGTTGCGGCGCTTGCTGTTGGTGGCGTGGATTGGTACGCGCCGTGACACGGATTTGGCCAAATCCATGGGCGTGGCCTATTCCGAAGGCACAGTGGAGCTTGTGCGAAAAATATCTAAGCGCTCAGTTAGGGCCCAACGACTTCCTGCAATTTCTCAGGTGCCACACCATCAATCGACTGAATGAGAAGTTTGGCCAGCCGAAAACCTGCCATGCGGAAGTCTTCCGGGATTGAAATGATCTTGGGGCCTGTGACTGCAATCAATGTTGTTGTGTGCTTCGACACAAGATCAAAATCCTTGACCGATTTCCTTGCCGCCATCGCCATAGCCTTTTGCGAACACAACGGCTGCCGTAACGCCGCTGCACACGATGCCATCGGGGCCATTCTCCAGTTGGGCAAGTTCGCGACCCAAATTGCAAATTGCGTCCAGCGGCTGATCAATATTGGCGGAGCCGATGGGAAAGGCCTCAAGCCCGAAATCGCGTAAGCCCCGTTCAAACCCACGGTTGGTATGGACGTGGTAGGAAAGTTCATGCGGCGGCCCAAGTAACGCAATGCGTTTGCGCCCGCGCTGGTGCAAAATCTCCACGGCCTTGTAGGCATAAGCTTCGTTGTCGTAGTCGTGATAGGGATGGGCGAAATTCAAATCCGTTCGGCCATGGGTGGCGAAGGGAATGTTGTTCTCGCGCAAATAGCGCGCACGCGGATCGTTGGGTTGCGCGCGCGACATGATCACGCCATCGGCTGATGATGTTTCGACGATGTAGCGGATTGGCACCATGGGGTCTTCGAGCGAATAAGGCGTGACGACCAAATGATAGGGCGTTCCCGCCAAGCCATTTGAAATGCCAAATACGAAATCAGCAAAGAAGCCCGAACCTTCATCTTGCGGATTGAGCACAACTGTGATGACATTGGTTTTGCCCGTGCGCAAACGCACGCCAGCGCGGTTCGGTCGATAGCCTGCCTGCTGGGCTGCAAGCTGAACACGCTTTCTGGTTTCCTCAGCAATGACCGGGCTGTTGCGCAAGCGCTTGGCTGACCGTTGAGATGCCAAGTCCGGTGATTGCGGCGAGGGACCGCAGAGTGGGGCGCTTTCGGTCAGAATTGTCCATCTGGTCAAGCTAGCAGCATTTTGAATCGTTTCAAGTCTTGAAATTACGTTGTGCAATGCAGCATTTTGGATGTCGAAATAATTATTCGTGAAACGTTGCAAATTTCAGAAAACCTGTCTAGCTTTCCGCTCACCCAAATAAGACAAGGGAGGAAACTGTCATGGGACTTAAGAAATTTATCGCCGGAATCGCATTGTCAGCTTCAATGCTCAGCGCAGGCGCTGCCTATTCAGCTGATCTGGAAGTCACCCATTGGTGGACGTCCGGTGGCGAAGCCGCTGCTGTTGCTGAATTCGCCAAGGCTGTTGATGCTTCGGGCGACAAGTGGGTTGACGGCGCTATCGCCGGTTCGGGCGACGTTGCCCGTCCAATCATCATCTCGCGCATTCTCGGTGGCAACCCAATGGGTGCGACCCAGTTGAACCCAGGCAAAGACGCTGACGAACTGATCGCTGCTGGTCTTCTCGAAGACATCACCGACGTTGCAACAGCTGGCGAATGGGCCAAGATTTTGCGTCCAGCTTCACAGCTCGAATCATGCACCAAGGACGGCAAAGTTTATTGCGTTCCTGTAAACCTGCACTCGGCCCAATGGATGTGGACCAACCGCAAGGTTTATGAAGATGCAGGCGTTGCACCTCCACAAAACTGGGCTGAAATGGTAGCCGCCGCTCCAGCCTTGCAAGCCAAGGGCATTCAGCCTTTGTCACTCGCACAAGGCTGGCCAGTTGGTCTTGCTCGTGAACGACGTTCTCGTTGCCCTCGCTGGCGTTGAAAACTTCGTGAAGGTTTACAAAGACCGTGACGTTGCACTCGCATCCGGACCAGAATTCGCAAAAGTATTTGAAGCTCTTGCTGCTGTGCGCACCTTCGTGCCAGCCGACAAGATGGTTCCACAGTGGAACGAAGCTGTTGCTTTGGTTATTCAAGGCAAAGCTGGCGCCAACATCATGGGTGACTGGGCAGGCGGCGAATTCGCTGTTGCCAACCTTGTTGCTGGTAAGGACTATGACTGCTTGCCAGGTCTGGGTGTAACCCCGGTTCTGAACACAGGCGGTGACGTGTTCTACTTCCCAAAGAACAAAGATCCAGCAGTAACAGCTGCTCAAAAGAAGATGGCTGCAACCTTGGTGACCAAGGAAGTGCAAGTGGCCTTCAACCTGAAGAAGGGCTCGCTGCCAATGCGTGCTGACGTTGATCTTGGCTGCTGCCAATGACTGCATGAAGAAGGGCTTGGCCATTCTTGACGGTTCAACAGCAGTGTTCCCGAACGACGTTCAAATGATTGATCGTGACTCGCTGAACCAGATCAACGATCTGTTCACAGCATTCATGGCTGATCCAGCTTTGACCGCTGCTGATACGCAAGCCAAGTTTGC
The DNA here is from genome assembly GCA_963840765.1 of uncultured Alphaproteobacteria bacterium. Classification (GTDB taxonomy): domain Bacteria; phylum Pseudomonadota; class Alphaproteobacteria; order Rhizobiales; family Aestuariivirgaceae; genus Aestuariivirga. The sequence continues at coordinate 224,780 of CAWJAE010000004.1, read as the reverse complement.
TGAAATCATCAAGAACGCTCCTAAGACCTAAGAGCGCACAATAGATTGGCAGCACGTCCCGCTGGAAAGCGGGGCGTGCTGTCGCTTCTCATTTTTCAGTTCATTCAAGCACCGCGTCGCATTTTTGATTGGTCGATAGACACCAAGCGAAATGTGCCAGTCGGCTATGCATGCGAAAGTGAAGTCAGGACATGGCCACAGTTTCCTTAAATCCGCGCTACATTTTCACCCGGGATCGTGTTCCGGCGGTCATCGTTTATTCCATTGCAACTGCGCTCGCTGCCATTTTAGGGCTATTGGCCTATGGTGTGTTTGAGCAATCGGGTTGGTTTGTTGAAGTCAAAAAACACGTGGGCGGAAGTGCCCTCGTATTTGATCTTATCGTTTTTGCCCTGAAGCTTTCAGCGTTGATCGCAATCGTTTACGCCGCCGCTCATTTTGGTAAGCGCGCCCTGCAACATAATTTTGAAACAGCAAATCTTGCCCGACGTACACGCGATAGGACATTCGCCGTTACGGCAAGTTTAGCATTTCTGGTAGGTTTCGGATGGACGCCTTGGACCGTTTTTAGCGGCATTGCGGGGGCCACATTCTTTATCATCCCAGCAGGCATTGCACTCACCTTGCTTGATATTCCGTTTCGCAAACTCAGTTCTAAAGCAGTTTATTTAGCAGTGATTTTTGCGCTGTTCTTAATTGTATTGAATTTGACGAGTTCAGATGCGTCAACTGGCACATCACTTCCCTCGGTCCTAGGTCTACTGTCGATTGTCGGAACGCTCAGCCTTGTTCCGTGGTTTGCGCCTTACGAAAACCAGCAATCAAAGTTTGGCTCTTTGGCCATGATTTTGATTGCCTTGTTTGTGTTTGTTGGTGGAACTCTGTGGGTTATTCTATTTTCATTCACATCCATGCGCGTGCTGCCATTGTTCACACCCGCTGAATGGTGGGACAAGTTCGTGGGCTTTGCCAACTATGAGCGCCTGTTCAACACCAGTCGATGGATGGACTGTCCGGCAATTTCTGAAATCGGCACCTCGGCTTGGAAATTGCAGTGTTCCGGTGCTTATCCGAACGTCGTTACCTACGCGATTTTATCCATTATCTTCGTGATGACCGCTGGTTTTATCATCGCTGTTTTGATGGATCAAAAGATCCGTGCCGAGGGCATGTTCCGCACCATATTCTTATATCCCTTTGCATTGTCGTTCATCGTAACGGGCCACGTTTGGGCTTGGATTTTCTCGCCTGAATATGGCTTGCAAAAAGCTGTGCGTGGGCTTGGCTGGGAAAGCTTTTCCTTCGGGTGGATCGCGGATCAGAAAATGGTGATGTATGCCATCATCATTGCGGGCCTTTGGCAGGGAACGGGATTTGTGATGGCGCTCATGCTGGCGGGTCTTCGCGGTATCGATGAAGATATTTGGAAGGCCTCAAAGATTGACGGCATTCCAACGTGGCGCACCTATGTGCAAATTGTATTGCCAATGATGAAGCCCGTGTTGGTAACGACTTTCGTTTTTGTAGCTTCCGGTGCAATCCGCATTTTCGATCTTGTGATCGCAATCACAGACGGTGGTCCCGGCGTTTCATCTGACGTTCCATCACGTTACATCTACCAAAACTTTACCGCCAATCTTGGCCAGTCTTTGACTGCATCAACCGTGATGCTGTTGTCGATGGCCGTCATTCTGATCCCTTGGATCCGCATGGAATTTGGCAAGAAGGGACAATAAGCCATGTCAAACACCACAACCACGTTTGAAGGCCCTGCAGGCCCAAAGCCAAAGAAATTCATCACCGTGCCGCGTGCCATCGTTTATAGTGTTTTGATATTGTGCAGCATTTTCTTCTTGTTCCCGCTCTACATTATGATCATCACATCGTTGAAGGATCTGGATGCGATCCGCGACGGCAACCTGTTCTCTCCGTCGAACAATCCAACCTTTGCGCCTTGGGTCAAAGCCTGGAGCCAAGCCTGCACCGGACTTTATTGTGAAGGCATCAAGCCCGGCTTCATCAACTCGTTGAAGATCACAGTGCCGTCGGTCATTGTGTCGATCACCGTGGCTTGCATTACGGGTTACTCATTGGCCAATTGGCCCTTCAAATATTCCGAAGCCTTCTTCACCATTTTGTTGTTGGCCAGTTTTATTCCCTATGTGGTGATGATTTACCCCATCGTGATTATTACGCGCTGGCTTGGTATTTTCTCAACGCTTCCTGCGGTGGTTTTGGTGCACACGATTTTCGGCCTGCCGTTGCTGACGCTCCTGTTCCGAAACTATTTTGCCTCATTGCCGCAAGAGCTGTTCAAAGCCGCGCGCGTTGATGGTGCGGGCTATTGGCGCATTCTGTTCCAAGTGTTCTTGCCCATGGCTGTTCCAATCATGACCGTTGCTGTGATTTTGCAAGTCACCGGCATCTGGAACGACTTCCTGTTTGGCGTGATTTACGCTGGCCCCACCAATTACCCCATGACAGTGCAGCTGAATAATATCGTCAACACGGGGCAGGGTGTGAAAGAATACAACGTTGATATGGCAGCAACGATCCTCACGGGCATCGTTCCCCTCGCCATCTATTTCTTCTCCGGCAAATACTTTGTGCGCGGCATTGCTGCTGGCGCTGTGAAGGGTTGATATTATGAACATGCACGCAAAAATCGATCAACCTTCTGTATCAGTGCGCGGCCTTGCGCAAAGTTATGGTGCGTTACAGGTGTTGAAGTCGCTCGACCTCGACATTGCCGATGGTGAATTCATCGTGTTGTTGGGGCCATCAGGCTGCGGCAAATCCACATTGCTGAATTGCATTGCAGGGCTGCTTGAACCCACTGCGGGTCAAGTCTTCATCAAAGGCAAGAACGTCACGTGGGAAGAGCCGAAAGACCGCGGCATCGGCATGGTGTTCCAGTCCTACGCTTTGTATCCACAAATGACGGTGGAAAAGAACCTGTCATTTGGCTTGCGCGTGTCCGGCATGGACAAAGCCGAGATCGACAAGCGCGTGGCCCGTGCGTCTGAAATTCTGCAAATCCAACCCTTGTTAGATCGCAAGCCATCGCAACTCTCAGGCGGCCAACGCCAACGTGTCGCCATCGGCCGTGCGCTGGTGCGGGATGTGGATGTGTTCCTGTTTGATGAACCTTTGTCGAACCTTGATGCCAAACTGCGCGCCGAACTGCGTGTTGAAATCAAGCGTCTTCACCAGAAGCTTGGCAACACCATGATCTATGTGACCCATGATCAGATTGAAGCGCTGACTCTGGCTGACCGTGTGGCGGTTATGCGCGGCGGCACCATTCAACAATTGGATGCGCCACAAACGATTTATAACAAGCCCAACAATCTCTATGTTGCGGGCTTCATCGGTTCGCCTTCCATGAACTTCTTGAAGGGTGCCATTGAAGGCGCTGGCGCCAAAGCCAAATTCAAGCTTGGGCACATTTCAGTATTCCATTGAAGTCCTATAAAGCCGATGCAGCGATTGGACGGCGCAAGGCAGCCACGTTGGGCGTGCGCCCCGAACACATCCGCATCAATGGACCAGCCGAAGAAGGCGCGACAGCTGAATATCCGGCCGCAGTTGATATCGTCGAACCCATGGGCGCTGACACGTTGATCTGGTTGAAAGTTGAAGGCCAAACCATGTCGGCCCGTGTTGAATCAAATGAAAACTATGTGCCCGGTCAAAAAGTCAAAGTGCGCTTCCGTATCAATCTGGCGTCGATCTTCGACGAAGCCACAACCAATCGCATCTAGTTTCAGCAAAGTATTTGTATGACGCTCACCTCCATCCCGTCATTCCCGCGAACGCGGGAACCCAGACTTTCCCAATCTCGCTGGTTGAAAGTCTGGATTCCCGCGTTCGCGGGAATGACGGATGTGAAGTCGGGAGCAGGGCGATGGCTGAACACCATCAACTTCGCAGGTACATGGCAACTCTCCCGCGCCGATGGCAGCATTCGGTGGACTACACTGTGCCGGGAGATGTGCATTCTGCCCTGATCGCAGCAGGCCACATTCCTGATCCCTATAAAGGTACGGAATGAACTGGATGTGCGCTGGGTGGCCGATGAAGTGTGGGTGGCGACGCGGACTTTCATCTTGGAAACAGTTGAGGCCGGCGAATACTATCTCGACATCGACTATCTCGATACGGTTGCCGATGTGAGGTGAATGGTGTTGCATGTGCTGCAGGCCGAAACTGCTTCCGGCGCTATCGGCCCGATGTGACCAAGGCGCTGAAGGCCGGTGAGAATGTGGTGGAAGTCACCTTCCACTCCAACACCAAAGCCGCCAACGAAAAGCAAGCCGCACAACCATTCTACATTCCCTACAGCGTCAGCAACAACCCAATCCCCAACGGCAACATGTTGCGCAAACCGCAATGCCATTTCGGCTGGGACTGGAATTTGGCGATTGTGCCGTTTGGGATGTGCGGGAAATTTGAACTCTGGTGCATCACCAATGGCCTATGATATAGACGTTTACAAGTCGATCAAAGACATAATCGACGATGGATCGGTCACAGTTGATGTGCGCATAGAGTTTGCAGTTGATACCGATGCAGATGGCAGCTGCCATCATCTTTAATGGTGAGACCAAAACATGGATCGGCAGGCAAGTTTTCACGTTGTCAAATCCAAAACTTTGGTGGCCTGCTGGGCAAGGCGAGCAGCATCTTTATGAACTTGAAGTGCAGCTGCGGAGATCAAGTTGAACGCCGTCGACATTGGTTTGCGCAAACTTGAACTTATCACTGACAAAGACGAAACAGGCACCCGCTTTGCTTTCAAAGTGAATGGTCGCGAAATTTTCTGCAAAGGTGCCAACTGGATTCCGGCTGATGCCTTGCCTTCTAATGCAACACCTGAATTGACGCGCAAACTTCTGCAAGCCGCAAAAGACGCGAACATGAACATGATCCGCGTGTGGGGCGGCGGCTACTACGAGCAAGATTTTTTCTACGACATTTGCGATGAACTTGGGCTTGTTGGTTTGGCAGGATTTCATGTTCTCATGCTCGCTTTATCCATCAACGCCGGACTTTCTTGATGAAGTCGAAGCAGAGGCAATCGTATCAAGTGAAGCGCTTGCAGCATCACGCCTGTATTGCAGTGTGGTGTGGTGACAATGAATTGCTGGGTGCGCTCACATGGTTTGAAGAGTCGCGCAAAAACCGTGACCGCTATCTGGTCAACTATGACCGCCTTAACCGCACGCTTGAAGATGGCCAGTGAAGCAAGCCGACCCCAATGCCATCTGGTGGCCATCATCCCCATCCCCCGGCATTCTCGATTTCGGTGACACGTGGCATGATGACTCGAAGGGTGACATGCACTTCTGGTCGGTGTGGCATGAGGGCAGGGACTTTGAGCATTACTATGATGTGAAGCCGCGCTTCTGTTCCGAGTTTGGTTTTCAGTCTTTCCCGTCGCTGCGCTTGATCAAGGAATTTTCGGAAAGCCCGGAAGACCTCAATATTTCCTCCGCCGTGATGGAGCACCACCAGCGCAACAAAGGCGGCAATGCGCGCATTGCTGAAACCATGTTCCGCAATTTCCGTTTCCCCATGGATTTTGGAAATTTTGTTTATCTCTGCCAAATCCAACACGGCCTCGCCATGCGCATGGCGGTTGAATATTGGCGCTCGTTGAAGCCCCATTGCATGGGCACTTTGTATTGGCAATTGAATGACACTTGGCCCGTGGCGTCTTGGTCGGGCTTGGATCATGGCGGCTCGTGGAAATCCATGCATTATATGGCGCGGCGGTTTTATGCGCCCGTTTTGGTCACGGCGCGCAAGTCCGAAGATGAGTTCATTGTTTCAGCAGTGAGTGATCTGGCTGAAGCCTTTGCGCTTTCACTTGAAGTTGTTGCAGTGTCGCTTTCAGGCGCAAAATCAATTGTTTACAGCGGGAATGTGAATCTGTCTCCCGATGCTGGACAAGAGATCACGCGCATCAAGCTCAACGACATTGCGAAGGATCAGATTCTGTTTCTGAACTGGACCGATGAGCAAGGCAACGCCGCAGCGCAACCACGCAGCACCAGTTGCCTATAAGCATTTGAACTTGCCAGCACCTCAATCTGCAAACCACCAGCCACTATTCAAAGACGACAACGCTTGAATCATTTCAATTTCAGCCAAACACCTTGCACTTTACGTGTCAGCGGAATGCGATGTTGCCGGGCATTTTTCTGACAACGCTTTTGATCTTCTGGGCGGTGAAACCATAACCATCACCTTCACCCCCGACAACCCATCCGACCTCGCGCGCGCCAAAGACACGCTCGTGATCCGCGATCTCTATTCATCATCCCATTCAACAACTCATTGAGGAGGCCACCCAATGCCACAACGCATGTCATTCCAACTTTATTCCGCCCGAAACTTCCAGCCGTGGGAAGGCGTCATCGAGATGCTGGCCAAGAATGGTTATAAGGAAGTCGAAGGCTTCGGTGGTGCTTATGGTTCGCCCGGCGCATTTTATGATGAGCCTGAAAAATTCCGCGCATTGCTCGACAAGCACGGCCTCACCATGCCATCGGGTCACTTCTTCCCTATCGAAATGTTCGAGAAGGAAAAGAAGCGCGTGCTGCACATTGCCAAAACCCTTGGCATGCGCGCGCTCTATTGCCCTTACATCATGCCTGACCAACGCCCGAAGACCGGTGCGGGTTGGAAAAAATTTGGCCAGCGCTTAGGTGCCGTTGCCGAACAATATCGCGATGAAGGCTACATTTTCGGTTGGCACAACCATGACTTTGAATTTGCAAAATTGAAGGATGGTTCCACCCCACACGAGCGCATTTTCGAAGGCAGCGAATTGCTGAATTGGGAAGTTGACGTGGCATGGATTGCCCGCGCCAAGCAGAACCCAATGAAGTGGCTCAAAGCCTATGGTGATCGCATCACCTCGGCCCACGTCAAAGACATTGCTCCAAAGGGCCAGAACCTCGATCAAGATGGTTGGTGTGATGTCGGCAAGGGCACCGTGAAGTGGCCGGAAATTTTCAAAGTGCTGCGCGAAGAAACCAACTGCCTGACTTACGTCATGGAACACGATAACCCGAAGGATGTGGCCGCTTGGGCCAAAGCGTCGATTAATTATGTGAGCAAGCTGTAATTTTAACCTACTCCTATTCCGTCATTCCCGCGAAGGCGGGAATCCAGACTTTCCAAAATCACACGTGTTGAAAGTCTGGATCCCCGCCTTCGCGGGGATGACGGATTAGGGGAAGAATAAAAATGAGGAAATCATCATGAGCAAAACATTAGGCGTCGGCATCATTGGATGCGGCAATATTTCCTGGGCCTATTTGAAACTGGCCAACCTGTTCAAAGACATTGAAGTGAAGGCCGTGGCCGACATTAACATGGCGGCTGCCAAAGCCCGCGCTGAAGAATTCGGCGTGCGGGCACACACGGTAAAGGACCTGTTGAAGCAGGACGATATCGATATCGTCGTGAACCTCACAGTTCCCGCGACACACTACAAAGTATCAAAGCAAATTCTGGATGCCGGCAAGCACGTCTATTCAGAAAAGCCGATGACGCTGTCTTATAAAGACGCGCTCGCCTTGCAGAAATATGCAGCGAAGAAAAAGCTGCGCGTGTGTTCAGCGCCAGATACATTCTTAGGCTCGTCACACCAACAGGCCCGTGCAGCCATCGATGCTGGCGATATTGGCAAAGTGGTTTCCGGCACCTGTCACTTCATGGGGCCGGGCATGGAAATGTGGCACCCCAATCCAGACTTTTTCTTCCAGCCCGGCGGCGGCCCGGTTTTGGACATGGGGCCTTATTACATCACCAATCTGATCAACTTGATTGGACCGGTGAAACGCGTTTCAGCTTTGCTTGGCACAGGCCGCAAAGAGCGGACGATCAACAGCCAACCCAACAACCCGCGCAATGGTGAAAAGCTGAAAGTGAAAATCCCAACGACGTATCACGCATTGCTGGAATTCGCGACGGGCGCTTGCGTAACGGTTTCGCTGTCGTGGGATGTGTGGGCGCATAAGCATCAAAACATGGAAATTTACGGTCAATCGGGTGCCATGTTCGTGCCAGATCCGAACTTCTTCGGTGGTGATGTGATGGTGGCTGGCAGTGACCAGACTCCAAAAGCCATGAAAGCGTGGGATCACCCATTCGGCAAAAACAACTGGGGCTATGCACAACAGCCAGACCGATGTGATCTGGGCGAATTACCGCTGTGCCGGTTTGGCCGACATGGCTTCCGCCATCAAGAAAAAGAAGCTGGCACGCACTGACATTTCCCTTGTTGCTCACGTTGTTGAAGTGATGACAGCCATGATGGAATCCGGCACGAAGAAGAAGGTCGTCACACTGAAATCTACCTGCAAACGTCCAGCACCTTTGGGGCCTGATGAAGCGCGGGCATTGATGAAGTAAGAACTTGAAATACAATCGGTGTGGCAGGAGTGGCCTTCTCCTGCCCGCCATTTCACTGGGCCTGTGGCATAATTTCGGAGCCGAATCGGATTCGGAAAACAAGCGAGTCTTGTGTCGGCGTGCGTTTGATTTAGGAATCACGCATTTCGATCTCGCCAATAATTATGGTCCGCCGCCAGGGTCTGCTGAAACCGCATTCGGCGATATTTTGCGCACGGATTTTGCGGCCCACCGTGATGAAATAATCGTGTCAACCAAAGCGGGATACCATATGTGGGATGGCCCCTATGGCGAATGGGGATCGCGGAAATATATGCTGGCAAGCCTTGACCAAAGCCTGAAACGGCTGGGTTTGCCCTATGTGGATATTTTCTATTCCCATCGTTTCGACCCCGTAACGCCCTTGGAAGAGACCATGGGTGCACTGGATTTTGCCGTTCGTTCTGGCCGCTCTCTTTATGTGGGCATCTCAAATTATCCAGCCGACGCCACCCGCCGCGCCGCGCAAATTCTGCGGAGTCTCGGAACACCCTGTATTATACATCAGCCGCGCTACAACATGTTACAGCGTGAACCTGAAAGGGAAGGCGTGTTTGATGCTTTGGCTGAAGAAGGCATGGGCTCCATTGTGTTTTCGCCTTTGGCACAAGGCTTGCTCACCAGCAAATATCTGAATGGCATTCCCGAAGGCAGCCGCGCCACCGTGGGGCAGTTCCTCAAGAAAGAAAACATTACGTCAGACGTGGTGCGCCGTGCCACGAACTTGAACAACATGGCCCACCAACGTGGGCAGTCTTTGGCGCAAATGGCTTTTGCCTGGGTGTTGCGGAAATCTGAAGTGACGTCGGCTCTTATGGGGGCCAGTCGCGTGGCGCAAATTGACGAAGCCGTTTCAGCACTTTCGCGTCTCGATTTCTCGGTGGATGAGCTGCGGGATATCGAGCGGATATTGGAGTAAAAACAGGCGAGGGCTTCCATTCTGCAATACCCTCTGCCATTCTCTTTTCATGCCTGACCACGACAAAATCCACGCATTGCCCTGTTGGAACGGCAGCGTAACGATTGCACCCTTGAGTGGTGGCTTGAGCAATACGAATTATTTAGTGACCGACACTAATGGCAAACATGTCGTGCGCTTTGGCCGGGACTATCCTTTCCACCACGTTTCCCGCGAACGCGAAGTGATGGTGGCGCGTGCCGCCCATGCCGCAGGTTTTGCGCCCGAAGTTGAGTATGCGGTACGTGGGGTGATGGTATCGGCCTACGTAAATGCACACACGTTTTCGACGCAGGACGTAAAGCTGAATGCGAAGCGCATTGCGCAACTTATCAGGAATTTTCACACGACGATGGCTGCGCACATTTCTGGAACGGCCTCGATGTTTTGGGTGTTCCATGTCATCCGCGACTATGCGCAGACGCTGCAAAATGCTCATTCACCTCACACACATTTCTTGCCAGAATTTCTCGCGGCAGCCCGCGCACTGGAGCAGGCGCAACAGCCGCTCCCCATTATTTTTGGACACCATGATTTACTGCCCGCCAATTTTCTCGACGACGGCGAGAAGCTTTGGATGATAGATTTTGAATATGCGGGCTTTGGCACCGCTATGTTTGATCTCGCAGGACTCTCATCCAACGCATTGATGGACGAGGATGCAAAGGAGTGTCTGCTTGAAGCCTATTTTGGTGCGAAGCCACAAGCCAAAATTCTGCAATCTTTCGCTGCCATGGAATGCGCCTCGCTGCTACGGGAAACTATGTGGGCCATGGTGTCTCGTCAATTTCTCACCGCTCCGGGTGTTGACTATGAAGCCTATACGCAAGAAAACCTTTCTCGATATTTGGGCGCTCTTGATGCCTACCAAAAACAATACGGAAAAATAAACCCATGACACTTCCCACGCACGCTCAAATCGTTGTCATTGGAGGTGGCATCATCGGGTGTTCGACGGCCTATCATTTGGCCAGAGATCACAAAGCCGATGTTGTGGTGCTGGAGCAGGGGCGCATCACATCTGGCTCCACATGGCATGCCGCAGGTTTGGTTGGGCAGTTGCGTTCTTCGGCATCCATCACCCGCGTTCTGAAATATTCAGTGGAACTCTATAAAAATCTGCATGCGGAAACCGGCCTTGAAACGGGTTGGAAAATGTCGGGCTGTTTGCGCCTCGCAACCACGCAAGACCGTTGGACCGAATACCAGCGCTTGGCCACCACAGCCAAAAGCTTTGGCATGGAAATGCACCTGGTCTCGCCCGCCGAAGTGCAAAAAATGTGGCCGTTGATGGATACGTCGGATTTGGTGGGGGCAAGTTGGCTGCCGACGGACGGGCAGGCCAGCCCTTCAGACATTACGCAATCTCTCGCCAAAGGTGCACGGATGCACGGCGCAAAGTTCCATGAGGGTGTGCGTGTTTTAGGGTTTGATAAGGTTGAAGGCCGCATCACAGCGGTAAACACGAACCAAGGCAAAATTACCTGCGATAAGGTGGTAAATTGTGCAGGCATGTGGGCGCGGCAAGTGGGTGCGTTGGCTGGCATCACTGTGCCGCTGCAAGCCGTCAAACACCAATACATCATCACCGAAAAAATCCCAGGCCTTTCGCCTGATGTCCCAACGCTGCGCGACCCTGACCGTCGTATTTATTTCAAAGAGGAAGTGGGTGGCTTGGTGATGGGAGGCTATGAGCCCGACCCTATTTCATGGACGACTGATGACCTCCCGAATGAATGGGAGTTCCAACTGTTCGATGATGATTACGATCATTTCGACCAACACCTGTCGCAAGCCATTGCCCGTGTTCCAGCGTTGGAAAACACCGGTGTAAAAAAGATGATCAACGGGCCGGAGAGTTTTACGCCCGATGGCAATTTCATTTTGGGGCGTGCCAATGAATGTGAAAACATGTTTGTGGGGGCGGGCTTCAACGCTTTTGGCATCGCTTCAGGCGGGGGTGCCGGCTGGGTGCTGGCTGATTGGGTGATGCAGGGTGAAGCCCCGCTAGACCTTTGGGTGGTGGATATTCGCCGTTTTTCGAGCCTGCATGAGGACCGTAAATGGGTCAACAACCGCACGCTGGAAGCTTACGGCAAACACTACACCATTGCCTTTCCGCATGAGGAATATGAATCAGGCCGCCCGCGTTTAACCTCGCCCTTGTATGGAAAACTGAAAAAGCAGGGAGCAGTCTTCGGCTCAAAGCTGGGTTGGGAACGCCCCAACTGGTTTGCGCGCAAAGGTGAAGTTCCCGAAGACCAATATGCCATGGGCCGCCAGAACTGGTTTGCAGCCGTGGGGGAAGAACATACGCATGTGCGTGAACACGTCGGCATTTTTGATCAGACGAGCTTTGCCAAATATGAAGTGGTGGGCAAAGACGCAAGTGCTGCCCTTGAATGGATATGCGCAAACCGCGTTTCCCGCGATGTTGGCCGCTTGACCTATACGCAGCTTCTGAATTCACGCGGCGGCATTGAAGCCGATTTGACGGTCGCACGCGTGGCCGAGGATCGTTTTTACATTGTTACGGGCACAGGTTTTCGCACCCATGATTACGGGTGGATCAAGGAGCATTTGCCACCCGGAAAAGACATCGCGCTGAATGACATTACCGAAACTATGGCCACTCTCTCGTTGATGGGGCCAAAGGCGCGGAACGTTTTGGCACTGGCCACCCGTGCAGATGTGTCTAACGCCGCATTTCCTTTCGGTGCTGTGCGCGAAATAGACATTGCTGGCCACAAGCTCTGGGCGTTGCGTGTTACTTATGTGGGGGAATTAGGCTGGGAATTGCACATGCCGATGGCAGCGACAGCAGATGTTTACGAGTGCCTCATGGGCCTTGGAGCGCCCCATCACATCAGGCCTGTTGGCTATCGCGCATTGGAATCACTGCGTCTTGAAAAAAGTTATCGCGCTTGGGGTTCCGACATAACACCCAATGATACACCCTTTGAGGCAGGTTTGGGTTGGGCTGTTAAAATTCGCTCAGGCATCCCATTTTTAGGGCGCGATGCCTTGGAGAAATTTGCCATGTCACCGCTCAAAAAATCCTTTGTCGGCTTTTCAGTTGACGATGAAAGTGCAGTTTTGCTGGGGCGCGAAACCATTCTGCGCAATGGTGAATTTGCAGGCTATCTCACCAGTGGCGGTTATGGATATAGCATCCAGAAGCCATTGGGTTACGGCTATGTACGATTTGCCGATGGTGTGACTTCTGACTATCTGTTGTCGGGCCGTTATGAACTCGTCATTGCAAATGAAGCTAAGTCGGCCAACATCAGTTTGGAACCCTTTGTGGATGCCGCCAATCTGCGGGTGAAGTGCTGATGTTCTAAAAGACGTCCATTTCAATCAACATGCGCGCGACTGCGGAGTAGGAAGTATCAAGGTGATCGCGCATGGCTTCACGCGCCACATCGGGGTCTTTTGTATTCAGTGCACGGATGATTGAGCGGTGCTGATCCAATGTTGCGGCAGCTTCACCTGCACGCGGCAAAAGCATGTGCCGGCAACGATCCAGATGGGCCTTCGAAATTTCAATCATGTGCCAAAGCCGTGGCAAGCCAGCAATCTGGGCAATTTGCTTGTGAAAGTCATCGTCCAAAGCAACAGCCTGCACATATTTGCGCTGCTCAATGGCGCGCTCGTGCTGGCTCAGGATATCATCTAGCGCTGCAGTGCGACTGTCGGTCATATGCGGTGCTGCCTGCGCCGCACTTTCAATTTCGAGGGCACGCCGGATCAGGTAGGCCTGTTCAATTTCCTTGGCATCAATGCGTGCGGCCCGCGTGCCAGACTGGGCTACGACATCCACTAAATGTTCATCACTTAACTTTTTTACGGCTTCGCGGACCGGGGTGCGGGAAATATTGAGGTTGAGAGCGATCGATTTCTCGTCAATGGCGTCGCCGGGTTTTATGGCACCGGTCAAGATCAAATCGCGGATCAAAGGATAGATTTGGTCGCGCATCGGGCGGCGACGGTCAAGTTTTGTGCGGGATAGCATGGAAGAAATGGGGGTCATAATATGTTAGCAACTTTTGCCCGAAGTTTCGAAGCTGTGTCAACCTGCTAATCAACTGTTGCGAAATTCCGCGTTCTGCGGCAGCAATGCCTGCGGAACAGGGGAAAGCAAAATGGTTAAACGTATGAGCCACATGGTGAAACTGAAGGCGGACGTTATTCCCGAATACAAGCGCATCCACGCCGCCGTGTGGCCTGAAATTCTGCAAGCCATTCATGATGCCAACATCCGCAACTATTCCATCTTTCTGAAAGAGCCTGAAAACTGGCTCATTGCTTACTGGGAATACATCGGCACAGATTTTGCCGCCGATACCGCAAAAATCAAACAAGCACCGCGCATGCAAGAGTGGTGGGATGTTACGGACCCCATGCAGGAACGGTTTGAAACTGCCAAACCCGGTGAATGGTGGGCAAGTGCTGAAGAAGTATTCCACATTGACTAATAGATGTAACATTCAAAAGTATGTCAGACAGAAGGATGCCCGCCTATGAAACTTGCAGAAGCAGTTGAGCTGACTTTGTCCGCATTGGACAATGGCAGTTATGCAGGTCGCGTATGGCGAGAAAGTGTGGGGCCTTGCGTGGTTGCAATTCGCAACGGGCGCGTTTTTGACATTACTTCGCAGCAGCTGCCAACCATGCGTGATTTATGTGAGGCCGAGAACCCAGCGGAAACATTGAATAGCCTTGAGGGAGAAAATCTCTGCGCGGCGGCTGACCTTTTGTTGGGTAACACACCAGCCATTACACTCTTGGCACCGATCGATTTGCAAGCCGTGAAGGCTGCTGGCGTAACCTTCGCCACCTCCATGCTAGAGCGCGTGATCGAAGAAAAAGCGCGGGGCGACGCTTCATTGGCCGAAGCAATCAGGGCGGACATCATGCGATTGATTGGTGATGATTTGTCAAAACTGGTGCCGGGTTCCGCAGCAGCCACGGCGCTGAAGCAATCACTCATCGAGAAAAAGTCTTGGTCGCAATATCTCGAAGTGGGCATAGGGCCCGATGCGGAAATTTTTACCAAGGCACAAGTAATGAGTGCTGTAGGGTTTGGTGCGGAAGTGGGCATTCATCCGGTTTCATCCTGGAATAATCCAGAACCGGAAGCCGTGATCGTTTCAAATTCCAAAGGCCAACTGATTGGCGCAACGCTTGGCAATGATGTGAACCTGCGGGACGTGGAAGGCCGTTCAGCCCTGTTGCTGGGCAAAGCCAAGGACAATAATGCCGCTGCTGCACTCGGTCCATTCCTTCGCTTCTTTGACGATGGATTTGGCATTGAAGACGTAAACACGCTCGATATTACATTGGAAGTTGAACACGCTGATGGCTTCCACCTCAAAGGGGCCAGCACCATGCGCAAGATCAGTCGCAGCCCGGAAAGCTTGGCAAAGGCCACGCTGAATGCACACCATCAATACCCCGATGGATTTGTGCTTTATTGCGGCACGCTGTTCGCGCCAACGCAAGACCGCGGTGAAAAAGGCCAAGGCTTCACCCATAAATATGGAGACAACGTAAGTGTGGCCAATCCGAAGCTCGGTGTGTTGTTCAATACCGTCAGGTCTACAGACCAATGCCCACCGTGGGATTTTGGTGTGTCGCAGTTGATGCGGAATTTGGCAGGCCGGGGCTTGCTTTAAGCGTAGCGAAATACAAACACAATCCACGCAATGGAAAGCACCACGGCACCCCAGAGCGGATTTCCATAAAGGCCGAGCCACGCCAAGAATATGGCACAGGTGCCAACGTGCGACATGAACAGTCGGTCACCCCGCGTTGTGTCGAGCGCGAACACGCCTTTACGTGGATTGCCACCGGGCGCGAAATATTCCCAAACGCCCATGGCTGCGATGGACCCGAATACATAAAGGAAAAACGCAATTGTTACGCGGTTCCATGCCATCCAAGAGCCCAAGGGCTGTTGCCACCATTCAGCTGAGAACATTGTGAACTGTTCCATGTAAACCTCTCAGACGCGACCGAGGGCAAAGCCCTTGGCAATGTAGTTGCGTACAAAATAAACCACCAAAGCACCCGGCACCAAGGTCAACACCCCGGCAGCTGCCAACAAGCCTAACTCATAGCCCGACGTTGACGCGGTCTTCGTCATGGCCGCTACAATGGGTTTGGCGGCTACTGACGTCAGGTTTTTGGCCAATAGCATTTCCACCCATGAGAACATGAAGCAGAAGAAGGCGGCAACACCTATGCCAGCAGAAATCGTGGGAACGAAAATCCGTAAGAAGAAATGCGGGAAAGAATAACCATCCACATAGGCTGTTTCATCCAGCTCTTTCGGAACGCCTGACATGAAGCCTTCCAAAATCCACACGGCCAGCGGCACATTGAACAGTGTATGCGCCAGCGCTACGGCCCAAGGTGTGTCAAACAACCCCACGGCTGAATAGAGATTTACAAAAGGCAATACGAACACAGCAGGGGGTGCCATGCGGTTTGAAAGCAGCCAGAAGAACAAGTGCTTGTCGCCCAAAAACCTGTAGCGCGAAAACGCATAGGCAGCAGGAAGTGCCGCAAGAATTGAAAGCACCGTGTTGATTGCAACGTAGGTAATTGAATTGATGTAAGCGTTATACCAAGTCGGATCGGTGAAAATTGTCTTGTAGCTATCCAGCGTGACATTGCGCGGGAAAAATGAAAACTGGGTCGTATCCAGAATTTCGTTTGTTGTGCGCAGCGACATGCTGATCAGCCAATAAATCGGCAGCATGAGGAACAGGATGTAGAGCAGGGGAACGATATAACGCTTGCTCATGGTTGAGACTCCTCGCGCATCATGAGGGTGTAGAACAGCCAGCTCAGAAACAGGATGATCAGGAAGTAGATGAGTGACATGGCGGCTGCGTGGCCAAGGTCAAACTGGCCAAGTGCGTATTTCACCAAGTCGATGGACAAGAAGGTTGTCGAATTGCCAGGACCTCCGCCTGTAAGAACAACAACTTCCGTGTAAATCATGAAGCTATCCATGAAGCGCAACAGCACCGCAATTGTCAGCACGTGTTTCAATTTTGGTAGCTGAATGAAGCGGAAAACCGCTAGTGGCCTTGCGCCGTCAATTTTAGCCGCCTGATAATAGGCATCTGGGATGGACACCAGACCAGCGTAACACAGAAGGGTCACCAACGACGTCCAGTGCCATACGTCCATGAGGATAAGCGTAACCCACGCCGAAAATGGCTGCCGCGTATAATTATAGTCTATGCCAAGTGCATTCACTGTACGACCCAGCAGGCCCACATCAGGCAGTGCCATAATGTTCCACATCGAGCCAACAACGTTCCACGGAATGAGCAGGGGCAGCGCCATCAAAATCAAGCACACCGAAACCCATGGGCCCTTCTTGGGCATGCACAGCGCAATGCCAAGCCCCAATGGAATTTCAATAGCCAGCACGATGCCGGTGAAAACCAAACTGCGGCCAAGTGCATCGTGGAAACGATCAGACTTCAAAATATCTGAAAACCATGTATTGCCCGCCCAGAAAAATTCATTATTGCCGAATGTTTCTTGCACGGAATAATTCACAACTGTCATCAGGGGCACCAGTGCATTGAATGCCACCAGCAAGAATACCGGAATGACAAAGAACCACGCTCTGTTGTTTTGGATTTTGTTCATGATGCGGCCCTCGTATGATCGCCTGCCAGCCACGCATTTTCGTAAACATGCGTATGGTCAGCATCAAAACTGATGTGCGCCTTGCCCGTTGGAATGTCTTCACCTTCCGGCACGACGAGCTTGACCAGCATGGCCAGACGACAACCTTGTTTCAACCACGCGCACACGGCCAATATCAGCCACCTTCACAACCTCTGCCGCAAGCCCGGCTTTCGTGAAAGATACAAATTCCGGACGAATGCCCAGTTCCAATTTGCCGCTTTTGGCAAGTTTTGCATTTTCAGCTGAAATGGCTTGGCCTGCAATAATGGCCTTTCCGCCTTTCACTTCACAGGGCAGAAAGTTCATGCCGGGCGAGCCAATGAAATGGCCCACAAAAGTGTGGCGCGGTTTATCGAACAACTCAATCGGTGTGCCAGTTTGCACCACTTCGCCATTGTTCATGACCACCACTTGGTCAGCAAACGTCAGTGCTTCCGTCTGGTCATGCGTCACATAAATCATGGTGCGCTTGATGCGCTGTTGCAGCTCTTTCAATTTTGAACGCAATTGCCATTTCAAATGCGGATCAATCACCGTCAACGGCTCATCGAACATGATGACGTTTACATCCGAGCGCACCAACCCCGCGGCCCAACGAAATTTTTTGCTTGCCGTCAGCGGTCAATCCCGATGCGCGCTTTTTTAAAGTCGCCGTTAGCTCAAGCATGTCGGCGATAGTCTCAACGCGCGACTTGATTTCAGCTTCGTCCACACCACGATTGCGCAAGGGGAAAGCCAGATTATCGTAAACCGTCATGGTGTCGTAGATGACCGGGAACTGAAACACCTGCGCGATGTTGCGCTTTTCCGGCGTGTCGTGGGTCACGTCACGACCATCAAATAAAATCTTCCCCTCGGAAGGCGGCAACAAGCCTGATATGAGATTGAGCAATGTGGTCTTGCCGCAGCCTGATGGCCCCAGCAGCGCATATGCACCACCATCAGCCCAATCCAGATGCACGCGCTTCAACGCATAGTCTTCATCCCGACTGGGCTGGGACAGATAAGAATGACGCAAGTTATCTATGGTGATTTTTGCCATCAGAGCACCCGTTTGCCGGCAGCGTCAAAAAAGATGCCACGTGAAATATTTGCCTCAAAGCGCACCGTTTCACCCACTTTAATGGGCTGCACGCCCGCCGTTTGCGACACCCAGGTTTTTCCGCCCGAGTGGAAATGCACAACACTCTCAGAACCAGAAATTTCGGTGACCAAAACACGGCCTCCAATTTCACAATCCACTTTGCCTTTGGCCAAAGGCACAACATGGTGCGGGCGAAGGCCAATCGCATAGCTTCCGTCGGGCAATTTTAAAGATGCACCCGAAGCAAGCCAATTCGTGCCATCGGCAAATGAAAGAGCTTTTCCGCTTTTGACAACATGCGCCACATTGATGGGTGGATCAGAAAACACTTCTGCTGAAAGCAAGGAATTTGGTTCGCGGTAAATGTCTGATGTCACACCATATTGTGTAATCTTGCCTTCATGAAGCGTGGCGGTTTTGCCACCGAACAGCAAGGCTTCGTGGGGCTCAGTCGTGGCATAAAATACAATAGCCTTTCGGCCTGCAAAAAGTTTCGGCAACTCATCGCGCAATTCTTCGCGCAATTTATAGTCAAGGTTGGCCAAAGGCTCATCCATGAATATCAAATCTGAATCTTTGACAATGGCGCGCGCGATTGCCGTGCGCTGCTGTTGACCACCTGATAATTCATTCGGCTTGCGTTGCAGCATGGGGCCAAGGCGCAAAAGTTCTGCCGCTTTGCCAACGCGTGATTTAATTTCAGTGTCACTCATGCCCGCCACACGCAAAGGCGAGGCGATGTTTTCATACACATTCAACATCGGGTAGTTGATGAACTGCTGATAGACCATCGACACATTGCGCTTCTGCACAGCGACTTGTGTGACGTCTTTTCCATTGTGCATAATCTTGCCGGCTGTCGGCTTTTGGATGCCCGCCATTAATTGCATTAATGTGGTTTTGCCGGCGCGCGTGGCACCCAGCAGCACATTGAAAGACCCATCATCAAAGCTGATGTCGGTCGGGTGAATATGAATGTCGGCACCCACCCGTTTGGTGAGGCCTTGGAGTTCCAGTGGCATGGCTTTGCCGCCCGTTCCTGTGTTCGGTTGAAAACGATTATAGCATAAAAAAACCGGGATCGGATACTCGGCCGATCCCGGCTCTTGGGAGGTTACACGGGAGTTACTTCATCCAAGCTTTGATGATGTCGTCATACGCAATCGTGACGCCCTGTTCCTTTTCGTTTTCGATTTTGGCCTTGGGTCCGTTTTCAGTTCCCAACCAAGCAGCGGCTTCTTTTGGTTCGCTCAAGCGCGGTCCACAGCCCCCGTAGGTGTTGTTGGCCTTGTCGGCAGCTTCCATGCGCGACATGGTGATTTCCATTTCTTCAGCCAAACGGTCCATGGCCTGCTGCGGTGTAAACGCACCAGAGTTCACGTCACCGATTTGCTGCCACCAAATTTGCGCCAGTTTTGGATAATCAGGAACGTTGATGCCTGTTGGAGACCAACGCACGCGGTCAGGCGAGCGATAGAATTCAACCAAGCCACCAAGCTTTGGCGCACGATCCGTGAAATGTTGCAGGTTGACGGTGGAATTGCGGATGAAGGTCAAGCCTACGTCGCTCTTCTTGCCGTCAACAGTTTTCGAAACAGCAAACTGTGCAAACAACCAAGCAGCTTTGGCACGGTCAGCAGGGGTGGATTTCAAAATGGTCCACGAGCCTACGTCTTGATAACCAACCTTTTGGCCTTCTTTGTAATAAACGCCATGTGGCGAAGGTGCCATGCGCCACAGCGGCATGCCAGCATCGTCAACTGTGTTATTGCCATCAGCCTTTGGCGCTACCATTGAAGCCGTGAAGGCGGTGTACCAGAAAATCTGCTGGGCCACGTTGCCTTGGCTCAAGTGCGGGCAGCGACTGATAGAAGTCATAGTCAGCAGCGCCTGGAGGGGCATATTTACGCAGCCATTCATCCCATTTCGCAATGGCATAAACTGAGGCTGGGCCGTTGGTTTCACCACCACGTGTCACCGCAGCACCCGTTGGGTTGCATGTGCCTTTTTCCATGCGGATGCCCCATTCGTCGATGGGAATACCGTTTGGTTCGCCGGCAGAACCCGCACCGGCCATAGAAAGCCAAGCGTCGGTCATGCGCCAGCCCAAGTCAGGTGCGCGCTTGCCATAGTCCATGTGGCCATAAACTTTTACGCCATCAATTTCCTTCACGTCTTCCGAGAAGAATTGCGCGATGTCTTCATAGGCCGACCAGTTAACAGGAACGCCAAGGTCATAGCCAAACTTCGCCTTGAATTTTTCTTTGAGGTCAGCGCGATCAAACCAATCTTTGCGGAACCAATAGAGGTTGGCGAATTGTTGGTCAGGCAATTGATAGAGTTTACCGTCTGGGCCTGTCGTGAATTGCTTGCCGATGAAATCATCGAGATCCAAGCCGGGGTTGGTCACATCTTTCCAATCGCCAGCCATTGAGTCGGTGAGGTTATAAGCCAGCTGCAAGCGTGAATGCGTGCCGATCAAATCAGAGTCGTTGACATAGGCGTCATACAGATTGCGGTTGGTTTGCATCTGTGTTTGCACAGCCTGCACCACTTCGCCTTCGCCCAAAATTTGATGGTTGACCTTGATGCCCGTAATTTCTTCAAAGGCCTTGGTCAGAACTGTCGATTCATACGTATGTGTTGGAATGCCTTCAGAAAGCACGTTAATTTCCATGCCTGCAAATGGCTTTGCAGCATCAATGAACCATTGCATTTCCTTTGCTTGATCTTCTTTGGAAAGTGCGGAAATTGTGAATTCCGTATCAATCCATTTCTGAGCGGCAGCCATGTCAGCAAAGCTCTGTGTGCTGATCAATCCAAGCGCCACTGCGGCCGAAGCCAACAGTTTCATTTTCATCTTCTGTCCTCCCTAAGTACTTTTATCAGCGCCCTTTCTGGGCACTGCTAAAACTATCAAACGAAAATAAACGAACGTCAATAGGGTAAATGTGAAATAATTTATGCCGAATGAGAGGTTCGTATTGTCAAAAACGAAAAAAAATGGAACATTGATCTGGAATATGAATGTTGCAGCAACGGCAACACTTACCTAAAAGCGCTTTGAATAATAGGTTTAGATAACATGCTCGCCCTATCGCCTCGCCAACAGCAAATTCTGCTTCTCGCTCGAAAGTCGGGAAATGTGGGCGTGGATGATTTGTCTGCGCATTTTGATGTGACGCCGCAAACCATTCGCAAAGATTTGAACGAACTGTGTGATGCCCGCCATCTGACGCGCACGCACGGTGGTGCCATGTTGTCATCAGGTGTCGAAAACGTGGCTTATGAGTCGCGGCGGCAAATTGCTGCAATCGAAAAGCAACTGATTGGCCGAAGGGCGGCCTCGCTTATTCCAAATAATTCTTCGCTCTTCATCAATATTGGCACGACCACTGAAGAAGTGGCGCGCTGCCTTGTGCATCATGAAGGCTTGCTGGTGATCACCAACAATATTCATGTGGCATCCATTCTGGCGCCATGCCCGAAAATTGAAGTCATCATTGTCGGCGGCATGGTGCGCAAAGCCGATGGTGGCATTGTGGGCGAAGCGGCCATTGACACCATCAAGCAATTCAAAGTGGACTACGCCGTCATGGGCGTATCAGCCATTGACGAAGACGGCGCATTGCTCGACTTCGATTTCCGCGAAGTGCGCGCAGCGCAAGCCATTATTGGCAATTCACGAAATGTGATTTTGGTTGCCGACAATATGAAATTCATGCGGTCAGCACCCGTGCGTATCGGCGACATGGCAGACGTGGACGTGTTTGTAACCGATTTGGCACCACCCCAGACTGTTATGGACCTGTGCCGTCACAAGGGCGTGAAGATGGAGTTCACCGGAACCGACACCGAAGAACAAGAGAAAGTTGCGTGATGGTCTACGATCTTTTCATTATTGGTGGCGGTGTCAATGGGTGCGGCATCGCACGCGATGCGGCAGGTCGCGGATTATCGGTGTTTTTGGCAGAACAAAATGATCTGGCATCTGGCACGTCATCAGCTTCCACGAAACTTATCCATGGCGGGTTGCGCTATCTTGAGCACTATGAATTTCGCTTGGTGCGCGAGGCTCTGATTGAGCGAGAAGTGTTGTTGCAAGCTGCACCCCACATTATTTGGCCACTCCGCTTTATATTGCCCCACCACGATGGTTTGCGCCCGCGTTGGATGATCCGTTTGGGCCTGTTCATGTATGACCATTTAGGCGGCCGGAAAATATTACCTGCTACCCGAAGCATAGACCTCACGGCAGACGAAGCCGGATTGCCGTTGAAAGAAGAATTCACACGCGGCTATGAATATTCAGATTGTTGGGTGGAAGATTCGCGCTTTGTGATTTTGAATGCACGCGATGCAAAAGCAAAAGGCGCTGAAATCCGTACGCGGACAAAAGTTGTATCCGCGCGCCGTGAAGGTTCTGAATGGGTCATTGAGATTAAGAGTGGCAAGAACACCGAAACCCTTCGCGCCAAGGTGCTAATCAATGCGGCTGGGCCTTGGGTTAGCGACGTTTTGGGGCAGGTTGTGGGCCATAATGACCCCGCCAAAATACGCATGGTCAAGGGCAGCCACCTCGTGGTGGAAAAGCTGTATGATCATGATCGATGCTATATTTTCCAGAATGCGGATGGCCGCATTTGCTTTGCCATTCCCTATGAACAAAACTTCACACTGATCGGCACGACCGATGAAGACTTCAAGGGAGACCCAAGCCAACCCAAAGCCAGTGATGTCGAAATCGACTACTTGCTTAGCGCAGCCAGTGAATACTTCAAAAAACCGTTGGTGCGCTCTCAACTGAAATGGGCCTATTCCGGCATTCGCCCACTTTATGACGATGGCGCGTCCAAGGCACAGGAAGCAACACGCGACTATGTTTTGAAATTGGACCATACGTCAGGTCAAGCACCTGTACTTTCGGTGTTTGGCGGAAAAATTACCACGTCGCGCAAGCTCGCAGAATCGGTGATGGACGAAATAAAACCATTCTTTCCGAACTTGGGCGGTCGCTGGACCGCGCAGGCAAAACTGCCGGGTGGGAATATCGTCCATGACGCCGTAGAAACCCGCATTTCGGAATTGCAGAAAAAGTTTTCTTTCCTGAAACCGGCCAACATTCGACGTTTGTTCCGTGCTTATGGCACCGAAGCCGAAACCATTTTGGGCGAGGCGAGATTTGCCGCTGATTTGGGTCCTGCAATCGGTCCGCTTACCATGCGTGAAATTGAGTACCTCAAGGCGAATGAATGGGCTGTGACAGCTGATGATATTTTATGGCGCCGTTCCAAATTGGGCCTTCACATGAAACCCGCGGAGCAGGAAGCCCTGCGCGTGCTAATGGAAGGTGAAGCGCCTGCGGCACCTGCAAAAAAGAAAAAGAAAGCATCATGAAGGCGAACTACATCCTTGCCATCGACCAAGGCACCACTTCATCGCGCGCCATTGTGTTTGACAGGAATCTGTCTCCGAAAGGTTCCAGCCAGAAAGAGTTCAAACAACATTTCCCCAATTCCGGATGGGTTGAGCACGATGCAGAGGAAATTTGGAAATCTGTTCTCGCCACCAGCAAGGCTGCTTTGCTGAAAGCAAAAATCAAGCCCCATCAAATCGCAAGCATTGGCATAACTAATCAACGAGAAACCGTTGTGGTGTGGGACCGAAAAACCGGAAAGCCAATACACAAAGCCATTGTCTGGCAAGACCGCCGCACCTCAGCCAACTGCACTGAATTGAAAGCGGCGGGGCTGGAGCCAACATTCACGGCCAAAACGGGTTTGCTGCTCGATCCCTATTTTTCCGGAACCAAACTCGCTTGGTTGTTGGACCATGTGAAAGGCGCGCGCGAAAAGGCTGAACGCGGCGAATTGGCATTTGGTACGATTGATTCATTTTTGATCTGGCGTTTGACGGGTGGCAAAGTTCACGCAACGGATGCCACGAACGCTTCCCGGACATTGCTCTACAACATCCACGACGGCGCATGGGACGTGGAATTGCTCCGCCTACTGAACATTCCAGCCTCTATGTTGCCGGAGGTGAAAGACTGTGCTGCTGATTATGGCATGACCGACGGCAAGCTTTTTGGTGCGGCAATTCCGATTGGCGGCGTCGCAGGCGATCAACAGGCCGCCACCATTGGCCAAGCCTGCTTCAAACCGGGTATGATGAAATCTACCTATGGAACCGGTTGCTTTGCATTGTTGAATACAGGTGAACGCGCCGTCACATCCCACAACCGTCTGCTCACCACCGTTGCCTATCAATTGAACGGTAAACGCACTTACGCCTTGGAAGGCGCCATCTTCATGGCGGGTGCCACGGTGCAATGGCTGCGTGATGGTGTGAAACTGGTGAAAAAAGCCTCGGAAACCGGCCCCCTTGCGAAATCAGCTGATGACAATCAACAGGTCTACTTGGTGCCAGCCTTTGTTGGTCTTGGTGCACCCTATTGGAATGCCGATGCGCGCGGCGCGTTGTTTGGTCTAACGCGTGGCACCACCAATAAGGAAATTGCCAAAGCAGCACTAGAGGCCGTGTGTTTTCAAACCCGCGATTTACTTGAAGCCATGAAGAAGGATTGGGGCAGTGCAGGTGACACTGTCTTGCGCGTGGACGGCGGCATGACGGCCTCAGACTGGACGATGCAATGCCTCGCCGACATATTGGATGCACCTGTGGACCGGCCAAAAGTTTTGGAAACCACCGCCGTTGGCGCTGCTTATTTGGCGGGCTTGCAAGCGGGCCTGTTGCCAGCACCTGAAAAATTTGCCGCAACGTGGAAGCGCGACAAACGCTTTTTGCCGAAAATGAAAGCGGCCCTGCGCGAGGCAAAATATGACGGCTGGAAGGACGCGGTGCGAAAGTTGTTGGCATGACCACCACAGCCGAATTCCAGCGATTACGTGTCTTATCCGCCAAGCTGGGTGCCGACGCGCTTTTGGTTCAAGCCGCAGGCGGCAACACCTCTATCAAGCAAGACGGCATCATGTGGATCAAGGCTTCCGGCACATGGTTGATGGATGCGCTGAACAGGGACATTTTTGTGCCACTCGATTTGGCAGCTCTTTCACAAGCGTTGGCTGACAATAGCCCGGACTGCGAAAGTTGTTTGCCTTTCGTGCGGCAAGATTTGAATGCGTTGGGGTTGCGTCCTTCAATCGAAACATCTGTGCACGGACGAATGCCTCAGCGTGTGGTGCTGCATGTTCATTGTGTTAACACCATTGCATGGGCAATCCGTGGCGATGCGGAGCAGAAAATCGCCCACCTTTTGCAGGGTGTGAACTGGTCTTTCATTCCCTATGCAAGGCCGGGCTTGCAGCTTTCGCAAGCCATTGCACAGAATTTGAAACCGCATTCAAATGTAATGGTGCTGCAAAACCACGGCTTAGCCGTGGCGGCAGATACGGTTACAGAAGCCGAAGCCTTGCTGTTGGCAGTCGTTGAGAAGCTGAAGTGCCCTATGCGCGATTGGGCGTCGCCAAATTTGCAAGCGTTGCAAGCGCTCTGTGTTGGCACAGAATACGCCCCAGCACAGCACGTTTTGGCACACGCACCAGCGCTGGACCCCGCAGCCCTGCAACAGGGTTGCACACACGTCTATTACCCCGACCATGTTGTATTTCTCGGAACGACGATCCCGACAGATTTAGAGTCGGGCGCTCCAGCCATCGCAATTCCGGGCAAAGGGGTTTTGATTCACAAATCTGCCAAGCCCTCTATCGAACCAATGCTACGCTGCTTGGGCGATGTGTTCCTGCGAACAGCACCGGACGCCACACTGAAAGCGCTCACCGCTGCTGAAATTGACCAGCTCTTGAATTGGGATGCCGAAAAGTATCGCCAGACCTTGAAGCAACCGTAAGCGCCGTGTAGCAGGGCAGGGTGACTCAATCCGCTTCGCCCCGCCTGGTTTTTTTGGCCTTGTTCCCCTTTGCCTGTGGCTATTTTTCAAGCCAACTTTTGCGCGCTGTAAATGCGGTGATTGCACCTGATCTGGTGCGAGACTTTGCCATTGGTCCCGCTGAACTTGGCTTTCTCACTTCGGCCTATCTGTTGACGTTCTCCCTGTTTCAATTGCCGCTTGGTGTTTTTTTAGACCGTTATGGCGCACGCCGCGTGCAAACCTGTTTGCTGCTGATGGCCGCTGCGGGCTGCCTTGCATTCGCTGCAGCCACTAGCTTTCCGGGGTTGGTAATGGCGCGCGCCCTCATTGGACTTGGATTTTCTGCTGGCCTTATGGCGAGTTATAAATCCAGTTCGGAATGGGTGTCACTTGAACGGCGCTCCCTTGCCAATGCCACCATTATGGCCATGGGCGCACTTGGCATTATCGTTTCAACGGAACCGACATCTTGGCTGGCGGCGGCCTTAGGTTGGCGCATGGCCTTTGTATGTTTCGCAGCATTTGTAGCGAGTGTTGCATTGTTTGTGTTTTTCGCCGTGCCGGAAAAACCATCGTCAAGCAATCAAGCTTCTTTCACACAGCAGTGGAAAGAGATGTGGCAGATTCTAAAATTGCCATTGTTCTGGCGTGTGGCCCCCATGTTGGGTATCTTGTCAGGCTTGCCCATTGCTTATCAAACCTTGTGGGCGGGACCGTGGTTTCGCGACGTTGCAGGCCAAGCTCCCCATGATGTGGCCCGAAGCTTGTTTTGGGTAGCCGTCAGTTTCATGCTGGGTAGTTTGTTGATGGGTGTTGCCGCTGACAGGTTGCAGCGCCGCGGCATTGGCCCCATGCAAACGCTAAACGGCATTATGGTGTTTCACACGTTGGCACAGTTGCTGTTGGTTTTTGCGCCCATACAATGGGGATTTGTCGGCTGGTTGCTGTTGTCTGCAAGTGGTCAGGCAGGCATTCTGGCCTTCCCGTGGATGGCTGCAAAAGTGGGGCAAAATCTTTCGGGTCGTTCAAATGCGACCATAAATTTCTCCATGCTGGCCATCGCTTTTGTGGCGCAATTTGTGGTGGGACTTATAATTTCAATGTTTGTGCCCACCGCGACGGGCTATAATCCGCAAGGCTATGCATGGGCCTTTGGATTTTTTCTACTGTTGCAGCTTGTTGCAATGTTTTGGTATTTCACTTCCATGCGGGGGCAGTTTTCAAAATGACAAATCCTATTCTTGCTGAAATCCTACGCGGCGCAGCAGTTGAAAGTCTGCATCGCGGTGCTTACGCAATTGTCAACGCGCAAGCTCAGGTTCTGCTGCAACAAGGCGATATCAAGCGCCCCATTTTTCCGCGCTCATCCGTCAAGGCGTTCCAATGCGTGCCATTGATCGAGTCGGGTGCTGCTGATCATTTTAATTTTGTAGATGAAGATATTGCGCTCGCTTGTTCGTCACACAATGGTGAGGTTGAGCATGTGCGCGTTGCAAAATCTATGTTAGAAAAAGTTGGAGTGGGTGAAGACGCCTATGAGTGCGGCGCTCAATGGCCGAGCCGCATGGACGATAAATCAGCCCTCATCAAGGATGGCCAGTCGCCCCGCGCCATTCACAACAATTGCTCAGGCAAACATGCAGGCATGTTGGCATTTGCGAAATATTCAGGTTTTGATCTGAGTGGATATGTTACGCTTGAACACCCCGTGCAACAAGCAGTGGCCGCAGCGTTTGAACGCTATTGCGGCACCAACTTGTCAGTGACACCCCGCGGCCTTGACGGTTGCTCCGTGCCAACATGGGCAGTACCTTTGGAATCTCTGGCCACCGGTTTTGCCAAACTCTTCAGTGCCGGCAATACAACGGGGAAACGCATTGCCCGTGCGGCGCAGTACCCACCCATTCCTGATTGCAGGAACAGACAAGTTTGATAGTAAAATCATGCAAGCCATTCCGCGCCTCTTTATTAAGATGGGTGCGGAAGGTGTGTATTGTGGTGCCATTCCAGATCAAGGTCTGGGCTTCGCGCTCAAGATTGATGATGGTGCAGTTCGAGGTGCTGAAGTTGCCGTAGCCAAAATGTTGGGGAAATTAGAGTGCTGGACAGCAGATCCGAACGTGCCACGCTTGAAAGCTTCACTCACTCAACCATGAAAAACTGGCGCAAGTTGGAAGTAGGTGAGGCCCGCGCTAACTTCTGACCATATTGCCAGAAATATTCATGTTGGCAGGAATTTTAGCAGCCGCCAGCGCCATGTCTTCCGTCACCGTGTTCCAATGATCCATGCCCATGATGGCACCTGCCATGGCACCGCTGATGATATTGTTGGTGATGACATAAGGGCCATCGCTGACCGAGTGAAAATTCGATGCCGCGTTTGCATGCCATTAATGTGTTGTTGCTCGCTTGCAAATTACGGCCATATGGTCCCCAACCTAAACGGATGCCAAATTCCTTGGCCACATCCACCAGATTATTGGCAACAATCACATCAGCGTCACACAAAATGCCGCCACTCAATGGCAAGCCTTCGGCGTCATAGCCGGTCATGTTGCGCACCACATTGCCGGTGCATTGCGACAACCGTCCACCCACGTCAAAATTCACGATTTTGATGCCATGTGCCGCCGTATCGATAATGTTATCGGCCACCACTGAACCATCGTGGTTAAACTCCACAAACAAAGCCACTTCATTGCAACGCGAAATCATGTTGCCGGTGATGATGGAATTTGGCCCTGAATTATTGCGGATGCCAGTGAAGGCGCAATCAGTGATCCGGTTGTTGGAGATCGGTCACATTACCCGCCTTATAAATGTTGATACCATTGCCATTCTGGCCATTGCCACCATTCTTTGGTGGCAACACGGCTGATGTGGTTTTCCGTGATGAGGGAACCATCTTCTCGCGTCTTAGTCTGCCACACCTGAATGCCGCAATTTCCAACGTCGCTGATGCGATTGCCAGAAATGCGCAAACCACTGGAGTCGATGGATTGTAGGCCTAAGTCTTCGTGGAATTGAAAACTGTTGCCAACAACACGGCCGCCACAACCCGACATGCGCACGCCCGCTTCTGCGCCGTTGAATTCGCAGTCTTCAATGCTTAAACGTTCAATTCCCTGGGCCGTGATCAGGTTGCCCGCATTACCTTTTGCACTAAACGATATGCCCTCAATCGTAACGCGCGCCGCTTCGGAAATTGAAAATATCTCACCGCCACCGGAGGCCACAAACTTCGTGGCACCTGAAATGCCATGAATAGCGATGTTGCTTTTAATCGTCAGTGAACTGACGTTAAATGTGCCAGCCCCCAGCTGCACAGCGCCACCGGTTTTCTCTGCATTAAGAATGGCGGCTTGAATGGCTTTTGTCTGGTCGCCATCCGAAGGCATTACAATACTCGGCCGCCGCCATCCGATAAAAAAACGGCAGCGCTGAAGTCGCACACAATAAGGATCGGCGAGTAACCATGAGAGAACCCCTTTCAACCAATTTGTGGCGACAGGGGTGCTTAGTCAAAACGAAACTCAGAATATCATGAATGTGGCCGACGTTGCGCGTAACCCAAATGTGCATTCAAAGCCGCGAGCAATTCCTGTGCAGCTTCGGGAATAACTGTGCCCGGTGGAAAAACTGCCGCAGCACCCATCTCGATCAGTTTTTGCACGTCTTGCGGCGGTATCACCCCACCTGCCACCACTAAAATGTCGCCCCGCCCTTGCGCGGCAAGTGAGGCTTTGAGGGCGGGCACATGGGTCAAATGTCCTGCGGCCAATGACGACACACCAACCACATGCACATTGTCATCAATGGCTTTTGTGGCCACTTCTTCTGGTGTGGCAAACAACTGCCCAACCTTCACATCAAAACCCAGATCCGCAAAAGCGGATGCAATTACTTTTTGTCCACGGTCATGGCCGTCTTGGCCAATTTTCGCCACGAGGATGGAAGGTGCGCGTCCTTCCGCTTCAGCAAATGCCTGCACAGCGCGTTTTGTATTGCGCACCTGTTCAAGGTCACGCGGCGTTGCTTCGTAAACCCCTTTGGAAAGGCGCGGCGTTGCGGCGTGACGTCCCCACACCCTTTCAAGGGCTGCTGACATTTCACCAACCGTTGCCTTGGCCCGCGCGGCTTCAACACATGCCGCCAATAAATTGCCTTCACCCGCTGCGTGCGACATTGGCCAGAGCATCCAAGGTAGCTTCAACCTGAAGCGGGTCACGCTCCGCCTTCAAGCGGGCCAACTTGCCAATTTGGGTTTCCCGTACGGCGGAATTATCGACCGTCAAAATATCAATGGGCTGCTCGTCATCGACAACATAAGGTATTCACACCAATGACAATTTGCTCGCCCGCATCAATGCGCGCTTGTGTGCGGGCCGCAGCTTCTTCAATGCGTTGTTTGGGAATGCCAGCCTCAATGGCTTTCGACATGCCACCCAGTGATTTCAATTTCAGCCAAATGCAAACGCACCCGCGCGATCAAATCATCAGTCAATTTTTCAACGAAGTACGAACCGCCCCAAGGGTCAATTGCATCGCAAGTGCCTGCTTCTTCTTGCAGGAACAATTGGGTGTTGCGTGCAATGCGGGCTGAAAAATCCGTGGGCAATGCCAAGGCTTCATCGAGCGAATTGGTGTGCAGAGATTGTGTGCCGCCTTGCGTTGCAGCCATCGCTTCTATGCAGGTGCGCGTGACGTTGTTGAACACATCTTGTGCTGCAAGACTCCAGCCTGAGGTTTGGCAATGGGTGCGCAACATCAACGAGCGTTCATCTGTTGGCGAGAAAGCCTTGCATCAATTCTGCCCACAATACGCGGGCCGCCCGCAAGCTTTGCAACTTCCATGAAAAAGTTCATGCCAATGCCGAAGAAGAACGAAAGGCGCGGCGCAAACTGGTCAATCGCCAGGCCTGCTGCAACGCCAGCTTTGGCATATTCAAACCCATCAGCCAGAGTATAGGCCAGTTCCAAATCCGCCGAAGCCCCGGCCTCTTGCATGTGGTAGCCGGATATTGAAATTGAGTTGAAGCGCGGCATCTGCGCTGTGGTGAACTTGAAAATGTCAGAGACGATCCGCATCGAATGCTGTGGCGGATAGATATACGTATTGCGCACCATGAATTCTTTGAGAATGTCGTTCTGAATGGTGCCGGAAAGTTTGGCAGGGGAAACACCTTGTTCTTCACCTGCCACAATATAAAGCGCCATGATGGGTAAAACCGCCCCATTCATGGTCATCGACACGCTCATCTGATCCAGCGGAATGCCATCAAACAAAGTTCGCATGTCGTAAATAGAATCAATCGCCACGCCTGCCATGCCCACGTCGCCCGCCACGCGGGGATGATCCGAGTCATAACCCCGATGCGTGGCCAGATCGAAGGCAACCGACAAACCCTTTTGCCCGGCGGCCAAATTGCGTCGGTAAAATGCATTTGAATCTTCAGCTGTCGAAAATCCGGCATATTGCCGAACCGTCCACGGCTGCGACAGATACATCGTCGGGTAGGGGCCGCGCTTGTAGGGGGCCAGCCCCGGATATTCATCCGTATACTGAGGTGTATCATCTGCCGAGTAGCGCGTGTTGAAATTGATACCTTCAGGTGTTGCGAAGGGCCCGTTCTGAACCTCAATGGCTGTCCGCATTTTACCCGCTAAAACGGATTCGGTTTGAGTGACCTCATTCACCTCAGCCTTCGGCTGCTGATCATTGCGATAGGCCGTCACCCCGATGATAGGCGCAACACGTGCTTTATTTTGGCCGCCTTCCGGCCAGTCTCCGCGTTCCGCCTTGCGCACCACCTCAAGTGCTTCGTCGCAAAGCTGTTGTGTCAGCTTTTCAACAAATCCTGCTCCTGCGCCAGAATCTTCAACGCGCCACAAATGCGCCTCATGCAGCAGCACCATTTGCATATTGCGCGCCACGCGGCGGGAAAAGTTATTCGGCAAACCTTGTGCAGTGGAAAACGGAAGCGCGCATATGGAATCAGCGCCGCCGAGCCCCGCACCAAACACTGCTGCAACGCTCCGCAATATATTTGTATGCGCCTCAACATCTGCAAACATCAGCCGTGAAGTTTCAGCATGAAGCGCCAATGGGGCATCGGGAAGGCCACAGGCTTCCAGCACACCACGCCATAAAATACGCATGGCCCTGAATTTCGCGAGGGTAGGGAACAATTGTTGTGAGGCGGCCAAACACACACTGACAGAACGTGCGCGAACATCGGAAGGCAAAAACGAATGCTGCGCTAGAATGTCTTTGGCTTGCGCCAGTGCCGTGCCCAATTCTTGTCCATCGGTAAAACCTTGTGCGTGGCCAACGCGGCCATCAACTTTGGCAAACGGACCTGTGAATCCCTGCTCGTGCAACAGCCGGACGCAGCTCAAATCCGTCACGGAAAAATCAATAGTAAGACGGGAAGGGTCGATGGCTTGTCCCAACACGGCCAAGCGAATCGCTTCAGCACCTGCCAATCCGGCTTCGTTGCGGATCGCAAATTGGTGCAATGGCAAATGCGGCAACACCAAAGCCGCTTCGGCTGACGTAATGCTCAATCCATCAGCGCCCGAATTCAAATCGTCCAGTGCTTGGCCAACGTCGTTGCCATCAACTCGGGCAAACACCTTCCAAGGCCCATAGTTGGCTTTGAATGCGCGCGGACCTTCAATTCGGCCTTGCAGGGCTGAAGCGTCAAAGTTGCCTTTGCAGCGGCTAGTCCAGTCGTCGCGTGTTGCTTTGGGAAATTCTTGCATGTTGCGCAGACGATAGCGCCACGGCTCCTCGCACGCAAATCGACCTTAGGAGAATGCGCATTCTCAAATATATGTGTTCAACCCCGGAATGTTGGCCGCCGCTTCACGCACAGCCTTAATGCCCGCCTTGGCCTTTGCGTGCTCAAGCGTCAGCGTGCCCACCTGTTTGATTTGGTCTGTGTTCAAGCCCACCGCTTGCAACTTCGTGATCATGGCCAAGGGGCCGCCCATCATGCCGCCCGCTAGAATGCCCATCATACCGCGCCCGCCTGCACCATCGCCTCCATGGGCGATCGTCAATTCCCTGGCGCCCGGAATTTTCTCAAACAAGGCTTCCACTTTCGCTTTGTCGCCCTGAGTTGCAACCAGGTTGAGCAAAATGCCCACGGCCTTCTCAGCATTTTCCGTGTCCAGCCCTGTTGTTGCTGTAATTCGCGCGATCAAATCTTGCATGAAAAGTCCATTTGTAACCGTGATTTTCCTCGCTATAAGCAGCGACGAGTTTTGATTAGGGAATAGCACATATGGCCGACAATTCAATTTTTCTGGGCAAGAGCGATAAGCGTGAAGAGCTGTTCCTGTCCCTCGCCAATCGCCACGGCCTCGTCACGGGTGCCACGGGTACGGGTAAAACCGTAACTTTGCAAATTATGGCCGAAGGATTTTGCGCTGCTGGTGTTCCGGTATTTGCCGCAGACGTGAAGGGCGATTTGTCTGGCATTTGCATGAAAGGCGAGCCCAAGGACTTTCTGTTGGAACGCGCCAAGAAAATTGGCTTCGACGACTATGGCTTTGAAGAAACGCCTACTATTTTCTGGGATCTTTTCGGCGAGCAGGGCCACCCCATTCGCACCACGGTTTCGGAAATGGGCCCGCTTATGTTGTCGCGCCTCATGGGCCTTACGGAAGCCCAGGAAGGTGCGTTGAATATCGCCTTCAAAATTGCCGATGAAGAAGGCTTGGCCATTCTGGATTTGAAAGATCTGCGCGCGCTGTTGAAGGACTTGGCCGACCGCGGCAAGGAAATTACGACCGACTATGGCAATATCAACGATACGACCATCGGTGCTATTCAACGCCGACTCGTGGTGATTGATGAACAAGGTGGAGACGTGTTCTTTGGTGAACCCGCTCTCGACATTAAAGATTTGATGCGCACCACGCGGGACGGCCGCGGCTACATGAACGTTCTGGCCGCCGATAAACTCATCAACAGCCCCATGCTTTATGCAACTTTCCTGCTGTGGCTACTGTCGGAGTTGTTCGAAGAATTGCCCGAAGTTGGCGATCCTGAAAAACCCAAGTTAGTCTTCTTCTTTGATGAAGCACACTTGCTGTTTTCTGATGCCCCTGATGGCCTGCTGCAAAAAATTGAACAGACAGTGAAGCTGATCCGGTCCAAGGGTGTGGGCGTTTATTTCGTCACGCAAAATCCGTTGGACGTGCCCGAAGGTGTTCTGGCCCAAATGGGCAACCGCGTGCAACACGCTTTGCGCGCCTATACGCCACGCGAGCAAAAGGCCGTACAAACCGCAGCTTCAACTTTCCGCGCTAACCCAAAATTTAAAACAGAAACCGCAATCACGGAATTGGGCAAGGGGGAAGCGTTGATTTCGGTGTTGGATTTGAAGGGCGTGCCAACGATGGTGGAGCGCACCTTGATCCGCCCACCCTCATCGCGCCTCGGCCCCATCACGCCAGCAGAACGCGAAAAGCTGATGAAGAATTCTCCGGTATACGGCCAGTATGATGAGGCAGTTGATCGTGAGTCAGCCTATGAAAAATTGTCCGGTAAGGCCAAACAGCGTGCTGCCGCAAAACAAGAAGAAGCTGAAGCAAAAGAAGAGGCCAAGGTCGCAAAACGCGAAGCGTCAACATCTCGCCGTGAACCGCAATCGGCAACAGATCGTTTTGTTAAAGGTGTTGCAGGCTCCGTCGGCCGCCAGCTGGGTACATCTGTGGCGCGGTCAATCGGTAACGCATTGGTGCGGGGTATTCTGGGTGGTTTGACCCGGAGGTAGCGCACTACTCACGCAACCGTGTTGCAATGTGTAGAGCCTTTTCGTGGGAGCTAACGTAAGATACTGCAAAAGGAGCTTTCCCCATGCTGCGTTCATTGCTTTCTACAACCACTTTGGCCATCGCATTTCTGGCGGCACCCGGCGTGAGGGCGGCGGAAGAAACTGCCATTTTTGCGGGCGGTTGTTTCTGGTGCGTTGAAAAAGACATGGACCACGTGAAGGGCGTCAAATCCACCACTTCCGGATATGCCGGGGGCACCATGGAAAAGCCAACTTACGAAAACCATGAAGGCTATACCGAAGCCTTAAAAGTGGTTTTCGACAATGAGGTTATTTCATACGAAGCACTCACCGCGCATTTCCTGCGCACTATTGATGTGACCGATGGGGAAGGCCAATTCTGTGACCGCGGCTTCAGCTATATTCCAGCCCTGTTCCCGCTGGACGAAAAACAAAAGCAAGCAACCCAAGCAGCCCTCAAATCTGCCGAAAAAGATTTAGGCAAACCACTTGCTGTTTTGGTTGGAAAAAACCCGAGCTTCACTGACGCTGAAGACTATCATCAGAATTACTACCTCGGCGAAAACCGCGTGCTCTCCCGCTTCGGCCTCGTCAAACAATCAGACGCCTACGCTGGATATCGCAAAGGCTGCGGCCGCGATGCGCGCGTGAAAGAAGTCTGGGGCGAGAAAGCCTATACATTCCCAGTGGGCGGCGAGGCGAGTTGAGCTGTGGATTGCAATTGCCGTCATATAAGAGCTGAGATCGAAGTCTCACTTTAAAAAAGGGAGGCGTCGCTTATTCTCATTTTTTTGAATGTTGAAGTGACTGCTATCGCGATGGCATTTTTTCAAATTTTGGTAAGCCAGGATCAATGAAATCCCATGCAAAGCCACTTGAATTGAACATAACCTTTTGTGGCATGAACCGACCTGGATCATCCAAGCTTGCGGCATGAATTACAAAGACGTCCGGCGCAAGGTCGAAGGTCATGTATACGGGCGATCCACACGTTGGGCAAAAGGCCCGACTTTTCGTGGTGCCCATGTCGCCCTTGATATTCCACTCGGTAGCGTGGCCTTTGATCACGACGTCATTTCGGTGAAGGAAAGTGAGGTATGAGCCATGCCCCGTGCCGCTCGTATGCTGACAATGCCTACATTGGCAATGGCTCATGGATACGGGTTCTGACAAAATCTCGTAACGAATTTCACCGCACGCGCAGCCCCCAGTATATGCTTTCGACATGTTGTTTTTCATGGATGATTACGCCCCCTCTGCGACGACAGCGATAAGTTTTGGAACGATCCGTGGCCAGCCAGAGCTAATATTTTTGAATGTGGATTCGTTTTTGGGCAATATGAAGCCGCTGTGCTTTAGCCGCAGGAACGTGCCGCCATCATGCGGCTTTAAGGTCCAAGAAACAATCGTATCAAGTCGCGGCGTATAGCCCTCACTGGTTTGAACACCACTTTTCCAACTGAATGTGAGTTGTTGATTGGGAATGATTTCCAGAATTTCGCAATGGATAATGCCATCCCAATCGCTGGAAGGGGGAGTCTGAAAACTGAAGCGCGAACCTTTCACAGGTTCAAAACCAATCTGCACCATCAGCCAGCGATTGATAAGTTCACCTGATGTGAGAGCTTTCCAAATGGCCGCTGGCGCGTGAGGGAACACATCTTCAATGATGATGTCAGGCCCGGCGTGGTTCAAGTCGGCATCCGTCATTGGTCAATTTCTTTCATTAGAGTTTTGAGATTTGAGAAACGCTCACGCCAGAAAGCGCCATAGTGATCCATCCAGTCAATCAACGGTTCCAGACCTTCAGGTTGTGCGCGATAATAGACGTGGCGGCCTTCAGGTCTTTCGGAAACGAGACCTGCATTTTTAAGCTTTTGAGATGCTGGGAAATGGCCCCTTGAGTGACCCCGCTGCCACGCGTCAGTTCAACGACGCTCATCTCTTTCGTCTGGAAAATTCGTTCGAATATGGCTCTCCGGGTCGGATCTGCCAATGTTCGCATGACATTGTTGACATTGGGAATTGAGTTCATATTACTAAATTAGTGAACGCTAATGCATTAGTCAATACTAATTATTAGTTGATGCCGACTTGAAGAGCCGAGATTATCCCTCTCCTTCACATCACACCCCGGCAAGTGAAGTGAAAAGGCAAGCGTCCTATTTATGGCAAACTTCTCCCCGCCCTGCGAGGGCGGGGTGGATCCCGCAATCGCTTGCGATTGCTAGAGACGGGGCGGGTGTGGGCCACAAACACAAATCTCACCCGGAGCCAACACCCACCCCCAACCCCTCCCTCAAAAGGAGGGGAGAATACTTCCGCATCATTTGACAATCAGAGCCTGCTCACACTCTTCCGATGCATGAATCAATGCGATGCAATCGTGAAAGAAGAGGCAGCTAAAGGGAAGCGTCCCCTTTTCCTACTTCTTCTTTGTTTCCTATGTTGTCGTACAGTGTACTCGTGAAGGGTCGAATATCAAATCCACCCCTCAAATAATCTCATCCTCATCCGGCATCGCCAAGATCGGCGCCTTCGCCTTCGTCTTGATCCGCGCCAGATGAAACAGCGCATCACCTCGGTTCACAATCGGCAAATTGGTGCGGCCGATGATGATGCCGTCGTCTTCCGCAAACACCGGGACTGTGACGGTGCCCAAGGGATCGGTGATGATGGCGATGGGCTCTTTCAATCCCACCTTGTCGCCCACCCGCCGCACGGAATGCAAAATGCCACCTTCAGGTGCGCGCACCCACGAGCTGCTGGATGAATGGGTTACCTTGACATGGGCCGGAATGGCAGGGGCATTTTCAATCATGCCGATGGCTTTCATCACCCGCAACACGCCTTTGACGCCCGCTTCAATCGCAGCCTCGTCAAAGCGCAATGCCTCGCCGCCTTCATAAAGCAAGACATGCACCCCTTCTTCTTTCGCGCATTGCCGCAATGAACCTTCGCGCAATTTCGAAGTGAGAATGACCGGCGGCGCAAAGGCTTCGGCCAGCTTCGCCAACTCCGCATCAC
The DNA here is from genome assembly GCA_963840765.1 of uncultured Alphaproteobacteria bacterium. Taxonomy (GTDB): domain Bacteria; phylum Pseudomonadota; class Alphaproteobacteria; order Rhizobiales; family Aestuariivirgaceae; genus Aestuariivirga. Next base: position 186,831 of record CAWJAE010000004.1, on the reverse strand, counting down.
CGGGCGCAATGCGCATCTGCGGCAAGTTGGTGCGGTGAAGTGCTGCCGTGTGAAAATCAATGCCATACTGCGAGCGCTTCACCACTTCGCGGAAAAACAAATCCGCCAGCAAACTTGCCAATGATCCTTGGTCAGAACCCGGAAACGAGCGGTTCAAATCGCGCCTGTCCGGCATATAGCGGGAGTGGTTGAGAAAGCCGAAAGCATTGACAATTGGCACCGCCAGCAATGTGCCCTTGATGTCTTTCAACTGCTCGCGGCGCCAACACTCGCCGGATAATTTCCAGCCCCAGAATTTCATCGCCATGCACAACGCCCGACAGAAACATCACGGGTCCGGCTTCGCCCCATGCACCACATGCACCGGCAAATTCATGCGCGTGGCATTGGCAAGCGTTGACACTTCCAGGTCAACCGTAAGCGCGTCGCCGGCATCGACCGCGGTTTCACCAATCGCAAAAGGCGTTCATCCCTTGCCCCGCGTTTTGGTTTTGCCGGGCTTTGCATGCTTTTCAAGAAAGCCGATAATTTCGCCCGCCACGTCTTTCGATGATGCACCTTCAATGCCTTCAAGCCCCGGCGATGAATTGACCTCCATCACCACAGGCCCGTGCGAGGAGCGCAACAAATCAACCCCTGCCACGTTCAGTCCCATGGATGAGCAGGCTTTCAAAGCGGCAGTTTTTTCAGCTGCCGATAGCTCGACGACCGCGGCCGTGCCACCGCGATGCAGGTTGGAACGGAAATCACCATCCGGCCCCTTGCGCTCCATGGCCGCCACAATTTTGCGCCCCACGACAAAAGCACGAATATCGCGACCCTCAGCTTCCTTGATGAATTCCTGCACCAGAATATTGATTTCGGCACCGTGAAACGCCTCGATCACCGACTTGGCTGATTTGTGCGTTTCGCCCAACACCACGCCGATGCCTTGCGTGCCTTCCAGCAGTTTGATGACCACGGGCGCACCACCCACCATCTCCAAAACCTCATCGGTGTGATCAGCAGAATTTGCAAATGCCGTCACGGGCAGGCCCACGCCATCACGCGCCAGAATTTGCAGGCAACGCAACTTGTCGCGCGAACGGCCAATCGCCACCGATTCATTCAATGGATAAACCCCCATCATTTCAAACTGCCGCAACACGGCAAGACCATAAAACGTATGCGACGCCGCAATGCGCGGGATCACCGCATCAAAGCCTTCCAGCTTTTCACCCTTGTAACGCAGTTCAGGTTTGCGCGAGGTGATGTTCATGTAGCAGCGCAAATAATCAATCGGCACAATCTCGTGGCCCCGCGCCTCTGCAGTTTCCATCAGACGCTGGTGCGAATAGAGTTTTGGATTGCGCGTGAGCAGGGCAATTTTCATGTGTGCAATTTTCCGTCGTGTCAGAATAAAGATTTTGGCCGGGTTGACCAGAAATACCCTTTGATGCTGTTGCGGCCCAGCAGCATCGGCACTTCCATGTCGGTACGGTCCGTCAACGTAATTTCAGTTTTCATAGACTTCGCACCCAGTTGGAGTGTGGCACGGATGACAGCGCGTGTTTCACTGATTCCATTGGAACTTTTCACCCGCTTGTGCCCCACCAAGGGGGCTGCATAGCGCTTGCCGCCAATTATAAAGCGAACGCGCTTGCCGGTCACTTCAATCTCATCCGCATGCAAGGCCGAGGTGCGGGCGCCCGTATCAATCTTTGCCTCGACAGGCCCAAGTTTGAGTTTCGGAAAGGAAACAAGTTCTTTCCACCCCACAATAGGCATCGTGAAAAACATGGGGCGCTTGGTGATGGTCATATTGTCGTCCTAACCCATCTCTAAAAAAACACCAACTAGCACGACGGAACGGAGGGCATTTTGCGTCTTATGGTGATTGGATTGGAGTTTTCATGATTTTATCTCGTCGTACTTTGTTCGTTGCTTCTGCTGCTGTGGTAGCCACGATTGCCGCTGCTGCCGGAATCGCCAGCCGCTTTGGCGGGCCGTCGCGCCGCCAACTTTCAGCGGCAGAAAAGCAGGCTTGCACACTGACTGTTGAGGCTGTCGAAGGCCCCTATTGGGTATCCGGCATGGTGGAATTGGCTGACGGCAACTTAAACGCCACAAATCTGGAAGGTGTCGCTGTTGAGGTATCGGGCCGCGTATTTGATGGTCTGGACGACACAAAACCTTTGGCCAATGCAGAAGTTGAAATTTGGCACGCTGACTCTACAGGCAATTACCGACCCAACGGCAATGGTCCCGTGGGCAACTATAAGCCGGAAGAGGTGGCATTGCGCGGCTTTGTGAAAACCAATGCCAATGGCGAGTATCGCTTCACGTCAATTTACCCCGGTGAATACACAGGCCGTGCGCGGCACTTCCATTTCAAAATCCGCAGCTGCTGGCAAGCCAGATCTGACGACACAGCTTATTGTGCCAGCCCGAGACGGTGATTCACTGACTTTTGATAGTGACGACATTGCTGAAGGTTTGCCCAATTGCCAATTGTTGAGTGTGGATGAAACCACGACACCAGCGAAGGCACAGTTTGATTTCAGATTGTGATTATTGGCCCCATGTTACTTCGAGTACGCGCAACCAATTTTTGTTGGCAATTTTTTCGATCAGCTGGTCTCCAAACCCGGCTTGTTTCATTGCCTTTAAAAGCTGTTGCACGCCCGTTACATTGCCAATGAAAGCAGGAATGCGCGCACCATCAAAATCACTGCCGAGCCCAACACAATCTTCGCCAGCATATTTCAGCATGTGCTCAAGGTGGCGGATCATCAAGCTGACATCGGTCATCGAGTCCCAGCGTCCATCAGCCCGCAGAAAGCCCGTCGCAAAATTAAGGCCGACCATGCCGCGTGTTTCGCCAATGGCCAGCAATTGCTCATTCGTCAAATTCCGCGATGATGCAGAAAGTGCATGTGCATTTGAATGCGTGGCAACGATTGGCGCGTTGGAAATTTTCGAGACATCCCAAAAGCCACGCTCATTCAAATGAGAAACATCAACCATGATGCGCAGCTTATTGCAGGCCCTTACCAGCGCTGCACCAGCATCAGTCAAACCCGAACCCGTATCAGGAGATGACGGAAAGCGAAACGGAACGCCTTCACCAAAGGCATTTGGGCGCGACCAAACCGGACCCAATGACCGTAATCCGCGATCATAAAACATCTGCAAATTTGAAAGGTCGGGTGCAATAGCTTCTGCCCCTTCAATATGGGTGATGACAGCCAACTGTCCGGCTGCCATTGCCGTGCGTACTTCTTTGACATTCGTACAAGATGCAACCCGTCCTTGCGCCAATCTCAAAATCTCGTCGCGCAGGTCCAACATGCCCGTGGCCGAGGCTATGGCATTTTGATGGGCAACACCGGCGTCATAGGGCGGGTTCAAATCATCATCGTCGGCGTGGTAGTGAGCTTGCGACGGTGAGAAAATGGCAAACAACCCTGCTGCCATTTGGCCCGCAGTAATGCGGGGCAAGTCCATGTGCCCCAAGCCGTCACCTTCAACAAAATCAGCAGCGGCATGCTCAGAGTGTTTCAGCCAGAGCCGTAGCAACACATCGTTATGGCCGTCGATAAAATTCAATTTGCATCATTCCTGCGGAAGGCGGAATTTAAAATCAAACCCCGGCTTTCGCCGGGGTGATCATTCAAAGTTGTTTGTGCAATCTTACGCCTTGGAATACATTTCGGCGACATGATCCCAATTTACGAGATTGTCGACAAAGGCTTCCAGATATTTCTGCCGCGCATTGCGGTAGTCGATGTAATAGCTGTGCTCCCAAACGTCGCAGCCCAAAATGGGCGAAGCGCCGTGCATTAAGGGGTTTTCGCCGTTCGGTGTTTTGGAAATGGCGAGCTTGCCTTCCTTCACCGAAATCCAGCACCAGCCAGAGCCGAATTGTGTCAAGCCTGCCTGAACAAAATCAGCACGCATCTTGTCGTAGCCACCGAGGTCTGATTCTATAGCTTTTTCGAGAGCACCAGGGATCTTTTTGCCGCCGCCGTTTGGCTTCATCCAGTTCCAAAAGTGTACGTGGTTGTAATGTTGGCCCACATTGTTGATGAGGCCGGCCGATTTTTCTGCGAATGCGGCTTTGCAGATGTTTTCAAGCGAAGCTGACGCCAAAGGGCTGTCCTTCAGCAGGTTATTGCCGTTTGTCACATAGGCCATATGATGCTTGTCGTGGTGAAATTCCAGAGTCTCTTTAGACATATAGGGGCCAAGAGCATCATAAGCGTAAGGTAAGGCGGGCAGTTCAAGAGCCATTTTAATTTCTCCGGTTGTAGTGATGCCGCAATCTAGGCGTTGCATGTGGCGTATGCAAGGAAACGCCAAATAATCAGAGATCGATGCATATTTGCCAGCGACAATGCTGTTAAACGTGTATGTGCTACGGCAGAAAATCGCGATTTGGCGGGGGAATCAATTTGGCACAGGACAAGAACGGAGCTTATCCGGCGGAATTGCGCGGCAAAGTTGTCGAGATGTACAATCATTGTAGGCAATATATGGTTGCTGACGATTCCAAAGCTTGGTGGCAAGTTGCAAGCACTGCTTTGTTGTTTTTCCCAATTGCCGGAATGATGTTGTGGCTCAACCCGTTGGAAAATCCTTGGGCAATATTATTGGCCATCCCCGCTGGCGCTTTGTTGACTCGCTTTTTCGCCCTGCAACACGACTGCGGCCACGGTTCTTTCTTCACGTCTAAAAGTGCGAATGAATGGATGGGACGCGCACTCAGCCTGCTGACATTTACGCCCTATGACCATTGGCGTCAGTCCCATGCAAGACACCATGCAGGTTCAGGCAACTTGGATCGCCGCGGCATCGGCGATATTGAAACCATCACTGTCCAAGAATTCAAAAGCCTTTCGCCCTTGGGGCAACTGCAATATCGCGTTACGCGCCACCCCATCGTATCGCTGTTCATTGGACCGCCACTTTATTTTTTGGTTCTGCAACGCTTGGCACTTGGTTCAAACATGGACCGACGCGCCGCATTGCCCGGATTACTGGTGCATAACCTGTCAATGATCGTGTTCTATGGCGTATTGTGCTGGTTGATGGGAACCGCTCTCGTAATGACGGTTGTTGTTGCATCAGCCGTTGTTGGTGCTTGGATTGGCGGCTGGCTGTTCTTTGTTCAGCATCAGTTCGAAGAAACCCTGTGGGAAGGTGCCGACAAGTGGGACGTGAAAATTGCAGCACTAAAAGGCTCATCGCATTTGCAACTGCCAAGTTTCTTGAATTGGCTGACCTGTGACATTGGCCTTCATCACATCCACCATCTTTCAAGCCGCATTCCGAATTATCGCTTGCGTGCTTGCCTTGCTGCCAGTGAAGCGCTGCAAAACATTGCCCCTAAGTTGACCATTTGGAAGGCCATGAAATCCGCCAATTTGGGTCTGTGGGACGAGGCAGAACGCCGCCTCATCTCATTCCGCGAATACCGCCTGCGTCACGCTTAAGTGCGAAACAGTGGAACACCATTAAGCGCCTGCCAGTAGGCAAGCAGTGTGACGATGGTGATGCAGCACGCCGTTGCCAATACCACGACACGACGGCCAGACACGGCTGAAAGTGGTACAATTTGCATGGCATGCAGACCAACAAAATGCGCCACGCGCAAATCCCCACCTGTCGTGGACCATTTGAAAATCGAAAGACCCGTTGCATCAGTTTGATCGCCACCAATCCAATGTGAGGTGTTGCCGCCCAATGTAAAACCGACGACGAGTGCCAAAACCATGGCCACTGCAAAACCGATGGCCACAGCCTCACGCATGAAGGATTGGGGCTTTGCGCGCCACGCCACTGTGGCAATCACCATGGGTGCCACTACAAGAACAACGGAACCAATCCCCATCAAATTATAGAGCGCGGAGTTTAGCGCCGTGCCGACATTAAAGTGCGACGCCTCGCCCTGTGAGGCACGATAGGTAATGTAGAACAATTCACCCCAAGCACTTAGCAACAAAGCCCATACGGACCAGCGCACACTTCTCTTTGCTGCAATTTCCGGCGCCAAGCTCATGGCCCAAGCCACCGTGAAAAAATGAACGGCAAGCGATGTATAGAATTTAGCGGGCTTCACCCAAACGCTGATCCCATAAAGTTCGCGGGCGTCAACAAATTGAAGCCCTACGCAACAAACCGCGCAGAGCGACATGAAAACGGCATTGGTTGATAAAATTGGGGATGCAGCAAAGGCAGAGGCAAAAAATTGCATTAACCGGCTTTGGCGCAATGGCAGGGTGATGGTCGTCATGCGGAAACCTCTTTGGGGGTGGAGAACAGAAAACGGCACACTTCATAGGCAAAATAGCCCACAGGTCCGAACATGAAGGTGAGGGGCAGCAGGAACAGCAAAAGCCAACGTGGCAAACCTGCTTCTGCAACCTTGCGGGAAATCCAACTTCCCATGAACAAGTCAAAGGCCAGATAATGCACCCAGCCCGCCACAACTATCCAATCCGAAGTGAACAGCAACTTGACATTGGAAAGACTGTCAAAGCCGCCAGCACTGCCCGCGAAGAAAAACGTCATGAGTGCTGCATAGATCAGAGCAAAGGCAAGCGGCAGAAAGCGGCCCAACACTTGGTCGCGCAGCCAATTCCACTTAAAAAATACCGCCAACAACAGGGCGATCCAGCTCAGCATTGCGATACTACTCACAATCGAAAAAACAAATGATGCGGTCATTCAATCCTCACTAAACTTTACACTGTAAACATAATATGGCTTATTTTTACATTGTCAAGATTGGACAACTGATTTAAGTCGTGCCTATGACGTCGGACCCAACCACGCCCTATCACCACGGAGATTTGCGCGACACCTTGCTTGCTGCGGCCGAGCAGGCCTTGGCGGAACTGCCCCTGCAAAAGGTTACCTTGCGCGAAATTGCCAGAAGGGCAGGGGTTTCTCACGCCGCCCCCAAGCACCACTTCAATTCACTAGGTCAGCTGCTGGGTGAGGTTGCAGCGCGAGGCTACGATTTCATTTGTGGAGAGTTTGACCGAAGCCGTCAAACGAGCGCCTGATGCCATGCCGCAATCGCAACTCACAGCTATGGTGCGGGCTTACATGCGCTTTGCTGCAGCAAACCCTGCTGTCTATGGCCTGATGTTTGGCAAGCGCGAACATGTGGTGGAAACCACACCGCACCTCGCCACGGCCATGATGGCGGCCTGGGCCCAGCTGGAAAACCAAGTGGCCGCATTGATCGGCCCCACCCGCGCGACCCACGGTGCCGTAACCGTATGGGCCAATGTTCACGGTCTTGCCATGTTGCGGCTGGATCGCAAATTGCCACCCCACGTCAACCCGGATGCCGCCATTGAATCATTAACGCGAACCCTCATCCTTGGTCTGATGAGTGAGGCATGATGGAGTTGGAATTTTCGACTCTCGCAATGCTAACCTTTGTTGGGTTGCTAGCTGGTTTTATCGACTCCATTGCAGGCGGCGGTGGTTTGCTGGCTTTGCCATCCTTGTTACTGTCAGGGCTTGATCCTGTTTCGGCGCTGGCCACCAACAAACTACAAGGCACATTCGGCACGGCATCTGCCACGCACACGTTCTGGAAAAAAGGCCTGCTCAATCCAGCGCAGCATAAAATGGAAATTGCACTGGTGTTTGTGGGGGCTGCTCTTGGCGTATTGGCCGTGACCTACGTGCCTACCAGACTACTGCAAAATGCCATGCCGCTTTTGCTGGTTGCCGTTGCAGGTTATTTTGCCTTCGCGCCAAAATTATCCGTGAACGGATCAATTCCCAAACTGCCGCTCGGCGTATTTTCATTCTTCATTGCGCCTGCCATCGGGTTTTACGATGGCATTTTTGGCCCAGGCACAGGCTCGTTTTTCATGTTGGCATTGGTCGCACTGTTTGGTGCTGGACTGATTGAAGCCACGGGCCGCACCAAACTTTTGAACTTCACCTCAAATGTTGCTGCCCTTCTAATGTTCATACTCAGTGGTAAAATTGTCTGGATCATTGGCCTCAGCATGGGGGTGGCACAAGTGCTAGGTGCACAGCTTGGCGCGCGCGTGGCCATTGCCAATGGTGCCAAAATCATCCGCCCCTTGTTAATTATTATGTGTGTGGCAATGGCAATCAGACTTTACATGAACGCCTGAATGCCGGTTTGTGCGCGGCCCAATATCAACGCGTGCACATCATGGGTGCCTTCATAGGTATTGACGGTTTCAAGATTCAACATATGACGAATGACATGGTATTCCTCCGAAATGCCATTGCCACCGTGCATGTCCCGCGCCATGCGGGCAATGTCCAATGCCTTGCCGCAGTTATTGCGCTTCATCAATGAAATGGCTGGTGGTGCAATGGTGCCGCGTTCAAGCCCGCGCCCTAAAGCCAAGCAACTGTGCAAACCAAGGGCAATTTCCGTTTGCATGTCGGCGAGTTTTTTCTGCACCAATTGATTAGCCGCCAAGGGCTTGCCGAATTGTTTGCGGTCCATAGTATATTGGCGTGCGCGGTGCCAGCAATCTTCCGCAGCCCCCATAACGCCCCAAGCAATGCCAAAGCGAGCCTTGTTCAAACACGAAAATGGCCCCCCCAATCCCTTGGCTAATGGCAACAAGTTCTCTGCCGGAATTTCAACATTTTCGAGGACAATTTCACCCGTGATGGATGCGCGGAGCGAAATCTTGCCCTTGATTTCCGGTGTTGAAAAACCCTTCATGCCGCGCTCAACAATGAAGCCCCTGATCTCATCGTTCAATTTGCCCCACACCACCGCAATGTCGGCAATGGGTGAATTGCTGATCCACATTTTTGAACCATTGAGCACATAGCCGCCGTCCGATTTAACGGCGCGGGTTTTCATGCCACCGGGGTCGGAACCTGCATCAGGTTCGGTCAGGCCAAAGCAGCCAATCAATTCGCCTGTTGCAAGGCGTGGCAAAAATTTCAGCTTCTGTTCTTCAGAACCGAATTCTTCGATGGGGTGCATCACCAGCGAATTCTGCACACTCATGGCGGAACGATAACCTGAATCCACACGTTCGACTTCGCGGGCCACCAGGCCATAGGCCACATAGCCCAAGCCAGAACCACCATATTTTTCAGAGGTCATCACGCCAAGAAAGCCCATGGCACCCAACTCGTCCATGATCTCACGATCAAACCGTTCATCACGAAACGCAGACTTTGCACGCGGTGCCAACTTGTCATCGCAAAACGCCCGCGCCGAATCCCTGATCATGCGTTCGTCTTCCGTCAGGTGGCTTTCCAGATCGAGCGGGTCTTCCCAATTGAAAGTCGTGTTTTTCGCCATGATTTTTCCATGTGTTTGTTACAACCATTCAAGCGATACATGGGCTTGAAGTCAAATATCCAAAAGCCGCACTGCCATGCATTATTTGATCAAAGCACTCAGTTCCTTGAAATGCGCTGTTCCCGCTCGTTCCAACAATTCAAACACAACCATTTCGGTGTTCACCACTTCAACCCCAGCTGCGCGCATACGCGTCCAAGGCGAGTTCAACTGATTCTGCTTTGCGTGACGACATCGCATCCGCCACGGCGAACACGCCAAAGCCAGCATTGCCAGATCAATGCAAGTTTGCAGCACGCAGACATGGGCTTCAATGCCAGCAACAATCACCAACGGCCGGCCATGCTATCGTGCAAGGTTGATCAAGTGCTGTTTTATCGCTTCATCGCGCCAACAAGAGAAACGTCAGCTTTTCCAAACGTGGGCTCCCTGCAAGGGCTGCAACCGTGTGCCCCAAGCCTTTTGGATATTGCTCTGACAGCAGTGACCGGCAGCGCCAGCGCGTTTGCGCAGCATTGCAACAAGATCGAACATTTCGCTACCACTTGCTCCGGTGCCACCATGGCTGGCAACAACCGCTCCTGTACATCAATCAGCAAGCAGCGAAGCTTTGGACGCCTCAAGCAACATCAGTCTATTCCCGTCACCATCAAGCCGAAGGCATAGACTTCTGCCACTTCCTTCAATCGGTCAAAACGGCCCGATGCACCGCCATGGCCAACGTCCATGTTGATTTTCAGCATCAAGAGATTGTCTGATGTATTCCGTGTACGGAGTTTTGCCACCCACTTTGCAGGTTCCCAATAGGTCACGCGCGGGTCGGTCAATCCACCCAAGCGCAAAAATATGCGGATAGGCTTGTGCAACAACATTCTCATAAGGCGCATAGGATGCGATGGTGCGATAGGCTTTTTCATCGGCAATCGGGTTGCCCCATTCCGGCCATTCAGGCGGCGTCAGGGGCAAGGTGTCATCCAGCATTGTCGTCAGCGCATCAACGAATGGCACTTCAGCCACAATGGCCTTGAACAAGTCCGGTGCCATATTGGCCACGGCCCCCATCAACAAGCCGCCCGCACTGCCGCCTTGCGCGACGATGTTTCCGCGTGTTGTGAACTTCTGTTGCGCCAAATATTCACCAACTGAAATGAAATCTTTGAAGCGTGTTGGTCTTGTGTTCAAGCTTTCCAGTCTTGTACCAGCGCCGCCCTTTTTCCTGGCCGCCGCGAATATGCGCCGTTGCATAAACAAAGCCACGATTGACCAGCGACAAAATATTGGTGTTGAAACCAGCAGGCATCGACATGCCATAGGAGCCATAGCCATAAAGCCACAGCGGCGCCGAGCCATCCAGTTTGGTGGTTCTTGTGATAAAGCAATGTGACCGGAATCATTTCGCCATCATGGGCAGGGGCCAGAACGCGCCGCGCAACATAGTCAGAAGGCGTGTGGCCTGATGGCACTTCCTGCGTTTTCATCAACACCCGCTCCCGCGTGTTCATGTCATAGTCGAAAACTTGCGCTGGCGTGGTGGGTGATGAATAAGTGAAGCGCAACGTATCGGTGTCATATTCGCGCATATCGCCAAAGCCGAGTGAATAGGCTTCTTCATCAAATGCAATGGCATGTTCTTCGCCCGTCTCAAAATTGCGGATGATGATGCGGGGCAGGGCGTTTTCCCGCTCCATGCGCACCAGCCAATTTTGAAACACAATATAAGCCACAAGAAAAATGCCAGGGCGATGCGGCACCAGATCAACCCAGTTTTCAAGTGTTGGCGCGGTCGACCGGAGTCATCATCAATTTGTAATCTTCAGCACCATCCTTGTTGGTCTTGATGATGAAGTGATCGCCATGATGATCCAACTCATACTCAAATCCGCGTTGGCGCGGTGCCACGCACACGGGCTTTGCATCTGCCTTCGCAGTATCAATCAACCAAACTTCCGAAGTGTCGTGGTCGTTCACATCAATGGTCACAAATCGGCGCGAGCGGGTTTGCCCAACACCTGTGAACATGCCGGTGTCTTTTTCTTCAAACACCAAAACGTCGTCAGCTTGCGTCGTCCCAACTTTATGGCGGAAAGTTTTGAGCGGGCGATGATTGTCGTCTTGCAGTGTGTAATAGATATGAGTCTGTCTGGCGACCAGACGGCACCGCCGCCCGTGTTTATAATTTCAACGTCGCCATCAACACCGGTTGCAAGGTCACGGAATTTGACAGTGTAGAATTCCGAACCCTTGTCATCATAACTCCATGCCGCTGTTTGATGGTCAGGCGAAATTGCAATGCCACCAAAACTGAAATAGGCTTTGCCTGCAGCCAAAGCATTGCCGTCAAACAAAATTTCTCCTCACCACCGCTGCGCAGTTTGCGCTTGATCAGCGGATATTGCCCGCCTTTGATGTGTGATGAAGAATAGAGATATGGACCATCAGGCGAAGGCACAGATGAATCATCTTCCTTGATGCGGCCTTTAATTTCAGCAAACAAATCCTCCTGTGCAGGTTTCGTTTCATCCATGACACTTGCGGTAAAAGCATTTTCCGCTTCGAGATAGGCACGAATGTCAGGCTTCAGCAGGGTTGCATCATGCAACACGCTTTGCCAATCTCATCTTTCAACCAGTGGTAGTCATCGTGCTTTTCGAAAGCCCGTGCCATGTTGTGGTGTGGGGGCGTATTTCGGCTTTTGGTGCGGTGGAATGTGTCATGGGGCCTCGCTAATTGTGCAGTACATTTAGGGAGTTGCGCGCCAAACCGCCAGTGCAGTTCGCAAAATTTACCACGCGTTAACCATGCCACAAAAGGATTCCTGTTTAACGACCGCGCACCTGTCAGCGTTAATCAAAGTTGAAACTCTATCCTGCAAGTCTGCGTACGGGTAGTAGAGGGACGACGAATACACATGTCTGAATATCAGACCGCCATAGCAACAGACACAACAGCTCCAGCAGCCGTCATTGCTAAGCCGCGCATTTCTGCTGACGCATTTCGGAATTTGACCGCACGGTTGAAGAAGGCTGATGCCGTTATACCGTCTTTTGCTCCGGTTGTTACAGCGCCCGCACCGCTTCCTGTTGCGCCTGAACCCTATTGTTGCCGTAGCACCGCCAGTTGTCGAGGATGTATCGCCTCCTGCGGCCGAGACTATTGTTGCCGCTCCGGTCAATGAAGTAGCAGTACAAGCTGCTGTTGAAACGTTTGCGCCAATCGAAATTGTGCAACCGCCCGTTATTGAAACGGTCGCTCCACTTGCGCCGGAACCTGAACCCGCTTTTGAAGCCATTGCGCCATTCGAAATTTTACCTACGGTCGAACTTGCACCCGTTGTTGACGAAATTGCGCCACTGGAATTTGAGGCGGTCGAACCAGTTACGGTTGAAGAATCGACTTTTGAAGCAATTGAAATTGCGGCAGCTGTTGAGCCAATCAGTATTCTGACGCCTGAGCCAAGCGTTGAAATAGACGTCATTGCGGCTGAACCCGCCGTGCAACATTTTGAACCAGAAGCCATTGTGCCCCTGGTTTTCGAAAACAAGTTTCCGCCATTACCGGAATATGTGCCGCCAACTCCTATTGTTGTGATACCTGAAGTTCCAGTTATTGAAGCGAAAGCCGATGCTGCCTTCGCTGAAAACTTCACTTATGTGCCTGAACCTGGAAAACCGGAGATTCAAGCCAACCTTGCTGCCATCGACGATGCCGTAAAGCAGGAAGTCGCGCAACGCGCCATTGAGCTAGAGCTCGAAAATATATGGCGCTTGATGTTGGCCAAGCCAACCAGCGAAGATCGTATTGTCTATTTGCGCGAAGCTGCCGAGATCCACGCGTCGGATGACGAGTGGAACAAGCCTGAACCAGAATTTGACTTGTCAAAAATTGAACCTGCAGTTCAACCCGAAATTACGGTGCTCAGTTTAGAGCCAGTGGCGCAAGACATTGTCCGTGAAAATGTTGCAATAGTCACGGTTGCTTCGGGTGCTGAGGGGCAAGACCTTGCTGAGTTGACGCGTTCGCTTCTTGACATGATGGCGGCTGGCAATGCGTCGGGCCTGCCACAAGAACGCGCTTTGGCCGCTGACACGCTGATGCGTTTGGTGCCGCGCCTTGAATTGAAACCATTGGTGATGCTCGCTCAACGTTTGGCGATGATGGAGAGCCCACCCAATTTGCTGGTGTCGCGCTTGATCCGTGATCCGCGCGTTGAAGTGGCAGGACCGTTGCTGGAAGATTGCGCGCACATCACCGACAAAGATCTGGAAATGGTCGTGGAAGAAGGCGAACCTGCGAAGCTTCGCATGATTGGCCGTCGCCGCAAATTATCGCGCCCGATCAGTGATGCACTGATCAAATCTGGCGATCCATCCGTGGTGTTGACTCTGGTGCGCAACATGGAAGCCGAAATTTCCCATGGCGGTTTTGAATCGCTTTTGGTGTTGTGTGAAAACCACGATGAACTGCTGGCACCCCTTGCCACCCGTCAAGATTTATCAGCACCTGTTGCTTTCGAGTTGTTCTGGTTGGCACCTGCACAATTGCGCAGGTTCATTCTTTCGCGCTTCCTGACTGATTCCGAAACGCTGACCAAGATTTTGAAAATCACGAAGATGGCAAACAGCGAAGACGATGGCGAAGTTGAACCATTGAGCCAGCACGCCCTGCTTGAAGCGCTAGAACGCGCGGCGCGGGGGCAGATCGAAATTGCGTCCGAAGAACTGGCTGGCATCATGCAACTCAATGCAGCCGCAGTGACCCGCATTTTGGGCGATTCGCAGGGTGAAGCCATCATTGTGATGTTGAAGGCCGCAGCTTATCCCAGAAGTTCAATCGGCGGATTGTTAAAACGCATGCAAGATGCAGATTTGCCATTGATCAGCCGCGAGCGCGATATTACTGAATTGCAGTCGATGTTTGAAACACTATCTTTCAATAAGGCACGCATATTGTTGACTTATTGGGATTGGGCCCAAAGCAAGACCGGGCCTTACGCCCCCGTTCACTAATAATTTTTAGATCTCAATAAAAAATTAATGTTCAAGACTCTTGCGGATCAAGAGTCGCCGATTCATAAAGAGACCGACTCGGTTGATTTAACCGAGGGGGGATGGGACGACGGCAGTGGATAAAACTTCGAGCGCGCAGGCGTTTCGGGCGCAGTTGATTGTGCCTGAGCAACGCCAGCTATTTGACTATTGGCTTGAGTTGGCTGGATCAAACGCGATTCCCAGCAGATCTGATTTCAGCCCTTCTCGCCTGCCGCGATTGCTTCCCGGAATTAGTCTGATAGACGCACATGACACTATCGGTGAGTGCAGGGTGCGCTTGGCTGGGACCCGGCTTCGCGAAATTTATGATCGCGAAGTGACGGGTCTATTGGTGGCCGAACTACCGCCTACCAACAAACGTGAATATTGGATGGCTGCCTACCACCGCGTGATTCGTGATGCCTTGCCAACGCAAGGTGTTGTGCGTGGCCCCATGGTGAACAAGGAACATGTGGTGCAGTACTGGATGAAGCTGCCGCTGCGCACCGCAACGAACAGCGTAGGAATGGTGTTGTGTTACGACCATTTTGTACCTGCTTCTGAGTTGGTTCAGGAAGACGATTTCAGAATACCTGTCGCCTCCTAATTTAGGGATTGATTCCGTTCCATATTTGTTCTATGACTCTTTTCCGAAGAGGAGATAGAACATGTTTGTAGCCACCGCCGACACCAACAACACCGCAAAACTTCCCGTCGATGCCACCTTTTTGTGGCGCAACGGCACTTGGCATATGCAAACCCGTGATGCTTCCTGCTTCAAAGCTGTTCCCAAAAAGGCAGCGGCAATTCTAGAGCAATTGAAAGCCGCTGGCCGACTGGTGGAGCAGGCACCGGGTCTATTCCGCTTGTCTGGCAAAGTGCTATTGCCGCTGCTGGATGGACTGGAAAGCCCGTTGATGCGGCTTGCGCAATTGAAACAAGCAAGCGGTGAACCAGTATTGGACCACGACCAAATTCGCGCTGGCGAGCGCTTGCGGGTGGAATATGAAAGGGCGCACCTTGCGGCTCGCGTAACAGCTTCTTACGCGCCGAATAGTAGTGCAGGTGGCGGTCAACAACAATTCAGCGACAACCACATTGCCAAGCTCAGCGACAATGCCTTGGATGCACGCAATAAACTTCACCACGCCATGAGTGCTGTGGGGCCGGAGCTGTCTGGCATATTGTTGTTTGTTTGCTGCATGGCAGGTGGGTTGGAGCAGGCGGAACTGCGACTCAATTTGCCGCGCCGCGCGGGCAAAGCCGTGCTGCAATTGGCACTCACGCGGTTGGCCCGCCATTACGGCTTCAAGCAAACCATGCGCCACGCGGGGCCAACCCAAATCGGACATTGGGCTGTTTCAGATTTCAAGCCGCAGATTCAAGTGCCGTCCGGGCATCCGCTTTGATGCGCGCCACCATGGAGGCCAAGCCGTTTGAACGTTGCGGCGTGAGGTGGTCTTTCAAACCAAGGTCGGCAAACACGGGAACAGCATCAAAAGTCGCAATTTCTGTAACAGTCAGGGGAGCATAGATCATGAAAGCAATGGCAATGAGCCCTTTTACGATCAAGGCGTCACTATCACCTTCCAACAGAAGCTTGGCACCTTCCGGAGTGGGGGCAACACGGGAATGAATCCACACCTGGCTGGCACAACCACTGACTTTGGTGGACGCTGTTTTCAACGCATCGGGCATGGGCGGCAAGGCGCGCCCAAGTTCAATCACGTGCTTGTAGCGATCCTCCCAATCATCGAGATAGGAGAAATCTTCGCGCAAACTCTCAAGGCTGTGGCTCATGCCCTAGCACTTAAGCGCTCAGGCCTTGAACCTCAACCCTTTGGCGGTGTTTTTGGTTTGCGCCATTCCGTCACAAGATCAGCCACCGTCAACGTGTTCTGGCTTACTTTCAACTTGGTGTTCGGCAGGGGTGGTGCAGACGTTTGAATGGGATCAGCCAAAGCCACATCTGCGGGCAGGGTTTTTGGCCTGCCATCGCCAGTGGCTTCATTGGCCCATTCATATATCAGCTTGGCGGAATATTTTGCCTTGCCTTCAACCGTTTGGCCAATGGCACCTGCCGTCACGCAAACATTCGGATTGCGCTGGCAGAATGATCGCATATCAGCCACAGTTTCAGCCGCCGCTGCGAGATAAGCAAAGCTGCCAGTCCCCGCTGCTTTCTGCATCGCATCCGGATCTGGCGGCGGTGACGGCATGAGGGCAAATGCTGCCCCCACAACGACTAATGTTTTCAACATCCCCATGTGTCCACCTTTCTGGTGTTCCCGTTATTCTTGCTGCTGTTCTAGCAAAAACTCGTTTTTCCGCCGTGAAACCCGGCATGCAGTTTTGAGGCAAATTCAATTCAAGTCGTCGGAGATGGTGAAGGCATTTGTTAACCATGCGAAGTTGCAGGGAAAGGCAACGTTAACCAGATTGGATGCAAAGTGGCGCTTCGTGGTGAGTGAGTAGGTTTGGTCTTGCGTAAGAAAAAGAAATCATCGGTAGTGGTTGATACGCCGCGGGCGTCAAAACCAATGGCCGTGACGTTGACATCGGTCGCCATTGCGGGCGGTTGTGCCATTTTGTTCAATGCATTTTTTAATCAAACGTCAGCGCCAGGAAACCTCGCTTTTTCTGATGCAAAAACCCGCGTGACAGTTACTGCGGGTGATAAAACCTCGCGCACTATTACATTGAAATATGATGCGCTGGTTGAAGACGTGCAGCGTGAGCTTCTGTCGACAGGGCATTTTAATGGCCTTGTAGATGGCGTGACCGGGCCCAAAACTGCGGTGGCCATTGAAGCCTATCAACGCGAAAATAAATTGGAACTGACGGGCGGTGTATCGCCAACCCTGCTGGAACACATTCGCTATACCCGCAAACTTAATCAAGCCGCTGAGTTTACGGGTTCTGTGTCCCCACAGGCGCAACCCGTTAAACCATCTGTGCAGCGCCTGGCGGCTATGCCGTTGCCGAAGAAAAAACTTGCGCTGAAACCAGCATTCAAAAAACCTGTCGATAACGCGGTATCGAAAGTGCAAGAGCGATTGGCAGGTCTGGGCTATGATCCCGGCAGCCGCTCCGGCCAGTTGGATGAGGGCACACGCTCAGCCATTCTGATATTTGAAATGGACCATAGCATTCCGATGGAAGGCAAAATTTCGAAGGCGCTTTTGGCGGCCATTAAAACTGCCGAAGCAAAAAAGAAAAACTGATTCCTTAACATGAGTACCCGCCTCAAATCCGAGCTGTGGGTGCAGGCCTTACTGCGCCGTTGCAGTGTTGAAGGCAAATTTGGCGCAGTGTTGCACAAAGGCAATGCAGAAGCCGGTGCTGTGATGATTGTGATCAATCATCTGAACGGCACCCACACCTTGTTAGGTCCGCCACCTGGCCCTGCCTATGATGACGAGGGGCAGCGGCGATTTGAAAAGCGAACGGCCAATTCAGAGACTTGGCCCAATCTCATTCCCCTCATCGAACGCGCGCGACGATTTGATGAAGACCTGTGGGTCGTCGAAATTGAGGATCGAGACGGCCTTGCGGGCTTAAATGTGGAACAGTCCTGAGCTTTATCCAAATGTTAACTATAACTGGCAAAGATCAGGGTCAGAAGTTCAACACACGCTGCAAACGGGAATCACATCATGGCTGCGATATTGCAGTTTCAAAATCGCAACAAGGCTGAAAAGCCAACTCTTGCACCCGGCCACACAGCAACAATTTTGTTGTACACGGGCGTGCGCTTTGAGCGGATTGATTTTGACGCGCTCAAATCTCAAACCCAAGTCCATCTCGCCGAACCCACACGGTTGGCGAATTAATCTCAGCCGTCGCGCCGCGCGCAGCGGCTCTGCTTGACCACGTTTTCGGCTTCTTTGCGCAAAAGCGGATCTGCAACGGCAAGCCATAAAATAGCCAGCCCCTGCTTTTCAGTAATGGCAATGCGCCAGCCAATATCATCACCCACAATATCATTGGTATCTTCGCCAACACCGGTGAGTTGCGAGAGCAGGCCCTTGTCTTGTGACAGCTCGACCGAGAATGTGTTTGTGTCGGCCTGCGTATCATTGATGGCGTAAACTTGCCGCCCGCGAATTGTATAAACAGCGAATGACCAGTAACCTTCCGGCAAACTTGCCGTAACTTTGACGGGGCCTTCAGCAACATTGAATTTGCAAATGCCTACCACATGTTCTGCCGAAGCCGCAGGCACCAGTTTCAACTGCGCGGCAGCGTCCAGCAATACAAATTGATTGCCATGTTCCGGGCCAAGTGCCGTATCAATGGCAGCACTGAAGGTGCGGCTTGGCACGAAGAGCAAATAAGACACATGGCAGGTTAGGCCCAGCACGAACGCAGTAATGACCCAAAATATGTGACGCCCCATGTTCAGCACCACAACCGTTTGACGGTGGGCAGGGTGAGTACGGTTTCATCCTCGGCCCCCATCAACACCAATTGCAATTGATAAGCACCGCTGCCTTTGGGCACCAACCAGTTTCCAGCAACGGGGGACATTGAAACAGACACGGCAATATCTCCCGAGGTTTCACGAATGGCTTGCGCAGCATCCAAAGTGGCGCGTCCGCCGTTTGAAGCTGTGCTGATGAACCACCAACGCGCCGGAGGAATTCGACCTTCCAATGTCACAAGACAATCGCCGCGCAGGCTGTTGCCTTCTTCATCGACGCTGCGCACAAAAAACCGCGTACCTTTGGGTGGAGGCACCTGGCCACGACGCAAAAAGTGCCCGGCCTGATAGCTGGATTGCAGTGTTTCACCACCGATTTGGATTTCGCTCCAATTGCTGTTGGCTACAGGGGCGGCAACACTGGCGTTCTCCATCAGATATTGTGCCGACAACAGACCGAGTGCGACACCGGCAACCAGCAAACACGAAGGCACAATAAAGCGTTTCATGGCGCTGTTCTTAAACTGCAAAGTGGGGCGGTGGAAGTGTTCACGTTATTCTAAAAGCTGAACAGGGGTTTGCGTTTTTTCTTCGTGCCCTTGGTGTTGAACAATGAGTCGAAAAAATTGCGCTTGGGCTGCCGCCGCACATTTGCCTTTGGCAATTGCAGCGAGGCATTGGAATTAGAAACTTTACGACGTGTCTTGGAAGTTTTCCTTTTGCTTGAAGTAGACGCAACACTTGGTTGCTTCTTGTCGAACAGGTTGAACATTCCGTTCAACACATCTTGGCCCGTGTCTCCTGAGGTCGTGCCAGCTGTATTTGCCGTCACGTCTGGGGTCTCTTCCACAAGCTCCGCAACGGCCGTCGTGGGTGCGGCACTTGCCACTTGTGTGTAGCTGTCATCAAGCGGCAAGCCTGCAAGACCCGTAGGCGGCAAGCCTTGTTCCGCGACTTCCATAATGCCTTTCCATAAGGGAGCGGGAATGCGTCCGCCCGTCACTTCATTCATTGGGGAAAAATCATCATTGCCGACCCAAACGCCCGTGGCGTAGTGGGCAGTGAAGCCCACATACCACGCATCACGATAGCCCTGGTTGGTTCCGGTTTTTCCGCCTTGGGGCGCATAGCCCAAATCAGCGCGCTTAGCGGTGCCAGATTTAACCACCGCCCCCAGCATTTGATTAAGGTCAGAGATCACCGCTTCGCTTTCAACCTGCGGGGCGGGAGTGGCGTTGGTGGCGCGGCTGTAAATAATGTCGCCTGTGGGTTTGCGAATTTCAAGCACGGCATATGGTGTTGCCAATTTTCCATTGCCTGCAAAGGTGGCATAGCCCGTGGTCAGATCCATAAGAGTCAATGCCGACGTGCCCAGCACCATGGGTGGCCAAGTTTCAAGCTCTCCTTGAATACCCATGTCATGGGCGGCTTTCACGATTTCCTTGACCCCCACATTCTGCAAAATTTTAACCGGAATGGAATTGTAGGAATGGGCCAGTGCATTGCTGAGTGTTGTGCGGCCGGCATATTTTTCAGAATAGTTTTTAGGCGCCCAATTGCCAATACTAACTGGTCCATCGACCACGATTTGCTGGGGCTTCCAACCCGCCCGTAACGCCGCCAGATAAACAAATGGTTTGAACGATGAGCCCGATTGACGATCAGCATCCGTAGCGCGATTGAATTGCAACTCTTCATAATCCTTGCCGCCGATGATGGCGCGCACGGCACCATCAGGCGACATGGTGATGGATGCAGCTTGCGAGAATTTTTCCTGTTCACCCTGCAAGGCAAGGGCCTCATTCAAGATGGCTTGCGAGGCGCGCTGCAGCTTGGTGTCAATGGTGGTTTTGACTTCGATGACATAATCACCTGTGAGGCCGTAACTTTCCAGAATATCCAGCGTGTCTTTATATGCCCAATCCAAATACCAGTCCGGTGCGTTCACATCCTTGTTGGCCACGATGATGGCGGGCGTGCGCTTGGCTTGCAGGAGTTCGCCTTGGGTAATGAAGCCTGCATCCAGCATGCGATACAACACCACGTTGGAACGCGCGCGCGCGGCATCCGGGTTTTGGTGTGGCGCATAGCTGGTTGGGGCCTTGAACAAGCCACCGATAATTGCAGCTTCTGAAATGTTGATGTCGCGCACCGACTTGCCGAAATAAAACTGTGCTGCGGCCTCAACGCCGTAATTGCCACCACCCAGATATGAGCGATCAAGATAAAGTTTCAGGATTTCCTGCTTCGACAAACGCGCTTCAATCCACAGCGACAGGAAGGCTTCATGCACCTTGCGGCGCAATGTGCGCTCGGGCGACAGGAACAGGTTTTTTGCCACCTGTTGGGTGATGGAAGAACCACCTTGCACCCGACCATCACTTTTGGCGTTACGGGCGGCAGCGCGGAATGTGCCGATGATATCCACACCGAAATGATCAAAGAAGCGTGCGTCTTCCGTGGCCAGAACGGCCTTGATGAGGTGGGGAGGAATTTCCTCCAGTGGAATAGCGTCATCTTGTCGAATGCCGCGCTGGCCGACGATTTCACCATTGGCGTCTGTAAAGGTCACGGCATAGGCGCGGCCTTGGTTCCACACGTCACCGCTGTCTGAAAGCGGCGGCAAAGCAAAAGCCAACAAACAAAATGCCGCGACCACGCCAAATGTCGCCATGTCGTCAATCAGGTCAATCAACCAGCGGCGCGGGCCTGAAATGCGGAAGTAGCGATGGAGGAACGAGGAATAGGCTGAACCCGCACGTTTGATGAAATCCCAAAGCTCAAACAGCGTCGAACTCACATAAAGAGTCCGCCGTCCAGATGGTCCGGAAAAGCCAATTGCGCGTGGGCAGGTGTGCCAAAGTTACCCCGGGAAACGTCAAATGCAGTTCCATAGGTAATTGAGGCGTCCCAGACTCCGACCTATGTTGTATGTCGTTTTAGACAAGCGACACGCAGGTGTCGAGTTTTGCGCGAAAAGATGGTGAAGCTTGGGCAAGATATTCACGCAGCCGTCTATATTTTAAGCATATGCCTGACACTTGTGCCCGATTAAGAGGCAACACTGAACTGACTTGCCGAGTGCCCGAAAAACAGTCAAATATAACAGCAACTTAAATTACTGCCCAATTGGCATGCAGATTGCCTAGGGTAGCTGAACAAAAATTAAACAAATGGGCTTGGGGATTCATGGGACTTATTCAACGTAGCGCTGCCGGCCTTTTTGGTCTGGTGGCTTTTTCAGCATCGGCAAGAGCGCAAACGCCCGAACTGAACACGGGCGATACCAGCTGGGTGCTGGTTTCCGTGTGTTTGGTTTTGATGATGACCATTCCGGGCCTCGCTTTGTTTTATGGCGGCTTGGTGCGCAAAAAGAACGTACTTTCGACCTTGATGCAAAGCTTCGCGGCTTGCTGCCTGATTTCGCTGCTCTGGGTATTCTTCGGCTACTCCTTGGCCTTCAGCGGCACTGGCCCTTATATTGGTGACACGGCAAAGTTCTTCCTCATCGGCATTGCGCCTGATTCATTGACGGGCACCATTCCTGAACTGTTGTTCATGGTTTTCCAGATGACCTTCGCCATCATCACGCCTGCGTTGATCTGCGGTGCCTTTGCCGACCGCATGAAATTCTCGGCCTTGCTGTGGTTCCTTTCGCTTTGGCTTTTGGCTGTTTATGTGCCGGTTGCCCATTGGGTGTGGGGCGGCGGTTTCCTTTCAGTCATGGGTTTGAAAGATTTTGCTGGCGGAACAGTTGTTGAAATCAACTCTGGCGTGGCGGGTCTTGTAGCCGCCATTATGCTGGGCAAGCGCCGTGGCTTCCCCCAGGAACCCATGGTGCCGCATAACCTCATTCTGTCAGTGCTCGGCGCATCTTTGCTGTGGGTGGGCTGGTTGGCGTTTAACGGTGGCTCGGCGCTGGGGGCCAACAGCACGGCGGCCTTTGCCCTTGTAAACACACAAATTGCAGGTGCTGCCGGTGCGCTGGCCTGGATGGCCATGGAGTGGGTGAAGCATGGCAGGCCTTCGGTGCTCGGCATTATCTCGGGTGCCATTGCGGGCATGGTGGCAATCACCCCTGCCTGCGGCTTCGTTTCGCCCATGGGTGGCTTGGCCATTGGCCTGTTGGCAGGTGTGGGTTGCTTTGTGGCCTCCACATCATTGAAGCGCAGTTTGGGTTACGATGACTCGCTGGACGTGTTTGGTGTTCACGGTGTGGGTGGTTTCATCGGCACCATTGGTATTGGCGTGTTTGGTTCTTCGGCCTTTGGCGGAGCGCCGGGATTGCTGGAAGGCAACGCTGCACTTTTGGGCACGCAGATCATAGGTGCCGTGATTGTGGCGGCTTATTGTGCCGTGGTCACCTTCGTCATTCTCTATGCGCTTGAAAAGGCGATGGGCTTGCGTGTGGACAAACAAACAGAAATTGAAGGTCTTGACCTTAACTTGCATGGCGAAGTTGTTCCGTGATGTGCTAGAGGGGGCGGCATGACTGCTGCCCCCTTTTGGAAAACCAAAAAACTAAATGAAATGTCCCGCGAAGAGTGGGAAAGCCTGTGTGATGGCTGCGGCCGTTGCTGCTTGAATAAGCTTGAGGATGAAGATACGGGCCGCTACCTCTATACGCGCGCGGCCTGCAAATTGCTCGATTTGAAAACCTGTCAGTGTACGGATTACCCAAACCGCGCCAAGAAAGTGCACGACTGCGTAACCTTGACGCCTGAAATTATCGGCGACTTGGGCTGGCTTCCAAAAACCTGCGCCTATCGCTTGCTGGACGAAGGTCACACCCTGCAATGGTGGCACCCGTTGATTTCCGGCCGGCAAGAAACAGTGACGGAAGCCGGCATTTCCGTTGCGGGTGAAGTTTATTCCGAAGTGGGCATTGCTGTTGACGAGTTGGTGGATCACCTGTGGAAGCTGCCAAAAGCCAAACGCAAAGTGATGAAAGAACCGTAAGGTTTTCAGTTCATCATTTCCGCCTCGACGATAAAACGATCATCGCCGCGCACCACACTGTCGAACGGGTAGCAGGTTGAAAGCACCAGTCTGTGGCTGGCCGCATGGCGGTCAATGCCTGTCGCGTTCCATTTGGCCACGCGAAGCTGTGTAACAAGGTAGGTGAAGGTCAAGCCATCACTTCGGGTGATGGTAATTTTGTCATTCACTTCAACATCCTTCAGAAAAGCAAAATGCGTGTCCCGATGGGCTGCAAATACCGTGGTGCCGCGTTCGCCGGGAAATGCGGTGTCAGGCAAATATGCAGGACCAAATGCCAAAGCCTCGCCCGTGGCACCATGTAATACAATGGCCTCAGCGCCGAGCCTCGCAATGTTCAACCGCGCAACTGGCCATGTATCCGCCCAGTTCCACGGTTTGACGGGTGAGCCTGTTGAAATGGATTGAGTGAAGGCCCGCTGTAACAACACCTGTGAAACTTCGGCCTTCAAACTGATCCAGCAAGATTTACCCAACATGATGGCAGCTCCGATAAAACAAAGAAAGGCGAGTACATTTAGGATGTGCTGTTTAGGCATGTCCCCTCCCGACAAATTGAGCCGGGAAGGGGTGTTGGCGTCTGGAATACTCATGCCAGTTTCACCCGTGTCGCAAGCACGCGAAACAGCGTGCCAACCAACATCATCAGCAGGCTGATGATTGCGAGGAGCTGCGAAGGTGTTGCCGTCTGTGGCAGCTGCACCTGGTCCTGAAGTGCTTGCGCAGATGTCATGGGTTTGGCTGATGCCGCAAGTTGCAGGTAGTCAGCCTGCGCATCGCGTTGCTTCGGCGTGAGAGCTGGCTTTTCTGTGCCGAACACCTTGTCAAAATTCCAGCCCGCAGGCAGGTTCAGTGGAATTTCTGCGCGGGTCAGTCTTTCACCTGCTGGCCGCTTGGGGCTTTTGTCGACTGCAATCAAACTGGTTTGCGAAGACACAATTTGGTGTGCCAAGGCCACGTGTTGAACCTGGGCATTCGCAGCCTCTGGCGTCAATGTACCCATCGTTGCCGCCACTTCAATGTCGCTGATCTTGCGGTGTGCCCATAATTTGGAAATGCCCTTGCCTGCAGCAGCTGACGACACGGGCAGCGTAATTTTCCACGGCGCATCACCAATATGCCCATTGATGATAAGATTGCCAGACAAGGCTTTTGCTTCGGTCATGATCAACACAGGTTCACCGCGATACAGATCAGGCAATTGCGATGGTGAGAGTGTTGCTCCATCGCAACGTGGCAGAAAGACCTGTGACAACGGGTTGGCCAATTTTGTTGAACAACTCGTCCATGCGTGAAGTCACTTGCGATGCATCACCGATGAAAGTGAAAGTGCCGCGACCCAATTCAGCGGCCCGCGTCATCAGGTAGGAGTTGGGAGCAGACCCAATGCCCACCATGAACACACGACTGCGGCCCCGTTGGTTGCTCAGCGTTGCAAACATTTCTTGCTCGTTGCCAATCGCACCATCGGTGATGAAGACGACCTGACGCAAATGGGTTTTGGCCGAAGCAAGATCGTCGATCAATGAGGCCTTCAAGGGTGCCAACATTTCTGTGCCGCCATTGGCTTGCAGTGCCGAAACGAATCTGATGGCAACGTCGAGGTTGAGTTGGTCGGCTGGGACTGCAGTTGGAAACAGCATGTCCATGGTGTCATCAAAACGAATGACGTTGAACCGATCCGTGGCTTTGAGTTTGCCAAGCCCCATCAGTAATGCCGCTTTCGCTTGCACCATCGACGGGCCATCCATGGAACCTGAATTGTCGATGACGAAAATGGCTTCCCGTGGCAATGCAGGCGTTGATGATGGAACCGATGGAGGTGTCACCGTTGCCAGCATATAGTCTTTGCCGTTGATGGTTTCCGTGAACAGGCCAACCTGCGGGGCCGTGCCTTTGGCAGTCCACGTCAATTCAAAATCACGATCCGCCGGAACTGTTGTATCTGAAAGGGTGATTGTCCGCGACATATCATCCGTAGACTGAACATTTAACGCATGGTGATGGCTCTTGACATCACCAAGTGCAAAACCTGCATTTAGGGAGATGGAAATTGACACAGGGTTTACTGGGTCTGACGTTCGCGGGTCCAATACTGGGGGTTCAATACGGTCCCGATCCGGCACGGGGTCTGACACGGTTGCACCATAGCCTGAACCGTCAGCATCGAAAGTCTACCGATTGGACAATTGGTGCTGGATTGTAACGTGGAGCCACCACAAGCGGCAACCGCAGCGTATAAGTGCCAGCCGATTGCTTGATGGTTTCCTGATATTCAATCTGCACCACAACCGTTTCATATGGGCCAATGTTGGCAACTGAATTGGTGAACAGGTTTGGCCGTTCTTGTTCGAGCAAGGCTGCGGCTTGGCCGTCGCGCTTGGCCTTTTCATAGATAATTTTAGCTTCGCGCTTTTCTTTCACTTCGCCGACGATGACGCGATTGCCTGCAATGATTTTCAAAGTATCAACCGCTGCACCTTCGGGCAGTGGAAACACATAAATCCCTTCCACCCAGCCATCAGCGGGGTTGGAAAAGCGTTGGGTTAAAACCGTGCGGCCCGTGGGGCCTGAGATGGTGACGCTATAATCCGCACCCAATCGTGGTGCTTCAATATAGCCGCCTGCTTTGGATTTGAGCAGCAAGCTACCCGACGTCATGTCGTTGGGGCCAA
This sequence comes from uncultured Alphaproteobacteria bacterium, assembly GCA_963840765.1. Classification (GTDB taxonomy): domain Bacteria; phylum Pseudomonadota; class Alphaproteobacteria; order Rhizobiales; family Aestuariivirgaceae; genus Aestuariivirga. Next base: position 160,398 of record CAWJAE010000004.1, on the reverse strand, counting down.
CACCTGCGTGTGCAGGTGAAAGCAACCCCGCTAACAGAAACGAAAGGCCGATGGCAAAGGCCATGATTATGTCGATGATGTTTTGAAGCTGCCTGTTGTGGCCGTCAGCACGCGCAAATGTGTTCACTTTCATCCTCCGAAGTTTGAGCACCCTCGGGAGATTCAGTTACGCTGCAAGCTGCTGTGCCGCCAACGTGAAGTCCATCTTTCTTCTGCCTGAATCATCCGGTGGAATGCTAAGTTGTGCGCAAATGTGTGCAAATGTACGGGGAACGACATGTCGGACGAAAACCTCTCGGCGGAGGAAAATACCAGAATCAGCAGCCTTATCCGCGAGGAACTGGCCAGGCGCCGTATGACCAGGGCAGGGCTGGCCGACCACGCCAAGCTTTCGCTTTCAACTTTGGAAAAAGCATTATCCGGACAACGCCCGTTTACCCTGGCCTCGGTGGTGCGTTTGGAAACGGCCTTGAGCGTGAGCCTGCGCAAGGTGAACGGCACACAGGCCGAACCCGCCACGGCCCCTGATGGGCTCGGTTCTTATGCACGGCCCGCCGTGAAATGGCTGGAAGGAAACTATCTCACGCTGCGCCCATCATTCAGTGTGGCCAAAGCCATTTACGCGTACCGAACGGCTATCAACTGGGACCATGCTGTCAGCCACTTGGTGTTTCAGGAAAGTGATCGCTTGGATACGGCCTATAAACAAGATGGTGCTGTGTCGGTTCCCCATCAGTCCGGCTATATTTATCTGGTGACAAACAAGCATGGCCAACACCGCATGATAACATTATCTCGCCCGATGATTGGGGGTGAAATGTTTGGCCTTCTGGCAACGCTTCAATCCGGCAAGGGAGCCACACTTATGCCAATTGCAGTGCCAGTGGTGCTGGCACCCGTTTCTATTTTCGGTGATGATTTGCGCTTTGGACTGATAACGCCTGATGATGGCCTTTACCCGCGCTATGAAAAATTGTTGCGGCGCTGCATCAACGAACCCTTCGTGATTTTGCAGTCGGAATAATCAAGTCGCCTTTGGGCGCTTGATTGTGAGTGCAGCCTTTTTCACCAAGGCGCTCAAGTCACCACCACCGCTGTCAACCAGCACAAAAAAATCCCGGCGCATGCGTGGTTCCCAGAATTTGTTGATGTGATCAGCAATGCCCTCGATGGCTTCCTGTTCAGTATAATTCTTGAAAAAGTCGCTGATCTGATTAGCCATGCGCACCGTGTCTTGAGACTGCATCAAAATTCTCCATCAAAAATCATAACGCCCAGCTTCGACAGGGCCGCAAGTTTCATGCCGCTGCGATGCGCCAGTTTATAAGCTAAGGCAGTGGGAGCAGATACTGTTGCCAGAGCGGATATGCCAACTATCGCACATTTCTGCACCAACTCGAATGAACAACGCGACGACATCAAAACAAATCCTCCATTTGGAGATGTGCCGGCTTGGGCCATGGCACCAATCAGTTTGTCCAAAGCATTGTGGCGGCCCACATCTTCCCGTGCCAGCAGAATTTCTCCGTCTACGGAACACCACGCGGCGGCATGTACCGTGCGGTTCACCGCATTCATAGGTTGGTGGTGGGGAAGGTCGGTGTAAGCTTTCTGCACAGCAACAGGATCAAGATTGCCCGGCGGCAATTTGGCCAAGGGCATGCGAATGGCATCTGCCATTTCTTCAATGCCGCATAACCCGCAACCAACGCGACCTTCCATTGAACGTGAAACCATCCGTTCACGGATGATCTGATGTTCTTCAATAGCAAGGTCAACCGTAAACCCATCGCCCGACGGCAGCACAAGTGCATTCGTAATATGGCTCGCATGTTTCACCAAGCCTTCAGACAATACAAAGCCGCGGCCAAAATCCTGCAAATCCGCAGGTGTGGCCATCATCACGGCGTAGGGTGATGAGTTGAGTTGAATCGCTACAGGTGTTTCTTCGGGCAAAGACCAGTTGGCCCTTGTTCCGTTCAATATACCTTCAACGACGATCGACGTCGTGTTCACTCCGCCGCCACACGCTTGTTGTCGCGTTCGCGCACTTCCCACTCGTCTTGCCAGTCTGACTGGCGGTTTGACAATGTGACTTGCACCGCCGTGACTTTATATTCCGGACAGTTCGTGGCCCAATCTGAAAATTCAGTGGTGATCACGTTGGCACCTGAAACGGGGTGGTGGAATGTGGTGTAAACCACACCCTGCGGCATGCGTTCCGTGACGTCGGCGCGCAGTGATGTTGCCCCCATGCGCGATGCAATGGACACCATTTGCCCATGTTGAATGCCGCGCATTTCAGCATCATGCGGATGAATTTCCAAAACGTCTTCGGCGTGCCAAGCCACATTCGCCGTGCGCCGTGTTTGCGCGCCCACGTTATATTGCGAGAGAATGCGACCCGTGGTCAGGATGAGCGGGAATTCGCGTGTCGTGCGTTCGTTGGTCGGCACATATTCCGTCATCATGAAGCGACCAAGGCCGCGCACGAATTTTCCAATATGCATGATCGGCGTGCCATCTGGGGCCGCATCATTCACCGGCCACTGCAACGAACCCACTTCGTCGAGGCGCTTGAATGAAACGCCCTTGAACGTTGGGGTGAGGGCCGCAATTTCATCCATGATTTCGGATGAATTATTATAGCGCATGTCATAGCCCATGGCTTGTGCAAGCTCGCACACCACTTGCCATTCATGCTTGCCCTGCAACGGCTTCTTGACCTGACGCACACGGTTGATGCGGCGTTCGGCATTCGTGAATGTACCGTCCTTTTCGAGGAACGATGTTCCGGGCAAAAACACATGCGCAAAAGCCGCTGTTTCATTGAGGAACAAATCCTGCACCACAACGCATTCCATGCTTTCCAGCGCATGCGTCACATGGTTGGTGTTTGGATCCGACTGGGCAATGTCTTCGCCTTGAACATAAATGCCTTTAAAACTACCTTCAACGGCGGCATCAAACATATTGGGAATGCGAAGGCCCGGTTCATCATCAAGTGTTGCATTCCAAACTGTTTCAAACTGTTGGCGCACAACATCGTCACTCACATGGCGGTAGCCCGGCAATTCATGCGGGAAGGAACCCATGTCGCAGGAACCTTGCACGTTGTTCTGGCCACGCAGCGGATTAACCCCCATGCCACGTTGCCCAATATTGCCAGTAAGCATGGCCAAATTCGCCATGCCCATCACCATGGTGGAACCCTGACTATGTTCAGTTACACCAAGACCGTAGTAAATCGCTGCTTTGCCGCCCGTTGCGTAAAGTCGTGCGGCATTGCGAATGGTCTCAGCATCAACGCCTGCAACAAGGCCCAAAACTTCGGGCGAATTTTTGCGGTCGCGGATAAAGTCTGACCAGCGGCCAAACTCCATCGGGTCACAACGTTCGGCGATGAAAGACTTGTTTTCGAGGCCTTCAGTTAGAATGGTGTGGGCCAGAGCGTTTACGATTGCAACATTGGTGCCGGGCATCAACGGCAAATGAAAATCAGCTTTAACGTGCGGAGATTTGACGGAGTCCGTTTTGCGTGGATCAACCACAATCAAACGCGCACCATTGCGGATACGCTTTTTCATGCGTGATGCAAAAACCGGGTGGCCGTCGGTGGGGTTTGCACCAATCACCATAATCACATCAGCTTCATCAACGGATTTGAAATCCTGCGTGCCTGCAGACGTGCCGAATGTTTTGGAAAGTCCATAGCCTGTGGGCGAGTGGCACACGCGGGCGCAGGTATCCACGTTGTTATTATGGAATGCGGCGCGGATCATTTTTTGCACCACGAAGACTTCCTCGTTGGTGCAGCGCGACGATGTAATGCCGCCGATGGAGCCACGGCCATATTTTTCCTGAATGGATTTGAAGCGTGATGCTGCGTGACCAATGGCTTCGTCCCAAGACACTTCTTTCCAAGGGTCCGTAATTTTATCGCGCACCATGGGTGATGTGATGCGATCCTGATGAGTGGCATAGCCAAACGCGAAGCGACCCTTAACGCAGGAATGGCCTTCATTGGCGCCACCATCCTTATAAGGAACCATGCGCACAACATCGTCGCCCTTCATCTCAGCCTTGAAGGAACAACCAACACCACAATAGGCGCAGGTGGTAACGACGGAATGTTCGGCCTGGCCTTTTTCGATGACGGATTTTTCTGTAAGCGTTGCCGTTGGGCAGGCTTGTACGCATGCGCCACAAGACACGCATTCGGAATCCAGAAAACCTTCGTCCATGCCGGCAGAAACGTGGGATGCAAAACCCCGGCCATCAATCGTCAGCGCGAAAGTGCCTTGCACTTCTTCGCAAGCGCGGACGCAACGATTGCAGACGATGCACTTTGCGGGATCGAATGTGAAATAGGGGTTGGACTCATCCTTGGCTTTGAAGCGGAAGTTCTCATCGCCGCCAGCACGAGTGGCGGCGGTGTGGTTGTCACCTGCATAGCCATAGCGTACATCGCGCAGACCGACTGCACCTGCCATATCCTGCAATTCGCAGTCGCCATTGGCGGCACAGGTCAAACAATCCAGTGGATGGTCGGAGATATAAAGCTCCATCACGCCTTTGCGCAAATTGGCCAAACGATCCGTCTGTGTACGGACTTTAATGCCGGCGGCAACAGGCGTGGTGCAGGATGCAGGTGTGCCCTTGCGGCCTTCTACTTCCACCAGGCAAAGGCGACATGAGCCAAAAGCGTTCAAACTGTCGGTTGCGCAAAGCTTGGGAATTTTGGTGCCAAGCTCCATCGCGGCCCGCATGATCGACGTGCCTTCAGGAACGGAGATTTCGTGGCCATCTATTTCAAGCGTAACCATGACTTCAGATTTTGAAGCGGGCGTGCCGTAGTCGGTTTCTTTGATCAGCATGGGAATTACTCCGCAGCAATGCGCGAATGGCGCGTGAAATCTTCAGGGAAATGTTTAACTGCACTCATCACCGGCATTGGCGTTAATCCGCCCATGGCGCAAAGCGAGCCGTCGGTCATGGTTTGGCAAAGGTCCTCAAGCAGCGCTAAATTGGCGCTCACATTGTTGCCCGCCACAATTTTGTCGATGGTTTCAGCACCGCGTGTGGAGCCAATGCGGCAGGGCGTGCATTTGCCACAACTTTCAATGGCGCAGAATTCCATGGCAAAGCGGGCTTGTTGGGCCATGTCTACCGTGTCGTCGAACACAACGACACCTCCATGGCCGACCATGGCACCAGCAGCGGCCAAGGTTTCATAGTCCATTTCAATGTTGAGTTTGGATGCGGGGATGTAGGAGCCGAGTGGTCCGCCCACTTGCACGGCGCGGATGGGTTTGCCTGAATGCGTACCGCCGCCGAAATCATTAATCAGTGTGCTGATGGTTACACCAAAAGCCTTTTCAACCAATCCGCCTTGTTTGATGTTGCCCGCGAGTTGAAAGGGCAGGGTGCCGCGCGAACGACCCATGCCATAATTCTTGTAAGCAGATGCTCCCTTCGCCAAAATGAAAGGCACAGCTGCGAACGACAACACGTTGTTGATGATGGTGGGCTTGCCGAACAAGCCTTGCAACGCAGGAATGGGCGGTTTTGCCCGGACCATGCCACGCTTGCCTTCCAGGCTTTCCAGCATGGCGGTTTCTTCACCGCAAATATAAGCGCCAGCACCGCGCCGCACTTCAAGGGTGAAGGAATGTTCCGTACCCTGAATATTGCGGCCAAGCCAGTTTGCAGTAGTTGCGGCTGCAACGGCTTGTTTCATGGTCGCAATTGCATCGGGATATTCCGAGCGAATGTAAATATAGCCCTTGTCAGCACCGGACGCGAGGGCGGCGATGGTCATGCCTTCAATCAACATGAAGGGGTCGCCCTCCATTACCATGCGGTCTGCGAAAGTGCCGCTATCACCTTCATCGGCATTGCAGCAGATATATTTTTGATCTGCCTTCGCATCGTGAACAGTTTTCCATTTGATGCCAGTTGGAAAACCTGCACCACCACGCCCACGCAGACCAGAGTCCGTCACTTCGGTGACGATTTCAGCACCTTGCATTTTAAGGGCCTTTGCCAAACCCTCAAATCCACCGTGGTCAATATAGTCTGAAATCGAGACAGGATCAGTGATGCCGGCGCGGGCAAACGTCAAACGTTCCTGATTTTTGAGATAGGGCAGGGCGTCAACCAAACCATGGGCCAGCTTGTGCGGCTTTCCTTCGTGGAAACCCGCATCGAACAATCCCGCCACATCACTGACTTCAACAGGGCCATAGCCCATGCGGCCTTGTGCTGTTTCAACTTCCACAAAAGTTTCGAGCCACAACATGCCACGTGAGGAGTTGCGAATGATCTGTACACTGATGTTTAGGCGGGCAGCTTCTGCACGTACACTGGAAGCCACACCTTCAGCGCCGACAGCCTTGGCAGCTGAGTCACGGGGAATATAAATCTTGATGGTCATGCGAGTTCTCCCACCAATTTTTGAAACTTTGCTGCGGTAACGCGGGCAACAGGTTTTTCATCCACCATTATAGCAGGGGATGAGGCGCAAAGGCCAAGACAATAGGTGGCCTCCAAGGTGATTTTGCGATCGGCAGTGGTGCCACCCATTTTCACATTCAGGAAATTTTCAGCCATGGTCTGTAGCTCTCGTGCACCCATCGACTGGCAGGCTTCGGCGCGGCAAATCTTGATGTGGTGTTTGCCCGAAGGCTTCAACCGGAAATCGTGGTAGAACGTTGCAACACCGTAAACCTCAGCGCGACTGAGATTGAGTGCCTTGGCGATGATAGGCAGGGCCGTTTCGGGCACGTGGCCCAAGGAATGTTGTACGTCATGCAAAATTTCAAGCAGCGCATCAGGCCGATTTCCATGAGTGGAGCAAATGGCCTCAACGGGGCTTGGCGTAAATTCAAGGATGCTGGTTTTTCCGGTCATGACCTCGCTTACAGCCAATCAGCGGAATTTACCAATTGAGGGCGGCTATCGGGCTATAGGCGCTGTCAATGGTTAATCGTCTGGGCAGCCTTGAACAGAGCCTTGATGAGAGGAGATTGGGGCTCGCGTTCGATGGCCACCAACCCTACCTTGTGGGAAACCGTGGGCTCAGCCAAAGAAATGGCCACCACCCCCTCCAAAGCGCCCAATGCGTTCTGGAAATAATCGGGCATGATGGAACAGAGGTTCATGCTGCGCACCGATGAAATCAAATTCATGATGGAATTGGTTTCAAGCCGCGCCGTGGGCTGTACCTTTGCAGCAGCGAAGGCGCGGTCGATGATGCGGCGGTTCTGCATGTTGGGGGTCAGCAAACACAGGGGCTGTTGCGCCGCCTCGAACCAAGTAACAGATTTTTTGCTGGCCAACTCACTTTCGGCTGAGACGAAGAGACAATAATTCTCGCGGTAAAGCTCAACCTGCATCAGGCCTTCCACGGGTTCATTGTCCAGGTAGGTGATGCCCGCCTCAATCGAAAAATCACTCAGTGCACGGATGATATCTTCAGACGAATGCGACAGGATGGTGAAATCAACAGCAGGGTGCGCAGTGTGCATGGCCTGAGTCAGCAATGACGCTTTGGGCAGTGCCGAGGGAATGACGCCCAGCACCATGCGCCCCACCAATTGGCCCTTTTTGCCTTTGATGGACGCAAGCTCGCCCTGCAATGACTGCCAGTTGTCCAAAATGAGATGCGCCCATTTCAAAACGCGCTCGCCTTCCGGTGTCAACCCGATGAAGCGTTGGCCGCGTTCCAGCAAGGGAACACCCAGTTCCTGTTCCAGTTGGCGGATTCGGCCGGAAAGGGTGGGTTGAGTAATGTTGCAGGCTGCCGCAGCCCGGGTGAAATGCTTCTCCCGGGCGAGGGCCGCCAGATATTTTAACTGCTGAATGTCCATTTCCGAACAATAGCTTAGTTGGGAATAAAGCGAAAGAATGAAAAATAAATACGTGATACAGGAAAATAGTGCTTGACACCGCGCGGTGCTTCATGTAGATATCGGCACACTCCAGAAATGGGTAAAGAGGGAAGAAAGGCCTGAACATGTGGCCGCCCCATCTTCGTCTCGCGCCTGTGGCGCAATCCACCTCTCCCCGATGGGGCGAGGAGAAAAACAGGACACATCATCATGACCATAACTCCGCCGCCGGGTGATCCGGTTTGGGCGCATATTCGCTTGCGCTATGAGCAGGACCAGGAAACCGTTGCCACCATTGCCGCTGACGTGGGGCTGGCATGGCGTTACCTTATCGCGCATGGCCAAGACTTTGGGCTGGATGCTGCGTGGCAAGGCAAAGCCGTGCCAGCCGCACCAAGACCAACCCACGAAGCCTGAAACGACCGCTGCAACGATCAAGCGCTTGAAAGAAGTTCTGCAGCAACGCCTCGTGCAACTTGAAGCGCAAGTGAAAGACATCGGCGAGGAAGTGACAGCACTTTCGACACCGAACGCGCAAATTCGCTCGGCCAATATTTTGGTGCGCACAATTGAAAAGGTTATGGACCTTGAACGCAAAGACCGACTCCGCAAACGCAAGGAAACGCTCAGACTTCAAATATTTTGATGAGCAGCAACGTGAACAGCTTGCGGAAAAAATTGCAAGACTCCAGCACTCATGGCGAGGGCCGAGAAAATCTCGACATCGCTGCTGATGCCGGAAGTGGTGGAGCTGAACAACCAGTGGCTTTATTGGGCGAGGACCGACCAACAACTGCCACCACAAGATTGAATTTCGCAATTGGCTGGTGCTGGGTGGGCGCGGTGCGGGCAAAACCCGTGCCGGCGCTGAATGGGTGAAAGCCTTGGCGCTTGGCATTTTTGAACCGGTCATTCGCACTGCAGCGCATTGCCATTGTTGCACCAACCTATGATGAGGCGCGGCTGGTGATGATTGAGGGAGCATCCGGCGTGCTTGTCGGTGCACCATGACGAGGAGCGCCCGAAATATGAACCTTCAAAGCGCACCTTGACGTGGAAGAACGGGTCGATCGCCCAAGTGTTTTCGGCAGATGAGCCAGACAGTTTGCGCGGGCCCCAGTTTGATGCGGCCTGGTGCGATGAATTGGCAAAATGGAAACACGCCGAAGAAGCCTGGATGAATGTGCAAATGGCGCTGCGTTTGGGTGAAGTGCCACAAGCCGTGATCACCACCACGCCACGGGCAACGAAACTGATCCGTGAACTGATGAATGATGCCGCAACCGTGGTGACGCGCAGCCGGACATTGGACAATGCCAACCAACTGGCACCGAGTTTTCTGAAGGATGTGATGGCGCGTTATGGCAACACGGCTCTTGGGGCGGCAGGAACTGGATGGCGAATTGATTTCGTGATGACCCTAATGCGCTGTGGCGGCGGGAAACCATTGAACTGCACCGCCGCAAAACAGTGCCGGATTTGAAACGCATTGTGGTGGCGGTGGACCCGCCTGCCACGTCCCACGCAAAGTCCAATGCCTGTGGCATTGTGTGTGTGGGGCTTGGGTGTGGATGGCCGCTGTTATGTGCTGGAAGACGCCAGTGTGAAACGCATGCGCCCGCTGCAATGGGCTGACACGTGTTGTGGCGGTTTATCACCGCTGGAACGCCGACCGCATTGTGGCGGAAGTGAACCAGGGTGGCGACATGGTGCGCGAGGTGCTGACGCAAGTTGATGCCACTGTGCCGATCAAAACCGTGCATGCCACGCGCGGCAAACGGGCGCGGGCCGAACCTGTTGCAGCGTTTTATGAGCAAGGGCGCGTGAGCCATGTGGGTGGCTTTGCGGCGCTTGGAAGACGAGATGTGCTCAGTGATCGGCGAAGGTGCAAGCCCCGACCGCATGGATGCACTGGTGTGGGCCGTGACGGAATTGCTGCTGCGGAAGAAGAGTGGAACTGAAGCCATGCGGACCTGAGAGTGCGAGACGCTGTGTGACGGAAGGAACTGAAATGCTGCAAAAACTGAAATCTCTGCTCCAACACCAAATCCTCCGCCACGTCTTCCATTGTGTGCGTTGCACACGGCGGGGCGGCCGCAGTGGACGCCGAAGAATTATGCGGCCTTGGCGCGTGAGGGTTTTGCCGGAAATGTGGTGGGCTATCGTGCGGTGCGCATGGTGGCGGAGGCTGCGGCCTCCGTTCCGCTGTTGTGTATGTCGATGGCAAGGAAGTGGATGACACATCCGCTGCTGGCACTTTGTTGCAACGGCCCAATGCTCGCACAAACCGGGCGCGAATTGCTGGAAAACCTGTTCGCATTCCTGATGGTGGCGGGCAATGCCTATGCCGAACTGGTGACGCTGGATGATGCGCCGCGTGAACTTTTTGCCCTGCGGCCCGACCGCATGGCCGTGGTGCCGTCCAGTGCCGGGTGGCCGGAGAGCTTATGAATATTCCGTAGGCGGACAATCAGTGCGGATGCCGCGCGAGACATGTGTTGCATGTGAAAATGTTCAACCCCACGGATGACTATTATGGCTTGGCGCCGCTTGGAAGCAGCAGCGCGCTCCATCGACACGCACAACGCCGCGTCGGCTTGGAACAAGGCCATGCTGGACAATGCCGCGCGCCCTTCAGGTGCGCTGGTGTTTGCGAGCGGCGACGGCACGTTGACCACGGAACAATTTGACCGCCTGAAGGCCGAACTGGAAAGCACCTACCAAGGTGCCGCCAATGCCGGCCGCCCGATGATTTTGGAAGGTGGTCTGGACTGGAAAGAAATGGGCTTCAGCCCCAAGGACATGGAATTCATTGAGGCCAAAAACATTGCGGCGCGCGAAATTGCCTTGGCCTTTGGTGTGCCGCCCATGTTGCTGGGCATTCCCGGCGACAACACCTATGCCAACTATGCCGAAGCCAACCGCAGTTTCTGGCGGCAAACTGTGGTGCCACTGGTGAGCGCGCATGGCCGATGGCTTGGCGCAATTGTTGCAACCCTATGAGCAAGGGCACGTTCGAACTTGGTGCCGGATCTCGACCAGGTCGAAGCACTTGCCCCTGACCGCGACGCGCTGTGGAAGCGGGTGAATGATGCGGGCTTCTTGACGGCAGACGAAAAGCGGCAGGCGGTGGGCTATGGCCTCGATAATCGCTCAAATTTTAGTTTTTCTGTTAACCAAGTTTAACAACCCCAGCTTAACGTGCGTCAACGACAATGCGTTGAGTTGTGAATGAGTGGTGGGGCGATTGCGGCTTGTATTGATATGTTGTGTGCAGTGCTTGCGATGCCTGAACAGTGCTGTTGGCACAAGAGGCAGCACGATTATGTGCCACCTGAGAAGTTATGCCGCAGCCAGTGAAAACAGTGATGGTAGCAAGCAGCGACACGGGCTGGGACTATGATTGGTCCGGCAGCTATTTTGGTGTGTCGGCAGCTCTATGCCATGGGCAGCCATGACACTTTTGGTGTTGGCGGCATTGATACGGGTTCGCGAGATTTGTCTGGCGGTGCACTGGGCGGATTTGTGGGGCAGAACTATCATGTGTCGACGCATTGTGTTTGGCACGGAAATGGATTTTTCGAAGTCGTCACATCACGGGTAACTTTGACTTGCCGGGCTCGCTTGTGGCCTGCAATGGCGGTGGCTTCACCTGCGGCACAGAAATGAATTGGTATGGCACCTTTCGCGGTCGCGCTGGTGTGGCGATGGGAAATTTCTTGCCTTACGCTACAGCCGGTTTGGCCGTGGGTGGTGTGAACACACATTTTTCAAAGGCCAGGTGTTGATACCAATGTTTCAGGGCTCGGTGTCGGCTGGGTCGCTGGGGGCTGGGCTTGAATATGCCGTGATGAAAAATCTCAATGTGCGGGCGGAAGCGTTGCATTTTGATTTATCCGATGTGTCTGACAGGTGTTGGGCACCAAAGTGAGCACCGACACACAATTTAGCGTGGTGCGTGCTGGGGCCAGTTTGAAATTCTAAAAACAAGAAACATACTCTGAATAACTTAAGCCGGTTCCTTCCAGAACCGGCTTTTTCTTTGCCGAAAGAGAACAATGATGAACCAGCGTTTGATTGCAAGCGCGGGGCGGGGAAACTTATGCCCGTGGCCCCGGGAACCGGCGTGTTTGAAGGCTATGCCAGCTTGTTTGGCAAACGCGACCAACAGGGCGATGTGGTGATGGCCGGGGCCTTTACGCAGAGCCTGCGCGTGAAAGGGCGCTGACAACATTCGCATGTTGTTTCAGCATAACCCCGCAGAACCCGTGGGCACTTGGATTGATCTTGTTGAAAAGCCACGCGGGCTTTGGGTGCGGGGGCGCTTGAACTTAAAAGTGCAACGTGGCCGCGAACTTCTGGCCCTTTTGGAAAGCGGCGGGCTGGATGGCCTGTCCATCGGCTTCAAAACCATCCGTGCACGGAATGATCGCGCATCAGGCACACGCCAGCTTTTGACTGTTGATCTTTGGGAAATCTCGCTCGTCACCTTCCCCATGTTGGACGGTGCGCGGGTGAGCACGGTGAAAAGCGCGGCACGGGCCCGCGCAGACGCTTACTTCACAATTCCGCCCGCCACACCCATGCAAGGAGTCATTTGACACATGGACATGAATTTACCTTTTGAAACCAAAGTGGCCCAGCACAGCGATGTGACCCACGACGACGTGTTGCAGGCCTTCGAAGCCTTCAAGGACGCGAATGACGACCGACTGGCGCAAATCGAAAAGCGCATGAGTGCTGATGTGATCACCACTGAAAAAGTGGATCGCATCAACAAGGCTGTGGACGAACTGATCTTGAAATCACGCCGCCCCGCATTGTCAGCCGAAAAGCTCCACGAACCCTCCGAGCACAAACGTGCCTTTGACGGCTATGTGCGCAAAGGCGAGGCGCATGGCCTCTCAGCGCTTGAAGCCAAGGCCATGAGCATTTGCTTCCAATCCTGATGGTGGCTATTTGGTGCCGCATTGAAACAGAAGCGGAAATTGGCCGTCTGTTGTCGAAGGCCTCGCCCATGCGGCAGATTGCCGATGTGCGGCAGGTATCGTCGGCCGTGTTACAAAAAGCCTTTTGCCACCGTGGGTGCTGCGGCAGGCTGGGTGGGTGAAACGGCGGCACGCCCGCAAACCAACTCACCCACACTTGGCCGAGCTGCTATTTCCGACCATGGAACTTTACGCCCAGCCAGCAGCAACTCAAGCTTTGCTGGATGACAGCGTGGTGAACCTGGATGAATGGATTGCCCGCGAAGTGGAAACTGTTTTCGCCGAACAGGAATCCGAAGCCTTTATTGTGGGCAATGGCGTGAACAAGCCCAAGGGCTTCATGGACTACACCAAGGTTGCCAATGCGTCGTGGACCTGGGGCAACACCGGCTATATTGCAACCGGTGTGGCGGGTGCTTTTGCGGCATCCAACCCCTCCGACAAGTTGGTGGATGTGATCTATGGCTTGAAGGCGGGCTACCGCCAGAATGGTCGTTGGATGCTGAACCGCTCCACACAAGCCGCCATTCGCAAATTCAAGGACACGCAGGGCAATTATCTGTGGCAGCCTGCTGCAACGGCGGATGGCAATGCGTCACTCCTATCGTTCCCGGTCGTTGAATCTGAATACATGCCGGACATTGCAACCGACGCCCATGCCATTGCCTTTGGCGATTTTAAGCGTGGCTATTTGATTGTGGACCGCGTGGGCGTGCGCATGTTGCGCGATCCATACTCCACAAAACCCTACGTGTTGTTCTACACCACAAAGCGCGTGGGCGGCGGTATTCAGGATTTCGACGCCATCAAGACCCTCAAATTTGGTCTGACCTAATATCTGTTTCAACACCGTCGTCATTCCCGCCCGCGCGGGGATGACGACTTCAGAATAGGAAAAAAACATGTCCCTGCTTTTAACGACTCCACCGCTGGTGGAGCCGGTGTCTTTGCTTGACGCCAAGGCACATTTGCGTGTGCCCCATGCCGATGATGACGCCTATATTAGTACACTGATTATATCTGCCCGCCGCCGTGTGGAAACCCGCACCGGACTGCGTTTAATCACGCAAGGCTGGTCACAATTCATGGATTGTTGGCCACCTTTCGGCATGGTGGAATTGCAGCTGAATCCGGTTGCGACAGTGACGGATGTAATTGTTTATGGCGATACGGATACGCCGTCGACAATTGATCCTGCGCATTACTTTTTAGATGCAACATCAAACCCGCCGCGTGTGGTGTTCCGGCAAGGGCGCAACCCCTCACCACCGGGCCGCCGTGCCAATGGCATTGAGCTGCGCATGAACGCGGGGTTTGGCTTAGCAACCCAAGTGCCGCAGGAATTGAAGCAAGCCATCATGCTGCTGGTGGCGGATGCTTTTGCACACCGGGGTGATGATGGTGTGCGGGCCATGCCGCCTGCTGTTTTGGAATTGCTCAACGCTTACCGCGTGATGAGGTTGACATGAACGCGGCCCTTGCCTTGCAACAGGCCATGCGCGCGGCTTTGTTGGCAGACACGGCACTTATAACGTTGTTGGGTGGCGCACATATTTTCGATGAGGTGCCGCGCGGTGAACCGCCATTGCACGTCAGTTTTGCAAGTATCGAAACCCGCGACTGGAGTGTGATGGACCAGAAAGCGCACGAACATTTCGTGACGCTGGAAGTGGCCAGTAATGAGCGTGGCCGCGCCCAGGCGCAGACCATCTGCAACCGCATTGAAGCCGTGTTGGACGATGCAATGCTTACGTTGGTGGAGCACCAGCTGGTGAATTTGCGACTGGTGTTCTGGACCGTCACCCGCATGAAAAACAATCTGAAATTTGGCGCAACCCTGAGGTTTCGCGCCGCCACTGAACCCTTGTAAGGAGACACTGAAATGGCCGCACAAAAAGGCAGGGACCTACTTTTGAAAGTGGACGCCACAGGCGGCGGCAGTTACCAAACTGTTGCAGGATTGCGTGGTTCCACCATCGCCTTAAACGCACAAAGCGTTGATGCAACCTCGCAGGAAAGCGTGGGGGCGTGGCGCGAATTGTTAGCGGGGGCGGGGTTAAAATCTGCTGGTTTGCGCGGCACTGGCATTTTCAAAGATGCCACCAGCGACGCCACGGTGCGCGGCTATTTTTTCAATGCCACCATCGTGAACTGGCAAGCTATCATCCCTGACTTCGGGACCATTCAAGGCTTGTTCCAAATCACGGCCCTTGAATATTGCAGGCCGCCATGATGGCGAGGTGACATTTGAAATGTCGCTGGAATCCGCAGGCCCACTCACTTTCACGGTGATATGATTATGGCCAATCGACATCGCGGAGAAATTGAAGCGGAATTAAACGGTGCCACGTTCACCTTGGTTCTGACATTGGGTGCCCTGGCAGAACTGGAACACGCCTATGGCGGTGAAGACGTGCTGGCATTGGCGCAACGCTTTGAACAGGGAAACATCAAGGCGACTGACGCCATCAAAGTGATTGGGGCGGGTCTTCGCGGTGCGGGCCATAACGTGACCGACGACGAAGTGTGCCGCTTTACGGTGCGGGATGGCGCTGCAGGCTTCATCCGCATTGTGGTGGAGTTGCTTAAAGCCACCTTTGCCGTGGCGTGATGGCCAAGTTTCCGTGGGAGCAAATCATGCGGCTTGGCATCCACACGTTACACATTTCACCACGCGAATTTTGGACCTGCACTTTGCGTGAATTGGTGGTGATGCGTGCGCACGTAGGACTGAAGCGCAGCGAACTAGACGACTTGATGCAGCAATGGCCGGATGATGGAGAGGGACAAAATGAACACTGAAAATCAAATTAGCTATCGAACGGATGAATTGAAAGCCGAGATGGTGGATCTGTCACGCTTGGCAGATACCTTCGGGCAGAAACTTGTGACATCACTTGCGGGCGCCGTCATTCACGGGCGCAAATTGTCGGATGTGTTTCGGGGGCTGGCTTTGTCGATGGCGAACCAGGCATTGTCTTCATCCTTGAAGCCCTTGGCAATCTGGTGGGGCAATTGTTTTCAGGCGCACTTCAACAAAAGCCGATGGCCTTTGCCGACGGCGGCGTTGTGAATTCACCCGTGTTGTTTCCCTTGCAGGGTGGAACGGGGCTGATGGGTGAAGCGGGGCCGGAAGCCATCATGCCACTGTCACGCGGAAGTGACGGACGCCTTGGCGTGCGCCTGGGCGGTGGCGGCGGTGGCGGGCAAGTGACCGTGAACATTTCAACGCCGGATGCAGCGAGCTTCAAACAATCACAAGGTCAAGTGGCCGCATTGGTGGCGCGTGCCGTTGAACGCGGCCAACGCAACGCCTGAGGAATATGAAAGATGGCCTATGACAACATTAGATTTCCAACCGCCATTTCACGCGCCTCAACGGGCGGCCCTGAGCGCCGCACCGATGTGGTGACAACCGCATCAGGACGCGAGGAACGCAACAGCCGCTGGGCCCATTCAAGGCGGCGCTATAATGTGGGTTTTGGCATCAAGACCTTGCAACAGTTGCAGGAAGTTATTGGTTTTTTTGAAGGTAGGCGCGGCAAGCTGCATGCGTTTCGATTTAAGGACCATACAGATTTCAAGTCTTGCGCTGCCAATGCCACGCCGCAAAACACCGACCAAGTTTTGGGAACGGGGACGGGATTGCAAGCAACTTTTCAGCTTGTGAAACATTATGGCGCACCATCACGCGATTATGTGCGCAGCATTACGGCACCCGTTGCGGGCACCGTTCTCTTGGCGGTGAATGGTGCCAACACGACGGCCTTCACACTGGATGCCGCAACGGGTGTCATCACATTCAACGTTGGGAATTTTCCAGCGAATGGCGCTGTTGTCACAGCGGGTTTTGAGTTCGATGTGCCGGTGCGTTTTGATGCTGACGAGATTACCGTGAACCTTTCGCATTTTGAAGCGGGGGACATTCCAGAAATTCCACTGATCGAGGTGTTGGCATGAGGCTACTCCCTCCCGGGCTGCAAGCCCACCTTGACAGTGGAACCACTACGCTGTGCCACTGCTGGCGCGTAACGTTGAAGAGCGGCGAAAAACTCGGCTTTACCGACCACGACCACGACTTGAATTTTGATGGCACGTTGTTTGAGGCAGGTGCGGGTTTCACTGCGAGCAGCATTGAATCTTCCGCGGGTCTTTCGATTGACAACATGGAGGCTGAAGGCGCGCTGCAGTCAAATCGACTGGACGAGGCGCGGCTGCGGGCTGGTGATTTTGACCATGCTGAAATTGAAGTGTGGCGCGTTAATTGGGTGAATGTGGCGCAACGCATTATCATGCGGAAAGGCCATTTGGGTGAGATTACCTATGGCGACAATGCCTTCAATGCCGAAGTGCGAGGGCTATCGCATTTGCTGTCGCAACAGCGGGGGCGGCTGTTTCAATTCGGTTGTGACGCGAACCTGGGCGATGCCCGCTGCTCATTGAACCTTAATGTCTCGGCGTTTACGGCATCGGGACAAATTGCGGCGGTGGAACCGGCGGCTCTGATTTTGAGCGGCATTGGGTTTGCCGATGATTGGGCCACGCGCGGCATTTTGAATTTCTCCAGTGGAGCCGCAACAGGAAAATCAGTTGCTGTAAAAAGACAGCGCAATGTGGGCGCGTTGACGCGGGTAGATTTGCGCCAAGCGCTTTCATTCTTGGTGAATGTTGGTGATGCTGTGCAACTTGTAGCGGGCTGCGACAAGCAATTTGAAACCTGCAAAGCAAAATTTTCAAACGCAGATAAATTTTCGTGGCTTCCCCCACATGCCCGGCACCGATTTTGTGGCGGGCTTTGTCTCATCCAACGACCCCAACAATAATGGTGGAAAACGCACATGAACCATGCACGTGAAGTTGTTACCGCTGCACGCGGATGGTTGGGCACACCTTACCAACACCAGGCCAGTTTAAAATTCGTTGGCTGCGATTGTTTGGGGTTGGTGCGCGGTGTGTGGCGCGACTGCATTGGCGATGAACCGGAAGCACCGCCCGCCTATTCACCCGATTGGGCCGAAGCAGGCGGCTTGGAAAATCTAGCGGAGGCAGCACGGCGGCATTTGATCTGTATTGACGTTCAAGATGTGCGTGCCGGTGATGTTTTACTGTTCCGCTGGAAGCCGCATTTGCCTGCAAAGCACGCCGGAATTGCAACCGGACCTGACCACATGGTGCATGCGCAAGAGGGTGTGGGCGTTGTTGAAGTGCCTCTTTCAAAATGGTGGCGACAACGCATTGCTTTTGCCTTTCGCTTTCCAGCTTGAAGCGAAAAGCGCCGTTCCTTTTTCTTAGTTCGAGATTGAAAGTAAATCATGGCCACAGTTGTTTTATCAAGTTTGGGGGCTGCCCTTGGGCACGGCTGTTGGCGGGCCCATTGGTGGCATGATTGGTCAAGCTATTGGCGGCATTGCAGGTAACGCCATTGACCAGCGCTTGTTTGCACAGAAGCGCAAGATTGAAGGGCCGCGCCTGAATGATTTGCGCATTATGGCTTCGGAGGAAGGAACGGCTATTCCTGCTATTTGGGGCCGGATGCGCGTGTCGGGGCAAGTGATTTGGGCCACCAATGTGGAAGAGGTGGTGGCCACTGACACACAAAAAGCCTCGTCAAAAAGCACCGGTGGCGGCGTTTCAACGAAGACCACAAATTACAGCTATTTCGGCAATTTTGCCGTGGGGCTTTGCGAAGGCGAAATCGACGGCATTGGTCGTGTTTGGGCTGATGGCAAAGTGATTGATCTCGAAGCTTACACCACGCGCCTTTACACGGGCACGGAAACCCAACTGCCTGACAGTTTGATTGCCGCCGTGGAGGGTAGTGCACCAGCTTATCGGGGGCTGGCCTATGTGGTGTTTGAACGATTGCCGCTCGAACGATTTGGCAATCGCTTTCCGCAATTGTCGTTTGAAATTTATCGGCGCGGCAGCAACCTGGGCGGAAAAATCCGCGCGGTGAACATCATCCCCGGTTCAACTGAATTTGGTTATGACACGGCCTTGGTGACCCGCACCGGTGCACGGGGTTTGACGATCAGCGAAAACGCCCATGCTTCAGCAGAAAAATCAGATTGGTCGGTGTCTATCGATCAACTGCAAGCGGCGTGTCCAAATTTGCAATCGGCATCACTCGTGGTGCCATGGTTTGGCGATGACTTGCGCTGCAATACTTGTGAGGTGCGACCACGGGTGGACCGCACTGACAAGGTCACGCAAGGGGCCACTTGGTCAGTTTCCGGCGAAACACGAAGCACAGCACTTGCAGTAAGCACTTTCGATGGTGGCCCGGCCTTCGGAGGCACACCATCCGATCAAACTGTTGTGCGGGCCATTCATGATTTGCACGCACGTGGACTTGAAGTTTCATTTTATCCATTTCTACTGATGGACATTCCGCACAACAATGGATTGCCAGACCCCTATGGCGGGGCAGAACAACAGGCCTATCCATGGCGCGGAAACCTGACCGCCAGCTTGGCGCCGGGTGCTGTTGGAACACCAGACAAAACCAGTGCTATCACCACGCAGGTCAACACCTTTATGGGCAGTTGCACGGCGGCGCAATTTTCGTCCTCCGGCACCAATGTGATTTACTCTGGCCCTGCCCAATGGAGTTATCGCCGCATGATCTTGCACTATGCAAAATTGTGTGCAGCGGCTGGCGGCGTTGAGGTGTTTTTGATCGGCAGTGAATTGCGCGGGCTGACACGGCTGCGCTCATCAGCTTCGACATTTCACACGGTGAATGCGCTACGCAATCTCGCGATCGATGTGAAGACGATTTTGCCTGACGCAAAAGTTTCTTATGCGGCGGACTGGAGTGAGTATTTCGGCTACCAACCGCAGGATGGCTCGGGCGATGTGTTCTTCAACATGGATACGCTCTGGTCCAATGCGGCCATCGATTTCATCGGCATCGACAATTATATGCCGCTAGCCGACTGGCGCGACGGCTTGAACCACTTGGATGCCACGCAGGGGGTGGGTTCAACCTACGACATCAACTACTTGCAAAGCCGCATCGTGAGTGGTGAAGGCTATGATTGGTATTACGCCTCGCAAGCTGACCGCGACACGCAAATGCGAACGCCGATAACCGACGGTGCCTATGGCAAGCCGTGGGTGTTTCGCTACAAGGATTTGGTCAATTGGTGGAGCAATTCTCACAACCAGCGGCCGGGTGGTGTTCAATCAGGCGCAGTTACAAGTTGGGTGCCTCAGTCCAAACCCATATGGTTCACGGAAGCAGGTTGCCCGGCGGTGGATAAGGCGGCGAACCAACCCAATGTGTTTTATGATGCGAAGTCTTCAGACAGTGCGCTTCCTTACTATTCCGGCGGTCAGCGCGACGACTTGGTGCAACACCGCCTGATTGAGGCCGTAGAAGACTATTGGAGTGCATCAGGTCCGCACAACCCCATGTCATCCGTATACGGAGCGCCGATGGTGCAGGCCAACCGCACGGCGTGGTGGGCGTGGGATGCGAGGCCGTTTCCGGCGTTTCCAGCCCGCACGGATGTGTGGTCAGATGGTGCCAGTTATGCGCGCGGCCACTGGTTGAATGGACGTTTGGCGGCCGTGGACCTTGCCGAGTTGATCTTGAATCTGGCCAACCGTTTCGGGCTGGGTGCTGTTGAAGTGGCGGATGTGGCAGGCTTGGTGGATGGCTTTGTGTTGGACCGGCCCATGTCTGGTCGGGATGCTTTGGAAAATCTGCTGCGCACTTTTGCCTTGGATGCTGTGGAAAGCGAAGGATTGCTGAAGTTCAAACCCCGCTTGGTGCGGAGTTCGAAAATTCTGAGTCGCAATAATTTGGTTGAAAGTGGTCGGGAACGCAGCACGCTTCGAGAAACCCGCGCGCAAGAAACCGACCTGCCGCGCAGTGTGAGGCTGGCCTACATCGAATCTTCGCTCGACTATCGGACGGCAGCAGTTGAACAAAACGAAGCTGCCACGGCGAGCACGCGCGAAATTGTTTTACAGTTGCCAGCCGCTGTTCCGCAAAGCTTGGCGCAGGCCCGCGTTGATGTGGCACTGGCTGAATCTTGGGGGCAAAGATCCACCGCACAATTTGCCTTGCCGCCCAGCCAATTGGACTTGGAGCCTGGCGACGCGGTGGAGGTGGATGGCAAGTCTTATCGGATTTCAGCAATCGTCGATGCGGAGGCGCGCGTAGTGGACGCGGTCCAACACGATGCATCGGTCTACGATGTTCCCGTGATGGTGGAACGTGCAGCACTTCCTAAATTGGCTGATGTGTTTGGCCCGCCGGATGTGGTGGTATTGGATTTGGCGCTTTCAACGATCGCGCAGCCTGCTGCACCTTGGATTGCCGCCCAAGCAACACCATGGCCGGGTCGCTTGAATGTGTTGCGCCAACAGGGTGGCAGCAGTTTTGTGTTCAATGCGTTGGTAGGTGCGCAAGCCACAATGGGCGAAATTCAAACCCCGTTGCTGGCAGGCATCGTCGGCCGTGTGGATTTTACGGCGACCTTGGATGTGACGCTGGACTATGGCGCCCTGTCTTCAGCGACGCGTGCCGAACTTTTGGCAGGTGCCAATATGGTTGCCATTGGAACGACTGAAACGGGATTTGAAATAATTCAGTTTGAAAGCGCCGAGTTGATCGGAGTTGGTGCCTATCGCTTGCATGGTCTTTTGCGCGCGCAAGCGGGGTCTTTTGCTGAAATGCTGCCCATTCGCGTGCCGGGGGAACGTTTTATTTTGTTGAATGGAGCCGTAACACCGACGGTTGCAACGTTACAAGAAGCTGTGTTGCCGTCCAGCTGGCGGGTGGGGCCTTCAACATTGGATATTGGACATCCGGCCTATGTTTCATTCAGTTTGCCACCCACTTTGAAAGGCCTGCGCCCGTTGCGTCCGGCTCACCTCCGGTTAAGGCCGCAGCCCGGTGGCGTTCTGCTGTCGTGGACGCGGCAAACCCGAAGTGGTGGTGACGCATGGGATTTGGATGACGTGCCATTGGCGGAAGACACAGAAAAATATCATCTGCAAATCATGAATGGTGTGACACCCTTGCGCAGCTGGTTTCCGACTTCACCGCAACAATTTTACAGCACAGCTGAAATGCTCGCAGATTTCGGAGCGTCGCAAATGGTCCTTGCCATCAAGGTTGCACAAATGAGTGCGGCCTTTGGTGCGGGAACAATTTTGGAAGGAAATGTGAATGTCTGAATCAAATAATCTAGGTCTGCCGTTTCTCGACGCGGCGCAGGCGCAAAAACACGTGACGGTGAATGAAGCACTTTCGCGCCTCGATGCGCTGGTGCATTTGGCTGTAATGTCACGGGTATTGGCGACACCGCCTGCAACGCCAGCGCAAGGTGATCGCTATTTGGTGCCAGTTGCAGCCACGGGTTCATGGGCTTCACATATTGGTAAATTGGCGATGTGGCTGGAAGGAGCGTGGAATTATGTTTTACCGCGCGAAGGTTGGCGGCTTTGGGTGTCAGATGAGGATGCGTTGTTGAGTTATAACGGAACGGCCTGGGTGGCAGGTGGTGTGCCGACTTCGCTTCAAAACATGCAATTCTTTGGCGTTAATGCGTCGGCTGACGCAACGAACAAATTGGTCGTTTCATCTTCAGCGAGTTTGTTCAACCATGATGGCTCTGGACATCAGGTCAAACTAAATAAAAATGCGAATACTGATACGGCGTCGATCTTGTGGCAGACTGGATTTTCCGGACGCGCCGAAATTGGAACGACGGGTGATGATGACTTTCACCTGAAGGTGAGCGGTGATGGCGCAAGTTGGTTTGAGGCTCTGAGTGTTAATCGCAACACGGGTGTCGTGAGCCTGCCACAGGGCGTTGGCGCACTTCCCACTTTTGCACCAGCAGCCAACGGCTTGGTGCCTGCATCGGGTGGTGGAACGGTAAACTTCTTGCGGGCCGATGGCGCTTGGGCAGCAGCCGGTGGTGGGAGCGGCGGTGCCACAGCCATGAACTATAAAACGTCTACGGGCCGTTGGCATGTCAATTCACTTGATACCACGACCTTGACCACATCGGCTGGTGCCGCAAACCGAATTGAAATTGCGCCTTGGCAATGCCCCTTTGACATGACAGCTGACCAAGTGGGCGTGTTGTGTTCAACGCTTATCGCCTCCGCGCAAGGAAAGATCGTTTGTTACAATGCGGATGCTGAGGGCCGGCCAAGCACGTTGTTGTTTGAAACGGCAACGCTGGATTTTGGCAGTGTCGGTTTCAAGTCGATTGCGCAAAACGCTTCCTTCACACGAGGTTCGATTTATTGGCTTGGGCTGCGGAGTTCTTCAACGGCAACGGTGAACGCGCATCAGCCCTATTGCAGCCCTGTGCTGGGCTTTCCAGCGGTTCCAACAACAGCTGCAACCAAATTATTGCGCCGTACGCTGACCTTTGCAACGGCGGCACCTGCAACGTGGGGCTGGGTTGCAACTGAAGAAACGGCTGCCAACGTGCCCGCAATTTTCATGCGCGTGGCTTAAGGGAATAAATCCGATGACCGATGTTGAACGCGAGGTGGGACGCCTCGAAGCCCGCATGGAAACGGTTGAAACGGAACTGCAAGGCATCCGCGCCGATGTCCGCGAAATTCGGGATGCACTGGTAAGTGCGCGGGGCGGCTGGGTAATTTTGACTGCGGCGCTTTCGCTGGCGGCCATGGCGGGTGCTCTGATCAACAGCATCTGGCCAGCGCTGATGCGGGCAGGGCATTGAATTTTAACTGTGAGTCTCACCATGAAAATGACGAGTGAAGGGTTGGATCTCATCAAACATTTTGAGGGATTTCGAAGAACTGCTTACCAAGATCCCATCGGAATTTGGACGATTGGCTATGGCCATACATCGATGGCGGGTGATCCTAGTGTATTCCGTGGGCTGACGATTTCGGAAGCTAAAGCGGATGCGATTTTGGCACGCGATGTTGCCGTGTTTGCGCGTGGTGTTTCCGAACAATTGCGAACGACAGTCTCCGACCAGCAATATTCAGCCCTTGTGAGTTTTGCTTATAATGTGGGGCTGGATAATTTTCGAAAGTCGAGTGTTCTGAAAGCTGTCAATCGGCAAGACTTCGCTGCGGCTGGTCGGCGCCTGCAATTGTGGAACAAGGCAGGCGGGCGCGTGTTGCCGGGCTTGGTGCGTCGCCGTGCAGCTGAAGCCGCGCTTTTTGCGACCGAACATGCGGGCAGCGTTTCAAAACCCGTGGAGCGCGAGAATGCAAAGCCCGTTCACCACAGCAAAACCATGTGGAGTGCCTTTGGTGCATTGGTGCTGACGGTGCTGCAAGCGGTGTTGGCGACGAGCCAGAAACTGGCGGGCATCGTTTTGATGTTGGCCATCGCCAGTTTGTTGGCGCTGATAATTTTTGAACGTTGGAAGAAGTTGAAAGAGGAGGCCCTGTGATGGCTTTGCCTGCTGCATTGATTTTGAATATGGTAACGGGCCTGATGAACGGCCCAATAACCAAAGCGCTGGACGCTTTCGTGAAAGATCAGGAACTCCGCCGCAAATTGGAGTCAGAACTGCAAACAAAACTGACTGACCATTTGGGCAAAACCCAGGAACTTGAACAGGCCATCATTTTAGCTGAAATCAAATCAGAACACTGGTTGACCCGCAGCTGGCGGCCTTTGCTGATGTTGACGCTGCTGGGATTTATCGTTTTTGTGGGGTTGGTGATTCCACTTCTGGACTGGATTGTGGGCAGTCCAATACCCTTCAACCCCCGCTGGCAGGCCTTACCGAGCCAATTCTGGGACTTCCTGTCGGTCGGGGTAGGTGGCTATATTGGCGGGCGCACTTTGGAAAAGGTGGCAGGGCAGGTGATTGTAAAGAAGGGTAAGGCTTGAATCTGCAAGCAAGTATGCAGAAAATGCCACATTCGACTGCTTATGTTGCGTGTGCTGAACCTGTTTCTAACCGCCATCGCCCATTCATCTTACGTTCAGCTAGGTTTTGCTAATTCACCGATAACTTGAAGGAGTTTCGCGTGATGAAGAAAACGGGGGCGTTTTTTGTTGGTTTGCTGGCTTTGGTGATGGTTTTGACCGTCTCTGCGGAAGCTGGTCAGTTTCGGTTGGGCCACAAATACGCACAATACAACGATTTGAGCCTCTCGGACTTGCAACTTGTGCAAGTTCAGGATGGCTATGGTGCTGCTGAAGTTGCGATTTCACCATCGCAAGCAGCCTCGATTGCCAAGGAAACTTGGCCGGGTGCCAAAGTCTTGCGTGTTCAACTCTTGCCCTCAGGCGAGTATGCTGTCACCTTGAAGCAGGGTGGTGAGGTTTCGCGCGTTAAAGTGGACGCATCGTCAGGATCAATCAACTGACACCGAAACATCACCATAAACGCTTGGTGGTGAATTATGCGCATTTTAGTTGTGGAAGACGACGTTGATCTGAACCGGCAAATGGTGTCGGCTTTGGGCGATGCAGGCTATGTGGTGGACAAGGCGCTGGATGGCGAAGAAGGCCACTATCTCGGTGAAACCGAACCCTATGATGCCGTCATCCTGGATCTTGGCTTGCCGGTTTTGGACGGCGTGAGCGTTCTCGAAAAATGGCGTCGTGGCGGCAAGAAAATGCCGGTATTGATTCTGACGGCGCGCGACCGCTGGAGTGACAAGGTTGCGGGCTTTGATGCCGGTGCCGATGATTATGTTACCAAGCCTTTTCACATGGAAGAAGTTCTGGCACGCATTCGCGCCTTGGTGCGACGCACAGCCGGACACGCCACGAGCGAAATTACCTGTGGGCCCGTGGAGCTTGATACAAAGGGTGCGCGCGTCAGTGTGAATGGTATGCCGATCAAGTTGACGTCACTGGAATTTCGTTTGCTCGATTATTTGATGCACCACAAAGGCAAAGTGGTTTCGCGCACGGAGTTGGTTGAACATCTTTATGATCAGGATTTTGACCGCGACTCCAACACCGTTGAAGTGTTCGTAGGGAGGCTGCGCAAGAAGCTAGGCGTTGACGTGCTGCACACCATCCGTGGCATGGGTTATTGTATGTCAGAGACGGGTGATGAGAAGTAATTCACTCTCACTACGGTTGACGGTCTCTGCCGCTGTCGTTTCGCTGGTATTATTGGCGCTGGCTTCTGTTGTGTTGTCCGAATTGTTTCAGCAGGCGCTGGTGCGGAATTTTGATGCGCGGCTGCGGGCAGTGCTTGATAGTCTCTCTGCCAACGTATTTCCGGGAGAAGATGGCTCTCCGCAACTGACGGGCAACATGGCAGATACGCGATTTACCCTGCCTGAATCAGGTTGGAACTGGCAGGTTGTGCCGCCCAAACCTGCGCAAAAGCCATTATTGTCTCCTTCATTGCTGGACAAGGCGATTATGCCTTCCCCCGCATTGTTGGGGGAGCGTGACAGCGACCGGATTGCATCACTCGCTTTTAGAAATGGTAACAATCAACAACTGCGGGCTTTGGAGCAACGCATTACGTTCAAGAATTTTGAGGGTGAGTATTCATTTCTGGTGACAGGAAATTTTGATGAATTGCGCAGTGAGGTGCGCTCGTTCAGCAACGCGCTTTACGCTTTTCTGGCACTCCTTGGGCTTGGATTGTTAGGCGCCATTTTTTTCCAGGTGCGTTATGCGTTGAGGCCGATGGCAGAAATGCAACAAAAGCTGAATGACATTCGCTCCGGTAAAATTGAAATGCTGCACGGCAATTTTCCAACGGAAATGCAACCTGTTGCCGATGAAATGAATTTGCTGATCCAGTCAAATTTTGAGATCATTGATCGCGCCCGCATGCAAGTTGGCAACCTTGCCCACGCGCTCAAAACACCCATCAGTGTACTGACGAATGAAGCGCGCGAAAGCCCAGGCTCGCTGGCCGACAAAGTTAAAGAACAAATCGGTGTAATGCGCGATCAAGTGAATATGTATCTTGATCGGGCGAGGCGGGCCGCACGTGCCCAGACCATAGGTGCTGCCACGGACGTGGAACCTGTGTTGCGATCACTTGCGCGTACGCTGCAACGCATCAACATGGACAAGGGCGTTGCAATTGCTGTGGTGTGCCAACCTAACTTGAAATTCCGCGGCGAGCGCCAGGACCTTGAAGAGATTGTGGGTAATTTGATGGACAATGCCTGCAAGTGGAGCAAGGGCAATGTTGAAGTCAGGGCCGGTCTTTTGGCGCAGGTGGGGGATGATGGCCGTCCGCGCATGCTCATAGAAGTTGATGACGACGGTCCTGGACTTCAGCAAGATAAGCGAGTCGTTGCACTCAAACGGGGGCAAAGATTGGACGAGTTCGAAACCGGGATCAGGTCTAGGCCTGAATATCGTAACCGAAACAGCAGCAATGTATGGCGGGAAATTGGAACTGGACCAAGCATTGCTAGGCGGCTTGCGTGCCAAATTGCTACTTCCGGGGTTAATATAGTGCAAGTTGCGTTATTGAAAAGTTTCAAAACACGTTAAAATTGTACAGAAGTCATATAGAGAAGTTTAATTCTGTAATTTAAAACTGCTTGGAATGCGTGTGGAATTCAGTCGAACAACTTGATTTAATTCTGACCTTAATTTAAATGGATATTGACTGTTCACAAATCTGTGAACAGCTGATATAACAGATACGCAATCTTAAATTGTATATTGAATTGGCAAGCAGAAAACCTGTCTACTGCCCCCGGTCGCGGGTAGCTTGCCATAGGGGAGCGGCTCGACGGAGCTGCTCCCCGTTTAATTATTCAGCGCCTGCCGCAGCGGGCACACCGCGTTCACGATAGGGCGTGCGGCCATAATAAGCGCGATAACACTTCGAAAAATGCGAAGGCGACGAGAAGCCGCAAGCCAAGGCCACGTTAATCACCGACATGTCGGTTTGCAGAAGCAACGAACGCGCTTTCTTTAAGCGCAATTCCAAATAATAGCGCTTGGGCGAACGATCGAGATAACGGCGGAACAATCGCTCTAATTGCCGCGTAGAAAGACCAGCCTGTTTGGCTAACAAACTAGGTGACAGGGGGTCTTCAAGGTTATCTTCCATTTTCTCAATGATGGACACCAGTTTAGGATGGCGCGCGCCAATGCGTGCCGGAAGTGACAAACGTTGGTTTTCACTGTGGTGGCGAATCGGCGAGTGCAAAATCGTCTCAGCAACTTGTGCCGCCATATCCGGCCCATGCTGCGTGGTGATCAGAGACAACATCATATCAAGAGCCGTTGTGCCACCAGCACTGGTGAAGCGATCTTCATCGATTTCAAAAAGACCACCAGTGACATCAATGTCAGGAAAGGCTTCAGTGAAGCCCGGTAAATTTTCCCAATGGATGGTGCAGCGATAGCCATCTAGCAATCCCGCTTCCGCCAACACATGGGCACCGGTGCATACTGCGCCAATATCAACCCCCCTGCGGGAGATCTTGCGCAGCCAGCTGAGCAGGCGCTTATCCGTGTTGTGTTGAATATTCAAACCACCGCACACAATAACGGCGGCGTCAGGTGGAACACTCTCAAGGTCGCCATTCGCCATCGTCAAAATGCCGCTTGAAGCAGCAACGGGCTGGCCATCAAGGGAATGCAGAGTCCATTTGTAAAGTTGCTTGTCGGCCAAGCGGTTGGCAAGGCGCAAAGGCTCTATGACCGACGTCACTGGCATCATCGTAAATTCAGGCACCAGAATGAGGGCAACGGACTGAGGCAGGTTTTTTGGTTTTTCGCCGAGCATGATTAATCTCCCGTCCGGCACCATGCGCCCTTCTTTGAGACTTGTCCACTAGCGCCATCGATGTTCTAAAAACGACCTTAACGTGTGTTGAAAGTCGGTAATGAGGTAGGAATGTCGCAAAACCTTAAGACAATTCAATAACTTTCCATGATATTTTGGGCTTCAATCTGTTTGAGGCCAGAACATGAGCGCACCCACAACATTCACACCAATGCCCACTGCCACCATGGCAAACCCTTTGGGTAGTTACTTGCGCAAGGCCTCCATTGAAATTACGGGCAAGCAAATCGACAAGATTCCACTGTTGCGCCAAGGCTTCGCTGAAGGCTCCACCGTGTTTGTGGCGCAAATTGATGCGGGTGACTTGGATGGACAAATTGCTGCAATCGCGGCACTGCGCGCGGCAGGCTACAATCCAATCCCGCATATTCCTGCCCGTTTTGTATTGGACGCCGAAGACCTCAAGCGCCGCCTGGAAGCTTTTGTGACTCAGGCTGCGGTGACGGATGTTTTGGTTCTGGGCGGAGGTGCACCACAACCCATCGGCAAGTATGATGCGGCAATCCAACTTCTGGAAACCGGTGCCTTTCAACAAGCAGGTATTAAGCGCATTGGTATTGCAGGACACCCTGAAGGCAACCCTGATATTACCAAGATCCACGGTGAAGCCATGTTGCTGAAAGCTCTCAAATTGAAAAATGATTGGCTGAAGACCAACAACATTGAAGGCTTCATCGCTACACAATTCTTGTTTGATGCCAATCCCGTCGCCCATTGGGCAACCGAATTGCGGGCCGCTGGCATTGATTTGCCAATTCATGTCGGTGTGCCAGGGCCAGCCTCCATCAAAACACTTGTGAAATATGCCGCTATGTGCGGCGTTGGCAATTCTGCCCGCTTTATTCGCAAGCAGGCATTGAATGTCACTAAATTGCTGTCGGTTTCAGAGCCCACTGAGTTTGTTGACCAACTCGCGACACTGCATTTCGACAAGCCTGAATTAGGTATTGCTGCACCGCACCTCTATCCCTTCGGCGGCTTTGACAAGTTGATGGGGTGGATGGTGCCTAAGCTCGCCTAAATCTCATCAACAAGTTGAAATACAACGCGCCTTCTCGGGCGCGTTTTGCATTTGTAGATTGATCTTTGCTTTACGACTATTTATATACTATTAGCGACACATTGTAGTGAAGGAAATTCTGTGACTCAATCTCTGGCCAAAATGGCCGCTGAAGATGTGCGGGTGGCTTATCGGCGCTGGGCGCCGTTTTATGATGCGACTTTTGGCAAGTTGGTTGAATCTGGTGTGAAGCAAACGGTTGAACGGGCCAACAATTTCTCGGGGCGATTGCTTGAAGTTGGTGTGGGTACGGGCTTGGCCTTGCCACACTATGCAGATCATTTGCGGGTGACAGGTATTGACCTTTCGGCAGACATGTTGGCCTTGGCCAAAAAGCGAATGGCCAAGACATCAATGGCTAACATTGAAGCCTTGTTGGAAATGGACGCAACGGCCTTGAATTTTCCGGACGGTCATTTCGATGTTGCAGCGGCGATGTATGTGCTGACGGTGGTGCCTGATCCTGCAAAAGTGATTCATGAACTAGCCCGGGTGACGAAGCCCGGTGGAACAGTCTTGATTGCCAACCACTTTAGTGTGGAAAGCGGCATTCGCGGCATCGTTGAGAAGAAAATGTCCAAACACGCGGCAAAGCTGGGTTGGCGACCTGAGTTTCCGGTCGACTCGGTGCTGGTTAGCGACAAGTTGCGACTCGTGAGTTTAAAACACTTGAAGCCTTGGGGCTTCTTCACGCTGCTGGAATTCCGCCGCGTTGACGGGTGAGCGATGCTCTGATACCTTATATAATTATTTATAGCAGGTACCAAGCATGGCATTAAGTATCAAAAACTCTGAAGTCGAAGAAAAAGCACGCGAACTTGCCTTGCGCACAGGAAAGTCGATTACTGAAGCATTGAATGACTCACTTGATTTGGCGCTTTTCCGGCAGCGAACCCAACAACGTGCAACCAACAGGGACGAGCTGTTTCAAAAAATCAGAGACATACAGGGGAGAGTGGCTCTCCTGCCAATATTAGATCATCGCACAGATGATGAAATTCTTGGCTATAATAACAACGGTCATTTTGACTGATGATTATTGATGCGTCAGCACTTCTTGCGATTCTTTTTGATGAACCCGAAGCGACGGCAATTCTTGAGAAAATTGCACAGAGCCGATTTCGTTACGTAGGTGCACCGACTTGGGTAGAGTTGGCCATTGTTGCCAAAAGCCGGCGCGGCCCAGAGATTTTGCATCAGTTAGACCGCCTGAAAGACAGTTTAAATCTGACTTTACTCGATTTTACAGCTGCTCATGCGGAAATTGCAAAATCAGCCTACCTCAACTTTGGCAAAGGGCAGGGTCATGCGGCCCAATTAAACTTTGGTGACTGTCTTTGCTATGCCTTTGCAAAATTTGAGGCCATGCCACTTCTCTTCAAAGGCGATGACTTCACGCATACGGATGTTGAATGCGCAATTTAGGCGCCAGCAAACAACTTCACTTCACTTCCCTTGCGCGCCGCCTTCAGCAGGAACTCCCATGTGTAATCAGCATAAGACCGGAACACATAAACCTCGATCACATTGTCTTCGATGATGTGCAGCAACGCACCGACTTCCGCAAACTTCATCCGGCGCACGGTTCCAGGCATATAGTCGCCGTGGGTGAGATCGATTGACGTACCCTTCATAACTGTCGTGCGGGCATGTGCGCCCTCAAGGCGGATGATGGCACGCATATCTGAAACGTCAACGCACAGCGAATGCACACCTTTAAGCGCCGTTGTCAGTTCTCCCAAAAGACTTTGAGCTCTGTTGCCCGGACACAGAATCAACCACTGGTCAGGCGAAAGCCAAAGTGCCTTCAGGTCGCCCCAAGTGTTTGAGGTGCGTGCGGTTTTGGGCAAATCAAAGCCCAACACATCTTTCAAGGCCTTCAAGAATTTCTTGTCGGCGCCAAGCCCGCGCACATCAATCATGCCACGCCCTGCAATCTCGCGCAGGGTAATGCTGAGGTTGTTAGGCTCCGCGCGATGCGCCAAGGCGCTGGTGGTTTGAAGCTCAAGCATTCAGTCGCGCTCCTTCCTTGTCATAAAATACAAAATCAGTAATCACGGCTTTCATCACCTTGCCGCTCTCAAGCGGGAACGACAAAGTTTCTCCCATGCGCGAGCGACCATTTTCGATGAGCGCCATGGCAATGGAGCGGCCAAGGGTGGGTGACATGTAAGTGGACGTCACTTGTCCGATCATTTCCATGGGTGGCTTGTCTTTGACGGCACGTACTGCATAAGCACCGTCTGGCAAAACATCTTGCGGATTTTCCGTAAGGAGTCCCACCAACTGTTTGCGGTTGGGACCAGCAAGGTAGGATTGTTCCAATGAACGCTTGCCCAGGAAGTCGGTTTTCTTTTTGGAGACGAGCCCGCTAAGACCAACGTCATGCGGTGTTGTGGTGCCATCGGTTTCGTCGCCGATGACGATGTAACCTTTTTCAGCACGAAGCACGTGAAGCGCTTCGGTGCCGTAAGGCTCCAAGCCGAACTCGGCACCTGCTGCAATGATGGCGTTCCACAAGCCTTGACCATTGTTGGCGGGCGTTGCGATTTCGTAGGACAGTTCACCGGAAAAGCTGATGCGATAGGCCCGCACCGGATAAGCGCCAAGCTTGCCGGACTTATAATCCATGTGCGCAAAGGCTTCGTTCGAAATTTCAAAATCAGGCGAAAGCTTGGCCAACACATCGCGGGCACGCGGGCCCGCAATGGCGAACTGCGCCCACTGTTCGGTGACAGGTGTCACGAACACTTTGTAATGCGTCCATTCAGTTTGCAGCCACTCTTCCAAATGCGCGGCAATGCGATCAGCGCCACCTGATGTGGTGTGCATCAGGAAATGATCATCGCCCAAGCGCACCGTCACGCCGTCGTCGGTGAGGAAGCCCAGTTCATTCATCATCAAACCATAGCGGCAGCGCCCGGTTTTAAGATTAGAGAACATGTTGGTGTACATACGGTCGAGAAACTCTGCGGCGTCCGGACCCTTGATTTCGATCTTGCCCAAGGTCGAGGCATCGAGCAGACCAACTTTATTCCGTACACTGAGGATTTCACGGTTGATTGAAGCGTGCTTGTCTTCGCCCGCACCGGAATAAGTATAGGCGCGACGCCATTGTCCGATAGGTTCAAAGGTTGCACCCCGTGCCTTGTGCCATTCAAAAATCGGCGTGCGGCGAATGGGCAGGAACAACTCACCTGTCAGAGAACCCGCAATCGCACCGAATGAAAACGGCGTGTAAGGCGGGCGGAATGTGGTGACGCCAATCTCAGGAATCGCTTTACCTGTTGCTTCAGAAAGAACGCCCAAACCATTGAGATTGGATGTCTTTCCTTGGTCGGTCGCCATGCCGAAAGTGGTGTAGCGTTTGGTGTGTTCAACCGATTCATAGCCTTCACGCTGGGCCAATTCGAGGTCGGCTGCGGTCACATCATTTTGGAAATCAATGAAGTGCTTGTTGCCTTCATTGTACTTTCCAGTGGCGGGCGCAAACCAGATAGGCTCCAAAGCAGCGCGTGTGGGTTCTTCCACTTTATGTACTTTGGCCTTCACGGCCTTGGCTTTTTTCAGAACTGATTTTGCAACAGTTTCACCCGCAGCTTGCGCTTCGGCCAATGTGGCGGCCAGTGACATGGTGCCGTTTGCAGCACCAATCGCCGTCATTGGATCAGTGTGTGTGTTTGGCCGGAATGAATGCAGCGTATCATCAAACGTGATCTTGCCACCGTTGTGGCACCAGAGATGCAATGCCGGATTCCAGCCACCGGACATGGCGATGAAATCGCAGTTCACTTTTTTCTCGGTGATGACGCGGCCCTGACCTTTGCGATAGGCGGCAATCTTGACAGCCGTCACGGCATGGCTGCCTTCAACAGCTGAAATCACACTGCCGAAATTAATCTCGATGCCCGCTTCTTTTGCGCGCGCTATCAAACCGCCATCGGCGCGTTGGCGCAAGTCAACCACGCGCACATTCACGCCAGCTTTTTTGAGCGCGAGTGCGGTGAGATAGGCATCATCATTATTGGTGAACACCACACCATTGGTGCCGGGTGCAACAGCTTGGCGTTCCAACAAACCGCGCACCGCTGATGCAAGTGCAATGCCGGGACGATCATTATTGGCGAAGGCAATCGGACGTTCAAGTGCACCCGTGGCGAGGATCACATGTCCTGCACGCACCTTCCACAGGCGATGGCGCGGCGCACCGGCTGCAAGCAATGACGGATCATGGTCTGCAACACGTTCGAACATTTGCAAGTAATTGTGATGATAATGCCCCACAACTGTTGTGCGCGACATGACTTGCACATTCGGCATGGCTTGCAAGCGTGCGACAACGGCATTGGCGTGGTCAACGGCGCAAAGCCCATCAACGCTGCCTGCCGTCAAATCTGCTATGCCGCCCAGTACGGGGTTTTCATCGGCCAGCAATACCCTTGCACCCGCCTGTGCCGCTGCTTCCGCCGCCGTCAAACCAGCAAGGCCGCCGCCAACGACAAGCACGTCAACATGGGCGTGCATGTGCTCGTAAGTATCGGGGTCACGCTCCGTTGCAGCTTTGCCCAAGCCCGCCGAGCGGCGGATAATCGGTTCATACACATGCTTCCAGAAGCTTTGCGGCCACATGAAGGTTTTGTAGTAAAAACCACCGGGCAGGAAACGCGAGAACTTCGAGTTGATAGCGCCCACGTCAAATTTTAAGGACGGCCAGCGGTTTTGCGAAACAGCCGTGAGGCCATCGAACAATTCAATCTGTGTGGCGCGCAAATTTGGTTCATGCCGTGGCCCAACGCCAACACCGATGAGTGCATTCATTTCTTCTGAGCCTAAGCCCACCACGCCGCGTGGGCGATGATATTTGAATGAGCGGCCAAAAATCTTCTGGCCATTGGCCAAGACCGCAGAAGCCACGGTATCGCCCTCGAAGGCCGGAATTGATTTTCCATCGAATGAAATCGTGATCCGCTTTGAGCGATCAATGCGGCTGCCGCCTTCAGCAAGTCTATAAGGTTTGTTGGTCATGCAGAGGCACTCGCTTTGTCATTCCGGGTAAATATTCCCCTCCCTGGCAGGGAGGGGTTAGGGGTGGATGGGGGCAGCAGGCGAGACAGAAACATATGGCTTCCACCCACCCCCGGCCCCTCCCTGCCAGGGAGGGGAGAAGCCCCGTTTTTTATCATGACGTCACTTTCGCCCGGCGCTTGAATTCGTCCGCCCACGGACCTTTTGCTTCTTTCTGCAGTTCAGCAGGCGGCAATTCGGTGATGCCGTAATACGCCTTGAATTCCATTGTCACCGTATCGCGCGCGGCGTGGAACCACTTTCCACACCCCCGGTCACAGCGCCAACGTTCAAAATGCAAACCCTTGGGGTTGTGGCGGATAAAGAGATAGGCCTTGTGGGCCTCATCGCTGATGCCTTCAGGGTTGGTTGTTGCGGGGCGGGCCACATGGGCTTGGCCGCCGGAATGAAAATCATTTTCATCGCCGGAAATTCCACAAACGGGGCAGGTGACAACGAGCATTGTGTGTTTCCCTTAATGCGCCACGGCTGCTGCGACGCTTTCGTCGATCAGGCGGCCTTCGGTGAAACGGTTGAGCGAGAAAGGCTCGGCGATGGGGTGTGGCCGGTCATTGGCCAAGGTATCGGCAAACACCCAACCGGAACCTGGAATGGCTTTGAAACCGCCCGTGCCCCAGCCGCAATTGACGTAAAGGCCATCAACCGGAGTCTTGGACAGGATCGGCGAACGATCTCCCGTCATATCAACAATGCCGCCCCATTGCCGCAGCATGCGCAGACGCGAAATGATGGGGAAGGTTTCAACCAAAGCCGTAATCGTGTGTTCAAGGGCGGGGAATGAACCGCGCTGCGAATAGTTGTTATAAGGGTCTGTGCCACCGCCGATGACGAGTTCGCCCTTGTCCGATTGGCTCATATAGCCATGCACCGTATTGGCCATCACGACGCAATCCAATACGGGCTTGATGGGTTCTGAAACCAAAGCCTGCAAGCACAAGCTTTCAATCGGCATGCGCACCCCCGCCATGTCCATGATGGTGGACACGTGGCCTGCTGTTACAACGCCAATTTTTTTCGTTTTGATAATGCCGCGCGTGGTTTCAAGACCGACAACCTTGCCGCCATCGCGCTGAATGCCTTTGACTTCGCAATTCTGGATGATGTCCACACCCATAGCGTCGGCACCACGGGCATAGCCCCAAGCCACGGCATCGTGCCGCCCGGTACCGCCACGGGGTTGGTAATAGGCACCTAATATAGGGTAGCGGCAATTCGGATCATCATTGATGATCGGCACCAGTTCCTTGACTTCAGCTGGCGTAATCATGCGGCAGTCAAGGCCCGCCAAGCGGTTGGCATGTGCGGTGCGTTTGAAGGCGCGGAATTCATGTTCAGTCTGGCAAAGCATCATCACGCCGCGCGGGCTGAACATCATGTTGTAGTTCAATTCACGCGACAGGCCTTCGTACAGATTGCGGGCCAAATCATAGATTGCGATGGATGCGTCTTGCAGATAGTTCGAGCGGATGATGGTGGTGTTCCGCCCCGTATTGCCGCCACCCAGCCAGCCTTTTTCAACAACAGCGATATTCGTCATGCCGTGATTTTTGGCGAGGTAGTAGGCTGTGGCCAAACCATGGCCGCCAGCACCCACAATCACCGCGTCATATTCTGCCTTGGGCTCTGGTGAGCGCCATGCGCGCTCCCAATCCTTATGATAACCAAGCGCATTGCGGGCGAGGGAGAAAATGGAATAACGTTGTGACATGACTGAATCCCGATGGGTTGCGGCCCTTGTATCAAACACCTGCGAAGCACTCCATGTTTTTCCGACAGGAACCCCGCCCCATGCGACACTGCGCCATGGCAGGTTCAACCACGCCACCGCTTATGTTTCGCCAATGATCAGGGCAAACGCAATATGGTAATGTTTTGGGTGTTGGCGGCGGTGTTGTGTGCCAGCGCCGCCGGGTTTTTGTTGATGGTTAAAGCTCCGGCGGATGCGGGCCGTAGTGCAGGCGCACTTGAAATTTACAAAGACCAACTATTGGAACTTGATCGGGATATTGCGGCAGGTGTGATCAGTGCTGACGAAGCGCAAGCCCAACGCACCGAAATCAGCCGCCGCTTGTTGGCGGCGGGCAGGGATGTGCAGCCCATTGCTAACTTCAATAGCAGGCACTGGAAATTTACCGTTCTGGCAATACCCGTCGTGGCAGTCGCGTTATATGTAAATGTGGGACGTTATGGCTTGCCTGACGTACCGCGTGCTGAACGTCTTGCCGCTGCCGAGACATCGCAAGATTGGGCAGCTTTGATTGCGCGTGTTGAACAGCAATTGGAAAAAACGCCCGGTGATGTGCAGGGCTGGAAACTGCTAGTGCCGCACTATTTGAATTTAGGCCGCTTTGCCGACGCCGCCCGCGCCATGGGGCATATCATTTCAATTTCAGGCCCCACACCTGATCTTTTGGCAGACATGGCGGAAGCGCTGGTGTTTGAAAACAAGGGACTTGTGACTGCTCAATCAATTGCCATCGTCGCTGAAGCGCTAAAGCTGGATGCGACGCACCCCAAGGCGCAGTTCTACCACGGTCTTGGCCAGTCTCAAGAGGGTAAGACCAACGAAGCCAAGGCCACATTCCAGAAACTGCTGGCGAATGCACCATCCGATGCGTCTTGGCGTTCGGCTGTTGAAGCACAGCTTGCCAAACTTGATCCCAATTCTGCCGCCCCTCAAATTTCTGCTGAGCAAATGCAGGGTGCCGAAGGCATGGCACCGGAAGACCGCATGGCCATGATCCGCAACATGGTGGATGGTTTGGACGCTAAACTGAAATCCAACTCCAATGATATTGAGGGTTGGCTCCGCCTCATTCGCGCGCGTATTGTTTTAAAAGAAGTCGACAAAGCCAGTACAGCACTCGCAATGGCGCGTGCTACTTTCGCCACAAATCCCGATCAATTGAACGCGCTCAACAAGTTAGCGCAAGAACTGAGTGTAAAATGACCCGTAAACAAAACCGCCTCGCAATCATTCTCGCATCACTGGCCATTCTCGGTGTAGCCGCCGGGTTGGTGCTTTTTGCGATCAGCGACACGATCGTGTTTTTTTACACGCCGTCCGAAATAGCCGAAAAAGCAGTTAAGCCTGGTACGCGGATGCGCTTGGGCGGGCTTGTGGAAAAGGGCTCTATTGCAAAGCCAGCGGCCACCGTCACAACATTCGTCGTAACGGATATGGTCGGTAAATTGACAGTAAGCTACACAGGTCAATTGCCGGATTTATTCCGTGAAGGGCAGGGTGTTATTGCGGAAGGTGCTGTTGGCAGCGATGGCATGTTCATTGCCGACAATGTGTTGGCCAAGCATGACGAAAATTACATGCCCAAAGAAGTAGCTGACAAACTGAAAGAAAAAGGCGTGTGGAAAGAGGGCGCAATTCAATGACGGTTGAGCTTGGTCATTTCGCATTGGTTCTCGCACTCGCAGTTGCTGCGTGGCAAATGTTGGTGCCGCTTTATGGGGCTTGGACCAACAATGCCATTTTGATGCAGCAAGGTCGCTTGGCCGCTGTTACCCAACTTGCTTTGATTGCGCTATCGTTTGTCGCACTCACCAACGCTTATCTTGTCAGCGATTTTTCGGTTTTGAACGTGGCGGAAAATTCGCATTCAGCCAAACCCCTGATTTATAAAATTTCCGGCGTGTGGGGAAACCATGAAGGTTCCATGCTGCTGTGGGTGTTGATCCTCGCGCTGTTTGGTGCAGCCGTTGCCGTGTTCGGCACGCATCTGCCGGCATCACTGCGGGCGCGGGTATTGGCAGTGCAGGGCTCTATTGGCGTGGCGTTTTTGTTGTTCATTATATTGGCCTCAAATCCGTTTCTAAGATTGGCCACCCCGCCCATTGAGGGCAATGGGCTAAACCCAATTCTGCAAGACCCCGCCCTCGCATTTCACCCGCCGTTCTTATATGCAGGATATGTTGGCCTATCGATTTCATTTTCCTTCGCAGTTGCAGCTTTGTTGGAAGGTAAAGTGGATGCCGCTTGGGCGCGTTGGGTGCGGCCTTGGACTCTGTTGAGTTGGTCCATGTTGACCCTCGGCATCGCCATGGGTTCGTGGTGGGCCTATTACGAATTGGGCTGGGGCGGGTTCTGGTTTTGGGATCCGGTTGAAAATGCCAGCTTCATGCCATGGCTCATTTCAACAGCACTGCTGCATTCCGCTATCGTTGTAGAAAAGCGCGGCGCATTAAAAATCTGGACGATTTTGCTGGCGATACTTGCTTTCTCATTGTCGCTCGTTGGCACGTTCCTCGTGCGCTCAGGCGTTCTCACATCAGTGCATGCCTTCGCGGTGGACCCTGAACGCGGACTTTATATTTTGATGATCCTCGGCATTTTCGTCGGCGGCAGCTTGACGTTGTTTGCGGTCCGCGCACCTGGGCTGAAGGCGGGCGGGCTGTTTGCTCCCGCCAGTCGTGAAGGTGGTTTGGTGCTG
The DNA here is from genome assembly GCA_963840765.1 of uncultured Alphaproteobacteria bacterium. Lineage (GTDB taxonomy): Bacteria > Pseudomonadota > Alphaproteobacteria > Rhizobiales > Aestuariivirgaceae > Aestuariivirga. The sequence goes on along the minus strand of CAWJAE010000004.1, from coordinate 121,170 downwards.
AACAATGTGCTGCTCTGTGCAGCCTGCGCGTCGGTGTTTATTGGCACACTTTATCCGCTGGCACTTGAATCAATTAACGGCGACAAAATTTCCGTAGGTCCGCCCTATTTCAATTTTACCTTTGGTCCCATCATTTTACCGCTGCTACTGCTAATGCCAATTGGCCCATTGTTGACGTGGAAGCGGGCGCAACTGTCGTCGCTTTCCAGCCGCGTTTGGTTGCCGTTGTTGCTTGCTGCATTGCCGCGCTGGGGCTGTTGCTGGCCACACAGCGCGGCCCTTGGCTTGCACCTGCAGCTGTGGCGCTTGGAGCTTGGGCAATTTTTGGCAGCGTGAAAGACATCGCATTGCGCATTAATTTGGGCAAAGTTCCAAGAGCGATTGCCTGGGCACGTTACAAGGGCCTGCCATTGTCGGCCCATGGCTCGGCACTGGCCCATGGCGGATTGGGATTGTTGGTAATTGGTGTGGTGATTTTGACCGTCTGGAAAGAAGAACACATACTCTCGATGAAGCCCGGCGAGAGCGTTGACGTGGCGCACTATAGTGTGAAATTTGTGGGCGAAGAGCCACTCAAAGGCGCTAACTACGATGGTCTTCAGGGGCGCTTTATCGTTTCGATTGGAGAACATGAGGTGGCCAGCATCGTTTCTGAAAAGCGCATCTTCAAACCCTCAAACATGCCCACGACAGAAGTAGGTTTGGTGCAGGGTTTCTTCGGCGATTTGTATGTCGTACTGGGCGATGAAGTGCAAGGCGCTCGCAGCGTTCGCGCTTCCTACAATCCACTGGCCACCTGGATTTGGCTGGGTGCTACCATCATGTTTGTGGGCGGGTTTCTATCACTCAGTGATCGCCGATTGCGCATCGGAGTGCCACAAAAGGCGCTGAAACCAGCGATGGAGGCAGGCGCGTGACATTGCGAGCTTCCATACTTGCACTGGTACTATTATCAAATTCATCCTTCGCTGTGCAGCCCGATGAGATTTTGAAAGATCCTCTACTGGAGGCCCGCGCCAGAGATATTTCTACCGGTCTGCGCTGCCTTGTGTGCCAGAATCAATCCATTGATGATTCCGATGCACCCGTTGCGCGCGACTTGCGCATTCTTATTCGCGAACAGTTGCAGGCCAACAAGTCCGATGTCGAGGTCGTGGATTTCGTCGTTGCCCGCTATGGCGAATATGTATTGTTGAAGCCGCGCTTCAAGTTCTCAACGCTTGTGCTGTGGGCTGCACCATTTCTGATTTTAGCCGCTGGATTACTCTTGGCATTTCGCAAAAAGCCAGCCCAACTTGAAGCAAGTCTGACGGATCAGGAAAAAGCCGAACTGAAATCCATAATAGGTGATTGACTATCGTTGTGCGCTATTGCTGGAAGGTAAATCCGCAATTCTTTTGCACGGATGCTTGCTGAATGGCGTTCATCTGGCCTTTTAAATTAGCCAACTCATTCGCTTTGGCACCATCTCCTTCGTTGAACAAAATCACGGGCCAAAACAACACGGCACCAACCGTTGTTTTGATTTGGTCGTTCTTGCGTGCTTTGTCTTGCTGCCCACTGGCAACTGCTGCACGTTGTGAAACGCCTTGTGCCTCGGCCTGCAATTGGTCACACGTGAAGTTTTGGTAGGTTACGGGAGAAACATAGGCCGGCGCAATGTCAGCCGACTTGGACGCGCAACCCGCCAACACGCTAGCGGTCACACAAATCAAAAACAAATCCCGCCCCATAGTGCTTCCCTTAATAATTGATTCCCGCCACCTGTTTAACGCAGAAATTGCTAAAGCAAAATGAATGGGAAGTAAGGAGCGCGTGCCCGCGCTCTGACACATTCGTTGCAGTTCTCGGTAAATAAGCCCGCATTGCCGCTACTTCGCCACAAGACTTACAAAGATTTCATGACGCCGCCATGTTGGCGTAACCGGTGCATCCCTACATTCTGGCCATACCCCGCATTTGGAGAGCAAGAATGAAAACCACGACACACAATACCAACTTCGCCTTGAAACTTTTTGCAGCAGGCCTTGTTGCTTCGACACTGTTGACAAGCGCCATGGCTGTTTCTTCAAACGTTCATGCGCAAGGCGTGATTGCCGCCATCGATCCTACCAAGGGTTTCGCACCATTGGTAGAACATGTCATGCCTTCAGTGGTGAGTGTGGAAGTTAAATATCAACCCGCATCCGCTGAAAACACGGATGAAGTGCCCCCCCAACTTAAAGAATTTTTCGAACAATTTCCCCAGTTCCGTGAGCGCTTTAATGAGCGACGCGGTGGCAGCCAACACGGTTCCGCAGTTGGTTCAGGCTTCGTGATTTCGGCAGATGGTTATGTTGTCACCAACAATCACGTTGTCAGCAATGCCTCAACTGTAAAACTCAAATTCCAAGGCGGCGTTGAATATGATGCAAAAGTCATCGGCACTGATTCCAAGACCGATTTGGCCCTATTGAAAATCGACTCAGACAAGACCTTTGATTATGTTCCCTTGACCACGAGTGATGCCAAAGTGGGCGACTGGGTGATGGCCGTTGGTAATCCATTTGGCCTTGGCGGCACAGTCACAGCCGGTATTGTATCAGCCCGTGGGCGCGACATCGGTTCTGGCCCGTACGATGATTATCTGCAAATTGATGCTTCCATCAACAAGGGCAACTCCGGTGGTCCTGCCTTCAACCTGCAAGGTGAAGTAGTGGGCGTGAACACAGCGATTTTCTCGCCTTCCGGTGGATCGGTTGGCATTGGCTTTGCCATCCCCGCTGCCATCGTTAAAAACGTTGTCGAGGATTTGAAGTCAAACGGCAGCGTAACCCGCGGATACTTGGGCGTGGCTATTCAACCAGTGACAGATGACATTGCTGAAAGCTTAGGCCTTGCAAAAGCAGAAGGTGCGATCATTTCGAACCTCACGAAGGAGTCGCCTGCACTTAAAGCAGGCCTCAAACAAGGTGATACCATCGTAACCGCTAACGGCGAAGTTGTTGAAGATGCAAAAGATCTGTCTCGTACTGTTGCAGGTTTGAAGCCCGGCACAAAAGTTCCGTTTGAAGTCGTGCGCGACGGCAAACGCCAGACGATAGATGTTGAAATCGGCACCATGCCCGGTGAAGCGCCTAGAATGGCTTCAATCGACAAAAGCACTGACAAGGTTGAACTCGCAGACCTCGGGATCGAAGTGGAAAAGGCTGAAGACGGTGAGGGCGTGCGCATCACGCAGCTTGACCCGAAGTCGCAAGCTGCTGAACGTGGGCTGAAACCTGGCGATGTCATCCTTGAGGTTGCCGGTGAAGACATTTCCTCGCCAGCTGACGTGGCAGAAGCGTTGAAAGATGCCACAGGCAAAAAAATACTGTTGCTTGTGCGCTCCGGCGATCGTCAGACTTATATTACACTACCTCGTGATCAAGGTTGAAAACTTAATCATGACCACCCACGTATAACAGAAGAATTGGGCACATGACGCTTCCCCGCTCAGCTATGCGCCCAACAGGCGCGGAGACAGGAACCCCCGACGTTCCCCCGACTGAAACTGTCTCCGCGCCGACCCTTTTCTTTTCCAGCTCGAATGGCGTATTCTCCGAAGTCGACGATATCAAAGGACGGCTCAAACAGATTATGCGCGTGTTGGTAATTGAAGATGATCGCGATGCCGCTTCTTGGCTTTTGAAAGGCCTGAAAGAGAGCGGCCACTTGGTTGACCACGCCGCCGACGGCGAGCAAGGATTAGCTTTGGCCCGCGAAGGCGTGCACGATGTGCTGATCGTAGACCGCATGTTGCCAAAGCTTGACGGCCTTTCAGTCATCCGCAGCTTACGGGCGGATGGCATTTCAACACCCGTATTGATTTTGAGTGCACTTTCCGACGTGGATGAACGGGTCAAAGGTCTGCGCGCGGGCGGCGATGACTATCTGGCAAAACCTTATTCCTTTTCCGAATTGCTGGCCCGCGTAGAGGGCCTTTCCCGCCGCAATGCCGGTGCTGCATTGGAAACCAAGTTGAAAGCCTGCGACCTTGAAATGGATCTCTTGACCCGCGATGTGACCCGCGCTGGTAAAGATATTCCGTTGCAGCCCCGTGAATTCAAACTGTTGGAATATCTCATGCGCCATGCGGGCCACATTGTGACCCGCACCATGTTATTGGAAAATGTGTGGGACTATCATTTCGATCCACAAACCAACGTGATCGATGTCCATGTATCCAGGCTCCGCGCCAAAATCGACAAGGGTTTTGACGAACCCATTTTACAAACGGTGCGCGGTGCCGGATATATGATCCGTGACCATTAATCCCAAGATTTTCCGCACGTCGACGTTTAAACTCGCCACAGTGTATCTGCTGGTGTTCCTGCTCTCGTCGGGTGCAATTATGGGGTACGTCTTCTGGAGCACCGTTGGTCTGCTGGAGCGCCAAACCGATGAAACCATCCGTGCAGAAGTGCAAGCGCTGGGCGACCAATACCGCTTGCGCAGTTTGAGTGGTGTCATCGACATCATCAACCGCCGCATCACCGATGACACCGGCACTCTCTATTTGTTGATCAATGCCGAAAATGAACGCCTCATCGGCAATCTGGCTACCTTGCCCGGCAACAACATCGCAGATTCTACTTTCATCGATTTTCCCATCAATAAGGGCAAGGGCGCAGCACAGGTCCGCCACATGGCCCGTGCCTTTTATGTGGATTTAGCAGGTGGTTACAAATTGCTTGTGGGCCGCGATGTGGAAGAACAACGCACATTTCGCGGTGTAATCTTGAATGCCTTGTCTTGGGGCGTTGGATTGGCGCTGGCACTGGGGCTGACAGGTGGTTTTCTCATGTCGCGTAATTTTCTGCGCCGCGTTGATGCGATCACCGATGCCAGCCGCAGCATCATGGGTGGGGATTTGTCCCAGCGCATGCCGGTTGTCGGCTCCGGCGATGAACTGGACAGACTCGCTGGTTCGCTCAACGAAATGCTGTCGCAAATTGAACGGCTAATGGTGGGTATGAAAGAAGTGTCCAGCAATGTGGCCCATGATTTAAAAACGCCTCTCACACGGTTGCGTGCGAGGGCCGAAGCCGCCTTGCGTTCAACATCAGGTGAAGAACATCGAGCTGCCTTGCAGCAGACCATTTCAGAAAGTGACAAGCTGCTGCAAACCTTCAACGCCCTCTTGTCGATCGCTCGGGCCGAAGCAGGGCAGGCCCGCGAAGGTTTTGGCAGAATTGATGCCGCGGATGTATTGCGCGACGTGGCCGAACTTTACGAACCCTTGCTGGAAGACAGTGGTGGCGAATTGATTGTGAAGCCCCTTCCTTCGCTTGCCGTCCATGCAGATCGTCAATTGCTGGCGCAAGCTTTCAGTAACGTCATCGACAATGCCATGAAATATGGCGGGGCGCATGGCGAGGACCGGGTTTCAATTGAGATTGATGCGACGACAGATGCCGACCAAGCTGTGATTACATTAATGGACCGCGGCCAAGGCATCGCTCCGGAAGATCGTGAACGCGTGCTGGACCGTTTCGTGCGCCTCGATGAAAGCCGCTCTAAGCCCGGCAGTGGTTTAGGATTGAGCCTCGTGGCCAGTGTCATGAAACTTCATGGCGGCACAATTGCCCTTAGCGATGCCAAGCCGGGTTTGAAAGTAGAGCTGCGCTTGCCGTTATTGAAATAGCTGGGCCGTTCTTTAACTCACGCTTTGAATCGGCTAGCGTTGTACTATGCAGCAAAATTTTTCGGTTAGGCTTCAAGCCCCATTTCCGCAAGGCAGAGATAATACGGCTTGGGCACTGTTCAGTGAAGCCTGCTTAACACCATTCTTCGTCGACCAAAATTTCCTGCAAGGTGTCGTCGCTGGCTCACCATACCTTGCCCAATTATTGTTGAAGCACAGTGCCTTTGCCCAGCGCTGCTTTTCCGAAGTACCGGAAGACGTTTTGCAATCGGTTTTGTCTGACACGCGAAACGTATCAGACAATATCAGCCAGCACTTACGCATCAAGAAAGCGGAATTTGCCTTGCTGTGTGGGCTTTGTGATTTGGGCAATATCTGGTCGCTTGACGAAGTAACCTCTGCCATCACGCGATTTGCAGATACTGCAATCTTGTCGGCGTTGAACGCGTTGTTGCAGGATGCCCATTCCGGCGGCAAGTACCATCTCAAAAATCCGGAAAACCCGGGTGAGGGTTGTGGCTATGTCATTCTCGCTATGGGCAAGCATGGCGCCTTTGAATTGAATTATTCCAGCGATGTGGACCTGATTGTGCTCTACGACGCTGAAACGCCCTGTTTGCCCGCTGAAACAGAAGTGGCAAAATTCTTCGTCAAACTCACCCAACGCCTTGTCAACCTGCTTCAGGAAACCACGGTTGACGGCTATGTGTTCCGCACTGACCTGCGTCTGCGGCCAGACCCTCGTGCGACGCAGATTGCAATTTCCATCGAATCTGCTGCGACCTATTACGAAAACCAAGGTCAGAATTGGGAACGCGCTGCCTTCATCAAGGCCCGTGCCATTGCAGGAGACATCGCGCTGGGTGAAGAATTTCTGCATCGCTTGAAGCCCTATATTTGGCGCAAATACCTAGACTTTGCGGCCATCGCCGATGTGCAATCACTGATCCGCCAAATCCACGCCGTCAAAGGCCATGGCGAGATTGCCGTTGAAGGTCACAACTTGAAACTGGGCCGCGGTGGCATTCGGGAGATTGAATTTTTTGTGCAAACCCAGCAACTCATCGCCGGCGGTCGCAATCCAAATCTCCAAGGCCGCCGCACCACGGAAATGCTGCACGCCCTCGCCGACGCGGGATGGATAGAAACGCAAACCGCGAGCGATTTGCACGCCACCTATAACCAGTTGCGAAAATGGGAACACCGCGCCCAAATGCAACATGACGCCCAAACCCATCATGTGCCCAAAGGCGAAGCACTCTCAAAATTTGCACAGTTCTGTGGGCATCAGGATGCTGCAACATTCTCGGCTGTGGTGCAACGTACCTTGGAGACTGTGCGCAATCATTCGTCAAAGCTGTTTGAACAGGCGGCAGGCTTGGGTTCAGCTGGGGCCTTGGTGTTTACAGGTGGCGAAGACGACCCTGAAACCATAAACACGTTGCAAAGCATGGGCTATAAACATGCCTCCGAGATTTCAGCCACCATTCGGGGCTGGCATTTTGGCCGCTATGCCGCCACAAGGGATAAACGCGCCCGCGAGGCCCTGACCGAATTGATGCCAAAGCTTTTGGATGCGCTGGCCCACAGCGGCGATGCTGACCGCACTTTCCTGGATTTTGACGCCTTCTTGAAAGGCCTGCCCGCAGGCGTACAGTTTTTTGCCTTGTTAAAGTCCCACCCGAATGTGCTTGACCTCATCGCGTTGGTTTTGGGCACCGCACCGCGTTTGGCCCACGGCCTCAGTCGGCAGCCCCGTATTTTGGAAGCCGTGCTCGATCCGACTTTTTTTGGTCCTCTGCCAAGCAGCGCAGCTTTATTGCAAAACGTGAAGGAATTCATTCCGCCGGAAACACCATTGGATGACGCCATGGACCGCTTGCGGGTGTTTGGGCGCGAGCAGAAATTTCGTGTTGGCGTGCGTGTTTTGTCGGAAACCGTATCAGCGGAGCAGGCAGGTAGCGGATTCTCGTCGGTAGCGGATTGCATCGTCACTGCGCTATTGTCTGCCGTCGAGGCTGATATCCAACGCCAATACGGCCATATCGCCGGTGGTCGCATTGCCGTCATGGCGATGGGTAAGTGGGGTGGCCGCGAAATGACTGCGGGTTCAGATCTGGATATGATTGTGGTTTATGATCACGCCGAAGATGCTGGAAGTTCCGACGGTCAACGCCCCTTGTCACCAGCGCCTTACTATACCAAAGCCATCCAGCGCCTTGTTACTTCCATTACAGCACCTACCGCTGAAGGCGAGCTTTATGAAGTGGACATGCGGCTGCGGCCATCCGGCAGCAAAGGGCCTGTTGCCGTCAGCCTTGGCAGTTTCAAGACTTATCAGAATGAAAGCGCCTGGACTTGGGAAAAACTGGCCCTCACGCGCGCCCGTCCGGTGGCCGGTGATGTTGGTCTGTGCCTCGAATTGGAAGCCATCAAACGCCAAGTTCTGGCAAGTTCCCGCGATGAACAAAACACCCGCGATGACGTGACAAGCATGCGGGGTTTGATGCTGCGCGAACACAAAGCCACTTCGCCTTGGGATTTGAAGCGCGTGCGCGGTGGCATGGTAGAAGCTGAATTCATCGCGCAATTCCTGCAACTCATCCACGCCCATCAACACCCGCAAATTCTCAGCTCAAACACGGTGGATTGTTTTGAAAAATTGCGCACGGCTCAAATTCTATCGGAACAAGATGCAAACACGCTCATCAACGCCACCCAACTTTATAGCCGTCTAACCCAAGTGCTGCGCCTGTGTTTGGAAACCGACTATCGCCCTGACGATGCATTAAAGGGTCTGAATCGGGCCATAGCGCAGGCCGCCGCGCTGCCTGATGTTATAACCACACAGGACCTGTTGCGCGAGACGCAAGCGCATGTCGCTGGGTTGTTCGACCAGTTGGTTGGCGTCCCCAAATAAATTTTTAATTCCGCGACGGAATTCTCCCTTCGTTCCGTCTTAAGGTTCGGAACGCGCGCTTCCAAAACCAATTTTTGGAGGAAACACGATGAAAAATGGACTGTTTGGGGCACTTGCCCTGTTTATAGTGGCAGGCAATGCCAATGCCAATGAGCCCTATTTGCCGCGCAATGAAAAGGCGCTGGTGAGGTTGGATGCAAACAAGGATGGCCGTATCAGCCTTGACGAAATAAAGCCGCGCATGGACAAACGTCTTACTTTGGTGGATGTCGATGGTGACAAGCAGGTGACTTCAGCTGAGATTGATTCAATGTTGCAAAAGCGCCTCGAACGCCGCCGCATTCGCATCATGGAACTTTTGGATGGCAACCGCGACGGTGCCATTACACAGGCGGAGTTTGACCGTGTGGTAGAAGACATGTTTGACAAAGCCGACATTGACAATAATGGTGGTGTTGATCTTGCTGAACTGCAAGGCTTCAAGCGCAGCCAATGGCGCAAGAGTTTTGTGGGCAGCAAAAACTAAAGGTGTATCAAGACGTGTCAGCTGATGTTTCGGCGCTCATGCTAAAGGGTCTGCATCGTGAAAGTGATGCGGACCTGCTTGCGGCCGCCGTGCAACGCGACGCCGAAGCGTTTGGGCGCTTGATAGCCAAATATCACGGACTGGTGTTTCGCGTCGTCTGGCGCGCAACCAACGGCAACATTGAATCAGAAGATATTGCCCAGGAAGCCTTTCTGAAACTCTGGAACAATCCGGGGCAATTGCGTGAAGCAGGTGCATTAAAAAGCTGGCTCGCCCGCGTCGCGCATAACATGGCGATGGATTGGTTTCGCAATCGGCCCAAAGGTGCAGCCCTTGAGGAAATTGAAGTGGCTGATGGTCGGCCGTCAGTTGAAGACAACATGCACCGCGATTGGGTGTCGAACCGCGTCAGTGCCGCCGTTCAGGCTTTACCCGAGCGGCAAAAATTAGCGCTGACCTTGGTGCATTTTGAACATTTCACCCAGCCTGATGCTGCCGTTGCTATGGAGCTGTCACTGGATGCATTGGAATCGCTGCTTGCACGTGCAAAGCGTGCGTTGAAAGAAATATTAGCAAACGATCGGCAGGAATTGCTGGAAAGTTTGCAGGACAGGGACTGATCATCATGGACGACAAATTTACAGAAGACGAAATTGAAGCACTGTTGGCCCGTGTAAAACAGGTTAACATCCCTATCGGTTTTGCGGATCGTTTGCAGGCAAAGCTGCAAGTTGAAGCGCCGAGCAATGTCATCGCATTTCCAAATCGTAAAATGCCACCGCCCGTCACATCATCGCGCCGGGTGTGGCTCAGCGCCATTCCGCTGGCTGCATCGTTGGCTTTTGGCATTTACGTGGGGACGATGGGTGAACTACCTGAAAGTTTTGCAGGCCTTGAGGGCACTTTAATTTCCGCTTCCGGCGACAACCTGTTCACAACGGGCATCGAAGATACAGAGTCATTTTTAAATGGTGATTTATCATGACAACTGAAACACCAAACCCGCAAGCGCGCAGCTGGCTACCGCAACTCCGGTCACGCTGGTGGACGCTGCTGTTGGGCGCGTCACTTATGCTAAACCTCATGGTGGGTGGAATTATTTTCGGCGATCGTTTCGCTGGTGGCCGTATGGAACGCTTGTCGGGGGCCAGTTATGTGCAGCTTATTCCCCGCAGCTTTTTTCATAGTCTGCCCCGTGAACGCCGCAACCAGCTGATGCAGATCGTCAAAGAGAGCCGCGATGATTTGCGCGGCCTGCGCTCGCAATATGAAGGCACAAGTCTTAAATTGGCTGAAGCGCTAGAAAAAGAGGCGCTCTCCGAAAGCGACTTACGTGAGGCGGTTACAGCATTTTCAACGGGAACCGAAAGCCTTGCAGCACGCGGCGGAGAAGTGGTTGTTAAAATTGTAGGCCAGCTTTCACCTGATGAACGCAAAGCACTGGCGCAAGCCATACGCAATCGTGAAGCATCAGGCAGGAAGCGTCGCAATTAGGCGAGGGGCAGGGTTACTGTAACTGTTGTACCTTTATTCAATACGCTGGAAATATCGAGGCGGCCCCCATGTAATTCCACGAGGGACTTGGAAATAGCCAACCCCAGACCAGAGCCACCTTTGCTTTTGGTAAATTGATTTTCCAATTGCTCGAATGGTCGGCCCAGCTTTTCTATGTCGCGCTTTGGAATGCCGATGCCGGTGTCAACAATTGATAAGCATAGTGCATCTTTTTTGATTGTCGCCGCAACACTCACGGAACCGCCTTCCGGCGTGAACTTCACGGCATTTGAAAGTAGATTGAGCAATACTTGCTTGATGGCCCGTGTGTCAGCCTTAACCATAAGACCTTCCGGACAATCAGAATTCATTGCCACGCGGGATTGATTGGCCCGCGGTGCCACCAGCCGAAATGCATCATCGATCACCGCCTGCACGTTCATGTCTTCAAGTTCAATTTCCGTGCGCCCGGCCTCTATCTTGGACATGTCCAGAATATCATTGATCACATCCAGCAGAAATTGTCCGCTGCGGCGAATGTCCGCCACGTATTCTGAGTATTTCGCAGAACCCAAGGGGCCGAACATGCCCTCTGTCATGATTTCGCTGAATCCGATAATCGCGTTCAAAGGCGTGCGCAATTCATGGCTCATATTAGCCAAGAATTCCGACTTCGAGCGATTGGCGGACTCAGCCCGTGTTTTTTCGCTGGCATACTTGTCGGCAAGTTCAGCCAGGCGTTGAGATTGTTCTTCGGCTGTCTGGCGTTCGCGTTGCAAGTCCCGCACCGTAACCATCAAGGTCTTTTCTGAATTAAGCAGTTTTTCTTCCTGCCTTTTCAAATCAGAAATGTCGGTGCCCACGGAAACAAACCCGCCGTCCTTGGTGCGGCGTTCGTTGATCTGCAACCAGCGTCCATCTGCCAACTGCACTTCGCTGGAGCGTGCACCAGAGCGGTCGTTCAGTTCACCGGGCACATATTGTTTCACCAATGGTTCGCGTGCAGCACTGGCCACTGCATCATAAGGAGTTCCAGGTTCACAAGCGCTGAAAGGCAGAGAATGGAATTGTTGATACTTGCTGTTACACAGTACCAGTTTGCTGTCCGTGTCCCAAAGCACAAAGGCTTCCGAGATATTTTCAATGGCATCCTTCAAACGTACTTCGGCATCTTTATTTTGTTTGTCGAGTTGCTTTTGGCGCGACACGTCGAAAACAATACCGACGAGATGTGGTGCATGGGCTTTATCGCCAGGCGCAAGAGCTGCGCGCGCGCGCAACCACACCCAGGAACCATTTTCATGCCGCATACGGAATTCATGGTCAAACACCTTAACTTGCCCTGACAGCAACGCCTCAGCCAAGTCATCCAGCTTCGGGTCATCAGGGTGAATGCGCGCCGAAATTTCGCCGAAGGTGAGTTTGCGCCCATCAGCATTCAAACCTAGAATATCGTACATGGAGGTGGACCAGAACACGCGACCTTCTGCAAGGTTCCAATCCCACAATCCACATTGGCCGCCGTCGAGTGCGCGTTCAAGCCGCGTCGTAGCAACATTCAATGCATCGTCAGCTTCCGTGGCCTTCGCCGCTTGCCAATAAAAAGCAGCGGATTGCAGCGACAAAATAAGGAGTGTCACACCAAACAGAACGGCCAGTTGCGTAACGCCATCATGCCAATCGCTCAACATGCTGTCTTGCGGATGAAGCGCAATCAGATTGCCCGGCACCACGCTTAAACTGCGTGTGGCAACAAAGGCGACCCGGCCATCCACTAACGTGACAGGCTTTAGCGTATTGCTGTCGATTTCAGTTTCAGAAAAATAGGAAGCACCCAAAACATCGATGGCGTTCTTGCCAAGCAATCCAGGTTCATGAGGCACTAAAGCGGTTATTTTTCCAGCAGCATCCACCAACAAAAAGCGCCGCTCAGACTTGGCTGCGGCCGGGGACAATGCTTTGGTCAGTTCATCTGTCGTGAAGGCCGCAGTGGTGCGCCCCTCAAGCACGGAATTTTGCGCCACCGCACGCAGCCGCTCCGTCGCAAGATCGGCATAAACCAGTGTCAACGCATTTTCATCGGAAAGCTGGCGCTCACGACTTTCGATAAGCTGTGATGCAATTGCAGTTGCCAAAGTGAGTAGAAACAAAATCGTCATCACCGTAACGAGGCCGCGCAAGGCTCTTTCGCTGACTGTGAAACTGCCTCTACCGCTGAAGGGCAGTGGCAGACGCAAAGCGCGTTCCCTCAAAAACAGTTCCCTGATTTGGGTTTTCTGCAACGTTACGTATCCGATTCAAAGACTTGGTTTCGCGCCCGGAACCAAAACTGATACACCGCTTCACTCACGGGTTCTGACGCATTGAAACCTAGGATTACCGCTTACGAATCTGATTTGCCAACCCCTGAAATGCAGATACGAATCCAATTCGTAAGTTTCAGGCCTTCAGTGTTCTTGATATGATCTCGTAAACATCGTTCGACAGTCCCGCATGTTGCAAAATGCGTGTCATTTCTAAACGGGCGTTGGCTTTGCAGGCCTCATCATAAAGCCCCCAACTGCGCAAACCATTAGCCATGCGTGCTGCAACCTGAGGATTGATGGTATTCAACGTGATGATGCAATTCGCCAACATGCGATAGCCTGATCCATCCGCGGCATGAAAACACTTGAGGTTTGATCCCGTGAAAGCGCCAAGCACGGCGTAAACCCGGTTGGGTGTGCGCATTGAAAACGCAGAGTGCCCCATCAAGGTTTCAACTTCTTCGGCCGAACGCGCGCGTGCTGCTTTCAACATGAACCACTTGTCAACGAGCAAGTGATCGCCGTTGTGGCGTTGATAAAACGCATCAAGCATCACATCAACCGCAGCGTCATGAACGGCCAGCACACCACTGAGTGCCCCCAGTTCAACGGTCATGCTTGCAGCGGATGCAAAATCAACTTGTGCAACGCGCAAAGCGGTATCACCATCGGCATGGCTCAATAGTGCCAAGGCAGCGCTTCGCAAACTGCGTTGCGAAGTGCCGATAACATCGGGTTTGTATTCGCCATGCTGCTCGGTAGATTTGAGAGTAGTGGTCAGTTCATCTTTAAGGATAGTGGTTATTTCAGCCAACACCGCATGGCGAACATCGTGCACGCGCTGCGCATTCACGGATGCCCCAATGGCAACGGTTATTTCGGCCTCGCTTGGCAACTGCAATAGCAAGGCCTTGAATGCGTCATCCAATTGATTGCTCTGCAACGAACGTAAAAGTCCTGCGGCAAATTTTTCAGTGGAGACAATTTTTCCATGATAGGCATCCACCAACAGGCGTTTGGCGCAAATCTGTGCCGCTTCCCAACGATTGTAACTGTCCGCATCGCAAGCCATTTGAAATAGCAAATCTTCTTCACTGGCATCGCTGCGCAATATGATGGGGGCGGAAAATCCACGATTGATCGACAATACAGGCCGCTGTTCTATTTGTGTGAAACTCAGCGTTGCCCGCTCAGTGGTGAATTCAAACACGCCTTCTTGCACGCCCGCAAGTGGCGGTAAAACCATGTCAAGTCCTTGCGTATCCAACAGCGCGAAGCGAAGTGGCAGGTGCAGCGGAATCTTATGTTGCTGCCCCGGCGTTGCAGGCGTGTGTTGCTTGAGATCGACATGATAGGTTTGCGCTTTTTCATCATAGCGCGTCGCCACATCGACAATCGGCGTTCCAGCTTGTTCGTACCACACCGAAAACGCCGTCAGATCCCGCCCTGAAGCATCTGCCATGCAACGCAGAAAATCTTCAACGGTTGCAGCCTCACCGTCATGGCGTAGGAAATATAAATCCGTCGCCCTGCGAAAAGCTTTTGCGCCCAATAGCGTGTGCAACATGCGGCAAATTTCTGCACCCTTTTCATAAATAGTGGGCGTGTAGAAATTATTGATTTCGATATAGGACGAAGGCCGAACGGCATGGGCCAGCGGACCTTGGTCTTCGGGAAATTGCCGCGCACGCAGCGTCTTCACATCTTCAATGCGCTTCACTGCGCGCGAGCGTAGGTCTGCTGTAAACTCCTGATCGCGAAACACTGTCAGGCCTTCCTTGAGGCAGAGCTGGAACCAGTCCCTGCAGGTAATGCGATTGCCCGTCCAATTGTGGAAATATTCATGGGCAATGATGCGTTCAATGTTGACGTGATCAACATCAGTTGCCGTATCAGGACGCGCCAGAATATACTTGTCGTTAAAGATATTGAGGCCCTTGTTTTCCATCGCCCCCATGTTGAAATCTGACACGGCGACGATATTGAACACATCCAGATCATAGCAACGTCCATATTGCGTTTCGTCCCAACGCATCGATGTCTTCAAGCAGGTCATGGCCCAGTCACAGCGGTCTTCCTTGCCCTTTTCGACATAAATACCGAGTGAAACTTTGCGGCCTTCTGCTGTCTCAAAATCATCCTTTACAGAAGCCAAGTCGCCTGCCACCAGTGCAAATAAATAAGTGGGTTTGGGGTGCGGGTCTTCCCAAATCGCAAAATGCGTGTCGTCATCTCCGCCCGTTTCCACGAGATTTCCATTCGACAACAACACCGGCAAATGCACAGGCGCTTCAACGCGGACGCGATAAGTGGCCATGGCATCAGGTCGGTCTTGCATGAATGCAAAACGCCGAAAGCCTTCAGCCTCCATTTGTGTGCAGAACACACCATTGGAAAGATAGAGCCCTGATAGCGCCGTGTTGCTTTCCGGATTGCAGGCTTGCGTTATGGTGAGTGTGAAGGGCTTGGCAGGCACATTCTCAATGGTGAGAACATTGTTTTCATAGCGAAAGTGTTGCAGCTGAAGCAGCGCGCCGTCTATGGTAATATCAAGCAGTTCCAAACCCTCGCCATCCAGCTCCAATGGCTCGGATGATTTACCACGCGGCATTACCTGCAAGGTGCTCTTGGTCATGGTGCGTGTGGCATGTAGCGACACTTCCAACGAGACATGCGAAATCACATGCGAGGTGGGCTTATAGTCTTTGAGCTGAATTGTAACCGGAGTTTCCGTGCGCATGGGTAATCCAAATCAGTGAGAATCTTAGAGTGACTCTACCACCGCTTCGACAATCCCTATATAGCCCTTGGCGTCCCATGCGGACCGCCCGATAAACAGTCCATCGATGTGGGATTGCGCTGCGAGTTCAACACAGTTTCCGGGGTTAACACTGCCCCCGTAAAGGATGGGCAAAGTTCCGCCCGTTATTGAAAGCACAAGATCAGCAATTTTCTGGTGTTGCAGATTGGCGAATTCGGGTGTTGCCGGAATGCCGCCTTCGCCGATCGACCATACTGGTTCATAAGCAATCAGCACCTTGCCGATGGCATCGCTTGCCACATATTTCAAAAGTCCGCGCACTTGCCGCTCCAAGGCGGCGGCAGTTTCTCCGGAATCAAACTCAGCTTTTGTATCGCCAATGCACACCAGCGCTGTAAGGCCATGCTTCAAGGCTGTTTGAGTTTTCAAAGCCACGGTTTCATCAGTCTCACCGAAAAATGTGCGCCGTTCACTGTGGCCAATTTCAACGAGTGTGGCTCCGCAATCTTTGATCATCAGCGGAGATACTTCACCCGTCCAAGCCCCAGCATCAGCCCAGTGCATATTCTGCGCGCCAACTTGAAATTGCGTACCACGCAGCCGTTCAGAAACATCGCTGATGTAAGGAAACGGCGGGATCACAAAGGGTAGGGCTTTTTGCTGTTGTGCGACGCTGGATGCCAGAACCGCATCTACAAAGGCATGGGCGTCCGCCCGCAGTTTGTTCATTTTCCAAGAGGTACCAATCCACGGCTTTTTATTGCTCATCCATTCAGTCCTGTATTTGTGTGCGGCGCCCAATAGGCCACCGATTCCCGCAATGCTGCAATCACATTCCGGTCGGTGGGTTCACGTTCACGAAACGCCAATTCAAGGCAAAGTTCGTTCTGCGTGCCCCCACCCGCAGTTATAGCTGCGAGCAATTGCACGGGGTTAATGCGTCCATTCTCATTATATTGTGCGGTGAAAGGCCAATGGCCACCTTTGTTCATGGTTGATTGTTTGATGTGAATGATGGGCGATTGCGAGGCAAAATCCTGTGCCCATGCATAAGGGTCCACATCGCGCGGATTGGGAGAGGTTACATCGCCATGGTCAATATCAACCATCGGCACTAAGGGCAGAGGTAGCTGCGCGGAATTGATCCAATTTTGCAATTCTTGCGTGGCCTGCAAAGTGTGGCCCAATTCCCGCGCCACTGACATGGGTTCCCAGAACAAATATTTCAGACCGCGCCGTGCCGCATGTTCAGCCACTTCGCGCCAGCAGTTCAACGCAACATCCATGATCGCACGATAACGCGCTGCATCATCCATGTCACGATAGGTCAATATCGCAAACTGGGTGCCAATGGCGGGGCAACCGAGATCAGCCGCAATATCGGCATAGGTCTTGAACCATTGCACATAATAGGCCCGCACTTCAGCATCAGGATGGCCGAAATGATTAAGCCGCCCATAAGGCCCGGTCATGGCGGATGTAATCTTAGCCTGCTTCGCAGCCAAGGCTCTGGCCATGCGCCCGGTCAAACGTGCGATGGTCTTGGCATCCCAAGAGGGATTGATAAACTCATGCACGAGTTGAATATGGCCAATGCCTACTTCATCCACCAAGACTTCGACAAGCTCTTCCGGTTCCGCATAGCGGTTAACCAGTGGGTTGGTGTTGACGGAAAGCGTGAAAGTCATGATCGTCACTTGCTGTGTGGTCGAGAATGATGCAACATTTGATTCATGATTAGCAGAATGTAACATAAATGAAAGATCGTGTGATCATTGGCATTGATGCCGGAACCTCTGTCATAAAATCTGTGGCTTTCGCAGTGGACGGTACGCAAATCGCCATCGCTGCGGTGCCTAATTCTTACGTTACACTGCCAAACGGCGGTGCGGAGCAAGACATGTTCCGCACTTGGTCGGATGTTGCCCTAACGCTGAAACAACTCACTGAAAAAATTCCACACCTTGCCGCACGCCTTGTCGCCATTTCTGTGACCGGGCAGGGCGATGGCATGTGGCTGATTGACAAAGCGGGAGAACCTGTTGCCCCCGCTTGGTTGTGGCTGGATGCACGCGCCGCTGACATTGTTTCAGATTATACTGCTTCAATTCATTATGGCACCCATTACGACCGCACTGGAACGGGCGTTAACGTGTGCCAGATGAGTGTACAACTCGCGTGGATGCAGCGGAACAGGCCCGAAGTTTTGGCCAAGGCCACCCATGCCTTTCATTGCCAAGATTGGATTTATTATAAACTCACCGGAGATCGCCATACAGATCCGTCACAGGCCAATTTCACATTCGGAAATTACCGCAACAGACAATATAACCTCGACATTCTCGACCATCTGGGCGCACCAAACGCCAAGCCGCTCATAACGACTATTATCGACGGCACAACCCACTGCGGAAATCTCACACCAGAAGCAGCAAGCGCCACTGGTTTAAAAGCAGGTACGCCCATTTGCTTGGGATTTGTAGACGTGCTTTGCACAGGCTTGGGCGGTGGCTTGTTTGATCCTTCGGGCAAATCAGGCTGCACCATTGTGGGCTCAACAGGCATGCACATGCGGCTTCAGCCGGATGTGTCAAAAGTAAAACTGAACGCAGAAAAATCAGGCTACACCATGGCCTTTCCAGCACCCGGCATGGTGGCACAAATTCAATCCAATATGGCTTCAACACTCAACATAGACTGGTTGCTGGACCTTGCCCGCGGATTATTAAAAGAGGCTGGAACTGATCGCAGCCGTGCCGAACTTTTGAAAGGCATGGACGAAAAACTGTTGTCACGCCAAGCGGCCAAGCTGCTCTACCATCCCTATATTTCCAAGGCAGGCGAACGTGGTCCCTTCATGGAACCAGCCGCCCGCGCCATGTGGAATGGCTTGGACACGACAGTTGACTATTACGACTTGATGCGCAGCATTTTCGAAGGCTTGGCCTTTGCCGCGCGCGATTGTTATGCAGCGATGGGCAGTATTCCCCAAGAAATCCGCATCACAGGCGGTGCCGCCCGCTCCACAGCCTTGCGCACCATTCTGGCTAGCACCTTGAACGCCAAGGTGCGAAGTGTTTCGCGTGAAGAGGCAGGGGCCGCAGGTGCTGCCATGATTGCCGCTGTTCAACAGAAAATTTTCCCCGATATGACTGCCTGTGCCAATATTTGGGTAGAGCCGCATCTCGGATCAACCACGGAGCCCGATGACAAATTGACTTCCATTTATGACACGGCATTCCAATTTTATGTCGAAACCCGCAAGGCCATGCGCCCCCATTGGCGTGGCCTTGGCGGAGGTGCCGCATGACCCGAAAAATCGCCATCATCGGGGACCGCTTCATGCTGTCCAGCATGTTTGAAGAAGCTTTATCACAACGCTGCAAGGATTTTACATTCACCGCGACCAAGCATGACTTGCCTTGGCCCGATGAACCCATGGAACATGGATACGCCGTTGCAGGTATGGATGGCCTGAAAGAATACATGGGCACGGCGGACGAAATCATTGCACTCACGGGCGATGCTGAAATTCTGATTACCCATTTGGCACCACTTTCCGCAGGCATGATCGCGCAAATGCCGCAGTTGAAATTCGTCGCGGTGTCACGCGGGGGGCCGGTTAATATCGATATGAAAGCGGCGAGAGACAATGGCATCACCGTTGTCAACACGCCAGGCCGCAACGCCTCAGCTGTTGCCGAATTTACCATTGGTGCAATTCTTGCTGAAACCCGCAACATCACCAAAGGCCATGATGCCTTGCGCAAAGGCCAATATCGCGGAGATCTTTATCGCGCCGACGTAACAGGCCGCGAGCTTCATGAAATGACAGTTGGTCTCGTGGGCTATGGCGAAGTGGGCCGCCGCGTGGTGAAACTGTTGAAAGCCTTCGGTTGCCGCATCTTGATTGCCGACCCTTATGTGCAACTGACCGTAGAAGATTTGCGTGACGGTGTGGTGCAAACATCATTTGAAAATCTGTTGAAAGAATCAGACGTCATTTCGCTGCATGCCCGTGTGACACCTGAAACAACCAAGATGATCAACGAGACAACACTTCGACAAATGAAGCAGGATGCAACGTTGGTCAACACGGCTCGCGGGCCCTTGCTGGACTATGATGCGCTCTACACTGTCATGGCAGAAGGGCATCTGCGGGGTGCCATGCTCGAAACCTTTGCGATTGAACCCGTGCCGCCAGATTGGCCCTTACTGCATTTGCCGAATGTAACACTCACGCCCCATATTGCGGGCGCTTCGGTTCACACCGTGCGTTTTGCCGCTGATCGCGCCGCCGAAGAAGTGCGTCGCTATCTCGCTGGCGAAGCCGCCATCAACAGGTGTTAGGACGCCCGATGAAAGAACCGAAACTCATTGATCTTCTCGTCATCGGTGGCGGCATTAACGGTACGGGCATTGCGCGTGACGCTGCGGGCCGCGGCCTCAGCGTTGTGCTGTGTGAGAAAGATGATCTGGCACAAGGCACATCATCGCGCTCTGGTAAACTTATCCATGGTGGTTTGCGCTATCTGGAATATTACGAATTCCGCTTGGTGCGCGAAGCCTTGATCGAGCGTGAAATTCTGTTGAGTGCTGTGCCGCATATTTCTTGGCCCATGCGTTTCGTACTCACACATTCGCCAGAACAACGCCCGGCATGGCTCGTGCGCCTAGGGCTTTTCCTCTATGATCATTTGGGCGGCCGCAAGAAGCTGCCAGCCAGTCGCGGACTTAATCTTGCCGTTGCGCCGGAAGGCCAACCGATCAAACCCGAATTCACGAAAGCTTTTGAATACTCCGATTGTTGGGTTGACGATGCGCGCCTTGTTGTACTGAACGCCATGGACGCAAAGGCCCGTGGTGCTACAATTTACACCCGCACCGCTGCCACCTCTGCCCGCAGGCGAGATGGCGCTTGGGACGTGGAATTGAAATCACAGGACGGCACCACGAAAAAACTCCGCGCCAAGGCCATTGCCAATGCTGCTGGCCCCTGGGTTGAAAACATCATCACAGCGGTGACAGGCTCAAACACCACCCGCAAAGTTCGGCTGGTCAAAGGCTCTCACGTTATCGTGGAAAAATTCTGGGATGGCCCGCAAGCCTATGTATTCCAAAACACCGACAAACGCCTGATTTTCGTGAACCCCTACCAAGGCAACCGCGCACTCATTGGCACAACAGATATTCCATTCGTCGATGCACCAGAAAAAGTAGCCATCACCGAAGACGAAATAACTTATTTGCTTAGTGCCGTAAATCGTTACAGCAAGAAGCAACTCACCCGAAGGGATGTGCTCAGCACTTATTCAGGTGTTCGTCCTCTCTATGACGACAATTCCGAAAACCCATCCGCCGTCACCCGCGATTATGTGTTCGACGTTGAAGGTGAACCGCCATTGCTTTCCGTCTTTGGTGGCAAAATCACCACATTCCGCAAGTTGGCAGAACACGCACTCCAGAAACTGCAACCGCATTTCCCTAGTATGAAGCCTGCGTGGACTTCTTCAGCGCCCCTTCCTGGAGGCGATATGCCGAACGGAGATTTTGAATTTTTTCTGGCGTCATTTAAATCAAACCATCCATGGCTGCCGACAGAACTCGCTCTTCATTATAGCCGACTTTACGGCACCCGCGCAAAGCAGCTCATTGGTGAGGCAAATTCAGTAGCCGACCTCGGCCGTCATTTCGGTGGCCAGTTCTACGAAGCCGAAGCGCGTTATCTGCGCGACCATGAGTGGGCTCAAACCGCTGAAGATGTGCTGACCCGCCGCACCAAACATGGCCTTTACCTCACGCCGGAACAAACAATAGCCTTCACTAAAGCATGGCCCGCCATTCGCCTTGCACAAAAATGATTGAATATATCTGGCGCACCTCAGCCCGCTTGCATTTGTTCCACTGCACGCTTTAAACACGCTCAACTTTTGCAGGAGCACAACATGAAAGCCAAACTGGGCATGTCCCCCATCGCATGGTGGAACGACGATCTGAAAGAATTGAGCGATGATGTGTCGCTGGAAGAATGCCTGCGCCAATCGCGCTCAGCTGGTTTTACAGGCATGGAAATGGGGCGCCGTTTCCCGTCTGACCCTGCCGTCATGTTGCCTATTCTTAAAGCAGCCGATGTTACACTGTGTGGTGGCTGGTTCTCCGGCACCTTGGTTGACGACGACCTTGCTTCAAACAAGGAACGCATCCAACCGATGATCGACCTGTTCAAGGCCGTCAACGCGCCGTGCATTGTCTACGGCGAAATTGGTCGTTCGATACAGGGAGATCGCGCGCGCCCCTTGAACAGCAAGGCCGTATTATCTGCTGATGAAATGAAAGCCTATGCCCACAAAGTCACCGAATTGGGTGAATGGTGTGCAGAGCAGGGCATGCCGTTGTCCTATCATCACCACATGGGTGCTGTTGTTGAAACGGAGGCTGAACTTGACAGCTTTATGAATCATTCCGGCGCTGGCATTCCCTTGTTGATTGATGCAGGCCATTTGGAATTTGCGGGCGGCAACGCACTACGCGCCATCGACAAACACCACAAACGCATCAGCCATGTGCACGTTAAAGACATCCGCCGCGCCGTGGTTGATGGTTTGGACCGTTCCAAGCAATCCTTCCTCGATGCCGTGGCGTTGGGAGCGTTTACCGTGCCGGGCGATGGCTCGTTGGATTTCAAAGCCATCGTCCAGAAATGTGCGGATTATGGCTACGAAGGCTGGTTCGTGGTTGAAGCGGAACAAGACCCCGTGGCCAACCCGCCACTGAAAATGGCGCAAATCGGCCACAAGGAACTCATGCGCGTCATGATAGCCGCAGGCTACACTGTCGAAACCCAAGGCTTCCCAAGCTGAGTAACAAGCCCCCGCGCCTTATATAAATCGGCGCGGGGCAGCTCTCGCAACGACAAATTCAGTTCAGTGATGGAGAAATGGTGCTGCTTAGGTGACTCGAACACCTGACCCCCGCATTACGAATGCGGTGCTCTACCAACTGAGCTAAAGCAGCAACATAAGGGGGCGGAATAACTGCTTTCCGGCAGAATTCAACCCGTATTTAAATCAACTAGTCTTCAGCCAATACACCGGGATCATCGGCGCGTGGTGGTGCCAGCACTGCTTGGGTTTGTGCGACAGTTTTTGTTTCAAGCACTTGCTTCTCTGTTGCGTCATCTGCCGAAAAACTGATCTGCGGCTGCAAGGTTTCATACGGCACCTTCCATTCACAAGGCACAATTTCACCCGTCACCCGCGATACGGCCACCCATTGCAGGTTCGCTACGCCGTCCGAAACCCACATCGGGTCCCGCTCGGCATTTAGTGCCCGCGCCAGCCATTCTTTGACACGCCCCTTGTTATCCGAAGCATCCTCAATCTGTGCCATCAAAGCGCATACGCGCTGTTGTGGACGTTCAGCAATGTGCGCGGCCAAAGCCTCCCGTGCCACTTCAAAGCGTTGTGCTGCGATTGCAGCCTTTGCCAGGGCTACTGCGTTTTCAACACTATCAGCCGCTGCGCCGACAGTATCACGTACCCGCTCAAACGCAGCTTCAGTATTGCCAGCTGCATCTGCCCGCATGATCAAGTCTGCCAATTCAGGATGGGGCGAAACGGCCCACGCACTGCGCAACACTTTCATGGCGCGGCGCGTGCTGCCACTTGCAATGTGTTGGCGCGCCACCACCGCAGCGGCAGGAACCAATGTGCTATCAAGGTCAAATGCCTTGGTCGCCAGATCCATGGCGCGCGCCGCTTCCTTGCTCTCAAGCGCCACAGCTTCTGCCGTCAACATGGCAGCGCGCTTTTTGGCGGCAACGTCTTTCGGCAACAATCCATTCCGGCCCTGCTGATCCAGCGTCAAAGCCGCAGCCTCCCAAGACTTGCGCGCCGTTTGCACTTGCAACACGGCAGCCGAAGCCCAAGGCAAGCGTGGATTAAGTGCCAGCGCTTTTTCCGCATGTTTCAATGCCGCAACCAAGTCGCCGCTGTTGCGCGCCTCAACAAACAACCCGCGCAAGCCGAACACTTCTGTGCTGGGAGATTTTGCCATTTCCTCAAACACGCGGCGCACATCTTGCTTGTCGCCATTGAGCTGTGCTGCCTGTGCCGCAAGCACATTTACCAGCGGTTCATCCGCCAGGGCATTACCGGCAGTGGCCGCATGCTTGGCCGCTGCCAACGCATCGCCTGCACCTGCTGCAATGATGCCTTTTGACAAGGCTTCGTAACCTTTACGCTGCTTGCGAAAACGCCAAAATTCACGGGCCGCCGTTGGGCTGCGCCAGAGACGGCGAACAACATTCCAGCAGAATAACAAAGTCGCCAAAGTCAGCAGTGCTGCGACCACTGCCACGACCACTGACATTTCAATTTCGCGGCCAAGCCAGCGAATTGTCACACTACCGGGTCTGTCTGCCAGCCACGCAAAGCCAAGCGCCAGCAACACCAACAGAAACAATCGCCAAAGCAATTTGAACATCAAGTTACCCCTTGGCCGCAATCACGCGCAGCACGGCTTCTTCCACCGACTGCAATGCCTTTTCAACAGCAATGCGCGCGGTCGCACGATCCAGCCATTGCTGCAAGCTAACCGGCTTTGCCGCCTCTACAGCGTTAATGTGCTCAATTGCCTGGGGCAAATCTCCGCTTTCTGCAAAGGCCACTGCAGCGGCAGCTGTTGTGGGCCAATCGGCTTCGCCCTCAACCTTGATGGTGATCAAGTCTGACAAGCTGCGATAAATGCCATCCCACCAACTTTCGTCAGCAGGCACGGGTGTTGCAATTTCAGGCTTTGGCAAATCAATGATTACGCTTTGCAATTCAGCGCCAAGTCCTTTTGCATCTGGCAAGCCGAGTGCTGCATGTGCAGCCAAAACATCAAGCCCTGCCGCCGCAGGCACCATGCGTTGAATGCGGTCAAGCTCGTCACGATAACCTGTGCCTGCCGCTACTTTGGCTTTGAGGTCTGAAAGATTTTGCGAAAGCGCAACTGTGTTGTCGACGGCTTCAGCGGGCTTGACCTTTAAACTTGCTACGTCTTTTTCCAGTGTGGCTACCCGTTGCTGCAAGGCGGCATCGGGGCAACTCCAGCGTCACCCGTCGCAGCGGGCCGTGCTGCAAGATTAGTCACTTCCTGTTTTGCATCGGCGAGGGACTGCTCAATTGCCTGCAATTTTGCAGCGGTCGCGTCATCGGTCTTTTGTGCCGTTTGCGCCAAACCTGCTAAGGCTTGTTCTTTGCCTTCCAACGCATCTACATCAGCGGTGAGTTGCTTTGCCAGTTTGTCAACCGCGGTAAGCTGATCAAGCAAGGCCGCATTTTTTGCGTCAAGTTCTGCCACCTGCGCAACTAAGATTTTAACATGGTCCGGCGGCAAATAGCTGCTGAGAACATCCTTGTAAAACCAACCACCGCCCACGCCTGCTGCCACCAAGGCTGCCGCACCATAGGCCCAGCGCCGCTTTTTTGGCTTCGGTGGTGCTGATGGTGCAACCACAGTTTCAACGGCTTCGTGGTCAATCACCTGTTCAGCATCAAGGTCTATAATCGTATCGGCTGGAGTATCATTTTTCTGCGTAATCATGGGCCGTGCCTAGAGTAATTTTGGAGAAAGTTGAAGGCTTTTATGAACAGGTTTTTGACCTGTCTATTTTATGTTTCGTCAAACTGATCAAGCAGACTCAACATGCCATTTTCATCGGGGGTACGGCTGATATATTTGGCCCAGCCTTGCGGCAGGTTTGCGGCAACATTTGCCGACAAGCAAAAATGCTGCAGGCTTTTTGCACGTTCCACTTGATTAGCCTTTTGCACTTGTGTCACCCAAAGTTTTGTCGTGCGGGGCGAGTAAAGCAAAACACCATCGGCACCATCAACCATGGTTGGAAAATTTTCAACCGTACAGGGCAGTGCGTCGTAAACCACCACGCGAGCCACAGTAAATCCTTCAGCTTTCAACTTGCCTTCAAGATCACCGGTCGTCTCTGAACCTGACAAATAAAGCAGCGGGCCACCTTCTGGCTTCAGGCTTTTGCAAATCATGCGCACCAGCCCTTCGACGTTGCCGCCCTTGTCATGCACATGATCAAAACCTTGACGCCGTGCCTCCAAAGCCGATTGCGGCCCAATGGCGAAAAACGGCATGTGGTGATAAACTGACAGATCAGCTTTTGCGCATAAGCCATTGGCACTTGAAACGCACAGTGCCTGAAATGGCAGTTCCGGGAGTGAAACGCCGTCGCGTGCGGCTATGCTCAAAAGCGGCACAATCACCGCTTCATGGCCTAAACCCTCTAATTTTGCCGCAAGAGGTTGCGCGTCTTCCAAAGGCCGTGTCACCAGCAGTTTCATGTGTAAAGCAGTCTCTCTCCACCCAAGGCTTTGATATGTTCGCCTGCTTCAATGCCCATGGCAACAGCATCTTTCGATGTACCCTTAACGCTGTATTCAAAACTTTCGCGACCATCCAGTGTCAGGGCTTGTCCGCGGAAAGAAACCGAAGTGCCTTCTACAACCGCATGCCCCGCAATGGGTGTGCGGCATGAACCCTCAAGTGTGGCCAAAAACGCCCGCTCACACTGCACGGCTATGCCACTGGCCTTGTGGTGAATGGCCTCCACCAGTTTTTTGGCCCGCGCGTTAGACTGCGCAATTTCAACAGCAATGGCACCTTGCGCAACCGCCGGTAACATGTGCTCCATATCCATAATGGCACTGATATGATGTGCCAGCCCAAGCCTGTTCAACCCCGCTACCGCAAGAAAAGTTGCAGCAGCCACACCTTCTTCAAGTTTGCGCAAACGTGTTTGCACATTGCCGCGAAACGGGGCTGATTTTAAATCAGGCCGCAATCGCAAGGCCTGCGCATTGCGCCGAACAGATGACGAGCCGAGTGTAGCACCATCTGGCAAATCAAATAGCGCTTTAGCAGTCAAACTGACAAAGGCATCACGAGGGTCTTCGCGTTCCAATACAGCACCAAATGCCAAACCTTGTGGTACAATTGCCGGCATGTCTTTCATGGAGTGAACGGCAAGATCAATGCTTTCGGCAAGCAAGGCATCTTCGATTTCTTTGGTGAAAAGCCCTTTGCCGCCAATCTCGGCCAATGGCCTGTCGGTGACACGGTCGCCAATTACGGATATGACCACAATCTCGAACTGTTCTTCCGCCATATTGTGTGCCGCCATCAGGCGCGAACGGGTTTCATGGGCTTGCGCCATTGCCAACGGCGAGCCACGTGTACCAATCCGAATGCGCGTCATTTGCTAATTCCGTTTGCTGGGTGCTAGAGCCAGCCGATCTGAGTTCATGATTTGCGATAAGATAGCTGACATATGCCTGATACCACAACCATTTTGGGAATCGAAACTTCCTGCGACGAAACCGCCGCCAGCGTGGTGCGCCGCCATGCGGATGGTCGTGGCGAAATTCTGTCAAATGTTGTGTTAAGCCAAGTCAAAGACCATGCACCCTATGGCGGCGTTGTACCGGAAGTGGCAGCGCGCGCTCATATTTATCACTTGGAACGCCTGGTCAAAACGTCCGTTACTGAAGCCGGAATAGATTTTGCAGGCTTGGATGCCGTTTCCGCCACGGCGGGCCCAGGTCTTTCGGGCGGCCTCATTGTTGGCCTTACCATGGCAAAAGCCATTTCCTTGGCCCGGGGCGTGCCGTTCCTCGCCATCAACCATCTGGAAGGCCATGCTCTTACGCCGCGCCTGATGGGGGACGTGCAATTCCCTTATTTGCTATTGCTCATTTCAGGCGGCCATACGCAATTCCAACTGGTGCGCGGCGTTGGTGATTACAAACGCCTTGGCACCACCATTGACGATGCCTTGGGCGAAGCCTTCGACAAGACTGCAAAACTATTGGGTCTTGGTTATCCCGGTGGTCCACTGGTGGAAAGCTATGCAACGCGCGGCAATGCCAATCGCTTTGATTTGCCACGCCCCCTTAAGGGCAGGGCAGGGTGTGACTTTTCATTTTCAGGGCTAAAGACCGCACTGCGCGAAACCGCCGAAGATCTTGGCCCGTTGACGGAGCAAGACAAAGCGGACCTTTGCGCTAGTTTCCAAAAGGCTGTGGCCGAAACCTTGGCAGACCGCTTGCGCAAAGCGTTTGCGATATTCCGCGAAGAATTCTGCATCACAGCACACCCTTGTTGTGGCAGGTGGCGTCGCCGCAAACAAAGCATTGCGTCTCATGCTGGAAACGACTTGCACCAATGAAGGGTTCACCCTTTCGGTTCCACCGTTTAATCTGTGTACGGATAATGCAGCCATGATTGCTTGGGCCGCTGCCGAACGCTTGGCAATTGGGCTGTCTGATGATCAAGCGGCACCAGTGCGTCCACGCTGGCCATTGGATACTGTGTCCGCCCCGGCTTATGGTTCAGGCCGACTAGGAGCAAAAGCATGAGCAAGATTTGCGTTTTGGGCAATGGTGCTTGGGGCAAGGCGCTCGCCGGCTTGGCAACAGACTGCGGCCATGATGTTTCAATCTGGTCGCGCAAGGACGCATCATTTGAGAAAGTTTGGCAAGCCGAATGCATTATTGTTGCTGTGCCCGCACAAGCTATCGCAGCACTCCTGCCACAACTTGGCCTCACCGAAAAGCAAACGCTCATAATTACCGCCAAAGGCATTGACCGTGCTTCGGGCCGTTTCATGTATGAAATTGGCCGCAATTTCACAGATCAGTATCGTTGCCTCATGCTGTCCGGTCCAAGCTTCGCCGAGGACGTGTCTCACGGTCTGCCAACTGCGGTGACCATGGCGTCATCAAGCATGGCTATGGCGCAACAATGGGCCAAAGCTCTGTCGCGCCCACATTTCCGAATTTATGCCAGTGACGATCCTTTGGGTGTATGTATTGGGGGAGCGCTCAAAA
The DNA here is from genome assembly GCA_963840765.1 of uncultured Alphaproteobacteria bacterium. GTDB lineage: Bacteria > Pseudomonadota > Alphaproteobacteria > Rhizobiales > Aestuariivirgaceae > Aestuariivirga. The sequence continues at coordinate 92,599 of CAWJAE010000004.1, read as the reverse complement.
ATATCCTCGCCATCGCCTGTGGCATTTCCGATGGCAAGCAGTTGGGCGCCAGCGCCAAGGCGGCCTTAACTACGCGCGGTTTTTCAGAATTAATGCGCTTGGGAAAAGCTCTAGGTGCAAGGCCTGAAACGTTATTCGGTCTCTCTGGTTTGGGAGATTTATTGCTGACCTGCTCCAGCCCGCAATCACGCAATTATGCCTTCGGCAAAAAACTTGGTGAAGGCATGAGCGTTGACAAAGCCTTGGCCTCATCCCATGGCGTTGTCGAAGGCGTCTACTCGGCAAATGCCGCGTTGAAGCTATCAATCCACCACACAATCACCATGCCCATTACCCAAGCCGTCAATGCCATTGTTGAAAACGGCGCGAACCCTGATGATATGATCGAAGCCTTGCTGGCAAGGCCCTCAACAACTGAAAACGCTTAAAGGAACTTGCAATGCTTTTCGCACTTATCTGCACCGATAAACCCGCCAGCCTTGAATTGCGCATGCGCGTGCGCCCTGATCATTTGGCGTTTCTTGAAAGACTAGGCAGCAATCTAAAAGCAGCAGGCCCCTTCATTGATGATGACGGCAAGCCCACCGGCAGCTTGGTCATCATCAAAGCCGACGATATGTCCGCTGCCAAAGCCATTGCCTCCGACGACCCCTATGCCATTGCAGGTCTGTTTTCGTCGGTTGAAATCAAGCCTTGGAAATGGCTGATCAAAAATCCGGAGTCCGTCTAATGGCTTATTGGCTTTTCAAATCCGAGCCGGATGTGTTTTCGTGGGACCAACTTAAGACCAAGGGAACTGCTGGCGAGGAATGGACAGGCATTCGCAACTACCAAGCCCGCAACAACATGCGCAGCATGAAATTGGGCGATAGAGGTTTCTTCTACCACTCCAACATCGGCAAGGCCGTAGTGGGCATTGTTGAAGTGTGCAAACTCATCCATCCCGATTCAACGGCCGACGTGCCCGCATGGGAATGCGTGGATATTCGCGCCGTTGTTGACCTTCCCAAATCCATGTCGCTTGACGATATCAAGCTTGTGCCGGAACTCAGCGAAATGGTGCTGGTTAAAAATTCGCGCCTGTCCGTTCAACCAGTCACTTCCGATGAATGGAATTTGATCTGCAAACTTTGTGGGCTCAAGCTACCGCCGAAAATGGGCGCTTGAGGTGAAAACCAGTTTCATCCGCGCCAACACCACATTACTGCCCGTTCCCCTGACACCGGAAATCCAGCTTCTCCTCGCCCATGAGGCCGTTCCGTTATGGCAAAAGACTGAAGAAGAGTTGGGTGCCATCGGCCTGCCGCCACCCTTTTGGGCTTTCGCGTGGGCAGGTGGCCAAGCTTTGGCGCGCTATGTTCTGGACAACGTTGAAACAGTCAAAAGCAAATCGGTGATTGATTTAGCCTCGGGTTCTGGCCTTGTTGCAATTGCCGCCATGAAGGCGGGCGCAGCCAATGTGCTCGCCGCTGATATTGATGATTTTGCGGTGGCAGCGATAGAACTTAATCTTGCAGCCAATAACTATCCGCCTGGTCGCAATATTGAAATCAGCAATGACAACCTTCTTAACTTGCCGCCGCCCTCAGTGAGCACAATTCTTGTTGGCGACTTGTTCTATGAAAAATCAACAGCGGAAAAAGTTTTCGCTTGGCTTAGCATCGCAAAAACTAACGGCACAAATGTCCTCATCGGAGATCCCGGTCGCAGTTATCTTCCGAAAGACAAACTCGTGAAACTTGCGGAATATAATGTACCCGTAACGCGAGACCTTGAAGATGCCGAAATCAAGCGGACTGCGGTGTGGTCGCTGGCGTGATGACGCGCCCTGTGTTGTTTAAATACAACGCCAACATCAACAGCGCCAAACTTACCCATAGCCACACATCTTGAACACCACCAAAAAACACAGCCGCAATGATGACGGCGGCAGGTGTTGAAACATAGGTGGCCTGCACGGTGTAAACGGCACCCTTGTCGCGGATGAGGGTGAAATAGGCCACACGCTCCACCACCCACATCACCACCAGTGGCACCATGATCCAATATACATTCAGTGCGGGCACATGGGCCGAAGCGAACGGTGCAAATAAAAGTACCGCAGGCAGCGCGAACAGGCCAGAGAACAGGCTTTCAGCAGCGCCCACTTCCGTGGTGTCGGCATTTTCAGGCCACGCGCGCCCCGCGTAGGCGTTGTAAAAAGTATAAAGGATCGGCACCAAAAGCGATGCCACGAGCCACCACGAAACGTGGCCCTGCAACATGCCCTCGCGCGACAAAATCAATACCAGCGTTGAAGCAAACCCCGCGACAATAGCCAATAGCCGCCGGCCAGTGGCGGATTCCCAACCTGTTACGAGCGCTAGCAGATAACTGAAAAATGGTGACGTGGTAATGATGATGGAAAGTTCAGTGGGTGGCACAAAAGCCGCCAGATAAAGGTTCACGGCAAACGGCACATTCATCAAGAAGGCGCACATGGCACCATAGCGCAAAATGGTGCCACTCATTTTCCACGTGCCATTTGTCCAAGCCGAAAGTGCCCACATCAGGCCGCCCACGCCAAAACCTGTCAACATAATGGTATGGCTCAAGGGCATGTTGACATTGGCCAGATGTTTGTAAACTGAAGGCGAAATGCCCCAGAACAGTCCGAGCAGAATGAAATAGCTGAAATGTCGCGGGGAGGTCATGGATTCTGGCCTTAGACAGGAGTCGCATTGCAAGCTATAGCAACTCCAACAATAAGCGCTACAAAACGCGACCACTTTGGGGAGATACCTGCCATGTCCGATAAGGTTTATGCCGTACCGTCAGCTTGGAAGAAGAAAGCCTATTTTGACGATGCATCTTATAAGGCGGCTTATGCCGACTCGGTTAAAAGCCCCGTAAAGTTCTGGGCCAAGCAGGCCAAGCGCATTGAGTGGTTCAAGGCCCCCACCAAAATCAAAAACACCTCATTCGAATACGACAACGTCTCCATCAAATGGTACGAAGACGGCATCACAAATGTGTCGGTCAATTGCATTGATCGCCACCTGAAAAAGCGCGCCAACCAAACCGCCATCATTTGGGAAGGCGATAATCCCTACGACGACAAGAAAATTACTTACCGCGAACTTTACGAGCAGGTCTGCCGACTCGCCAATGTGATGAAAAAGCATGGCGTTAAAAAAGGTGACCGCGTCACCTTGTATATGCCCATGATTCCAGAGGCAGCCTACGCCATGCTGGCCTGCACGCGCATTGGTGCTGTGCATTCCATCGTATTTGGTGGCTTCTCGCCTGAGTCATTGGCAGGCCGCATTGAAGATTGCCAATCACACTTCATCATTACAGCCGATGAAGGCCTGCGCGGCGGCAAGAAAATTCCGCTAAAAGCCAATACCGATGCCGCATTGGCCAAAACGGGGTCATCGGCCAAAGTCCTCGTCGTGCGCCGAACCGGCGGTCAAGTCACTTGGGAAAGTGGTCGTGATCTTTGGTATCACGAAGAAATGGCAAGCGTGAAGGCAGAGTGTAAGCCTGAGAAAATGAAAGCCGAAGACCCGCTCTTCATCCTCTACACCTCAGGCTCCACCGGAAAACCAAAGGGCGTGCTGCACACCACCGCAGGCTACTTGATCTACGCATCGATGACGCATCAATACGTGTTCGATTATCATGACGGCGACGTCTATTGGTGCACAGCGGATGTGGGCTGGGTCACCGGACACAGCTACATCGTTTATGGGCCGCTGGCCAATGGTGCCACGACCTTGATGTTTGAAGGTGTTCCGAATTACCCCAACGCCTCGCGCTTCTGGGAAGTTATCGATAAGCATCAGGTCAACATTTTCTATACTGCTCCAACAGCAATTCGCGCCTTGATGCAGGGTGGCGATGCACCCGTCACCCGCACGTCGCGGAAGTCGCTCCGCTTGCTAGGTTCAGTGGGTGAACCCATCAACCCCGAAGCTTGGGAATGGTACCACCGCGTGGTGGGTGATCACCGTTGCCCCATCGTGGATACGTGGTGGCAAACCGAAACTGGCGGTATTCTGATTTCGCCCTTGCCCGGTGCCACGAAACTCAAACCCGGTTCCGCCACACGCCCCTTCTTTGGTTGCCAACCAGCGTTGGTGGATGACAAAGGCAATTTTCTCGAAGGTGCTGCTTCCGGCAATTTGGTGATTTTGGATTCTTGGCCCGGCCAAATGCGCACGGTCTATGGCGACCATGACCGCTTCGTGCAAACCTATTTCTCAGCTTACAAAGGTATGTATTTCACGGGCGATGGCTGCCGCCGTGACGAAGATGGATACTACTGGATCACTGGCCGTGTTGATGACGTGATCAACGTGTCTGGTCACCGTTTGGGCACTGCTGAAGTGGAATCCGCTCTGGTGTCCCATCCACAAGTGTCAGAGTCCGCCGTTGTTGGCTACCCGCATGACATCAAGGGGCAGGGCATCTATTGCTACGTGACCTTGATGAATGGTGAAACGCCGAGCGATGAACTCCGCAAGGAACTCGTCAATCACGTGCGCAAGGAAATTGGCCCGCTTGCATCACCTGACAAGATTCAATTTGCGCCGGGCTTACCCAAAACCCGCTCCGGCAAAATCATGCGCCGTATCTTGCGCAAGATTGCTGAAGATGATTTTGGTGCATTGGGTGATACGTCGACATTGGCTGATCCCTTGGTCGTCGATGATTTGATTGCGAACAGGCAGAATAAGAAAACATAAGGAATTGCAATGTCCTCTTTGTCGTTCACTTTCACAACCACCATGTGGATGTGGCACGGCAAAGGGGCTTGGCATTTTGTGACGCTTCCAAAAGACACGGCGGACAAAATTCGATTTTTCAATGCTTCAGCCAAAGGCTTCACGCCTATTTCCGTGAATGTCCGCATCAATGACACGCAATGGAAAACCTCTATTTTTCCAGACAGCAAATCCGGGTCATATTTGCTTGCCATCAAGGCCGCTGTTCGCAAATCCGAAAATCTAACGGCTGGCAACGACGTGACGCTGCAACTCCAGGTTCACTCCGATATATAATTCACGGCGTTATTTCAGGGCAGGGCACGCCATAATCCGTGGCCAGCGTGCATAGTGTTTCAATACGTTCGGCATACATACCTGCAATACAGTCGCCATCGGTTCCGCAAAAATTACGCCGTGACATGAAATCCTTTTGCCCTGCCTTCAAGGCCTTCAAACCCGCTGGCGGCAGCTGTTGGCGGATCTTGTAAAAATGTTCGGACATGCGTTCGTCGAGGGCGCCCAAACTGGCATCTCGGCAAATGGCAACTTCATCCGGTTGCTTGGCAAAATCACAATTAAAGGCCTGCGACCACGCTGCTGAAGCCATTGCCCCAAAACAAATTGCCACACTAACCGCCAAACGGACCATGCTTAACTCCTGTTTTTGGGACAAGGCTAAGTCAGTTCGCAAGTGTTGGCAACGCCACAAATCCGCCGTGCTGGTTGGGCAATCCCCATTTATGAACCGCCGCCAATTCCTTTTTAGTCTTGCTGCAGTGCCTTTGGTCACCGCTCCCGCTTTGGCGGCAAAACGCAAGCGCATACCCTACGAAGGCGCAGCTTGGGTTGAATTCGAAACACCCGAACGCGCAGGAACTATCATCATCAATTCTGATCAGCGCGCACTTTACCATGTGCAGGGTGATGGTGAGGCCATCCGTTATGGCATAGCTGTTGGCAAGGAAAGTTTCGTCTGGTCAGGCGTTGCCAAGGTTGGCCGCAAAGCTGAATGGCCCCGCTGGACACCACCAAAATCCATGATCCGCCGCAAGCCCCATCTCGCAAAATGGGCCAATGGCATGCCGGGCGGAATTCCCGAAAACCCTTTAGGTTCTCGCGCAATTTATCTTTATGCGGGCGGCCGGGACACATTGTTTCGAATTCACGGCACCAACGAACCTGGCTCAATTGGTACGGCGGCGTCCTCCGGCTGCATTCGCATGTTGAATGAAGAAGTTGAAATTCTATACGATTCTGTCCAAATCGGCTCCAAAGTTATTGTGCTTTAGTTCACCAACACGTGAATTGTCCTTGAAACGCCCCCCCTTTGCAATTTGTTCTGTAATTCGCTAGTCACAGCGCGACTTACTTTTGGGGTGCTTGGAATGAATCGTCGCGGACTTCTTGCAGGGCTATTTGGTGCCTTGGCTTCAACAGTTTTGGTTGCAGTACCAACCGCAGAAGCCGAAACCGTTCTGGATTTTACGTTCCTTCGCGCGCCCCGCCGCCGCAAGCTGGCCGCCGTGCGCCGCAAGCGCAAAACCGTCGCCCGCAAAGTTGCTGCACGCACCACCAAAAAAGTACCGCGCAGCCGCCGCGCCTCCTACGCTGGTGCCCGAATTGTTGACTTCGCATCAAATGAAAAAGCAGGCACAATCATCGTACGCACGGGTGAACGCGCGCTTTACCGCGTCATGGGCGGCGGCAAGGCGAAACGCTATTTGGTTGCTGTTGGTAAAGAAGGGTTCTCCTGGTCGGGTACAGCCCGCGTTGGTCACAAAGCCGTGAACCCACGCTGGACACCCCCACCAGAAATGATCGAACGTACGCCGAAGTATTCGAAATGGGCGGGCGGCATGCCGGGGGGCATTCCTGAAAATCCATTGGGCGTACGCGCGCTTTATCTATTCAAGGGCAGGGGCGATACAGGTTTCCGCATTCACGGCACCAATGCGCCAGGTTCCATCGGTTCGGCTGCTTCTTCAGGCTGCATTCGCATGCTCAACCATGAAGTCATCGATCTTTACAACATGACGCGCAGCGGCACGAAAGTCATCGTTCTCTAATCAACGACAGGTTTGCCACCACCCCAAGTCGACGTGAAAATGGTCGGCATGGGCATCGTTGTAATCGGGACTCAAGGTTGCGTTAAACCAGTCACACAAACCACTGTGCACATCGCGCAGGAACTTCGCCTCTGGGCCTGTGCCGGTCCAATCCTTGCGCAATGAAATAATGCGACTATCTTCAAGTTTAAATCCTGAGATGTCGAAGGCATTTGCAGTCGCGTGCTCACTCATGCCCTGTCCACCGCGAATAGTGCGGCAGTTATAAGAACCATAGTGCAACACACTTGAAACCTGTTGCCCGAAATAACGCTTGGCCAAGGGCTGCACATAATGTTTTTCCCACAAATATAGCCTTGCCGCCACCGCACATCGCATTACTTCCGGCTTGATACGTGCGTGGGAAAGTCGATCTACTGTTACAGCTTCGGATATTTCACACGGGCTCCCCACGTTTTGGGTGGGCTTTAGCGCCGCTGTCAGTCCTGCTTGACGTAGAGCCAAAACACAGTTTGATACCTCCGCATCCAAAAGCTTTAATTGCCATGACGTCAAAAAATGCGGTGGCTGCGATAAGTCGGGCAGGGCAAGTGGGTCATAGGCGCGGGGCCAGTCAAAAACCCCAAATCGCGACGCCGGATAGGCCGCCAACAAGCATATTGCGACAAATAGTGTCAGACGCGAGATTACTGTTCTTGTCGTAGAAGTGGACATGAACACGTGTCTTATCGACTTTCGCGCTAATTGCTATGTTGCGCTGCACCAGCTATGAAGTCGCAACTTTCATGAGGCAGTAAAAAATGGCTGATTCAAGACCGGTGTCCCGGCCTCTTTCCCCACACTTGCAAATCTATAAACCCATGCTGAGCATGATGATGTCAATTACCCATCGCATCACAGGCGTTGCATTGTTTTTTGGCACAACGCTGTTTGTATGGTGGTTGACGGCCGCCGCCCATTCGGATGGCTATTTCAATTTTGTCCAGGCGTTCTTCAATCATGCAATCGGGCGCTTGGTGTTGTTTGGCTTTACCTGGGCATTGATTCATCACGCCATTGGCGGCATCCGCCATTTTATTTGGGATATTGGCAAAGGGTTTGAGCTCAAAACCGTGGAATGGATGGCGAAGCTAAATCTTGCGGGATCCGTCTTCCTCACCATTCTCCTGTGGGTCGTCGCCTATGGAGTGAAATCATGACCATGAAAACACCACTCAAGAAAGTGCGAGGTTTGGGTTCTGCGAAGTCCGGCACGGAACATTTCTGGCACCAGCGACTCACCGCCTTGGCCAATCTGCCGTTGCTGATATTTTTTGTCTGGTTCGTGGTGGCACATTTAGGGGCTGATCGGACAGCCGTTGTTGCAAGCATCAAGAACCCCATGATCGCGGTTTTATTGTTGCTAACATTGGCTTCCGTGTTCTGGCACATGCGCCTTGGCCTGCAAGTCGTCATCGAAGACTACGTGCACAGCCATTCCAGAAAATTCTTGGCGCTGGTCCTCAACTCAGCATTTGTGGTGGTCATGTTCGCTATTGCCGCTTTTTCAATTCTCAAAATGAGCTTCGCAATCTGATGGCCGTTGAAACCAAATCAAAAGCCCCGAACACATTCACAATCGGTGGCCGCGCTTACCCTGTGACAGACCACACCTTTGATGTCGTCGTCGTTGGCGCTGGCGGTTCTGGCCTTCGCGCCGCATTGGGTGCGTCTCAAGCCGGTTTGAAAACCGCCTGCATATCAAAAGTCTTCCCAACCCGCTCCCACACTGTGGCGGCGCAAGGCGGCATTGCAGCTTCACTCGCCAACATGGGCGCTGATGATTGGCGCTGGCACATGTATGATACCGTGAAAGGTGCAGATTGGCTGGGCGACCAAGACGCCATTGAATATCTCGTGCGCAATGCGCCAACAGCGGTTTATGAACTTGAACATTTTGGCATGCCATTCTCGCGTACGGAAGAAGGCAAGATTTACCAGCGCCCCTTTGGCGGCCACATGATGAACATGGGCGATGGTCCGCCCGTGCAACGCACTTGCGCTGCCGCTGACCGCACAGGCCATGCAATGTTGCACACCCTCTATGGTCAATCGCTTCGCTACGACACAGCGTTTTTCATCGAGTATTTTGCACTTGATCTGATCATGGAAAATGGTGCCTGCCGCGGCCTCATGGCGCTCAACATGGAAGACGGCACCATACACCGTTTCCGCGCACATCAAACCATTCTCGCCACTGGTGGTTATGGCCGCGCCTATTTTTCCGCCACGTCTGCGCATACCTGCACGGGTGACGGCAATGCCATGGTACTGCGTGCTGGGCTTCCCTGTCAGGACATGGAATTCGTGCAATTCCACCCCACCGGCATTTATGGCGCAGGCTGCTTGATCACCGAAGGTGCTCGCGGTGAAGGCGGCTACATCACAAATTCCGAAGGCGAACGTTTCATGGAACGCTACGCGCCATCGGCCAAAGACTTGGCCTCACGCGATGTTGTGTCACGTTCGATGACATTGGAAATCCGCGAGGGCAGGGGTGTGGGCAAAGATAAAGATCACATTCATTTGCACCTCGAACACCTTGATCCAAAAGTGCTGCACGAACGCTTGCCGGGCATCTCGGAGTTGGCGAAAATTTTTGCAAATGTCGATGTGACCAAGGAACCAATTCCGATTTTGCCCACTGTTCACTACAACATGGGCGGCATCCCCACCAATTATCACGGTGAAGTTTTGGCGGGCGACAAGAAGAACCCTGAAAAGACCGTACACGGACTAATGGCCGTAGGCGAAGCCGCTTGTGTCTCCGTGCACGGCGCAAATCGCTTGGGTTCAAACTCATTGATCGATCTCGTCGTCTTCGGTCGCGCCGCTGCCCTCCGCTGCGTTGAACTCCTGAAAGACGGCGGCACCCACGCTGATCTCGCCGCTGATGCTGGTGAAGCAGCTATCACCCGCATGGATGGCTTCCGCAATGCATCCGGCGGCACACCAACAGCCAAACTGCGCGCCCAAATGCAGCGAGCTATGCAAGACGATGCCGCCGTATTCCGCACCGGCGAAACGCTTGAAGCAGGTTCAAAGAAGATCAACCAAATCTGGAAGGGTGTCGAAGACATCGCCGTGACCGACCGTTCACTGGTGTGGAACAGTGACCTCATTGAAACTTTGGAATTCGACAACCTCATCATCCAAGCCGCCGTAACAGTAGACTCTGCTGCCGCCCGCAAGGAAAGCCGCGGTGCCCATGCCCGCGAGGACTACCCCAACCGCGACGACAAGAACTGGATGAAGCATTCGCTGGCCTGGACCGATGGCGCCAAGAAAAAAGTAACCCTCGGCAACCGCCCGGTCCACACCTACACAATGAGCAAAGACATCGACTATATTAAACCCAAGGCGCGGGTGTACTAGTTGCACGGAGAGCAATCATGAACGAGTTCCCACGAATTACCAGAAATCCAAAAGTCATGGCAGGCAAGCCTTGTATTCGCGGAATGCGTGTAACCGTTGGCATGATCGCAGGCCAAATTGGTTCAGGTACAACGATTGAAGAAATGTTGACCCATTATCCCTATTTGGAGCGCGAAGATATTCTCGAGGCCATTCGCTATGCGGGTGCCATTGCTTCAGACCGCGAGATCGATTTGGCTGGCGCAAATTGAAAATTGTAGTCGACATGAATCTTTCAATCCGTTGGGTGGAATATCTGCAAGGGCGAGGATTTTCCTGTCAACATTGGAGCACTATTGGTTCTGGTACTGACGATGATGATGTGATTATAGCTCACTGTGTCGAGGAAAATGCAATTGTATTAACAGCTGATCTCGATTTTGCCGATCTGCATGCAATTCGAGGTACAAGTAAACCGAGCGTTATTCAGCTTCGTGCTTCGGATCAACTGCCTTCCGCACTGGGTCATTCGGTGGCGCGCGCCTTGTCTGTCGCTAGGCATGAACTTGAGCAGGGTGCGGTCGTCACTATTACATCAAAAAAAGTACGTGTTTCAAAACTTCCTATCGGCTCTTCGGATATCACATAAATCATGGCCACTTTCACACTCCCGCAAAATTCCAAAATCAACCAAGGCAAAACTTGGCCCATGCCGCAAGGTAGCAACTTGCGCTCGTTCAAAATCTATCGTTGGAACCAGGACGACGGAAAGAACCCGCAGACCGATACGTACCATGTTAACATGGACGAATGCGGCCCCATGGTTCTAGACGCGCTGATCAAGATCAAGAATGAACAAGACCCCACACTGACGTTCCGTCGCTCTTGCCGTGAAGGCATTTGTGGTTCCTGCGCCATGAACATTGACGGCACCAACACGCTTGCTTGCTTAAAGTCTTGCGACGATGTGAAGGGCGAAGTGAAAATTTATCCGTTGCCGCATTTGCCAGTGGTGAAAGACCTGGTGCCGGACCTCACCAATTTTTACGCCCAGCATCGCTCCATCGAACCTTGGTTGAAAACCGACACGCCAACCCCGCAGACCGAGTGGAAGCAATCCAAGGAAGACCGCAGCAAGCTGGACGGTTTGTATGAGTGCATTTTGTGCGCCTGCTGCTCCACGTCCTGCCCCTCCTATTGGTGGAACGGCGACCGTTATTTGGGCCCCGCTGTTTTGCTACAAGCTTATCGTTGGCTCATCGACTCGCGCGATGAAGCAACGGGTGATCGCCTCGACAACCTCGAAGATCCTTTCCGGCTCTATCGCTGCCACACCATCATGAACTGTGCAAAAGCCTGCCCCAAGGGTCTGAGCCCTGCGAAGGCAATTGCCGAAATCAAGGCGATGATGGTGGAGCGCCGCGTTTAGCGGTTTTCATCAATAAGCACGGCCCGAAAATCATTGACGTTGGTCAGTGTCGGGCCGGTTTTGATCATGTCGCCGATGGCATCGAAAAAACTGTAGCTGTCATGGGCCTTTAGAAATGTCCGCGCATCGCAATGTGCCGCGCGTGCCTTCACCAAAGTGTGGGGCGTAATGAACGCGCCAGCCGCATCTTCAGTGCCATCAATGCCGTCCGTATCCGCCGCCAAGGCCCATATGCCAGAAGCACCTTGCAAACCAATCGCGAGGGCCAACAAAAATTCACTGTTGCGGCCACCTCGGCCTGCTTGGCCATTACTTATAGAAACCGTCGTTTCGCCACCTGACAATATCACGGCGGGTCCTTTTACCGGCAGTCCGTGCAGTTTGGCTGAGAGAGCAATGCCAGCCATCACCTTGCCCACCTCCCGCGCCTCACCTTCCAACGCATCACCCAAAATGAGAGGTGCCACACCATGTGCCAGGGCAACCTGTGCCGCCGCTTGCAAAGCCATCATGGGTGAGGCGATCATGCGAACTTCAGAAACAAACGGCGAAGTCTTTTGACTTTTCTCGGCGTTTGCCAAAACCACTTTCGCCGTCTGAGGCAGCTGCAATTCATAGCGAGAAATAATTGCATTCACTTCTGCCATTGAAACTGGTTCTGGCACTGTCGGCCCCGATGCAATAATTGCTGGATCATCTCCCGGCACATCGGAAATCACCAGTGTCACCACGCGCGCAGGTGCGGCAACTTCGGCAAGCCGCCCGCCCTTGATGCGCGACAATCGCCGACGAACTGCGTTCATCTCGTGGATGGTTGCACCTGAATGCAGCAGCAACCGGTTGACCTCCTGCTTGTCGGCCAAACTCATCTCACCCGCCGGCGCCACCAACAAGGCAGACCCACCACCAGAAATCAACGCGATAACCAGATCATCAGCTGTCAAATCACGCACAGCATTCAAAATTAGTTCAGCCGCCTGAATGCTATTTTCATCCGGTACTGGATGCGCCGCTTCGATAATCTTGATCCCGTGTGTCGGAACGGCATGGCCATACCGTGTAACTACAACGCCCTGCATCTCCACATCCGGCCAAGCAGCTTCCAACGCAGCGGCCATCGCCGCCGATGCCTTTCCAGCGCCCACGACAATGCAGCGGCCTTTGGGCTTTTCAGGCAGATGAGCTGAAATAACGCGAAACGGGTCAGCACTTGCCACAGCAGCCTGAAACATTTTCAACAGCAAGGCCTTGGCCGTGTGGTCATCCCACGCCATGTTAAAACACGGGCTTTCGTTTTTCGCGGAATGCCGCAATGCCTGTTTTCAAATCGTCGCTGCCAGCTGCAATTTCCCCTGCTATGGCTTCAATTGCGGCTTCACGTTCTTCACCTTCCGCAACATTGATCATCATTTTTGCCAGAGTATTGGCCATTGGACTGCGTGCACAAATCTGGTTGAGCAATTCTTGAGCCGCATTGGCACCTGCACCTTTCGCAACAACCTTGTCCACCAGCCCGTGTTGCAATGCATCAGCCGCGTTAAAAATTTCGCCCGTTAAAGCCATACGCCGCACAATTTGCGAACCAAAGCGCCGCACCGCCCTCTGCGTGCCAGACCAACCGGGAATAATGCCAATGCCTGTTTCCGGTAGTCCGATTTTCACCTGCTCTTCCGCAATACGAATATCCGCCGTCACTGCCATTTCCAAACCACCACCTAAACAATGGCCGTTCAAAACCGCCACAAGTGGTTGGCGAATGCGCGCAAGTGCATCAAATGCGCGGTGGCCGTGGCGCACCCATTGCATGCCAAAATCATTGGGCGAATGTAGCGACCATGCTTCAATGTCACCTCCGGCGCAGAATGATTTTTCACCTGCACCTGTCAAAATAACAGCACGCACAGACTTGTGAAGATCAATCAAGTGCGCCGCCCTCTCCAGCGCCAGCACCATGTCAAAGTCCAGCGCGTTAAGCTTCTCGGGGCGGTTGATTGTGAGATGGGCAATGTGGCCTTTGACTGAAAGCGTAATGCGTTCATCACCCGTTTTCAAAATCTCAGTCATGAAGTTTCAACCCCATCACAGCTGGATCAAACAAGCCAGCCTCCATCAATTTCAATGTCGGTGACACAATAAGTGTAAATTCTGACTGATCGAGAATGTTCGATTGCAATTCCACACCCGGCGCAATTTCGGTGAGCACAATTCCGTCAGGAGTCAATTTCATCACGCATCGTTCCGTCACGTAAGTCACGTCTTGCCCTTGCATCACGCCACGCGGACCTGAAAATGAAATCTGGTCAACGGCCTTTACCAGCTTTTTCACTTTGCCTTCTTTTTCAATACGCAATTTGCCGTCTACAATGTCCAACTTGGCACCCGCATTGAAAAATCCGGAATAGACAATTTTCTTGGCCCGCGTCGTGATGTCCACAAACCCACCAGCACCTGCGGTAACGTGGGGGCGTGCTGCAAGCTTTGAAACATTGACAGAACCGCGCTCATCAATCTGCAGGAAGGAAAGCAAGGAACAATCAAAACCTGCCGCCTGAAAATAGGTAAACTGATAGGCCGAAGGCACAAAGGCTTCTGCATTTGCTGAACAGCCAAACTGAAATTCCAGCAGCGGCACACCGCCCACGGCACCTTGCTCGATCACCCAAGTGGCTTGGCCATGCAAACCTTCTTCAATCAAAATGCGGGGAACATTGGCTGACACACCAAAGCCCAGATTGACGGCCCAACCCTTTTTCAGTTCCTGTGCCACGCGCCGTGCAATGGCTTTGCCCGTGCCAAATTCCATCAACGCAAAACTAGAAATCGGTTTGCTTATTTCACCTGAAATTGCGGGGTCGTAGGGTGTTGCGGTTGTCTGCCACTGGTCCGGCGCTTCCACGATGTAATCTACCAAAATGCCCGGCACGCGAACGTGGTGCGGCTTTAAGCTGCCATTGGCAACAACATGCCTAACCTGCGCAATGACAATTCCACCATTGTTGTGCGCAGCCAGGGCCAGTTCCATGGCTCCAAGATATGCGCCCTCTTGCTCAAACGAAATGTTACCCCGTTCATCGGCAACACTGCCACGTATGATGGCAACATTCGGCACGATGGATGGAAAGTATAGCCAATCCTCATTTTCAAATTGAATTTTTTTGACGATGGGTGCTGCCTTGGCCTTTGCATTCATGGCGCAGCCGTCGTGGTCAGGATCCACAAATGTATCAAGCCCAACTTTTGTTATCACACCGGGGCGCTTTGCAGCGGCTTCCCGCATCATGTCAAACATGATGCCCGATGGTACGTTGTAAGCTGGAATTTCATCGGCACCCAACATCTGCCAAATTTTCGGCGGCTCCGATGATGAGGGGCCAGAAGGGTAAGACCCACCAATGATGCGCCCCAACAAACCCGGCTTTGCAATGTGCTCTACACCCTTCACGCCAAACATGTCGCCAGCGGCAATAGGGTGCAGGGTTGTAATATTGCGCGGGCTGTTCTCGCGTTCAAACCGTTCGCCCAAAGCCTTCATAACGGCGTCGGGGCAACACAAGCCGGAGGATGAATTGACGGCAACAATCATTCCATCATGAATATGTGAAACCGCATCGGCAGCTGAAATTTTCTTCGTCATTCGTCACCTGTTGCCGCGGATCATGTCGGCGGCCTTTTCTGCAATCGCAATTGTTGTGGCATTTGTGTTGGCTGAAATCAAGTGATGGCATGGTAGAGCTGTCGCACACGCGCAAACCGTCAATGCCGCGCACGCCGCAATTGCGGATCAACCACCGCCATGTCGTCAACGCCCATTTTGCACGTGCCAACGGGATGATAAGATGAACGCGCATTATTGCGGGCCACGTCGATATAGTCTTGCTTGGTTTTGCACGGCGGTCCGGGAAAATGTTCTGCCAGAACAAATTTACGCATGGAACGGCTGCGACCCACTTCCTGCGTTACTTTTATGCCTTCAATATGGCGTTCAAGATCATAGGGCTCGGCAAAGGAATTGGGGTCGATGATGGGAGCGTCGGCGGGGTTGCTGCTTTGTAAAGTAACACTGCCGCGCGAACGCGGCCTGACGTGGTAAGAATTACACGTCGCACCATTCCCACCGGGAACGCTGCCAACACCTTCTTCAACACCTGCACCCGCCAAAAAGTGAAACTGTAGATCTGGTGTTGTCTCGGTTTTGTCACCCCACCAAAAGGCGCCAGCCTCCACAATGTTGGACGCCACCGGCCCATTGCGGAACAGTAGATATTGCAGCCCAGCGAGAGCCTGCCAATGCAGTTTCTTATACTTGTCATAGGAGTGCGGGCCATTCAGCACCCACGTCACATCCGTTGAAAAGTGATCGTGAAAATTTTGGCCGACACCCGGCAGCGCATGTTTTGCTTCAACGCCGACGGCTTTCAAGTGCGGGGCAGGACCAATGCCAGACAGCATCAAAAGTTTTGGTGAGCCAATGGCCCCTGACGTTATGATCACTTCCTTTTCAGCAGTGACAACCTCTGTGCGGCCATCCGTAACAATCTCCACGCCCGTGGCGCGCCCTTTGTGCAGCACAATGCGGTTGACTGAAATGCCCGTTCGCAATTCCAAGTTTTTGCGCTTAAGGGCAGGGCGCAAATAGCCAACGGCAGCACTGCACCGCCGACCATTCAATGTAGTAGTTTGATAGAGACCTGCGCCTGCCTGCTTGCCAGAATTGAAATCCGCATTGAAGGGCATGCCAATGTCCATGCAGCCTTGAACATAGGCTTGCGAAATCCGGGATGGCGTTTGCAAGTCACTCACACCCAAGGGTCCATCCACCCCGTGTTCTGGTCCACCAAGCCGCGTATTACCTTCAGATTTTATGAAATAGGGCTTGAGGTCATTCCACCCCCAGCCTGTGCAGCCGTGGTCTTTCATCCAACCATCAAAGTCTTCAGGCGTTCCGCGCGTATAAATTTCTGCATTGATGGAGCTGCCTCCACCCAGAACCCGGGCCTGCGGGTATACCGCAACGCGGTTGTTGGCATGGCGTAAGGGGGCAGTTTTGTAGCCCCAAATCAAAGGCCCCGCCGTCATCTTGAAAAACCCAACAGGCATGTGGATATAGGGATTGGTGTCTCGTGGGCCAGCTTCCAGCAGTAGTACGCGAGCGGTATCATCTTCCGACAAGCGTGCCGCAAGTGCGCAACCAGCCGAACCCCCACCCACAATCACATAGTCATACCCAGAAGCCATTTTCGCAATCAGCCTACTTGCAAAGTTACGTGCTGCATCATACAAATAACCAGATAGTTATTTCAAGAGATGAATTGTGGGAAAAACACCGAAGCCGCAAGTCCGTGATCCTGAAGCGACAAAGGCCCGCATTCTCGCTGCTTCCAAAAAGGAATTCGCGAAGAAGGGGCTTGGTGGTGCTCGCGTGGATGCCATTGCAGCTATGGCCAAATCCAATAAGCGCATGATGTACCACTACTTCGGCAACAAGGAGCAATTGTTCCGCATCACGCTGGAGCAGGCCTATGGGGATTTCCGAAAAGCCGAGGCCGAATTGGAACTGGAGAAGGAAGAACCCGTTGCCGCAATCCGGAAGTTGGTGGCCTTCGTCTGGCAATATTTCATTGACAATCCCGAATTTATTACCTTGGTAAATAGTGAAAACCTGCACAAGGCAAAACACCTGAAGAATTCCAAAACCACAACTGACATGAGCCGCAGTTTTGTCGGGCGCATGCGGGATCTATTGCAGCGTGGTGCAATGAGCGGCGCATTCCGCAAAGATTTGGATCCTGTACAATTCAACATTACGGTGGCGGCCGTTGGATATTACTACCTCACCAACCATCACACAGGCTCTATTGTGTTCGAACGTAACCTGATGAGCAAGGATGCACTTGCCGCACGACTGGACTTCAATACGAAAACGATTTTGCGTTTGGTTTGCACCCCGGAAACCCTTAGGAAAATAGAGGGCAAAGAAAATGAAAATTGATTTGCCAGATGAATCAGGCAGCATGCAGAGCTATGTTCTGCAAGGCACGCCAGTTTTACCGTCCACACCTTCGGGTCCTTTCAGTCGCGTGGTTTACGCAGCTGCACATGTAGTGGCCAATGCCCATAGCAATCAGAACCCTTCCGAAGGGGCTTCTATCGATTGGGATAAAACCCTGGCGTTTCGCAGCCACTTGTTGGACCAAGGATTTGGCATTGCGGAAGCCATGGATACATCCCAGCGCGGCATGGGGCTGGATTGGCCAAGGGCGTTGCAACTGATCGAGAAATCTCTAGCCCACGCAGGCCCCCGCGCTTCAC
Source organism: uncultured Alphaproteobacteria bacterium (assembly GCA_963840765.1). Classification (GTDB taxonomy): domain Bacteria; phylum Pseudomonadota; class Alphaproteobacteria; order Rhizobiales; family Aestuariivirgaceae; genus Aestuariivirga. The sequence continues at coordinate 74,651 of CAWJAE010000004.1, read as the reverse complement.
TCATCGCATCGGGTTGCGGAACGGATCAATTGGCTGTGGATGATGCTAAAAATCTTGATGATGTTGTTGCCGCTTATCTGGAGCAACTGCACGCAATTCAAAAACGTGGTGGCCGCATTATCATGATGGCCAGTCGCGCCTTGGTCAAAGTGGCGCGGACACCCGATGACTATGTAAAAGTCTATAGCCGGGTGCTACAGGAAGCTGATCATCCTGTCATCCTGCATTGGCTGGGTGAAATGTTTGACCCCGCTCTCAAAGGTTATTGGGGGCATGCTGATTTTCCACAGGCCATGGAAACGGCTCTCAACGTCATAACCGCCAATGCATCAAAGGTTGATGGCATTAAAATTTCATTGTTGGATGCTGACAAAGAAATTGCGCTGCGCCGCAGGTTGCCTGCAAACGTCAAGATGTATACCGGTGATGATTTCAACTATCCTGATCTCATTGCGGGGGATGCGCTTGGTTACTCCCACGCACTGCTTGGAATTTTTGCTGCAATAGCACCGGTTGCATCGCAGGCGTTGACCGCACTCAGCAGTGGCGACCTTGCTGCCTACCACGCGCTGATGGCACCTACTGTGCCGCTATCGCGTTTGATATTCCGGTCACCTACGCAATACTACAAAACAGGAATCGTGTTTCTCGCCTGGCTCAATGGACATCAGGATCATTTCACTATGATCAACGGCGCCCAAGCCATGCGGCCACTGCCGTATTTTGTGGAGATATTCAAATTGGCTGACCAAGCGAGATTGTTGAACAATCCTGAAAACGCGATCAAGCGCATGGGCCAGCTGCTTCGGGTCTATGGTTGCTGAAATGCGCGACCTTACCAAACATCTTGATCAATGTTCCATCAACACGGCAACACTTGGTTTTCAAGCTCCCATTGGCGATGTGGTTGATGCCGTTGCACGGGCAGGCTTTGGAAAAATAGCACCTTGGCGGCATGAAGTGGAAGGCAACAATGTTGCTGCCATTGCGCGGAAGATCAGTGATGCTGGTTTGAAACTTTCAGGCTATTGCCGCAGCACCTATATCCCCGCCGTGGATGTGGCAGGGTTTCGTGCAAATATTGAAGCGAATAAGCGCGCCCTGGACGACGCTGCTACTTTGGATGCGCCGTGTTTTGTCATGGTGGTGGGTGGCTTACCTGCCGGTTCACGCAACATGTCTGCCGCACGCCAACAGGTGCTGGAAGGCAGTGCCGAGCTGCTGGAATATGGAAAGTCCGTTGGCGTGCGCATCGCTCTAGAGCCGCTCCACCCGGCCTATGCCGCTGAACGCAGCGTGCTCACCACCTTGTCCGAAGCTTTGGACATGTGTGAAAAAATTGAGACCATGCCACTCGACCCGTGGATTGGTGTTGCGATTGATTGTTACCATGTGTGGTGGGACCCCAATTTGACCCAAGGCATCGTTCGGGCCGGAAGTGAAAATCGCATTTTCGCTTTTCACGTTTGTGACTGGCTGGTGCCCACCAACGATGTGTTGAACGATCGCGGCATGATGGGGGATGGCATTATCGACATTCAAGGCATTCGCGGGCAAATCGAAGACGCGGGCTACAAGGGCAGTGTGGAGGTAGAAATTTTTTCGGAAGAAAAATGGTGGAGACGCCCCATGGCTGAAACTTTGAGAGTATGCCGCTTGCGCTTTGGAACGGCGACTTAATTTCCTATTCTTGCAGCCCATCGCGCAATTGCACGAAATAAGCTTCCGAACCCACTTGTCCGCCTTTCATAGCAATTTCCAAACCATCGAAATGCGGGTTATTGGACGTCGCCGTGCAAAGCGGCGAGCCAGGGGTTGAAGTTAATGGGTAGCGTGTTTGCAAGGCATAGACATCAAGCTGGCCAAGCGCATGGCTGGAAGAATCCCCGCCCGCAATGATGGCGCGTTTCAATTGAGTACGCTCAAGCAGCGATTTCAAAATCAGCCCCAAACCCTCGCCGATGCGTTGGCGCGCGTTTGGAATTTCACCAAACGATACGCCTACATCGCTGCCCGGCCCGAGAGCCGTATGCACCAGCGGGCTTTGCCCCTGCGATAGAATTATCAAACAGCGTTCAATCGCCATTTGAATTTCGGGCGCTGAATTTTGCGCAAGTGCAAGGGGCGAAACATCAACAGCCGTGAAACCGCGTTGCGTGGCATAGCGAATTTGCCGCTCGGTAGTGGGAGAGACACTGCCTGATATCACAATGCACTGCCGCACCTTTTCAAGCGGCGCAAAATCTGCTTGACCCGCAATCAGCTTGTGGTGCGAAAGTGCTTTCATCAACGCATATTCCACACCTGAAGAACCGACAATGAACGGCAAGGCTTGCGCAGGCGCCTCCAACAACGCTTCACCTGCTCGTAATTGCGTTTCAGCATTGTGCACATCAATCAACACAAGTCCGTCTTCCGGCCATTCAGCGTTGAACAATGAAGTTTGCAAATGTGTTTGTTGCGCAATGTGCAAACGCAAATCGCTTTCGCGCATGGGCGTTACGGGATGTCTGGACATCACGGGGTGGCGGTCAATGCGGAATGTCTCACCTTGATAGCCTGCAAATAAATGTGCCGCAAAAGTGAAGCGTTTCAACTGCGGCGCACCCACCACCAGCGGAACGGTGTTTTGTGCAAAAATGCGCACACCAATTTCCGCGGCTCGTCCAATGTTGCCAATTGTTGGGCTGGAGTCGAATGTTGAGCAAACCTTGTAGTGGCAGAACTGCGCATCCAATGCTTTGAGCCACAAAAAATAACGCGGCAAATGCTCATCCATCCATTCAGGTTTTTGGCTGCGGCTGGTGCCCGCCACACCAATGGCAAGACAGTTGGCAAAGGGCGCGAGTTCTTGCGGTGTTGGAATGCGGGTGAACAAAACAGTTTCAACACCGTGGGTGGCCAATGCTTCCATCACATCGGTTGAACCGGTAAAATCATCGCCGTAAAAACTAAGCAGCTTTTTCATGCGCCTTTGCCATCGGAAAACATTGCGATGGACTGCGCCAATTCAGGGTGGTGCTTGGCATAGTCCTCCAGTGCCACACCTTGCACCGCAGCCTCCCATGCCTGCTTCACGGCGCGCACGCCTGCACCCGCACCACTGGGATGTGAAACAATGCCACCGCCGCAGAGATACATGAGGTCAATGTTCTGCCCGGTGCGTGCGTAGGTTTCCGGCGCTTGCCCGCCCCATTGGCCAGACCCTGCAACGGGCAACGGGCAGTCATTTGCGTTGAAGAGTGGCGTTGAGATAGATTTGAACGATGCCACGAAACTTTCGTCAGGCTCCCAATATTTGACTCGAATGCCGTTGATCTGAAATTGATCAACACCCAGCAAACGCCAAAACTGTTGCCAAACTTTGAAATCCATGCCGAGATTGGGATGCCGCGTCAGGATATCCCAACCGTTGCGATGCGCATGCAGCACCAATTGCGAGCGTTTGCGCAAAAAGGCCATGGCCCCAAAACCAATCGAATTGATATTGATGACGGCGCAATTTCCTCCGTGCTTCACGACGAGATCGTGGTTGCGCATCATCTCGTCAGGGTCGGTCGCAGAAATGCCCCATGCATACATAACTTTTTTGCCGGTCTTTTGCTCGCGTTCCAAAACCAGTGGCATGATGGCCTTCACCCGTTCTTCCAATGGGGAGTACGAAGGTGACATCAGCTTTTCATCGTCCTTGATGAAGTCAACATCGGCATTCAAAACATCACTGACGAGTGCTGCGGTTTCATAAGGGCGCAAACCCAAGGCAGGCTTGATGATGGTGCCAATGATGGGGCGACCATGAACGCTGGTGAGTGCGCGCGAACCGACGATGCCAAATTGTGGGCCGGGCCACGCCTTGCCAAAAGCATCCGGCAATTTCATGTCAACAACGCGAATGCCAGTCATGCCCTTGATCGAATAAACGCCGCCAATGGCAATCGTCATCAGCGCCGCGAGATCAGTACCGATTGCGTCAAATGGAAATGCAATATCAGCTTCCGCGCGGTTGAATGGGCCACTCTCTGTTGTGGGGAATGATGGAATGGAAGCCGGGGGCAGGGGGCGGATGGCAACCACCCGCGCCGCCACCCGATTTTTTAGTTCCTCAGTTTCGCCAGCGAGTGGCACAAAGGTTCCGGTCGATTGATCACTGGCAATTTTCGCGGCTAGCTTTTCGGGGCTGCCGGGTGTTTCAATGAGGTAGGTGAGTTGGACGAAGGTGCTCATGACAACAAACTTTGCAATGAAACAGTCTTGCCTGTTGCAGCCGACAAATAAACCGCTTCCACCAGTGCAAAAGTTTTGAGATTGTCGCGCCCGGACGTTTGTGGTTCCGATTTGTTATTCAGACAGTCCACCCAATGCTGCTGGATGAGGGCTACGCTTTCCTGAATGTTGTGCCACGGCCTAGATGCCCAAGGCAGAAGTTTTGGTGATACATCCTGATGCGTTGTGGTGCCATTGGCGGTGATGGTGAGTTGATAGTCAGCGCCCAATCGTAAGGAACCCTTGCTGCCGTCAATTTCTAAAAGTGTTTGCGGGAATAATTCTTTTTGCAGTTGTGTGGCATAGGAACAATCCACAACGGATGTTACACCTTCGCCATGATCCAGCAGCATGGTTGCAACATCTTCCCCCTTGATATTGGGGTTGACACGATTGATCCGTGCACTGACGTTTAACGCGTCGCCAAAAAGAAAGCGCGCAATATCGAGGGCGTGAATGCCGAGATCTTCGACAATGAAGCGTTGGCCTTCAGCCAAATAGGGCTGGCCCGAAAAAACGTCATAGGCAGAACGAAAAGAAACGCGCCCCCAAAACACATCACCAATTGTTTTCTTAAGCAATATTTTCTTCACGGCTTGAATGGGTGTTTGCCAACGGAAATTTTCATGCACCATCAACGGCACGTTTGCCGCATCACAAACCGCCACCATGGCTTTTGCGTCTTCCAACGTCGGGGCAAAAGGTTTTTGACAAATTACCGGAATACCAAGACCAGCCGCTAATTCCACCAACGCACGATGGCTGGGAGCTGTTGTGGCAACATCGACGAAATCTGGTTTTTCCTGATGCAACATTTCGGCGGCATTGGAATAGCGGTTCAAAATGCCGAATTGCTCACCAACTTCGTTGAGGCGTTTTGCGTTTTGGTCGCAGATGGCGATAATATCGGCACCTTGCGCATCCCGCCAACCGTGCAAATGGTTGACTGCAAAAAATCCGCACCCAATAAGTGCGCCGCGCAAACGAGTCATTTTCTTCCACCTGCAAATTCAATCGCGGTTGAAGCTAAAGGCTGGGGCAAATTCGGCAAAGGAAAAAATGGCGGAGAGGGGGAGATTCGAACTCCCGGTACACTTGCGCGTACTTCGCATTTCGAGTGCGACGCGATCGACCACTCTGCCACCTCTCCGCATTGGTCGCGGGCGCTACATAGCGCGGCTTTGCGGTTCTGCCAACACATTTTCGCAAGTTATTGACTCGCCCCCTCAAGCTGCTAGAAGCGGCGTCGAAATGACCAGTTTGACCACTAAAACAAAAAAATTCTAAGCCTCCCCCGGCCAATCCCCCGCGGGGGGCAGGCCGATGTTTTTGCCGGAGCGTGGTCAAGATCAGACTTCCGGGGGCGGTGTGAAGGGTCCTCGAGGAGTTACCAATGGGTTATAGAGTTGCAGTTGTCGGAGCCACCGGAAACGTGGGCCGCGAAATGCTCAATATTTTGGCTGAACGCCAATTTCCAGCTGATGAAGTGCATGCCCTCGCATCGCGCAAATCGATTGGGGTGGAAGTTTCCTACGGCGACAAAACGCTGAAGTGCAAAGATCTCGAACAGTTTGATTTCTCCAAGGTCGATTTCTGCGTGATGTCGGCAGGTTCTTCTGTTTCGAAGGAGTGGTCGCCAAAAATTGGCGCGATGGGCTGCATCGTCATCGATAACTCTTCGTTCTGGCGTTACGATCCTGAAGTACCGTTGATTGTGCCTGAAGTGAATGCGCATGTGCTCACCGAATATATGGCGCGCAACACCCGCAAAAACATTATTGCAAACCCGAACTGCTCGACGGCACAATTGGTCGTGGCGCTGAAGCCTTTGCACGATGTGGCGAAAATCAAGCGCGTGGTAGTGTCGACCTATCAATCAGTTTCGGGTGCGGGCAAGGAAGGCCTGGACGAGCTTTGGATTCAGACCAAGGGCATTTTCGTGAACGACTCGCCTGATGCGCGGAAGTTCCCGAAGCAAATTGCTTTCAACGTCATTCCCCACATCGATGTGTTCATGGATTCCGGTGATACGAAGGAAGAGTGGAAAATGATGGTTGAGACCAAGAAGATTCTCGACCCCAAGATTAAATTGACCGCCACCTGCGTTCGCGTGCCTGTGTTCGTTGGCCATTCGGAATCGGTGAATATTGAATTCGAAACACCGCTTTCGGCTGATGAAGCGCGCGATATTTTGCGCGAAGCACCAGGCTGCATGGTGGTGGATAAGCGTGAAGACGGTGGCTACGTGACGCCGGTTGAATGTGTGGGCGATTACGCCACTTTCATCAGCCGTATTCGCGATGACCAGACCTTGGATAACGGCATCAACCTTTGGGTTGTGTCTGACAATTTGCGCAAAGGCGCTGCTTTGAATGCGGTGCAGATTGCTGAATGTCTGATCAATCGTGGCTTGATCAAGCAAGCTGCATAAGGTTTTGAATTCAGGCGGAATTCACGTTCCGCCTTTTTTCTTATGTTCAGATAGGAGTTTTCTCTTGACATAGGTGTCGTTTTGGTCTATGTCGGGGGCATGAAAAATGTTGTTTTAGCATTGCTGGTCTACCTCTTCGCCACTCCGGCCTTAGCGCTGGAATTGGCGTTACCGGTAGCGTGCGAAATTGGCAGCAACTGCTGGGTTCAACAATATGCCGACCACGACAGCAGCACTGCTGCAAAAGATTTCACCTGCGGTAGTGCCAGCTATGATGGCCATGATGGCGTCGACATCCGCGTGCAGCATACGGCTGTGAAAGTTGATGTTATTGCCGCAGCGCAAGGCACGGTGAAGGGTGTTCGCGATGGCGTGCTCGACAATCTCGTGAAGTCGGAAGCAGATAGTGCTGCCGTTCGCAAAATTGAATGTGGCAACGGTGTTGTGCTGGATCATGGCGACGGCTGGGAAACGCAATATTGCCATATGCGCAAAGGCAGTGTTGCCGTGAAAAATGGCGACGTGGTTGCGCTTGGGCAGCGCTTGGGTGAAATTGGATATTCCGGCAATGCCGCATTTCCACATGTCCATGTAACGGTGCGGAGTAATGGTAAAGTGATTGATCCGTTTAGTGCGGATGGGATGGCTGATTGTGCAGCAGCGGATCGCAGCCTGTGGACGACTGATGCGCAACAAGCGTTGCGTTACAAAGGCAGTGAAGTAATACAAATGCAGTGGGCTGACCGTGCTTACGACTCCGCTGAAATTGATGCAGGAATTCTGCCGTCTCAACAGCCTGATCCTTCTTGGCCCGCGTTGGTTGCCCACGTCTCGGCAATTGTTCTTCAAGCGGGCGATAAGGTGAGTTTGAGCTTTTCAATGCCGGGTGAAGCACCGGTTGTGAATAGTGTCGTCATGAAGCGGCACCGCGCATTGCAAACGCTACATGCTGGCAAAGCGCGGAGCAAAGTTGGGTGGCCGAAGGGGGAGTATAAAAGCCGCTTTGAGGTCGTTCGAAGTGGCGAGCTTGTTTTGCAACGAGAGTTGCGCTTTTTGATGGAATAAGCGGAAACGCCCGGTAGATTTACCGCTCTCAAAAGTTGCATTAGATTGCAAATATATAATTTTAAGTTGTTGTTTACTTTAAACCCCTAATTCAATTGTGTTTGGCATTTTCAACCATTTAAGGTTGTTTTAGCTGATCCATTCGATTGGGGTCTTCGATGTTATCTGCAATCAAAGGAATGTTTACAGCCGTGGAAAAGCGGCTGCGGCTTGCAATTTTCATTGTTGTATTGAGCCTGTGCGCATTGGGAGAGGCACAAGCTGATACCCTGAATTGGAACTACCCCGCAGCCAACACGGACATAATTGCTGCATCAAGTACAACGACGGTGAATGGCGTTTCGATTACGACGTCGGCGACGGCAACGCCTGGAAAATTTACGACCAACTCTGTGCTCATCGCGCCTGCAGGATCTTCCAACGGTTCATCTATCGGCATTATTCAAATGGCGATGGATGCAACTATCGACGATGAAACCGCATATCAGACCACGACCGTGCGATTTTCTGAACGTGTATATAACGTCTCTTTCACGCTGGTGGACATTGATGGTGGACCAACATTTGCCAGTCTTTGGAATGATATTCTTGAATTCAATTCCGACAACGGAAGGCCAACTGGCGTGGTTGTTAATGGCACTTGGGTTTCCTACAGCGCCTTAACGGGCCGTGCCAATGCAATTAGCAACCTAAATGCAGCGACAGGCAATGCCAACCAAACTTTCGGCAATATCACGGTAACCTTTGCTGGGCCGATCACGAACTTCACTGTTCGCCATTTTGCAGGGGTTGTCGAAAATACAGGTGTCGGCGGCAATGAAACTGACCCGGTTCAGCAAGTAATCTTCATTGATGATGTGACCTTTACCAAATCGCCACGCATTGCTGTGCAGAAAACCTCGATTGGTGGAACAGGTACGTTTGGCTTCAGTGTCAACAATGGTCTAACTTTTACAGCACCCAGCACCTACACCTATGGCCCAACAACGCATTCGGTTACGACCACTGTGGCTGGTGTTTCAGTTGTAGGTCCGACGCAAGTTCTCGGCGTTGTTAATACACTGACAACACTAACGGAGACGGGGCCGTCGGGCTGGGAGTTATCCGGAACCACGGCAACCTGTTCGGATTCGAATTTTGCCGTGTCGGGAAACCCGGCATCTTTTTCGGCAAGCATCTCGAACCAAGTGGTGACAGTTCTCGCCACGAATGTGCGGGCGGGTGCTGTGATTACCTGTGCACTTTCCAACGTTCAGGGACCGCGACTTACACTCGTGAAAACGGTGACAAACAATAATGGTGGTACGGCAACAATCAGCGCTTTCACGTTGAGCGCCACAGGCCCAACGACAATATCGGGAACCTCTGGCAGTGGCACAGTGACCAATGCTGCCGTGCTCAGCGGAACCTATGCGTTGGCTGAAACTGTGGTTGCCGGCTACACTGCGAGCAGTTGGAGTTGTAACGCAGGATCTTTATCGGGCAGCAATCTCACGCTAACAGCCGGGCAAACGGCAACCTGCACCATAAACAACAACGACACAGGCCCATTTCTCACACTTGTCAAAACTGTGACGAATGACAACGGTGGCACAGCGACGACGAGTTCCTTCACCCTTACAGCTACCGGCCCTGTGACGATTTCTGGCGTAACAGGTGACGGAGCTGTAACGAACACGGCAGTAAACGCGGGCACATACGCGCTATCTGAAAGCAACGTCGCCGGTTATGCGGCGGGAAGTTGGGCCTGCGTTGGCGGTTCGCAATCCGCAAGCAACATTACAGTAGCACTCGGGCAGAACATTACGTGCTCGATCAACAACAATGACATTGGCCCACAATTAACATTGGTCAAAACAGTAACAGACACCAGCGGTGGTGCCTCAACTGTTCCATCCTTCACATTAACGGCAACCGGACCAACCACCATAAGTGGTGTAACGGGGAATGCGGCGGTGACGAATGCGGCGGTGAATGCCGGCACCTACACGCTTACCGAAGCAGGACCTGCCGGATATATCGCGGAAAGTTGGAATTGCACGGCAGGGACGCTGACGGGTAATAGTCTTGTGCTTGGACTGGCGCAAACTTCAACTTGCACAATCAACAACATCAAACTTCCGACGCTCACAATTTCGAAAACCACAACAGGCGGAACCGGGAGCTTTGATTTTACCGGAACCAATGGCGTGCCCAACCAGACACTTGCAACATCAACGGCAGGCGTTGCCGTTAACGGAACACCCGCAACTTTGACGGCTGCTAGTTCAGCAACATCGATTACTGAAGATTTGGCGGTTGGTGCACCCTGGGCGATACAATCGGCAACATGTTCAGGCATGGGAACGGGCGGTAGCGCGACACTGACAGGCAACACTTTGGCACTTGATGCAGCAGCAACGGCAGCAGGACGCAACATTACCTGCAGTTTTGTGAATTTGCTGCTGGTGCCTTCGATGACTGTCGATAAGGTGGCGAATACCAGCGGTCCTGTGAATGCCGGAGACGTTGTTGGTTATACTTACACTGTGACCAACACTGGCAATGTTGCAATCAACAACGTGTCGATCAGTGACGCACATGGTGGTTTGGGATCTGATCCTGTGGCGTGGTCGGAAATCCTACTCACGGATAACGGCACGGCTGGTGACTCCACAGATACCAGCACCGATGGCACTTGGGATGTATTGGCACCCGGCGATGTCATCCGATTTTCATCCAGCTACAGCGTGGTACAAGCCGACATCGACAATTTGCAATGAGACACAGGCAATCAGGCCTGCGCGACACCGAGTAACTTTCCCGTCTTGCCTTCCTGCAAAACGGCGATCACTTTGCGTGTTCCTTTGGTCATGACGACATCGCGCATCCACGTATTTTTATATGCTTCCCCCGACCACATGGCGGCAGGAACGAGGTTTCTGACGACGTTGACGTAAACAATATCGCGACCACTGTTTTCGCCACGTTCAATTTTCTGGGTCACTTTCGGTTCAACGGCCATCAGCCAAAGCGTGGCTTCACCACTAAAACTGGCGGCAGGAATTTCCACTGAGATTTTTTGATCTGTCATGCTGAGTTTGACCTTGGCAAACAGGCTTTGTGCGCGGCTTTCGTCAATCTTCTCTGTCACGTTGCGGCGATTGCTGCCAACCACATGTGCGCCACCGTTGATAACCATTTGCGGGGTGTAGACCGAGCCATCATTGCGGGTTTTTGCATAGTCATATTGGCGCTGGGAATATTCAGGTTTGGCCAAAGTGTCTTTCCAGCCCAAATAGTCCCAATAATCCACATTGAAAGACAACACTAAAGTGTTGGGATCTCTAATCAGTTCTGCTGCCAATTTATCCGCTGCCGGGCATGATGAACAGCCTTGGCTGGTGAACAGTTCGACCAATACGGGAGACGATGTTGAAGCAAAAGTCGTGCTTGGCAAAAATGCTGCTGCAAATGATGTTGCGAGTGCACGGCGGCGGGTGAGCATGTGTTCCATTTCTGAAACATGGCGCAGGGCTCGTTCACTTGCCAATCACATGGGAGTGAAACTCTGCTGCACACGCAAATGTGAACTGACCTGGCAGGACTCTCCAATGCTAGCCCACGACGCCAAATTCTGGTTCATGCTGCACTTCATGCTTCGACCACTAATGCAGGCCACTTCACCTTGCGCCCAGCGCTTGCCTTGGGCGACGCAGGCACAGGAAGGGTCTTTGTCAGAAACACTTGGCACGGGTTCCGTCGTTTCACTTACCAGAGTGGCGACAGTCGCAATCCAAAATAGCTTTAACATTGAACATACTCCCGCAAGCGAGGTTCAGTTTAAAATGCCATGGTCGTCGGAACATAGTATGGTTTTATCAGACGGCCAATGGGCAGGCGCGGTGGTGGTGATTTGCGCCTGCAGACACAGCCATTTGGTGCCCTCTAAAACATAACTGTCAGTATAGGCGGCCATGCCGACGATGCGCTTGCCATATTCCACTTCAATGAAATCAGGCGATTTGCTTGAAACCACCGTAAAACATGCGCGAACCATCAAACGGCATTTTGGCCATGTCCATCCCGGCCATCTCAGGACTGGCCATCATCTTTTTCCAAATCTTGTCACGTTGGGCTTTCGATTTGAACACCAGATAGGCGGCGGCAACAGTTTCGTTTTTCTTGAGCAAAACGGCTTGCGGATAAGACGTGAGCTTGCCGGGCTTAACATCGTCAGCGATGCATTCGACGTAATCAACAACGCCCATCTTTTTCCAGATTTTTGCCCAGCGCTTGGCGTGGGCCTTGTACTCATCAACCTTCTTCGTTGGTACGGGTACGACAAAAAAATCAATGTAAAGTGCCATGGCTGTCCTCCGAGCTTCTGAAACGGCAGTTCGATTCATCGGCTTTGAAAGAAAACACGTCAAGTCTCAAAGTGGTTCCCTCTCCGCCGATCAAAACGAACGACGAAGAGGGAGTTATGATCAGGCAGCCTTGGCGATGTTGCGCAGCACGAAGTGCAAAATGCCGCCGTTCTTGTAGTAGTCAATTTCGTCCAGCGTATCGATGCGGCAGAGAACTGAGAATGAAGCATTCGAGCCATCAGCGCGGACTACATCGACGGTCATGGTTTCGCGTGGCTTCAAACCATCGGCCAGACCCTTGATGGTGATTTGTTCATCACCTTTAAGGCCAAGTGATTGCCAGCTCTGACCTTCCATGAGCTGCAACGGCACAATGCCCATGCCCACAAGGTTTGAACGGTGAATGCGTTCAAAGCTTTGCGCGATAACGGCACGGACGCCCAACAGGTTGGTGCCCTTTGCCGCCCAGTCACGCGATGAACCGTTGCCATATTCAACACCAGCAAACACCACCAGTGGCGTCTGTTCGGTGGCATAAAGCATCGACGCATCGTAGATTGGCATTTCAACACCCGATGGCTGGTGAATGGTAAGTCCACCTTCCTTCACGGCGCCATCCGGACCTTTGACCATGTGGTTCTTGATGCGGATGTTGGCGAATGTGCCGCGCATCATGACTTCATGGTTGCCGCGGCGTGTGCCGTATTGGTTGAAGTCGATGGGGTTGACGCCATTATCAACCAGATATTTTCCAGCAGGCGAAGCAGCTTTGATGGAACCAGCAGGTGAAATGTGGTCGGTGGTGATTTTGTCGCCAAACAGACCAAGAATGCGGGCCGACTTGATGTCGGTTACGGCAGTTGGAGTTTTTTGCATGCTTTGGAAATAAGGCGGATTTTGCACATAGGTGCTCTTGTTGTCCCAATCATAAGTTTCACCAGCGCTGGCCTTCACTGCGCGCCAATTTTTGTCGCCCTTGAACACGTCGCCATATCGAGCCTTGAACATTTTAGGCGTGATGCTTTTGCGGATGAAGGTTTCGATTTCTTTGTTCGTCGGCCACACATCTTTCAGAAAAACCGGCTTGCCCTTCTTGTCATGGCCGAGAGGCTCCGTCGTGATGTCGATTTGCGTGGAGCCAGCTAAGGCATAGGCAACGACCAGTGGGGGCGAGGCAAGGTAAGCGGCCTGCACGTCAGGTGAAACGCGGCCTTCAAAGTTGCGATTACCGGAAATGACCGCTGAGGCCACCATGCCATTGTCATTGATGGCTTTTGAAATGGCAGGGTCCAATGGGCCGGAATTGCCAATGCAAGTGGTGCAGCCATAACCCACGAGGTTGAAGCCGATCTTGTCCAAATCCTTCTGCAAACCCGACTTGGCCATGTACTCGCTGACCACTTGTGAGCCGGGGGCGAAGGACGTTTTGACCCATGGCTTGGAGGTGATGCCGAGTGCAGCAGCCTTGCGGGCCAGCAGTCCTGCGCCAATCAGCACGGACGGGTTTGATGTGTTGGTGCAGGAGGTGATGGCAGCAATTACGACATCGCCGTGGCCGAGATCGTAATTCTTGCCTTCCACTTTCACGCGCTTGGCTTGCTCGCCGGATTTGGCGAAGCCCGCCTTGTCCTTTGGTGCATCGAGTGCAGATTGGAAGCCTGCCTTGATGTCTTGCAAGGGTACGAATTTTTCAGGACGGTTGGGACCTGCCATGGCAGGCACAACGGAACCCAAGTCCAATTCTAACGTATCAGTGAAAACCGGATCAGCTGTCTTCGGCGTCAGGTACATGCCTTGCGCTTTGCAATATTTTTCAACCAGTGCAATGCGATCATTCTTGCGGCCAGAAAATTTGAGATAGTCTAAAGTGACAGCGTCAACCGGAAAGAAGCCGCAAGTCGCGCCATATTCAGGCGCCATGTTGGCAATGGTCGCACGGTCAGCCAAGGTGAGGGCCTGTAGGCCCGGACCGAAGTATTCCACGAACTTATTGACCACGCCTTTTTTGCGCAGCATTTGGGTGACCAGCAACACAAGGTCAGTTGCGGTAACGCCTTCACGCAATTTGCCTGTGAGCTTGAAGCCGATGACTTCCGGCAACAGCATGGATTGTGGTTGGCCCAGCATGGCAGCTTCAGCTTCAATGCCGCCAACGCCCCAGCCCAACACACCCAAGCCATTCACCATGGTGGTGTGGGAGTTAGTGCCGACCAATGTGTCGGGATAAGCGGTGGTGACTTTAGATTTCTTTTTGCCCTTGGTGACGGTTTCGGTTTTAGTCCACACGGTTTGGGACAAATATTCCAAGTTCACCTGATGGCAGATGCCTGTGCCCGGCGGCACAACGCGGAAGTTTTCAAATGCGCCTTGCCCCCATTTCAGAAACTTGTAGCGCTCGAGGTTTTGCTCATATTCGCGCTTCACGTTGGCGGCCAAAGCTTTGGCGTTGCCGAAATTGTCAACCACAACGGAATGGTCAATGACCAGATCAACTGGCACAAGCGGGTTGATTTTTTGGGCATCACCTTTGAGAAGCTTCATACCATCACGCATGGCGGCCAAATCCACGACGGCAGGAACGCCTGTGAAGTCTTGCATCAACACGCGGGCGGGGCGGAAGCCTACTTCCGCGTCGGCTTTGCCCTTGTTGGAGAGCCATGCCACAAAACCTTGAATGTCTTTTTTGGTCACAGTGCGGCTGTCTTCGTTGCGCAACAGATTTTCCAGCAACACTTTCATGGAATAGGGCAGGGCAGCAATGCCCTTCAGACCGTTCTTTTCGGCGGCCTTCAAGCTGTAATAAACGTAGGACTTGGTGCCCACCTTCAAGGTTTTGCGGGATTTGAAGGAGTCAATCGACATAAAAAGCGCCTCTCATGTGTGGGGGTCAGATTCTGGCGTCGGCTATAGAGCATGTTGCGCCGCAAAACAATTCATCCAAAGGCTGAAACCTATAATTAACTGCGTTGTAAAATGTAAAATTGTCACAATGTTACAAACGGGATTTGCACCAGTTTTTGCTAGACCAACTGAACAAGCGCGGTGGGACCTGCGCCGAAAGTGTGTTGGGAGTTTGGAACATGTTGCTTAACCGTTGGAAACAAGTAGCCGGATTGATGATGGTATCGTTGTCACTTTCGGCATGCGGCGGCGGTGGTGAGGAATTCGAACTTGCAGCAAAAAAGCAAAAACTGAACAAGTCGGAACGTATTGCTTTTGAAGCTTGCGACAAAACCATGAAGGGCAAAAAGCCCATTCTGAAATTTGGCACGGAAGAAAAGATGATGTCGAATGTGCCGTTGGATGTGTGCGCTTGCCAATCCCGTGCCATGGCGATTGTCTTCGAAGAGGGTACTTACAAAAGCTATTCCGGTTTCACCAAATATCTCACGCGGCTTGAGAAAAAGGGTTTGCCGCGGCTTGGTCGTAAAGACCTGAAGAAGGGCATGGAATCAGAGCGCGCAGCAAAAAAATTGCTGGCATCATTCGAAAGTTGCACGTCGCAATATCTGGCTGAGTATAAGGGCCAGGAACAGCTGCAAGGCTTTCTGCAACCACCGCCACCACCCAAGCCTAAAAAGGGCGAGAAGCAAGCCAGCGCGGAGTGACAATTGTTGAATGAAGTCAGCGGGCGTTATTGCCGATTGATTTAAGGCGGCGTGAGAGCCGCTCCTGCTCATGAGTCAAACCTTTATAGTTCAATTCATCAGCAGTCATTGCGGACACTTGCGCCCCAATACTGTGGGCCAATGCAGGCCCCTGCGGGTGGGTTTCAAGCATCTCAAGCGGGTTGAGGTGTATACGGACCGTGAAAATAATATCACCGGATTGGGGAAGTTTGCGCAGCGTTTGGCGTTCCACGCGCAACACCACATTGTCCGCAATCTGACCGCTGCCGAAGCGGTTTTTGATCTGATTGTCGATGGCCGGATAGTGTAGCTTTGCCTCCCCATAGAGCGACCAATTCCAACGCATGACCGGGCGTTCCGGCCACAAATTATCAAACATGCGTTCGAGCAGACCCGCGTTGCGTGTGCCTCCGCCAAAACCGGGTACAGGTTGGTGTATGCCATGCAAGGGCTTGCCAAATTTCTCTGCCAACAGCCAAGCCGAAGGAAAGCAGAGCGATGCCGCAACCAAACGCCAACCTTCAGCGGACTTGCGCATCAACAGCATATCCTCCTGCACCAGTTGGGCTGCAACAGCGAGCGGATTCAAGCTGGGGTTTGTTAAATTTACAACAAACTGCCCATCCAGAATGTGCATCTTGTTCTGTACAAGTTGATACGTGTTGGGATAGCGCAGGGGCAAATAATCCACCAACATGCGCAGAACTTCCGACTGA
This sequence comes from uncultured Alphaproteobacteria bacterium, assembly GCA_963840765.1. Lineage (GTDB taxonomy): Bacteria > Pseudomonadota > Alphaproteobacteria > Rhizobiales > Aestuariivirgaceae > Aestuariivirga. Next base: position 58,198 of record CAWJAE010000004.1, on the reverse strand, counting down.
GCATCTTCAGAGCCAGCTTCCGATGCGAGAACGTTTTTGGTTTCTTCTGTGTATAGTCGACCCTTTTCTTCCAGGTAATGCGCGAGATGATCATCCACCTCCATCCATTCAAGGGCATCAAGCTGGCTGAGGCCAATAGTGAAGGGCTTCGAGGTTCCGTCATAGGGCGTGTGCATCATGGGTCATAAATGCCGTTGTTGTGCTGACGCGACTAACATTTGCACGACGGGCTTGCAATTGATGCGCAATATATTGTCATCTGTTTGCTGGCGATGAGTTTTAACGGGGTGATTTGATGCTGCGCTTTGTCGATCCGGTCATTTCGGCTGAATTGCTTTACGTTCTTATGTTGATGGGGCATGGCGATGACATTGTTTTGTGTGATGTGAACCATCCTGCCGTGTCGATTGCCAAACAAACCACCTATGGCAAATTGTTGGATCTTTCTGGTTGCACCATTCCGCAGGCAACCAAAGCCATCCTATCGATGATGCCACTCGACACCTTTGTCGAAGAACCGGTTATGCGAATGCGCATGGTCGGCAATCCCGATGGGCAGGTTCCGATATTTTCCGCAATGCAGGCTACATTGGACGCTTGCGAGAAGCGCAAAGTTTCGATGGGCAAATTGGATCGCTTTGATTTCTACGCTGCGGCCAAAAAATCATTTGCCATTGTCCGCACTTCCGACCCCGGCTCCGTATGGCTGCTTCATTTTACGAAAAGGCGTTATTGAGGCACCCACGCGCAATACGTGAGTGTTGAATCCTGTATCGCGAAGGTCAAATTGTGGTATCGATAACACCACTTGGGCGGTGTGGAGGTTGTAATTGGTAAAAAAGCCGGACATGCAACGCGGGTCAGCCCCCACCATGCTCGACGTCGCCAATCTGGCCGGCGTGTCTACCATGACGGTATCGCGTGCGCTGAAAGACGGCGCATCAATCGCACCTGAGACGCGAAAGAAAATCAAGAAGGCCGTCGACCAATTGGGCTATGTGCTGGACCAGTCGGCGGGCAGCCTATCGTCCAAGCGCACCGGTTTTGTTGCGGCCTTGATCCCGTCCATCAATAACTCGAATTTTGCTGATACAGCGCGCGGGCTGACGGATGCGCTGGAAGGCTCTGGCCTGCAACTGCTTTTGGGTTACACGGATTATTCGGTCGAAAAAGAAGAGAGCCTCATCGAGTCGATGTTGAAAAGACGGCCCGAAGCCATTGTTTTGACCGGAGGGCAGCACACGGTGCGCGGGCGCAAACTTTTGGAAAACTGCGGTATACCGGTTGTGGAAACCTGGGATTTGCCGAAAAAGCCAATCCAACATGTGGTGGGTTTTTCTAACGCTGATGCGTCGGAAGCCCTTGTAAAACATCTGTTTAAGGGCGGTTATCGGAAGATCGCTTTCATCGGTGGCACAACTAACCGCGACACGCGCGGGGCGGACCGGCGCACAGGCTATGAAAAAGCCGTTCAAAAACTGGGGTTGAAGCAATCCCGGGTCATCTCATTCGGCACGCCCCCCATCACCATGAAACAGGGCGGTGAGGCCATTGCACGGCTAATTGAACAATGGCCGGATGTGGAGGCCGCCATTTGCGTCTCGGATCTTTCCGCCTTTGGCGCATTGATGGAAAGTCATCGCCGTGGCTGGAAAGTGCCACAGCGCATTGCCATCGCCGGCTTTGGTGATTTTGAAATTTCTGGCACCTGCTATCCGGCGCTGACGACGGTGAGCGTGCATTGCTATGATATAGGCCGTAAAACCGGACAACTGCTCTTGCGCGCCATCAATGGAGAGCGGAGCGGAAGCCCCGTTTCGCGTGAGACAGTTTTGACCGACTACATCGTTATTCCCCGCGAAAGCACTTAATGAATTTGTGTCTCGACATTTATTTGAATCACGATATGTTATCGATAACATAAGTGGAGGGGTGTCGTGTCAAAACCAGAGATTTTGCAAGTCGGTACTTATCCCGAATGGGACCAACAACCCCTCGACGCGGCTTTTACAATCCATCGCTATTTTGAAGCTGGTGATAAGTCTGACTTCTTGAGCAAAATCGGTGCGGGCGTCCGGGGCATTGCCACACGCGGAGACTTGGGCGCAACACGTGCGATGATTGAAGCTTGTCCAAACCTCGAAGTGATTTCGGTCTATGGCGTGGGCTACGACGGCGTTGACATGGCAGCGGCGCGTGAACACAAAATTCGCGTGACCAACACGCCTGATGTGTTGACGAATGATTGTGCGGATTTAGGTGTCGCCATGATGTTGTGCATGTCGCGCGGCATGATGGGTGCGGAACGCTGGGTGAGAGACGGCAGTTGGGCTGACAAGGGGCTTTACCCGCTGCAACATAAAGTGTGGGGCAAGCGCGCCGGCATCCTTGGGTTAGGGCGCATCGGCCACGCCGTTGCCAAACGATTGCAAGGATTTGACATGGATATTTCCTATTCAAGTGTCACGCCAAAAGATCATGCCAAGCAATGGAAATATATCAATAATCCTATTGAACTAGCAGCTCATTCAGACTTTCTTTTTGTTACGTTGGCGGCCTCAGCGCAAACCCGCCACATTGTAAATGCCAAGGTTATCGAAGCACTTGGCCCCACAGGAATGCTCATCAATATTTCACGCGCCGCCAACATCGACGAAGGGGCATTGTTGACAGCCTTGGAAGATGGGGCGCTAGGGTCCGCTGCTCTCGATGTGTTTGAAGGCGAGCCGAAATTGAATCCGCGGTTTTTGGCTCTCGACAATGTGTTGCTACAGCCGCACCATGCATCGGGAACATTTGAAACGCGGAAGGCGATGGGCAAACTGATGCGGGATAATTTGACAGCGCATTTTGCAGGCCAACCACTTCTCACGCCGGTATTGTAAAACATGATGCAAGCCATTGTCATCCACGCCGCAAAAGATTTGCGGATTGAAAATCGCGATAGAGAAATTGCGGGTCCGGGCCAAGTGGAAGTGACACTTGAAGCTGGCGGCATTTGCGGCTCTGACCTACATTATTTCAACCATGGTGGCTTTGGCGCAATACGCCTGAAAGAGCCCATGATTTTGGGCCACGAAGTGGCGGGGCGCATTTCAGCACTTGGTGAAGGTGTTGCACATTTGACAGTAGGGCAGTTGGTTGGCGTGTCACCATCCAGGCCTTGTGGTGATTGCAAGTTCTGTCGCAGTGCTATGTTCAACCAATGCCTGAATATGCGGTTCTACGGCTCGGCCATGCCATTCCCCCATATCCAAGGTGCATTCCGAGAAGTGCTGGTGGCTGATGCCAGCCAATGCATTGCAGCGGATGGCTTGACGGCAGGTGAAGCCGCAATGGCTGAGCCCTTGGCAGTCACTTTACACGCCACGCGGCGGGCAGGCGACATGTTGGGAAAGTCTGTTTTGGTAACGGGTTGTGGCCCCATTGGCATTCTCTCCATTCTGGCGGCGCGGCGTGCGGGTGCTGATTTTATTGTGGCGACAGACCTGAGTGATTTTACCTTGGCCATGGCAAAACGCGTGGGCGCCGATGTTGTGCTTAATTTAAATTCAGACCCGACGGCGCTTGACCACTACAAAGCGGACAAAGGCTTTTTCGATGTGCTTTATGAGTGCTCCGGCGCGCAGCCTGCGTTGGTCTCGGCAATCGGCGCGATGCGTCCCGGTGGTACGATCATGCAGCTAGGTTTGGGCGGCGACATGACGCTTCCAATGATGGCGATTACGGCCAAAGAATTGTCGCTCAAAGGCTCGTTCCGCTTTCACGGGGAATATGCAACAGCCATCAGCTTGATGCAGAAAGGGCTGATCGATGTTAAGCCGTTGATGACCCACAACGTGTCACTTGAAGATGCGAAACGCGGATTTGAACTTGCCAGCGACCGCAGCCAAGCCATGAAAGTGCACATACATTTTGGATAGATCACATGTCTCTTGAACTGTTTAATTTGAAGGGTAAACGCGCCCTTGTTACAGGCTCCAGCCAAGGTATTGGTTTGGGCATTGCCGAAGGACTTGCAAAGGCGGGGGCAGACGTTGTTCTGAACGGTCGCGATGTAGCAAAACTTGAAGCCGCTGCCGCAAGCCTTCGCCAAAAAGGTTTTGACGTCACCATCGCTGCTTTTGATGTGACGGATGAAGATGCCGCGACAGCGGGCATTGCCAAAATCGAAAGCGGGCAGGGTGCGATTGATATTCTTGTCAACAATGCGGGCATGCAGTTCCGCACGACACTTGAAGATTTTCCACTCGAAAAATGGCGCGAGCTGATGCGCGTGAATGTGGAGAGTGCATTCATTGTAGGAAAGGCCGTTGCCAAGCACATGATCAGCCGGAAGAGCGGCAAAATCATCAACATCAGTTCGGTGCAAAGTGAACTTGGTAGACCAACAATTGCACCCTACACAGCCACCAAAGGCGCCATCAAAATGCTCACCAAGGGCATGTGCGCCGACTGGGCAAAGTATGGCATTCAAGTAAACGCAATTGGCCCCGGCTATTTTAAAACGCCGCTCAATCAAGCGCTGGTTGATAATCCGGAATTTTCAAATTGGCTAGAAAAACGCACCCCTGCGGGGCGGTGGGGCACCACTGACGAATTGGTGGGTGCAGCCATTTTTCTTTCATCTGCTGCATCATCATTTGTAAATGGACACATCCTCTATGTCGACGGCGGCATTACCTCTGTTCTCTAAGGCCGTCGTGGTGATGGGCGTTGCCAGCTGTGGCAAAACCACCATTGGCGAAGCGTTGGCAGAACGGCTGGGTGTTTCATTCGTCGAGGGTGACAAACTACACGGTGCAGCAAATGTTGCGAAAATGTCGGCAGGTATTCCTTTGACCGATGATGATCGTTGGCCTTGGCTGGCACGTGTTGGCGAATCCCTGCAAGAACCGGGTGGAAAAATTGCGTCCTGTTCAGCACTGAAACGAAGTTACCGCGAAGCTATTGCAAAAGCTGCAAAGCGGCCTGTGGTGTTTGTGCACTTGCATGGTTCGAAAGAAATTTTGCAACAACGCATAGTAAGTCGCAAAGGCCACTTCATGCCGGCTTCACTATTGGACAGCCAACTGGCAACGCTTGAAATGCTCAGAGTGGACGAATTGTCGTGCATGATCGACATCGACCAATCGACCGCCGCTATCATTGAATCCGCATTAAAATTTCTGACCACGAAAGATATTTCGGCATGAGCAAAATTCTGGTTATTGGTGCGGGCATCATGGGCACTGCAATTGCCACGCGGCTTTTGGAATGTGGGCGCGATGTGATTGTCTTTGATCTTGATGCTGTGAAGGTTGCTGCACTTGTCGAGAAGGGAGCAGCGGCTGCAACTTCCATCGTTGATGCAACGGCGCAAGCGCAATTTGTTGTCCTGAGTCTGAACCACTCTGACATTGTGCGGCATGTTGTGTTTGGCCCGCAAGGCGTTGCAACTGCCGCCCATCCAGACAAATTGTTGATTGATATGTCATCGATTGACCCCGCAGCAACCGCCCAAATGGCGGAACAGTTGTTGAAAGACAGGGGCATGGGCTGGGTAGACTGCCCGCTTTCGGGGGGCCAGCCGGGAGCCCTTGCCGGCAAGCTTACGGTGATGGCAGGAGGCACTGTTGAGAATTTTGAGCGCGCCCGCGGTGTGATGAAAGACCTGTGCGCTAACTACACCTTGATGGGTGGGAATGGCGCAGGGCAAACGACCAAGCTGGTCAATCAATTGTTCTGTGCACTTGCATTCCAAGCTGTTGCTGAAGCGGTGAAACTTGCGGAAGCAGGGGGAGTTGACCCTTCAAAAATTCCCGCAGCTTTGGCGGGTGGCCGAGCGGATGGTCGCATCATGCAGGAGTTCATGGCCAAATTTGCAGCGCGGGATTTTACGCCAACAGGCCGTATTGATAATATGTTGAAAGATCTGGATTCAGTGCAAGCCTTTGCGCTGAAAACCAAAACACCGCTGCCATTAACAAGTGCCGTAACCGAGATTCATCGTGTGCTTTTGGCCATGGGTTTGGGTGCCAAAGACAGTGCTGAAGCGATGCGTTTGCTCGACGGAAAATAAGTGATTCAAGTTGACTCAGCAATTGTTCGGGCGTATGAATGTTATCGATAACATCAAAAATATGGGAAGCGAATTTTGTCAGCGTCTCTGCTCAGTTTTGAGAACATCAGCAAACGTTTTGGCGGCACAGCTGCCTTGCGTGATGTATCGCTGACGCTTGAAGCGGGTGAAATTCTGGCGCTTCTGGGAGAGAATGGGGCGGGTAAATCCACGCTCATTAAATCGCTTGCGGGCATCCACACGCCGGACCAAGGCCGTATCTTGTTCAAGGGTGAGCCTTATCGCCATGCACCACCAAAGCCGAATGAGAAGCAACGAGTTGCGTTCATTCATCAGGATTTGGGCCTTGTAGAATGGATGACCGTTGCTGAAAATGTGGGTTTAGCCCAAGGCTATTCCATGCGCGGCGGTTTGATTGATTGGGCCGGAACCGAACAACGCGCAGCTGATGCGTTGAAGCTTGTGGGCTGTGATTTTGACCCGACCACGCGTGTTCATGATTTAAGCCGCACTGAAAAATCACTGGTCGCTGTGGCGCGTGCTTTAGCCGTGCAGGCCGATGTGCTGGTACTGGATGAGCCAACGGCAAGTCTGCCTGCCAATGAAGTTGAACGCATGTTCGACGTTTTAAAATCGCTGCGTCAGCGCGGCGTGGGCATGATTTATGTGTCACATCGGCTCGATGAAATTTTCCGCATCGCCGACCGTGTTGCCGTCCTGCGGGATGGTCAACTTGTGGGCATGCAGGCGGTGAAAGACACCAAGCCTGCCGAACTGGTAAACATGATTGTTGGCCGTGAAGTGAAAGACCTTTACGTGCGCAGCGCACTCAAGCGTGGCGCCGCGACTTTGGAGGTGGATGCTCTGTCTACCTTTGGTGCAGGACCAGTGACGTTTTCTGCCCATCAGGGCGAAGTGTTGGGCCTCGTGGGCTTGCGTGGTGCAGGCCAGGAAGCTGTGGGCCGCGCGCTTTTCGGCGCGCAGGATTTTTCCGGCTCAGTGCATTTGGAGGGCGCGGCGCTTAAACTCTCCAATCCGCAAGAGGCTCTGTCCGAAGGCATTGGGCTGGTGGCCCGCGATCGAACAGAAGAGAGTGTGGCGTTCTCGCTTTCAGTGCGCGAAAATATGTTCCTTAATCCCTTGTCCGTAGGGCGGGGCCTACTGTCGTTTCTTTCGCCGCGTGACGAAGCCGAGCAAGCCAGCGCAATCGGGCAGGAAGTTGGACTCCGGCCCAATGATCCTCATTTGCCGGTTGAGGCATTGTCAGGTGGCAACCAGCAAAAAGTTGTCGTGGGGCGATGGCTTGCCACGGGCCGCAAGGTGCTGATTGCTGAGGACCCAACTGCCGGTGTTGACGTTGGTGCGAAATCTGAAATTTATCGCCTCATCACCAAGGCACTTGAAAGCGGCATGACGGTCATCGTCGTCTCGACAGATTTTGAGGAAGTGGCCCACATTTGCCATCGTGCCCTTGTATTTTCCCGTGGCATTATTGTTGCCGAAATCAATCAAGACCAACTCACCACACAATCTTTAATCCATGCCGCATCGGCATCAGAGGCTGCCTGATAAATGAATTCAATCCAATCAACAGCCATGGAGCCAACACGCAGCGAACTGCGGGGCCTCACACGCGGTCAGCAGCTTGGTCGCCTTTTGCCGGTTTATGGTTTGGTTATACTTGCCGTGTGCTTGGCTATTCTGTTTTCCATCCTTTTGCCTGAGACTTTTCCGACACTTTTGAACGTACGCTCAATAGTCTCGGACAAGGCCATCATCATGTTGTTGTCGTTGGGCGTGATGATCCCGATGTCGGCAGGCCGCATCGACCTTACCGTTGGCTATGGCATTGTGCTTTGGCATATTCTGGCTATTTCTTTGCAAACCTTGTTTGGCGTTCCATGGCCCATCGCAGTCATAATCGTGCTGGCGCTGGGCGCATTGATGGGCATGTTAAATGGACTGCTTGTTGAAGTGGCCAAGATTGACAGCTTCATCGCCACACTGGGAACTGGAACCGTGCTCTATGCACTTGCCCTGTGGCACACAGGGGGCCGCCAAATGGTGGGTGTATTGCCAAAAGAATTCTACGCGCTCAACACCACGATGGTGTTTGGCCTGCCGATAACAGGTTACTACGTCATCGTCATCGCACTTATCATGTGGGTGATTTATGAGTATCTGCCCGTGGGCCGCTATCTCTATGCCATCGGCGCTTCACCCAAGGCCGCTGCCTTGAACGGCATTCCCGTGCGCAAATATGTAATGGGATCCTTCGTCGCGTCCGGTACGCTAACAGCCCTTGCTGGTGTGTTGCTGGCATCGAAGCTGCGCATTGGCCAAGCCAGTGTAGGGCTTGAGTTTTTGCTGCCCGCACTCGTCGGCGCGTTTTTGGGCTCAACCACCATCAAGCCGGGACGCGTCAATGTGTGGGGCACCATGGTGGGTGTCATCATCTTGGCCATTGGCATTTCAGGCATTCAACAATTCGGCGGCTCGTTTTGGGTTGAGCCGATGTTCAACGGCGTAACACTGATTGTTGCAATCGGTATCGCCGGATACGCGCAAAGGCGCAAAGGTACTGCAAAAAAATAAACCAACAGCACCAGGGAGGAAACCATGCTGAAACGAACATTCCTGAATGTCTTACTTGCCGGCTCCATGTTGATGGGCACAAGCCTGACGACATATGCCGCAGATTTTGACGGACCAAAAGAAGGCCCCAAGGCCGCAGAAGGCAAAACCATTGTGGTGCTTGCCGCTGATATGAAGAACGGCGGCATTCTCGGCGTCACCAAGGGAATTGAAGAAGCCGCCGCCAAAATTGGCTGGACGGTCAAGGTGCTTGATGGTGCAGGCTCGGTGCAAAGCCGTTCCGCTGCCGTTGGCCAAGCCTTGGCTTTGAAGCCAGATGGCGTCGTCATCAACGGCTTTGACGCTTCGGAACAGCAAGCCGCCCTTGAAGGCGTTGCTGCGGCCAAAATTCCAATGGTGTCTTGGCACTCCGGCCCCAAGATTGGCTGCGATGCACCAGGCGGCATTTTCGCCAACGTTTCAACCGATGCAATGACGGTTTCATCCACCGCCGCTGAATGGGCCTTGAAGGATGCTGGTGGCAAGCCAGGCGTGGTGATCTTCACAGACTCGACCTACACTATCGCCATTCTGAAAGCTGCCAAGCTGAAGGAAGTGATCGAAGCAGGTGGTGGCACAGTATTGCAATGGGTGGATACACCGATTGCTGAAACATCCACCCGCATGGGACCCTTGACCACAACGCTGCTGCAAACACACGGCGCAAAGTGGACGCATTCCCTCGCCATCAATGATCTCTATTTTGACTTCATGGGGCCATCACTTGCAGCTGCTGGCATTGCCGGGGATGCAAGCCCGAAAGCGGGTTCCGCCGGTGACGGTTCGGAAGCCGCATTCCAGCGCATTCGCACGCAGGAATATCAGGCTGTGACGGTTGCAGAACCTTTGAACCTGCAAGGCTGGCAATTGGTAGATGAATTGAACCGTGCTGTTTCGGGTGCACCTTGCTCGGGCTATATCACGGCACCTGCATTGGTTACGCAAGAAGGCCTGAAAGCTTCCGGCGACAGCAACCAATTCGATCCACAAAATGGCTATCGTGAAGCCTACTCAAAAATCTGGGGCAAATGATCTCCCGACATTGAACCCCTTGGGCGCGGTTTCGACCGCGCCCACTTTTCCTAAGGACACTCTAAATGCTCATTCGCTGCGCCTTTTTTGAAGGCCGGGTCAAACCCGGCTGCGACGAAGCCTTTGCCACGTTTGTGGCGGAACGCCTGGTTCCGCTTTGGACACAGTTTCCGGGTGCGGAAGAAGTGCGCGTGTTGCGCCAAAGCGAATCGGACACCGACAATCCCCATTACGCAATGGTGCTTTCCATCCAATACCCGAACCAAGCCGCCATTGAACAAGCCCTGAAATCAGATGTGCGCAACCAAAGCCGCGCCGAAACGGTTGAGCTTGTAAAATTGTTTGAAGGTCGTATTTTCCATACGGTATTTGAAGTGCCGCATAGTGTGGTTCTCGCCTAGAAGGAAAATGACATGAAAGCGGAAATCGGATTGATCGGCCTTGGCGTCATGGGCGCCAACCTCGCACTCAACATTGCGGAAAAAGGTTTTACGATCGCCGTTTATAACCGCACCTTCGCGACCACCGAAAAATTTATGGAAGATGCAGGTCCCTTGCGCGGCAAGATAATTGCCTGCCGCACGATGGCGGAGCTTGCAGAAGCCATTGAGGCGCCACGCCCCATCATCATCATGGTCAAGGCAGGTGAAGCCGTCGACGAACAGATCAACCTTCTCAAAGAGGTTTTGCAGCGCGACGACATTATCATTGATGCGGGCAATGCCAATTTCCGCGACACCATGCGCCGCGACCAAGCCCTGAACGGCACGGGGCTGAACTTCATCGGCATGGGCGTTTCAGGTGGCGAGGAGGGGGCACGCCATGGTCCGTCTATTATGGTGGGTGGTCCGGAAGCCTGCTACCGCCGTGTCGAAAAAGTGCTAACGGCAATATCAGCTAAATACAAAAAGCAGTCATGCTGTGCATGGATGGGGCCTGATGGGGCAGGGCACTTCGTCAAAATGATTCACAACGGCATTGAATATGCCGACATGCAAATGATCGCCGAAATTTATGCCATCATGCGCGATGGCTTGCGCATGAAGGCACCTGAAATTGCTGAAGTGTTTGCGAAATGGAACAAGGGAAAACTTGATTCATACCTGATCGAAATTACCGGCAAAGTTCTGGCCCGCAAAGATGCGAAAACCAAGAAGCCACTGGTAGATTTGATCCTCGACAAGGCTGGCCAAAAAGGCACGGGTAAATGGTCGGTCATGGAGGCGCAAGACTTGAGTGTTCCTGCAACAACCATTGAAGCAGCAGTAGCTGCACGTGTGCTGTCATCGTTCAAGGATCAACGTATCGAAGCTGCCAAGGCCTATGGCCTAACCGTGGGCAAAATTACCGTCAAATCCAAGCAAGCCTATTTGCGCCAATTGGAAGCCGGGCTTTACGCTGCGAAAATTGCTGCCTATGCGCAAGGCTTGGCTGTTTTGCAGGTGGCGTCTGATGAGTTCAAGTGGGATCTGAAACTCGGCACCATTGCAAGTATTTGGCGCGAGGGCTGCATCATCCGCTCGCAATTTCTAGATCTCATCACAAAGGCATTTACAACGAAAAAACCGCCCAATAATTTGTTGATGGCAACGGCTTTCCGCACGATGATGAAAGACAACCACAAAGCATTGCGCAAAACTGTTGCTGATGCAGCGCTTGTAGGTTCACCCGTTCCGGCATTGTCGTCCGCACTGGCATATTTTGATTCCTATCGCCAATCCCGTGGCAGTGCCAACCTCATCCAAGCACAACGGGACTTCTTTGGCGCCCACACCTTCGAGAGAACAGACATGGCGGGCCACTTCCACGAAGTTTGGTAAGCAGGTTTGGGAGCAGCAGTCTTATCGATGAAGAGCAAGTTTGCGAAGGCAGCTGAGTTCCAGATTTCACCCGAATAAGTGCGGATCAATCGTTTTCATTCTTGCAACAGATGTGCCGTTTTCTGACTTCGCTTTGCGCCAAACGGTAAAGCGAGCGGCCATCGGCATTGGCGGCAAGGAAGGCCCAGCGGCAACAATTTCTGCGAAACCTCCTCCATTTGGAGGAGGTCATTTAGCGCTATCTTTGCTAGGAATGGTTCCGGCATCCGGCATCGGTAGCCCTGTCCACTCGTAGTTGCAAGATCGAAGGGCTTGGGTTAAGGTTGCATAGGGGGCTACAATGCAACATAAGCAAAAGGCAAAAAGCCATGGCTGACAGTGGGCAAAAATTCATCAAGCGCAATCGCCCCCCGCGCGTGCAAATCCAGTACGAAGACCCTTACAACGCTGAAAAAATGGTCGAACTTCCATTTGTCATGGGCGTCATGTCAGACCTGTCTGGCAATGCCTCCGAGGTTGAAAAGGCTGCGATCGCAGACCGCAAGTTCCTTGACATTGACATGGATAATTTTGACGACCGAATGAAGGCCATAAAGCCCGGGTATCGCATTCAATGTTGAAAATAAACTTGGCGATGCCAAGGGCGAAAAAATGACCGTCAAACTCAATTTCGAGAAAATGGCGGATTTCAATCCAGCCCGGTCGTTCGCCAGGTTCCCGCCCTCGCCAAATTGCTGAAGGCGCGTGAAGCAGCTCGCCAACCTGCAGCGTTACATGGATGGCAAGGTGGCGGCAGAAGACCAGATCAAGGCACTTCTGAAAGACCCGGAACTGATGAAGTTGCTTGACGAAAAGCGCGCCGCTGCAAACGTTGAGACAGAAAAAGAATAACTCGAAATGACAGGCTAATTGCCTGGGGAGAAGAGCATGGCCGAAAAGCAAACCGTCGCCCAAAGCGGTGAAGCGCAGACGCGTGACGTTGACCATTTTCGAAACATTGCTGAAGAAAAGCTTTAAACCGCGCAATGACAGTGCGGCATCGGAAGTCAAAATGCCGTTCAGGCATTGGTGCAGCAGGCGCTGCAAGACACGACTTTGGTCAAGGACGATGTTCTTGACACTATTGATTCCATGATTGCCAAACTGGACCAGCAACTGACCATCCAGCTCAACGAAATTATCCACGCCGAGGAATTCCAGAAGCTGGAAAGTGCCTGGCGCGGGCTGAACTATCTGGTCTTCAACTCTGAAACCGACACCACGCTCAAGATCCGCGTGATGAACGTGGGCAAGAACGAGCTTTACGCGCGAATTCAAAGTCTATCCCGGCGCACGTTGGGACCAGAGCCCGATCTTCAAGAAACTCTACGAAGCAGAATACGGCCAGCTCGGCGGCGATCCCTATGGCTGCCTGGTCGGCGACTATTATTTCGATCATTCGCCAACCGATGTGCAGCTTGCTGCGCGACATCAGCAAGGTTGCGGCTTCTGCCCATGCGCCATTTTTTGCGGCGGCCAATTGCTTCGCTCATGGGCATGGACAGCTGGAACGAACTGACCAACCCGCGCGACATCGGCAAGATTTTTGACACGCCCGATTATGCCGCGTTCAAGTCGCTGCGCGATCAGCCGGATTCGCCGCTATGTCGGCCTGTGCATGCCGCGCGTTTCGCGCGCCAGCCTTATGGCGCCAAAGCCGAGCCGGTCGAGGAATTCGCCTTCGAAGAAGATACCGACGGCCACAAGGGTGAAAAATACGGCTGGATGAACGCCGCCTATGCGATGGCAACGAACGTCAACCGCGCCTTCAAGGAATATGGCTGGACCGTGCGCATCCGCGGTGTGCAGTCGGGCGGCGAAGTGATCAACCTGCCAACCCACACCTTCCCGACAGACGATGGCGGCATCGATCATGAAATGCCCGACCGAAATCGCCATCAGTGACCGGCGCGAAGCTGAACTGTCGAAGGCCGGCTTATTGCCGCTGATCCACCGCAAGAACACCGACAAGGCCGCCTTCATCGGCGCCCAGTCCCTGTACCGGCCAAAGAAGATGGACAGCGACGAAGCAACGGCCTCTGAAAACCTCTCGTCGCGCCTGCCTTACATGTTCGCTGTCTCGCGCTTCGCCCATTATCTGAAATGCATGGTGCGCGACAAGATCGGTGCCACGATGGAGCAAGACCAGCTGCAGCGCTTGGCTGCAGAATTGGATCATGAAATATGTTGATGGTGATCCGAAGAATTCGACGAAGCCTACAAGGCAACGCAGCCTCTTGCCGGGGCACGAAGTTGAAGTTTTTCCCGACGAGGAAAACCCCGGCTACTATGCGGCGCGCTTTTTCCTGCGGCCGCATTTCCAGTTGGAAGGCATGGATATTGGCATGAGTCTGGTGTCGCGTCTTCCAAGCCAGCAGGGCGCTTGATTAACCCGCTCCCCTGAATTGGGGATTATAATTGTTTTTCTCAAGTCCATATTAAAACGACGCGATTGACGCGGAATTGAACAAAATTGGAGACTGAAAATGGCTACGAATTTTATTTTGGAACTCGAAGGTGTGAAGGGTGAATGCAAGGTCAAGGACCACCAGGATCGTATTGACATCGACGGATGGAGCACGGGCATCATCCATTCTGGTTCGTATGACAGAGGCGGCGGCGGCGGCACGGGCAAAGCCACTATGCAGGATTTGCATTTCACAAAGCAGGTTGAAAGTTCTTCAAACCAACTGCAGTTGAAGGCTAGCGGCCACGACCACATCAATAAGGCCGTCTTGCATTGCTATGTTATGGGCAAGAACAACGTGAAGATGAAATATCTCAGGATTACTTTGGAGAAAGTTGTTGTTTCCAGTTATTCAATAGCTGGTGGCGGCGACGGGAAGCCACAAGAATCATTCAGCTTGAATTTTGCCAAATACACATTTGAATATGCCCCGCAGAAGGAAGACAATACCATGGATTCCTTCAAGTCATTCAGCTGGGATTTGAAGTCTGGCGAAGTCTAGGATCAGGGATGTTGTGCGGATCGATTTTCAAGTGATACGCAAACAACGCCTTAATTGAAATGCGCAAGCCAAAACAAAACGACCGGTTTGTCCCGCCTTTGATGCAGGCCTTCCGGTCGTCTTTTCGGGAAAAAGATTCAACCAAGCAATTGGATTTGCGTGACGAGTCTGAGCAGAGAATTATTGCAGGTCGACAGTCGTCACCCCGAAATGCCGTCCATGAAAGGGTTTTGCGTGCCGAGTTGGCGGCAGACTTGGATGCCTTGGTCAATACGGTAAATCTTGAGGCGTCAATCGACCTCGACGACTTTCCGGAAGTTCAAAAATCCATATTGAATTTTGGCATGCCCGATCTCAGCGCCTTGACGATGGAATCTTCCGAAGCAAACCTCGTTGGACAACAATTGGAGCAAGCGCTCAAAAATTTCGAGAGTCGCTTGCTGGGTGAAAGTATCGCGGTGTCGGGTGAGGTTCAACAGGACGAAGTTGGCTCGCGGCTGGCGTTTAAGATTAAGGCAGACATGCATGCGACACCATCAGATGTACCAATTGAGTTCCTGGCCGATTTTGAGGCTTTCTCTGGACAAGGAAAGCTCAGGGGCATCTGAGCAATGAATCGGGAATTCCTCGAACTCTACAACCGTGAACTCCGCATTCTGCGTGAGAATGCAAAGGAGTTTGCCGAAGAGTTTCCGGGTGTTGCAGAGCGCTTAGGCGGACTTCTCGACAATAACATGGACCCGATGATTGGTGGTCTGCTTGAGGGCACGGCGTTCCTCGCGTCTCGCGTGCAGTTGAAACTCAAACACGAGTACCGTCAATTCACGGACAATCTGTTGGAGCAACTTGTCCCGGATTATCTGGCACCTACGCCTTCCACAGCGATGTTGAGAATTGAGCCTCCCTTTGCCGAACCAAATTTGAAAGACGGCATGGTGATTGCGGCTGGCTCATATGTTGAAGCGCGCTACGTTGAACGCGAAAGGCGCATCGCCTGCAAATTCAGATTGGCGTCTGACACCACACTTTGGCCGTTTGAATTGCAAGCGGCAGAGTATTTGCCAACAGCAGCTTCACTGCAAGGATTAGGCGTTGAAGTGGTTGGTGCCCAGGCAGGCCTCAGGTTTTCGCTTCTTCGCCGCAGCCAAGCGCGCGTAGACAATGAGCCCACTGAAAAGCAAGTCCCGAAGAAACCAGAATCTTGGTTTTCTTCATGTCGGGCCGATGTTCTGGCATTTCATATTGTCTGCCCAGAGTCGGATGCTATTCGCATTTACGAGAAATTATTCTCCAATGTTACTGGAATTTTTTTGCGCCATTTCAATGAATTTGGCGATCCCGTACTCACCCAGATTCCCTTGGATAATCTGGTTCAGATCGGATTTGACGAAGGTGAATCGCTTTTCCCGCGCGACAGAAGAGTGTTTTCTGGTGTGGAATTGCTTCGTGAATACTTCACATTGCCAAGCAAATTCATTGGATTTAGGTTGACGGGAATCGCCAAGGCCCTGTCAAAAATCAACACCAATCGCCTAGACTTGGTCATTGCTTTGGACCAGACCGACACCCGGCTGTTGCCAGTTGTCAAAGCAGAAGCATTTGCACTATTTGCCGTACCCGCAGCCAATATTTTTGAAATGCAGACCGCGCGGGTGACGACAACCTCAAAGGATCACGAGTATCACATTGTGACGGATCGCTCCCGTCACCTCGATTTTGAACTGATTAAAATCGTCAGTGTATCGGCTCATTTTACTGGCAGTGACGAGAAGCGTGAGGTCTATCCGCTTTACGCCGGACCACCGCTGGGCGTTTCAACGACAGATACCATTTTCCATACCTTGCGAAGGCTTCCGCGCAGACGTTCAGAACAGGAACGGCGCAACCGACAAACATCCAATTACATCGGCACTGACAGCTTCATCACTCTGACAAACCACACCGACAGGCAAGATGGCAAGCGGGTCGCTGAAGTGAGCATCCGCGCGCTCTGCTCCAATCGCCACCTCGCTGAACACTTGCCGGTTGGGCAGGGCGGGGCTGACTTTGTCCTGGAAGAAAAATCCAATCTGAAAATTTTTTGCATTAACGGGCCAACGCCGCCCCGGGACCCAGTCACCTTTGCAGGTGGTGAACCGGGCACGCAAGATAGTCATGGCACCTCTGGCTGGCGTCTGGTCAACATGCTGAGCCTCAACCAGTTTGGCTTGACAGGCCGCGGGAAGGACGACACGGGTGCAGCCCTTCGCGAAATCTTATCCTTGTTCGCCAATTTGTCTGACAGTGCCATTGAACGTCGCATCCGGGGCATCAAGTCAGTGGAATGTCACCCCATCAACCGCCGCATCCGGCAGCGCAACGGCGCAGGTGTGGCGCGTGGCTTGGAAATTGTTGTGACAGTCGATGAAAAAGCTTTCGAAGGAAGTGGCATTTTTCTACTCGGCGCAGTGCTCGAACGCTTTTTCACGGAATATGCGGGTCTGAACTCAGTTGTTCAAACTGTGATTGTTTCGAGTGAGCGCGGTGTCATCAAGCGCTGGCCGGTGCGCCTCGGGGAAAAGACTGAACTATGAGCGAGGGCATCGATTTTCTTGACTTGATGCGAAGCTTTGATCGCGGCCAGCAGGATTTGCCGCGTATAGGTAACAGTGGCTCGCGGCAACAGGACATTGTATTCCTCGCACAAGAACCGCACGTTGATTATAGTGATGCAAATGTGCGGGTGATCGAAAAAGCCCGCGATGGAAAGCCCGTGGTGCGCACGCGTTTTCTTGGACTGCTCGGTCCACAAGGGGCTTTACCTCTACACACCACTTATGAAGTCGCGCACTGGTCCAACATGCGCGATGCGGCATTTGCCCAATTTGTCGATATCTTCAACAACCGCTTTATCCAGCTATTTTATCGAACTTGGGCAAATGCACGTCCTGCTGTTCAGGCTGACAGGCCAGGCGACAATCAGTTTCTCACCTATCTGGGGGCAAACATTGGCATCGGTACACCGGCAACCCAAAACCGGGACTCCATGCACGACTTTACAAAACTTGCTGTTGCGGGGCTTCTGGCACCCGCCGTGAAAAGTGCCTCGCGGCTTGAAGGCATGCTGGCCTGGATGTTCAAGGTCCAGGTTTCTGTGGAACAGTTCACCGGCGTTTGGTTGCCATTGGACAAGGCAGAGCAGGCAGCACTTTCAAAGGGCAATTGCAGCTTAGGAGTGGACAGTATTATAGGAAAATCCACATTCAGTGTGCGCGACAAGTTTCGCGTTAAGCTCAAAGTTTCCACTTTGGCTGAATTTGAAACGTTCCTACCAAGTGGCAAGAACTTCAGGCTGATGGCCGACGCAATTGAATTCTACGTTGGCATTACGATGATGTATGACGTGGCTATTGGACTGCCGGAACAGGAAGCAAAGCCTCTCCAGATCGGCGGTTTTGGCCGCCTCGGTTGGACAAGTTGGTTGACCAAAAAGACCAGTCAAGACCCACAGAAAACAAGGTGGGACTGCCGCTTCTACCCGGCTGAATTAAAACAATCATAACGAGGAGGAATGTTCCATGGCCGATGTAAGTCTTGAAACCGTCACGGGTAAACTTAATCAAATTGGCTATGACACATTCATGCAGGCCCTGCGACAAGCCAAAGGTGCTGGAAATCGCAACCTTGAACTTGAGCATTGGTTACTCAAGATTTTGCAAATGGATCGCACTGACGTTGCCTTGACGGTCGATCATTTCAAACTGGATCATGCCAAGCTTTTGACCGACCTGAACGGAGTGGTTTCTGGTTTTGCCATGAACAAAACAGAAATGCCGGGCATTTCAGATACGATCATCGAAGCATTAGACCGCAGCTGGCACTATGCAACACTGATGTTCGGCGAGACTCAAATTCGTACTGGCCACATCCTTGCCGCCGTTTTGAAGGAACCCAAGCTTTCACGCACCCTTCATGGCATTTCAAAGCAGTTCAATTCCATAGATCCAGAACAGCTTACAAATGAACACCGCAAGATTTGGGCGCAGTCTATTGAAGAGAACATGCGGCCCATGGATGGTTCTGGCCTCGTCGGCAAGGGCACACCCGGTGAACAGGCGTCGGGCGCCAAAGGCACAACCGCGTTGGATCGCTTTGCTATTGATCTGACCGCGCGTGCCGCGTCTGGTGAAATGGACCCAATTGTCGGCCGCGACGAAGAAATCCGCCAGATCATCGATGTGTTGATGCGCCGTCGCCAGAATAATCCAATTCTCACCGGCGAAGCTGGTGTTGGCAAGACAGCGGTTGTTGAAGGCTTCGCCCAGCGCATTGCCGCTGGTGACGTGCCGCCGCCATTGCGCGGCAACAAGCTTTACGCTCTGGACATTGGCTTGATGCAGGCCGGCGCCTCTATGAAAGGCGAATTTGAACAACGCCTTCGCTCTGTCATCGATCAAGTGCAAGCCTCACCAATTCCTATCATTCTGTTTATTGACGAAGCGCACACGCTGATTGGCGCTGGCGGCGCTGCGGGCACCGGCGACGCAGCCAATCTTTTGAAACCTGCCTTGGCGCGTGGAACATTGAAAACCATCGCAGCCACAACATGGTCTGAATATCGCCAGCACATTGAAAAAGATCCAGCCCTCACGCGCCGCTTCCAGCCCATCAACATTGGGGAACCCGATGTCGATCGCTGCTGCGACATGATGCGCGGGCTCTTGGCACCCATGGAGAAGCACCACAAGGTCCACATCTCGGATGCAGCACTTGTTGCAGCTGTCAAGCTGTCAAGCCGTTACATTCCTTCGCGGCAGTTGCCAGACAAGTCTGTAAGTCTTTTGGACACGGCAGCTGCTCGTGTTGCCGTCTCGCAAACGTCGACACCCGCTGCTGTAGAAGATGCCCGTGTTTTGATCACGGCACGCGAGAAGGAATTGTCCGCCCTTGAGCGCGAACGCGACATTGGTGCCGCAGATGAAAAGCGCATTGCTGAAGTTGTCACGGCCATCAGTGATGCCAAAACAAGACTGGCAGAGCTTGATTCAAACTGGGCATCTGAAAAAGCGATTGTCGAAGATATTATGGCGCAACGCAAAGCCATCACCGAAAAATCTGAAAATGCAGATGAAGCGCGCACCAAACTGACGGCAATCATCGCTACGCTCGAAGCCATCGATCCCGAAAAACGCATGATCTATCCCTATGTCGACGAACAATCGGTAGCATCTGTGGTGTCAGACTGGACAGGCATTCCCGTCGGCAAGATGGTCAAGGATGAGGTGCAAACCATTCTCAATCTTGCGGAGACTCTGAACAAGCGCGTTGTCGGTCAATCGCATGGCCTTTCGATGATTGCCAAGCGCATCGAAACCAACCGCGCCAAGCTCGACAATCCTAACAAGCCGATTGGTGTGTTCATGCTTGCCGGTCCCTCTGGCGTTGGCAAAACCGAAACCGCAATGGCCCTTGCCGAAGCGCTTTATGGTGGTGAGCAAAACATGATCACCATCAACATGTCTGAATTCCAAGAGGCCCACTCCGTTTCAACCTTGAAAGGAGCACCTCCGGGCTATGTCGGTTACGGTGAAGGCGGACGCCTCACGGAAGCCGTGCGCCGCAAGCCCTACAGTGTTGTGTTGTTGGATGAAGTCGAAAAAGCTCACCCTGACGTACACGAAATCTTCTTCCAGGTCTTCGACAAAGGTGTGATGGAAGATGGTTCAGGCCGCCGTATCGATTTCAAGAACACGCTGATTATCCTCACAACCAATGCCGGCACAGACATGATCATGCACGCCGCCGCAAGGGGGGCAGAGCGGCCTGATGCTGAACAACTTGCCACTGACATGAAGCCAGATCTTCTGCAGGTTTTCCCGCCAGCCCTTCTGGGCCGCATCGTTACAATTCCTTATTACCCCCTGTCGGGAGACATGCTGGGCGGTATTGTCCGTCTGCAAATGAACCGCATCGGCAAGCGCATCGCCGACAACCATAGCGCTAAATTCATCTACGACGATGCCGTGGTGGAGAAGATCGTGTCGATGTGCAACGACCCAAACTCAGGCGGCCGCATGGTAGACAATATCGTCACCAACACGTTGCTACCGGCGTTGAGCCGCCAAATTCTGAACAAGGCGATTTCGGGTGAGGAGATTATCGAAGCGAGGGTAGGGGTTGAGAGTGGGGAGTTTGTCTACGGAGTGGTGTAAGAATTTTTCAAACACCCAAGGCCTCATTCAAACAGGGGATGCTCACACGTCGCAATATGTTGTAATTCTCTGATCATAAATTCAGATTTTGTGGAGATGTCGTGGATCCGATGGCGTGAACTGCATCTGCTTGGATTTACCTGCTGCTTTGCGTTTAACCAACGGTGGTGAAAATTCTGCTGGAGCGGCTTGGTGGCTGCCAACTGGATCGCTCTCACTTAGCAAGAGGGACACGCGAAGTTGAAACAAGATGTTTGACGCGGATAGAGGATATTCCACATGAAATTCAAATTTGCCTCAATCGCTTTATGTCTTGCTCCGCTGCGGGCAAAGACTGACACAAGCGATGCAGCCGAACTTGCAGGAATCACCCTTGGCGCAAATACGTCCACTCTCGCAGGCTTAGGAAAGCGGTTTGAGCTGAAGTAGAGGATGGTGGATGCACTGATATTGTAACCCTGAGATCATGGCTACCAGCGACCATGAATGCGGTTCTAGTTGGAATTGGAGGTTCCCCCATGCCATTTCATAAGTTGCAGTTGCCACCTTTCTTAAACACGAGGGGGACTTCAGTTTTTATGTCTAGAGCAAGCGCCAACGGGTTTGGGTCGCAGATACATAGTGCAAATCTGAAATCCCGTATTTTCCCTTTCTTTCCACCAAAGCCGCCTGATTGGGGAACTGGAAATCTCCGTTCTTCAACTTGTACAAGTTATAGGTATGATTCCGAAAGGCTTCAGCGTTGCGCCGACGACGATAGATACCACATTGTACCCCGCACTCCCCCTGAAACGGGCCAACACGTGTATGCTGTGCAGAATATGTTGATAAATAATATTGCATTCCGCAATCCGGGATTTGCTGCTGATTTGCGAAGAGTACGAATACCTCGGTTTCGCGATGAAGATGGTCTCGACACGGATGCCATAATTTTTATGCGCTGGCTTGACCCTTTTTACAATTACTTAGGCGCTGAGTTCAGTTCGAGACCAGTGCAGGGAACCTATGGGCCAAAGACTACGTATTTGGTAAAGGGCTGGAAAGACTGCTTTGCGATCAAACGACCTGAACAGCCAAAGATAGACAATATTTGTGGAAAAATGACCATTAGGAGTCTGGATTATTTCGAACAAAAATTTGCGCAGAAGATTTGGGAGCAATTTGATCCCAGTAATACTGAACCTTGGTCTTAAACGGTTTAGGCAAGTCAAATTATTGACATAGAAGATATTTTTATTTCTTTGATGAATTTGAATGAGCGCAACATACTAATTCGATTAGCAATCTACCCCCACTGAAATTTGATTCAAATCTTGGATTTTACAAAATGGCGATGACTCTGACCCCTTACTACGATGTACTAGCTTCAGTTGGTAGAGGCGGAAAGAACCTCCCGACGGACGTAATGCTGATCCAGTATTTTTTAACTGCAATAGGAAAGGTTCCTTCATATTTTCATATGGAGTTGATTGATCCCGTTTCTGGTCGACTTAGAACTGATTGGGATGCAATCACATCATTTAATGGCAATTGTTCAGAAATTCTAATCGAATGTATTACGCGCTTTCAAAAGGAAGCAAATAAGAACGGCATGGGTCCGCTAGTTGTCGATGGCATAATTAACACTGGTTCCCGAGGCTGGGGCCGTGAAAATGTAAAAGGGACTCGATGGAGAACAATCATGGCAATGAATGAAATCCTGTACAACTTTGACAAAAATAGTTTTTTGAAACTACCTGATCAACCTAATCTTCCCGGGCCTTTGAGGGCCGATCTTAAGACAATAGAATTTATTTTGAGGCGGATTTAATTATAGTTTTTTGCCACCAAGTATCAGAGCAAAATAATTGGGGATGCTTCCACTACTGTTCGGTGGTTATTCAAACAAACTCAATAAGTTGACTTTTGATGGTTGTTGCTCGCAGTAAGCATAGTTGAAAAGTGTACGTGCTTTGGCCTTTTCTCGAAGGGCGTGAGGCTAAGAGCCTGAAGCGCCGTGTGGAGATGGAACGTCGGCGGTAGTCCAAGACTGCGACCGCGATCTAGGAATTGCAAATAGTGGAAAATGAATTTTCCTATAGAGTGCTGTAGGGGGATCTCTTTCGGGCGCTACGAAAATCTTTAAATGCCTTCAACACCGAAAGGAATTTTGCGTCATTCATTTGGGGGATGGCAAAGGTGATGCGAAAGCGTAGGGTCCAACAAAGCTCGGGGAAGCCAATGCTATGGCGGCGATAGATCCACTCAGATTGCATCTCTCATTCTCGGATTTGTCTGCTGCTTTGCGTTTAAGCAACGGTGGTGGGCATCTTGGTAGCTGTAAATCTGAAAAAGGGGTTGACTAATACATCACCACCATAGCCCCTTTCACGGGCACTCCAGAAAATTTGAAGGAACATTTCAATGGCAATCTTAAATACAATGCCGGAGTCAGTATGGAGCGTCGTTCAACGAAAAATCCGCGTTTCCAATCAGGAGGGGCAGAATATAAGTCACAATACCATTTCAAGGCGAACGGTGTGGTGACGTGGCGAAGCGATTCCAATTCTGGTGAAGGGTCGTGGAAAACAGTTACCAAAGGTGACAAACGCGTTTTAACGATTCACTGGAAAAACTCCCAAACCGAAAACTCGTGGGACGTGCCGATCAACTCAGCCGATTGGGAGGGCTCGGCTTGGCATTCAGGTGGGGGTGGCTTCTATTATTTGTACGGAGTTTCCACGACGAAATTCGCAGACGAAACTAACCAAGCAGACTATGTTTCAATCCCTCAGACCACATCTGGCGCCACATACGCAACGCGTCTCATCAACTTTGCATCTGGTTCCCATGAGGTGAACGCAGCTCATATCAATCATATCAAGCGACTTGTTACACAAGTCACCGGCAACATCGTCGATGATATTTTTATCAAAGGATATGCGGATTCGGATCACAAAGTGGGCGAAAGCAGGGCAAATGCTGTTGCCGCTGAGTTCTTGAAACAGGCACCGTGGTTATCCGATGCAGTTTCAATTTCCTCGGTCAATAGTAAGCCCTTGAAAAGCGCATCAAAGCAAGACGAAGGATATTGGCGGGGCGTTGATGTGCTGGCCTTCTTGCGAGAACGGCGTGCTGCGCCGCTGCCGCTGCCGGGCGACTCCATTCCGCCCAAACCGGGTCCTCGGCGCTACTTTGATTGGGAGATGTACGCTGGTCTTGGAATGAGCTTTCAAATTGCCCCTGGAGCAATTCTCGCGTTTGATCACTATGTTTTTCGCCGCAAGACAACCGGAACAATGCAGTGCCAGTGCGTGTCTTTTAGGGTCGGCTTCGGTCAGTCAGTAGACATCGGCAGTGCCGCCAAAGCGTTGAGTGCCATTAAGGCAATTGGTTTAACTAAGTTTATAGAGTCTGACAGAGAAGTTTGTTCCGTTCAGCGCATGGAACACTGTCAAAGATACACTCGATAAAGCTTTAGGGTCCGTGAGTTTGCCTGACTACAGTTTCAGTGACGCCCCGGCGGTCACGCCGTTTTGCCCGGCTGACCTCAATGGCGCGACGGTGTTTATAGGCTCCGCATCTGCAAGCATGGGGCGTCAAACCACAGGTGTTGCGGGGCTCGGGATCACGCAGAAAATGGCACACTACGAATTCAAATTTATTGACACCCGAACTCCACCACGATGGCAAATGACAGGTTTCCGTACTTCTGACTTAGTAGCCGGGGTAGACGTTGGTGGAAACAGCCATGGTGGAAGCTGGACACCGGGGGCCTCTGCACAACTTGCTGGCGGTCCATTGATATTGCTGTGAAGTGATGCGGATAGGATTGGTTGGATTTGAAACTGGGAGAAATGGGAATTACGCTTGACCTTGTCCCAAACTACTTTGCAATTTAATGTGTGATCAATCGGTTGATTATTCCTCGTTGGGCTGCTGTGCAAAAGCCTGAGGAGCTAGATTACGAATAGTGCAACCGTCATCCCAATTGCAATTTGGTTTTGGGTTCAGCGCTTTGAGCGTTGTTTTTCTACAATTTTATATTACCTTAGCACACCAGCCAAGAGAGAAACTCAGCGACAGATCTCCGGGACATATCCACTCAATTGAACGCACATTCTATTTTTTTGATAAAAAGAGGAGCATTGGAAGCAGAAAATGACCGATTTTTCAAAACATATCCCAGATTGGCTCCGGGAAACAGAGCTGGTTCTCCGGCAGAGCAATATGCAAGAGTTGTTAAAATTGCTCAACATACCAACGCCACCTACGCCACCATCATTGAGTGGTGTTTTTCTGTCGAAGTTATTTGAAGGCAATACGCGTTTAGAGCAGTGTGCAAAATCCCATCAATCTCACGTAACGATTGGCAATCAAGGTGCACATGTAAAACTCATTCATACGGCATTGCAGACAGCAACACCCTGTCTTTTTCCAAATGAAGTTGCGATGGCTGTTTGGCTTCTCACCAAAAGCCTAAGGCACCGTCCTTTACTTCAAGAATATTCAAATTCGATATATGGGCCTGAAACTGCTGCAATTGTTCTGCAGTATAAAAAAATCCATAAGATTATCAATTCCACCTACCAAACTGTGCCAGATAACATCGTCGGCATCATGACGATCAAGCACCTCGATTCTGCTGTTTGGGCTGCTGAGACAGCAAATTTGAAGCCGCCAACGATCTCGCCCGATGGAAAGTTTCGACCTTATCCGGGCGGGCTGCAAATTTAGTAAGGGAAGAACACAACCTGCCCAATCGCAGCAGGCAATTGCCGCGCCCAAATCTTTTGATGGCCTTGAGCTGGAATGGAAACCGTATAGAACGCGCCCTTCGACTTGCCCGCTCGTGTCAGCTCAGTCTTCCACTCCGCAGGTTGACAGTAAAGGAACTAGCGTGTCTCTCTAACGGGGTTCTCCCGAACAGCATCACCGCAATTTCTCGCAATCACCACTGTAATCCGAAATCGTACCCCTGGCCTTTTAGTTTGGCACCTCAATTGAAATTGTGTCGTCATAAGTCACAACACTTTCACGGCTAACGCCAGGGCGCGGGAAGCTTGCTGAGTCATCAGAAATTGTCAGTGAAGAAATTCTGCCGTTTTCATCCAATTTAGCCGCGCCTGTGTTTATGTCTGAAACAAAATCAGGTGAATTCACAGTTTCAAGGCGTTCTGCTTTCAATTTTTCAAATTCGCCTTCCTCTCGCAGGAAATCAAGAAGGCTTCCGTCTTTTGCAGGCGCATAGCGATCGTAGAATAAACCAATTGTTCCGTTGTCACAGGTTGTTGCCGTAAATTGCTCTTTTGGAAATAAATGCCGCACTTCGAGCAATGCTTTTCCTTCTTTGCTCGCAAGATCTTCAGGGGTAGGCGGCGCATAACGCGCCTTTCCATTATCGTATGATTGATGACCCGCAAAAATCATGACGTCATCTGGCGAGATCGGCGCTTCGAGCGGAACAGTTTTTTGCCAAGCGGGATCAGTTACAGGAACAAGCAGCTTGTGGGTATGACGAGATATTCCTGTTGGTACGTATTCAGCAATATCCTGCCAAATCGCTTTCCCATCAATGACAAGGTTGTTGACGACACGAATGGAACTGTGAGTCGTGAGTTGGTCGAGAGCATTATCAAGCTTCTCTTGGCAAGGATTTGCCAGAGCTGGCAAACCAAACATCGACATCACAACACTGGTAACGAGAAGTTTTTGAAATGTAAATTTCATCGTGAATAACTTTCTAAAATGTTGCATTCAACAGCAGTAAATTAAAGTTGTTTTTCTGAACTGAAACTGAATAGACGCTTGGTCAGGATTTATAGCATCAATGAGAGTTTGTCGCAGCGCGTAGGTGGCCGTTGCGTTGTGCTTGGACGATCCAACATCCTCATTTGTCCAACAGTCACGTGTTCGACCCTCTCACAAGCGCAAATCTCCAACTCTCAATCGGGCTTTCGTCGATTACCGGCCATTCTCAGCTTCAGCCAAAATGTTTAAAAGGTCATATCGGAGCTCGACAAAGCGGCCAAGGCAATATGCCTTCCAGACGTCGCCCGGGGAGGCGTCCCATTCCTTAATATCAAATCGTTCAAACCAATTTTTGCCGCGGCAAAACTGAACAAGAGCGAAACCCGTCGGACCATTTCCACCTCTGCGGGCCATTCTGATCATATCCCGATCAGCGCTCAGTACCGTCCAGGCCTGTGTCATGCGTTGTGTCCAGCGCGTGGCGCTAGCTCTGCCAGTGACCAAAAGCGGCAAGGGGCTATTGGCCTGTTTCAGGCTGCTGTTTGGAAATTTTTGGAAGTGCAACTCAGCCGCATGATGACCCGCAAATAGAAAGATTGCACTGCGTGTCGCATCTGCAAATTTTTCGGCTTCCTCATTCTTGTCTTTCATCCAGCCGCGAATTGAAACACCCAACAAAAAGGCTGAAATGGGCATCGTAAAAACGCTGAACCTCGTTGCTACGCTCATGGTTGCGACAGCACCTGAAGTTCCTGCCGCTGCCGCGCTTGCCGTCACGATGCTTTCGATTGCACCTAAGAAAGAAAATAACGTGTTTGAGCTGCCCCAGCCAACAATAAGGACATTCTGGAATGTCCAAAATAAGTCTTTTTGTTTTCGCGCCCAGAGTTGTGCAAGCGTTTTTGGGTCGTTGTGGCTCATATCCGTACACCTCGTTTTGAGTGCGCTTGCAGGTTTGTACCAATGGCACTTCACCAAGTACTGCTTGCAACATATAGGTGGATTTTATTACATGTGCCTCCCCACATTGGGGGATGGATTTGTAAACGACGCGCCTCCAACGGGGATATGCTGACGGGCAATAATCGTTTAGTGTAAAATCGTATTTAAAAATGAATTTCGAAAATTCACAACGCCATTTTCGCACTCCAAAATGCCGTTGTGGAAAGTATCGCCTTTATGTTCGACGCCTGAATCCAAGCGGCGACCGGAGGCGATGTTGAATGCAGCTCAGCACTTTTTTAAGGAATGGGTAGGCTATGGATCGAGATCAACAAAACACCTACGATACAATTGTGAGGCGATGCAAAGGTCTCAGCCCGTCAGTTGATATTGCCAAACACATCAAACCCGGCACTCTTAAAGTCAGAAGCTACACTTTGGATGGAATGGAGTTTGAGCCCTTGGATCCTGAGGATCTTAAGGCGGAATTGGGCGGCCGCATGAAGTTGCCAGGAGCAGGGCCATCACCCAAAATCGGAGCCCTCGTGTTTGACACGACACGTGCGCCCCGACCAGCCAATGCTTCGATGATCAGCATGCAGGAAGACCCCAAACACTGGGCTTTGAAGGCATCATTTGGAGCAACAGTGGGAGAGGGATTCCGCGAACAGTGGCAGCCCCCGCCAAAATCCATTGCAGCGCTGTTGCCTGAACGACATTTTGGCAGTGACAGGGTTTCACTCGCATTTGGACAAACAGGTCAGAAGCTCAATTTCACTGCGCTCCATGCCGCCGTATCAGACAAGCTTTGCAATCTACACATTGATCAGCGTGGATTCGTTGTAGACCTAGGCGATGGGGCAATGCTTTCTGCTTCATTATGGGGGCACTTTGCTGATGAACTGCTTCTCAAAACAATCTTCCGCGACTGGCTCGATGGTAAGATCGGCGACAACGCCGTTGGTTCCATTGTTGTTGAAGTCGTTAATCGGCTTTCGTTGCGATTTCCGGACGCTGAGAATGGATTTGCGGGTTTGAGTGACCGTGCCAATAGAATTAAAGGGATCAACGATCTCGGTGGCATGGGCAAGACTTTGTTGCCTATCGGATTGTCACTTGACGTTGCCCGTACGAAGAACACTTCAGTTCAAGCCAATTACTATTGGCACGAAGGTCAGCAAACACTCACACTTAGTTGGGGCGGCACTTTTGGGAATTCCAGATCGCGGTAAGGAAAAAGATAAATAAGTGAAACGATCTCTTTCACGTCCGAGTGGACAACGAACCCCAAAGGCACCTTGAATATCGCCCTTAATTGCGCATCACTGACTCTTTAACGTCAAATAGCCCGTCTGTGCGGAGAAGTTTTTTGCACTAAGCGACGCTTCAAGCAGCGCCGTCGCAAACTCGGCTGGATCATAAGCGCTCTTGTTGTTGATCGGAAGCAATGGGTTGTCTGCGGCAACGACCAGAATAATGTAAGGTTGAGATTGCGGGGGCTGTCCGGCTTCAACATTCAACGGCTCAAAGCTGATGGCGGCGGAGACTTTGTCAGAACCAATTTGAAGGCATTCTGTACAGGCGCGATTGACGTTTAAAACACCACCTTCGTAGTCCACGATATAAAGGTAGACGTTTCTTCCTGCCACACTTTCAACTGAGACCAATAACCCATCGCCGATTTTTGATTGGTCTGCTTGTGTGCTGCGAATGACATCGCGGTCTAACTTCACCTGTATTGGCATCTTATTGTTCTTGGGCAACTTTCCGATGTTGGAAACAACTGCGCATTGTTCTTCTGTCACCACATGAAGTGTAACATCCGGTTGAAAGCCTGCCTTTGCAATAAAGGCCCGTTCAAAATTGCTGCGCTCCACATCTGTGCCAATTGCATTCAAGCGAACAGCCGTTTCAGACATAGATGTCACGTCCGCACTGAAACACTTGCCCTCGCCAAAATTTGAAACCATCTGAGTCAATGCCGCAACGCTAACCTTGGCCGTAGCTGGGGCTGGTTGTGGCGCAGGAACAGGAGGTGTTTCTGATTTCAGCGGTGTTGGAATTGGCTTTGGAACAGGTTGCACTTTCTGCGCTTGAACGGGCTCAGGTTCGGCCACTGTCAAGGTTTGGAGCTCCGGTTGCGGTATTGATTCAGGCGCTGGCGCTGGTTGGAGAGCAGGTAACGACTTTGGCACAGCGACGGCCTGTGCCTCAGAAGCTGGCACCACTTCAGGTTTGATCTGCACAGGCTCCGGCGTTGGTTGCGCTTCAGCCACAGGAAGGGGTGCTACCGGTGGTGCCAATTCTGGTACGGGTTGTGGTGTGACTTCAGCAAGGACATTGGCATCGTCCGGCCCGTTTTGATTTTGTACATAAATCCATCCGCCGAGACCACCCACCACAACAGCTGCAACAACACCAATGGCAATGGCCGCGTTCCGAACGAAATTGCCAGCCGATACATTTGCCGAAGCGGTTTGTCGCGCAGGATTGGCTTTAACATTTGCATCATTGCGAGGCTTGCCTTGTGTTGGTTTGGCATCCTTCGTTTTGCCCTTGGCAGCTTCTACTTCACGGTCAACCCAATCACGGACCTCCGCCATGGATGCGGGTCTGTCCGCAGGGTCGGGCTGCAACATTTTAGAAAGTATGGCCTGCACTTGTTTTGGAATACCTGCAGCAGTTAGATCGGGAACTGTGCGGCGCTTTTCAATGACCTCGACCTGTGAACCACTCATATTCATCGGGGCACCACGGATGGCGGCTGCCATTGTAAGGCCAAGGCTGTAAATATCAGATTTGGGTGTAACGTCACCTCCAAACAGCCCTAGCTGCTCGGGTGAAACATAACTGTATTTTCCAGCAAAGCTGCCGCCAAGCAACGTCCCACCGCCAACACTCGCCGTTCTGGCAATTCCAAAGTCAATAATCTTGGCCCGTTCAACCAAGCCGTCCGGTAGAATGACGTTGTCGGGCGATATGTCGCGATGAATAACACCTGCTTCATGGGCCTTATCCAACCCATCAGCCAGTCTTCGGAGCAAACCAAAGAAACCTGCAAGTGTGAGAGGAGCAGATTTGATGTGTGCTGCAAGCGACGGGCCGTCAGCAAACTCCATCGCCAAATACGGACGACCCAAGGTGCGGTCGAGCGAGAACACGTAATATCGTACAATGGCGTCATGAGCGAGGTGATTAAGAACGCGCGCTTCTTTCCGGAACAATTCGAAGATCATTTCGTCACGCGCAAACTCAGGCAAGACGACCTTAATTGCAACAGGATCGCCCGTCTGGATGTTGTGCCCTTTGTAAACCTCACCCATCCCGCCAACGCCGATCAGGGCGTCAATGCGGTAGGTCTGGTTCAACTCCGCGCCAATCTCCACCGCTGAACTGCGGGTGATAATCTGAGTTCGGTCATCGGTCATTCAGGTGGCCTTGCTGTTGATACCAATCCGGATCAAGCAATTGGGTCTTGTCCGGCTTGGCGGCGCGCAAAACGATGATTGAAATATTGTCTTTGCCCCCGCGCTCCAGCGCGAGCTCCAGAAGTCTATCACAAGCAGATTGCGGAGAGGACCAAATAACGTAGGACAAAATTTCTGCATCTGAAACATGACCTGTCAAGCCATCGCTGCACAAAATAAAGCAATCACCAGCCTGCACCTCGCCTTCCGCAAGCTCCATATCAAGATTGTTGTGAACGCCAACAGCGCGCGTGATGACATTGCGGCGCGGCCAGGTTTTCGCTTCTTCCACGCTGATGGCACCGGAATTCACCAGTTCCTGCACTTCCGTGTGGTCTTGGGAAATCTGCGACAGCGTGCCGTTGCGAATGAGATAGCTACGGGAGTCACCGGCCCATAGGCAATAAAAGTGGTTGCCTTCAATAATTAGAGCGTTAACCGTCGTTCCGACAATACTGTCATGGTGGCCATTCGAACGTTCCAAGAGTTTTGCATTTACACGCTTCATCTGGTCGAGAAATGTGAAGCTCCGATTGCTCTCATTCGCAAACGTTGCAGCAGCCTCTGTCACCATCGAACTTGCAATGCCGCCATCACGGTGGCCGCCCATGCCGTCTGCGACAAGCCAAATTCCGTGCTTCGCGCTGGCAAAGATACTGTCTTCGTTAACCTGCCGCACATGGCCCGTATGTGTGATTGCCGCAGTTTCAAATCGCAGGTCAGACATGCTCATGCTGATATCTTGCCAGTCATTAGGGTTGTGAACAAATTGTCTGCAACGGGTCCATCAGTTGTGATCAGCTGTTCGTCTTGTCCTTGTCCACCCAATGTCCACCACACACCGCGCGTGCTGAGACACAAGGTTTCATCAATTGCTGTCATGTTTGCAAAGGCGCTTGCAAGTGGCGTTCCCTGGTCTGTCCACACCGTTGTTCCGGAAGGTATCCAATTCTGGGGTGCAGGCCCCCGTGCAGGCGGCAAGCCTAACTGATCCAATATCTGAACGGGATGAAAGGGCGTTCCCTCATCCAGCATCCCGAGTAATGCGTTTTCACATTTGTCAAGCCAATCGCTGAGCCCCTGTGAATGAGGTGGTAGGGGCGTTTTTTCTGCCGTCGCACAAGCGCATATGCTGAGGGGGAAGTAACGCCCCGCGCCATCAACAGATGCCATGATGGCGCCTGTAACGCTCCGGCCAAAAACCGCAGAACCACACCAGAACCTCCAAATGGGCAAAGTCAGGAAAATATCTTTCCATTGCTCACCCAATGCATGGCGGCTTTCGGCAAGGGTTGCCTGCATCCACGTTTCCCACTGGTCCAAAAACGGCCGCGGCATGTTGTAGGAGACGAAATCTCGTTTCGCAGGAAGCTTGCCAAAAAGACCACATTGCATTGCTGCACCTATATGCCATTGGGGCAGGTGATTTTTGCCCGCGAAATTATCGTAAACGGATTGTCCAAAGTGTCAAAAGTCATTTGGTACGTCACTTCACGACCATTCAAAACAAACCTTACCGTGGCCTTGTTTCCTGACTGCTTAATAGCCCCAGCCCCCAAGAGACGCATAAGTGCCCAAGTTCCAGAATATTGCAGGGTTACTGGCGCACCGTTTGCACCGATGGGTAAAGACACAGATGCCGTGCCGTCTGGTGAACGGCCAGGCCATTCAAAATCGCCACGCACATCAGCGCCAAACGGGCTTTCCAGTTTCACGCCATTCACTTCAAACGTAGCTGATAAGGTCTTTCGGCTAATGGACCGCATAACTAAACCAAACTTAACATTTGGCGACGAGCCTTGACCGGTGAAAAATGCATCTTTTATTCTGGCTGCATTTTGGAATTGTGTGAGTGTCTGCTGGGACAAGTCCTGACTTAGTTTCGAGTTCTTGTTTCCACACCCATTGTTTGCCCGAAGTGTCGACCAGAGGAGCAAGCTTTTCACGGAAAAACGCGTCAAACAAACCGTTGGGGCCAAACACCCGCGCAAAATCTGTCATTGGCAAGTCAGACTTGCTGTTCTCAGCGAATGGATAACGAGAAATTGCATCCTTGCATTTTTGCGAGAGAGAGCCTTTCAAATCGTCACCAAGACCCGCGGCGCGCTCAGTCACGATTTTTTGTTCGAATTCGGTAATGTTCTTCTTGAACATGCTCGCGAATGGTTCCTCAAGCCGTGATGAGCTTGTGGAGAGAGCTGCAACAAACTGCAACATGTTTTGGCGTGCCTGCGTTGCCTGCTCGAACTGCTGTTCACTCAACAGGCTTTGATAGAGCCCCTTCAGCTGTTCAACCAACGCATCAATTTGGTTCTTGCCATCGGCGACAACAGCAAGTTCTTGGTAGCGGCGGAAATGTTCTTCAACAAATGCACCGGGCACGAAGGCTTGGCCTACATCTCCACCACGACCGTCAGATTTCTTTGCCGCATCAAGTCCGATTTTGGCCATGTCTGCGGCATTGCTACCCAGTGTGCTTGAAACCGCCGTTCCGGCAGCGTTTGTAAGTTTTTCCGAAGCCGCTCCTTTGACAGCATCTGTAACTGACTGCGTGGCCAAAGGCTTTGCCGCAGTGAGGTGCGATTCTTGCGCGATGGATTCAAGCAGCAGCTTGATGGGAGAAGATGCGCCACTGGCCGAACGGAGTGCAACATAGTCTGGTTTGTCGGCCACAAAGCTGCGGAATTTAAGCTTGGCAAGCGCACCGTTCCAAGACTTGATGAACTCTTGATCATAGATTTTGAATACGTCCGGTCCAAGGTTCGCGAACTGACGGTCGAGGTTGTCTTGGCCGCCTTCCTCACCCAAAACCCAACGTTCACTTTCAAGCAAAGACATCACAGTTTTCATTTTGGCGAGAAAAAGTTTGTAAAAGCCATCATAGGTAAAAATGGCTGGCACCCCAACGCTTTCCAGCGGTGTTCCGTCACTCGTCGCGAATACCACAGATGCTTCTGCACCGGCATGTTGCACAACTGTCCAGTCTTGGACATCTGGATCATGGGCCGCAGATTTGATGAAGGCAAAAGCTCGTTCCGCCAGGGTCAGTCTCGCCAGTGAAGTTTGCGTGAGTTTGACGAGCCCACCGTTGAGGGGGATCACTGGAAAAGTGCCTGCATTGCTTTCAAGCATCGTGTCAAGATGTTGCTTGAGGCTTTCTCGCGTCGTGCGGTTGGGTTCGTCCGGATACAAGGCTTCCCAGTCACCTTGCATCCAGCCGGAAATCAATGCGGTGTCTACTGGTAGTGAAGGATCGCCACTCAACATCATGTACACTTTAAGCGGTTCGTAGAGCTGTTCCGGCTTGTCTTGCAAGGCAGCAAGGCGGTTCTCAATGTGCAAGATAAGGCGCGGTCGTAGAATACGGTTGAGAGCTGTTTGATAAGATGAACTTGCGGCGTTTGTAATGCGCCTGTGTTGCCCCAACCCAAGTGTTTCTGGCGGATCAACAGGATCCTTCGCTGTTGCATATCCGCGCGGAAAACTGCGCAATGCGTCTAGTGGACCGACAATTTTTTGGAAATCCGAGTCATCGATCGGGTCTTGTGTGATGAGAGCTGCATTGGCATTGGCATAAAGCTCAGAAGCTTGGTTGGTTGCCGTTAGCAATTTTGAATTGGCGTAGTAGCTGTTGATCCAGCCGCCCAAGGCCGCAAATGTTGCGATGCCTATCAGCCCATAGGCAGCGGCACGCAAAAACAAACGGCGTCGCACGGCGGAAGCATTAGTGGAGACCCAACCCGCTTCGCCAAACACGACTTTTGTCAAAAGATTTTCAAGAAAAAAACTTTTGGCACGACCTGAGTAGGCAGCACTAACATTGCTGGCAAAACCAATGCTGCGGGCGAGGGAACCTAACACGCGATCAATCGGCGTACCTTCCTGCGTACCTGAGGTGAAGTAAAATCCGCGCAGAGTTGCACTGGTCTGATAGCGGGTCGGTTCAAAAATCTGGTTGAGAAATTGTGTGACCAAAGGCCTGAGGGCCGCCAATTGCGATGGCAGTCCAACAAGCCTGACACGCGAAACTGGATCAGCTTCTTCCTGCAGCCTGTCGGGAAGTTCAGCTGTGAGGCGCGAAACCAATAGGTCAATTTCGCCACCTACTTCCGCAACACGATTTTCCTTTTTGTTGCTCGTCTGGAACGTCGCACCCCAAACGGCTTTGCGCTTCTGTTCGTCCAGATTGCCAAAGAATTCCATGAAACCGGCAATAAGGTCTGCTTTGGTAAATAGTACGTAGACAGGGAAGTCGACCTGTAGGCGGTTATTCAGTTCAGCCAATCGTTTGCGGATGGCAACAGCGTGGGCCGCAAGTTCTGCCTGATTTCCAGCCAAAAGATCTCCAATACTTATGGCTACCAGCACGCCATTGATGGGTTGCCGTGTGCGATGCGTCTTGAGCATTTCAAGAAATGCGAGCCAGCTCTTGCGGTCCACATCAGCATCGAAATCCTGCGTGGTGTAACGGCCTGCCGTATCAATGAAAACCGCTTCTTCGGTGAACCACCAATCACAATATCGCGTGCCGCCACTACCTGCCACTGGGCCATTCGCATGGGCGGCGATTGGAAATTTAAGACCACAGTTCATCAGCGCTGTTGTTTTTCCAGCACCTGGCGGACCCACAATCAAATACCACGGCAGTTCGTAGAGGAAATCACCCTTGGACTTGCGTGAACCCTTCAACGTAATCAGGGCATCCTGCATTTTCTCCGCAAGGACTGAAGCATCGGAATTATCATCTTCAGGTTCTTGGACAATAATGTTGGCGGCAAGTTCTTCAACAGATTTCCGGTGTTTGTGGATGCGATAAGCGAGGATGCCGAAATAGACGGCAAGCACCAGCGTGATGAGGGCCAACCGCAGCCAAGCATTGCTGAATGGCTCGATGCCTGCAATCGCAACCAATGGCAGTACAAACCAGATCAACAAGCAGAGCGCAACAATGGCGAGGAAGCCCGCGATAAGAATGATCCAGCGTTTCATTACAAGTCCTCGCGCGGGATGAATACTTCAACCCGTCTGTTCTTGGCTCGCGCCTCAGCGGTGTTCGCCGGGTCAATCGGTGCCTTATCTGCCATACCGACAATGGAAAGGCGGTTAGGATCACTGACGCTCGCCGCAAGAACTTTGGCAACGGCTAGTGCCCGTTGTTCGGAAAGGTCCTGGTTATCCTTGAATTTAATAGAGGACCGGATCGGTGCATTGTCGGTGTGGCCGACGATGCGGATCAGTCCCTTTTCCTTATCCAAAGCTGATCCGATATGTGCAACAGATATGAGGAAGCTCTGTTTCAAGTTTGCTGACGCCTTGTCAAACACGGCATCGTTCAAAAGCCTGACGACGATATCTTTGCCCGCATAGTCTGCCGAAAGTTTTTTTGCGGAAATGTCTCCGGCCAACCGTTCGCGAATACGTTCCAGTTGTGTGCTTTGCGGAATGACGGGCGGCTCAAAGGGTCTGAAGTCGATGCGCTTGAGATTGATTTCTGTCTGTGGGTTGAGGGCGGCAAGCTTCACTTCTGCGATGTCAGACATGCTGCCCAACATCCAGCGCAAGCCTACAAAACTGAGAAATAATGCGCCGGCTGCGCAACAGGCGATGGCCCAGAGGGGAATTGCGCGGCGAACATAGGCGGCGGCGATATTCTGGCCACGCCAGTGAGGAGAAATATCTTCGGGCGCACGAGCCTCGCCAGACCGCATAGTTTGAAAAATATCTCGCCGGATTTGCTGGTGCGATACATCTCCGCCCGTCATTCTGAACTTACCCTCGAAGCCAAGTGACATGCAGGCATGCATGAGGCCGAGGACATGGTGGTTGAGCTGCGGATTTTGGCGCAGCTTTGAGAGTTCATCAAAGAACCCTATGCCGCTATCACGCGTCTGAAAAAATCGGCTCAACATGCTGTATTGCGTCCACAGCAAGCGGTCGGAACTGGGCAGGTTCTGCACAATGTCGTCAGCAGTGGCGCACAACGCATATTTGGCCGTGCGAACCTGTGCTTCCGGAATATTTCGGCCATGCAGTGCGGCTTCAAAAGCTTCGATGCTCTGCGCCACAGTACCCATCAAGGGGCCAACTTGTGGCAACGCCTTTGCAATGCGCACATTGGCTAACAACAACAAAAGCGGCATTGCGCTTTCTAGGATCGGGTTTGGACCACCAGTCTCTGCACTTGTGTTCAGCCCAATGATTTCAGATGGCGAGATGGCGGGCGCTTGCGGTGCTTGCTGGATATGAACCGGGCTCGCTGTTTGTTGAAACTGTTGAGACCGATCTGCACCAGGGCTTGGCCTCTGTCCGCCCCAAATATCCTGAGTTGGCGGCGGGCTTGTGTCGCCTTGTTGAGGAATTGCACGCACCGACGGTTGCGGGATATCTCTGCGTCCCCCCGGATTGGGCCTGATAATGGTCCGTTCCAGAGTCAGGGTCTTGGTCAAACGGCGGCTTTCCGTTGCTCATTGACGTGCCCCTTACTTGCCATCTTCCTTGATAACCCAAAGTGTCAGCTCAAGTCCTGGCCAATCGCCAGAGAAGTGCATGCCGATACCGCTTGCAGTGCTGAACTCCGGCCACAACGGTGACATTCGGTCGAACACAAAATAGACATGGCTCGATATCGCGCGGATCTGTGCTGGCGGTGTCGGCACGTGGAGCAATGGAATACCAGGCAAATGGGCGTGGACGATGTCATCCATCCGCGTGTTGGGCCCAACCTTGAACAGTGCAGGAAATTGCGTCTGAATGTCAGTGAGTGGGCGCTTAGCAGTGACTTCCAGAACAAATGTTGAGGCACGGAACAAGTTTCTGTCGGTGACGGTCGCCAGAAACGCGTTGGTTGCCCGCTCCACGATATCGAGCCTGATAGCCCTGCTAATATCAACACTTAGGAAGCGCTGAATGTCCGCCAGTACAGGGGCAAATGAGCCATCAAGATTATCGTGGTCATAAGACTGATAGGGTCGCAGACGGCGCTCTTTTGTCGAATAGGTTGAAAGTTCTCCCGCAAGACGCAACAACTCTATGTAAAATCTCTCGGGGTGAACGTATTTGGAGCCACGCATGTGGCGCAAGACAGGGACTTGTCGGTTCAACATTTGCAGAATGAAATAGTCGACACTCTGCATGCTGCCGCCCGACCGCGGATCGGACGCAAAACGTGATAGCTCTTCCAACTTCATTTCAACCCAACCGATGACGCGGTCAAGCCAACCTGTGACGGTAGCATGGGCAGCGACAGTCAAGACGGGTGGTGCAATCTTTTCGTCGAAGACAATGGCTTTATCATTCACTTCGATGACGCGCGCGCACAACAGGTTCGCATATCCTGCCTTCGGTGTTTTGCGAATTTCAAGACTCAAGCGGGGCGCTGCAATGTCGATCTCTTCTTCCACTTGCATCTTAGCTGAAGAGTCGATCAAAACTTCTGGGCGGACAACGTAACGGCTTGCGCTGTCGGACTCTTCGTCATCAATTTCCCGCGTATTGGGCTGCGCCAAAGGTAGCACCAACCAAAGGGTCATCCCTGCTGATTTTTCATCAAGTGTAACAGGCAACGGCAAAGGGCTGTGCCCGGGTAAACTGAATGGCGTTCCATCGGGCATGATACCTGAAGCGCGACGAAAGCCGAACTTTCCTTGCTGTGCCAGGTCTCGATCGATCTCAATTTCGCTAAACCCCCAAGGGTAGGGGGTAACAAAGGCGGTCCGCGCCTCAATCAAATGTTCAGCATAGCGATCTGCCTGCTGCAGGTGGTGAGGCCGCAAGAACAATCCTTCGGACCACGCAACTTTGTTGTGCCATGACATTTTATGTGCTGGCCTCCCTATCAGAGTTTGGCATAACATAAGGGGAAATCAAGGGATTTTTATCCTTCATTAATGCCTGAAACTTAGCAAGGGACAAATCTTCACGCCTCCCCCAAATTGGGGTAGACAATCAAGGCGGACCAATTAGGTTGGCTGGCTTGCGGCTCAACGGTTTGGTTGGCGATAACGAAATGAAACGGTCGGCAATATCTTTGTCGGTACTTGCGTTTTGCATGGGCCTTGCTTTTGCGAATGTCCCTGCATCAGCTGAGTTCAAGATTTGCAATCAATCTGTCGGGGTTTACAATCTTGCAGTGGGTGCCGAAATCAACCAGCAATTTAACACAGAAGGGTGGTGGGTTATGCCTGCCAACACCTGCGTCATTCCCATTAAGCAGGACCTTGACTCCCTGAAGCTGCGGTATGTCTATGTTTATGCAGAAACAGTTTCGGGCGAAAGTGCCTTTGAAGGCAATTGGGATATGTGCGTTGATTCTAAACGGTTCAAGATCGATAAAATTGATCGCGAGCCATGGAATTGCTGGGTTCGCGGATTTAAGCAAGTCAAGTTTCTGGAAGTCGATACCGGCAACACCAAGTCTTGGACGCTGTATGTGAAAGCAGGGAAGAACTGAGGCATGAATGACAAGACAGTCATAGCCCCTCAAAAACCCGCACAGGTGCCAGAAGGTAAACCTGCAAAACAGCCTGAAAAAAAGATAGGAAAAAGTAAAACGCCTAGCGCAAAATCGGCGAAGGAAACCGGTACACCGAAGGTGGTCAAGGCTTCGAGTGCACCCGTTATCATTTTTGGGCTGATGGCCATTCTCCTCGCCGTGTTCGGTTCAGCTATGACCAGCATCTATTATTTTTCAAAGCATTTGCCGACCGAACAACTGGTGACCCAGGACGAATTGAATACCGAATTGGTTCCCGTCTCAGATGCCAGTAGCGAGGCCGCGGATGAAGCATTGGTCAAAGCTGCCATCCAGCCGCGCATCATCAATCTCAGCGGAGATCCAATCATTATCCGGCAACTTTCAAATAGTCCGCGCCAAATTGTTCGGCTTGACCGTCCACCGCAAAGAAAGGCAGCAGGCCAACTTGGCTTGTTGAGCGATGTATACCGGATCAAGGACACACTGGATGAGCCAAACCCGGGGCTGCAAGCTGGTTTGGCCGGGTCACAAGAGGACATTGCAATGCTAAGCAATTTTGAACCGGAACCCTCCAAGGACAAAAGTATTGGTTTTTCCGCTATCGAAACTTCGACAAGTGTGCAGTCCCCACAGTTTCGTGAATTTGCCCAAAGCATCAAAAGCAAAGTTGGCATTGCTGAAGCACTACAAAACCTTGGGATAGGAAAACAAGCTGCAAGCAATGCAGAAACAGCATTTGCAAGCATGTTTAGTAGGTCGTCCATGACAGCGGGTGACAAGTTTGCCGTACGCGCAGTTACAGCACCAGAGATTGCAGACACCTTAGTGCCAGTCCAAGTTTCGATTTATGCTGAGAAAGCATTGCTTGGCTCCATTGCACTTGACGACCTCGAAAACTACGCGCTTTCTGCCGACCCTTGGGCGGATCAGGATATCTTCGAAACCCAACTGTTGCCACAAGACGTCAACCCTGAACAACGGCCACGCTTGCTGGATGCAATCTACGCAGCAGCTCTGCGAAACAAGTTGCCATCAGTGGTTACAGGTGAAGCAATCATGTTGTTGTCTCGTGCTCAAGACCTTGAGCAGAAGACCCAGCCTAGCGATACCATAACAATTGTATATTCGCCTTCTCCCCGAGATTCAAAAAACGGCTTGGGCCGGATTGTCTATATCAATATCGGCAGAACAACCGGCAACCTTGAATGCTATGCATTCCAGTCACAAGCCGGACAGGAATTTGACTGTGTGGCCGCAGACGGTGCGAGCAGCGTTCCAGAAAATGGCATGATATTGCCGGTGAATGGAACAGTTGTTGCACAGTTTGGCATGCAGCAACTCGACAATGATAAAAAGGACAAGGATGCCACGGGCAAGAACACAGGAAAGAGCGTCAGGCATGACGTAGAAGTCTATGAATTTTGGTGTGGATTGGGCTGCGGCTGAAGGAACACCCGTGGTGGCAGCCTTTGCTGGCGACGTGCAATCCATTGGCGTCGAAGCCGCATGGGGAATGGTTGTTCGCCTTGCACATGCCGACAATAAATCGACGATGTATGCTTACCTGCAACGCGCTGAGCCCGGTTTAGTCGTCGGTTCAAAAGTGCTGGCGGGACAAACAATTGGATATGTTGGAACACCTGTTAGCAGTCGTGCTTCCCGCCTGCATTTCGAGCTACGGGAAAACGATATGCCGGTTGACCCATTGCAGGAGGTGCAAGCCGACGTAGTTGCTGCTGCGCCAAGCAGTGGATCTAGTGCAGTAGACCAGTTTGTCCATCGCATCATCACCGTTGAAAGTGCAAACCGTTGCAATGCCCGCAACCCATTGTCGACGGCAGTTGGTTTAGGGCAGTTCATTGAAAGTACGTGGATGATTACAGTTCGCATTCATCGGCCGGACCTCATTGCGGGCCGTTCACGACAACAAGTGCTGGACATGCGCCTTGACTGTAACCTCTCACGGGCCATGACAACGGCATTTACCAGGGACAATGCAGCCGTGCTGCGGCGCTCAGGTGTCAGTATTACACCTGGCAATCTTTATCTGGCTCACTTCTTGGGCGTGGGTGGCGCAGTGAAAGCATTGACGGGGAATTCGTCTCGTTCGATATCAGATGTGTTTGGCGCGCATCATGTCCGCGCCAATCCGTTTGAACGGGGCAAGTCTTTGGGTTGGCTTGCCGCGTGGGCAGCAAAAAAGATGGGGTCCAGATCTGCGAAAGCACCTGCTCCACCGCCCGTTAGCTCTAAAGATTCTCAAGGCTCAGAGCCCCGGACCAGCACCAGCTAACGCCACAAAAGATGGTAAAGTTGCTAACGTTGCCAGTGCCAAGTCGGGTGGACAAAAAGCCGACGAACAAACGCAACAGGTGGCCGACAATCAGGATGCCGTCGCCCCTGCTGAACCTGCAATTCAGGTTGCAATGACACGATTTGACAGCAATCCGGCGTTCACAAAACTCAAAGACGCTGTCGCCGCATTTTTGCAATAGAGCTTCGATTTAGACGGCCGTAGCGTCAAATATGAAATGTCAGGATTTGCGTTTGCTGTAGGTGTCATAGTGTTCGGAAAATGCATCAAAGAATGCATCGAGCATGCCATTCTCGCGTTTGCCTGATTTTACTGCCCAGCGGTTGACAATCTCGTCCCATAGTTTTCCCTTGCCACCGCCGAGCAACGACTTTTTACTGCTTGAAGATTTTTCCACTTCATCAGGCGACAATTCAATCAGAAGATCATTCGCTGCGGCCTGCATGGCGGCGAGCAGTGCAAAATGGTGGAGCTTCAATTCAGCAAAGGTGCTTTCAAGAGTTTCCTTGGGTCCAAGGTAACCATTGCCGCGCGGCATCAACATGACTTGCAGCGCTTCTTCTGCAGTTGGCAGAAATTTGAGGGGATTGTTTTCTGCCGCCTTTATCATTGTGCGCATGCCACTACGCGAAATGCTTTTGGCCTCGGCACGGGCCTGCAGGAGCAGCATCAGATGACGTGTGGTGAGCATCAGGAGTTGGCCAGACAGGTCTGCGAGTTCCAAGTCATCGACTTTTGCAAAGGCAGTCTCATCCAATCCCGCGCCTTTGGCAAAACGCCGTCCAAATTGGCCAGCTTGCGAAGGATTTGGAGAGGGTTGCGGAAGTGGTGGTGTCGGAGTTTGCTCTTCAGTAGGCGGCGACCACTTGCTGCTGGGGCGAGGCTGTTCTTCTTGTTTATGCTCCACGGATGGCACGTAGAGTGCCTGGTTCAAATAGTCAGCAGCGATTTCTGCTGGTGCAGGCGCTGGCATCAGGTCCCGTGGTTCCAACGGCGGCGGTGATGCAGCTCCCGTATCCCAGATGCTGCGGCTGGGCGTTTGCGGTGGAGAAGGGGCAATGACCTCAGGGTCCTGAGCATGAACGGGAGTTGGAGGTTCATGCTGCAATGGCGGCAAGTTGAGCGAAACCATGAGGATGTATTCACCGACCTGCAGGCGGTCGCCTTCATTCAACTGGCAAGGACTATTGACTCGCTTCGTACTGCCGTTGACAAATGTTCCATTGGTTGAAACATCCACAAGCCAGTAAGCGTCATCTCGGTAGCGGATTTCACAATGTTTACCTGAAACGATGCGCCCTTTGTCTGGTAAGGTCCAATCCAGATGGCCATCGCGGCCAAAATCAAATCCGCGACGGTCCACGCTATATTCGAGTGGGCCACCGTCTGGAAGTCTGTCAAAATTTTCTATTCGAAGCTTAAGCATGAGACGACACTATCCCAACTTTCCCACTGCGGGGAAGAGTGTTGCGAAAAATCCTAAACGGAACCATGAACAAGCGCCAGCGCCCGGCCCACGCAGTTCTTTCCCCTGACGTCTCGTTCGTCTCCAAACAGGTCCCAATAGGCGATCAGGAATGCTGTTTTCACTGCCTGGCCCGTCAAATAAGGAAACGGCGGAACTGGCTTGTCAGGATCGGGGCTGATATTGCCGCCCGACCAGCCAACCGCCGCCGCCGCCCAAGCGGGGGCCGTCAGAAAGCCGCTGTTCATAGCAGCTGTTAAGGCAGTGCTTCGGTTCTTTTCGCTGGAATTCTTGATCCAGGCTTCCGCTAGGTTCAACCATTCCGCGTCAATTTCAGAAAAATTGCCCCGATATTCTTGCAAGCATTCACAAAGCCACTGCACCGCTTCTCTCCGCGGCAACATGTAGGCACAGAGCGTCAGGGCACGAACAATTTCACCTTTCTCGACAAGTTGTTCAACTGCCTCCACCGGATGCAACAGTGAATTGGAAATCGCGAGGTCTTTGGATACTGTTGGAAACGCCTCTGCGATTTGCTTCACGGTTGAAAATCTCAGGTTCACCATCCCAGCGATCTTTCCATATAATCTACCTGCACTTTCAGTCTACACCGCGATCGTGGCAAGTGCACCATGGAATGTCGCCACCGCCCCTGCAGTGATTGTGCAGGCGGCACCAGCATTTGCAACAATTGCTGCACCGGCATTCACGGCTACAGCGCCACCCGCAGCCAGACTGAACGCGGCACCTGTGTTGACTGCCATGTTCGCAGCAGCATTCATGACGATATTTGGGGAGGTTATAACAATGGCACCCGGTGTCATCACAATTGAGCTTGCGCCGCACATAAATGTAATGTTTGTGCCGGAGTTAACGGTCCACGACACGCCAATGGTTTCTGTTCGGTTGGCACCAATCGTTACATCGACCGAGTTTCCAACAGTTATTGACTCATTATTGCCGATTGTAAGTGAGCTATTCACGCCCACATCGCGGGTTTCGTTGTTTTCGATCTGTCCCTTCCATGTCTTTTTCAGCATGAAGGCGGACCAGTTCTTGCCCGGGTTGGTCCTTGAATATGAATTCGTTGTAGCCGGAGTTTTGATCATACGATCTAGATTTTGTTCCTGAAATCCACTTGTTTGCGGGTAAATCAAAGGGTGGTTGATTGTCTGCATTGTAAACCGTCCCGGTGACCAATCGGTTGATCTGGATCACCTTCCAGAAATTCTACAATGACTTCCATGCCCACCCGGGGGATTTTAATATCACCCCATTGTTTGCCCGACCAATGGTGACCAATACGAACATAGCGAGACGCCTTCTTGTCGCGTTCCCAATGGAAGAGCACCTTGATGCGGCATTTGTCGTCCACTTCGCTGTCCACCACCGCCGTCTGCGGACCGTAGATTAACGGCTTGGGCGTCAAGTGTGGTGCGCGAAACGGAATGCTGGAAATTTGGAATTCATATGTTCCGGAGTAACCGCCGCCATCATGTCCTCCCGAGCGATACTGCTGGCTCGCATAAGCGTGGGTTGCGCGAAGCGTCAGATATTCTGTGTTCGAGTGAGGACTCGGAATGCTTAGCAAGCTTGATCAGTTTGCCTGGAGCACATGTGACGGCTTGCCCGGCAGCCGAGTGCAATTTGTCTTTTGCTTGCTCGGCTTCCAGCAAGATATTCGCGAGGTCTTCGCCTTGTGATTTCTTGATGTAGCGACCTGGATATTCGTAATGTTCGAGATGACCATTTTTATAGCCAGCAGAAGAATCCTTGTACGC
Organism: uncultured Alphaproteobacteria bacterium; assembly: GCA_963840765.1. Lineage (GTDB taxonomy): Bacteria > Pseudomonadota > Alphaproteobacteria > Rhizobiales > Aestuariivirgaceae > Aestuariivirga. Next base: position 13,280 of record CAWJAE010000004.1, on the reverse strand, counting down.
GAGCAATTCAGCTGTTGGCTTGTTATAGTCATAGTCATTGAGGGAGAATTTACCTGTGCGGAAACTGCGGCCTACGTTCCAGACATTCAAACTGTCCTCCTTGCGCGTGGCTGCAAGGTTGTTGTCATAGAACGACAAATTTATGCCGCCAACCTTGGGTTCGTGGCCGGACATCCCGTCCGCAAGAATCATCGTGTGTTCGGTCTTGCTGTGGTCAAAGTAGTAATAGATGCCAAACTCTTCCATCAGGCGCGAAATAAATGCGAAATCACTTTCACGATACTGTACGCAGTATTCCATTGTCGGATAAGAGTTTGTTGTCTTGAACTGGAACTTGGCAAAGCCGTATTTTCCCAAGAACTTCTTTGATGATATCAACCGCAGATTTTTCAGAGAAAATCCGGCAATTCATCGTTTTCGTCAAAAGCCAGAACCACGGTCGTAAAGTCAATCTGTAAAGCGAAAGTTCCTTAATTTTTCAACCCAGGCCGCCTCCACCAGAATGCCATTGAAATGGCGGTCGACACCCTCGTACCCTGATGCAATAGACACATCGCAATTTGTCCCGAGCATCTTGTCGAAATCGATGTTGTGTTCCTTGCTCACAGCGCTGATGCTGAAAGAATAGAGGTCACTCATTGCCTCTTGGCCTTCAAAGCGTGCCAGAACTAGCTTATCTGGTCCGAGATTGGTTTCCAGTTTGCCGAAACGTTTGTCTTGAAGCAGTTCTGCAGTCATGATCAACCTCGTCAAATAATGTTGTCTGAAAGCTAATATGTCGACAATGGTCCGTCCACTGATTTTAATCCTCTGAACCTCATCTATTTGGGGGATTGCTATTCATGCCAAAGATAAGCCAATCTGTTACCAGACGACTAGGAAACTTGGAACGATATGTCGATGTTTGCCGCGATCTCACAACCATTGTCCGCAGAGTTTCCATGCGGGCCGGATCCTGAGCTTGATCCGGAGGTTCAGAATTTTCTGGCGGTCGCCGAAGCGCAGCTTCCTGCCAGCTATCGTGAATTTAACCGGAAGGCCTTTGATGCAAAGCCAGTTCTTGAAAAATTGCAAAGTCTACTCGCCAAATCCAGGGACATCCGATTTCTCGTGCTGGGTGCAAAATTTGCGATTTTGTCCGACAATTTGCCAGGATATGTAGATGCACTGGTGGCTTCTCTGGCACTTTTGGAATCACAGTGGGACCACTGTCACCCGACAGAACAGGCGGGCGGCAACGTGTTGCGCGCTGCATTTCTCAAAACATTGGACGATTTGCCGACGTCAGTGCTTCCACTGCAAAATGCAACGCTTGTTCATGACAAACGCCTTGGTGTGTTGACGTGGCGCACGGTCCTTGTCGCCAACCGAAAGATACAACCGAAAGAGGGAGAGGAAACGCACGACCTCGAATCCATTCGGGACGCGCTCATCCGCTTTGAGCCAGAGACAAAGCTGACGACCTTGCTCAGCCAACTCACACTGCTTTCCGCTTCACTGCAAAAAATCCGAGACTTGTTTCTTGAAAAGGCTGGTTTTGAAGTTGCACCACGCTTCGATCAATTGCCTGACCTTGCAAAGGAAATGAATGAATTTTTGACTGCAATCATGGCGGTGCGCAATCCCGCTGCTGCAAATCCCATCCGCAGAAGCCGAAAATGATGGTGATGTCGCCCAAGGTTCCTCAGGCGAGGCATCACATCAAACTTCCGATCCAGCGTTGTTGAATTCTGTCACCGAAGCCTCAAATGCGCTGGAAAGTGTGTTGGCCTACTATAGCGTGTCCGAACCTTCGAGTCCGGCGCGTCTGTTGATCAAGCAGGCACACCAACTTGTAGGCAAATCCTTTGTTGAAGCAATGCGCGTGTTAGCCCCGGGACTGACCGAGAGCACGAACATTAAGATTGGCGGTGATGCACTTTTCACTTTGGATTTTTCCCAGCTATCCTCGCTGGCAGAAGATGGGGGCGATGCTTCAAACAACGAAGGCGATGCCAGAAGCTTTTCTGCTGTCACGCGTGCCGAAGCCTCTCAGTTGATGCGTAGCGTGGAACAGTTTTACCGCCGTACGGAGCCTTCAAGCCCAATTCCTCTACTCGTCGAAAAGGCACGAACCTTTGCGGCGAAAGACTTTACATCCCTTTTGAAAGAAATGGTGAAGCGCGATGACCAGCAATCTTGACCCGGCTACTTTGACAATTGCAGAGGTTTCAGATAAGACTGCGAGCAGAGGGGCAGATCATTGGAGGCACGCAAACATGAGTTTTGCGCCTTGGTTTTTTGACACTCGCAAGCCTCGTTCAAATCACACTGTGACGCGAACCTGCAAGGCTGCGTTGATGTATGCGATCATGACGTTTGGAACTCTGGCATTTAATGTTGGAGATGCAAATGCAGGTGATCGGCGCGTGGCATTTGTGGTTGGGAACAGCGGCTATCAGGCTGTTCCGCAACTTCCAAACCCACGAAATGATGCAAATGCAGTGACTGCGGCATTGCGCAAGTCCGGGTTTGAAGTCATCACCGCAGTCGACGTGAACCATGTTGGTTTCGATGGAGCATTGGAAAAATTCTTGCGTTCCCTCAGTGGCGCAGATTTGAGTGTTTTTTACTATTCTGGTCACGGTATTCAGGTGGGAGGCGACAATCGCATCGTTCCAACAGATGCAACACTGAAGTCGGAGTCAGACCTTGAAGTCGAAACCATCAGCGTTAAGACAATCATGTCTTACATGCGTTCCAACTCAAAGCTTCAGCTCGTTTTTCTGGACTCGTGTCGCAACAACCCATTCCCTGGCACGTCGTTCCTTGTCGGGCCAGAAAAGCAAGTTATCACTGCCGGCTTGGGGCTTGCACCACAGGAAAGCCCGTTGGGTACACTCGTGTCGTTCTCCACGCAGCCGGGAGCCGTAGCAATCGACGGAACAGGAGATAAGTCTCCCTTTACGCAATCCATGCTGAGCCATTCTTTCAAACTCGGTGTTGATATCAATGCGGCACTTGAGAAAGTGACCGACGATGTTTGGCAGGCGACATCACAAAAGCAAAAACCCTGGCTGAGCAACAGTCTTGGAGAGTCTGTTTTTCTAAAGCGCCCGGCGATTCGTCTGGCGCCAGCTTGGAAAGATCAGGTTGCAGACACCACCAAATCAAAGGTCAAGATTGCACCAGCCCCCAAGCAGGATCAGGCGGTAGCTGAAGCTGGGCCTTTGCCCAATTCATCAAATCAGGTTGCTGAAATCTTATCGAGCACCTTGTCAAAGCCACAACGTGTGCCAATTGGAGTGGGGCAGGTGGCGATGCTCGATACACTGCCGATCGTGCGTGCAGCGGGTGTTGACCAGATTGAAATCACCAATGTGCCGAGCGCTGGCATTCTCTATCTCGATGGCAAGCCATTAGGAGAAGGAGATGTTCTTAACAAGGAGGCCATCCGCCAAGTCAAGTTCGAGCCGGCTATTGACTCTAATGCAAAGGTTCAAGAATTCGGCTTCAAGGTTTCAGATGCTTCCGGTGGTCAACCTGCTGTAGTCAACGGCAAGATCGAGCCATTCATTGTGTCATGCGATGAAGAAGCGGGCGAGCCGTTGGATCTGCAAGGCGTATCACCTGGCAAACTTCCAAATGAAATCAATCCGGAAACTGCTATTGCAGCATGTTCAGATGCATTGGCAAAATTCCCGAACGTGCCACGCTACAAATACGAACTCGGTCGCGCCAAACTTGCAGCAAAAGACACACAAGGCGCCCTCGAACTATTCCGAGCCGCAGCCGACGCTGGCCATTTTCGCGCCTACAATCAGATGGGATACATGACCCAATATGGTTTTGGACGGGCACAAAACATGTCAGAGGCGAACCACTATTATAAAATGGCCGCAGACCAGGGCGATCCTTACGGCATGCTTTCTTACGGGCGCGCTCTCGTCTATGGCCGCGGTATGGACAAAGACCTGCAAGAGGGAACACGTCTCTTGAACAAGTCCGTCGAATTGGGTCACACTTTTGCGATGAATGAACTTGGTGCGATGTATTTTTACGGTCGTAACGTGAAGCTCAATCCGCAAAGAGGCTTGCGTTTCTGGGAAGCTGGTCTGGCGCGCAATGATATCTATTCCATCCGCAACATCGGACTGGCCTATCTCAATGGCAAGGGTGTAAAAAAAGATTATGAAACTGCATTGGCGATGTTCAGGCGGGCGAGTGACGGTGGCCACCCGAATGCTGCAACCGATATTGGAGCAATGTATTACAACGGCACAGGCGTTAAAAAGAATTTGGCGCAGGCTATCGAATGGTATGAAACGGGCGCGGAGAGAGGCGATGCATGGTCTGCATCGAATCTGGCCTTCATCTTTTCCAAAGGCCCCCACAGCGTGAGGGACATGGAAAAGGCCGTCCTTTATTCCGGCCTTTCAGTCGCACTTGACCGGAAAAATGAAATTCCAAAAGGCAAGGAAGTCTTGAAATCCCTGCCAGCAGAAGCCAAGCGCAAGGTTATTAAAACACTGATTACCCAGATTGGCGCGGCCGATGCCGCGATCAAGGAAGATTTGGATGAAACACTTGTCAGTCTCTCGACACAAGCCTGGCAAGCGCGCAATCCCCGCTATGATCTACTTTGAAAGCCAATAAGTTTAATTTTCCAACTTCGTCAGTTAAAAAATAAAAGGAATTCGGCCATGATCAGGAAGTCCATCTCCCTTTTAAGTTTTGCCTTTCTGCTGTCATTTCAGTCGATCGGAACGACCCCTGCCTATGCCGAAAATCCTGCGACACTTTCTGATCGTTCCCCAGGGGCCGAACTGGCTTTCTGGAACAAGATCAAGGAAAGTGGTGATAACGCAGATTTTTCAACCTATCTGCAAAACTTTCCGAACGGCATGTTTTACGATCTGGCCCTTACAAAATTTCAGGCATTGGGTGGCAACCCGTCAAACTTGCGCGACCTGCCCGTTGCAGTTCCCGCCGAAAAGCCCGCCGATGTAAAACCGGTAAATACGGTGCGGAAGGTCGTCAAAACAAATAAACAAAAAGGTCAATCGAAAGAAAACGAAGCGTGTTGAAACGCGACGGGCAACGAAGCCCGCTCTGCCCGATCACAAAACGACTGGTCGGCAACTCATGTCGCGTGATCATGCGAAAAGTGAAAGTGGCTAAGCCGAAAACAGTTCGCGCAACTAAAAAACTACCCAAGAAGAAAGTTGCGCCCACAATACGTAGAGATGGAATTGGTGGAGGTGGCGGCGGTGGCGGTGGTGGCGGTGGCACAGGGAACGCTTGGGGCTGAGGCCGGAGGTTAGCGCTTGAAAGTAGGCAAGATCTTAATGCGACCTTTCCCTGAGCATCGGCAGCCACAATTTGTATGGCTACCTTTGCCTGGCGCACTTTCGATCTCCAAATTTGCCCCCAGCGACGCAGCCCGGCTTGCCATGTTCTTTCGGCCATGACCTTGGCCGGGAACTGATGTATCAAATCCCTTGCCGTCGTCTGCCAATTCAATCAGCACGCCGGGCCGCCCCTTTCTGAGCTCTGGTCTGCAGGCTACGGTGATCACTTTGGCTTCGGCGTGCCCAAGAATGTTGCCAAGTGCCTCCTGGAAGATGCGCAGAACATGCAAGGCATTGGGCGCGTCCAGCCATTTTATTTCAGGCACATCTTCAACCCGCCAATCAAACCTGATGCCGGATTTTCGCACCTCGGGTTCCAGCCTGTAGCGCAATCCTGCCAACAATGTCGCAACATCTCCTTCAACTGGTTCAAGCGAATCCACTGCAATGCGCAAATCAGCAAGAGCATTTTTGAGGGCGACGACGGCAGTGGAACTTTGATTTCCCTGCCGCTCAGCCGAGGCAAGTGCTGCGACAAGGCTGGAACCAATTCCATCGTGAATTTCCCGCATCATCCTTTCGCGTTCTTGCGTAATGGCATGGGACACTTCAAGTTTTCGTCGCGCGGTTTCGCTGACCAAAAGATTTGCCTTGGTGGTTTCAATGCGGTGTTCAAGCTGGTGCAGTGACTTTTTCTTTTTCTGCAACAACTTTCTGCAAATTGCGTTGGCGAAGAAGTGCCCATGTTGCCAAACCGGCAAGCACCGCCAGCACAAGAATTCCACCCAGTATCAGGCCATTTGAAATCGCCATGTTTCGACTAGTGAGGCATGTCGATAATGCCGAGACTAGACGCTTCGAATACAGCCTCTGAACGGGAATTCACTTCCAGCTTTTGGTAGATGTTCTTTACGTACGTTGCGACAGTGCTTCGTGAAATTTTCAATAGGTCACCTATTTCATTGAATGAAAAACCGCGTGCTAAAAGATTGAGAACTTCAGTTTCCCGTTTCGACAGCAATTCTGTCATCTTGGGGTCTTGTTCGCGCGGTTGAAACTCCTTCAGCAGTTGCCGGGCAATCGAAGGGCTAATCGGCGAACCACCTTCGCGCACCATACGGATACCTGCGGCGCATTCTTCAAAATGCTCATCTTTGAGAAGAAAACCTCTTGCTCCAGCTTTGATGCTGTCGAGTACTTTGGATTGTTCTGCAAAAATTGTGATGACAATGATGTCGACGTCTTTGTATTTCTGTGCCGCATAACGGATCAGTGAAATGCCAGAGCCGTCAGGCAATCCGAGATCACACAGCAAAACATCAAATCCGCCGGCATCAATAAGCGTCATTCCATCCGCCACATTGCCGGCAATTGACGTTATACTAAGCCCCTGATCAGCGGCGAGTGCTGCCCGAATTCGCCGCAACGCATCGGCGTCATCTTCGACTACAGCCACTCGGACAATCTTAACCATTTGGTGGCCTCCGCAGGAGAAAGTATAAGCAATTGTTTTGATGCGCTAAAGTACATTGCAATGTAGGGGATTCTAGCGTTCAGTCATATTAAACGCAACGCCTCTTGTCGTATTTTGATCAGGAAGGATATGCAGCCGGATAACTTCACGAGACGTGTTGCTGATATACTTTCCTTTGCGCCGCACTTGGGCACGCCAGTTTCCTGAAGGCAGCTTGACGATGACCGGCATTCGTGTGCACTCCTTTCTAAAGTCGTGTGCGATATGTGTGCAGCAAGGGAACGAAACAAGTATAAAAGGCGGGAAAACGAGGGATAAAAACTGCACACGTTCACCTTTGATCGCACTATAATGCAGGGATAAACTATTGAATTACAAGGATAAAATATTCGCCGTTGCGCCCATGATGGATTGGACAGACCGCCATTGCCGGGTGTTCCATCGGGTACTTTCGCGCCATGCCCTGCTATATTCAGAGATGGTCAATGCGCTTGCCATTCGCCACGGCGACAGGTCACGACTATTGGATTTTGATGCGGCGGAACAACCATTGGCTTTGCAACTGGGCGGCAGTGATCCAACTGTTTTGGCTGAAGCTGCGAGAATTGGCGAAGACTGGGGCTACTGCGAAATCAACCTGAATGTGGGTTGCCCTTCCGATCGGGTTCAAGGTGGAAATTTTGGTGCCTGTTTGATGGCAACACCGCAATTGGTGGCTGATTGTGTTTCAGCCATGCAAAGCGTTGTCAAAATTCCAGTGACAGTAAAATGCCGCATCGGAATCGACGAGCAAGATGCAGATGCTGATTTGCAGAATTTTATTGAAACGGTTTCAGCGGCCGACTGTGAAATGTTTATCGTGCACGCGAGAAAAGCATGGCTTAAAGGTTTAAGCCCCAAGGAAAACCGCGAAATACCACCATTGGATTATGACCGGGTGCATCGGTTGAAGGCTTCATTTCCAAAACTCTGGATCGCGCTCAATGGTGGGCTTTCGATGCTGCAACAAGACGTGCAACATTTGACTGATTTAGATGGGCTGATGTATGGCCGCGAGGCCTACCAAAATCCGTGGATGCTGCATGAAGTTGATCCCCTATTTATGGCAGCGCCCGCACCCGTTCAAAGCCGTGTTGAAGCTGTGCATGCAATGTTTCCATACATTGATGCGTGCATTTCGCGCGGCATCCCTCTGCACCGCATTACCCGTCACATGCTAGGTTTATTTCATGCCCAACCGGGGGGGCGGATTTGGCGGCAAATTTTGAGCATGGAAGCGAACAAGCCGGGTGCGAATTTGGATGTCCTGCACCGCGCTTTGGCCGCCGTTGAGCTGCACGCACAGCAAGCGGCGTAAATAAAAAAGAGCGGTGCCCAGTTCCCCCAAGCACCGCCCCCAGTCGCAGGGTGTTCGACAGGGAAGCTAACTTGCGCTTTCTGGTTGCGCATCATTCATTTGAATGACGGGAGACATTATTCTGCGGCAAGTCGCCCGCGTCGGCCCCCGCGCCGGCCCTTCCGCAACGTTAAAGTTGAAACACGCTCACTCAGCGCACCCATTACTTGCTGCCGGTCACTTGCCGTCATGCCCAGCCAACTGGCAATTTCGCCCCGCGTCCGTCCGCAGCCGATACAAAACCCAGACTCAGGTTCAATCACGCAAATTTTGATGCAGGGCGTCTCAATGCCGGGATGTTGGTCTGGTGTCATGAAATGACCATGCGTTTAATTGTACATTTGCCCGCGACGGCCCACGACGATAAGTGCAGTGGAAGCGTCAATTTTTCAGTACGAGCTTGCCTTTTTCAATGCTGAAACTCCGCAAGCGCGAAAGGTAGCTCATGCCCAGCAGGGTGCCGCGCAATGCACCTTTTTGCAAAACAAGGCCTTCAACATTTTGGACGCGCACATTGCTGATTTCAACTTCACGCAGCAACACCCGTGCGGCTTTACCTTCACCATTCGCAGTGTTCACTCTCACGTCATATTTTAAGCTTTTAGGGCGCAACCCAATGCGGTCTGCATCCTCATAGCTCAGCGCAACGGCGCTCGCACCTGTGTCCACCAACACATCAACCGATCGGTTGTTGATATCAGCAGAAGTAAAGAAATGTCCGTTTGTACCTGCAGTCAGTTCAGTCATTGCGAACAGAGGAATAGGTTCTGCGAGCGGTGGTGATAATGGTTCAAGCCCGGGCAGGCCAGCACCCATTGTCAACAAAAACGCCAAGCCCACGCTTGGCAAAATACCTGACATACGCATACACACTTCCTCACATGTAATGCGGTCACCATAGGTAGGAAGTGTTCACCAAAGTTTCAGGCGGTAGCAGAACTTGCAGGCAAGGTTAACGAAGCGTTGCCACAAATCCGGTCAGCATCATCACATCACAAGCTACTTGTGCCGCCCCACAAATATCACCCGTTTGCCCACCGATAAGCCGAACAGCAAGTAAACGGATACCGGCCGTAATTGCGAGGCCCAATGCCAACGCCAGAATGGCATTTTCGTAAGTGGTCAAATACCCTGCAAGTAAAGTGAGAGCCAAACCAAAACAAATTGCAAACATGGCAACTGCGCGTGGCGGTTGTCCCGCGTAGGCTGAAAGTCCATCCGAGCGGGCAGGTGGCGTTGCCCATAATAGGTCAACCACTAAAGCGCGTGAGAAAGACTGTGTTGCCGCGACAACGCAAATCAACGTCAACCACGGCAGAGTGAGCAGACTGGCATAAGCCACCACCCGCAAACCCGTTGTTACAAGAAGTGCGAGGCCCCCATACGAACCAATGCGGCTATCGCGCATAATCTCTAATCGCCGTTCCCGTGTGCGGCCACCACCCAGACCATCTGCGGTATCGGCACAACCATCTTCATGCAAAGCGCCAGTCATCAAAAATCCAACGGCGATGGCAAAGAGTGCCGTCATCAAAGGTGGCAGGTGCACAAGCCGCCCTGCCATTAAAATAACGGCAATCACTACGCCAATCAGCGCACCCGCGACGGAAAACATCCGCATGGTTTGGCTCAGCGGCGGGGGATCAATGGTTTTGGAAAATGGGATGGGCAGACGCGTGAGAAATTTCAGCGCATGCACAAGTTCAGCAAGCGGCCGGAAAGCCGGGCTTTCGCTTTCAACAAGGGGGGCAGGGGGCGGCAGGTCGCTCATGGCTGTTACGTGGTCTTCAATAAAGTTGACGCATGCCCCAAGCTGCGCCCAAAAGCCACTGACATTTTTGTGCAATCTCGATTCCAGAAAGTTCCAACATGACCACTGGCCTTCCTTTTGATGACATTCGTGCCCTCCTCAATGCAATGCCGGAAGCCGACGTTGAGGCCGTTGCCAAGGTCAAAGCACGCGATGCGCAATTGACCAAACCACCAGGTGCTTTGGGCCGATTGGAAAACATTACTGAATGGTTGGCGGCTTGGCAGCAAACAGGCACGCCAAAAGTTGAACGTCCTGTGGTCGCTGTTTTCGCTGGAAACCACGGCGTGGTCGCGCAAGGCGTGGCCGCTTATCCACAAGCCGTTACAGCGCAGATGGTAGCCAATTTTCAGGGCGACGGTGCCGCCGTCAACCAGATTTGCAAGACTTTTGATCTCGGATTGAAAGTTTTCGAATTAGCGTTGGAAGTTCCCACTAATGACATTACGCAAGACGCCGCCATGACAGAGCAGGACTGCGCTGCAACGATGGCTTTCGGCATGGAAGCAATTGCCAATGGCTGCGATTTGCTATGCATTGGTGAAATGGGCATTGGCAACACCACCATTGCCGCCGCCTTGGCCCATGGCTTGTTTGGTGGACAGCCTGAAGACTGGGTGGGTCCCGGAACGGGGGTTGATGCTGCAGGCGTTAAACGCAAAGCCGATGCAGTGGCGCGCGCTGCTACCCTTCACAAAGCGCATCTTGATGATCCATTGGAAGTTTTGCGCCGCATGGGTGGCCGGGAACTGGCAGCCATGGCCGGTGCCATATTGGGTGCCCGCATCAACCACGTACCAGTGTTGATCGATGGCTATGTGGCAACGGCGGCGGCAGCCGTGTTGTTCAAGGCAAATCCAAAAGCGCTGGACCATTGCATGGCCGCCCACGTTTCGGCTGAACCTGCACACAAGGCGCTGTTGGCCAAATTGGGAATGAAACCGTTGCTCGATCTTGGCATGCGCCTTGGTGAAGCTTCGGGCGCTGCACTGGCGGCCGGTATCGTTCGGGCAGCCGTCAATTGCCATTCCGGCATGGCGACATTTGCTAGTGCAGGCGTCAGCGACAAGGAATAATCTGCGTTTCTGCAATCCGCTGTTAAAAACTGTTATAACAGCTTGGCAAGCGTACATTTATTAAGCTATGCTAATTTCTCATAGCTCAAATGGAGTCTGCCATGTCGTCCCGCCACACCCGCGTCTTGATCCTTGGTTCAGGACCTGCGGGCTACACTGCTGCTATTTACGCCGCCCGTGCCATGCTCAAACCACTTGTGGTGCAAGGCATCCAACCGGGTGGCCAATTGACCATTACAACCGATGTTGAAAACTATCCGGGTTTTGCCAAGGCCATCCAAGGCCCATGGTTGATGGACGAGATGAAAGCCCAAGCTGAACACATGGGCACTGAAATCATTTCAGATACGATTGTAGAAGTGAATTTGAAGCAGTCTCCGATTTGGCTGAAAGGCGACAGCGGTACGGAATACACGTGTGATGCGTTGATCATTGCAACCGGTGCCCAAGCTAAATGGTTAGGTCTGCCGTCAGAAGAAAAATATCAAGGCTTTGGTGTGTCAGCTTGCGCCACTTGCGATGGCTTCTTCTATCGTCAGAAAAAAGTGCTTGTGGTAGGTGGCGGCAACACCGCTGTTGAAGAGGCACTGTTCCTCACCAACTTCGCTTCTGAAGTCACCGTCATACATCGCCGTGATGAATTCAAAGCCGAACGCATTTTGCAGGAGCGCTTGTTCAATCACCCCAAGATCAAAGTAAAATGGGATACGGCCTTGGACGAAGTGTTGGGCACGGATGAGCCACGCGGCGTAACCGCTGTGCGATTGAAAAATGTGAAATCCGGCATCACTGAAGACATGGAAGTGGACGGCGTGTTCATTGCGATTGGTCACAAGCCCGCCACCGCATTGTTCGAAGGCCAATTGCCATTCAAAAACGGCGGCTATTTGGTAACGGCACCATGGTCCACGCAAACTGAACTGACAGGCGTATTTGCGGCTGGCGATGTGACGGATGACATCTACCGCCAAGCCGTAACAGCGGCTGGCATGGGTTGCATGGCAGCTCTTGAAGCTGAAAAATATCTCCACACTCTAAAAACGGATCATCGGGAAGCGGCGGAATAACTCATGGATTGGGATAAGCTCAGAATATTTCATGCTGTCGCAGGTGCCGGCAGTTTCACCCATGCTGGGCACGAATTGAACTTGTCGCAATCCGCTGTCAGCCGTCAGATTTCTGCACTGGAAGATGATTTGCGTGTGCCGCTGTTTCACCGCCATGCCCGTGGATTAATTCTTACAGAGCAAGGCGAAGTATTGTTTCGAACGGCCCATGATGTGTTCACCAAATTGGCAGCCGCCAAAACCCGTCTGATGGATTTAAAGGAAAAACCATCGGGTGAATTGCGCATTACGACGACGGTTGGGTTGGGCTCTGTGTGGTTGACTCCACGCATCAAGGAATTCATGGAACTCTATCCTGACATTCAGGTGCAGCTTTTGCTTGAAGATGAAGAACTTGATCTTTCCATGCGTGAGGCTGATGTTGCCATTCGTTTGCGAAGACCAACACAGCCTGATTTAATCCAGCGCAAACTCTTTACCGTTCATCACCACGTTTACGCGTCAGTGGATTATGTGCGCCAGCACGGTATTCCGAAATCTTCCTCAGAGTTGGACAAGCATAAAATTCTAGTGTTCCAAGGTGCGAGTTATCTGACCTACGTCAACATGTTGTTGTCAGTCGGTCGAAGCGAAAACGACTTGCGGGTTCCAGCTTTGCGCGTGAATTCTGCTTACGGGTTGCGCCGTGCGGTGCAGGCGGGTGCCGGCATCGCCATTCTCTCAGACTATCTCGTAGCGCCTGACATGAACCTGGTGCAAATCGAACTTGAAGTGGAAACGCCGGAGTTCGACACTTACTTTGTCTACCCGGAAGAGTTGAAAGAAACCAAGCGTGTAACGGTGTTCAGAGACTTCATCGTGGCAAAAGCGCGGGAATGGAGTTTCTAGTTTGTTGAATCTCCCTTAACAATCATCATTCCCACATTTGTGGAGATGACGCGTTGTTGGGGGAAGACAGTAGCGAGGAAATCTGACCATGAGCGCCGCAAGCCGCATCGGATTTGGAGTTCTGGGATTCATCGTGGGTGGCCTAGCAGGCGGTGTTGTTGGACTACTGCTAGGGCTTGTTTACGCTACACTATCAGGGACATCGAGTTTCGAAGGCTACTCAGGTTATGTCGTGGCGA
>CAWJAE010000003.1:0-154644 GCA_963840765.1 uncultured Alphaproteobacteria bacterium | reverse complement strand
GTTTTACGCGCATGACCTTAATGTCGGGTGCTGTTACTTTTGGGCCTCACTCGGTTGCCCAGGCAACATATCCTCTTGATAGGTGCGTATTAATACAATGAGCAAGGATTTGGAGGCCCGAGCCGAGTATTTGGCGCTTCCAATACCAGTACATCGCCCAAAGGCTCATTGGCCTTTGGTTTCGTCATCTCGAACCTCACTTGGAAGAAGAGTTTTTCGTTAATATTAGTGGGGCTCACTTGCTTGATTGTGTTTTGGTGCAAATCAAGTCGATAGGCGATGTCTTTGAAAAAGGCATAGCCAACATTGTTGTCTGTCGTAGCGCAAATGTTTAATCCCCCAGCATTCTCCCGGCTAACAACCAAGCCAACAGAGAAAATGCCAAAAATCTTGCGTTTGATCGCCAATCTCTCTTCGATAGTTTTTCCCCCGGCTACACTATAGTCGATAGAAACACCTCTTGCTCCAAAAACTGGTTTTGCATCTTCTGCCTGAACGGACTGTCCACTCAAAACCAACATTCCCAACGTGAGATGAAGTCTCATCAAGCGAGCAAATGTTTCGGGAAATGCCATGTTTCTCTCCAACTATCTGCGTCTTCACCGCGTACTGTTCCTTTCACCCTATCTTGCCTAAGCGTGCTCCACAACAGCGCTGGCCAAAACTGCCATCCACCTAACCGATCTCGATCTATCGGGGAATTACAGTGATACTCCCTTTACCCTCTGTTGCCATTTACTGATGAGCATTGGCATTTTAGTTCACGGCGCTACCTGTGCCGCTGGCACCTACCCCCGTCCCTCCCTTCAGAGAGGGGAGAAATTCATTGGCGAAAGCCTTTTATTTGTCCTTATCCTGAAGCCCACGCCAGCGGTCCATGATTTCGGTTTCGCAGCCTTTGAATAGCAAAAACATGAGCAGTGATATCAATCCATGCCAGCAGATTTCTAAAAACTGCAACAGGCCGCCATCGGCCAAGCCCATTACACCATAGTCAGCGATGAAGCGGAAGTTGCTGTTGGCGATTTGGTAGAGGTTGAAGGTGGTCCAGGCAAAAACCACCGCACTCAAGCCCAGACCCACAAACAGCCACACACTATGCCAGCGCTGCAAAATGAGAAATCGGCGCATATGTACAACCCCTTGCTGACACCCACCCCTGCCCCTCCCCTAAGGGAGAGGAAACACTATAAATCAAGCCACGGCTTGCAATGCTGTCAAAATTGCGTCACCCATTTGCTGCGTATTGGTGTTGGCAGGCACGTCGCCAGCAATGTCTTTCGTCCGCAGACCCTGCGCAAGCACAGCCGAAATGGCAGCATCCAGCTTATCGGCCCATTCACCCATGCCAAAGGAATAACGCAACGCCATGCCAAAGCTTGCGATCATGGCAATCGGGTTGGCGGCACCTGTGCCTGCAATGTCAGGGGCCGAACCATGCACCGGCTCATAGAGCGACTTGCGGCGCTTGGTCTTGGCATCGGGTGCGCCCAGTGACGCTGATGGCAACATGCCAAGTGACCCTGTCAGCATCGCCGCCACGTCCGACAGCACATCGCCAAACAGGTTGTCCGTGACGATCACATCATATTGCTTGGGCCAGCGCACCAGCTGCATGGCGCAGTTGTCGGCCAGCACATGTTCCAGCTGAATCTTCGGATACTCATCGGCGTGCACGCGCGTCACAACTTCATTCCACAACACGCCGGTTTTCATCACGTTGCGCTTTTCAGCTGACGACACTTTGCCCTTGCGCGTTTCGGCCAAATCAAAAGCCACGCGGGCGATGCGCTCAATTTCAAAGGTGTCATAAACCTGCGTATCGATGCCGCGCTTCTGGCCATTGCCAAGATCCGTGATGGTTTTGGGTTCACCGAAATAAACACCGCCCGTCAGTTCACGCACGATCAGAATGTCGAGGCCTTCGACCACGTTCTTCTTGAGCGACGAAGCATCAGCCAGCGCCGGATAGCAAATGGCCGGGCGCAAATTGGCGAACAGACCCAAGTCCTTGCGCAAGCGCAGCAGACCCGCTTCCGGGCGCACATCATAGGGCACCTTGTCCCACTTCGGCCCGCCAACAGCACCAAACAACACAGCATCGGCGGCTTGCGCCTTTTCCATATCCGCATCGGAAATGGCTTGGCCATGGGCGTCAAAAGCCGAACCGCCGACGAGGCCTTGATCGGTGTCAAATTTCGCAATGCCTTGCGCATCCATCCAGCCCACAATCTTTTTGACCTCGGTCATCACCTCAGGGCCAATGCCGTCGCCGGGGAGATAAAGAAGATTGAAAGTAGCCATGAAAAAACGCCCTCAAAAAGTTGCTTTCGAGGGCGCCGGTTAGCGTTTCGCGTCAGCTCTGACAAGTGTTAGGCGATTTTGCCGCCGCCCTGTTTTGTCACCACCACAACGGCGGGGCGCACGGGCATGTTGGGCTGAAATCCGGCCAGCGTGTGGCCGGGTTTTCGAAAGTGGCAAGTCCCGCATCGCCGGGGTGCTGCACAGCGAGGAACAAGGTTTCGGAATTGGCGTGTGAAGAATGGCCCGCACATTTCTGCACCCACGGGCACGCGGAAGAACAACTTGGACGTGCCGCGCATATCGCCTTCCGTATCAACCGCCCACAAGCCATCGGTACGGCCGGTCTTCTTCTGGTCATTGCCGTCGGTAGAAACCCACAGCCGGCCATCGGCATCAATGGCGCAATTGTCAGGCATGCCGAACCAGCCATTCTTTGTGGTAGCCGACGAGAAACTGGCACCCACTTCGGCAACAGAAGGGTCGCCACATTTCAACAACACATTCCATGTGGATTTGAGTGAAGCAAAGTCACCATCTGTTTCAGTGATTTCGATGATGTGGCCAAAGGCGTTTTCAGCGCGTGGGTTTGCCGCGTCCTCTTCACCAGCCTTGCGCTTGGTGTTGTTGGTGAGCATGCAATAGACCTTGCCGGTCTTGGCATTGGGCTGCACATCTTCCGGGCGGTCCATCTTGGTGGCCCCCAGAAGATCAGCGGCACGGCGGGTTTCGATCAACACATCGGCTTGGGATGCAAAACCGTTCTCGGTGTTGAGCGCGCCTTGGCCAAATTCCATCGGCATCCAATCCACTGAACCATCGGCATTGAAGCGCGCCACATAAAGCGTGCCTTCATCCAGCAGGTTCATGTTGGCGGCGCGGTCGGTCGGCTTGAAGATGCCGCGAGTCACGAACTTGTAGACATAGTCGAAACGCTCATCGTCGCCGCAATAGAACACCACGCGGCCATCCTTGTTGACAACGCTTTCAGCACCTTCATGCTTCATGCGGCCCATGGCCGTGCGCTTTTTTGGAACCGATGTTGGATCCATCGGATCCACCTCCACCACCCAGCCAAAACGATTGGGTTCATTGGGTTCTTTCGACACATCAAAACGGTCATGGAATTTCGACCACGCATAGTCGCCGCTGGCAACGCCATAACGCTTGTAGTTGGCGGCTTCCTTGCTGTCAGCGGCGAAGTTCGCCATCGAAGTAGCCGTTGAAATTTTCTTCTGCCATCAACTAAGTGCCCCAGGCAGTCACACCACCCGCGCAATTGTTGATGGTGCCCAGAACTCTTTTGCCAGTGGCATCAGCAGTAGTTTGCAAGCGCGCATGGCCAGCCGACGGGTCCTGTCACTTCCATTTCTGTGCCCACATGAATGCGGCGGTTATATTTGCTGTCAAGCACAGGTGCCCATTTGCCGTCGGACTTGGCAATCTCGATAATGGTGCCGCCATGGGCTGCCATTTCAATGGCAACCAGTTCGGCGGTATAGTCACCCAGCTTCACCTTGTCCTTGCCTTCCTTGTCCTTGCCGATGTTGGCCCAGGCGGGGAACATCAATTCGGCATTGGTGTATTCATGGTTCACCACAAGAAGACCACGATCAGTTGAGCCTTCAAGCGGAATGAAACCCACATAATCATTGTTGTAGCCAAACTGCTTGAGCTGCGCTTCAGCCGTCTGCTTCATCGGATCAAATTCCGGCGCATCAGCAAACACCTTGTCGCCCCAGCGCAGCAGCACTTGCACGTCATAGCCCGGTGCCACAAAATGGGTTTCACCCATGGCCACATCAATTTCATCAAAGTTGAAAGCAGAGGCGCCATTGGCTTTTGCTTCGCCAGCGGCAAACATGGCCAGCGGGCTCACGGTTGATGCAATTGCCGCAACGGCCAAGGAGCCCGTCAACACAGCTGCGGCGCGAAAAACGATAGTTGATCACGTCACCCATGGTGGGGTTCAATGAAGGATTACGGCCTTGGTCTTCCCGCTCCTCGCGAAGATCCGTCAGGGTTTTAAAGTCGTGTGAAAAATCATTTGGCATTTTTAAACCTCCAGTTTGAGGATTTTGAATTCAGACTTCAGTTGCAAAAGCCAGATGACGCTTCAACGACAAATCGATGACGCAGCTACAGCAAGTTGCCGTAGCGACATCGTTCAATGCGACATCAATACTGGAATTTTGGCACTGCGGAACACCTGGCGCGTGGCACCGCCGAATATCAATTCCGTAAAGCGCCCATGGCCATAAGCACCCATCACCAGTAAACCTGCACCATGGTCTTTCATGGCGCGCAGCAACACCTCGCCCGTGCCCATGCCATCTGATGAGAGATGCGTGATTTCCACTTTAACGCCATGGTGGGCCAGCGTGTCGGCAATGTCAGCGGCGGGTTCCATGCCGCGTTGCGCCACGTCCACCTCTACTAATCGCACACGCTGCGCCATGCGCAACAGTGGCATGGCGTCAAAGGTGGCGCGGGCGGCTTCGCGGCCACCGTCCCACGCCAACAGGATTTCACTAAAATCAATTTTGCCTGAAGTCTGGCGCGGCAAAATAAGAACCGGTCGGCCCGCCTGCATGACCACGC
The DNA here is from genome assembly GCA_963840765.1 of uncultured Alphaproteobacteria bacterium. GTDB lineage: Bacteria > Pseudomonadota > Alphaproteobacteria > Rhizobiales > Aestuariivirgaceae > Aestuariivirga. The sequence goes on along the minus strand of CAWJAE010000003.1, from coordinate 149,742 downwards.
GTTCGGCAAAGTCATTTTCAAAACCTGACGTGTCATCGGCACTGGACGCCGCAATCACCACCATGTCGTGGGCGCGGCAATGGTCCGACACCACCCTTGCAATTTGAACGGAAGGACTTTCGATCACCTGAAACGAGTGTTCAAGGCCAGCCTTCAACATCGCAGACTTCGAATTCAATTTTCACCTTGTCTTGTTGGGTTTTGAAAAATTGCTGATTGCCATCAAAAGCCACTGGCACCGCGTCATAACCCATCATCGGGTAAATCTGTGCAGCGGGAATCACATAAAGACCCAACACCTGCGCAGAAAGTTGCGTCGCCAAATCACAGGTCGCCGCCAGCGTGCTGGGCAATTGTTTCACATCATTCAGGGAAACGAGAATAGAATTGAGTGTTGCTGTTTTCATGGCACGTCTCCTTGTGTTGGGAAGGAAAGTTTAAGCCGTTTGAAGCATCATTTTTTCATGACTCACAAATGGTGATCCAATCCCATACCTTCAAGACGTGCAAGCTCGACGTAGCAACAATACATTTTCGCAAGCTGGTGCGGCCCAACTAACCGCTTCACTCCGCCGCTTTGCGCGCCATTGGGTTATTCGGGTGGGTGGTCCAATTTGCATGGTTGGGATCAATCTTCTTGCCCGTACGCGCATCAGTGCCCTTGGTCTGCTGCACCATGGTTATGCAGTTGGTGACAGGGCACACCTCCACGCACAGGTTACACGCCACGCATTCATCATCCATCACTTCGAAGTGACGCACGCCGTCTTTTTCCTTCATGATGGCTTGGTGCGAGGTGTCCTCACAGGCGGCGTAACAGCGCCCACATTTGATGCAGGCGTCTTGGTCAATGTGGGCCTTGGCGATGTAGTTCAGATTTAAATATTGCCAGTCCGTCACATTGGGCACGGCGCGGCCCCGGAAGTCTTCGATGGTCTTGTAACCTTTTTCGTCCATCCAAGCGCTGAGGCCTGAAATCATTTCCTCGACGATCTTGAAGCCATAGGTCATGGCCGCTGTGCACACCTGCACATTTCCCGCCGACATTGAAATGAATTCCGCTGCATCACGCCACGTCGTAATGCCGCCGATGGCCGATATAGGTTTGCCCGCTGTTTCCTTGTCGCGGGCAATTTCCGATACCATGGAAAGGGCGATGGGCTTAACGGCAGGACCGCAATAACCACCATGGGAACCCTTGCCGTCAATCGAGGGCATGGGCGAGAAAGAATCAAGATCGACATGGGTGATCGAATTAATGGTATTGATCAGCGACACCGCATCAGCCCCACCGCGAAATGCTGCGGCTGCGGGCTTTCGAATATCCGTGATGTTGGGCGTCAGTTTCACAATCACCGGCATGCGCGAATACTGTTTGCACCAACGCGCCACCATTTCAATGTATTCAGGCACCTGGCCAACGGCAGCACCCATGCCGCGTTCCGACATGCCGTGCGGGCAGCCAAAATTCAGTTCAATGCCATCGGCATCGGTTTCCTCAACGCGGGCAAGAATTTTTTTCCATGCTTCTTCTTCACAAGGCACCATCAGTGAAACTACCATGGCGCGGTCAGGCCATTCGCGTTTTACTTTCTTGATTTCCTGCAAGTTTATCTCAAGCGGACGGTCTGTGATGAGTTCAATGTTATTCAAGCCCATCAAGCGTCTGTCTGGACCATGTATCGCGCCATAGCGCGGGCCATTGACGTTGACGACGGGCGGACCTTCCTCGCCCAGGGTTTTCCAAACCACCCCACCCCAGCCCGCCTTGAAGGCTCTGCACAACATTATACTCTTTATCCGTGGGAGGAGCGGAAGCGAGCCAGAATGGATTGGGAGATTTTATGCCAATGAAATTCGAACGAAGATCAGCCATGGTATTCTCCTACGCTGATAAAAATGCGTGAATGGATAGAGCAGCGCGCCTGCCATCATCAACGGCAGTCACTGTCAAATCCTGGCCTCCGGCCGCACAGTCCCCACCTGCCCAAATACCGGAAACGGATGTGCGCTTTTCACCATCAACGGCAATGCGGCCACCGTCCAGCTTCAATCTGCCTCCGGTCGCGTCCACAAAGTTCTGGCCAATGGCCTTAAAAATTGTGTCGGCTGCAATGTCGAATGTCTCGCCCGTTGCTACCAGTTTACCCTTCTTCAATTCCACGTAATCACATTTCAGGCCTACGGCCTTGCCTGCTTTCACAAGCACTTTTTTGGGTGCTACCCAATGCTTGATTTTCACACCCTTGGTTTGCGCCAAATCTTGTTCAAAGGCGCTTGCCTTCATTTGCTCAGCACCGCGCCGATAAAGGATCGTCACATCTTCAGCGCCCAATAATTTGGACTGCACGGCGACGTCAATCGCTGTCATGCCACCACCAATGACAACGACGCGGCGGCCAACTTTCAGCTTTGCGAGGTCTTTGGCCTGACGCAACTCCGCAATATAATCGACCGCATCTTCGAGGCCCGGCGCATCATCGTGCTTAAGCTCCAAGTCATTCACGCCTTGCAAGCCAAAACCTAAAAACACCGCATCGAATTGGTCTTGTAAATCTGCCAGTTTCAGTTTTTTACCAAGCGCCTTGCCGTGCTCCACCGTGATGCCGCCAATTGACAAAACAAAATCTACTTCGCGTTGGGCAAAATTATTTACACTCTTGTAGGCCGCAATGCCAAACTCATTCAGTCCACCGGTTTTTTTGCGGGCATCAAAAATCGTAACGTCATGTCCGTGCATGGCGAGGCGGTGTGCACAGGCCAAGCCTGCAGGCCCCGCACCCACAACAGCAACTGATTTCCCAGTTTTTTGCGCCCGTACATAAGGGTGTTGCTTGTCCACCATTGCCGCATCCGTGGCAAAACGTTGGAGCAGACCAATTTTAACGGGCTGGTCCTCCGAAGTGTTCCGCACGCAGGCTTCTTCGCACAGCGTCTCTGTGGGGCATACCCGGGCGCACATGCCGCCCAAAATGTTCTGATTGAAAATTGTAACCGCCGCTGATTTTTCATGACCCGCCGCAATCTCACGGATGAACAGCGGAATATCAATCGAGGTGGGGCAGGCGGTTTGGCAGGGGGCGTCATAACAAAAGAAACAACGATCCGATTCGACCAGCGCTTCACGCGGCGACAAGGGTTCGTGCAGCTCACCAAAATTCGCGGCATATTGCGCCTTGGGCAAACGACCTCCGGCAATATCCGGATTTTTTACCTGTGCCATAGATCCTCCGACACTCATCTTGTTGGAATCAAAGTTGGCAGGTTTTGTTCAAATGGTCAAATTTTTGAAAGCAGTGGACGAAACACCCTGTCCCGCTTATGATTTGTATGACAATTCCAATTGAGGTTGAACAACCATGAGCAATGACAAGCATCCCCCCCTGAAACTCCGCTCGCAACACTGGTTCGACAACCCGGCCAATGCCGACATGACAGCGCTTTATGTTGAGCGCTATCTCAACTACGGCTTCACTCAAGGTGAGCTGCAAGGCGGCAAGCCCATCATTGGCATTGCGCAAACCGGTTCTGATTTGTCACCCTGCAACCGCGCCCATGTGGACTGGGTGCGCCGCGTGCGGGACGGTATCATTGCCATGGGTGGCATTCCCTTGGAATTTCCCATCCATCCGATCCAAGAAACGGGTAAGCGCCCCACTGCCTCGCTCGACCGGAACCTTGCCTATCTCTCGCTCGTTGAAGTGCTGCACGGTTATCCGCTTGGACGGCGTGGTGCTGACCATCGGCTGCGACAAAACCACGCCAGCCTGTTTGATGGCCGCGGCCACGGTTGATATTCCGGCCATCGCTTTGTCATCGGGCCCGATGCTGAACGGCGACTATAAAGGCCAGCGCACAGGCTCCGGCACCATCGTGTGGCTGGCGCGTGAAAAATATGCGACAGGCGAAATCAACTACAAGGAATTCACCGACCTCGTGGCCTCATCGGCGCCGTCAACCGGCTATTGCAACACCATGGGCACGGCCTCCACCATGAACTCGCTGACGGAAGCGCTGGGCATGTGCCTGCCCTACAACGCCGTCATCCCCGCCCCTTACCGTGAACGCGGCCAGATGGCCTATGAAACCGGCAAGCGCATCGTCGAGATGGTGCATGAAGATTTGACGCCGTCAAAGATCATGACGCGCAAGGCCTTTGAAAACGCCATCCGCGTCAACACCGCCATTGGCGGCTCCACCAATGCGCCCAACCATTTGAACGCCATCGCCCGGCATTTGGGCGTTGAGCTTGAAGTTGCTGATTGGGAAAAGCAAGGCCATGAACTTCCGCTGCTGGTGAACATGATGCCTGCTGGCGAATATCTGGGTGAAGATTTCCACCGCGCCGGTGCTGTGCCATCCGTCATCGCCGAGTTAATCTCGGCGGGCAAAATTCACGAAGACTGCATCACCGCCAATGGCAAAACCATTGGTGAAAACAACAAGGGCAAGTTCTCGTGGAACCGCAAAGTCATCCGCGAATATCAATGACCCAATCAAAAAGCACGCAGGCTTCAAAATGCTGTCCGGCAATTTGTTTGATAGCAGCCATCATGAAAACAAGCGTGATCTCGGAAGAATTCCGCAATCGCTATCTCTCCAACCCGAAAGACCCGAACGCCTTTGAAGCCAAGGCCATCGTGTTTGATGGTCCGGAAGATTACCACGCCAACATCGACAACAAGAAATTGGACGTCGATGAAAACACCATCCTGTTCATCCGTGGCGTTGGCCCCTTGGGCTATCCCGGTGCGGCAGAAGTCGTGAACATGCGCGCGCCAAATTACCTGCTCGAAAAAGGCATCCGCTCGCTTCCTTGCGTCGGCGATGGCCGCCAATCCGGCACGATCAGGCTCGCCCTCAATCTTGAATGCCTCCCCCGAAGCCGCAGCAGGCGGCGGTCTCGCAGTCTTGAAGAACGGCGACATGGTGCGCATCGACCTCAACAAAGGCGAATGTAATATGTTGATCTCAGACGCCGAGTTGAAAAAACGCCGCGCCGAACTGGAAGCCGCAGGCGGCTACAAAGTGCCAGAGTCACAAACCCCGTGGCAAGAAATCTTCCGCAAGGAAACCGACCAGCTGGCCCAAGGCATGGTGCTCAAAGGTGCCGTGAAATTCCAACGGGTTGGTAAAGTGCACCCGGTGCCGCGGGATAATCATTGAGGTGAGCTGGGACTGGACCTTCATCACCGCCATCGCCTCGATTGTAGGCGTGATCGGCGGTTTGATTTCAGTCTTCTTCCTCATTCTCGAAGTGCGGCGCAATGCGCAAGCCATCGAAGGTGCCACTGTTCAATCGCTGATGAGCTTTGAAAAAGACGTCTTCGCCCTGATCGCAACCAACGCCGCGCTCTATGTCAAAGGCTCAGCCGGACTTTCCAAACTGACCGCCGTCGAGAAGCTTTCCTACGACAGAATTGTCGGCGTGCAGATGTCACTCACCTACAGCGCCTATGTGCAGTTCCAGAACCAACTGATCGATGATGAAGTCTGGGACGCCTATTTCAACGCTCTGAATAAATACATGGAGAAACCCGGCTTCCACGAGAGCTGGAAAAGTTTCGAAATGAGCTACCCGAAAAGCTTTCGTGACATGGTGAACAACCAAACACCCCGTCTTACATAGTCAATGACACTGCCAGCACTGCTTTTAGCACACTGAACAAATGATACATCTGCAACAAACTATAGCTGAGCGATATGCGTAGCTCTTTCCGGCAAGATCATAGATAGTTTATCAATAACACCGTGGTCCAAACCATTTTCACGCATGATCTTGATTTCATCTGACAATCGATCAGGTAGCGCCGAAGCCATCGCGCGCAAGCGATCAATTAGTTGATCACCATCAACGCGAACGTTCGTCGCCAATTTGCGCCAATCTGAAAGTCCAATGTAGCGAAGACGATATTCATCTCCAATTTTCATCGCTAACTTTGCTTTTTGTGGGTCAATATCCGGATAGGGCAATATACTTGCAATGTCGTAAAGCGGGGCCAACCTTACGGCGCTGCCACCAATCAAAATGGAATAGTTTTTTCCATGGGCATCTGTGCCGCCGATAATCCAATTAAATATTAGTGCGTCTACAAAGGTAAGCACGTCAACTTCAGATGCATTGACGTTCATATGTTTTTCCGTTCGTCTTCCATCGATGACATGTGATCGAATGAGTTCAACGATCTGCTTTGGTCCAGGTCCACCAAAGTTTTGGTACTTGATAGAAGGATGGACGCGTAGCGCTTGGCAGGTGTCTTCTTGATGTACGCGATAGATGGGTGTTGCGCCCAATTGTGTTGTCTGTATCAAATTTACACGGTCATATCTCTCAACAACGATCGTCGTAACGTCTTCAAATCGCTGAACTTCAGAATGTGTTGTTGGCAATCCCAAAGCTTTCGCAAGTCTCAAACACAGGTGTTCATTTTCTGCATGGCCATCGAATTCGTCAGTGGGTGGCTTTAGAATATGCGTTGTTGGTGTTCGGCCTGAAGGAACGCCCCAGCGTTGGCCATCGAACAACAATGCCGTCTTGGGCTGTGCACCTGCCAGACTGAATTGTCCCGTATCGCGTGGCGATCGTCCGGCACTTGCGTCGGATTTGACAGCGCGTAGCCGATTGGCGACGTCTGCTTCTGTGAGCCATTCTGTTTCTGCAGGTGGTGAACCAAAAAGTGCATCACGCCTTTCGGACGAAACAAACTGCACTGCACCAGCGCAATCTTCCCCGACATGACTGATCAATGCAAAGGCGTTGCGCGCCGACACCTGAAATTTTTGCGCCCAGCGTCCAAGAACAAAATCATTGTCAGGCAACAATCCCCAAATAAATGGTTCAATAGCCGCGTGAGGATGTTCAGTTGCTGCGAGCGGCATCGACAGTGACAGTGGGTAAGCTCCTGCTGCATCGCTCCAACTTTTTGAATAGATGAAGCGTAACCGACCACGAAGTTGGTGAATTACACCAACTTCACGACCATCCAGAAGTACTAACAGTTCGTTCACTTGCGGGACTTTCCCCGTGCATTTTCGACAATGGCGTTGATATCAGGGCTGATCACCGGAGTGGTTGTGATTTGCTGTGCTTCGCTGCCATCCGTTACTCCGCGCACTTCAACGTTGACAGCTGCCAAGGCACGCAAGATTAAGGCAACACTGGCTCCAGGCTTGCCGCGTTCCACCTGATTGACCCAAACTCTGCCTACGCCGATGTGCTCGGCAAGCTCAGCTTGATCAAGACCTAGTGCTTGGCGACGGTCCCTGATGATTGCACCGATGTCTTTGGGGGTTCTGATGGTGACTTGCTTCATGTATACAATCGCGAACATTTCAAAAAGTATTCAATAGCATACTTTCGAGTATGTACGCAATAGAATACATTCACCCCATCCCTACCCTCACCACCGTCCACACCGCCACCACCAAAAACACCGCCCCCGCACCGCGCCCGATCCATGTGGTCACCCCTGGATAGCCCGTCAGGAAATCCCGCGACTTTGCCGCCGCCAATGCCAGCCCGCCATAAACTGCACCCTGAATGATGATCGTGATCAGCCCCATCACCAAGGCTTGCCCCAACATCGAACCAAACTTGGCCAGCATAAATTGCGGGTAAACCGCCAGCGTGAACATATAGGCTTTGGGGTTCAGCACGCAGGTGACAAAGCCTTGGCCGAAGGCCTGTTGCATCGACGATGAACCGTTTTGCCCCAAGCTTGATACCGTGATGGAACTCCGCACCAGCGTCCAGCCAATCCACGCCATATAGGCGGCACCCGCCAACAAAATTGTGGTGAAGACGTAACGCCGGCAGCGTCGTCAACACGCCCACGCAAACAGCTGCAAACACCGTGTGAAACACGCCGCCCAGCATCACGCCCGCCGTGGCGGACAAGCCCCGTGCGCGGCCACCCGTCAGGGCGTTGGCGATGACGAAGAACATGTCCATGCCCGGCACAATGATGATGCCAAACAGCAGAACCGAGAAAATCCAGAGATTATATGCGTAGGTCATGATGTCCCCCAAATAGAACGGCCCGCTGACAGGATGTGTCAGCAGGCCGGATACAAATGTCGATATTGCCTGAAACTAGCAGATCAACCGCGCGGTGTCAAGCATTATTTTCCTGTGCTAGGTTGAACGCTTTCGGGCCGCCAAAGTGCGCAGGCGCAACGCATTCAAGCGAATGAAGCCCGCCGCATCTTTCTGGTCATAGGCACCACGATCATCTTCAAAGGTCACGAGGTCATTCTTGTAAAGCGACTTCGCACTCTTCCGTCCACTGACGATCACATTGCCCTTGTAAAGCTTCAAGCGCACAACGCCTTCGACATGCTCCTGCGACTGATCAATCATCGCCTGCAGCATCAAGCGTTCCGGCGAATACCAGAAACCGTAATAGATCAACTCGGCATAGCGCGGCATGAACGAGTCTTTGAGATGGGCCGCTTCACGGTCCAAGGTCAGTGATTCCATGGCGCGGTGTGCCGCCAGCAAAATTGTGCCGCCCGGTGTTTCGTAAATGCCGCGCGACTTCATGCCAACGAAACGGTTTTCAACCAAGTCCAAACGGCCAATGCCATTGTCATGGCCCAAGCGATTGAGTTCGGTCAGAATTGTGGCAGGCGACATGGCCTCGCCATTGATGGCAACGGGGTTGCCCTTTTCAAACGCAATCTCAATTTCGGTTGCCACATCCGGCGCATCCCAAGGGGCAATGGTGCGTTGATAGACAAATTCCGGCGCTTCCTCCCATGGATCTTCCAGCACTTTGCCTTCGGACGACGAGTGCAACAAATTCGCATCCACCGAAAATGGCGAATCGCCGCGCTTGTCTTTCGCCACCGGAATTTGGTGCTTCTCGGCAAACTCGATCAAGTCAGTGCGCGACTTGAATTCCCACTCGCGCCAAGGCGCGATGATCTTGATATCGGGGTTCAGCGCATAAGCCGTGAGTTCAAACCGCACCTGATCATTGCCCTTGCCCGTGGCACCATGGGACACGGCATCAGCACCCGTCGCAGCAGCAATTTCCACAAGCGCTTGGAAATCAAAGGCCGCGCAATCGAGGTGCCCAGCAAATACACGCCTTCATAAACCGCATTGGCGCGGAACATGGGGAATACGAAATCGCGCACAAATTCTTCGCGCAAATCCTCAATGAAAATTTCCTTGATGCCCAGCATCTCGGCTTTTTTGCGGGCAGGCTCCAATTCGCCACCCTGGCCCAAGTCAGCGGTGAAGGTTACGACTTCGGCTTGGTATTCGGTTTGCAACCATTTCAGAATGATCGAGGTATCAAGCCCGCCCGAATAGGCGAGGACAACTTTTTTGACTTTTGTTTGGACATGAAAATGTGCTCTCGTTGGATTGCGCGTGACCTATCACGCGAGGCGATTCCTCGCAAGTCCGCTATCGAAGCACGCCAAATACGATGGACTCCAGCATCACAAGCATGATGACAAAGATCAACAAGATCACCGCAATCCACAATGCGTCGCGCATTACGTTCTCAAGCCAGCATTGCGCCCGGCGATGATCCAATAGATCAAAGCCTGAAACCGGACCAAACCCTAAACCCAGCCATGGAAAAAAAGCAGGTGGTCGAAAAACATCCCAACGCGCAACCAATCAATGAACCTGACGAGCGCATAATACCACCACATGCGCCAAGACTTGTATTCGCCCAAGGCGACGGTGCCAGCAGCAGGCATGGCTGCAAAGTAGGCGACGAAAAGACTGACCATCAAACCAAAGCCAAAGAAGCCGTGGCGCGCATCGCTTCCAGCATCCGACCGTCAAATAGCAGTAATGCGTGACGACATAGCCCGTGACTAACGACGCCAAGCAATAACCGCAATAATAAGCGCAAGCGTTTCAACGCATGCCATCAGGCCTCAGCCTCAAGGGCCATCCGATCCTTCGCGCGGATTTTCTGCGACTCGCTTTTCAACTGCCCGCAGGCCGCCATGATGTCGCGGCCGCGCGGCGTGCGCACGGGCGAGGCATAGCCGGCGTTGTTCAGAATTTCGGCGAAGACTTCAATCACGTCCCACTCCGAACATTCATAAGGTGAGCCCGGCCATGGGTTGAAGGGAATCAAATTCACCTTTGCAGGCAGTCCCGCAAGCAAGCGCACCAAGCGCCTTGCATCTTCCTTTGTATCATTGATGCCTTTCAGCATCACATATTCAAACGTGATGCGCCGCGCATTGGATGCGCTGCGGATATTTGGCGCAGGCATTCATCAATTCGGCGATGGGGTATTTCTTATTGAGCGGCACCAGCTTGTTGCGGATTTCATCGGTGGTGCCATGCAAGGAAATGGCAAGCGACGTTCCAATCTCTTCTCCGGCCCGCACAATTTCCGGCACCACACCGGACGTTGACAAGGTGATGCGGCGTTTCGACAGTGACATGCCCTCGCCATCAGAGGCGATGTGCATGGCCTGTTTCACATTGTCGAAATTATAAAGCGGTTCACCCATGCCCATTAAAACCACATTGGTAATGTAGCGGCCGGACAAGGGTGGCTTTGGATTGGCCGCCAGATCATCCGGCCAGTCCTTGATGCGGTCCCGCGCCAACATGATTTGGCCGACGATTTCACCCGCCGTTAAATTGCGTACCAGCGCTTGCGTGCCGGTGTGGCAAAAGGAACAGGTCAGGGTGCAACCCACTTGCGAAGAAATACACAGCGTGCCGCGATCCTCTTCAGGAATATAAACTGTTTCAATTTCGTGGCGTTGGCCGCGTTCATCGGGCGCCAATCGCAACAACCATTTTATCGTGCCATCCGATGATTTTTGTTCGGTGACAATTTCTGGCCGACCCACATGGAAGGCTTCTTCCAGTTTCACCCGCAGGTCTTTCGAAATATCGGTCATCAGATCAAACGAGGTAAATCCCTTGTTATAGATCCAATGCCAAAGTTGCCGCGCCCGCATCTTGCGCTGCTTTTCAGTGACGCCAATGTGCGCCATCATCTCGGCCAGTTCTTCGCGCGTCATGCCAACCAGCGAAGGGCGCAGGTCGTTTTGGATGTAGCGTTCGGGTAAATTTGAAATCAAGGTTGTGTTCATGAGGCAAGCCCTTACTTGATTTCGATGGCCCCTACCATAGGGCCTACAGGCAGAAAGCCATCATTGCGATTGACGTCCGGGCGCATAAAGGCTGGAAACTGAACCATCAAAAAACAAGGCGTTTCTTGAAGCCAAGTCATCTTTGAACAGTGAAGCGAATTCCCAAAAAGTTACAGCATTTTCTGAAATCACAAAAGTAACGGTGCCCTTGTCATCAATGCCAACGCCATTGCGCAATTTACGCGATGTTCCAGTGGGTGAAAATTTAGGATGTATCTTACCATTGATGACCAGCATGGGGCCGGACTGTGTGGCGAAATCGGGCTTCACGCCCGATTTTGCAAAAGCCTCAGTTTCAACAACTGCGGGCTTTCCGTCCTTCACATAAAACACGCCATTGGGCTTCAAATGAAAATTGCCACCTCCGGCCCGGCGATTGAGCTTTTTCGACTGTACACCATCTTCAATATAAAGTCCGATAGGGCGCTGGTTCTCATCGAACATACCAGCATTCATGGCGAATAATAGGTTTTGATTCTGAGATTTGAGTTCACTGGCCAAGCTGGAGATATAGCCGATAAGGTTCGCCATCGGCGTCAAGGTTGAACACCTCGAGCTTGCCAGCGTCGCGCGCAATGCTGCACGCGGTAAACCGTTGGCCTTGTGATCGCACCGTTTGGCACGCCGCATTTGCCGAAGCTGAAATTAATACCCAGCCTGCAAGTGCCGCAAATGAGATTATTTGCACGCACCGTCGATGGCATCCATGGCGGCTGAAATGCCGCTCAGTGAATAGGTGTCTTTGGTCGCAGTACCTTTGGCCGAGGTGCCAGAGACCGTCATGGCCTTGCCAGATTTCAAGGCCGTCAAAATTGCCTTCTCGGTTTCAATCTTGTCAGTCCACGCCATGTTGTCGACGGGATAGAGATTGAAAGACTTCGCATCGATACTGAGTTTAACCTCAGAACCTTCTTTAAATGTATAGCCAATGAATGTCGAAGGCTGTGCCTTCACCTTCTTGCCGGGCCAATGGCTGATCATGAAATAAATAGGACCACGCTTTGCACCGGCAGGGTCTGATTTTTTAGGCTGCGAATAAACGTAGCACACCTTTGAACCTTCGGCTTCATAGGTAAACGCCTCCCAATCCCCAGACGCGCCAAGCGACGTCGGGCTATCAGGCGCTTGGGCCAAAACAGGTGAGCTCAACAAGGCAATTGCTGTTGCAGCTAAAATAGATAACGAAATGCCGTAGAACATGAACTTAAAAAGGTTCCTAAAAACTTGACCAGTGCCAATTGTGCCGACAGCAGTCTCCATCGCCGGAAATTCCGGCCCAATTGCGGCGAACATACAAAGTGCGCCTCGCTTCTGCAACCGCCATCGAATTATTTTGGCCTTGGTGGCGGGGCAAACTGCCGCCTGTCCAAACGCTGCCTGCAACCTTAGAAGCACCCTATGACGCAAAAATCCATTCTCATTACTGGCTGTTCCACGGGCATTGGCCATGTTTGTGCCACGGGATTGAAAGAACGGGGCTACCGGGTGTTTGCCACGGCTCGAAAACCAGAAGATCTTGCCCGCTTGGCTACTGAGGGTTTTGAGGCCATTGCATTGGACTACCGGTACTCAGCTTCGGTGCAGGCGTGCGCGGCTGAAGTGTCGCGCCGAACCGGCGGGCAGCTATATGCCTTGTTCAATAACGGTGCCTATGGCCAGCCCGGTGCGGTGGAAGATATCACACGGGCGGTATTGGAAGAACAATTCGCCGCCAATTTTTTTGGCTGGCATGAATTGACGAGGGCCTGTTTGCCGACTGTTGCGCAAAAACGGGGTTGGCAGGATCGTACAGTGTTCATCGGTGTTGGGGCTGGGTGCCATGAAATGGCGTGGCCCCTATAATGCATCGAAATTCGCCATCGAAGGATTGACGGACACCCTGCGTCTGGAACTTAGGGGGTCTGGCATCCATGTTATCACGCTCAATCCCGGCCCCATTGAAAGCCAATTTGTTCCCAATGCGCGTGCCGCCTTTGAACGCAATGTGGATTTGAGCCAATCCCACTACAAAGCAGAATTTTGAGCGTCAGCGCCAACGTCTGGAACGAGGCGGCAATAACAGTTTCAAACTTCCGGCAACGGCGGTTCTTGGACAAATTGATTTTGGCGCTCGAGCGTAAAAACCCGCGAGCCCATTATTATGTCACCACGCCGACATGTTTGGTGGCCATTGCGCGGCGTATTTTGCCGCAATCAGTTGGTGATGCTTTCATGAATTGGATTTCAGACAAATGACCACGCTTTCATTCTTGCAGTTGGCGCGGTTGCTGTGGTTTTGGTGCTGGGTCTTTTCAATATGATGCGGGGTGGATCAGCCAATCGGTCGCAAACTTTCATGCGCTGGCGGGTGATGTTGCAGTTTGCAGCGATCGTTTTGTTGATGGCCGGCTTGTGGCTGTCACAACGCGGCTCTTGAATCTTCGGTTGCGCAGTCCCATGTCTCGAACGGAATTAGGGAGTGTCAAAAAATGGCTTCAGCTGACGAAAATTTGAAGTACGGCAGAATTTTTGGCCAAAACTGCAACAGAATCTGGCCCGCATTCCCTTTGCCAATGAAGTGTTGGCAGCTTGGTATTGCGCCACCGACGCCAATACACCCCTGAAAGTGAAAGGCACCTTGTTTGGCAGCGCTTGCCTATTTCATTTTGCCTTTTGATGTGATCCCCGATGTGATTCTTGGGTTTGGGTTTTACAGATGATCTGGCCGTGCTGATGACGGCGTTGACGTTAGTCAAAAACCATATCAGCCAAGAGCATCGCGATCGCGCGCGTGAAACTTTGGACCGTTTGAAGCAATCAGCAGTGGCATCATGAGTGAGCTTTTGCAATTCTAGCGCATGCACTGCTAAGTTTCCGTCATGACTGACGTTACCCCTGAAAATTCGATTTCACCCCTCCAGTTGTTATGGGAGACCATGAAGCGGCTGGCCGCGGATGAAGCCATTGCCGCTGGCAGGCAACATTGCCTTTCGCATGATGTTTTCGGCATTTCCGTTTTTGATTTTTTTGACAGCGATTGCGGGTTTCATTGGCAGTGAAGCTTGGGTTGAACATACGGTGCAACTTTTGCTCAGTGTGGCACCCGACAATGTGGTCGCTCCGCTGGCACGCGAAATCCGTTCCATTCTTACGGTGCCACGTGCCGACTTGTTGAGCATCGGCGCGCTTGTTGACAATTTGGAGTGCGATGGCAGGTGTGGACAGCGTAAGGGTGTGTTTGAACCGGGCCTATGATGTGACCGAAACCCGCAAGAGCTGGCAGCTTTATGTGTTGGGCATTGTGGGGGTCATTGGTAGTGCAGCGCTGTTTCTAGTTTTGTCTTTGCTCGTCGTTGTTTATCCAGTGTTTGTGCGCGTGGTGACGGATTTGACCGGGGATTTTCCAGCCCAGTTTGCGAGCGTTGAGCAGTGGCGCTATCCGCTTGCAGTGCTATTGATGCTGGTGGGGGTGCATGCGGCCCACCGGATATTGCCAGCTAAGCGTTTAAGTTTTCGCCATGTGCTGCCCGGTGTCTGGTTTACGGTGATGTGCTGGATGTGGATGGCCTAGGCGTTCTCACTCTGGCTCACGCGATTTAACAGCTTCACCACTACTTATGCGTCGTTGTCCGGGATTTTTATCATCATGTTTTTTGTGTATCTTGCTGCACTGGTTTTAATTGCGGGTGGAGAATTGAACCGGGTGCTTGAATTGGTGCGGCAAAACCGGTTGGGTCGCAAAGCGTTAACGTGAAACACGCGGTGGTCGAAAGAAGATATTAACCGTCAGAGTTGAAAGTAGATCTTTAGAATTCGTTCATCTTAATTTGTTCTAGGGTGGACACGATGCGTTAGCCCAGAAAAGAGTGTGCCATGGAACATTACATTGATTTAGCGTCCAGATATTGGAGTGACTTCTCTAATTGGTCACCATCCAATGTCATTCTCTATACGGTATTGGGATTTGGTGTGCTTTCGGCTTGGGTCATGACGCGCTTTGTTTCAGCTCCGCCGTTGTTTGCAGGGCCCATCAGTTTCATTGCCCTGACATTTGCGGCCATGGTCAGCAATTTTTCGGTCCGGGGCCAAGTCATGATGGGGACTACGGATTTTCAAAAGGCAATTTTATTTACCACCATCGGCCATGCCGTGGCCGGTTTGATATTGCTGGCGATGTTCAAAGCAGGCGAAAAAGACAGCAGTCAATAGCCCTCGGTTTGGCTTGACTTTATGGCCCTCATTCCGCTTTATGAGCCTGAAATCCCGGTTGAAATCCTCTTCCGGGATCGTTGCGCTGTCCGAGGGTGACCGTGTTTTGCTTGCAAGCAACACAGTAAAGTCTGCTTTTTCAAGGGTTATGAAAGCAGCTCCGAAGGATGCGGGAATAAAGGAAAATAAGATGTACGCAGTCATCAAGACAGGCGGCAAGCAATATCGCGTTGCCGCTAACGATAAAATTCTGATTGAAAAGCTCGAAGGCGCTGCCGGCGACCAAGTTACGTTTGAAGACGTTCTGATGGTTGCCAATGGTGGCGACATTTCGATTGGTGCGCCTGTTGTGGCTGGTGCCACCGTGGTTGGCGAAATTGCCGCCCAGGAAAAAGCCGACACGGTTTATATTTTCAAGAAGCGCCGCCGTAAGCATTACCGCCGTCGTAACGGTCATCGCCAGTTGTTGACCTCGGTCACCATCACCAGCATTTTGACCGGTGGTGCAAAGCCCGAAGCCAAAGCTGCAAAGCCTGTTGCTGTTGCAGCGCCTGTTGCTGATGGCAAGTCGGATGACATTTCCCTCGTTGGTGGCATTGGCCCCAAGATGGAAGCTGGCATGCGCGAATTGGGTTACAACACCTTCGCTTCGATTGCTGCCATGACAGCTGAACAAATTGAAGCTGCTGAAACCCACCTGAAGCAAAAGGGTCGTTTTGCCCGCGAAGAATGGATTGAACAAGCCAAGGAATTGGCTGACGGCAAACCACCCCGCGCCAAAACTGACCGCGCTCGTACCTAATTAGAGAACCAGAGGAGTTTGATCCATGGCACATAAAAAAGCAGGCGGTTCATCCCGCAACGGTCGTGATACCGCTGGTCGCCGTCTTGGCGTAAAGTTGTTCGGTGGCCAAACCGCAATTCCAGGCAACATCATCATCCGTCAGCGCGGCACGAAAGTGCATCCGGGCACGGGCGTTGGTATCGGCAAGGACCACACCATTTATGCAATGGTTCCTGGCATTGTTGAATTCCGCGGCACCAAGGGCAACAAGCAACTGGTTTCAGTTGTTGCGCCGAAGGCTGCTGAATAAGTTTCATCACAAATTCTGATTTGTGTTGTGGGGAGAGCAAGGCAACTTGCTCTCCTTTTTTATTCTTGGAGTTCAATATGGGCAATATCATTGAGACAGAACGTTTGGTCTTGCGCCCTTTGCACCCTGAGGATGGGCCAGAGATTGCGGCTAAGATCAATCATTTTGAGATCAGCAAAAATCTGGCGCGGGTGCCGTTTCCCTATACACTTGCTGATGCTGAAGAATTTCTGCAGTGGGCGGGTGGCTTGGATGATCGCTCGGCCTTTCGTGCCATTTGTCTGAAGCAAGACCCGGACGCGATCATTGGCGTGATCAGCTATGACTGGGTGGAAGACAAGCAGCGCGCGGAGCTGGGCTATTGGTTGGTGCAAGACCAATGGGGCAAAGGTTTGATGACGGAAGCGGCCCGCGCCATGGTGGATCTCGCTTTCACACATTCTGGACTCGATTGCCTGAGCTCTTGCTACTTCAATGAAAACCCTGCGTCGGGCAACGTTTTAGCGCGTGCTGGCTTTGAAGTGACTGGTCCCTGTACGCATTATTCAGTGGCTCGTGGCGAGGACGTTGCCGTGACCACAATGGCGCTGACGAAATCGCAATGGCTCAACAAAAAAGCCGCCGTTTGACGGGCGGCTTTTGTTGACGTTCTAAATACGATTAGAATACGCGGTTCACATAGCCACGCACCAGTGATTTGCGACCAAGGCCGCCATTGTGCTTCGATGCAGCGAGTTTCAAATTTCCGCGTGATGTGCGCACGGCCACTTGCAAATGCTTCAAACCCCAGTGAATGCCGGTTGAGGCATTCAACAATTGGCCACAGCCACCACGGAAACCAAGGCCACGTGCCGTTTGGCACTTCATTTGGAACACGCCAAGTTCGCCAGCGGCACCACGGGCACGTGGATTATAGCCTGATTCAACATGGGCAATGCGCAATGCAAACCACGTTGGAACACCCATGCGTGGGGCTTGGACTTGATCATGGCGACGACATGACCACGTCCGCGTGGTGCTGCTGCAAAAGCGGCTTCGGAGCGAATGCGCTTGCCCGACAATTTGCGTGCTGAGGCCGTGCGCACGGACTTGCACTTTGAAACCTTGTGGACCTTGGCATCGCGTTGCTTCTTTGCAACGGATTTTTTCTTGATGCCAAAAGGTGCGCAGGTGCCATAGTCGCTGCAGCTTGCTTGGGCTGCAGCACCCAGCATGGCGGTTGCGATGAAGGCCGCAGAAAGTGCGGCCAACAAAGTTTTTCTTCATATGATACTCCTTTTACCCAGCTGACAAAAAACGCGTCGATTGGGACCTGATGTAAAACAGGCTCCAATGCTTCATGACCGCCGCTGTCAGGGAAGAGGTGCTGTTAAAGGGTTAAATGTGGCGAAAATGTGTTTCAATCAAATATCCAAAGTGGCGATATTCGTTCAAAAACAAGGGGTTGATTCAGGATATTCGTGTGAAATTCTCAGCTACTTTCGAATCGGTTGAAGATTTTCACGTTTCAGATGAAGACAAAGCATTTTGTTCAACTTTCCCAAAACTTCATGTAAGGACGCGCATTGAACAGGACCTAGAACATGAAATTTCTCGATGAAGCAAAAATTTATGTGAAGGCAGGCAACGGCGGTGCCGGCGCCGTGTCGTTCCGGCGTGAGAAATTCATTGAGTTTGGCGGACCCGATGGTGGCGATGGCGGCACGGGTGGTGATGTGTGGGTGGAAGCGGCCAATGACCTTAACACCCTGATTGACTATCGCTACCAGCAACATTTCAAAGTGCGCACAGCAGGCCATGGCATGGGCCGTTTGCGGGCGGGGGAATCAACCCCTGATATTGTGTTGAAAGTTCCCGTCGGCACAGAAATCGTGGATGAAGACCACGAAACCGTGTTGGCTGATTTGTCCAGTCGTGGGACAGCGCTACCGCGTGGCCAAGGGCGGCAATGGCGGCTTTGGCAATCACTACTTCAAATCTGCCACCAACCGCTCTCCCGGTCGCGCCAATCAAGGCCAAGAAGGTGAAGAGCGCTGGATCTGGCTGCATCTCAAACTGATTGCTGATGCCGGCATCATTGGTTTGCCCAATGCGGGTAAGTCCACTTTGCTGTCGGTGGTTTCAGCAGCACGGCCAAAAATTGCGGATTATCCTTTCACCACGCTGCACCCGCAGCTGGGTGTGGTGAGGGCCAATGACAACAGTTTTGTAATGGCTGACATTCCGGGCCTGATTGAAGGTGCGCATGAAGGTGCGGGCCTGGGTACGCGTTTCTTGGGCCATATCGAACGCTGTGCCGTGTTGCTTCACATGATTGACGTTACAAATGATGATCCTGTGAAAGCCTATAAAACTGTGCGCGGTGAATTGAAGTCCTATAGTGCGCTGCTCGCCGAAAAGCAGGAGATTGTGGCGTTCAATAAAATTGACGCCATTGACGAAAAGGCACTTGAGAAGAAGCTCAAATCGTTTGAAACAAAACTCAAGATCAAGCCATTTCTGATTTCAGCAGCAGCCTCAAAAAACACTGACAAGTTGATGAGCAAGTTGATGACGGTGGTAACGAAAGCCAACGTGCGACAAAACTCGGCACTGGCAGCCGTCAAGCTGACGGAGGAGTGGAAACCGTGATCAATCGTCTGGCAAAAGCCAAACGCATTGTCATTAAGGTTGGCTCGGCTCTACTCGTTGAACAAAAAACGGGACTGGTGAAGCAACAGTGGCTGACGTCTTTGGTGCAGGACGTAGCAGACCTCAAGGCCAAAGGCGCTGATGTCATTCTCGTGTCATCAGGTGCCATTGCGCTTGGCCGTTTCAAACTCGGCTTTCCCAAGGGGAAGCTGGAATTGCCGCAAAGCCAGGCGGCGGCAGCCGTTGGCCAGATTACGTTGGCTCAGGCCTGGTCAGAAGAATTAAAAGCCCGCGACATTGTGGCTGCGCAGGTGTTGGTTACGTTGAACGACACGGAAGAACGCCGCCGCCATTTAAACGCGCGCGCTACGTTGACGACTTTGCTTGAACAGGGGGCCGTACCTGTTATCAATGAAAATGACACGGTTGCAACTTCTGAAATTCGCTATGGCGACAATGATCGCTTGGCGGCTCGTGTGGCTTCCATGATGTCTGCGGATTGCTTGGTTTTGTTGTCTGATATTGACGGGCTTTATTCCGCCCCCCCAAACGTTAAGGGTGCCGCATTCATTCCGGAAGTGAGCGAGATTACGCCGGAAATTGAAGCTATGGCGGGAAAACCCGTCAGTGGCGTTGGCTCTGGCGGCATGATCACCAAAATCGAAGCGGCCAAAATTGCACTGGGTGCGGGCTGCAATATGGTGATTGCGTCAGGGCATCAAGATCATCCGTTGCAACGCATCATAGGTGGTGAACGCGTCACATGGTTTGTGGCTTCGGCCTCGCCACTACAATCGCGCAAGCGCTGGATTGCGGGTAGCTTGCAACCCGTGGGCCGCTTGGTGATTGATGAAGGTGCCCGCGGCGCACTTCTCAAAGGCAAGAGTTTGCTGCCAGCCGGTGTGAAAGACATCGTTGGCTTGTTTGGGCGTGGCGATACGGTGAGCATTGTGGCTCCCGATGGCGTTGAGGTGGCCCGCGGCATGGTGGCCTATGATTCAGCTGACGCGCAGAAAATCAAAGGTTTAAAATCGGTCGACATCATGAAAGTATTGGGCGCTGCGGGACGCGATGAAATCATCCATCGCGACGACCTTGTGATGATGACAGGAGAACGCTGATGTTGGACGTGATGCGGGAATTGGTGCGCAAGCACGGCAGGCCGCGCGCGCCCTTGCCACGTCATCGACGCAACAGCGCAATGCCGCGTTGCTTGCCATGGCAAAATTCATACGCGCTGATGCCCAACTGATTTTTGCGGCCAACAGTCGTGACCTTGAAGTGGCGCGTAGGAAGGATTTGAAAGCTTCGTTTCTGGATCGTTTGACTCTGACGCCACAACGCATTGAAGCGATGGCGCAAGGCTTGGAAGATATTGCGGCACTCGTAGACCCCGTTGGGAAAGTGCAAGCCAAATGGACCAGACCCAATGGCATGGAAATTTCGCGGGTGGCTGTTCCCATTGGTGTGATCGGCATCATTTTTGAAAGCCGCCCGAATGTGACGGCAGACGCGGGGGCGCTGTGCTTGAAATCCGGCAATGCTGCCATTTTGCGCGGCGGTTCCGACAGCTTTCAATCTTCAACGGCAATTGCTGCCTGCCTGACGCGGGGCTTGATTGAAGCGGGCCTTGATGGCAACTCAATTCAAATGGTGCCAACGGCGGATCGCGCTGCCGTGGGTGACATGTTGACGGGTCTTGATGGGAACATCGATTTGATTGTGCCTCGGGGTGGAAAAAGCTTGGTTGAGCGGGTGCAGAGCGATGCGCGGGTTCCTGTTTTCAGCCATCTGGAAGGCATCTGCCATGTTTATGTAGACAAGGCAGCAGACTTGGGCATGGCGCAAGAAATCGTGCTCAATGCAAAAATGCGCCGCACTGGCGTATGTGGTTCAGCCGAGACTATACTCGTGGATCAAGCAATCGCAGGTGCGGCGCTTCCATTATTGATCCGTATACTGATGGACGCAGGCTGCGAAATTCGCGGTGATGCGGCATGCCAAATAATCGATGCTTCCGTGAAGCCTGCGACGGAAGAAGATTGGTCAACCGAATATCTTGATGCGATTGTGTCGATGAAGGTGGTGGATGGTGTTGACGCCGCAATGGACCATATTGCACGCTATGGATCGCAACACACGGATTCGATTGTGACAGAAGATACTGCGACAGCCGAACGCTTCCTCAAAACAGTAGATTCCGCCATTGTATTACACAATGCTTCCACTCAATTTGCCGATGGTGGCGAGTTTGGTTTTGGTGCGGAAATTGGTATTGCCACCGGCAAAATGCATGCGCGCGGCCCTGTGGGTGTGGAGCAGTTGACCACATTCAAATATCAAATTCGCGGGTCCGGTCAGATCCGGCCCGTATGATCAAACTGCCACCCCGGGGCCACGGCCAGCGCATTGGCCTGTTTGGGGGGTCATTTAACCCGGCCCATCGGGGGCATGTTGCCGTGGCGCTTTATGCTCTGAAAACCTTGCAGCTGGATTGGGTGTGGTGGCTGGTGTCGCCGCAAAACCCTCTGAAAGATCCGTCGATCACTGACGAGTATTCAAAACGCTTGGCCTATACGCGGCGTATTGCAAAACATCCGCGTTTTATTGTGACGGATATCGAACAGCACATGGGCACGCGCTACACTGAAGATATGCTGGAGCGTTTGAAAGCCTTGAGTGGGGACGCTCAATTTGTGTGGATCATGGGGGCTGATAGTTTGGGGCAGCTGCACCGTTGGCATCATTGGCTGGATATTGTTGGCCTTGTGCCGCTGGCTGTTTTGGCGCGGCCTGGCTATTCTATCAAGGCACTGCGTGGTGTTGCGGCCACACGTTTTTCAGGAAAGCGCGTCATGGTGCCTTCTGCCGTGGTGTCAGCAAAAACGCCGTGCTGGACGTTTATAACCATGCCGCTTCGTAAAGAAAGTTCCACAGCCATTCGGAAGCGCCGCAAAACCACGGCTTGAAGCGCAAGCGCACAACGCCTAGAACACACCCATTCCATTTTTATTGAAGGACGACGACCCTGAAAAAGCCAGTCAAAAAAGCCGCGAAAAAGCCCGTGAAAAAAGTTGCCGCGAAATCCGCAAAAGCCCCAGCTAAAAAAATAGCGGCTAAAAAAACCGCTGTAAAGAAAGTTGCTGCAAAAAAAGCAGTGGCAAAGAAGGCCGCACCAAAGAAAGTTGCAGCGAGGAAGCCCGTTGCTAAAAAATCTGCTGTCAAAAAGCCGGTCGCTAAAAAAGCGGCGGTGAAAAAACCAGTTGCGAAGAAACCAGTTGCAAAAAAAGTTGCACCTAAAAAAGTTGTCGCTGTTGCAAAACCAGTCGTGAAAGCCAAGGCCGCCGCCAAGAGCGGTATCAACAAGAGCGGCATCAAGAAGCCATTGGTTAAAAAGGCTGTTGTCAAAACCTCTTCGCCCAAAAAACCTGTCGCCAAGAAGGCTGCGGTTCAGCCAGCTGTTAAAGGTGCTATGACGAAGACTGCTGAGCGCAAAGCCCGCAAGGCTGCCAAGGCCAAAGTTGCTGCGCCACAAAAGGTTGCAGCCGTTGCCGCGCCACAATGGCCGCCGATGATTGTTGCGGTGTTGCGCCAGCTGGACGATGCCAAGGCGGAAGCCGTGGTTGCCATGGATTTGAGCGGCAAATCAACCATCGCCGATACCATGATCGTTGCGACAGGGCGGTCCAACCGTCACGTCAACGCGATTGCTGATCAGGTTGTTGATGAGCTTTCAAAGCACGGCATGAAAAACATTCGCATTGAAGGCGTGCCCCAGTGTGACTGGGTGTTGGTGGATGCTGGCGATGTGATTGTACATGTGTTCCGTCCTGAAGTGCGCAGTTTCTATAATCTTGAAAAGCTCTGGGCAGCGAATATCCCGGAATGAAAATTGGCGTAGCGGCCATTGGGCTTTTGAAGGCAGGGCCTGAAAAAGAACTGGCTGCCGACTATGAACAACGTATCCTGGGGGCCGGCCGCAATGCCGGCCTTACCGGGTTTCAAGTTCAGGATTGGGCGGAATCGCGGGCCTCAACGGCCGATTTGCGGAAATCCGAAGAAGCCAAGCGTCTGTGGTCCGCTGTTCCTGCTGATGGCTTGGCCGTGGTGCTGGACGAGCGGGGCCAAGCATTGGCGTCTGCTGATTTTGCAAAACTCATCGTGAAACAGGCGGAAAGTGGTTGCCGATCCCTGCATTTTTTGATTGGTGGACCTGATGGCCATGCCGTTGAAACACGCGCGAAAGCCTTCAAAACCTTAAGTTTTGGTCCGATGACGTATCCGCATCGGTTATTGAGGGTCATGTTGTTGGAACAAATTTACCGGAGCGTTACCATTATCGTTAATCATCCTTACCACAGGGCGTGATTCACTTTTGTTTCGATGGCCCCAATTTGAACACGGGTGCAGGCCATTTTTTTTGGAATGACGATTTTTAACCGCTTGAGCGCGCTCAGCCTGATGGTACTTGTGGCATCGGCAGGGCTTGTCATTGCGCAAGAACCGCAAGCTCAGGAATTGGAAGCGGTTGAGCAGGATTTAAGCCTGTCCGCTGAACGGCAAGCACAATTGTTGGAAGCGGCCAAGGCAGCTGTTGCAGCCCAAGGCCAATTGGCTGACCAGCTGGTGGCGTTGGCGGAAACCGCATCCGGCCAAGAAGCCAAGCTTGCTGCCGTTGAAGCCAAGCAGTTAGAATTCAAAGACAAGATCGCCGTCATCAATCTTGACCTTGCGGCCAAGCAGGATGTGATCGCGCTCATTCTGGCAGGACTACAACGCTTGGAGCAAAACCCGCCGCCCGCCCTTGTGGTGGCACCTGACGATGTGTTGGGTGCCTTGCGCGGTGCCATGGTGTTTGGAGCCATTGTGCCGGAACTGCGCCACGCCGCACAAAGCCTGCACGCGCAACTGACAGAGCTCAAAACCCTGCGTGAACAATTGGCCACGCAGGCTAATGAACATGCCGAGGCACTGGCGGCACTGGCATTGTCGCGCAGTGAAGTGAAGCGCCTAATTCTGGAAAAGCAGGCCTTAGTCCAAACTTCCCAGAAAGATTTGCAGCTCGAAAAAATGCGGGCAGGGGAATTGGCTGAAAAGGCCACCAGCCTTAAACAGCTTTTGGAAAGTTTGGCCGACGATAAGGCCAAGGCCTTGGAAAAGGCATCTTCTGAGGCCAAAGCCCTGGCGGAAGCCGAACGCTTACAGACCGAAAAGGCCATGCAGCAGCAAATGGCATTTTCGAAGGCGCAAGGGCAATTGAACTATCCAGCCCAAGGCCAGATATTGAAACTGTTTGGTGCTGATACAGGCCTTGGTGGCACCGTTGACGGAATTGTGATTGCAACGCCCAAGCTTGCCCATGTTACCAGTCCTGTATCAGGTAAAGTGGAGTTTGCGGGCAAATTCCGCAGCTATGGCCAGATGGTAATCGTCAACCCGGGCGAAGGCTATCTTGTACTTTTGGCCGGCCTGGGCCACATCATGACGAACCATGGGCAATCCATCAAGGCGGGTGAACCCGTAGGAACAATGGGTGAGAAGCCTGGCATGCTGGCCTTGTCAAATGGCCTGACACAACTCGCAACTCCTGTGTTATACGTGGAGTTCAGAAAAAACGGAGACCCTGTCGATCCCGCCCCCTGGTGGATTGGCAACAGACAAGAGGCTATGCGATGAAATTGACAAAGACTTTGCGCGCAACAGGTTTGGTGATGGCGGGTGCCGCCTCGGCTATTGTGCTCATGCAGGCATTCAATGGTGCGAATGCCGCAACCAATAGCAAAGCCGATACCTACAAACTCTTAGGTCTTTTCGGTGATGTGTTTGACAGGGTACGGGCTGACTATGTGGAAGTGCCTGACGAGAAGAAAATGATTGAGAGCGCCATCAACGGCATGCTCACCTCACTTGATCCACACTCAAGCTACATGGATTCTGAAAGCTTTCAGGACATGAGTGAAAAGACCCGCGGTGAATTTGGCGGGCTTGGCATTGAAGTCACCATGGAAAACGGTCTTGTAAAGGTCGTGGCACCATATGACGGTACGCCTGCTGCAAAAGCTGGCATTCAGGCCAATGACTTGATTGCGAAAATCGACACAACGGAAGTTCAGGGCCTGACCTTGAATGAAGCCGTGGACAAAATGCGCGGTGCTGTCGGTTCGCCTGTCAACCTGACGATTGTGCGGACGGGGCGTGAGCCCTTCGAAGTCAAGGTGGTGCGGGACATCATCAAGGTTGAATCCGTGAAGTTTAACATGGAAGGCGATGACGTTGGATATATCCGCATGTCATCCTTCACCGAGCAATCGGATATTGGTTTGCAAAAAGCCATTACGGAATTGGACAAGAAAGCCGCCGGAAAATTGAAGGGCTATGTGCTTGATTTGCGCAACAATCCCGGTGGTTTGTTGCTGCAGGCCGTATCGGTTTCAGATGCCTTCCTCGAAAAAGGTGAAGTAGTGTCTACCCGTGGTCGCAACCCGGAAGATGTGGAGCGGCACAATGCGCAAGGCGGCGACCTTTCGGGCGGCAAGCCCCTCGTAATCCTGATCAATGGCGGCTCAGCGTCCGCGTCAGAAATTGTGGCGGGTGCCTTGCAAGACCATAAACGTGCAACAATCATCGGCACGCGTTCATTCGGCAAAGGCTCTGTGCAAACCATCATTCCACTGGGCAACGAAGGTGCTATTCGCCTGACCACGCAGCGTTACTATACGCCGGCTGGCCGTTCCATTCAGGCCAAGGGCATTGATGCGGATATCGTGATTGAACAACCCTTGCCACCTGAACTTGAAGGCAAGAATGTATCAACCGAGGGCGAAGCCAATTTGCGTGGTCACATCACCAATGAAGCGGGTGGTGAAGAGGGTGGTGGCTCTTCGGCCTATGTGCCTGAAGACCGCACCAAGGACACGCAAATCAAGGCGGCTATTGACCTGTTACACGGCGTCAAGGTGGTAACGAACGTCAAGCCGATTGATCCTAAGAAAGCCGAGAAAAAAGTCGAATAGTGTGGGTTGTCGTTCATCGTTTTGCGATGGTTAACACAGCATTAACGCTTGGGCGTTTAGCTGAAGGTTCAAACGAATCGGAAGCAGCCAGACGCCCATGCGCCGCGATGAACTAAGACAGCCCCTGCGCAAGCAAGGACTCCTCAACCGCTTTTGGATAAAGCGGCCGGGTCTTTTGCCTGTCAGCTATCTTGCCATTGCCTTGGGCTTTGGTGGTGCAGGCTGGTGGGCCATTCAAACCCCCATGCCCTTTGCCGGAGAGCCTGTGTTGGTGGTGTCCATTCCGCCTGCCAAGGTGGTTGAAAACACGGCAACAGCAGAAGCCCGCAGCGATGCCGATGCACCTGAAGCCGCGCCCGAACCCGAACCCGATGTGGCTGAAAGCGCTCCTGAACCTGCCGAGCAAGAGCAAATCGGTGAAACCGAAGTGGCTTTTGAACAGCCCGTGCGTTCTGATACCTACCAACAAAGTGGTGCCACCATCGTCAGTCCGCGCCGACCCTTGACGCCTGCTCCGCAAGCCAAGGTGATGGAAGTTTCAACCTATGGCCAGTTGCCGCGCATTTCAAAATCCGGCGAAAAACCTTCCCGGGTTTATGAGCGCACAACGTCGCTCAATGTAATCCACTCGGACGCGCCCAAAATTGCCCTGCTGCTTGGCGGCATGGGCTTGAATGAAAAACTTACCCAACGCGCCATCAAGGATTTGCCTGCGGATATCACTTTTGCATTCGCCCCCTATGGCAGCAACTTGCAGGAGCAGGTGAACCGTGCGCGCCATGAAGGGCACGAGGTGTTCTTGCAGGTGCCACTGGAGCCGATTGGTTTTCCGGCCACCAACCCTGGTCCCAAGACCTTGGGCGGAGATTCATCTGAAGCCGAAAACATTGACGCCATGCGTTGGCATTTGAGCCGCTTCTCCGGCTATGCGGGCGTGGTCAATTACATGGGTTCGCGGTTCCTTGCCATGCCCAAGGCCATCAAGCCCATGCTGACGGAATTGAAGCAGCGGGGCCTGTTGTTCTTGGAAGACGGGTCCATGGCTTTGTCAGCCACTGAAACGGCGGCCAAGGGCATCAATATGCCGATCAAGCGGGCACAGGTGGTGATTGATGCCGACCCCAATCCGCAGGCCATTATCGCGCAACTCACCTTGCTGGAAGAGCAAGCCACAGGCACTGGCCTTGCCGTTGGCACGGGCACTGGGCTTGAAGTAACCATCAATACCGTGCGCGAATGGGCCAAGGCGGCGGCGGAACGTGGCATTATCCTGATCCCGATTACAGCCTCTTACAAAGGCCGCACCGGCTGAACTATAACGGTCGTCATGACCCAGAATCACATTACAGCTTATCGCCCTTGCGTGGGCATCATGCTCATCAATAAATTTGGCCAAGTGTGGATGGGCCGTCGTTTTGAAAAACAGAACGATGATGGCGTTGGTAAATGGTGGCAAATGCCACAAGGCGGCATTGATGAAGGTGAAGACCCGCAGGCTGCCGCGTTCCGAGAGCTGAATGAGGAAACGGGTGTGACCTCCGCTGAGTTTCTGGAAGAAGCGGAAGGCTGGTTTACCTATGATCTGCCAGAACATCTGATTGGCAAAAGCTGGGGCGGCAAATACCGCGGGCAAAAGCAGAAGTGGATTGCACTGCGCTTTACCGGTGATGATGCTGAAATCAATTTGCAGCCGCCCGGCCACAAGCAAGAATTCGACGACTGGCGTTGGACGACGATGGATGAAGCGCTGGCCATCGTGGTGCCGTTCAAGAAAGCCGTCTACGAAAACATGATCCGCGCCTTGAGGCATTTGGGCCAGTGAAACTCAAACATATCATTTTCGATTGTGATGGCGTTCTGGTTGACTCTGAGCCCTTGTCGATGCGGGCTGATGTGTTGTTGTTGAAGCGCTATGGCATCGAGATTTCTGAGGAAGAAGCGCACAACCGTTTTGTGGGCACAACCTTTCAGTCCATGCTTGATATGATGTCGCTGCAATTTGGCACGGTATTTCCCGAAGGGCTGCATGCGGTTAAAAACCGCATGGTGGAAGAGCTGTATCGGCAAGAGCTGCAAGTCGTCTCCGGTGTCAAAGATATTCTGCCCGCGATCAAGGCCAAGGGCCTTTCAATGTCCATTGCGTCGAACAGTCCGCGCAAGCGGGTTGAACTTGCCATCGCGCTGACAGGAATTGCCGACTTCTTTGAAAGGATTACCACCTACGAAGACGTGAAAAATGGAAAGCCCGCGCCGGATGTTTTTCTGAAAGCGGCTGAACGGGCAGGGGCTGCACCTTTGCAGTGCCTTGTGGTGGAAGATTCGCTGACCGGAGCAACAGCCGCACTGGCAGCAGGTATGCGCACCATCGGGTTTGTTGGCACCCATGCTGAACCGGACCACCACAGCAGTGCGCTGCAAGCCCTTGGCGTAACGGCGGTGATTGGCTCCATGGCCGAGCTTGTTCACCATTTCTGAGCTACACCTTGACATTGTGCGGTGCAGCGAGCATATGAACTCCATCTGCTTCATGTCGGCCAACTTCGAATAACGTGAGGCGCCCTTCAAGGGATGCCATTCGGCCCTGCAGATATTTTTGAAAGCAATCCTTTCACGTGGGACTGTATGAGCATCGCGGCACAGGATGTGGCTGCGTGTGCTTGTCCCTTTTTGACATCCAATGATGAAAGCCAACTGTCTTGATGACATTTGAACAATTGAACCTCTCCGCACCTGTTTTGAAAGCTGTGCTGGCCGAGGGTTATGAAACACCAACGCCTATTCAGGCACAATCCATTCCCACTTTGCTGCAAGGCCGCGATCTTCTCGGCATTGCCCAAACCGGAACGGGCAAAACCGCAGCCTTCGCGCTGCCCATGCTCGACCTCTTGATGAAAGACAACAAGCGCCCGGAAAAAAATTCCTGCCGCGCCTTGATCCTGTCTCCCAACACGTGAACTCTGCTCGCAGATTCTCGAAAGCTTCCGCACCTATGGTGCAAACACCAAACTGAAAAGCACCGTGGTATTCGGCGGTGTTTCACTCAACAAGCAGATTGAAGCTGTACGCAACGGCGTTGATATTCTGGTGGCCACACCGGGTCGTCTTGTTGATTTGATCGATCGTCGCGCGCTCACGCTTTCCAAAGTTGAAATCTTCGTGCTCGACGAAGTCGATCAGATGCTTGATCTCGGTTTCATCCACGCCATTCGCAAGTTGACGGCCATGTTGCCGAAGACGCGCCAGAACCTGTTCTTCTCGGCCACCATGCCGAAGGAAATTGCAGGCCTTGCGGCGGCCCTGTTGAACGATCCGGTGCGTGTTGAAATCAAGCCTGCCGCAACGACGGCTGAGCGCGTCACGCAAAGCGTCATTCACGTTGATCCTGCCAACAAGATAAAGTTGCTGGTTGAACTGCTGCGTGATTCCAACATCACCCGCGCATTGATCTTTACACGGACAAAACATGGTGCCGACAAGGTTGTAAAAGCGCTGGACAAGGAAAGTTACAAGTCGGCTGCCATTCACGGCAACAAAAGCCAAGCCAACCGTGAAAAGGCGCTTGCCGGTTTCAAGGACGGCAAGATTTTGGCCTTGATTGCAACCGACATTGCCGCACGCGGCATTGACGTTGATGGTGTCAGCCACGTGTTCAACTTCGATTTGCCCTTCGTACCTGAAAGCTATGTGCACCGCATTGGCCGTACCGCCCGTGCGGGTGCTGACGGTGAAGCCATTGCCTTCTGCATTCCGGAAGATCGTGGACTTTTGCGTGACATTGAAAAGACCATTCGCCAGCAGGTGCCCATCCGGGAACATGCGCTCGGCCTGAAGGTTGATCCATTGGCTCCGAATTTTGGTTGGAACCCTGCCGATGCGCCAAAGCGTAAGTCCGGTGGTGGTCGCCACATGCCAAAGGCTGGTGGCGAACAGGCCAAGAAGCCACATCATCGTGGCCAACCGCCGCAAAAAGGCCAAGGCCCACAACATGCCAAGGACGGTGAACCCCGTCCCGGCGTGCGTGCTGATGGTCGTTTGCAAAAGCGCGAATGGAACCCGGTTGGCATGCCAACCCAGTCCATCGACCAAGCGCAATTTGCGCGCAAATCGGAAGGCGACGTGAGTGCTCCGGGCGCACATGTTCGTGTGGAACGTCCCCGCAGTGAACGCCCAACAGATCATCGCGCTGATCACAAGGCCCCACCAAAGTTTGGCGACCGTAAATTCGGTGGCGGTGGCAAGCAGGGCTTTGGCAAACCACGTGGTGCCGGTGGTGCAAAACCCGGCAACTGGATGAAAAATGTAGGGCGCAAGTCCGAAGGCTGATCTATCATGTCCTGAAAAGGACAGGATCATGCTTGAACTCAAATCATCATCACTCACCGTGCGCCTGCATCCCGTAGGCGCACGGATTTCTTCGTGCCGCTTTGATGGCGTTGAAACGATATTTGGTTCTGGCCCCGATGACGCCATTCTATCTGGCGACATTTATGGTGGTGTAGTGTGTGGCCGCCATGCAGGACGCATCACGCAGGCGCAATTCCCGCTGGACGGCGAGACGGTTTCCCTGAGCCCCAATATGGGACCCCACCAATTGCACGGGGGCGATACGGGCTTTCACATGCGGCAGTGGAATTACACGCAAGACGACAACCGCGTCATTTTTGAATATCAATCTGCTGATGGTGAAGAAGGCTTCCCCGGCCAATTGGATGTGAAGGCGGTTTACGCGCTGCAAGGTTCAACGCTGTCGCTTACCATTACGGCGCAAACCACAAAGCCTACACTTTGCAATATGACCAACCATGGCTATTGGAATTTGGCGGGCGGAGGCTCAGTGCTGGGACATGAATTGATAATTCCGGCGCAACATTATTTTCCATTGGATGCGCTGCTGCTGCCGCTTGGGCGGATGGACCCCGTTGATAAAACCCGTTGGGATTTCAGGACTTCACGCCCCATTGCCGAGGACTATGACAACGCGTTTTTGCTGGATGGCGCACGTGGCGAATTGAAACGGGCTCTGACATTGCGTGATCCGCAATCAGGCCGCGTGCTGGATGTTTGGACGACGGAACCCGTGGTGCAAATGTATACGGCCATACATTGGAACCCAACATTGAAAGGGCGTGATGGACCGTTGGAAAAATCCACGGCCTTTGCCATTGAACCCCAAAATGTTGCCGATGCGCCCAATAACCCGGCCTTTCCGTCTTCCATTTTGCGTCCCGGTGAAACCTATCGCAATCACATGGAATGGCGCTTCTCATAGGAAGCCATAGGGGTCCACATCGATTTGCAGTTTAAGTGAGCCTTTGGGTTTCACCGCACCCAACCATTTGCGCAGAAAGGCTTGAATGTCTTTTTCGCGCGGTGCCTTCACCAGAAAGCGCCAACGGTGACGCCCGCGCATGATGGCGATGGGCGCTTGGGCCGGACCCAACACGTCAACATCATCGGTAGGTGGTATCAGTTGTGCAAGTTCGCGTGCAAAACGTTCGACTTCGCTTGCTTCATTGGCCGATAAAATAACTGCCGCCAATCTGCCATAGGGCGGCAGTTTGGCCAATTCGCGGATGATTTTTTCCTGCGCGAAATAAGCTTCGCGATCACCACGTGTAAGCGCGCGCATTAAAGGATGATCCGGCGCATAGGTTTGCACGAGGGCATGGCCTGGTTTTTCACCACGGCCCGCACGGCCCGCCACTTGCGCCAACAGGGCCCAAGTGCGCTCTCCGGCACGGGGGTCTGAACTTTCAAGTGCCAGATCCGCATCGACCACGCCCACGAATGTGAGGTGCGGAAAGTGGTGCCCCTTCGCCACCAATTGCGTGCCAATGACAAGGTTATGCACACCGTCTTCCACTTCGCGCAACACATCGCGCAAGAGTTGCCCGCGCGCCAAGTCGCTGGAAAGAATGGCCATGCGGGCCTCTGGAAAAAGCGTCGTGACTTCTTCCGCTAAACGTTCAACACCGGGGCCCACGGGCACCAGCTTTTCTTCGTTGCCGCATTTGGGGCAGCCGGTGGGGTTTGGTTCCTGATGGCCGCAATGATGGCACATCAGGATGCCGCGAAAGCGATGCTCCACCAAGGAGGCCGCGCAATCCGGGCAGTCCAAGCGATGGCCACAGGCCCGGCACAATGTCAGTGGCGCATAGCCACGCCGGTTGAGAAAGAGCAAGGCCTGATCACCACTTTCCAAGGTTTGGCGCACGGCGTTGATCATCGGTTCTGACAGCCAGTGGGCGGCATCCCGTTTTTGCTGGCGCATATCCAGCAGTTTGATTTCCGGCAACTCCGGCCTGCCGTGGCGGTCTTCCAATTTCACGACATCATATTTTTGTCGGTCGACATTGACGATGCTTTCAAGCGATGGCGTGGCGGAAGCCAGCACCACCGAGAACTTTCCCAGCGTGCCATAAAGCACAGCCATGTCGCGGGCGTGGTATGTTACCCCGTCGGACTGTTTATAGGCGCTCTCATGTTCTTCATCGACGACAATGAGATTGAGATCTTTCCATGGCAGGAAAAGTGCTGAACGTGCTCCCACCACAATGCGGGCTTTGCCATCAGCCACGCCACGCCACACCCGTTCGCGTTCACGCGGGCGCAAGTCTGAATGCCAGCCGGCGGGAACGCAGCCGAAGCGCTGTTCCACGCGGGCCAAAAAACCACCCGTCAAAGCAATTTCCGGCAGGAGCAACAACACCTGCCCACCAGCTTCCAAGGCGGCAGCTATGGCTTCAAAATAAACTTCGGTCTTGCCTGAACCCGTTACCCCATCCAGTAGCGTGACTTTGTGTTGCTTAGAGGCAACGGCGGCGCGCAGGATTGCCGCCGCTTGTTCTTGCGCGTCAGACAGAGTTTTTGTCGGTGCCTCAAGTTGCGGCTCTTCAAACGGGGCCAAGCTTGGAAGTGCGATGGCTTTCAAAGCACCGCTTGCGACTAAAGCTTTGACGACAGATTGGCCCACTCCTGCGGCTTGCGCCAATTCAACAGATGACAATGCAAAGCCTTCGCGTGCCACCTCCAGAATGCGGGCGCGTTGGGCTGTCAGTTTACCCGGCACCACATCGCCCAACACATAGGCCATACGCTGGCGTTCAGGTTCAAAGGCTGAAGGCACGCGCAGCACCATGCGCAGCACGGCACCCATGGGCTCAAGATAATAAGCAGAGAGCCATTGTACGAATTTTCGGTGCAGTGCTGACATCGGCGTCATGTCGAATTTTTGGGTGACGTCGCGTAATTTCAAATTGGTGCCAAAGGTATCGCGGCGTTCCCACACCACGCCAATATATTGCCGGGGGCCCAAAGGCACTTGCACATAATCACCAGGTTGCAACGCCATGCCTTCGGGCACCCTGTACGAATAGGGGCCATCGATGGCGAGCGGCAACAAAACGTCAGCCAGTGGAATCGAAGTTGCGGACATGGCCTTGAGATAGGCTTTGGGGCTTTGCCATTCCAGCCCTATATCATGGCCATGCAAGCACCAGAATATACCGAGATTGTTTATGGCGAACCCTTTGCCTTTGCCCAACGGTTGAAAGGCGAGCGGGCGCTAACACTGTTTGAAAGTGCCCAGCGCCATGAACATTTAGGGCGTTATTCATTTTTGGCTGTGAACCCCCGCCACAGTCTTGAAGTGCGGGAAGGAACTGCATTTCTAGATGGTGCTGCAACTTCGGAAAAGCCCTTTGATGTGTTGCAGCAGCATTTGACCAAGTACACTTATCGTACACTTCAAGGTTTGCCACCGTTTCAAGGCGGGTGGGCTGGCTATATATCATATGACTATGGCAGGAAGCTTGAGCCGAAGGCCAAAATTCCAGCTTTCACACCCCTGTGCCCCGACATGGTGTTTCACTTGTTTGAAACTGTTGTTGCTTTTGATCACTTGCAGGAACGGGCTTGGATCATGGGCGGCTCGCGGCAAGATATTGCTGATCTTGAAGTTTTGTTGGCGCGACCTCGACAATCACTGGGTGACCCGGTTCACGTGCAATTTTCACCGGTGATTTCGCAACAGCAGCATGAAGACAATGTCCGGAAAACCGTCGAATATATTTTAGCGGGCGATATATTTCAGGCCAACATTACGCAAGTGTTTGAGACTGCAACGCCTGCCGCCTTCGACGCTTTTTCACTTTACCAGCAACTGCGCGAAAAGAACCCTGCACCCTTTGCAACATTGATGGATTATGAAGGTGTGCAGATCATCTCGTCTTCACCCGAACGCTTGATCCGCTGTACGGAACGGATTGCTGAGGCCCGCCCCATCAAAGGCACGCGGCGGCGAGTCGAGGATGCGGCAAAGGATGCGGCCATGATTGCGGACCTGCTATCATCACGCAAAGACCGCGCTGAAAATGTGATGATCGTGGATTTGCTGCGCAATGACTTGTCAGTGGTGTGCAAGCCCGGCACAGTTAAAGTTCCCGTACTTTGCGGCCTTGAAACCTATGCCAATGTGCATCACCTGGTTTCTGTTGTGCAGGGCGAATTGTTTGACGGGGTGACGTCTGTTGATTTGTTGCGCGCGGTGTTTCCCGGTGGTTCCATTACGGGGGCACCAAAGGTGCGGGCCATGGAAATTATTGCTGAATTGGAGCAAGCCCCGCGTGGAGTTTATTGCGGTGCCATGGGGTATTTGGGCTTCAACGGCAATTGTGATTTCAACATCGGCATTCGCACCGTGCAGGTGGCCGATGGTGTGATGCGGGTGCAAGGGGGCGGCGGCATTACCGCACGTTCTGATGCACGGGCTGAATATGAGGAAAGCTTGATCAAGGTTCAGCGCATCATGGAGGCGATGCAATGATTTTGATTGTCGATAACTATGACAGCTTCGTCCACAACATTGCCCGCTATATTCGCGAACTGGGCCATGAAGCTTCGGTGGTGCGCAATGACGACGTGCCGGAAGAAATTGATGCCAAGGCCATCGTCATTTCGCCGGGCCCTTGCACGCCGCTTGAGGCTGGTGCGTCGCTTGCCGTGATCCAGCGCTATTCTGGAACTATTCCAATTCTTGGAGTGTGCCTTGGTCATCAGGCGATCGGGCAGGTTTTTGGTGGCAAGGTTGTGCGGGCCAGGCACCCCATGCATGGCGAT
Source organism: uncultured Alphaproteobacteria bacterium (assembly GCA_963840765.1). Classification (GTDB taxonomy): domain Bacteria; phylum Pseudomonadota; class Alphaproteobacteria; order Rhizobiales; family Aestuariivirgaceae; genus Aestuariivirga. Next base: position 114,554 of record CAWJAE010000003.1, on the reverse strand, counting down.
GCGTCACCGATCCACCATGACAACAGCACGCTGTTCACAAATTTGCGCCAGGGTTTTAACGTTGGCCGCTACCATTCCTTGATTGTTGAAGAGCTGGAGGCCACGCCTTTGCAGGTGACAGCGCGGAGTGACGACGGTGAAATCATGGCGCTGCAACATCGCGAACACCAAACATTTGGCGTACAGTTTCATCCCGAGTCGATATTGACGGAACATGGATATGACATGTTGCAGAATTTTTTAAATCTGGTTGCAAAGTGAGGAGGATGTGATGAAATTTTTTGTTGATACAGCGGATGTGAAAGAGATCAAGGATTGCCAGCAAATGGGGCTGGTGGACGGGGTGACCACCAACCCGTCGCTGATTGCGAAATCAGGTCGTGACTTCAAGGAAGTGATTGCCGAGATTTGTGGCTTCGTGGAAGGGCCCGTGAGTGCTGAAGTGGCGGCGCTTGATTATGAGGGCATGATGCGGGAGGGTGACGCCTTGCGCAAGATTGCCAAGAATGTCGCAGTGAAAGTTCCGCTGACCGTGGATGGGTTGCGGGCCTGCAAATCATTGTCTTCCGAGGGCACCATGGTGAATGTGACTTTGTGTTTTTCGGCCAACCAAGCGCTGCTTGCTGCCAAGGCCGGAGCCACGTTCATTTCGCCTTTCATCGGGCGGTTGGATGACATCAACCTCGATGGCATGGAACTGATCAGCGAGATCCGTCAGATCTATGACAATTATGGTTTTGACACGAATATCCTTGCGGCCTCTATTCGCTCGGCCAACCACATCAAGGAAGCGGCATTGATTGGCGCTGACTATGCAACGGCCCCACCTTCCGTGTTGAAAAGCTTGGTGGCGCATCCGCTGACGGATAAGGGCATTGCCAGTTTCCTCAGTGATTGGGCCAAGACGGGGCAAAAAATTTGATCTGTGAACATGCCATTCTTGAGGTGAAGCCCGGCCAACACGCAAGCTTCGAAGCGGCGATGCGTGAAGCGGCACCGTTGATTGCGGCGTCTGACGGGTTTCTCAGTCTGGACGTATTGCCCTGCCTTGAAACGGCAGGGCGATATCTTTTGCTGGTGAAGTGGACAAGTGTTGAAGCCCATGAAGTGGGGTTTCGCGGGTCTGACCGCTATCAGCAATGGAAAGCCTTGTTGCACAGGTTTTATGAACCGTTTCCAGTGGTGCAGCATTATGGGGCGTCCATCGTCGGGTAAGGTTGCGTCAACCATTCGCGCCCTATTTTGCGGGAATGGACATTGCCACCTTCAACCTTGCTGATGACGCCTCACTGGTCGTGCGGGCTTGGCTGTTGTCGCTTGCCAAGGAAAAGCGCGTGGCGGCCAAGACACTTGAGGCCTACAGCCGCGACATTCTGCAATTTGGCGCATTTATGCGTGAACATTTGGGCGCTGAGGCGACCCAGCAGGATTTGGCTGATTTGGCCTTGGCGGATTTTCGCAGCTTCATGGCACACCGCCGCAATGCTGGCATTGATGTGCGTTCGTTGGCGCGGCAAATGTCGGCGTTGCGTTCGTTCTTCCGCTTTGCAGAGTCGCGTGGCTATTTTCTCAACAAGGCCTATGGCGCTGTTCGCTCTCCCAAACTACCGCATGCCATTCCAAGGCCCTCTATCGATTGCCATGGCGGAAAAAGTGACCGCTGACGAAGATCTTGCTTCCGACGTGCCATGGATTGCCGCACGCGACAAAGCCGTGCTGACGCTGCTCTATGCCTGCGGGCTTCGTATTTCAGAAGCCTTGGCCTTGACGCAGGCGCAGCTTCGGCACAACCCCATGACGATTATTGGCAAAGGTGGCAAAGGACGCATGGTGCCGCTGCTGCCTGAGGTTAAAACGCTGGTTGAAAGCTATGTCGATCTTTGCCCGTTTCCGGTGTCGCAAAGCGAGCCGTTGTTTCGCGGGGCAAAGGGTGGCGTGTTAAGTCCGCGATTGGTGCAGCTGTTGATGCAGCGTTTACGCTCTGCCTTGAATTTACCTGACACAGCTACACCCCACGCCATGCGGCATTCCTTTGCCTCGCATTTGCTGGGCAATGGCGCTGACTTGCGGGTGATCCAGGATTTGCTGGGTCATGCCAGTTTGTCCACTACGCAGGTTTATACGGAAGTGAACCGTGCCCATTTGTTGGAACAATATCGAAAAGCTTTTCCGACCTGATTGATTTGGCGTGCAAGTTCAGCGAAGATTGCCCATGCCCCTCATTACACATGTTGCGCCCTCACCTGATTTTGTCCGCCACGCCGATGTGGTAGTCATAGGGGCTGGCATCATTGGCATATCCACTGCACTGGAGCTGCAGGCGCGCGGCCTCAAGGTTGTAGTGGTTGAAAAGGGTGAAGTAGCGGCAGAACAATCGTCGCGCAATTGGGGCTGGTGCCGCCAGATGGGGCGTGATCCGCGGGAAATTCCGCTGATCAAAGTTGCCATGGATTTATGGCGAGGCATGAACGCAAAGATTGGCGCTGAAACTGGTTTTCGCACCTGCGGTATTTTCTACCAGGCAGAGACGAATTCTGATTTTGCTGAGTTTGCGGACTGGCATGATGACAATGTTGAGCAGCACGGGCTCCAAAGTCGCCTTGTCTCAGCAAAAGAAGTGCATGAACTTTCACCCGGCTCAACCGCGACATGGAAAGGCGGGCTTTACACAGCCGATGATGGCAGGGCAGAACCTTTCATTGCGGTTCCGGCCATGGCCGAATTTTTCAAACGCCAAGGCGGCATACTTCTCACACGCTGTGCAGCGCGCGGGGTTGAAACATCAGCCGGCAAAATATCAAGTGTGATCACTGAACGCGGCGAGATTAATACCAAACTTGTAGTGTTGGCGGGCGGATACTGGTCGGAACGGTTTCTCGGAAATTTCGGGTTACGCTTTCCGCAAACCGGCGTCATTTCATCGGTGCTGCGCACCAGCCCTGTCGATCTTGGACATGAACGAACATTTAGTGGTGCAGACTTTGCTGTTCGCAAACGCTTGGATGGTGGTTATACGATCGCTCACAATCGCTATTCCGTGGTGGACCTGACGCCCCGGCACATCCGCTATATGTTTGATTTCATGAAAAGTTTGATGTTGAATTCACATGAAGTGAAACTGCGGCTGGGCAAGCGATTTATCCAAGAATGGCAAGTGCCAAGGCACTGGCAAATGGATGAGGTTTCGCCCTTTGAACAAGTCCGCATTCTCGATCCGCAGCCCTATCAGGATTTGCTCGATCATGCGGTTGCGGGATTGAAAGCGTCCTACCCCGCATTTCAGAATATGCGTGTCGAAGAAAGCTGGGCGGGCATGATTGATGCCACACCTGATGCCGTGCCGGTGATTGACGAAATTCGTGCAATGCCCGGCCTCTATTTGGCATCTGGCTTCTCAGGCCATGGATTTGGCTTAGGACCGGGGGCCGGTAAACTGATGGCCGAAATAATGCTGGGCGAAACACCATGTGTTGACCCTTCACCATTTCGCTTTGCGCGTTTCAGTGATGGGTCAAAGCCCAAACCCCTTACAGGCGTTTAAGCGGCCCGCGACAGTTCCATGGCACGTTCAACCGTGTCCAGAAGTTCCTGTGGTTGCACGGGCTTGCGCATGAATTCAAATACCTTCAAACCCATGGCGCGCAGTTGCGTGGCGCGTTCCACATCGGCTGTAACGAGCACGAAGTTGGCTTTTGAGCCCATGGCTTGCAGCGTTTCTACAACGTCCAAGCCATTTTTGAGCGAGCCCAAACGGAAATCAAAAAGGCCAACAGTAAACGAACGGTCGACGGCGAATTCAACGGCACTTTCCGGATCCGCAAAACCTTTGACGCGGTAGCCTGAATCCGCCAGCAATTCAGCGACGCTGGTTAACAAATCCACATCGTCGTCCAAAACCATGACATCGACATTTTTATCTGACATTTTTTGCCGCCCCATTCATTTATATTTGAATGAGTTTGTAACAGTTCGGTTTTGCGATTGGTTTAAGGCAATCGTTCAAATTTTATCGGTCTCAGGCGTGGATTGCACGACCCGCCACAGCCAATGCTGCTTCCTTCACAGCTTCGGCGAGCGTGGGGTGGGCGTGGGTGGTGCGGGCCAAATCTTCGGCTGATCCACCAAACTCCATCAACACCGCAACCTCGTGAATGAGTTCGCCTGCTTGTGGCCCAACGATGTGGCAGCCTAAAACCTTGTCGGTCTTGGCGTCGGCCAGGACTTTCACAAAACCATCAGTGGTCTGGTTGGCTTTGGCGCGGCCATTGGCGATGAAGAGAAATTTGCCAGCCTTGTAGGCAATGCCCGCAGCCTTGAGTTCATCTTCGGTTTTGCCGACGGAAGCTAATTCAGGTGAAGTATAAACCACGCCGGGGATCACGTCATAATTCACATGGCCTGCCTGGCCAGCGAGAATTTCGGCCAGTGCCACGCCTTCATCTTCAGCCTTGTGGGCCAGCATGGGACCGCGGATCACGTCACCAATGGCGTAGATGCCTTTGATGTTGGTTTGGAAGTGATCGTCCACGATGACGCGGCCACGTTCATCAAGCACAATGCCAGCGTCTTTCGCGCCCAAACCTTCAGTGTAGGCGGTGCGGCCAATGGCGACGAGCACGACGTCGGATTTTTGTTCTTCCACGGTGCCGCCTGCTGCGGGTTCAACTGTTAATGTCACACCAGACTTTGCGGTTTTTGCTGACTGTGACCTTGTGGCCGAGCTTGAAGGTAAAGCCCTGCTTTTCGAGCAAGCGTTGGAAAGCTTTCGCTGCTTCCAAATCCATGCCCGGCACAATGCGGTCGAGATATTCGATCACAGTGATCTTGGTGCCGAGACGCGCATAGACCGAGCCCAATTCAAGACCAATCACGCCAGCACCGATGACGGTCATGGTATTCGGAATGGATTTCGAGAACAAGTGCGCCCGTGGATGAGATGATTTGTTTTTCGTCCACGTCAACGCCGCGTAATTTGGCGGAGTCGGAGCCTGTTGCGATGATGATGGATTTGGCTTCGTGGATTTTACCATCCACCTCGACTTTACCAGCGCTCAGAATTTTAGCGGTGCCGCGAATGACTTCGATCTTGTTTTTCTTAAACAGAAAATCAATGCCCTTGGTGTTGCCGTCGATGGCTTCCTGTTTGAACTTCATCATCTGGGTGAAATCGACTTTGGTGTCTGCAATCAACCCCATCTTGGCGAAGGAGTGTTTGGCCTCTGACAAAAGTTCGGTGGCGTGCAGTAAGGCCTTGGAGGGAATGCAACCGACATTCAAACAAGTGCCGCCATGGGAGGTCCGCTTTTCAATGACAGCAACTTTCAAACCCAATTGCGCTGCGCGAATTGCGCAAACATAGCCGCCAGGGCCGGTGCCGATAATGATGAGATCGTGGGACATTATTTGTGTGTATCTTTCAACATGGCTGCGCGGAGGATGGCGTTGATGCGGGTTTGATAACCTTTGCCCTTATCTTTGAGCCAGGCAAGCACATCAGCATCGAGGCGGACTGTGGTTGATTCTTTGACGGGACGAAAATGGAGAGGCTTGGCATTCTTCCAGAATTCATCCGTCAACGGAGGAATATCGCTGTAGTCGATATCCTCGTCACGCATATTCTTCAGCGCGTCTAACTCAGCTTTTTGAGCTTCGGTGAGAGGCGGAGGATTGTTGAGATCAATTGAATATCTGACGTAGGTTTTTTTCATAGTTTCTGCGCTCATTTTTGTCTGCGCGTCGGGCCGAGATAATCCTGACTGTTTCCAGCTCGCCATCATCCCAACCCGTGTGGACGACAAGCAGTAAAAGTTCGCCGTTCACCATGCCAATGGTGTGCCAACGGTCTTCATCACCGTAGTAATCTTCAAACTCTATCACCGCATGTAGATCGGTGAATGCCAGTGCCGCTGTTTCAAAGGCGATCCCGTGTTTTCGCACATTGGCAACAGCCTTGTCTGGATCCCATTCGAACAATTTTGTCATTTGTTACTACAAATTTGTAGGTACGTCAATGTAATAACAAATCACAAATCCAGCAACGCCCTTTGTGGGTCTTCCAAGCCTTCCTTGACGCGGACGAGGAATGTCACCGCTTCCTTGCCATCGACAATGCGGTGGTCATAGCTCAGTGCCAGATACATCATCGGGCGGATGACGACTTGGCCGTTCATGGCGATGGGGCGATCCTGGATTTTGTGCATGCCGAGGATACCTGACTGCGGCGCATTCAAAATCGGGGTGCTCATCAATGAACCATAGATGCCGCCATTTGAAATTGTGAAGGTGCCACCCTGCATGTCGGCGATGGTCAATTGGCCGTCGCGGGCTTTCTTGCCATATCCCGCAATGGTTTGTTCGATGCCTGCAAAGCTCAGCATGTCAGCATTGCGCACAACCGGAACCACGAGGCCCTTGTCAGTGCCGACTGCAACGCCGACGTGGTAATAGTTCTTATACACGATATCTTCGCCATCAATTTCGGCGTTGACGGCGGGCACATCTTTCAAGGCTTGAATCACGGCCTTCACGAAGAAACTCATGAAGCCCAATTTAGTACCGTGCTTTTTTTCAAATGTATCTTTGTATTGGTTGCGCAGCGCCATCACGGCGGTCATGTCCACCTCGTTAAAGGTAGTGAGCATTGCTGCGGTATTTTGTGCTTCTTTTAAACGCTTGGCAATGGTTGCGCGGAGACGTGTCATCTTCACGCGCTCTTCCGCACCTTGTGCAGCACGAGGCGCGGCAACAACAGGTGCAGCAGTTGGTTTTTCGAGATGCGTAATCACATCACCCTTGGTGATGCGACCATCTTTGCCCGTGCCTGCGACATCGGTGGGGTTGATGTTGTTTTCAACTACGGCTTTGCGCACGGCGGGAGACAAGGTTTCGTTTGCGGCCTTTGCAACAGGTGCAGGTGCAAGCGATGGTGCGGCTTCAACTTTTTTCGGAGCTGCTGTTGTTGTGCCTGCTGCACCTTCGGCAATGGTGCCCAACAATGCGCCGATGGTGACGGTTGAGCCTGCAAGCGCCACGATCTTTTCTAATTTACCGGAAGCGGGGGCTGGTACTTCAACCGTTACTTTATCGGTTTCAAGTTCCACAAGAGGTTCATCGGCCTTGACGAAGTCACCTTCGTTTTTAAACCACTTGCCAATAGTGGCTTCCACAACGCTTTCGCCGAGGGTTGGAACTTTAATATCTTTGCTCATGAATTTGGTCGCCTTAATAAGAATGGGGGAATGAAATGAAGCTGGCGCGATTACGCCAGCGCTTCATCCAGGAATGCTTTGAGTTCTTTGAGGTGGCGGCTCATCAGGCCTGTGGCTGTTGAGGCGGAAGCTGCACGCCCCACATAACGCGGACGGGTGTTTTTCGCCTTGATGAAGTCGAGCACACGTTCAATGCCGGGCTGTACAAAGGTCCAAGCGCCCATATTCATGGGCTCTTCCTGACACCAGACAAATTCAGCCTTGCTGAAGCGGGCCAGTTCTTGCGCCAAAGCCTTATGGGGCCATGGATAAAGCTGTTCTACGCGCAGCAGATAAATGTCGTTAAGGCCGCGTTTTTCGCGCTCTTCATAGAGATCGTAATAAACCTTGCCGGAACAGAGCACGACGCGACGAATCTTGTCGTCTTTGACCAGTTTGATTTTTTCACTTTTCAGGAATTCAGCATCGTCCCACAGCAGACGGTGGAAGGATGAGGTTTCATCCATCTCCGCCAGCGTTGACGTTGCACGCTTGTGACGCAACAACGACTTCGGCGTCATGATCACCAATGGCTTGCGGAATTCGCGCTTCATCTGGCGGCGGAGGATGTGGAAGTAGTTTGCAGGCGTGGTGCAGTTTGCAATCTGCATGTTGTCTTCCGCACACATTTGCAGGAAGCGTTCAAGGCGTGCTGATGAATGTTCTGGGCCTTGGCCTTCGTAGCCATGGGGCAACAGGCACACGAGGCCCGACATGCGCAACCACTTGCGTTCACCTGACGACAGGAATTGATCGAAGATCACTTGGGCGCCGTTGGCAAAGTCACCAAATTGCGCTTCCCAGATGGTGAGACCATTGGGCTCCGCCAGTGAATAGCCATATTCAAAGCCAAGCACAGCTTCTTCCGAGAGCATGGAATTGATAGCTTCAATTTTAATGTCTTGATCTTTTTTCAAGTGGTTGAGCGGCGTGTAGCGCTTTTCAGTTACTTGATCGACGATGACAGCATGGCGTTGCGAGAAGGTGCCGCGTTGCACGTCTTGACCAGACAAACGAATTTTCGTGCCTTCGTCCAACAGCGTTGCGAAGGCCAGTGATTCTGCCGTGGCCCAGTCAAAGCCTGCTTCGTCCTCAACCATTTTGGCGCGGGTATCGAGCACGCGTTGCATGGTTTTATGCGGCGTGAAGGATTTTGGAATTTTGGTTAGCTTCTGGCCCAAGGCTTTCAGCTTTTCATAGGATACGCCGGTTTGGCCGCGACGATCATCTTCCATCGAGGCTGCGGTTTTCATGCCCGCCCAACGACCATCAAGCCAGTCGGCCTTGTTGGCTTTGTAACCCGTGGCAACGCTCATGGCGTCTTCCAAGGTCTTACGATATTCGGCCTTCATGGCGTCGAATTCTTCAGCCGTGATGACACCTTCGCCGACAAGACGTGTGCCATAAATTTCAACGACGCGCTTGTGGCTGCCAATGCGCTTATACATCAACGGTTGAGTGAATGCTGGTTCGTCGGTTTCGTTGTGGCCGAAGCGGCGGTAGCAGAACATATCCACCACGACAGGTTTTTTGAACTGCTGGCGGAATTCAATAGCAATCTTGGTGGCAAACACCACGGCTTCCGGATCATCACCATTGGCATGGAAAATTGGCGCTTCAATCATCTTCGCGATGTCAGATGGGTAGGGCGAAGAGCGTGACCAGATGGGCGATGTGGTAAAGCCAATCTGGTTGTTGATGATGAAATGTAAGGAACCACCATTGCGGTGACCTTTGAGACCCGACAGTCCCAAACATTCCGCCACAACGCCTTGGCCCGCAAAGGCAGCATCACCATGAATGAGTAAAGGCAGCACAGAGGTGCGGGTTTTATCGCCACGTTGGTCTTGTTTCGCGCGGGCTTTACCCAACACTACGGGGTCCACAATTTCGAGATGTGATGGATTAGCGGTCAACGACAAATGCACTGTGTTGCCGTCAAAGGCGCGGTCTGATGACGAGCCCAAATGATATTTGACGTCGCCTGAACCTTCGACTTCATCAGGTGTTGAGGAACCGCCCTGGAATTCGTGGAAGATGGCCGAGAATGGCTTACCCATCACGTTAGCAAGCACATTGAGGCGGCCACGATGGGCCATGCCGACAACGATTTCCTGAATGCCTAAATTGCCGCCGCGTTTGATGACTTGTTCGAGCGCTGGAATCATCGCTTCACCACCGTCAAGGCCGAAGCGCTTGGTGCCGGTGTATTTTACATTGAGGAATTGTTCGAAATCTTCACCCGCAATCAACTTGCCGAGAATGGCCTTCTTGCCTTCATTGGTGAATCGGATTTCCTTGTTCTCGCCTTCGATGCGCTGCTGCAGCCAAGCCTTTTGTTCGGGGTCCGAGATGTGCATGAATTCCACACCCAGCGTGCCACAATAGGTGCGCTTCAGAATTTCAACCATCTGGCGAATGGTGGCTTTTTCCAGCCCCAGAACATTATCGAGGAAAATCGGACGATCGAGATCTACTGCTGTGAAGCCGTAAGACTCAGGATCTAGTTCAGGGTGGTTGACGGGCTCCTTGAGCTTCAAGGGATCAAGATCAGCCGCCAGGTGGCCGCGCATGCGATAGGCGCGGATCATCATCAGGGCGCGCACCGAGTCCATCGTAGCTTTTTTGATGTCGTCGGCATTTACGGCAGCGGTAACGGCAGGTGCGGAAGCAACAGGTGTTGGCTTTGCACCCTTCGGCATGGCGGCTGCGATTTTTGCAGCGATGGCTTTTTCAACTTCAACCCAGTTGCCATCCAAGGCAGCTGTCTGTTCGTCTGATGGTTTGGGCGGCCAATCGGCGCGCGCCCATGACGGGCCGGCCGGCGTTGGCGCCTCACCTGCCATCTGGTCAAAAAACGACCGCCAATGGCTGTCCACGGCGGCGGGGTTATTCAGATAGGTTTGGTACAGTTCCTCAACAAATTTGGCATTGCCGCCATAGAGGAATGAGGTTTCCTCGAAAGCCGTTGTGGCTTCGGTCTTGTTCATGTCGTCCGTCCCGTCTGTCCTGTAACCGGGATTTGGCTTCATTGCCAACATGCCGGCTGGGCGCAAATGCCCGTTTTGAACTTGGTACTTTAACTTATCTGCCGCCAGCAGTTGAGCCGCTGACGGGTCTTCTCTGTAACATCTTTATGACTAAATTATTTCCGCTTCAACTTTTTCATGAGGGTTTCACCTAAAAGTGCAGGGGATGCTGAAACGGCAATGCCAGCGCGCTTCATGGCATCCACCTTGGAGCCTGCGTCACCCTTACCACCGGAAATAATCGCACCGGCATGGCCCATGCGTCGGCCCGGAGGGGCGGTGACACCGGCGATAAAGCCTGCCATCGGCTTTTTGACCTTGTTCTTGCGCATGAATTCTGCGGCTTCTTCTTCGGCTGAACCACCAATTTCACCGATCATGATGATGGATTCGGTTTTAGGATCGGCCAAGAACATTTCCAGCATGTCGATGAATTCGGTGCCCTTCACCGGGTCGCCACCAATGCCCACTGCTGTGGTTTGGCCCAAGCCCTGCTGCGTGGTTTGGAACACCGCTTCGTAGGTCAGCGTGCCGGAACGTGAGACGATGCCGACGGAGCCCTTCTTGAAAATATTGCCGGGCATAATGCCGATCTTGCATTCGCCGGGGGTCAACACGCCGGGGCAGTTTGGCCCGATCAGGCGCGACTTTGAACCAGAGAGCGCACGCTTCACCCGCACCATATCCAGCACCGGAATGCCTTCGGTGATGCAGACGATCAACGGAATTTCCGCATCGATGGCTTCGATGATCGAGTCAGCGGCAAATGGAGGCGGCACATAGATGACGGAAGCATCAGCCTGCGTGCGCTCGCGGGCTTCGGCCACGGTGTCATAAACGGGGAGGCCCAGATGGGTCATGCCACCTTTGCCGGGGGTCACACCGCCAACCATCAGCGTGCCATAGGCAATCGCCTGTTCCGTGTGGAAGGTGCCATTGTTGCCGGTGATGCCTTGGCAGATGACTTTGGTTTTCTTGTTGACGAGAATGGACATGATTCAATTCACCTTGAAAGGGTTTATAACAGTGACGGAACCATAAAGCTGTCCGTGGTTGAGGTCTTCTGAGTAAAGAGTTTTGAGATTAAGAGTTTCCGCTGCGGCAACCAATGCAGCATTCGACCAATGCTTATATGATAAGATTCGTTTTTAGAAGTTTAGTAATATCAAATGAATTGCCGAACTATCGACAATCCAACTTCCTCGCCAATCAAATTTATATCCGCTAAGGCCTCCAATAGGACTTTGCATAACCATCACCTATAACGCTATTCTGCCATCGCTTAAGCTTTGAACATTTGGCGTTCCGGCAAGTCTTGGACCATTTGCGCACCAAGCAGAATTCCCGTCAATCGTCTTGGCGTTTGTAAACCCGTCATCCAAAATCGTATTGTATTCAAAGTGATATTGCTCATGTCATCTCTCGCTTCAACGCAGTTTATGTGCAACTGTGTTAAATTTCAGCCTGCATCTTGCCATTCAAGCCTTGGCAGATAACTTTGGTTTTTTTTGACGAGAATGGACATATTTCGGGCCTTTGTGACAGCTACGAAAATTACACGAGATAGAGCGTATGTCGCCCAAAGTGAAAACGACAAAATAATGAAGAAAATCATTGCAAACGCTGGACCTGCATTGCGCTTCGTCAGGGAAGTGTTCGACAGATATGGAGTCATATATCATTGGCCATAGAGCAAGCATTGCTGTTGCAACAATAGCAATGATGCGTGCAATGACGACGTAGAATTTTGAGGCCTCTCTGCGACGAATGCAAAAACTCGTTATCCCATAGGTAACCAGAATAACCGAAAACATTCGGAGGTTTGCAGCATGCTGAGGTCTATCATGCCGCGTCCTTCACGGCTTTAACGATCTTCTTCGGCGGCATCATTCAGATCATCGGCCGAAATGACGTTGAGGCCGGACTTGTTGATGATGTCCTTGCCCAGTTCCACATTGGTGCCTTCAAGGCGCACCACCAGTGGCACTTTGAGGCCCACATCTTTCACCGCAGCAATCACGCCCTCGGCGATCACGTCGCACTTCATGATGCCGCCGAAAATGTTGACGAGGATGCCTTTGACCTTTGGATCAGCGGTGATGATCTTGAAGGCCGCTGTTACTTTTTCTTTTGTTGCGCCACCGCCGACGTCCAAGAAGTTTGCGGGCTCTTCGCCGTAAAGCTTGATGATGTCCATGGTGGACATGGCAAGGCCTGCACCATTGACCATGCAGCCGATGGTGCCATCCAAGGCCACATAGGAGAGGTCATATTTCGAGGCTTCAATTTCCTTGGGGTCTTCCTCAGACAAGTCGCGCAGTTCAACGATTTCGGGGTGGCGATAGAGCGCGTTGGAATCGAAGTTCACTTTTGCATCGAGGCACACCAGTTGATTGTCCTTGGTCACAACCAATGGATTGATTTCGAGGAGGCTCATGTCCTTCTCAACGAAGGCTTTGTAGAGCTGACCAATCATCTTCACACACTGCTTGACGAGATCGCCTTCGAGTTTCAGCGCTGAGGCGATGCGACGGCCTACATAGGGCTGATAGCCAGCTGCGGGATCCACATGCACGGTCACAATTTTTTCCGGCGTGTCATGGGCCACGGCTTCAATGTCCATGCCGCCTTCGGTTGACACGATGAAGGCAACACGGGAATTTTCGCGGTCAACCAAAATCGAGAGATAAAGTTCGCGGGCAATTGCCGTGCCTTCTTCGATATAGAGGCGCTGGACCAGTTTGCCCTGTGGTCCGGTTTGTGGAGTAATCAGGTTCATGCCGAGGATGCGGGTGGATTCCGTTTTCACATCAGCGATGGACTTCACCACCTTCACGCCACCACCTTTGCCGCGTCCGCCAGCATGGATTTGGGCTTTGACCACCCACACAGGGCCGGGCTGCCCTTCAGCCACTTTCACAGCTTCATCAACGGTGAAAGCGGGAAGTCCTTTGCCCGTAGCAACGCCAAATTCACGGAGTACGGCTTTGGCTTGGTATTCGTGGATGTTCATAGCAACCTCGCGACTTTATTTGTGGTCTCCCCGCCCTTGAGGGCGGGGTTGGGGGCGGGTGTCAGCCACATTTGTAGCGGTCGCGTTCGTGGCTGACACCCACTCCCGGCCTCGCCCTCGAGGGCGAGGAGAAATAAAGAATTACGCTAATTCAGGTGCCAGGATTTTGGCTGACGCCATCAAGCCGTTCACGGCATCGACGGATTTTTGGAAGCCTGCTTTGTCGGTGTCATCCAATGCCACTTCAACAATGCGTTCCACACCGTTTTCACCAATGACGACAGGCACGCCGACATAGGTGCCTTTCACGCCATATTGGCCATCCAAGATAAGCCGCACAGGGCAGCACGCGCTTGTAGTCTTTGAGGTAGCTTTCAGCCATTGCGATGGCCGAAGAAGCTGGTGCGTAATAGGCCGAACCCGTCTTCAACAGGTTCACGATTTCAGCGCCACCATCACGGGTGCGCTGGACGATTTGGTCGATTTTTTCTTGTGTGGACCAACCCATCTTGATGAGGTCGGGCACGGGAATGCCAGCCACGGAAGAATAGCGCGTCAGCGGCACCATGGTATCGCCATGGCCGCCGAGAACGAAGGCGTTCACGTCCTTGACCGAGACTTTGAATTCCTCTGCGAGGAAATGCTGGAAGCGGGCTGAATCCAACACACCAGCCATACCGATCAACTTGTTCGTGGGAATGCCTGAGAACTTTTGCAAGGCCCACACCATCACGTCCAAGGGGTTGGTGATGCAGATGACGAAAGCATTGGGCGCATGGGCCTTGAGGCCTTCGCCCACAGACTTCATGACTTTGAGGTTGATGCCGACGAGATCATCGCGGCTCATGCCGGGTTTGCGCGGCACACCTGCTGTGACGATGCAAACATCAGCGCCTGCAATGGCTTCATAAGAATTGGTGCCGGTTAGCTTGGCATCAAAGCCTTCAACGCCACCTGATTGCGAGAGGTCGAGGGCTTTGCCTTGGGGCAGGCCTTCTGCAATGTCGAAAATCACGATGTCGCCCAATTCTTTGAGGCCAGCGAGATGGGCCAACGTGCCCCCGATCATGCCGCCACCGATCAATGCGATTTTCTTACGCGCCATTTCTTGTTCTCCCTGTGCCAGTAGCTCTGTCCGGCATGTTGCAATGCGAAAGCGGCATACTCCTAGACCCGTTGCGCTTTGGCTTCAAGGGCTTCAACACTTCATCTTAAGTCTCAGGTCTCGACAATGGTTTTTCCCCACCAGGATGCGGACTGCATTTCCTTCAGCCGCGATATGGTGCGCTGGCTTTCAAAGGCATGCTGGTTTTTGGGGAACAGGTTTTCCGGGCTGTCGTCAGCCAAAATGACCAGTCTGGTGCGTGCGTCGTAAAAACTATCGATCATCAGAATAAAGCGTTTCGTCTCGTTGCGTTGGTGTGCCTTTAATTTGGGCACACCGGAAAGGAAGACGTTGCGATAGGCCGCCGCGATGGCAAGATAATCCGGTGGCCCTAATGCTTCGCCACATAATTCAAAAAAAGTGAAGGAAGCGCAACCGTGGGCAGCCTTTGGCACGTGGCGCTTGCGGCCCAAGACCTCCAACACTTCGGCCTTGCCCATGGCACCGTCCGTCAGGTCGTGCCAAAGGGCATTGAAGGTCACGCGGTTTTCGGCTGTTGCGGGCGACAGATAAGTGTTGTTGGCGCGGATACGACCGAGGCGATAATCCTTCGAAGCATCCAGCGAAATCACATCCAGTTCCGCATTCAGTTTTTTGATGAAGGGCAGAAACAGGTCGCGGTTCAGACCCTCCTTATAAAGGCCGTCTGGCGGAATATTGGCGGTTGTGACCAGCACCACGCCGCGCTGGTGCATGGCTTCAAAAAGCCGTCCAATGATCATGGCGTCTGCAATGTCGACGATTTGCATTTCATCGAGACACAGAAGCTTCGCCTCACGGGCCAGCGTGTCTGCAATCTGCTCAATCGATTTTTGCGCTGACCGCGCCTTGTGAACGTCTTGCATGAAGGCGTGGAAGTGGATGCGCTTCTTGGGCCAATTCTTGACCTCGGCAAAAAACAAATCCATCAGCATAGTTTTGCCACGCCCCACATCGCCGTGGATATAGAGACCGCGGGGTGGAGCAGGTGCTTTGTGAAAGATTTTTGCGAAAATGCCCGGCTTGAATGCCGAAGCGTGGCCTAATTGCAGCAGTAACTGATTAAGCCGTAACACCACAGTCGTTTGTGCGGCATCAACTTGAATGTCCTGATCGCTGATTTTTTGATGGTATGTTGAGAGAAGATCCATGGCGACGGTGTTAGCCGTGTCAGGTTATAGCTTGCAACTGCACAACGAGCGAAAAATAATAGCGCAGCATGGTGATGTAGGCCGTGACCATGCAAACATAGCCCCAGAACGTGATGACCACTTGCAAACGAGACAGGGGAATCAAGCCGGCGTCAATGGTGCGGTCCTTCAAATTGAACAGAACCGAAATGCCGCCGAAGATGACCAGCAGAATTTGAGACTGCAAAAGCCCGACTGCTGCCAAAACCAAGCCAACGGCCATCAAGCCAAAGCGGGCGGATTTGCCCATGTATTTGGCAAGTACAGAGCGCAGGGCCACACCGCCGTCAAGCGGTTCCACGGGAATCAAGTTGAAGATGTTCAACGCCGTTGTGATCAAACCCAACAGTGCGAGGTTCCTGTCGATTTCACCCCCCAATAGGATGTGTGAAGCACAAAGAATGGCGAGCAGAATTGAAAAGCCCGGCCCCATGAGAGCGGAAAACACGGATTGGCCTTGGCTATCAAACGGTAAACGCGGCAGCGCTATGGCTCCCAAAAATGGCAAGAAAATCATGCGGCCCCAAGGTTGCCCCATCAAGCGATAGGCGAGAAGGTGGCCGAGTTCATGCACGAACAGGGCAAAAATCAACATGGCTGCTGCATGCCAGCCCAACACAACGGCGAAGGCCGCCATCGATAAGGCCCCGGTTGCGACTGCAACACCGGCGGAAATCAATTGATAGGGCCATTCAACAGGCTTTCCTGTTTCGGCCAAACCTTTGATGCGAAATGCCCCGCCCCAAAGGTCGGCGCGGGCCACCAATTGCGCAATAAGAGGGCGTGGGCCCCATTCATAAATGGTCACCAGCTTGCATCCGCCTTCTTGCGGAATGACCTTATAGGTTTGGCTCAATAATTCATTGTTGAGGCTTTGGCCCTCAAGACCTTCGCGCTGGATTTCAAGATGAAGCGGTGCTTCGCGCTTGCGCACGGAAAACAATGCTGAAAAACTCTTGGCAGCACCTGTTGTCAGTGTCGTGGTGTAAGTCTTCTTGAAGATACCACGTGCTGGTTCGTTAAGTTCCGTCAGGATTTGCGTGCGACCCCAATCCTCGCGCTTTCCATGGGACATATCGATAAGAGAAAACACGGCCTGTGGTGTTGCTTTGACGAACACACTGGCCCGTGGCCACACTTTGGTGCGTAGACCCAATAGCGCCATGAGAAATAGCGAGAACGGAATTTCAGGGCCGAGATTTGAGAAAAATGAAAACATTGATCCTTCACCTTGCCCGCGAAGGGGTTAAGGAAGGGCAAACCTCAGGTTAATCTTGTATCAGCGGAATTTGCTGGGCGGCATGAAGTGGCAATTTGCCTTGCAAGCGCGGGTCATCATGGATTTCGACAAATCGGGCGTAAGGTATAAATCCGGCTTTTCGGTAAAAACCCAGCGCTTTAGGGTGATCAAGTGAACAGGTTGACAGCCACAGTCGTTTGATGGGTTTTTCAAAAGCACGGCGAATGGCTTCGTCCATCAATATGCGACCCGTGCCTTGCCCCACTTCCGATGGCACCAGACCGAAAAACGATAATTCGCAATCGGGCATGTCGCGAAAGCTGAGTTCCAGAATTCCGATGATGTTTTGCCCGCGTTTCAGGGCAAAAGATTCCGTGCCAGCGTTCGACAAAGTGTCGAGCAGCTTTTCGTCACTCATCAACAACCGCGAGAACCACAGAAAATCCTGCCCGATGGCGCGAAACAAGTTGCGATAGGCATCGGGGTCCGCCTTTGCTGCGGGCTCCAGATGGAGATCAGGATGCAGCGCCACCAAGGGGCGTTGAGGGGGTTCGAAAATTTGCAAGCGATGCGCCACGTTGGCCAATTTCCCGGGTGGGAGTTGGTAATAGCCGTTTTGCAGTTCAAGTTGTGGCATGCGGCCTCAAGTGTTTTGATGGAATCCATACAAAGCCATCATCGTCCAAAATCATGCATTCACGCAAGCCGTGTGGTTTGTCGATGCATCCGGCCAACACAACAAACCCAGCCTCCCGGGCGCGGGCTTCGGCTTCATCAGGGTCCACATGGTAGCAGCGAAGCTCGATGCCCACACCGCGCGGCGCATCGGATTGAAGTGTGCCGTAAAGCTCATTCCCGCGATAGGATTCAGGGATATGGAACATGAAGTCGTGACCTGAAAGCTTCATGGCGGCAAAAACGTCGGTGCGAAAAAACACGTCAGCACCAAGAACATGCTTGGCGAAGTGAATGGATTTTTCGAGATCGTTCACAATCAGGTTGAAGCCGAGCCCGGTCAGGGAGCGGCCGTAGTCAGCACCCGACATGCGGGGTTTGGCGAGGTCTGCTTGGTTCATGGCGTATATCAAGCATGTTGAAGTCTGGTCGTCCAGACCAGCTTAACTCATGCGAGGTATTCCATTTTTTGTGTCGTTGCGTCGTCGTTCCAGGTGACGCGGCAACCTGCAAGTGCGCGTTTCAGGTTGGCGTGCTTATGGCGGAGCGCCAACAGAAAAAGTGCTGCAGCGGCAGCGGAATGGGTTTCAGGCTCATCGTCGTCGGAAATTTCCTGTGCCAACTGCCAAGAGAGTGATGCCGCCTTTTGGGTTGGCAGTTTTGCGGCTTCACGCCAGCTTTCCGAAATGTCGCGCTGATGCAATTCCAGCATGGCTTCACCACCGATGGAAAGTGGAATATTGCCACGCTGGCGAATGGCATCGGCAAGCCCCGTGGTATCGAGCGGAGGACAAGTCAGAATAACCGACTTGTGCCGGGCTCGTGGTGTAAATGAAAGATCCATGACGCGACCTCACTCAACAAACTTACTTCCAAGAATCATGCGCCGCGAAAGTTGCGTTATCGTTAAACCTGCTGGCGCCACTGGCGCTGATAATCCGAAAGATTGTTGAGGGTGACGCGCTCAACCTTGCGCATGGCAACGTTGATGTAGGGCAACTCACCTTGTGGCATCAATGCCAGACACGCGGCCCCCGCCGCCGTGCCATCCCGCGCTTCGGAAGCACAGATAGTTTGCAAAGGCCGCAGGGACTGCAACACGCTCAGGAAACAGGGGTTCTGTGAAAATGGTCCATCGACGATGACAGCATGGGCGGAGTGAAGGGCATCAAGCGATTCAGAAACCATCAAGGCACAATAGAGCGAGGCAAGGCTGGCATATTCGGCTGATGAAGTGGGCGAAGGGCCGATGACGCGGCCTTTGCCGCCGCTGTTTGGAACGGGGCCACCTGAATCTGTAAATGACGGCAAGGCAAAGGTGCCTTGGGCGACCAGTTTTTCAACAAGCGCAATGCTTGCCTGCGCGCCATCGGCACCATGAGCGAGAACCTCAAATTCCTTGCCACCAAAGAAACGGCAACAGGCCACGGTTTTTCCGAAAACTGATTTATTGGCCACGATATCTTTCGCGTGATCCAATGCCAACATGTCGGCATCCGTGTCGAAGCCGATGATCCAGGTGCCAGTGGAGAGCAGGGTGAAGTGCTGCTGTCCGCCCGCCAAGTAGCGCAGGAAGTTGGCATTGGAGTCATGAACGCCTGCCAAAATTTCACCATGCCCGCGAAAGCCATGGTGTTTGAATTTGAACGTTCCAACACAATCCCAAGCATGGGCCTGCGGCGCATAGTGCTTGTCCCAACCGTTGTTGATGCTGATTGACGAGGCCGAACCGTCACGCATGTCTACGAGGTGGGATTGGCATGACATTGATGATATTTCGGATGCGGCCTGCCCGCCCAATCCACATGCAATGTATTGCATGAGAGGGAGTATGGTTCTGGTTTTAATAAATTCATCTGGCAAGATGCGTTGCTGCCAAAAAAGTTGCATGGCGTGCATCAGGGCCATGGGCAGAAGCGGTGAATAACTTTCTGCAAAACTCGGCATCTGCGATTTGTATGCGGAGATTATGTCAGGCGGTGGTTCCGACATATAATCCATCACCGGAACAGCCAGACTGCCGTCGGCTTTCAAACAGACAATACATGCGCCATGGGCTGATGGAACGATTGCGTCGATGGGCATAATGGCGTCTAACTCATTGATCGCATTTTGTGCAAAATCCAGAATCAGGCCAACGTCTATTTCCCGATAGTGAGTGCCATCGTGATGCGGGCTCATAATCTTGCGCTCACCCACAATTTTCAGTGCCGCGTCATAAAGAATAACCTTGCTGTTGGTGAAGCCCACATCCACGACGGCAATGCCGCGCGGTGGATTTTCTGATCGATGTTGAGCGTTTGTCATGGTGTCCGTCGCATTGTGCATGTCATCTCGCCTGATTATTCATGCCCCGGCACTGGACGCAATGGCTTTCACACTGTTACTTATAATGTTTCAGCACAGACATCGGAGAATTCGTTCATGAGCAAGATCAAATACCACGACCTGCGCAAGGCTGTGATCAAAACCTGTTTGGCCATGAACGAAGAGGGCATCAACCAAGGCACTTCCGGCAATGTGAGTGTGCGCACGGATGAGGGATTTCTGATCACGGCTTCCGGCATTCCCTATAAAAAGATGAAACCTGAACATGTCGTCGAGATGGATCTTGAAGGCGGTTATCGCGGTGAGTATTTTCCGTCCACCGAATGGCGCATGCATATGGATATTTTCAAAGCCCGCCCCGAAGCAAAGGCAATCGTGCATGTGCACTCGACCTATGCCACGGCCATGGCGTGCCTACGTAAAGACATTCCGTCCTTCCATTATATGATCGGTATTACGGGCGGGTCGTCGTTGCGCGTGTCTGGTTATGCGGAATTCGGTACTCAAGAGTTGTCCGACACCATGCTGGAAGCCATGAAGGGGCGCTCGGGTTGCCTGCTCGCAAACCACGGTCAAATCTGCTTTGGCGATACGCTGGACAAAGCCTTGTGGCGTGCCGGTGAAATTGAAGCGCTGTGCCACCAGTATTGGGCGGCTCTGCTGGCGGGCAAGCCTGTTATGCTGGCTGAAAATGAAATGTCCACGGTACTGAAGCGCTTTGGTTCCTATGGCAAGCAGGCCGCTGATCTCAAGGGCCAAGATGCATCAACATTGGCCGTCCATGCACCGGTGCGGCGTGATGCTGAGCTGCCATCTTTGGCCCAAGCCAAGGCACCGAAGAAGAAAAAGAAGGCCGACTGAACACCACTTATATTGCACTGCACGACAAGTTTTTCGATTGTCGTTGACAGAAAGCAAAAACGGATTCTAACGTGCGTGAACATTTGTAATTCAAAAAGAACAAAAGTTCAGATGCATTTTGGGAGACGTCGTGTGGTTCAGAATTCACTGTTGGTTGAGGCATGAGCGTGACCGAGGCACGCAGGCCTTGGCTGCCGCACTGGCTCACCAGTGAGCACCCATTTCCATGGCTGTTTCCGGCCTCGGCATTAATGGTGGTTTTCGGGATTTATCCTCTCTACAAAGCCATCGAAACGTCGCTTTATAAAAAGAATGCCGCCACGCGAAAGCTGGTATTTGACCCTGACCATAATTGGGTCAAGGTGTTCTACGACGAGCGGGTTTGGAACGCGCTTTACAATACGCTGTTTTATACGGGTGTTGCGCTGTTCTTCCAACTCGTGCTGGGCATGTTGATTGCCTTGCTTCTGGATTCAGATCGCAAAGGCTATGGCCTGATGCGGGCCATGATGACGCTGCCACTGGTTATTCCGCCATCTGTCACGGCCATGATGTTTTTGTTGATGCTCAACGGCTCGTTCGGCGTGTTGGCGCAAGGCCTGATTGGTCTGGGGTTGTTGCCGCCGGGCTACCCCATACTCGGCAATGCCTCCACTGCCATGGCCGGTGTGTTGCTAGCAGAAATATGGCAGTGGACGCCCTTCATGGTGTTGATCATGTTGGCGGGTTTGCGCTCGCTGCCAAAGGAACCGTTTGAAGCGGCTGCCATTGATGGTGCCACACCCGTGCAAGCCTTCTTCAAGTTGACACTGCCGATGATGTCAAAAGTCATTGCCATTGCGGTGTTGATCCGTGGCATCGACCTGATGCGCGCCTTTGATTATGTGAAAGTGATGACGGATTCAGGTCCGGGTACGGCCACGGAGACGATGACGAGTTATGCTGGCCGTATCTATTTCGGTAACGCTGACTTTCCTTACGCATCTGCCATCTCGTTGCTCACGCTAGTGTTGGTGATTTTGACATCGACGATTTTCATGCGCGTATTCAAGGTGAAACTCTGATGGAACTTTCGCGACCCTGGCAATTTTTACGCGATGCAACAGCCGTGTTGGTCACGTCTATTTTCATGTTCCCGATTTTCTGGTGGGCATTGACGTCGATCAAACCCATTTCCGCTGTGTTTGATAAGGACCGCGTGGTGTGGTTTGATTTCTCACCTACGCTGATCAATTACGCTGTCACACTTTTTGGGCGTTCGCGCTCACAAATGGCAATTGATGACGGCCTTGGCATGGGGGTTGCGGGTGCAGGCACCTATGACTCCCGCCAGTCAATTGTCGATACAATCATTGTGACGTTGGGCGCTACTACAGTCACAATGTTTGTTGCCGTCATGGCCGCCTATGCCCTTTCCCGTATGAATTTCCGGGGCCGTGCGAGTTACCTGAATTGGGTGCTTGGCCAACGCTTCATGCCGCCTATCGCCATCATCGTGCCTTTGGTCACGATCTATGCGGGCTTTGGCATGCGCGACAACCAGAACCATTTCCTCGGCTACATCGGCCTCATCATGATCTATGCCTTGATGAACCTCCCGATTGCGGTTCTTTTGCTCAAGTCCTTTTTTGACGATGTACCCAAGGATGTTGATCAAGCCGCCATGATTGATGGCGCTACACGTTGGCAAAGTTTCCGCCTCATTGTATTGCCCATGGTCAAGGGCGGCATCGCAGCCGCTGCTGTGCTGTGTTTCATTTTTTCATGGACGGAATTCTTATTGTCGCTGTTCCTGACGACAGAAATTCGCACCATCCCGGTTAAGATTTCAACCTTTGTTACTTCCACCGGCAACGAGTGGGGCTTCATCACGGCGCTGGGTACAGCAGCTGCGATACCAAGCTTCATTTTCATATTGCTCGTGCAACGCCATCTGGTCCGCGGCCTCACTCTGGGCTCCCTCAAGGAGTGATTCCGCCAAGACGAGAAAGACTATGACTACAAACAAAACTCACAACCCTTGGGAGGAAACCAAAATGAGTTTTACAGAGCACGACAAAAAAACCTTTCTGATCGACGCTGCCAATGATTTCACGGCGCGTCGTATTTCGAAGCGTTCATTTATCAAGAAATCCGCATTGGCTGGCGTGGGCTTTTCAGCCTTCAACCTCGGTCTGCTTGGCAACCTGCGCAAAGATCGCAGCAGCTTGATTGGCTCACCTGCTTGGGCTGAAGACACCGGCGATGCAGCAGTCAACGCTTGGCTAAAGGAAGTTGGTTCCAAGTTCAAAGGCACCAAGATTCGCTATACCTCAGAAGCCACACCGCCCACCGTTGTGTTGGATAAGTTGAAGGGTGAATTCACCGCACTTACCGGCATTGAAGTTGAAATTGAAATTGTTCCACTGGAACAAGTTCTCGCAAAGGCCACGCAAGACGTGCAAGGCCAACTCGGTTCCTATGACATCTATTACCTCGATCAGTCATGGGTTGCCACTTTTGCCCAGGATACGGTTGACCCGATTGCCTACTACAAGGAAAAACCAGAGCTGGCGCTTCCCGGCATGGATTGGGACGATTTTTCCAAGACATTGGTGAACGGTCTCGCATTGTATGATTCGAAGTGGGTTGGTATTCCTTTCGATATTCCGATCATGACCACAATGTACCGCAAGGACATTTTGGAAAAGCACAAGATTGCACCACCAAACACCGTCGAAGAATTTACAGCAGCCGTGAAACTGATCACAGAAGCTGAAAAAGCCAACGGCATGTTCGGTACGGGCCTGCAAGCTAAATCTGGTCACTACTCGCTGAACTGCGACTGGACGCAAATGGTCTGGAACGAAGGCGCTACCATTTTCGGTGCCGACAAGAAGTTCTCGGGCAACAGCGAAGCCGCTGTTCGTGGTCTGAAAACCTATCAAGAATGGCTTGCAAACTCGCCTGCTGAATCGACCAACTCCACGTGGGATGGTCAGTGGCAGATGGGTGCGTCGGGTCAGGTGGCACTTATCAACTCATGGGATGAATTCTTCCCTGGTTGGGATGCCGCCGATTCGAAAGTGCAAGGCCTGTGGGAAGCCAAGCGCCCAATCCGTGGTCCTAAATATGCCACGGCTGCGGATGCGGGCTTTGGTGAAATTCCGGGTGCGGCGCACCAGGGTGGTTCGATCCTTGGGCTTTCCAAGTATTCGAAGAACCTCGACGCAGCCTGGATCTTCATGCAATGGGCTTGCTCGAAGGATATCATGACACGTTGCACATTGGGTGGCGGTTTTGCGCCAATGCGCTTGTCATCCTTCGCTGATGCCCGTGTGAAGGCCAAGGAAGTTGTTGGTCCGGGCACAACGCGCCACTTGCCTGTTGTGAAGGAAATCATCGATAATGACATGGCTTCCGAACCCGATATGCCGCTGTGGGCTGGCTTCTCTAACAACGAAATTCCTGTGAACTTGGGCAAGTTGCTCACGGGTCAGGATTTCGGTGGCGATGCCAAGGCCTGTATGGACACGATTGCTAAAGCAATCGATGCCCAAGTGGCAGAAGCTGGACTTTAATACACACGAAGGGGCAGGCTAGGCCTGCCCCTTTTCCATTTCATTTTGTAGAGCGTCATGAAACCCGATCTCGTCATTGGCATCGACCAGTCCACCACGGCGACCAAAGCCATTGCCTTTGATGCCCGTGGACATATCGTTGCCGAAGGACGCGCAAGCGTACCACTGTCAAACCCCAAGATGGGCTGGTTTGAGCAAGAGGTTTCAGACTGGACAGGGTCGGTTTCCAAAGCCCTGAAGCAGCTTACACGCAAGATTTCAAAACAGCGCATTGCCGCTGTTTCAATTTCCAATCAGCGTGAAAGTTTTGCGCAGTTTGATGACAAGGGCAAAGCGCTTCGCCCCGGTAGCTTATGGCTGGATGAGCGGGCCCATGTTGAAGTGAAAGAAATTGCCACTGAAGTTGGCGCGGAACGGTTGCATCAAATTTCCGGTATTCCCGAAGATATCACACCATGTCGCACACGTTGCCTGTGGTTGGCAAAGAACGAGCCCAAGGTCTGGAATAAAACGGCCAAAACGGCAGAGGTGCATGGCGTCATCACACACTTCCTGACGGGCGAATGGAAAACCTCACTGTCGTCCGCGAGCCCCATGGGGTTGTTGGATGCAAAGGCCTATGACTGGTCAGATGTGTTATTGAAAGCAGCGCGGTTGACACGTGAACAACTGCCGCAACTTGTGCCCTCGGGTGATGTGATGGGTGTGGTCAGTGAAACGGCAGCCAAACTCACCGGCCTCGCAGCAGGCACACCCGTCATTGCCGGTGGGGGCGATGGCCAATGTGCGGGTGCGGGCGCCAATACATTTCTCAAAGGGCGCGCCTATTTGAATTTGGGCACGGCAGCCGTATCCGGCAGCTATGGCGAAACCTATGCCGTTGATCGTTCATTCCGCAGTTTGTCCGCTGTGGGTGAAAAGGGTTTCAGTTTTGAAACTGCCATTCGCACGGGCACCTATCTGGTCACATGGTTTGTGGAGCGCATGTTCCATCAAAACCCGGCCAAGAACCCTGGCATCTTCAAGGTGCTGGAAGAAGAAGCCAAGGCTGTTCCCATTGGCTCGCGGGGGTTGACGCTCATTCCTTATTTCTCCGGCATCATGACACCCTATTGGGATGCCGATGGCCGCGGTGTTTTGGCAGGTCTTTCCGGAAGTCACACGCGGGGCGATATTTATCGCGCACTCATGGAAGGCATTGCCCTTGAGCAAGCAATGATGACCAATCGCGTGGCGGCTGCCACATCGCCCATCGATCATTTAGCCATCGTGGGTGGCGGTTCCAAGTCTGATCTGTGGTGTCAGATCGTTAGTGATGCCTCAGGCCGCGACGTGAAGCGGCTTGAAACGCCCGAAGCCTCGGCATTAGGTGCAGCCATGGCGGCTGCAAAGGGTGCGGGCTGGTACAAATC
Organism: uncultured Alphaproteobacteria bacterium; assembly: GCA_963840765.1. Classification (GTDB taxonomy): domain Bacteria; phylum Pseudomonadota; class Alphaproteobacteria; order Rhizobiales; family Aestuariivirgaceae; genus Aestuariivirga. The sequence goes on along the minus strand of CAWJAE010000003.1, from coordinate 88,855 downwards.
GCTGCCCGCTGCATCGGCTGCCATGAGTGGGAAGCCAACAAAAATTTTCCATCCGCGCACCAAACAGGCGAAGGCCTATGAAGAATTGCTGTCGATCTACCAAGACCTCTGGCCGCAGATGAGCCAATGGAATGCCCGCATGCAGAATTTTGCCCGGAGGCAAAGCGCATGAGCCATCCTGCGAAAGACTGGAACAGCCTGATCCGTGATGTGATTTCAGGTGAATGGCGCGACCCTGAAACAGGCAAAGCCTGCGCTGTGCCGTTTGAAACAATTCGCATTGAAGAGACGCTGGATGGTGGTGCGGCTGATCTGGTGGCGCCTCTCAAAATTGGTCGCAAGTTGGCGGTGGTTAGTGACACGAATACTGTTGAGGCGATGGGCCGGCGGGTGGCCAAGGAATTATCAGGATGGTGTGATGTTGAAGAAATAATTTTTCCCGGCAACACCCATTGCGATGAACCGACAATTGCCTTGATGAAGGACCGCACGCGGCATTGCGATGGTTGTGTTGTGGTGGGTTCAGGCTCGCTTTCAGACACCGTGAAATATGCGACGTTTGAAGATGGTCGGAAATATGTGAGCTTTGCCACGGCAGGTTCCATGAATGGCTACGGCGCTGGCACGGCCTCGGTGACACTTGCCAATGGTTACAAAACGTCGGTGCCCGCCCATGCGCCGCGTGCCGTTTTTGTGGATTTGGGTGTGAGTGCAGCAGCACCGCCATGGCTTGCTGCGGCTGGCTTGGGTGACAGCCTTTGTCGCCCCACAGCACAGGTTGAATGGTGGGCCTCGCACCGTCTGTTCGGATCATCCTTTGCGCAAACGCCATTTGATTTGTTCAATGTTGAAGATGATGAGGCGCGAATGATCAAGACCGCGCCGGACTATCCAAAACATTCAATCGAGGCCAATGGCTATTTGTACCGCGTTTTGACACTGGCCAGTTTTGGTAACAACATCGTGGGATCGTCGCATTCAGGTTCGATGGGTGAACACCAGGTGTCACACTGGATTGACATGTTTGCAGGTGAAGCCCACCCCGGCACCACCCACGGCCAACAGGTCGGCGTTGCTTCCATTGCCTTGGCGCGATTGCATCAGTTTTTACTCAGTTTTGAAAAACTGCCGAAACTCAAAGCAACAAAAATCGACAAGACGGATTTTGCAAAACGCTATGGCACGAACATCGGGCAGATGATGTATGGCGAAGCCATCAAGAAGTCGATTGATGTGGATGGTGCTTCCAAGCTTAACCGCGCACTTGAACACATCTGGCCAGAGTTGAGACTTCAACTCAAAGCCATGATGCTGGACCCTGATGACATGAAGGCCATCATTGCCTCGGCAGGCGGCCCTACCACTGCAACAGAATTGGGCCTTTCGCGCGACATATGGCGCAAGGCCATGAAACATGCCCGAGACATTCGCAATCGCTGGTCGTTTCTTGACCTTGCCGATGATGCGGGTCTGCTCGATGAATTTCTTTCAAACGATCCACAATAGGGACTTGAGTTATGGCTTCGGTTACACTTCGCGACATCAAGAAAAGCTACGGCAGCGTTCAAGTCATCCATGGCGTGAATCTGGATATTGAAGATGGCTCATTCGTGGTTCTGCTGGGGCCTTCGGGCTGCGGCAAGTCCACTTTGTTGCGCTCCATTGCCGGGCTTGAAGCTATTACATCCGGCGATATTCACATTGGTGAGCGACGCGTCAATGATGTGCATCCGAAAGATCGCGACATTGCCATGGTGTTTCAGAATTATGCGCTTTATGCCCATATGACCGTGAAGGACAATATGAGCTTCTCGATGGTGCTGGCGAAAAAACCACAAAGCGAAATTGACGAAAAGACGGCTTGGGCTGCCAAGATTTTAAATCTTGAACCGTATCTTGCGCGTTTCCCACGAGAACTTTCAGGTGGCCAGCGCCAGCGCGTGGCCATGGGCCGTGCCATTGTGCGCAACCCGGCAGTGTTCCTATTTGATGAACCCCTGTCCAATCTTGATGCGAAGTTGCGGGTGCAGATGCGTACCGAAATCAAAGACCTGCATGAGCGGTTGAATACGACGACTGTCTATGTGACCCATGATCAAATTGAAGCCATGACCATGGCAGACAAGATTGTGATTTTGAAAGACGGTGTGATTGAACAACAAGGTGCCCCCTTGGAAGTCTATGATCGGCCCGATAATTTGTTTGTGGCCTCCTTCATCGGTTCACCGGCGATGAATCTTATCAAGGGTACGGTTCACAAAGGCAGATTGGTGACGGGCGATGGCAGCAAGATTGATCTGCCAAAAGGCCACAAGGCCAGTGAAGGGCAAGATATTGTTTTTGGTGTGAGACCGGAACATTTGGAAGTGGGTGAGGGGCTGAGCATCAAGGTCTCCGTCACAGAACCGACAGGCCCTGAAATCCATATTTACGGTGACATGGGCCATGATGAAATTTGCGCCGTCGTGCGCGAGCGCATTGAATTGAAGCGTGGTCAAATCTTGGGGCTGCAACCCATGGCGGGCAAAGTGCACCTGTTCGACGCGGCCAGCGGCAAAGTTATTCGATGAGTGTCATCACCATACTGGGGGCAGGTGTCATGGGTTCTTCCATGTGCATGCCTTTGGTGGATCGTGGACATGAGGTGCGGCTGGTCGGCACGCATTTGGATGAACATATCATTTCGTCTATTTCGGGAAATGGCCTGCATCCCAAACTCAAGGTCACCATGCCAAACGCTGTGAACGTTTTTCAAGCGGCTGATTTCAAAAAGGCACTGGGCAACGATACGGATCTCATATTGCTCGGCGTTTCATCGGCGGGGGTGGGTTGGGCGATTGAACAATTGTCTGCAGCACTTACGACGCCCACGCCAATTGTGATGATTACCAAGGGCATGCAGCCCTTACAGGAAAGCTTGCGGGTGTTCCCAGACGTCATCGCTGAAGCAATAAAATCAAATCTCGGTTTTGATATTGATGTGGCAGGCATTGCCGGGCCTTGCATTGCTGGCGAACTTGCAGCGCGGCGGCAAACGGGAACTGTCATCGTCTCACGTAATGCGGCCTTCGCTGAACAGCTTTGTGCGCAGTTTGCTGGCGACTATTATTTCCCAAAACCCACCACCGATATGATGGGCGCAGAAGTGTGTGCGGCGTTTAAGAACTTCTTTGCCATTGCCGTGGGTTGGGCCCATGGCCGCAACGAGGTATTAGCTGAAACCCAAAACAAGGCCCGTAACAACAATGCGGCTGCCGTATTGTTCGATCAGGCCGTAAAGGAAATGTTGGCTTTGTCGAAGGCACTTGGTGGCACAGCTGAGAGCGTGTGGGGCATGCCGGGTGTGGGCGATCTTTATGTGACCTGTCAAGCTGGCCGCAATTCGCGTTTGGGACACGCGTTAGGTCGAGGCCTTACTTACGCTGATGCCATGGCGGGGCCGCTGCAAGGTGAAACCGTTGAAGGTGCAGAATTGGGTTTGGCCGTTGCAGATGCGCTGCACGGTATGATAGCAGCAGGCAATCTTGAAGCCGGCAACGTGCCGCTTAGCCTCGCGCTGCTTCAGGCGCTCAAACACAATATCCCACTCGAACCCCCTTGGGCCGAGCTGCATCACGGAGACTAGTCATGACTGTTGCAGGCCGATCCAAAATCGTTGAGCGTCTAGAATTAAGTGATGTGGATTTGGGATTGGATGCAGCCGTTGACGTGGAGCAACAACTCGCAACACGGGCGGCATGGCTGTATTTTATAGCCGAGAATACACAAGCGCAAATTGGCAAGAAACTTGGCCTGACACGGGTGCGGGTCAATCGTCTGCTGGCCCATGCGCGGCGCACGGGACTGGTGCAGGTCACGATCACCGGTCGCTTGGCTGCTTCAATCAAATTGGAGGACGAACTCAAGAAAAAATTTGGACTGATTGATGCCGTGGTCGTGCCGTCATCTTCGGAAGTCGAAAGGCAACGCGCTGTGATTGCGGCGGCAGCTGGCAATTATCTGTCACAACAATTGAAGGATGGCATGTCTGTTGGTGTGGGCTGGGGGCAAACGCTGCGGCATTCCCTCAGCTATGTGCCACATAAAAATTATAAACGACTGTCAGTGGTTTCATTGATCGGGGGCCTTACGCATTCCTCGGCGGTGAACCCGCATGAAACGGCGTCGCATCTTGCCGACATTGTTGGCGGGCAATGCTATTACTTCGCCGGCCCCGCCTTCACTGATACGGAAGCCACGCGCGAAATCCTGATGAACCAACCCATGTTGCGTGATGTGTTTGAACGGGGGCGCAAGGTTGATCTCGCCTTCTTGTCGGTGGGTGAATTGGGCAAGCACAGCACCATGTCGAAATTGGGTTTGATTACGCCGGCAGAAGTTTTGACCTTGCAAAATGCCGGAGCCGTGGGTGACTTGTGTTCGCATTGGCTGGACGCCCGCGGCAAGTTTGTGGAACATCCTCTCAACCGCCGCGCCGTGGCGCTGCCGCCTGAACATCTGCGCGGCGTGCCACGGGTGATTTTAGTGTCGGGCGGAAAAAGCAAAGTGCCCATGATGCATGGCGTGATTCTGAACAAACTCTCAAACATTGTTGTCACCGATGAAACCACAGCCCGCGCCTTGCTGGATCGCGGTTCATGATAGAGGTTGTTTTAGGCGTCGACATTGGCACATCGGGGGTGCGGGTGGTGGCACGAGATGTCAGCGGCACATTGAAGGCCATGGCGTCGGCCGTACTGGAAGCACCTACGGCAGATTTTGGACGTGTGCTGCAAGACCCGCACATGTGGTGGGCCGCCATTGAACGGGCATTTGCCGCGCTCAATCTCGAGGGGTTGCAGGTTCTCGCACTCGCAGTGGATGGAACGTCCGGCACCGTTTTGCCGGTTGACGGGGTAGGCAATGTTTTGGGTTTGGCATCAATGTATAATGATATTGCCTCGCCGGAACTGGTGAAGTGCATCAAAGACAACGCGCCGCCTGAAACAGCCGCCCATGGCGCAACATCGGCATTGGCACGATTGATTCCAATGCAACAGGATGCGCCGCAAATTCTGCACCAAGCTGATTGGATCATGGGACGGTTTTGCGGCGTGTTCAATGTGACTGATGAAAACAATGCCCTGAAGTCGGGCTATGACCCTGTGTTGCGGCAATGGCCGGACTGGATTTTGCGTGCTGGAGGCCAAGTTGAAAAATTGCCGCACGTGGTGGCGGCGGGAACGCGCGTCGGCACAATTAAAGCGGACATGGCCGACGCATTTCACTTGCCGCGCGATGTTGCCATTGTTACGGGCACCACGGATGGATGTGCTGCATTCCTGGCTTCAGGCGCGCGTGAAGCGGGTGATGGTGTCACGTCACTCGGCACAACGCTTACGCTTAAACTACTGTCGGCCACGCCTGTGTTTGCGCCCCAATATGGCATCTATAGCCACCGCATTGGCGAGCAATGGTTGGCAGGTGGTGCATCCAACACGGGTGGTGCCACGCTCAAACAGTTTTTTTCGGTGGAAGAGATTGTGACACTCACGCCGCTGATGGATGCAAATGTTGCGACGGGGTTGGATTATTACCCGCTGCCTAAAACCGGTGAGCGCTTTCCAATTTATGATCCCGCCATGCAGCCACGGCTTTCGCCACGCCCCGCTGATGATCATGTATTCTTGCAAGGACTTTTGGAAGGCTTGAGTGCGGTTGAAGTTTTGGGTTATCGCCGCCTGACCGAATTAGGCGCCTCGGCGTTGCGCTCCATTCGCACGGTGGGTGGCGGCGCTGCAAATGAAGTGTGGACAGCCATACGATTGAAACAACTTGGCGTGCCAGCCTTGCAGCCTGTAAGTGAACATGCTGCCATGGGCACGGCCCGACTGGCGTGGCGCGGGATTGGCCATGATGCGTAGACTGTCTGGTCTCGGCGACATTGCACAAAACTATGACGCGATGCTGATTGACCAATTTGGCGTCATTCATGATGGGCAAAAGCTGTATCCCGGTGCAGCGGAAGTTCTCGACAGGCTCTCTATGCTCGGCATTCCGGTTATCGTGATGACCAATTCGGGAAAGCGCGCGGCACCCAATGTCGAACGTGTGGTGCAGATGGGAATTGCGCGTCAGCATTTTGTTGATTGCGTCAGTTCCGGCGAAGTGGCGTTTCAATCGCTCCATGTCTCCAAAGCCTACTTGGTAGGTAAAGACGGTGAGGATTATGATTTTGCGCCCATCACTTTTGTGAGTGAACCGCAAGATGCTGAAGTCATGTTGATCCTTGGTTCCAACGCGCCTAAAACCAGCCTTGAAGATTATCGCAAACAATTTTTCGACATCTCTTTACCCGCCGTGTGTTGCAACCCCGACAAGCTGATGTTGACCCTCAATGGTCTGCAACCTGCACCCGGGGCCATTGCCCAGGTTTATGCTGAAATGGGTCGTGTGGTTACGTGGATAGGTAAACCCCACCGCATGATTTATGATTTTGCGCTGGCCCGCTTGGGCAACCCCAGTCGTGTGTTATGCATCGGCGACAGTGCGGAACACGACGTTGCTGGTGGGCGCGGTGCGGGCCTCAGCACATTGCTGGTGCAACAGGGTGTGAGTGCTGATGTTGCAGAAACAGAACTTCACCCGCTGCCTGACTATGTGATGAGCACTTTTTCCTGGTAGTCAATTATTTCTTGGGTAACAACCACGCATGTTCCTTGGCGTTGTTGAATTTCCATATGCGCACCGGACCTGCCATGACGTTGAGGTAATACAGATCATAGCCGTGAATCGTCGCACAGGGGTGATAGCCTTTTGGCACCATGACAACGTCTCCGTCTTCGACGGCCATGGCTTCATCCAATTTGCGATCATCGGTGTAGACACGCTGGAAGGCAAAGCCTTGCGGCGGGTTGATGCGGTGGTAGTAGGTTTCTTCCAGCAGAGATTCATGGGGCAGGTTGTTCTTGTCGTGCTTGTGGCTGGGATAGGATGATGTGCAGCCGTTGGGTGTTATGACTTCCACCACCAGCAGGCTTTCAGCGCGCAAATCCTGCTCAGGCAGAATGTTGCAGACATAGCGCGTGTTGGAACCGCTGCCCCGGGTTTCAATCGTCAGTTCATCGGGAGGGATCACAAAAGCTTCCGCCTGTTTTTTGGCAGGTGCTGTACAAATATTGATGACGCATTCTGTTGTGGCGGTGACTGACCATTTTGTCCCCATCGGCACGAACACACTCCAGGGCTTGCCTTCAAACACTGTCGTGCGCTCGCCCAATACACCGAAGCTTTTGCCATCGACTTTGACTTCGCCCTTGCCTGTCATGAAAACAATGCAAGTTTCACGCTTGGCTTCCACACCCTTGGCAGACTTGCCGGGCGCAAGTTTCCAAACATCATGCCCCACATATTTCCACTTGGCGGAAGCGGGTGAGACGGCGATGACTTTGCCGGATTTCTTTTTGTCTTTGATCAGAAGTTTGGACATGTGATCAACTCCCGATGCGTTGTGTCTTGCCATTTTTAGCCCATGTGGCGTGGGCTTTTACGACTTGTTTGCGGGTTGAAACTTCTGGAATGCCAACTTCCCACCATGTGCCGCCTGCGTCCGTTGTGTGCATGGGGTCCGTATCGATGATAATGGCGTGGGTCTTAGGGCTGGCCCTGGCTGTTTTGAGCGCTGCTTCCAAATCTGCCAATGACTTCACCTTGATGGCGATGGCGCCCATACTTTCGGTGTGCTTTACAAAATCAACGGCATGGTTTTCACCATCAAACGTATTGTGGTCGAACAAGTTGTTGAAGCGTTCGCCGCCCGCAGCAACCTGCAAACGGCCAATGCAGCCATAGCCACGGTTGTCAGTCACGATCAATGTCAATTTAGTGCGCATCATCACGGCGGTGGCGAGTTCGGAGTTTGCCATCATGTAGGTGCCGTCACCCGTCCACACCACGATTTCACGATCAGGGTTGGCGAGTTTTGCACCAATGCCGCCCGCAATTTCATAGCCCATGCAGGAGAAACCATATTCCATATGGTAGGAACCGGGGTAGCTGGCTTCCCATAATTTGTGCAGCTCACCGGGCATGGTGCCCGCAGCACAGAGCACGGTAACGTCACGGCCAAGGCTGCGTTGCACAGCACCAATGACTTGTGAATCCGTCGGCAATTCGGCGTTGGAAGACTTGGTATATTTGGCAGCCGTGGCGATCCATTTTTTGCGTTCAGCTTTTGCCTTGGCGGTCCATGCGGCAGGAGCGTTCCATTTACCCAAATTCACCGTCAATTCTTCAAGGCCGACGCGCGCATCAGCGATCAATGGAAGTGAGCGATGTTTGGTTGCATCAAAGCTTTGGGTGTTGAGGCCGATGATCTTCCGTCCCTTTTCCTTGAACAGTGACCACGACCCTGTGGTGAAATCCTGCAGGCGCGTGCCCACGGCCAAAATAACATCGGCCTGTTCGCAAATGGTATTGGATGAAGCTGTACCTGTCACACCAACCGCACCCATATTGAGTTCATTGGTGAAGGGCATTGAGGATTTGCCGGCTTGGGTTTCAACCACTGGAATGCCGTGTGCTTCGGCAAAGTTTTTAAGGGTGTTGGTTGCTTCCGAATAGAGCGTGCCACCACCGCTGATGATGACGGGCTTCTTCGCAGTTTTGAGTGTCTTGACGGCGGTGGCTAGCTCATCTTCATCGGGGCGCGGGCGGCGCGTTGTCCATACGCGTTCATCAAAGAAATCTTCTGGGTAATCGAAAGCTTCAGCTTGCGTGTCCTGACACATCGACAAGGTCACGGGCCCACAGTCGGCAGGGTCGGTCAACACCACCATGGCGCGGTTTAAAGCAGGGATGAGTTGTTCAGGCCGTGTGATGCGATCAAAATAACGGGACACAGGTTTGAAGCAATCATTGGCCGTTGTGGTGCCGTCACCGAAATCTTCGATTTGTTGCAACACGGGATCGGGAAAGCGGGTTGAAAACACATCGCCTGGCAGCAACAGAATTGGAATGCGGTTAACGTGGGCAACTGCAGCAGCCGTGACCATGTTGAGGGCGCCGGGGCCAATGGACGATGTGCATGCCATCATGCGCTTGCGGTTGCTCGCCTTTGCAAAGGCGGTTGCGGCATGGGCCATGGATTGTTCGTTGTGGGCGCGGAAAGTGGAAATTTCCTTGCGGTGGGCAAATAGCGCTTCACCAATGCCAGCCACATTGCCATGTCCGAAAATGGCCCAGACGCCAGCGAAGATGGGAGTTTTTTTGCCTTTGACCATGACCATCTGACGGGTCATGAATTTGATCAAAGCCTGTGCTGCCGTCAGGCGGATGGTTTTTGCCATTTCGAATTCTCCTCAGGCGCTTTGCGCCGTATTCCACATCTTTACCAGCGTCGCGAAGCGGTCCGCCATCATATTAACGGCAGCTTCATCGCTGATTGTGCCACGCAACCATTCTTGGGCTGCTTCATTGAAAATGGTGCGGCCCACGGCAAAGCCTTTGACATGTTTTTGGCCAGCGACTGCACGGAAGCCTTTTTCCAGTTCTGCTTCGGGGGCTTCAAGACCCAGCAACACGATGCCGCGGCAATAGGGGTCGTTGGCGTCGATGACCTTGCTGATTTCGTCCCACGCAGCGGGGTCGGCTTGTGGTTCGAGTTTCCACCAATCAGGCTTAATGCCGAGGTCATAAAGTTCCGTCATGGCGCGGGCGATGGTGAAGCGATCAAGCGGGCCGTTTTTGCCGGCGATGATCTCGACCAAAAGCTCGCGCCCCACCTTGCGGGCAGCTTCATAGAGTTGGCGATATTTGACTTGTTGTTGCGACTTCAGTTCTGGCGGATCATCGGGGTGATAGAAGGCCAAGCACTTGATGCAATGGTCAACCGGCCAATCGACCAGCCGCGAACCCACATCTTGCGTATGTTCAAATTCGAGGGGGCGTGAGCCTGGCTTTTCCAACGGGCGGCCCACCCATAATCCTAATTTGGCAGCGTCAAACATGGCTTCGCGGCCATAGGTGTCATCCAGCAAAGTGCCAAAGCCCGGTTTGCCACCTGAGACTTTGCCAATAGCCTGCATGGCCAAGCGCTTGAAGGGGGCGATACGGTCACGCGAAGCGCCAACTTTATCTGCGATGTCTTCCAGTTGCTTTCGGTGGTCGATGGCGAAAGCCAACAAGCTTGGATATTCACCACGGCGTGTGGTGGCCCAATGGATGTGGTTCAAGTCTTCGTCCTTGCGGAGTGCGCGGTGCGGGCTGCCGTTCTTCAGAAAATACTGTAGCTCTTGCCATGTCAGATATTCCGGTGAACACAGCAGGCGCGATACTGCAAACGCGCCACAGGCATTGGCCCAAGTGGCGCAGGTTTCAAAGCTCTCGCCCTTCAACCAGCCGCGCAAGAACCCTGACATGAACGCATCTCCGGCTCCCAGCACGTTATAGACTTCGATGGGAAAACCCTTGCCCACAATACCATCATCCAACGACGCAGGAATTGCGGAGGGATAGACCACACAGCCCATGGGGCCGCGCTTCAACACGATGACTCCCTTCGAGAGCGAGCGGATTTTGCGAAGCGCTTCCAACGTGTCTTCGGTGCCGCCTGCAATGTGCACTTCTTCTTCGGTGCCGATGATCAGGTCACAGTCAGCCAGAATGCTTTGAATGTGAGAAGAGACTTTATCAGACTTGATATAACGTTCCTCACCTGCCGCATGGCCTGCAAGGCCCCAAAGGTTCGGGCGATAATCAATATCGATGATGATCGGGCGGCCCAGTTTCTTGGCAATGGCCATGGCCTTGCGTTGGGCAGCATCTGTGTTGGCCTTGGCAAAATGCGTGCCTGTGACAAGCAGGCTTTTCGAGCTGGCAATAAAGGCCTCGTCCACATCGTCTTCGCACAGGGCGGAGTCGGCGCAATTGTCACGATAGAATATCAGCGGGAAGGCTTTGTCGCTTTCGACAGACAATAACACCAAGGCGGTGAGACGTTGCTTATCAGTGGTAATGCCTTGTGTGGACACCCCTTCACGCGTCATTTGTTCGCGCACGAAACGTCCCATTTGCTCATCGCCCACACGGGTAATGAGGCCGGATTTCAACCCCAGCCGAGCCGTGCCGATGGCGATGTTGGATGGTGAGCCACCAACAGATTTTGCGAAGGATGTAATATCCTCAAGACGCGAACCAATTTGCTGGCCATAAAGATCTACCGAGCAGCGGCCCATGGTGATGACGTCGAGGGTATGGTTTCCGCTCATGGCAACAGTCCTGTGGTTCATTGAATTTGACAACACATGAAACAATAATTCCAAACAACAGTCAATATAGAATTATTATTCCAAATGAAATTTAGCGCTTTTTCTGGCGTTCAGCTACGGCCACAGTCAGTGTCATGGCAAGCGACAGCGTGGCCGCCATGGAGCGGAAGCCCTCGAAATTGGCTTCTTGGATTTCGATCCACGGATTCGAAATGGCAGCGAGCGGCGAAAACGGTGAATCAGTAATGGAGATCACTGGAATTTTGCGCGCCGTTGCTGCATGGGCCAAGGCTATGGTTTCCGAGGCATAGGGCGTAAAGCTGATCGCAAGGATGCGGTCTTGTGGTGTGGCAAAACTCAAATCTTCAGCCGCCAACCCGCCTACCGCATCAATCAACATATTGCGCACGCCGAGCTTGCCGAACGCATAGGACATGTATGATGTGATGGGGAAGGAACGGCGCAGCCCCAAAAGATAGATCGTTTGGGCCTCAGCCAAAACATGAACAGCTTGTTCTAATTGTTTAGGATCAAGTTTGTTGCGCAAGTCCTTGATTGAACGCTCGGACGCTTCACTGAAGCCGTCAAATATAACATTCGCCGATGACTCGCCCCGCGCATGGCCGCGCAATTGTTCAAGCCGCTCATCATAGTTGAGCACGCGCTCGCGCAGGCGTGAGCGGAACACCTCCTGCAAATCAGAGAAGCCTTGATAGCCCAAGGCTTGCGAAAAACGCACCAAGGTGGAGGGCTGCACGTCAGCCGTCTGGGCGATGGACGCGACAGTGCCAAAGGCAATGTCGTCGGGGTTTTCAACGGCATAGGTTGCCACTTGAATGAGGCGCTTGGGCATGTCTCCGGCGCGTGCCACAATTAGAGCTTTGAGTGACGCAAAATCACGGGGTGCAGGAGTTTCAGTCATGGAACCAGTGAACCATAGGCCATTCTCAACAACAAGTGAAATGGAACAGTTGTTCCACTCCTAATTTTCATTCTATGAAGACGGCTTCAAAGCATCCCGCATTTTGCGCACAAGGACTGCCCGACCTTTGGCATCAGCGACTTGTTTGAGTTGTTCCTCGATATCGAGGATCAGGCTTTGCAGGTCGTTGTTCCAATCCGTCGTCGCAACCAAAGTAGGGTCGATGCGCGGTTTGGTGTCCAATTCGACGATGGCACATTTTTCTGCGGTCAAGTCGAACACATCATCAAGCCGTGGGCGAATGATGCAATCATCAGGCACCATGCCCTTGAGGTTTGCGGCCAGTGCTTGTTGGGGCTCATCTTCGCCGTGCGTCAGAAATAGTGACTTGGCGATGGGCAAGCGCTCTTTCAGCCACTGTACCAATTCGGGGCCATCAGCGTGGCCCGAGTAATCATCAAGTTTGCGGGTGGTTGCCTGAACTGTAATGGTTTCACCCATGATTTTGACTTGCGTCGCACCTTCTTCAAGCAAGCTGCCAAGTGAACCTTTGGCTTGATAACCAACCAGCAACACGGTTGTGGATTTTTGCCACAGACGATTGCGCAAATGATGGCGGATGCGACCAGCTTCGGCCATGCCGGAAGCTGAAATGATGATGTGAAATCCTTTGAAGCGATTGAGCGCTTTTGAATCTTCCACACTTTCAGTGGCGCGCACAAAAGGCGAAGCAAAAGCCTTGGCAAGATCATGGCCATTTTCCATGTCTTCAGCGTGCTTGCGGAATACCGCCGTAGCCTTGCTGGCGAGGGGGGAATCAATAAAGATATTGGTCTGCGGTGCCATCTTGTTGTTCATGACATAGACCAGATCAGTGACAACTTCCTGCGTGCGCTCCACCGCGAAAGAAGGAATGAGCATCACGCCACCACGATGGGCCGCGTCCTTGATTTCCTGCGCCAGCAATTCGCGGCGTTTTTCCGGCGAACGCTCCAAGCGGTCGCGGGCACCGTAGGTCGATTCACACACCACAAAATCCCAGTCGGTCGGGCCTTCGGGGTCGCGTTCTAACAATTTGGTATCGGGGCCAATGTCGCCGGAGAACAGCAGGCGGATGGATTTTTTCCCCGGCTGCTCGATTTCAGTTTCGATGGATGCCGAGCCCAGCAAATGCCCTGCGTTCCAGTAGCGCATGCGAATGCCGGGAGCAGGCGAAAACCATGCCTCATAGTCGTGGGTTCGCATCAACTCAACGGCTGCCGTTGCGTCTTCTAAACCGTAAATCGGCAAAACTTCAGGTAAACCCTTACGAGCATTGCGCTCGTTGAGTTTTCTGACTTCCATCTCTTGAATGAAGCCGGAATCCGGCAACATGATTGCGCACAGGTCTTTTGTGCCGTGTGTCGTGTGAATGGTTTTGTCGAAGCCGTTCTTCACCAGTTTGGGCACCAGTCCTGTGTGGTCGATATGGGCATGCGTCAATACGAGTGCTGTAATCGAAGAGGGCACAAACGGGAACGGGCGATAATTGAGTTCTGTTTCAGTGCGGGCACCCTGGAACATGCCGCAATCCACCAACACCTTGGCTGTGTCTGTTTCGATCATGTAGCAGGAACCCGTAACGGTACGGGCCGCGCCATGGAACTTCAATTTAACGGTCATGGTTTTCAGTCCTTTGGAACGTGCAGGCCCGCCTTCAACAAGGCATCCCAGGTTTGTTCGGGCGTATCTGCCATCGTAAACATTTTAAGATCATGGGCGCTGATCAGCTTGCTGTCGACAAAGTTTTGAAAATTAATCGTTTTCGTCCAGAATTTTGAATCATACAGCACCACGGGCATGGGCTTGGTCATTTTGCCAGTCTGTCGCAGCGTCAACAATTCGAACAATTCATCCATGGTGCCAAAGCCACCCGGAAACACGACAAGAGCCGCTGCGCGCATGGCAAAATGCATCTTGCGCATCGCAAAATAGTGGAAGCGGAATGTCAGGTCCGGTGTGGAATAGGCATTAGGCTCCTGTTCCATGGGCAAGGTAATGTTATAACCGACAGAGGGCGCACCCGCATCATAGGCACCACGGTTTGCAGCCTCCATGATGCCCGGTCCCCCACCTGTGGCGATAACGTTTTGCAGCGGTTTGGCCTTGTGCTTGGCACCGCCATTCTCCGAGCAAATTTGCGCAAAGCGTTGGGCCCCTTCATACCAACCCGTACCTTCACCCGGCTTGACGCGGGCGGAACCAAACACCACCACTGTTGAATCAACGCCCCATCGGCGCAAATGTTCTTCGGCTTTTTGGTATTCCAATTGAAAGCGTATGCCGCGTGTGGAGTCACCCAAAATAAAATCTGCGTCGGCTGCTGGCAAGCGATAGGCAGGTGCTGCCATTTGGGGTTTGTTCGAAGGCTGATCGGCCACGATTGATTCCTGTTTCTGATCTTGTGTGGTGGGAAGTTTGGATTAAAGTCCGATGCTTAGCAAGATTGTGAAAGGAAGAGTAATGACAAAGTCGTTTGCGGGAGCGTTTCAAATAGCTGATTCCAAGGGTTTTAAACTTTCGAATCTCGATCCGCGTGACAAGTGTGACCTTGACGACAAGGACAAGGCCAAGGCGAAAACTGCTGAAGATGCTTTGGCAATCGATGAATTGCAGAACCGATTGTTCGCTGAAGGAAAACGTTCGCTATTGGTGGTGCTGCAGGGCATTGATTGCTCCGGCAAGGATGGCACGGTGCGCGCGGTCTTCAACACATGTGGCCCCATCGGTGTTCAGTTGTCATCGTTCAAGGCGCCATCTACGGAAGAATTGTCCCATGATTATTTATGGCGCGTGCACAGTGTGGTGCCGCCCAAGGGCATGATCGGCATTTTTAACCGCTCACATTATGAAGATGTATTGGTGGTGAAGGTGAAAGGCTTTGCATCACCTGAAGCCATCGAACGGCGCTATGATGAGATCAACCAATTTGAAAAAATGTTGTCACAAAATGGCGTGACGGTTTTGAAATTCATGTTGCACATTTCCAAAGAAGAGCAAGCCGAACGGTTGAAAGAACGCATTGCAGATCCTGCCAAGCAATGGAAGTTCAACCCTGGCGACCTTGAAGACCGTAAACTTTGGGACTCCTACATGGCTGCTTATGAGGTTGCCTTGAAACGATGTTCAACAGATCACGCGCCATGGCATGTCATCCCTGCCGATCGCAATTGGGTGCGCAATTATGTCATTGGTAAAATCGTGCGCGAAAAACTTGAGGAGATGGACCCCAAATATCCTGCACCGAAGGGTTGGGACCCTGCAACAACTGTCGTTGACAGCTAATCAAGGTTCACATTGTCACTGGCAACCATTGTTCCTGTAATTTTATGTGGTGGCCGCGGCAAGCGGCTGTGGCCACTCTCTACACCGGAAATGCCGAAAGTTTTTCATCGCTTGGTCGGCCCGAACAGTTTGTTTCAAAATACGGTGTTGCGGTGCAAAGATGGTCCGTTTGCTGCGTGTGCCATTGTCGTGGGGTCTGCTGCGCACCATGTAATGATTGCCAAACAACTCGAAGAAATCGGGGCGAGAGCACAATGCATTTTGGAACCTGTGGCCCGGGATTCTCTGCCTGCGGTTTTGGCGGGTGCACTCGTGGCCCATCGGACAGATCCAAACGCAATGATATTTGTGTCGGCGGCTGACCATCATATTCCAGATCACCTCGCTTTTGCTGATGCTGCGTCTGCAGCGCGCGGGGCTGCAGACGCTGGACATATTGTGACCTTTGGCATCACGCCAGAAAGTCCGTCGGAAAATTATGGATATCTGCATCCTGGTCAACGAATGGAAGGCACCGCAGTTTGCGTTCTCACGCAGTTCACGGAAAAGCCAAATCGCGCCAAAGCCGTACGCTTGATTGCAGAGGGCTGGCTTTGGAATAGCGGTAACTTCTTGTGCCGTGCAGATGCAGTCTTGGAAGCGGCGCAGAAATTTGCACCTATCATTTTAAATGGTGTTGCTGTTGCATTGGACTGTGCGCAACGCGAGGGCGATGAAATTTTTTTGAGCGCCGAACCCTATAATCTCCTGACGCCTGAATCTTTTGATCGATCTATTATGGAGCGTGCTGAGCACTCCGCAATTTTACCAGTTTCCTACGCATGGCGCGATCTTGGCACTTGGGATGCCATAATTGCATTGCAGGATGCGTAATCTCAAGACAATGCGGTAAATTCAGAAATCATTAACCATGTGTCTATAATTGTTGATGGGAAACAGACATTTTGGATCTGCATTCTTGGTGTGTAGTTTTTCTGGCGACAATTGGAAGTGGTAGTGACGATGAAGCAGATGAATATCTTGGGCGCAATCACAGTTGCCTTGAAATGCCTCACGTCGTTTGCTTGGGCGGAAACACCCGAATTTAGAATTGATCACGTTGAAGGCCAAGCCTTGGTGCAGGGCGAAAATGGTTTTATCAGCGCTGTACCTGGTGATGCTGTATCGGCTGAACAGAAGATTTTGCTGAAACCCAAGAGCGCACTGTTGTTGATCGGCCGTGAAACCGACTGCTTCATCCATATTAATAAACCAGGACTTTACACTCTCGCCGCAATTTCGGACTGCCTCCCCGGACAAGTTGCCACGTTGGGCGATGCCTTTTCGATTACACCGGCAAATGGTACCTATGTGTCGGTAGGTTCAACCGCCTCATCTTCCACGGCACCCTTGGTCGGTGGATTGTTCATGGCGTCTGTGGCCGCAACATCTTTGACGAACCAAGTGCTGAACGACAAACCCGTCAGTAATCATTGAGACCTCGAATCACACACACTTTCTGTCTTTAAGTTGTGTCCGGTAGCGGTTTAGTTCCTGTCGTCATTTCCTGACTGTCCCACATTGGAGGCGTTCACGTGCCAATATTGCTTGGTGGCGACAGTGAACGGTGTCGTTTTTGAAGCGTCAACCTCAGGCCATCACTTAAAAATCTGGCCAATTTATTGACGCGTATTGTTTGCTTGAATTCACGCTTCCATCACATAAGTTGATGATATATTTAAATTATTCATCTCTTTTTGCATGTGATGCGATAGCTGTGTTGCAATCCTGCAACAGGAATTTATGAATCATGCTTAATACTTCATGACCATCGATTTATGATTTTGAGCGTTGACACAACTCTAAGCATTTCCTAATGCAGATAAACGATAGCGCCTCAGTGAGGTTGCGATTTGATATTCTTGGGGGACGGCGCATATGAAACGTATTCTTTCTGCCACACTGGCCGCATTGTTGGTCACTTCATCGGTGGCGGTGGCTGCACAGTCAGTAGCAACAGTACAAAGCATTGGCGGTAAGGTTCTTGTAAACAAGGGCGAAGGTTTCGTTCCCGTCGTTGGCGGCATGGTGCTTTCAGTTGGTGACTCCGTCTTGGTAGGCGAAGAAAGCACAGCGACATTGGCTTTTGGCGATTGCGCTGTGGTTCTTGGCAAGCCGACAGTGATGACAGTGACCGAGCAAGCGCCTTGCGCTGGCGTTGACGGCGTGTTTGTTTCTCCGACTGCTGATCTTCCAGCTGATGTAAATGCGTCTCCTTTGGCTTTAGGTCTGCCTTTGCCGTTCTTGGCCGTTTTAGGCGGCACTGCTGCCATCGCCGGCATCGTTGCAGCGACGAAGAATAAGAAGTCGATTTCGCGCTAATACGAAAGCGCTGACGGTAAAGTCTTTGGGGCCCAGTTTTGCTGAGGCCCCTTTTATTTGTTTAGTGCCAGCTCTTGGCGTATAGGGAGCAAACAATCAGTAGAACGGAAGCGCAACTTTGTTGTGAATCTCCCGATTGCGCTTGCCTTGCATTCGCCTTGTCATCATTCGTTGCATCCAAAGGGCCGTAAATTTGCCAACCCCACGCGCTAACCAATCCCAATTTGAAGGCCTTTGGGCCTGTTGTGTAGCGTTCTGGCTCGCCCTTCTTATTCTCACGGGGGGTTCGACAATTTCAGGGCCCATCATCCTCGCTCTCCATACGGTGGCTGGAATGTTCATGCTTGTGATTGCGGTTTGGCGGATGCGCCATGGTACGCCCAGCAATCTTGCGGCTTCAGGACTTGTCTTGGCTTTGTCAGGGATTGCACTTGTTGCAGTCCAATTGATTCCCCTGCCACCTGAAATCTGGACACAACTTCCGGGCCGCGAACTCGTCGCCGAAACCATGCGGCAAACGGGTTCTGACCCTGCCCGCTGGATGCCACTCAGCTTGTCACCCGCCAACACGAAACTCGCCTTCATCGATATGATGCCAGCATTTGCGAGCTTTCTTGCCGTCATGACTGTGCGTCGTCAATATTTGCCCGTTATTGCGATTGCTGTTTTGTTGTGCGCGATCATTGGCGTGTTTCTCGGAATGCTGCAGCGCAATGCCTTGGAAGAAAGCTGGGTCCATGTGCAGGGATATATCGGAGCAAGGCGCGCCAACGGGACGTTCAGCAACAACAATTTTTTTGCCATGCAGCTTTATACGTCACTGCCTTTTCTGGCCGCATTAGCCATGACCGTGCAGGAGCGCCTCAACACGCGGGGTTGGGTGGTTTTGATTTTTGCCATCATTTATGGTGGAATTATTCTGGCGGGTCTTGCCATCATCGGCTCACGTTCCGGCATCGCCTTGGCCATGGTCAGTGTACTGCTCACCATCCTTTTGGTTTATCGGTCACGATTTGGAACACATAAAACGCGGTTTTCTGCTGTGCCACTCTTCGTGCTCGGGTTTTTGTTGATATTTGGTCAAGTTGGCATGGTGGGTGTTATGCAACTCGCAGGCACTGATCCGTTGGCTGATTATCGCAGCACCATGTTTGAAGTGTCCTACACCGCCGCAAAAACTTTTTTTCCCTTCGGCAGCGGCTTTGGCAGTTTTGTCCCCGTCTATCAGTTGTTTGAAACGCCAAGCACAATTCTTTCCAGCTATGTCAATCACGTCCATAATGATTGGCTCGAACTCGTGCTTGAAGGTGGCTTGGCAGCCATGATCATGCTGGTGGCTTTCGTTGTGTTATTTCTGTCGGCCTTGGTGGCGGTCTTTCAACTTGCCTATGACAACAGTGCAAACAGCTATTTTCGAGCGGCCGCCGTTTCCTTGTTGCTGATCCTCATCCATGCCATTATCGACTTTGGCCTGCGAACACCCGCTATTGCCGCCATCGCTGCCTGCTGTTTTGCGATCATGCTTTGTGCTCGTGCGCCCGGACATCAGGCTTCATCTTCGCGCAAAACGAGTGGTACCTACACACCGCGCGACAGCCAAGCGGTGCGCCCCTTCAGCAAACCCGCTCGTGGCTTTCAAACACGAACCATGCCAGCCGCCGCGGTTGACGATTCCGCCAAAGAACAATCATGAAGTGCCTGTCTCACTTTCAGCACAGTTTTGTGCTAGGCGCAGCGGTTGAACGGGGAGTTTTGGCCGCTGGCCAAAAGATTTGTCTAAATGATTGATCTGCATAGTCATATTCTTCATGGCGTGGACGATGGCGCAGTGACGTTGGCAGACTCACTTGCAATTGCCCGCATGGCCGTTGATGACGGCATTGAAGTCATGGCCTGCACGCCACATTTCATGCCCGGCATGTATGACAATAGCGCTGCCGACATTATCAGGCGTGTTGATCAGTTGAATCACGAATTTGCAAATGCGGGAATAGCACTGCCCTTGGTTTATGGCGCTGATGCACACATCCGCCCGGATTTTGTTTCACGGTTGCGGTCTGGCGAAATTCTCACATTGCATGGCAGCAATTATGTATTGTTTGAACCGCCCCATGCCACCTTGCCCCAGCGGATGGAAGATCTGCTTTATGAAATTACGATTGCGGGCTACGTGCCCATTCTTACACACCCCGAACGTTTGAAGTGGATTGAGAACGCCTACCCGTTGATTGAAAAATTGGCAGCACAGGGCGTTTGGATGCAAATCACGTCGGGTTCGCTGACGGGGCGCTTTGGCAAACGGCCACAATATTGGGCGCAGCGCATGTTACAGGAAGGTCTCGTTAGCATTCTGGCCACGGACACCCATAATATCCGTTCCAGACCGCCCAACTTGTCCAAGGCCTATGAGATTGCCGTGCAAGAACTTGGCAAGGAGCAAGCGTCGCACCTCGTTCATGGAAGGCCCATTTGCGTATTGGAAAATATGTCGCCCGAAGCAGCACCTGCTTTGCCTCAAGGCAATTCGCGCGCCAGTAGTTTTGGCTCGACTTTGCGCCGTTTTTTTGGAATGCAACAATCATGATCACATCCCTGCACCGCTTTATTTCCCTTCTATTTCTGCTGGTGGCCGCATTCAGCCTTGGTGGCTGTCCAGGATCTTCGGGTATTTCTGACGCTGATGTTGGCCAAGGCAAATTTACGGCGACAAACACAGAAGGTGCTGTGGGGGGAACCGCTGCCGCAAGTGCCCAACGGATTTTTGCCGAAAACGCTTCGCTCTCTTCAGGTGCCAAGAACGAAGAATATAAAATCGCGCCTCTTGATGTTGTTGACGTCAATGTCTTCAGCGTCGCGGAGCTCAATCGTACCCTGCAAGTCAGTTCTGCTGGTTTGATCAATATGCCCTTGATCGGCAATGTGAAAGCGCAAGGCAAAACCCAAGGCCAACTTGAAAAAGAAATCGCGCGCAAACTTGAAGCTGGCTATTTGCAATCGCCACAAGTGTCGGTTTTTATCAAGGAATATAACAGCCAGCGCATCACTGTTGACGGCGCGGTTAAGAAACCCGGCATCTACCCCATTCAAGGCCAAGTGTCTCTGCTACAAGCTATTTCGCTGGCGGAAGGCATCAATGAGCTCGCTGATCCATCAGGCATATTGCTGTTCCGCGTGGTCGAGAACAAACGACTGGCAGCGCGCTTTGACTTGAAGCAAATTCGTGCGGGTAAAATCGATGATCCTGCGCTAAAAGCCGGAGATATTGTTATGGTAGATGAAAGTGCGGGACGGACAATGTTGCGCGACGTCAAGGAAGTGTTGCCAGCCTCAGGCTTGTTCCGCTTGTTGTTACTCTAATATGAACTGATCAAGATGGACCAAAACAATCCCTATAACATGCCTGTGCCGTCAAATGGACCCGCTGCCTATGGCGGCCAGCAGGCTGGTATGCCGGATATCTATCGGCAGGGCGGCGGGGCCTATCCCTACTATCCGCAATTTGATCCGGTTGAACCACCTGCCGCGAAATTCGATTTCTATCGTTACATCCGTGTACTGACAAAATATCGTTGGATGATTGTAGGTGTTGTTTTAACGAGCATGTTGCTGGCGGCGGCACTGACCTACCTGATGACGCCCGTCTATCGCGCTACCGTTTCAATTCAAATTGATCGTGAAGCGATGAACATCGTCAAGGTTGACGGCGTGGAGCCTGATGAAGCCACCGGCGGCGGCTTTGAATTTTATCAAACACAATATGAATTGTTGGCGAGCAAGACATTGGCTGAACGCGTGTCTACGACACTTGGCTTGGCCGACGACAGCGCTTTCAATGCCAAGGAAACCGGCCTGATTGATTTTGTCAAAGGCTTGGTTGGACTGGGCAAGCCTATTGCAGATGAAGTTACTGAGCTGGATCAGGAGTCCAAAGTGCGGGGCTCGGTTGACCGCTTAACGAAATCAATGGTGATTGCCCCTGTGCGCGGTTCACGCATTGTCAAAGTCAGCATTGACCATTCACAGCCTGAAGTGGCGCAACGCGTGGCAAATGGCTATGCAGAAGTGTTCATTGCCGATAATCTAGACCGGCGCTTTGATGCCACGGCCTATGCCCGAAAATTTCTTGAAGAACGCCTGAAGCAATTGAAGTCCAAGCTTGAAGAGTCAGAGCGCTTGCTGGTGAAGTATGCCGAGGACCAAGGTATCATTCGCTTGGATGACAACAAAAGTCTCTCAACTTCAGATCTCGAGTTGATCAATACCAAGCTTGCTGAAGCAAGAAGTGAGCGGATCAAGAAAGAACTGATCTGGAAGCGTGCCCAGGAAACCAGTGGTCTCGGTTTAAAAGCCATGCTCGACAGCGAAGCCATACAAGCCAATCGCAAATTGCGCACAGAACTTGCCGCTGAATACCAACAGAAGCTTGCCATCTACAAACCCGCTTATCCTGCCATGCAGCAATTGCGGAATCAGATCAAGGAACTGGACCAACAGGTTCAATCGGAAATGGCGGCTGTCAAGTCGGCCATCGAATTGGAATATCTCGCTGCCAAGCAAGAAGAAGAAGAGTTGGCCGAACAATTGGTTGGCGTCAAAACCGAAGTCGTCGATCAACGCAACCGCAGTATTGAATACAATATTTTGCAGCGTGAAGTGGACACCAACCGCTCGCTGTATGATGGTCTGTTGCAACGCTATAAGGAAATTGGCGTGGCCGGTGGTGTGGGCACCAACAATATTTCAATCGTCGACAAAGCAGCGGTTCCGCTGTTCCCGCGTTCACCCAACATGCTGCTGAACCTTGGCATCGCGTTGGCGGCCGGACTTTTGTTTGGGCTTCTCTTGGCATTGGGCCTCGACTTCCTGGACGATTCTTTCAAAACACCGGAAGATGTTGAACGAGAAATTGGCATGCCCGTCATCGGTATTGTCCCGCTGCCGAAACCCGGCCTGACTGTTGATGAAGAGTTATACGACGCAAGATCAGCCATGGCCGAAGCGTATCGCTCACTGCGCACTGGTCTGCAATTTGCGACCAGCGAAGGCATGCCCAAAACCCTGCTCGTGACGAGCAGCAAGCCATCAGAAGGCAAAACCACGACGACGACTTCACTTGCACGGTCATTGGCACAAATTGGCTTGCAGGTGTTGTTGATAGATGGCGATCTTCGCAATGCATCTATCCACAAGCGGCTGCGTTGCAGCAATGAAGTTGGGTTGAGCAACTATCTTTCCGGCTCCAAACACCCCGATGAGGTGGTGCAAGCCACCGATCAAGAAGGTTTGGTATTGATCTCCTCCGGACCGCTGCCACCAAACCCCGCCGAACTGCTTACGGGACCGCGCTTGCCATCGTTGCTTGCCTTGGCTGCGCAATCTTTCGACATCATCTTGATTGACGGACCACCCATCATGGGGTTGGCCGATGCGCCACTGTTGGCGACAACAACCCATGGCACTTTGCTTGTCGTTGCTGCCAATGAAACGCGCAAGAACACTGTGAAGGTCGCGCTCAAACGCCTGCAATATGCACGCGCCAATGTTTTGGGAATCCTGCTCAACAAGTTTGATGCCAAGGAAACTGGCTATGGCTATGGCTATGGCTATGGCGACTACGAGTATCATAGTTACGGCAGCGCACTGCAACTACCCCGCTCTGAAAAAGCGTGATGCTAAAGGTCGATGCCATAGATGTTGCGTTAGGCCGCATGCGCGCCCCGCAAGGCGCATCGTCGCGACAACTTCAACTATCGCCGTTGCCCAACAATATGTCTGATTTGGTGCGGCTTGCCGCTGAACAGAAGGATACTGTTGAGCGTTATGTTGAGCAGAAGAATCTGAAAGCTGAACAACTGGTTGAAGCGGCACAGCTCTATTTGCAGAACCTTATTTTGAACAGCGGCGAAGATGCTCACAAAACTTTGGGGTTGAAGCCGGGGGCCACAGCAGCCGAGATTAAAGATCACAAGCGCATGTTGCTAAAATGGTTGCATCCGGACCTCAATAAAAATCGCTGGCAATCGGCCTTGTTCAACCGTGTGCAAACCGCCTCTGAGCGACTGCAATCAACTTCTGAAGCGGCAAGCGTTCAGGCGGAAGGCATGACGCCATCCAGGTCGGCTCCGGGGGCCACGCGATCACGCCGCCGTGCAGAGCACCAGCGGGCGTTGCATGCGTCAAATTACAAACGCAATGTTGGGCGACGCACCTTCTTGCTGCGTAACGTCGCCCTACCTGCGATGGCTATTGCTGTGGGTGCCGTCATGATTTATCTCGTAAACACGCAAACTCCAGCAGGACATGCCTTTCGCAACAGTGTTCAAAGTTGGGCGTTCGGTAAGTCGCAGTAATTTCGTCAACCCCAGCGTATTTAAAGATTGTGCCTGTGACCTTGATTCGACTGTTTCTCCTCTGCTGCATTTTGGTCGCCGGCGCCACCTCAGTGGCGCTGCTGCCCAGTGTATTAAAGTCACCGCGGGACTTTGGGTTGATCGAAAACGCAGAAAAACTATCGAATGATGAGATTGTACGAAAACTGCAACAACTTAAACCCGACGAAATTCAAACCCGCATATCGTCGGAACTTGATTATCTAGCCGCCAATCCCTTGGATGCGCGGGCGCTGCAGAATTTTGCCATTCTTCACACGCTTGATGGAAAATCGGAAAAGAGTGGCGATCTCAACCTGCTCTTGGCACGTTACTCGCTGCGCAATGTGGGTGTGCAGTTGGTTGCCATCAATACCTTGGTTGCCCGTGAAGAATATGATGAAGCGTTGTTGAGGCTTGATGCCACGCTGCGATCTTCGCCTGAAATTCAAACACAATTGTTTCCAACCATCATTGCGCTGGTGGAACGCAAGGCGGCACTGCCTGCTGTTGCCAAAACACTTTCCCTGCCTCCGCCATGGCGCAAGAATTTCATGGTTCACATAGCGAAAACTGAACCCTCCGGACAACTGACCTATCAATTGTTGAAGGCTATGCGAGTGAATGGTGGTGAGTTGCAACATGAGGAGCTGCGCAATGTGTTGCAAGCCTGGATTCAGGCAGGTGAAATTGAAAAGGCATATTTTGTCTGGTTGGATCTGCTTCCGCCCGAAGAACTGAAATCCATCAAGCTGGTGTTTGACGGTGAATTTAGCCGTGAGCCGCGCCATCAATTTTTCGACTGGAGCTTCACCAATAAGCCCAATGTTCGTATCACCGTTGCCCGCAAACCCGGCAGCGCCGTTGAACGCGCGCTGCTTCTGGACTTTCTTGGGTTCAAGGGCAACTTCAACGCCGTCAGTCAATTGCTCAGGCTCGCCGATGGGCCACATGAGATAAGTTACGAAGCAATGTCGCAAAATTTCAAATCAGAAGGTGGGCTTACGTGGCGGGTTTATTGTCATGGCTCGAAATCGCCTCTTACAACCGGACCGGTGGTAGATGATTCGGTCCCTTGGACACCGTTCAGTTTTACAATCGATGTACCAACCGATAGCTGTGATACCCAAGTTTTGCGTCTAGAAACCAAAGCGCGATCGGGGCTCGACACTGCTATTTCAGGTCAAGTTTTCTTTGATGATTTCAAAATCGAGCGTAGAGAAATAACGCCTGAACAGTAGGCAGTATTAAGGAACAACAACATGCCACTGACAGAAGCGATTACTACATGGCTACGTACCCGCCACAGCTGGCTCAAGATTACAGTGGTTGCACTTTGCGATGTTGCGGTTTTTGTTGCCGCCGTGTTTGCGGCCTATGTGCTGCGCATTTCGGGATTTGAAATTCCACCGAATGATATTTTGTGGCTCTATCTTTTAGCGCCCGGGCTCAGTGTGGTTTCGGCTTTTGCCATTCGTATCTATTGGTCTGCTTCGCGTAGCTATACCAAAGACCTTGAGCGTCGCATTGTCTTGTCGCAGTTGGCTGCCGCATTGGCGTGGGTTCTGTTGCTGTTTATACTTGGCACGACAGGATTTGCACGATCCGTTGTCGTCATTTACACACTGCTCGCTGTTGGCGGCATGATTATGCTGCGCCGGATTGCTGCTCACATGCTGGACCATGAGGGGCGGGCCATTCGAGCCAAAACATTGCCACCTTGTCTGGTCTATGGGGCAGGTGTTGAAGGACAACAGGTCGTTGAGGCGCTCCGCCGTCAAAAGAAATATCGCCCTGTTGGGTTTGTTGATACGGACTACACGCTTGTGGGTCGACAAGTCGCAGGTTTGCATGTTTATGACATTGAAAATTTGACGGCTACAGCAGAAAAATTCAATATTTCGGACATCATTATCGCAAAGCCTGGCCTGTCTCGGAGCGGCCTGCGCGACCTGTTTCATATTGCAAGTCAAAGCGGGCTTGCAGCCAAAATAGTTCCCAATCTGGGGCAATTGCTGGATGGTTCACGCGGTCTTGGCGAGCTTCGCGAAATTCTGGTCGAAGACCTGTTGGGTCGCGACCCCGTGCCACCTGATACAATGCTCATGGACAAGGCAACCAAGGGTCTCGTCGTCATGGTCACGGGGGCTGGTGGCTCAATTGGCTCTGAGCTGGTGCGGCAGGTGTCCCTCAGGGGGCCCAGCAAACTCGTGTTGGTTGAGCACAATGAATTCTCACTATTTGAAATTCACCGTGAAATTGAATCGCAGCTTGTTGCGAGCGGAAAACCCAAGTTTGAACTCGTCGCTGTTTTGGCCGACGTCAAAGACAAGGCCATGATGTCCTCCACCATCGCAAGCCATAGCGTTGATGTTATCTTTCATGCCGCTGCCTATAAGCATGTGCGCATGGTGCAGGAAAATGCCCAAGCCGGCATAAACAATAATGTTTTTGGCACCAAGGCCGTAGCGGAAGCGGCACTGGAACGAGGTGTTAAACGCTTCATTCTTATTTCAACAGACAAGGCCGTGCGCCCTACCAGCATCATGGGCGCGTCAAAGCGCGTGGCTGAAATGATTGTGCAGGCTCTGGCCGCGAAAGCTGGCCACAAAACGATTTTCTCAATGGTGCGTTTTGGCAATGTGTTGGGATCAACCGGATCGGTGGTGCCGCTATTTCGCGAACAAATCGCCAGTGGCGGCCCCATCATGGTCACGCATGAAGATGTGACGCGCTATTTCATGTTGATCCCAGAAGCCGCACAATTGGTCATTCAAGCAGGTGCTATGGCTGAAGGCGGAGAAGTGTTCGTGCTCGATATGGGCGAACCCATCAAGATTATGAAGCTGGCCCGCACCATGATCGAACTTGCTGGTCTCAGCGAGAAGAGCAAAGACAGCCCCGAAGGCGACATTGAGATTCAGGTGATTGGATTGCGCGATGGCGAAAAGCTTTACGAGGAACTGCAAATCGGGACGGATGTTTCCTCGACACAGCATGAACGGATTATGCGGAGCAGGGAGTATTGCTTGGATTTAGTGAAATTAGACAAGCTACTTGACCCGTTGAGAAATAGTTTCAAATCTCAAAAGGAAGCTGCGATTGTTCAACACATTTTTGCCTTGGCGAGCATGAGTAAAGACTAGTTCCATGTTCAATGTTGTTCCAGAATCCTTTGATGACCTTCTCAAGTGTGGGATGATTGTCATTCTCGGCCTGCTCCTGGTTTGGGGTGTGGGGAACAAATTAAAAGTGCCGGCACCTCTCTCAGTCGGACTATACACTTGGCATCTTCTCCTGTGTTCCGTGATGTTGTCGGTTTTGTCCCAGCGTGGCGGTGATCCGCTTGGCTACTACATGCGGTCGTTTGATGTGTTTCAAGAGATCAACTTTGGAACTGCTTTTGTGATTGCGATGACGGGTGTCTTTTCAAGCACATTGGGGTTGTCATTTCTGGCGACCAACCTGATTTTCCAAAGCATCGGTGCCTTGGGTCTCATATTTTTTGTGGCCGCAATAAAACCAGAACAGTCGACAAAAGCCTTTGGAGTGGGAAGTTGGCTCGCTATCGCACTTTTATTTATGCCGTCGCTGAGCTTCTGGACCTCACCTATTGGAAAAGATGGAATCGCCTTTCTTGGCATTGCAATGTTCTGTTGGGGATTGCAGAAATTCAGTAGTCGGTTGATTTTTGTTTTCCTTGGCGTTCTTGGCGTCGTTCTCATACGGCCACATGTAGGCCTGCTCATGGCCATTACTGCCTACGGTTTTGCGGCACTGAACATTCGCAAGTCGACCAGCCAATCTTTGCTCGTGTTGGTCGTTGGTTTTTTTGCTCTCGTAGCGTTGTTCCCTGTCGTTGCATCCAAACTAAACTTGGACAGCATCAACGCCGAGCAACTTGAGCAATTCATCGGCAACCGCGAGAATGTGGTGACGCGAGGTAGCGCAATTGACCTTGCAAATCTGTCGCTGTCGATGAAGCTGGTGACTTATTTGTTCCGGCCATTTATTTTTGAAGCAGGGGACGCAATGCAGTTTGTGATTGCGAGTGAAAACGCAATACAGGCGCTCCTATTAGTTTACTTTATGAGTTTAAAAATTGCCGGAAAACTGCCAATGCGAATGTTTGAGTTCGCGCTTCTCGTGTTTGCAATCGTGATCTTGTTTCTATTTGCACAGACAACACCGAATATGGGCATTGCGGTGCGGCAGAAATGGATGCTGCTTGTTCCATTGTTCGTGGCACTCTTCAGTGCTGCGCGTAATTATATTCCACGCAGTCAAGCACCAGTAGGGCACACGCCACTTTATGCCAACCAGTATCGTTACAGGGAAATCAGGCGGTAATCTGCTTTAACGCATAAGTTTCTTGCGTCTCTATCTGTAGGCGGCCCTTGTCTTGCTGAATGCGCGCTTCTCGAAAAATCGCATATAGAATGTCTAGGGTGTCGGGCGCTGAAACAAGGTTCTCGGGGTGAAGCCAGAAGTGTGCAACGCCTGAAGATTGGATGCTATTCCTGATCAATTGAATGCCTTGGAAAATGGACCAGACTTTGGGGATGCGTTTTCGCTTGCCGTAGCGCCAATTAATGAAATGGCCTGCTGCTATGGGTTGGGGATCGGCCTTGCCCAGCAAATGATCAGCGCCGGGAAATGGATTCAGCGTGTCTTTGAGTGCCGTGGTTATGGAGTGTTGGCGGGCCGCACGGTAAGCGATAATTCCAGCGTTTGCGAGCACGCCTGTGTGGGCAATAGCATTGCGCGGATAAATGAAAGTGCGGGCGCGGTTCTGCACCAAAGAAGCGCAGTCAGTGTATATTTTCATTTCCAGTTTTGCTGCTGCCAACGTCAAGTCGCGCCATGGAACATGGGTTGCGCCGTGCAGTGCTAATTCATGGGCATCTGAACTGTTCGCCACCATATCAACAGCCCAGTCGACAATCCAGCCTTCGCTGCTCAGATAATTTTCGACAACTGGTGTGAGGTAGCCGGGGGCGAAACTTTGCAAGTCGCGCAGCATCCTCTTCTGCTGCGTCTTGGACATGGCAAAGCCTGCAACAAAGGCGAATGTCGCTGAAATGTCGTAGCGCTTGAAAGCCTGCAACAAGTTCATATAAGCGGTGCGGAGTGCGGCATCGCCCAAGACTTTCTCATGTGGCGCGTGGAGCTTGTCAGCACTGCCCCACTTGCCTTCGCAATCCAGCGAAAAAATAACTGTTCCGGCCATCGCCTACACGGTGTCCGAATCGAGATAGCTCACGTACCAATTCTTGGCTTCGTGGCGCTCGAAATTTTCTTGCCCGAATGAGCGAATACCAAAATTAATCTGAATGGGCCGGAAGCGGTCAGGCAAGGGATAGAAGCCGGCACGGCGATAGGCTTTGTAAGCTGCAGACCCAGGAAAACACATGGCAAGCGCCACTTCAGCACCTTCAGCTTTCAATTTTCCAGCGACAGACTTGATGAGTTGTGACAGCAACGCATCATCGCCAAAACTATCCATCACATAGCCAATGCAGTGCCCATGCTTGACTTCAACCGTTGTGGCGGAAAAGGCGCGGTCCTGCAAAGATACGATGTGATAGTTCACAGCAGGATGGTCAAACAGGCGCCAATTTAAATAATCAGCGCTGCGATCAATGGCAATGTCGATGCCGCTTCGATCAAAAAACGACGTCCATGCATTTGTTGCTTTGCCATCGAACCGCTTCAGTTCCGTCAGCTGGGCTTTGTTGTTCCATGGCACTGGCTTGTTTAGTGCAAGTGACTTGAACCCCAAACGCCGCAGAAAAAAACTGGCCCGCAGCGGCTTGAAGAGCAATGGCGCAGAACTAACGCGCCGCCACTTTAGACGACCAAAAAAATTAGGCGCTGAACTTGAGTTCGGGAGTCCGTACACAAAACCTGTCTTATTGGTATCGTAAAAAGCTTGGTGAAGTTTGGTGAATATGCCCTGGCCCCGCAGCGAAGGATCCACGATGGTATCCATGGATTGATAGCCATCGCTGGTGATGCCGGACCTCAGCCGAAACCTCACCGACATAAACCCTTTCAGCGCCATGATGTTGCTTTGCGCATTCTTGTAGGTCGCAATAACCCCCTTCGAAAAGGGGGTTCTGTTGAATTTCCACTCTAACTTGCCAGCGCTAATCATACTGGCCTGATTTGGCAATAATCGCTGGTAAGCGTGTAGCGCCTCATCGTCCAGGGGCTGAAGCTTAAGGCTGGTTTCCGTCATGGCGTTTGCCTGTGTCCTTGGTTCAAACAGAATCCGATTCCAACACGACGTTGTATAACTTCAAATGCGCTTCAACGCATTCGGCCTTGGAAAACAGGGATGCGCGCAGTCGCGATTGGGCTGCCATTTGCTCTAAACGATCAGGAGAAAGCGCGAGTGCCACGAGCGCATCACTGATACCCTCAGCGTCACCGGCCTTTCGCAAATAGCCGTTCTGCGTATCAACAACCACCTCGCTGCAACCTCCAACGTCGGTGGCCACAATTGGCAATCCAGCATGAAGGGCTTCAATTAATGTCAGCGGTAATCCTTCGTAGTGTGATGTCATCACCAACACGTCAGAGTCCACCATTAGGCGCGGTACATCCTTGCGTGGACCAAGGAACTCAACCGTATCTGTCAAGCCTGATTGCGCGCAAAGTGTACGCATCTCGTGAATGAGTGGTCCGTCACCCGCCACCAGAAATTTTGGGATAATACTATGTGGAGCCAGTTTCGACTTTACAATCTTTGCCACTGCGATGAGCAACGGATAATTTTTCGGTTCGCGTATATTTCCCACAGATAGTATCTTCAATGTGCGCCCATCATACTGACGCGTTCGCTTTATCATGCGGGCGCCATCTACGGCGTTTCTAATCAAGACCACTGGTCGCCTGACGTGGGATTCAAGATTGACCTTGCAGATATCACAAATTGCAATGTAGCGTGAGACCCACTTGTCAAAAAACCAAAACAAGCTTTTCGAGAATTTTATCTTCAAACTGTGGTGGGTATAAACCATCTTTGTGCGTAACAGCGATATACAAAATGCCACCAGCCCAGTTGCCAAATGAATGTGAATCACATCTGGTTGAAATTGCTTTGCTGTTTGTCGCAAGCGGTAGGCGGCAAGGAGCGGGTTGCCACGAGTGGCATGGCCCAACTCGATCATTTGAATATCAGCCTGGGTAAATGCAGATATGAAGGTGTTTTCAAGTTCAATGCTGTTGCCCTGCTGTTGGGCAGAGGAAAAATAGCAAATGCCAATCTCATGCCCCTGCCGCTTTAGTTCAAGGGCCAAGTCTTTCACCAGCATTTCCGCCCCACCACCACTCATGGCAGAAATCATGTGAAGAATTCGCATTGTATAACTCTCTCAAAGAAATCAGTTTCCAAGTGACTTGCTGACAACGCACCCAACCCAACAAACAATGACTTCAACTATTAGAACTCATCAGTTTCTGCTGCCGTCTTCTCTATCATATTTTTACCAATCGATTGCAACACTATTGGAAGAATGCGGCACCTAAGGCAGAATTGAGTTTTGCTGCACCTGTAAGTGTCAGGTGATTGCTATCAAAGTAAAGCGGTTTGCCGTCATCATTTAAGACGGCGCATTTTGGCGCACAAAGACTGCTGGCGATTTCAATGTATTTTACACCGCTTGTCTTCTCAGCTTCCAAAAATGCATATAATTTTTCATGCATTTTTCGATACTCAACGAGATCATACTCAGCCAAAGGTCTGCTACTGTGAATTCTGTCGTAGAGTGATTGAGGAACGTGTCTGCTATAGACTGGAACAGGAAGAATCAAAATTGTTTTTACTGAATGAATTGCCAGCGCTTTTTGCACGGAACTTGCCAAAGCTATCAAATCTTTCTTTGGCGAAAAATGCAAATAGACCACTTTGATGTCCAACGACTTAACTTGCTTTTGCAGCCATTCCAGATTTCGCGCTTTCGAAAGCAACGGATCGTTGTCAACAGCAAAAAACACCCGTGAATCTTTCGTCGACGCAACGCGCGCAAATTCAGTCTTTATGGCATCTGCATGACTATCACCCAGCAACATCACGTTGCTAGTCAAGTCTTTGCGCTCATTCAGAGTGCAGAAGTCTTCTCCAATATTGGTCAATCTAAAGAGCTTTCCACACCTGTACACAGCGCGATCTTCCCACGCCGAAAAAATATTCTGTTCCTCAATCGGGTATTGAAGAAATTGCAACTGAGGCAAAAAAATAGACGCAAGCATCAGTATGGACAGGCCCGCCGCCGCAGAACCAAACCCTAAAAATGGGGAAAGTTTTTTCTCTACCATAGAATACAAAGTCGCAGCGCAAACCGTTGTTGTCAAAGCGATGAATGCGAGATCGTAAAAATGATCCATCGCTAGTTTGGTGCCTTCGAAAGGCACATAGTTGTAAAGCACAATTATTGGAAAATGAGCCAAATAAATTGAGTATGACCAGTCCCCCAGCTTTTCAAAACTGCGTCCCACCATCGATGTCATAAAAATATCTGGTAGTTGAAAGTAAAGGACGCCTGCAGTTGCCAGGGAGATCAATAGTGCGGCGAGACTTGGGTGGCCATTCCAAGCTTGAAGCGACTGTCCATCTACGGGCAGGGCGGGAATCAATAACAGGATCACAAAGAAAGACATTCCCCAATGAGGCTTGACTTGGAACTGCTTGTTACTTGCAAGAGCAGATCTGAATTTCAGTTGGGCTACTCCGATGCCAATGAGAAACTGCCACATCCTAAAAGGAGTCAGGAAAAAAGACGTTTTCGGACTGAAATGTATGATGATAAAACAAAGCGTAATGGAAGTCAGCGCTATGATAGGCAGCGTCCATTTGGACTTTTTGTGCAGGTAAAACAGTATCGGGACTAAGAAGTAAAACTGGATTTCGACGCCCAGCGACCAAAGATGGAGAAGTGGTTTGAACGCCGTTTTATCAAAATATGAATTTTGAAACCAAAAGCCAAAATTTGAAGATAGTATAGAGGCATAAAATGTCTGCTCAGTAACTTGTTTAAAATCAACGGGTAAGACAATGCAGTATGCCGCGACCAGTGTCGCAGAGATGGTCACAAAATAAGCTGGCAAAAGCCGCTTCGCCCTCCGAAGCAGAAAGCTGGATGCTCCCGCATTGCGATAGAGAATCGCCATGAGAAATCCACTGATTACAAAAAATATATCAACGCCGAGAAAGCCACTTTTGAGAAATGGCAGCTCCCAATGAAACAACACTACAAGTGTTACTGCCAATCCACGGAGTATTTGGATATCGATTTGACGCTTAAAACTATCAATCAAAGTGGCGCTCGTTCTTTCTTGATGAGACTTTATCGATCAATTCAAACTTCTAAATCTGCCAAATGCCAATTCATTGAACCGTTCTAGCTCGACCTGTAAGGGTTTATTTTTGCCCACGTTATCAGCAAATAAATATAGATCAAATTCTGCAGCGAAACAAAGAAAGCGGCAACGATTGCGAATCCTATAGAACCGAAAAAATCCACCGCTAGATACCCCAATATTGCCGCGGCAAAACAGGCGATCAGTGAATAGGTTGCCATGGCGCGTTGATGGCCGAGCATGAGCAGTGCGGGGCCGACGGGGCCTGTGAGGCCGTTGATCATTTGGCCCAGCGACAAGATCAGCAGCACGGGGGCCAAGCCCGGAACATCCAGCCCTGTGACTTTCGGAAAATAGATAAGGGCGATGACGAGGGCCACACCATAGACCACTTGGAACGCAAACGTGATGCCGATGACTTGGCGCATGGTGTGGGTTATCTTGTGAAGCTCGCGCTGTTTCACGTGCACGGCAAATTGCGGCATCAGATACCCTGCGATGGCGTTGGATGGCAGGGATTGGATTGCCGTTAAGCGCACTGCCAAATTGAGCAGCACCACGCTGGCGGCGGGCAAGAGCCCCGGCAGATAAACGAACGGCAACCACGCCGAGATATAGAAGCTCACGCCCATGGCATAAAAATAGCTGTTGCCGCGCAACCATTTGAAACGGGGAAAAGCGGGCTTAATCATTCCCGTCAGAAACAACAAAACAATGCCCACCACGCCTGCAGCGAGATTTGCCATAGCAAGGGCCAAATGATTTTGCTCCGGTGCCAGCCAAATGAAAATTGCCAGCACGAGATAGCTGAGTAATGGAAAGAACCCAACCGAGAGCGATGGTTTACCTGCGGCCTGCCATGCGGCGGATGCGGTTTGCCCGAGCGATAATCCGGCGGCTGCAAGTGTTATGACCCAGAATGGCAGAGACGCGATTTGAACACCTGATGCCGACGTTACAATCGATGATGCCGTGGCGTGAATTGCAGCGGCCAATGTGGGCACGAGGCTGATTGCGAAAAGGCTATGGGTGAGTACAAGGCTGCCCGCCTTGACGCCAAGGCCGTTTCGAAACAGTGGTGCTGATTTGGCGATTTGTTGGTCCGCCCCGAAGCGCCCAAGATTGGAGCTGACATAGGCCACGGCGAAAACATAAACCAATTCAGCAGCTGGTGCAGCACCTTGTGTGATCGTGATCAACGCCACGAGCCCCAGATAACACAGGGATGCGGCAATCCGCAGTGCCATGGCAAACATCAATGTTACCAAACTGCGCATGCCCTGCTGCCAGCCGTTCAGGTGGACGCCAGACTGGTGACAAATTTCTGCATCGTCTTGGCATGTTGCTTGGCGTTGCGGCGCACGACTTCAAAATCGAAGCCCAATTCATCGTCAATGCGGCCGGGGTTGCACAAGGGAAAGCCCAGACATTCGGCAATGCCGGCCATGCGCTCATCCACATAGGTCAGGAATGACCATTTGTTGAGACTCATCATCAACAAATGCGCATGCAAACGGCTGCCAAAATGCAAGTCGATGTCATTCTTGTAAAGAGCAATGCCTTCGTCCGCGCTGCGCAAAACCCGAATTTCATATCCCAGCTTTTTGGCATAGCTGCGCAGCTTGCGGGCGGGGTTGTTGATAATTTCTGACAGCACGCCATGTTTCCGGTTGGCTGGAAGAATGGCAAAATCCTGATGCAACACCAATATCCGGCGCGACTTCGGATAAACCTTCGCGATGCGATCGAGCATTGAAGTCTCACGTTCCCAGAAATCGTCACGCTCCGTCACCGTTGCGGCAATGGTGGCGCTCTCCTTGCGTATGTTGTTTCCGTCAAGCAAGCTGGTATCAAGAACCACAGGGCAGCACGTCATCAATAATTGATTTTTGATTTCGGGGACGGCCTTTGCGAGCGCATCGACCGTGCGCTGGCAGCGCCAGGACGAAAACGCGATGCGTTCATGCATGGCAATCAATCGGGCCTTGGCGTCCGCCGTCAGGTCAAGGCCGCCACCCTCTTTGCCGGAAATGCCAACGCCCATGGGCACAAAACTATAGGACGCTTTGCGCACATCATCAGCCGAAAGGCCGGGCCACGGCGAGAAATGATCGTTCAATTGGTTGGCCCCTGCCAGCAACACCTTTGAAACTGCATTGAGATTTCTCAAGCTGTGCAATGAGGGTTTTTTACGTGAGGGAACCAGCAATTTTTTATCTATTGGACCCACAAAGCGCTCGATTGCACGAAGGATAAAACCATCTCCCATGTTCTTGCTCAATTGACGAACATCGTAAATGCGAAAAATTGTTGGAGAAATTGCTGCAAATTTCATGAAGTTTTACAATTTGATTAAGTGTGAAAAAAAAGGAAATAAATTTAAAATCTATGCGCAGATTCATTACACACTAGCAAATGATTCTAATTTTTTGAACTTGCGTGTGAGAAAATACAGCATGGGGTAAAAGCCACCCCCCGCCAAAGGAAACCCAAGCGAATCAACGCGGGACTTGCAGAGCAATTCTTGCTCGTCGCGCATCGCTTTTGCTTCGTCCCACAGCTTGGCATCCAGGCTTTCGGCCCAGGCTTCACCGTCGGTTGGGTTTTCACGGCACCAGGCAGAGGCGGCGGCACCTTCACGAACGGCGTTGCGTTCTTTCAGACGGGTTGCCACCTTGCGGCACATTTCTGGCAGATATCCCGGCCGCAACATGTTGCGGGCCACATTGCGCATGGCTTGCTTGGAGTTGATCAGCAAAAATCCCAAAGTCTGGCCTTTTTTCAAAATTGTGTCACGTCAGTATCATCTGCGGATTTGAAATGCAAAAGCAAATCGGTCTATAGATTCAGTTCGAAAACCAAGGCTGATTTAATATGTATCAGCCTGCAAAATGAATTTGGATTCCTCCCGCATGGCGCGTGCAAAGGTTATACTTCTCGGGGCGGAACCTGCATCACTCGTCAATTTTCGCGGCACGCTGATCAAGCAATTGGTGGCCGGCAGATATGACGTGCATGTTGCAGCCTTGGCCGCAACACCAGAGCAACGTGCAACCTTGGCAGCCATGGGTGTCACTTACCATGCCGTACCCTTTGCAAGAGCAGGCATGAACCCGCTTCTGGACTTCAAGAGTTTTGTGGCCTTGGTGAATTTGTTTCGCAAGGAACAGCCTGATGCCCTCATCGCCTACACCTCCAAACCCGTTATTTATGGCATGTTGGCAAGCTGGTGCACAGGTGTGAAGAACCGCACGGCCATGATCACCGGATTAGGTTATTCCTTTATTCCGGGCGCGGAGCTCAAACGACGCGTGGCGAATCTGGTGTCGAAGACACTTTACCGTTTGGCATTGTCCCGTGCGACAGGGGTGATTTTTCAAAACCCCGATGACCGGGATGAATTCTCGAAACTCAACTTGCTGCCAAAGCACCTTATGCCATCGGTCGTTAATGGATCGGGCGTGAATACGCAGGAATTTTCGCAAGCGCCTTTGCCCGTTGCACCGATATTCCTGATGATGGCGCGCCTGTTGGTGGACAAAGGCGTGCGCGAATATGCCGCCGCCGCCGCCCGTGTTTGCAAAGCTGTTCCCGGCGCACGGTGTCAACTGTTAGGCGCCATGGATCCTTCACCCAATGCGATTGCGCCCCCGGAAATTGTATCGTGGCAAGCAGCGGGGTTCGAGTATTTGGGAGAAACCCAAGATGTGCGGCCTTTTATTTCTGCCGCAAGTGCTGTGGTGTTACCGTCCTACCGTGAAGGAACGCCGCGCTCGGTGTTGGAAGGCATGGCCATGGGGCGGGCCATTATATCAACCGATGCTCCGGGATGTCGTGAAACGGTCGTTCACGGGACGAATGGGTTTCTGGTGCCAATTCGGAATGTCGATGCACTTGCCGATGCCATGGTCACGCTGGCCCAAGATGTTGCATTGCGTGCGCGAATGGGCGAAGAGTCACGGCGAATGGCTGTTGCCAAATATGATGCTGTGGCCGTTGCCCGCGATACAATTTTAAAGGCAGGTTTGCTCCCTGCGATGGAGATGAATTGAGTGAAGCGCTTTTTCGATATGCTGATTTCGGCAGGACTGCTGGTGGTATTGTCACCCGTCTTGCTGATTGTGGCTGTCATCGTGCGCACGAACATGGGATCGCCACTTTTGTTTCGACAAGTTCGTCCGGGACTCAAAAGCCAACCTTTTAAAATGCTGAAATTCAGGACCATGCGCGATGCTGTTGATAGCAAGGGCAAGCCGCTCGACGATGCGCAAAGGTTGACATCGCTTGGCAAGTTCTTGCGTGCATCCAGCCTTGATGAATTGCCGGAGCTTTGGAACGTTTTCAAGGGCGACATGAGTCTGGTGGGGCCGCGGCCGCTGTTGATGTCGTACTTGCCTTTGTATTCCCCAACTCAAGCGCGCCGCCACGACGTGCGCCCCGGTATTACGGGATGGGCGCAGGTTAATGGACGCAATGCACTTTCGTGGGACGAGAAGTTCGCGCTTGATGTTTGGTATGTGGACAACCAAAGTTTCATGCTCGATCTCAAAATTCTGTGGCGCACGGTGTTGACCGTGTTTCAAAGCAAAGGCATCTCCAACGACGGTCATGCGACGATGCCGCCATTTCGTGGATCGGCGGAGCGATAGATGGTACGCTCGCTTTTCATTATTCGGGCTGGCGGGCACGGTCGTGTGGTGGCCGACGTTGCCGCATTGCTAGGTTATGACAAGATTCAATTTCTTGACGATGCTTGGCCCGATAAAAAATCCAATCTCGACTGGCCTGTGGTAGGGCGCAACTTGCCGCCACTTGATTCACAAACGGAAGTTTTTGTCGGGAATGGTGTGAACGCGGAACGTCTTGCTGAAGTCAAAGTGCTGCTGGAACGCGGTTATATTTTGCCCACCCTTATTCATCCCAAAACCTATGTGTCGTCACGGGCGCAAGTTGGTGCCGGGAGTCTTGTCGCGGCCATGGCTGTGGTTGGTGTGAACACGATTTTGGGGCAGGCGGCGATCATCAATACTGCCGCCACCGTCGATCACGATTGTGTGCTAGGTAATGGCGTGCATGTGTCGCCCGGCGCGCATCTGGCGGGTGGTGTTACGGTTGGTGACGAAAGCTGGATCGGCATTGGGGCCGTCGTGCGTGAAGGCATTCGCATCGGTCGCAATGCTATGATAGGTGCGGGTGCTGTTGTCGTGTCCAATATTGAAGATAATATGAACGTCATGGGCAACCCTGCGCGAGTGAAAATCAAATAATGCTCAACACCTCCTTCTCCCCCTGGCCCAGTTTTACTGTTGAAGAAGCTGATGCGGTTTCGGCTGTGCTTTTGTCGAACAAAGTCAATTATTGGACCGGGCCTTTGTGCCGGGAATTTGAAGCGGCGTTTGCGGTTTGGGCGGCCACTTCGCATGCTATTTCCTTGTCCAATGGCACGCTGGCCTTGGACTTGGCTTTGCATGGGCTTGGCATTGGGTCGGTGAATGGCGGACAAGCAACGGATGAAGTGATTGTGACGCCGCGCACTTTTATCGCCTCCATTTCCTGCGTGGTGAATGCGGGTGCGGTTCCGGTTTTCGCGGATGTGGACCGTGACAGTGGCAACATTTCTGCCGCAACCATTGCTCCCCTTATCACGCCCAACACCAAAGCTGTCATTCCCGTCCACCTTGGGGGTTGGCCCTGCGACATGGACCCCATCATGGCGCTGGCGGCCAAGCATGATTTGAAAGTGATTGAAGATTGCGCCCAAGCCCATGGCGCGCGTTACAAGGGGCGGCCCGTGGGTTCGATTGGCCATGTTGGGGCGTGGTCATTCTGCCAAGATAAAATCATGACCACGGGTGGCGAGGGCGGCATGGTGACGTGCAATGATGCCGCGCTCTGGTCGCGCATGTGGTCGTTCAAGGATCACGGTAAAAGCTATGAAGCAAAATTTCATCGCAAGCACCCACCGGGTTTTCAATGGCTGCATGAAAGCTTCGGCACCAATTGGCGCATGTTGGAAATGCAGGCCGCCATCGGCCTCATTCAGTTGAAGCGTATGGCTGAATGGAGTGCCAAGCGTCAAACCAATGCCGCTGTGCTTTCGGCAGCACTTGAACCCTTCACCCAGCCGAACGGTGTGGCGCGCCATCCCTCTGTCAACAGCTCCGAAGCTGGCGATTGTGCCCATGCGAATTATAAGTTCTATTTTTATCTCAGACCTGAAAATCTGGCCGAGGGTTGGACGCGGGATCGTGTGGTGAGCGCCATTCAGGCCGAAGGTGTTCCGGCCTTTCAAGGTTCGTGCTCTGAAGTTTACCGGGAAATAGCTTTTGACGGTACGGGCTTTCAGCCGGTGCAACGCCTGCCCAACGCCATGGAACTGGGCGACACCAGCGTGATGTTGCTGGTGCACCCCACATTGACGGAACGCGAGATCGGCCTTAGCAGGGACGCGCTCGCCAAAGTTCTGGCGGCAGCGCAAGCTTAGGGGAAAAGCAGTTTTGCAAAACACGTCATATGCATATTCAGGTGGATTGTGGCTTGTCACCGGGGCTGCCGGTTTTATTGGTTCCAACATCATCGAGACGCTGTTGCGTGACGGCCAACAGGTTCGCGCCCTCGATAATTTGGCTACTGGTTTTCGCCATAATATCGAAGCCGTGAAAGCTTCCGTGGGCAATGACGCAGCAGCGCGGTTGGAATTTGTTGAAGGTGATATTCGCGACCGCGCCACATGCGCCCGCGCCATGGCGGGTGTTGCACATGTACTTCATCAAGCGGGCCTAGGCTCAGTGCCACGTTCATTGGCTGATCCTGTCGCCACGAATGAAGTCAACATTTCAGGCTTCCTCAATGTGCTGGATGCCGCACGCTTGGCGGAGGTCAAAAGCTTTGTCTATGCCGCCTCAAGCTCCACGTATGGCAATGAACCCAACTTGCCAAAAATCGAAAACCGCATTGGCGAACCTTTGTCGCCCTATGCCGTGACCAAGCTGGTCAATGAACTTTACGCCAAGAATTATCTTCGCTGTTTTGGCTTTCGCGCCACGGGGCTTCGCTACTTCAATGTGTTTGGCCCAAGGCAAGACCCCAATGGTGCCTATGCCGCTGTCATCCCCAAGTGGACATCGGCAATGATCGAGGACAAGGACATCGTCATCAATGGTGATGGCAAAACAAGCCGTGATTTTTGTTTTGTCGATAATGCCGTGCAAGCCAACATTCGCGCGGCTTTGGCACCGGTTGATTCACAGGGCGAAGTTTACAATGTTGCTGTCGGTCATCGCACCACGCTGCTTGAATTGTTCAGCATGTTGAAAAGCGAACTCTCGCAATTGCAAATACACTACGCCCGCGACCCCGTGCACGCGGATTTTCGTAAAGGCGATGTTCGGCATTCGCAAGCTGATATTGGCAAGGCCGAGCAACTGCTGGGCTATGCCCCTCAATTCAGTGTGCAGGCTGGGGTTAAAATTGCCATGCCTTGGTATGTGGAACAACATCGGCTGAACGGCCACGCGTGAAGGATCGCTCGATAATGCAAGAAAAAATCGCTGTCATTGGCTTAGGCTATGTGGGCTTGCCGGTTGCTGTGGCCTTGGCGCAAGCGTTTCCCGGAACGACAGGCTTTGACATTTCAAAGCGCCGCGTTGCGAGTCTGCAAGCGGGTGAAGATTGGACGGGTGAAATTGAACCAGCTGTGTTGAAGGCATGTGGTCTTAACGTCAGCGACCAGAATGATGCATTACGCGGCTCTACATTTTTTATCGTCACCGTGCCAACCCCCATCGACAAGGACCGGCGGCCCGATTTGTCGCCGCTTGAAAGCGCTTGCCAAATCATTGGACCCGTATTGACCAAGGGTGCCGTGGTGGTGTTCGAATCAACGGTTTACCCTGGAGTTACAGAAGATTTCTGCGGCCCTTTGCTTGAGAAATATTCAGGCCTCAAGCGCGGCCCGGATTTTAAGCTGGGCTATTCACCAGAGCGCATCAACCCCGGTGATAAGCAGCACCGGCTGGAAACCATTACCAAGATTATTTCGGCTGAAGATGAACCGACTTTGGTGCGGCTGCGCACCGTTTACGGCAGCATCATTCAGGCGGGTTTGTTTGAAGCCACGTCAATCAAAGTGGCGGAAGCCGCCAAGGTTCTGGAAAACACCCAGCGCGACATCAACATTGCCTTGATGAATGAATTGTCGATGATCCTTGACCGCATGAACATTCGCACCAAGGACGTGCTGGATGCCGCAGGCACCAAGTGGAATTTCCTGCGCTTCACGCCGGGGCTTGTGGGCGGCCATTGCATTGGCGTTGATCCCTATTATCTCACGTCATGTGCTGAAGCCTTGGGTTATCATCCACAGGTTATTCTGGCGGGTCGTCGTCTCAATGATGATATGGGCCGCTTTATTGCTTCGAAGCTGATTAAGCTTCTGGTGCAGGCCGGAAAGCCCGTTAATGGTGCGCGCGTTGGCGTGCTGGGTTTGACCTTCAAGGAAAACGTTCCCGATCTGCGCAATTCAAAAGTGCCTGACATCATCAAGGAACTGAATGAATTCGGTATCATGCCAATTGTTCATGATCCCTTTGCCAATGCCCATGGTGCCCATGAAGAATATGGCTTGGCCTTGTCACCCATCGCAGACTTCAAAAACCTGGATGCCGTTGTGCTCGCCGTCAGCCATGCGGAAATTTTGGCGCAACTGCCAGAATTGTTGCAGCGG
Source organism: uncultured Alphaproteobacteria bacterium (assembly GCA_963840765.1). Classification (GTDB taxonomy): domain Bacteria; phylum Pseudomonadota; class Alphaproteobacteria; order Rhizobiales; family Aestuariivirgaceae; genus Aestuariivirga. Next base: position 46,546 of record CAWJAE010000003.1, on the reverse strand, counting down.
CAATCAACCAACGCCATTGTCATTGATGTGAAATCCGCCATCGCCCCGGGCAGCTTGCCGGAGGGCATGACCTATTGGAGCTTGTGACGCTTCGCTCCAATCCTCACTCAAGACAAGAGTTGCAGGGTTGTAAATGTCCCATCGTCGAATTTGAAAGACTCAACATTGGTTATGGTGTTGGCGCTTCCGTCACCGGCGATCAATGTGAAAACACCGCTGCTGTGTGAAATTGTATAGCTGTCGATTGTGCCAGCCAACACCGCTTGGTCAACGCCATTGCCACCGTTGATGTGATTGTATCCAGCACCCGCTTCCAGAATATCATTGCCGTCAAAGCCGAACAGGCGGTTGTTATTCGCGTCGCCCGTCAACACGTCATTGAAGTTGGAGCCATAGAGGCTTTCGATAAAGCTTAGCGTATCACCAGCAGCATCGCCACCAGCAGTGGCTCCTGTGGCCAGATTGATGGATACGCCCGCATCAGATGTGCGGTAGCTTGCAACGTCGTCGCCATCGCCCCCATTGATCACGTCACTGCCACGCCCGCCCGCCAGAATGTCTTTGCCTTGCAAGCCAAATAATTGGTCGCCGCCTTCACCGCCGAATAATGCGTTGGCGATGCTCGAACCGGTAATCACGTCGCCTAATATAGAGCCTTCGATGTTTTCAATTGCGGTTAGTGAGTCACCAGCAGCGTGACCACCTGAATGGCTATTGGTTGATAGATTGACGGTCACCGCACCATTTGACGACTTATAACTCATGGTGTCGATGCCGTTGCCACCATTGACCACGTCAGCAGCTGTGCTGCTGTGAATGAGGTCGTCGCCATTCAGACCATTGATCTGGTCCACGCCAATCGTACCATGCAACACATCGCCCGTGGTCGTGCCGTTGATGGTGGTCAAGGGTGCAATATCATCATTCAGGAGGGTGCCGCGCACGCGCGCATTTGCCAGTGCCAAGCCCGATGTTGGGTTTTGCAGGAACACAACGAATGACTCATTCTTCTCTGCTGTTGCATCTCCAATGGCAGTAATCTGAAACGTCTTGGAGGTTTCGCCCGCAAGGAAAGTGATGGTGCCCGTAATAGCGCCCGTGAAATCGGATTCACCTGTAGAACTGAAAAGTGATGGCCCGCCGGAAAAATCAACTTTCTGTGTTGTTGTCGAGGCTTGGTCCAAGGTGACTGTGTAGGTAAACACAGTTGTGCCGCCCGTGCCTTCATTCTGGCTCACGGTGTTCGCTGTCAGGCTGACATTGCGCACGACGGGACCTGTTGAAAGGGTCAATTGTGCCGCAGTCCGGGTGCCGTCCGAGAATTGGAAATTCTCAACGCCCGTCACCGTGTCAATGCTGCCGTCTGCTGCCGTGATTGTATAAATTCCACTGGCAAGGGTAACAGTGTAGTTCGCCATGGAATCGGTAAACACGGCCACGTCTGCTGTTCCTGCACCACCATTTAAGGTGTCGTCGCCCAGGCCACCAATCAAGGTGTCGGTGCCGTCGCCGCCTTGCAAGTTGTCGTTGCCGCCTGCACCGTCCAGCGTGTTGTTACCTTTGTTGCCTTTGATAGTATTGTTGAGCGCGTTGCCGGTGCCGGACACGTTTTCAATCGACAGCAGCGTCAAATGTTGGGAATCGCGCGTCAACGTGGCTGATGCGTTGGTTTCAATGGTGGTGTTATCCGTGAGGTCAACCTTGATGTTGGAACCACCTGCGTTAAGGCTCACACCTTTTTCCGTCGCCAGTCCGCCACCCGAAAATACCATTTCAATAAGGCCGCTGTTGATGCCAATCAGAGCCTGATAGCCACCAGCACCCGCTGTGGTGCCCGTGGTTCCCCACATCGCACCATTTCTCCACACTTGTGCCGTGCGGCCGGCACTGGATTCACCAATGGAATAAAAATCATCATTGTTGGTGTCGGTGTAGTGAACACCTGTAATGAAAATGCCGGTGCCAGAGCGCGTACCGAAGTTTTCCGTTGTAACCAAAACATTGGCAGAGCCTTGGTAGGTTGTACCAACGATTGCCGAAATGCCCACCTCTTCAAAGAAACCTTCCAAGATGTTGGAGCGGTGACCCGCACTCTTGAACAAGTTCCCGTGGGAAGTTAGCACCGAGGCGTTGACGTCCAGTGCCACCGAAGACCCGACCCATGCGAGGTTTTCACCAGCACCACTCCAGCCTGTATAGCCCGCTGCGACGATACGATCTTCAAGTTGAGAACCGTTGGAGCCGTCATGATCGAAAAAATCCACCGTTAACATGTCGTTGTTATGGTTCGTGGCGGACAGCAACAAATTGGCGTTGTACGCGAGAACTTGTTTTGGTGCGGCGGTGATAACTTCTGTGCCGTTATTGAGGTTAGTCACCCCATAGCGTGCAGCTTCTGCGGCAGGGTCCATGCGGGCCCTGTTGAGGAGTTCGAGAAAAAGTTGTTGTCGTTGCTCGTCAATAAGCGCCATTCTGCGATCCCCGTCATATGCCCACGCAACGCAAACTAACGCAGTGACCTTTACGGGTTATTGCCAAAGTGCTGAAATTTCACTCAAATCGGCTTAACCCACAGTTGCATTGTGTGACACGGCTCTATTTTGATTTCAAGAGGCCTTCTAGCACCGCGCGAAATTCCACGCCGATTCCCTCATGTTCGAGAGCAAAAGCCACATTGGCGGAGAGAAAGCCGATCTTGTCGCCGCAATCATAGGTGACGCCGTTGTATTTCAGGCCGTGGAAGGGCTGGGTTGCCATCAGGCGGATCATGGCGTCGGTGATCTGGATTTCACCACCGGAACCCGGCTCCTGCTTTTCAATCTCGGCGAAGATTTCGGGTTGCAAGATGTAGCGACCGGAGATGATGAGGTTGGAGGGGGCGGCTTCGCGCTTTGGCTTTTCCACCATGCCGTCAATCATGAAGTGGTTGTCCTGCCAGTCCTTTGGCGAAACGATGCCGTAGCGGTGCACGTGTTCCCAAGCGGTTTCCTCAACCGCCAGCACATTGCCGCCACCGCGTTCATGGTAGACATCGACCATCTGCTTCAGGCAGCCGGGTTCCGCTTTCATGATCATGTCAGGCAGCAGCACGGCAAAGGGTTCATCGCCCACCAGGTTTCTGGCGCACCAAATGGCGTGGCCCAACCCCAAAGGTTCCTGCTGGCGGGTGAAGCTGGTTTGGCCCGCACCCGGCAAATCCATTTCCAGCAGTTCCAGTTCAATCGACTTGCCGCGCTTCCGCAGCGTTGATTCCAGTTCATATTGCTTGTCGAAATGGTCTTCAATGACCGACTTGTTGCGGCCCGTCACAAAGATCAAATGTTCAATGCCAGCCTCGCGGGCTTCATCCACCACGATCTGGATCAGGGGGCGGTCCACCACCGTCAACATTTCCTTGGGCATCGCCTTGGTGGCGGGCAAGAACCTTGTGCCAAGACCGGCAACTGGAAATACGGCTTTACGAATGGGACGTGTGATCATGGCTTTTCATTTTCCAATTTCACACCACCCAATAGCAAATCCAGCACGGCAGCTTTAACTTTTGCCGGGTTGGGTTTGCCGCCCATCACCGCCTCTACCTGTACGGCGAAATCTGCATAGTGTTGTGTCACCGACCAGATGGCAAAAATCAAATGTTCGGCCTCGACATTACGAATTTTTCCCGCAGCGATCCAGGTTTTGATGACGCCTGCCTTGGCTGCAACCAGTTCTTTCAGCGGGCCCTTCAAAAATATAGCGACATGGGGTGCACCATGTAAAATTTCATTGGCAAAAAGTTTGGAGGCCTCCGGCCGTTCGAAGGTCAAATCCAGCTTGGCTGAAATATAGCGCGTCAATTCTTCAATCGGGTCTTTCTCGGCATCCAGCGCCTGTAAAGGGGCAAGCCACAGGCTCAAAGTACGGCGCAAAACGGCAGTATAAATGTCTTCCTTGCGCTTAAAGTAATAGAGCAAATTGGGCTTCGACAATCCGCACTTTGCCGCAATTTGATCCACCGTGGTGCCACGAAAGCCATAGGCCGAAAACACCTCCAGCGCCGCATCGAGGATCAATGCCTCGTTCTGGTTCTGAATGCGGGTTTTCTGGACCACAGGTGCTGACTTTTTGGGCATTGCCTATCCTTATAATTCTTGATCAAATGGTCAAGAGACGATAGCGTTTCGTATAACGAAGAAAAACACCACGGCGTTTTGACTTTTCTTGGAAAAGTCAAAATCGCTTCAGGTTTATATTTTCGATCAACTTTCCAGACATTTGACGATTTTGTCAAAAGTCTGGTTGATCTAAGGGAGTTGGCATTGGCGGCTGTGATTGATGCCAGGGATGTGAGTCTGACCTTCAGCACGGCTGACGGGCCCGTTTATGCGCTTTCGGGTGTAAACCTCAAGGTTGAAGATGGCGAGTTCGTTTCTTTCATTGGTCCTTCGGGTTGTGGCAAAACCACCTTGTTGCGCGTCATTGCCGATTTGGAGCAGGCCACGGGAGGCAATTTGCACGTCAACGGCATGTCGCCTGCGGCGGCACGTTTGGCGCGGGCCTATGGCTATGTGTTTCAAGCGCCAGGCCTGTTTCCGTGGCGGAGTGTTGCGCGCAATGTGGCGCTCCCACTTGAAATCATGGGAATGCCCGATGCGGCAGCACGGGTGCAGCGCAATCTGGAACTCGTAAACCTGAATGGCTTTGAGCAGAAATTTCCCTGGCAATTGTCCGGCGGCATGCAGCAACGGGTGTCAATCGCGCGGGCGCTGGCATTTGACCCTCAACTGCTGCTGATGGATGAACCCTTCGGCGCACTGGATGAAATTGTCCGCGACAAGCTCAATCAACAATTGCTGGAACTTTGGGACCGCACAAAAAAGACCGTGGTGTTCGTCACCCATTCGATTCCGGAAGCGGTATTTTTATCTACAAAGATCGTGGTCATGAGTCCGCGCCCGGGCCGCATCATTGACGTGATCGAGACGCATTTTCCGCGCAACCGCACTTTGGACATTCGGGAGACGCCTGAATTTCTGAAGGTGGCGCAGCGCGTGCGCGAAGGCTTGCGGGCAGGGCATAGTTATGAAGACTAGCCGTAGTAACCTTGTACCGGTTCTGACTGTTTGCCTTGTGCTGCTGGTGGTCTGGTATGGGGCCTGCATTCCTTTGAATGCCGTCGTCGCTGAAGCAAAAATCAATGCAGCGGGTGGTGGTGTTGCTGCCGTGTTGAAAGAGTCGTGGAACCACACACGGCCCGTCATTCCGGCACCGCATCAGATCATCGGGGAATTGTGGACCTCGCTGTTTACCGTTGCACCGTGGAAGCCGCGGTCACTGCTGTTTCATTGCTGGATTACACTATCCTCAACCCTTCTCGGATTTGTGCTGGGCGTGGCGCTGGGCGTTGGCCTCGCGATTTTGATTGTGCATTCCAAGATCCTTTCTAAGGCCTTGATGCCGTGGATCATCGCCTCGCAGACCATTCCCATTCTGGCAATTGCCCCAATGATCATCGTGGTGCTGGGCTCGATGGGTCTGACCGGACTTTTACCGAAATCTCTGATCTCAATGTATCTCTGCTTTTTTCCCGTCACCATCGGCATGGTCAAAGGTCTGACATCGCCTGATATGATCCACCGCGATTTGATGCGCACCTACAATGCAACGACGTCGGAAATTTTATGGAAGCTGCGTTTGCCGGCTTCCGTGCCTTATCTGTTTTCATCCTTGAAAGTGGCCATTGCCATCGCACTCACAGGTGCAATTGTGGGTGAATTGCCAACGGGTGCCGTGGCGGGGATAGGGGCACGCTTGTTGGTCGGCTCCTATAATGGCCTGACCTTGATGATCTGGAGTGCACTGGTTGCGGCTTCCGTCATGGCGGCCCTGTTGGTGTGGTTCGTGGGCTTTGCCGAACGCAAAACCCAGCTTCGCATGGGAGTGAAGCCATCATGAAAAGCTTGCGTGATGTACTGGCTCCGGCACTGCTGGGCGTGGCATTGTTGCTGCTCTGGGAAGTGGCTTGCCGGATGATTCCGATCTCGCCCATTCTGCTGCCAGCACCCTCAGTGATTGCTGCGCGCTTTGCCGGCGAAATCCCAACCCTCACGCTGGATTTTTTCATGACGGTTGTACAAGCCGTCATTCCCGGTTGGTTGATTGGTTGTGGTGCGGGCCTTGGTGTTGCCTTGCTGTGTGACCGGTTTGATTTTCTAAAGCGTGGCTTATTGCCCGTCGGCAATTTCTTTTCAGTGCTGCCGCTGGTTGGCGTTGCCCCCATCATGGTGATGTGGTTTGGCGTTGGCGTGGCACCCAACATTGCCGTTGTGGTAATCATGACTTTCTTTCCCATGCTCATCAACGCGCTGGCGGGGCTTGAAGCCTCTTCACATCTGGAGCGGGATTTGATGCGCAGCTATGGCGCCTCTTGGGGGCAGTCGCTGATGCAGTTGCGCCTTCCTGCTGCCATGCCTTTCATTTTCAATGCCCTCAAGATCAATTCGACACTGGCCATGATCGGTGCCATCGTAGCGGAGTTTTTTGGAACGCGGATTGCGGGCATGGGCTTTCGCATCCAGACGGGTTCCGGCAGTCAAAGCTTGGACCTGGTGTGGGCGGAAATTGCAGTGGCCGCCGTTACGGGGTCGCTGTTTTATGGACTACTCGTTTTAACCGAGCGCAAAATCACTTTCTGGCATCCGTCCTACAGAACGTAGGGCGTAAATTTGGACACTTAACAAGGGAGACTACGCATGAAAAAATACCTGATGGCTGCCGCCGCTGCCACAGCTTTGCTCGCCACTTCCGGCTTGGCACAAGCTGAAAAAGTAACACTGCAATTGAAGTGGGTCACGCAAGCCCAGTTTGCGGGTTACATGGTTGCACAAGCCAAAGGCTTTTATAAGGAAGCCGGGCTTGAAGTTGAAATCAAGCCAGGTGGACCTGACATCAACCCACAACAAGTGCTCGCCGGTGGCGGGGCTGACGTGGTTGTCGACTGGATGCCATCTGCACTTGCGACACGCGAAAAAGGCCAAGCCGTTGTCAATATTGCTCAGCCCTTCAAGAAGTCCGGCATGATGCTGACCTGCCGTGCTGAAACCGGCATTAAGGCACCAGAAGATTTCAAGGACAAGACCTTGGGCGTGTGGTTCTTTGGCAATGAATATCCCTTCATGAGCTGGATGTCGAAACTTGGCTACAAAACCGATGGTTCGGCAGGTGGCGTCAAAGTTATCAAGCAAGGTTTCAATGTTGACCCGCTTATTCAAAAGCAAGCCGATTGCGTTTCGACCATGACCTATAATGAATATTGGCAGGTGATTGATGCAGGCATTGCAGCCGACCAACTCGTGACCTTCAAATATGAAGACCAAGGTGTGGCCACGCTGGAAGACGGACTTTACGTGATGGAAGACAAGCTGAAGGATCCAGCTTTTGTTCACACCATGTCGATGTTCGTCAAAGCCTCGATGAAGGGCTGGGACTATGCCCGTGCCAACAATGATGAAGCCGCACAAATTGTTGTGGACGCAGATGCCACTGGTGCTGCCGCCATTGATCACCAGAAGCGCATGATGGGTGAAATCTCGAAGCTCACCGAAGGCTCTGATGGCTCATTGGATGTGGCCGCTGCTGATCGCACCGTGGCAACACTGCTGTCATCGGGCGGTGAAGCACCGGTCATCACCAAGGCACCTACAGGCGCATGGTCGTCCGTTGTCACCGACATGGCCAAGGGCATGTAACGAACGAGACCCCACCCCAGAACAAAACTCTCCCCGCTCGGCGGGGAGGGGCTGGGCTGGGGATTTTCCTAAATTCAGTATACGGAGCAAAATCATGACCACCACCCTCATCCGCGGCGGCACCGTTGTGAATGCTGATCTTTCGGAACGTGCCGATGTATTGATTGAAGACGGCAAGATCATCGCTGTGGGGCAAGGGCTTTCCGGCAAAACCGTGATCGACGCAGGCGGCTGTTACGTCATGCCCGGTGGCATTGATCCGCACACGCATTTGGACATGCCCTTTATGGGCACCACGACGGCTGATGACTATGAAAGCGGCACCATGGCGGGGCTTTCAGGCGGCACCACCATGGTGGTGGATTTTTGTTTGCCTGCACCCGGCGAGTCCATGCTCAAGGCCTATCAAGCTTGGCGGCACAAGGGCGAAAAAGCAGCGGCGGATTATTCCTTCCATATGGCCGTCACCCAGTGGTCGCCAATGATCCATGATGAAATGGAAACGGTTGTCAAAACCTACGGCATCAACACCTTCAAGCACTTCATGGCTTACAAGGGTGCGCTCATGGTCAATGACGATGAGCTTTATAATTCCTTCAAGCGCTGCGCACAGTTGGGTGCGCTGCCTTTGGTCCACGCGGAAAATGGTGATGTGGTGGCGCGCATGCAGGCTGATTTATTGGCGCGTGGCGTTACAGGTCCTGAGGGTCATTCTTATTCGCGCCCGCCGGAAGTTGAAGGTGAAGCCGCCAACCGCGCCATCATGATTGCCGATATGGCGGGCACACCCTTGTACATTGTGCATGTCAGTTGCGAGCAAACCCATGAAGCCATTCGCCGCGCCAAAATGGCAGGCCAGCGGGTTTATGGAGAACCCCTTGCGCAATATCTGGTGCTGGACGACAGCGAATATCAAAACAAGGATTGGGACTATGCGGCCTGCCGCGTCATGTCGCCACCCTTCCGCAACAAGAAACATCAAGACTCGCTGTGGGCGGGCTTGCAGTCAGGTACACTGTCCGTTGTGGCAACCGACCACGCCACTTTCACGCTTCAACAAAAGCGCATGGGGGCTAAAAACTTCACGCAAATTCCAAACGGCACAGGCGGCCTTGAAGACCGCATGCCGGTGCTGTGGACGTCCGGTGTCAACACAGGCCGCCTGACGAAAGAAGAATTCGTTGCCGTCACCTCCACCAATATCGCGCGCATCCTCAACATGTATCCGCGCAAAGGTGTTGTCAGGGCGGGCGCTGATGCTGACTTGGTGATCTGGGATCCATCCGCCCACAAAACCATTACGGCGAAAAAGCAAATTTCGCGCACGGAATATAACGTGTTCGAAGGCTTCAATTGCACAGGCGCACCGCGCACCGTCATCTCACGCGGAAATGTTGCTTGGGAACAAGGCGACATGCGCGCCAAAGCCGGCGACGGAGACTTCATCCCCCGCCAACCTAACGCCCCCGCCCATGTGGCAAATGCGATATGGAAAGGTGTGACCCAGCCCAAAGGTGTTCAGCGGATTGAGGTTACACCATGACCATCCGCCATATTGTGTTGGTATGTTTCAAGCCCGATGCCGATGTACCCCAAATCTTCGCGGCGCTGAATTCCTTACAGAGCAAGATCGCTGGTATACTCAATATTCAGTCTGGCTCCGATCTGCAGCCCTGAAGGTTTGCAACGGGGCAACACTCACGGCTTCACTTTAGACTTTGCCGATGCAGCGGCGCGTGATGCCTATTTGCCTCATCCCGAACATCAGAAAGTGGGCGCCATGATCGTGGCGGCGGCTGTGGGTGGAATTGATGGCGTGACGGTGGTGGACTGGGAAATGTGAGGTTTGCCGTTGAGAAACTCGAAAGACAGAGCGTGAAGCTTACACCCGCCCCCAGCCCCGCCCTCAAGGGCGGGGAGAAATAATCACCGCGCACTTCTCCTCTCTCGATAAAAGAGGAAGTAATCTGCCACACATTTCTCCCCTCCTTATCAAGGAGGGGCCGGGGGTGGATGGGGGCTCCATTTACCTCTCATTAGACACAAAATTGCATTGCATTGCATCTGGTTGCAATTTTAACCAATTGCCCAGCCCTGTCAGCTATTCTCATGTCTACAAGATCAGTGTTCAAACTGACTGAGATATACCGGGACGCAAGATGACAGAACAACAAATCAACGAGGTTTGCCTTTGGCTTTCGCAGGGTGCGAAGGTCAAAATTGCACAACATTATTCGGGCCGCCGCCGCGTTAAAGTGGTGCATGGGCCATTCGGATTAAAGACCGTGCGCTTCAATTGTCTGGAAGACGATATTCAGCGCTTAATGTCGCGCATCCGCGAGCAGCACGTCATCAACTGAATTTTAGTATCCCGGCATCACCATGACGGTGGGTGTCGTTGGCAGTGTTTGGGGCGATAGCACCAACGTGCGCTCTTCCAGATAGCTGACCGCAAAACTCTTGCGGGCTTCACTCAAAAAAGAATCCAGCGTGTTCGGCCCAAAAATATGCATGGGGATGATCACGGCTGCTTTGACCTCTTTCAGCACACCCATCATGTTTTCATGGGGCATGGTCATGCGGCCATCCACCGGCACCATGACAACGTCCAATCGTCCGATCCAGCCAATGTGCCCAGGCGTCAATTCATGGTGCAAGTGGCCGAGATGACCAATGCAGAGCCCGGCTGATTCAAAAATGAAAATCGAATTCCCATCGGTAATGCGTGTAGTTGTGCCAAAGCGAATATCCGTCGTCACATTGCGAATGCGCATGTCACCCACCGCCAGATCATGTTTTGCAGGTGCGCCATCTTCGCCCCAGCCCCGCAACACATGCTTGATCGCGGGATCGGGACTGTTGGTATAATGGGAGGAATGAGCGCGGTTCATTGTCACCACATCGGGTGTGGGGCCGCCCGCATTGCCATTATAGTCGGTCGCCACCACAATGCCTTCTGCGGTTTCAATGCGAAAGGTGGAGTGGCCAACATAGCTCACGCGTACTTCGCGGTCGGTCAATGCGGCCACTTGCAGGGATGCAGGCTGCACACGGGCCAAGCCTTCAGCCATGGCCAAGCAATCACTGGCGCGAACGGGGGTGAATAAAACCAGAAAACTGAAGATTGTAAGACAGATCATTCGCATCGCTGCACTCCTGTCAAAAGTTGCGGGAAAAGCTCTTCCGGAACTCTGCCGTTATATCGCTTTCTATACGATTAACCGCGCGGTGTCAAGCAAATTATTCCTAGTTTAGAATCAGCGGTTTGCTTTAGCCGTCGGTTGGCCTATCTTGATCGAAACGGAGATTAAGCAATGGCATTCGGAGTTCACGATCACCCCTTCTATAAACCAAAATGGCGTCGGCAAGCAATTGTGGCGACAACCGCAATCTGGGCCATTTTTGAATTGATGATTGCGAAAGATGGATTCTGGACTGTGATTGCCATCGCGGTTTGGGTTTACAGTTTTTGGTTCTTCATCTGGACCTGGAAAGACATACCCCCTGAGTCTTGAAGGCGGATTGACCGATAGTCTGTTCCGTGACCAAATATGGTTTCAACGCAAGAGGTTACATCATGGAATATCGGCAGTTGGGGCGTTCGGGTCTCAAAATTTCGCAGCACACACTCGGCACCATGAATTTTTCGGGCGAGGGATTTTTCGGCATGGCAGGCAGCCTAGGGCCCAAGGAGGCCAGCCGCTTGATTGATATCGCGGTTGATCACGGTGTCAACATGTTCGACACCGCCAATGCCTATACCACCGGAAAATCCGAGGAGGCATTGGGTGTGGCGTTACACGGTCGCTCAGATCAACTAATGGTCGGCACCAAAGTGCGCTTTCCCATGGGCAAAGGCCCCAATGAACAGGGCAATTCGCGGTGGCACATTATCCATGAATGCGAGGCGAGTTTGAAGCGCTTGGGCCGCAGTCACATCGATCTTTATTTCCTGCATGAATGGGATGGCCAAACCCCGGTTGAGGAAACCATGGCGGCACTCGATATCCTCGTGCGGCAGGGCAAGGTGCGTTACATTGGCTGTTCGAATTTCTCAGGCTGGCACATTATGAAATGCATGATGGCTGCGGACAAAAACAACTTTGAAAAATTCATATGCCAGCAAATTCACTACACCATTGAATCGCGCGATGCTGAAAATGAACTGGTGCCGATAGCGCTGGACCAAGGCATTGGCATTCAAGTCTGGAGTCCGATTGCCGGCGGTTTGCTGTCGGGTAAGTTCCGCCGCGATGCACCCCCACCCCAATTGTCGCGCCACGTTGAAGGCTGGGGTGAACCGCCCATTCGCGATGAAAACCGCCTCTACAACATTATCGACGCGCTCGTGAAAGTGGGTGATGGACGCGGCGTATCCGCAGCCCAAGTCGCACTTTCATGGCTAAGTGGCAGACCGGGTGTGGCTTCTGTCATTGTGGGTGCGCGCAATGAAGCGCAATTGAAAGATACCTTGGCCGCAGCGTCGTTGGAGCTGACGGCGGAAGAGCGCACTTTGTTGGACAACGTGAGTTTGCAGCCGTTGATCTATCCCTATTGGCACCAGCTTAATGCCGCATCGCGACTGGGTGCTGCGGATTTGTCATTGCTGACCCCACATTTGGCTAAGATCAAGCCGCGCATGTAGTTTCAAGAATTAGCAACTTTTACTGCGAGATCAGCATTCAACAAACTACTCAAGCTTTGCTTCAGGCTATCGTGGCGAGATACGATGTTTCTGAGTTCATGGTGGCTCCACCTGATATATTGTGTGCCGGGCTTTGCCGTTACCGTAGCTGAAGCTGGAATGTCTTTCAGAAAGGCAACTTCACCGATGAACAATCCAGATTTTACAGGAACGTTACGGTCGCCCTTCTTGACTTCAACATTGCCTTCCACCACAAAATAAAGATGCTGCAACGCCAAACCCTCTTGCGTGAGGGCATGATCACGATCGGTTATGTGCCACGTTCCAATTTTTCTCAGGCGACGAAAATCACCTGGCGTCATGCCTTTAAAATTCTGAAATAGTTTTAGATCATTGTCATCCAAAGGTAATTGGCGTCGGTCCTGCACAATCATCGCAATCATCACTAGATTGATAGCAACATTAAGTGTCGAATAAATAATGGCGCTCCACAACGGCAAATCAGCAACCGTGAAATAGTAGGCGCTGTAAAGTAAATCGCCCAATACGGCGAAAATGCGCAGCCACAATTGATCGCGGAACAAGAAACAAATCAAGTAACACAGAGCGCCAACGTGCACTAACAACGGAACTGTCCACGCCAGCCCCCCATCCCAAATCGCTTGCATACAAACCTCCGTCTTATGGTGCGTCCATCATAAGAACTTTCCCAATCGCACTATGACCTAACGTTGCAGGGCTTTGCAAGGGCTGGCGCTTGACAGGTTCTGTTTGGCGGCAGAAGTTTGCATTTTTATTTTATAGTGAGCCATCATGATGCCCAGCAGCAATTTGACAATTAATCCGCAGCGCCTTTGGGACTCGCTGATGGAAACAGCACAGTTTGGCGGAACACCGAAAGGTGGCATTAAACGATTGACTTTATCTGACGAAGACAAGCGGGTGCGCGACTGGTTCAAGACGGAATGCGAGAAATTGGGTTGCATCGTTCAGGTCGATGAAGTCGGCAATATGTTCGCCACACGGCCCGGTAAGCGCAGTGATGTTTTTCCAATTGCCATGGGTTCACATCTTGACACGCAACCTACCGGCGGCAAGTTTGATGGTGTGCTGGGCGTGTTGGGCGCGCTGGAAGTGCTCCGTACACTGCATGATATGGGCTATGAGTCCAATGCCCCCCTTATGATTGTGAATTGGACCAATGAGGAAGGCTCACGGTTTGCGCCGGCCATGCTGTGTTCGGGGGTATATGCGGGTGTATTCACACCGGACTTTGCCTATGGGCGCGAAGACCGTCAGGGCATTAAACTTGGTGATGAACTGGTGCGCATTGGCTATAAGGGCGGGCACAAGGCGGGCGCCATCAAGTTTTCTGCGATGTTTGAATTGCACATCGAACAAGGCCCAATTCTGGAAGCAGAAGAAAAGGTCATCGGCGTCGTCACGGGCGTTCAAGGCATGCGCTGGTATGAGGTGACAGTGAGGGGGCAGGAGTCCCACACGGGGGCCACACCCATGGGGCTTCGTAAAAATGCATTGCTGGGCGCAGCCCGGATGATTGAAGCCATTCATCAGGTGGGCATGGCGCATTTGCCGGGGGTCGCTTCAGTTGGCTTGATTGAAAATCGCCCCAACTCCCGCAATGTGGTGCCGGGTGAAGTGTTTTTCACCATAGATCTGCGGCACCCGGATGAAAAGATTCTCGATAAGATGGAGGTGGCCTATCAGTCCGCACTTCCGGCAATTGCGACAGAACTCAATCTTGAATTTGAAGAAAAGCGTATTTGGAATTCGCCTGCGGTGAAATTTGCACCCGAACTTATTCAGTGTGTTGCAGAAGGTGCCAAACAGGCTGGTTATTCCAGCCGTGAGATGGCTTCGGGTGCTGGCCATGACGCTGCCTACATCAACCGCGTGGCCCCCACCACGATGATTTTTGTACCGTGCCTTGGTGGCATTTCTCATAATGAGGCTGAATCCACAACCCTCGACGAATGTGGTGCGGGTACACAAGTTTTACTCAACGCCGTTCTTGCCCATGATCGAAGCTTTGCCTAAAAGGCGCACACTTAATTTCAGGAGGCAATAATGGCACTAAAACGTATTAACCCCGGCAAGCGCATGAGTGAAGCCGTCATCCATAACGGCATGGCCTATCTCGCAGGCTTTGTGGCTGAAGAGGCCAAGGGCAAATCCTTCAAGGAACAAACAGCAGATATTCTTTCGCAGATTGATGCGACCTTGAAAAAAGCTGGCACCAGCAAAAGCAATATCGTTAAGTGCAATATCTGGCTGACCAATATGGATGGCTTTGCCCAGATGAATGAAGCATGGGACGCTTGGGTGCCAGCCGGTGCCACACCTGCCCGCGCCACAGTCGAATCGCCACGCCTTGCCGCACCCGGCTATGACGTCGAGATCATGGTGGAAGCTGCTGTGTTGAAAAAGTCAGCGAAGGCCAAAACAGTCGCACGTCCAACCAAAAAGGTAGTGAAGAAAGTTGCGACGAAAAAAGCCAAAAAGAAATAATCAATTGCTGTCTTTCCAGCCATACCAGAGGTACGCACCTTTCAAGTAAAATGGTCGGAAAGCAGGCAGTGGAAATTTTGCCAAGCGGCGCGTGATGACGGGTGATACCTCATCAGGCGCCGTTTTGTTTTGCATCATGCGGGCCACGGCGCGCCCGCACCAACTGCCCATGGCAACACCGTTGCCGTGATAGGCAAGTGCTGTCCATACGGTCTTGTCATCGTCCAATGCCCCCACATAGGGCACGCGGTCATAGCTCAAACAGACATGGCCACGCCAGAAATGGGTGATCTCGGCCTTGGACCAGGCGGGAAACAATGTACGGAAAGCTTGCGTGATGATGGGCTGATAATGTGCCGCTCCTTTATCGGATGCATCGGTTCCGCCGCGGCCCCCAAACAGAAAACGATTGTTCGGCAAGAGCCTGAAATAATGCAGCAGGTTTCGGGAATCATAGGCCATGGTGTGGCTGGTCCAGCCCTGCGCTTGTAATTCTGCTGATGTGAGAGGGCGGGTCACGATGATGCTCGAAAGAGCAGGCAACAACCGTCCCTTGTGCGCGTGTGAAACGGCCTCTGGTGTGTAACCATTGGTGGCCACAAGCACGCGGCTCGCCGTAAACTTGTTTTGATCCGTATACAGATGATGTTGTGCGCCGACTTGTTCCCATTTCACCACGGGTGAATGCACAAAGAGTTTAGCTCCGGCATTGCGCGCTGCCCGCGCCAAGCCCCGCACGTAATTCAGGGGGTGCAAACCAAAACCAATCGGGCTTTGCAAACCGCCAAAAAATCGAGGGCCGTGCATCCCCAAATCTTTGAGTTGGTGTTGCGACAACATTTCAGTCTTGTGCCCGAAGTGCGATGCAAGCAGCTCTTGCTCATCTTTCAATTCGGCCACGCGATTTGGCAAATGTGCAAGCGTCACTTCACCTTGTCCGGACTTTTGAATATCGATGGCAAAACGCGCAGCGTAGTCTGCCACCAAGTCAACGCTGTCTTGCATGTTCTTGAAAAACGCTTGCGTTGCCCCAAGCCCGTAATTGCGGATCATTGTCGCATAATCCAATTTATGCGATCCGATACAGGCAAAGCCGCCGTTACGCCCTGATGCGCCCCAACCAGTGGCCCCCGCTTCCAAGACGCAAACGTCAACACCTTGTTCTGCCAATGCGATCGCAGCGGATAATCCGGTATAACCGCCGCCAATGATCGCAACGTCACATTTCGCGTCCTGTCGCAATGAAGGGACGTCAAGATCAAGCGCATCAGCCGAGGCTTCCCAATAGGAATCGACAAGCGTTTCAAATCGAAGGGCATCAGGATGAAGAAGCTGCGGCATTGTGGGGTTGATCTTGCCTTATTCTCGCCCCATAGGGAACTATGTTGCGCTGCAATACGAAGGGGTATGTTATGAAGAGAATTATTGTAGCTGCAGTGGCGGCATTTATGGCGTTGCCGATGTCGGCAGAAGCCGGCGTTGTCGGCATGGCGTCCTATTACAAGTCGGGCCGCCTCACGGCCAATGGTGAACGCTTTAATCCACATGGTATGACGGCAGCGCATCGTAAATTGAAGTTCGGCACCAAAGTGCGGGTCACCAATTTGCGTAATGGCAAATCTGTGGTGGTGCGCATCAATGATCGCGGGCCGTTTATTCGGGGGCGCGTCATTGATTTGAGCCTGGGTGCCGCCAAGGTCATCGGCTTGACGAAATCGGGCGTATCTAAAATTTCATACACCGTCTTGAACTGACGCGGGGGCATTTGGTTCAAGACAAACGCCGGGACTTGTTCCCGGCGTTTTTATTTCAAGCTTTGCGTCTTGACTGATATATCAGTTTGCGGCCATTGCTGGCGCACCAACAGGAGCAGGCGATGACGGGACGGTTACAAGGCAAATTAGCAGTGGTCACTTCGGCAGCACAGGGCATTGGCCGCGCCACGGTTTTGGCTATGGTGGCGGAAGGTGCCAGCGTTGTGGCAACCGACATCAATGCCGCGGCACTTGAAGTCTTGGGCAACGAAAATCCGGCGATTACCACCATGATTTTGGACGTGACCAAGCAAGCTGACGTGGATGCCGTAGCCGCCAAAATTGATACACCTGATATTCTGTTTAATTGCTCCGGCTATGTTCATGCGGGCACAATTCTGGACGTTGTCGACAAGGATTGGGATTTTGCCTTCGAGCTTAATGTGCGCGCGCATTACCGCATGATGCGGGCCTTTACACCGGGTTGGCTTGCCAAGGGCAAAGCATCGGTCATCAACATGGCGTCGCTGGCGTCTTCCGTTAAAGGTGTGCCCAATCGCTTTCTCTATGGCACGTCGAAAGCTGCCGTCATTGGCATGACCAAGGCCATGGCGGCGGATTATTTGACCAAGGGCATTCGCGTCAACGCCATTTGCCCGGGCACTGTTGATACACCTTCGCTGCATGACCGGATGCGCGCTACGGGTGATTATGAAGCCGCACACAAAGCCTTTATCGCGCGCCAACCCATGGGCCGCCTGGGCGTGCCGGAAGAGATTGCAGCACTGGTGGTTTATCTTGGCCAGCGATGAAAGTGGCTTCATCACTGGCCAGGCCATTAATATTGACGGCGGCTGGTCGGTCTAACGCATGATGCCAAAAAGTTGCAGACTTTTTGGATAACACCATGCGCACTTAAAACTTTATTTTAGCCGTCCCATTTGCCTGAGCCACGCCACCACCAGTTCTGTTGCGGCTTCCGGGTTTAGGCTTGTGGTGTCGATGCGCAGTTCCGGATTTTCCGGTGCTTCATAGGGCGACGAAATGCCCGTGAAGTTTTTTAATTCACCGCGCCGCGCTTTGGCATAGAGGCCTTTCACATCGCGCTTTTCGGCATCAACCAAGGGCGTGTCGATGTGAATTTCAATGAACTCGCCTTCATCCATCATTTCGCGTGCCATCAAGCGCTCGGCGCGGAAGGGTGAGATGAAGCTGACGAGCACAATCAAGCCCGCATCTGCCATCAGCTTCGCGACTTCAGATACACGACGGATGTTTTCGACGCGGTCTTGATCGGTGAAACCTAAGTCACGGTTAAGGCCATGGCGCACGTTGTCGCCATCCAGCAAATAAGTCAGCTGGCCTTGGGCGAAGAGCTTCTTTTCCACGAGGTTGGCAATGGTGGATTTGCCCGCACCTGAAAGACCTGTGAACCAAAGCACTGTTGGCTTTTGCTTCAACAGGCCGCCGCGCGATTCCTTGTTCACGTCGGTTGCTTGCCAATGAATGTTGGCAGCACGGCGCAGGGCGAAGTTAATGAGCCCCATGCCCACCGTGTTGTTACTGAAGCGATCAATGATGATGAAGGAGCCCAGCGCTTTATTGTCCTTGTACGGAGCAAAAGCGATTGCGGTGTCCAGTTCAAGATTGCACACGCCGATTTCATTCAAGCTCAACGTTTCGGTCGCTGCTTTTTCCAGCGTGTTGACGTTGATCTTGTGTTTGATTTTATCAACGGAACCTGGAATCGTGCGCGTACCAGCCTTGATGAGATAGGGGCGGCCCGGCAACATGGCCTCGGCGTCCATCCATAAAATCTGCACTTCAAATTGGTCAGAAACTTCGGCTGGTGATTGTGCGGCACAAATCACATCGCCCCGGCTGATGTCGATTTCGTCTTTCAGCGTCAGGGTAATGGCCTGCGCTGCAGAGGCTTCGGTGAGGTCGCCGTCATAGGTGACGAGGCGTTCTACGGTTGAAGTTTTGCCTGATGGCAAGGCGCGCACGGCATCGCCGGGCTTGATGATGCCGGAGGCAATGGTGCCGGAGAAGCCACGGAAATTCTGGTGCGGGCGGTTCACCCACTGCACGGGCAGGAAGAAGGGTTTGTCTTTGTCGTCATTGCCAACAGGCACGGTTTCAAGATGCGCCATCAATGTGGCGCCGCGATACCAAGGCATGGCGGGCGAACGGTCAATGATATTATCGCCTTTCAAGGCGGAGGCTGGAATCAGCGTGATGTTGCTGGCTCCCAACGTGGCGGCAAAGGCGCGATAATCAGCCTCGATCTTGTCGAACACGTCCTTCGAATAATCAACGAGGTCCATTTTGTTGACGCAGACGACGAGGTGTTTGATGCCGAGAAGATGTGCGATAAATGTGTGGCGGCGGGTTTGGGTGAGAACACCTTTGCGCGCATCCATCAAAATAATCGCAAGGTCAGCGGTGGAAGCACCTGTTGCCATGTTGCGGGTATATTGTTCATGGCCCGGTGTATCGGCCACGATGAATTTGCGCTTCGATGTGGTGAAAGCACGATAGGCCACGTCGATGGTTATGCCCTGTTCGCGTTCGGCTGAAAGGCCATCCACCAGCAAGGCAAAATCCAAGTTGCCACCTTGGGTGCCCAGCTTTTTGGAGTCAGCTTCTAGGGCTGTGAGCTGGTCTTCAAACAGCATTTTCGATTCATAGAGCAAGCGCCCGATGAGGGTTGATTTGCCATCATCCACCGAGCCGCAGGTGATGAAGCGCAGTAGGTCCTTGTTTTCTTGCGTGGCGAGGAAGCCTTCAACGTCACCGCCAGTATATTCAACGAAACGCGCCATTAGAAATACCCCTCTTGCTTCTTCTTCTCCATCGATGCGGCGGCGTCTTTGTCGATCACGCGGCCTTGGCGTTCGGAGGAGGTGGCCACCAACATTTCTTCGATAATGTCGAGCAGCGTTGTGGCGTTGGATTCAATGGCACCTGTAAGCGGATAACAACCCAGCGTGCGGAAGCGCACCTTTTTCATTTGAGGTGTTTCACCGGGGTTGAGGCGCATGCGGTCATCATCGACCATGATCAACTGACCGTCGCGCTCAACCACCGGGCGCTCTGCTGCAAAATACAGCGGCACAATCTCAATGTTTTCGCGGTGGATATATTGCCAGACGTCGAGTTCTGTCCAGTTCGAGATCGGGAATACGCGGATCGATTCACCTTTGTTCTTGCGGGCGTTATAAGTGTTCCACAATTCGGGGCGCTGGTTCTTGGGATCCCAACGATGCTTGGAATCGCGGAATGAAAAGATACGTTCCTTGGCGCGGGATTTTTCTTCATCGCGGCGTGCGCCACCAAAGGCGGCATCGAAGCCATATTTATCGAGCGCCTGTTTTAGCCCCTCGGTTTTCATGATGTGGGTGTGGAGCTGCGAGCCATGGTCAAACGGGTTGATGTCCTTGGCAATGCCTTCAGGATTGATATGGCTGATGAAGTTCCAACCAGTCCTTGGCCACGGTCGTGTCGCGCAATTTATACATGTCGCGGAACTTCCAGCGGGTGTCGACGTGCATCAGCGGAAAGGGTGGCTTTGACGGAAAGAACGCCTTGAGGGCGAGATGCAACATGACGGCAGAGTCTTTGCCGATGGAATAGAGCATGACGGGCTTTTCACATTCAGCCGCCACCTCGCGGATGATGTGGATGGATTCGGCTTCCAGCTTGTCGAGGTGGGTCATGGTCTTGGCGTCCAGGGTGCGGGCGGGAGTGGCGGTCATGGCGGCGCGAACCTTTTCGATGGTACGAAGAGAAGGGGACCTGCCTTTGCGGAGGTCAAACACGAAGGATGGATCACCCAGCGCCTGTTTGCCAAATGTGGTGGCATCCAGCCCGGAGGACTTCAAATAGGTTTCTACCGCCGCAAGAAAGGGATCCATGATAGGGAATTTCCTATCACGAAGCCTGTTGCGCGCGCAAGTATCCTATTTCATGCCGCCTCTGCGGTTTTCACAATGCGGCGTGCCGCTTCCGTAATGGTGGCTTCATCCACCGTGAGGGCCACACGCAAATGGCCGGCACCTGCTTCGCCAAAGCTTTCGCCGGGCATGGTGACAACATCCTGCTCAGCCAAAAGCTTGCGGGCGAAGGCATCGCCGGACATTCCAGTCGCGCGCACATCCACCATCACAAACATGCCGCCTTCGGGCATTCGGGCTTTCACGCGGTTAGACGCTTGCAAGCCTTCCACCAATGCCTTGCCGCGGGCCCAATAGGCGTTGCGCATGGTGCTGATTTCTTCAAACTCATTATCGAGGGCAAACGACAGTGCATCTTCCAGAAAAGGCTGGCTGCCGAACAACATGGTTTCGGACACCGGCAAGACTTTCTCCACAAAGTCAGCCGAACCCGCCATCCAGCCGCAGCGGAAACCCGGCACGGCGTGGGATTTTGAAATCGATGATACGACAATGGTGCGCTCTTCAAGGTCTTGATAAAAGAAGGGCGAGGTGAAGCAGTGGCTGCCGTGCGTAAGCGTGGCATAGACTTCGTCGGAGACAATCCACAGATCATGTTTTTTGGCAATATCACCAATGGCGCGAATTTCGTCGGCCGTGAAAACCGCTCCCGTGGGGTTGGATGGTGAATTTAGCAGTATGGCCTTGGTGCGCGGCGTTACAGCTTTTTCCAGTGCCGTTAAATCCGGGTGGAAGCCACGGTCAGGGTCCAGCTTCACGGCAATGGGCTTGCCGCCGGGTGCGGTTACCACGGCTTCATAGGTGGCGTAATAGGGGTCAAACATCAGCACTTCATCGCCAAATTCCAGAATGGCGAGAAAGGCGAGGGAAAGGCCGGTTTGGGTGCCCGGCACAAACAGGAATTGATTGGTGCCAATGGAGCGCCCGGTTTGCTTAGTGTAAAAACGGGAAAGGCTTTGCGTCAGGCCAATATCGCCGGTACCCGTTGAGTATCCCAAGCGGCCCGCCTTGATGTGCTGGCGGGTGTGGTCCAGCAGGGCTTGCGGAGCTGGGGAGTCCGGCTCGCCAATGGAAAGAAAAATCAATTTCTCGCCCGCAGCTCTGCGGCGTTTGCCTTCAATGTGAACAGCCCATTTTTCAGAACCAAGGGTGGCAAGGCGGGTGGCGATGGATGCGAGTTTCATAGGAGGGGAGATAGCTTTTGTCCCAGATGGGAGCAAGCCTCAAGCCCCCACTTTTTCCAAGCCCATCCTGTTCAAAGAAACATAGTCAGTCTTCCCTGAACCCAAAACAGGCAAGGCTTCCACTTGAACAATGGTTTTTGGGATCATCAGTTCTGAACAACCCAAGCCCTTTAAGCCTGCCGCAATGGTCTTGCGGTCGGGCTTTTCCAAAGTGGTGAACAGCACAAGTTGTTCGCCTTTTTTTGCGTCCGGCGCTGCCACCACGGCGTGGACCTGTTCCGGATAAAGTTCGCCCAGCTTGGCTTCAATGGCGGTGAGCGAAATCATTTCACCTGCAATTTTGGAAAAGCGCTTGGCGCGGCCCTGAATGGTGACATAGCCCAGTTCATCAATGGTCACGATGTCGCCGGTGTCGTACCAGCCATCCGGTGGGGCTTCGATCACGCCCGGATTGTCGGCGCGTAAGTAGCCTAACATTACATTGGGCCCTTTGATCCATAGTCGCCCGCCCTCGGCAATTCCCTCAACAGGTTCAAGGCGGTGCTGCATGCCGTCAAAAATGCGGCCCACGGTTCCTGGTCTGGAATGCATGAAGGTGTTTGCGGCAATCGTGGGTGCACATTCCGTGGCGCCATAACCTTCGATGATGCGAAGGCCAAAACGATCCATATAGAGTTGGCGCGTTTCCGGCTTGACGCGCTCGGCCCCACCCACCAGCAAACGGACGTTATAGAAGTCGTAAGGGTGGGCGTTGCGGGCATAGCCGTTCAAGAATGTATCCGTCGAGAACAGGATGGTGGCGTTGGTGTCGTAAACTAACTCCGGCACAATTTTGTAATGCAGTGGCGATGGGTACAGGAAAGAGCGCATGCCCGTGGTGGCGGGCAACATGACACCGCCCAGAAATCCAAAAGCATGGAAGATTGGCAGGGCGCAAAAGAAAATGTCATTGGGCATGATGGCGATGCGCGCCAAAATTTGGTGCTTGTTGGCAATCACATTGCGGTGAGACAACACAACGCCTTTCGGCACGCCCTCGGAACCGGACGTAAACAACACCACAGCCGGAGAATTGGGATCGCTATTCATGCCGCAAGCCTTGAGGGATGCTTTTGTGAACACACGCTGCAGCAGCCCGCGCAGCTTATCGACGCTGCTGACCATTTGGCGCATGTCTTCGAGGTAAATGATCTTGCAAGACTTGCTGAGCAAGGCAATGTCATCTTGCATCTCACCCGCTTCAATGAATTTTCGCGAGGTTACGATGGTGCGTACTTCAGATGCGGTGCAAGCGGCCAGCATGTTCACCGCACCTGTCGAGAAATTCAACATCGCGGGAATGCGGCCATAGGCATAGAGCCCGAAAATCGAAGCGACGGCGGCATTCGCGTTGGGCAATAGCAGCCCCACATATTTCTGACCGTTGGTAAGTTGCGCCAGTTTACGGCCCAAAATAAAGCTGCCGAGTATGAGCCTGTTCACGCTCATGGGCTTGCGTTGAATATCCTCCAGAATGATGCGCCCGCCACCATAGGCGGCTTTCACATCCAGAAGTGCTTGCCAAATGGTTTGATCGAGATTGGATGACTTGAACACCATGTCGGTCATCACGGTGTAAAGTTTTTCGGCTTGATATTCGCGTAACGCCGAGCCCTTCAAATGATCCGGTGCTTCGGGCGAAACAGGCGGCAGGAATGTCAGCGTGATTTTTGGAAACAGCTTTCGCGGGTAAACGCCTTTGAGGCGCGACAGGGGAGAATATTGAGCGCCATCGATGCGCACGGGCAAGATCTTGGCTTTGGCCATGGTGGCAACGGCCCCTGGCCCTTCATAAATTTTCATCAAGCCACCTGTAACGGTAATACGGCCTTCGGGAAAAATCACCACGCGCTTACCGCGCTTTAATGCGCCCACGAGGGTACGAAGCGACATGGGGTTGCCGGGGTCCATGGGGCAAAGTTCAAACAGGGCAAAGGCGGGCTTCACCCACCAGTTCTGTGCCATTTGCGTGTTGATGGCGAAGCTGGCCTTTTCAGGCAGGAAGGCCGATAGCAATGGTCCATCCAACAGCGACGTATGGTTGGAAACGATCAAGGCCCTGCGGCCTGCTGCCTGCAAGTTTTCCAAGCCTTTCACTTCGACCTGATAGAAAAAGCGAAACAAGAAGCGCGCCGATGCGGCCAGAATATCATGGGGCAATAAGCGAATGATGTAGGCCGCAGCCAGCAGATTGGCCAGACCCAGCATCAGGAAAAGCCCTCGCGCCGTAAAGCCCAATGACAGCAATACGCCTGACGCAACGGTGGCAGCAATCATGAAAATGGCATTGACGATGTTGTTGGCGCCAATCGTCCGTGCACGGAGATAATAGGGTGTGCGCATTTGCATAACTGCAAACAAGGGCACCACATAAAGCCCTGAAAAAAATGCCACGGCGGCCAAATCAAACAATACGCGCAGGCCATGGAAGCTAGATAGCAGCGCACCCAATGTGGTAATCTGACCATCGGGCGAGATGCGCGACGCGCTGCCACCTGCGAAATAGAGATCAATCATGAAGACGCTCATGAGCAGGCAGGACAGTGGCACGTATTTGACGCTGACCGTGCCTTTCAGCAACGTATTACAGAACACGGACCCCACACCGATGAATACCGAAAAGAGTGCAAAGATAATGGTAGCGATGGACTCGGTGCCCTTCAGGCTGTCCAACGTGAACAAGGGAATTTGCGTCACAAACACCACGCCCAGCAACCAGAACCACGACACGCCAAGAATGGCTTGGAACACATCAGGCCGTTGGCGCACCATGCTGATGACGTTCCACGTTTCACTGAAAATATTATAGTTCAATTTCAAATCAGGTTGGGCCGAAGGGGCCAGTGGAATTTGGCGTGTCGTCCAATAGGAGAACAGGGCGATGACAATCATGGTGACGGCGACGAGTTCCTTGCCGCCCGCTGAATTGATGGCGATGGTGCCAAAAATCGTGCCCAATAGTACGGACACAAACGTACCCATTTCGACAAGACCATTGCCGCCCAGCAGCTCATCTTTTTCCAAGTGTTGCGGCAGGATTGAATATTTGATCGGGCCAAAGAACGCCGATTGAGTGCCCGCCAAAAACACACAGAATTGTTGCAAAGGCACATTGCCGTAGTAGATCGCAAATACTGACAGGCCAACGATACCGATTTCGATAAACTTGATGCGGCGGGCCACCAGCGACTTGTCATATTTATCGGAAAGCTGGCCGGCAAAGGCGGAGAACAGAAAATAGGGCAAAATGAACAAGGCCGCCGAGATGGTGTTAAGCAGACCACCTTGTTCCTTTCCAAGTGTCGTCAGCAACATGATGGCCAAGGCGAAACGGTAGGCGTTGTCGTTGAAGGCGCTTAAAAATTGCGTGACGAACAGTGGCAGGAAACGGCGGGTTTTGAAGAGGGCGAATTGGCTGTGGCCTGCGACGTTCATTAAAATGCGATGCCTTCCGTTTTGAGACATCACGATTCACATTTTAGGCCAGTGGGGTCAAGTCAGAAGCGTGTGGATTAAATTGATGGTTTCCGCATGGTGGCGGCTAATGTGGCGGGCGCCCGCTTCCCGAAGACGTTGGCGTTGAATGCGGTTGGTTGAAAAGCCAATGAAATGAACGCCGTGGAACAGCCCTGCCGCGACATCATTTGAATTGTCGCCGATAAAGATGACCTTGGATTTAGGGCGTTGCAGGGCCTCAAGAGCGCGGCCCAGAATTGCAGTTTTGTGACCACCACCTTCCGCACCAAAAGCGAAGTGTTGACACAGGCTGCCAAAGTTGCACCTGCTGCAAGCGGTGCTGTGCGGCTGCCCTCAAATTCGCTGTGGCAATGCCTAACTCAGCTTGGCCGTGGAAAGCACGCAACATTTCCCGAGCACCCTCTATTACCGTGGAAGGCACAGCACTGGCTTTCAGCGTTTCAATATAGTGGCGAACCACGTCTGCTTTCAAACTCTCAGGCACGCCGTTGCGCGCCAGAATTTCAGTGATGATATCTTCGTCGTTGCGTGTGGCGTAGCTGTTCCAATCCCGCGACAGGTTTTCCGTTGGTACGAATTTGGAGAGGGCTTGAAAGAACACTTCCTCTTCGTCGCGGGTCAGCTCCAGCAACACACCATCGACGTCGAAAATAATGGCATGGTCAGCCACGAACCATGGCTTCCGACATTTCAATCAAGGTGGGGCCATCAGCCTTCAAACTTGCTTGAATGGCCTTGGACAAGCCACTTAGGTTTTGCGGGCGGGCAGCGTTGGCGCCATAAGCTTTGGCCAACGCCTGAAAATCAGGATTGCGCAAAGTCACGGCGTTGGGCTGAATGCCTTGCTGCACCATGCCATCATGAATTTGCGCCAACGAGGAATTGTTCCACAGCAGAATTGGAATGGGTAATTTGTGCTCAACCGCCGTTCCCAATTCATTGAGAGTGTATTGCAAGCCATAGTCACCAGCCAGGGCGGCAACGGGTGATTGCCCCACGCCCAACTTGGCACCGATTGCAGCGGGCAGGGCAAAACCCAAGGTGCCAAAGCCAACGGGGTGCAGCCACGTGCGGGGGTGGGAGACAGGGAATACATCGTTCGCGGCATAGGCAATTTGCGTCATGTCTGAGGCAATCACCGTGTTGTCCGGCAAGCTCTCGCGGATGACGGATAAAGCCTTGCGCAATACTTGTCGTAATGGATCATCGTGGGTTTCGGGTGGCGTGGCGTGGCTGGATTTTGCGCCTGAAAGATGTTCGGCAATTGCTGATAATGTTGAAGCGGCATCGGCCAAGATGGGAAGCGTTGCCCGATGCGGGCGGGCCAGCGTGTCAGCATCTATATCGATGCGGATCATGGGTGCATGCAAACGATAGGAACCAGCCCAAAAATCAGTTTCTGACAATTCAGTCCCAACCGCCAGAATGCAATCTGAATTCTGTAAATGCGCCTGTGCATCAGGATAACCCAGCACATAGCCCCAGACATTTTTGTGGTTGGCTGGAACAGCACCCTTGCCTGCCGTGGTCGTCAAAACGGGTGCGCCAATGGCCTCTGAAATCCGCTTGGCTGCAGCGCCACAGTCCAATGCGCCACCACCCAGAATGATGAAGGGGCGTTTTGAATTCTTCAACATCGAGGCGGCGTCAGACACCTGTGCGGGCGAGGCCATGGGCCTTGCGGCAAAAGTTTGGGCCTGCCAAATCTTTGTCGCCGCCGTGCTGAACAGATCCAATGGAATTTCAAGATAGGCAGGGCGCGGACGCGATGTTGCAAAATGCGAAAACGCGCGAGCCACCGCATCTTCAATATCGTCAGCCGTATAAGCCCGCGTGGCATGAGCTGTCACACTTTGTGCCGCCTGTAACTGTGAACGCATCTCATGCAAGCGGCCACGGCCTTGGGCTGAATCTGCCATATCGAGTGCCGATGAAATGACCAACATATTGGACGAGTCAGACCAGGCTTGCCCCATCGGCGTGAGGATGTTGGTAAGGCCTGGTCCTGTGATGGTAAAGCACACGCCGGGCTTGCCCGTTGCCCTTGCGTAGCCATCTGCCATGAAGCCCGCACCTTGTTCGTGGCGTGTCAGGATGTGGTTGATTTTGGAGCGCGGCAGCCCGCGATACATTTCAATGTTGTGTACACCGGGAATGCCAAAAATGGTGTCCACACCATAGGCTTCCAATAATGTAACCAATGCTTCACCGATTGTAATCTCAGACATGTTCAAAACGATCCGGTTGAATGTCGCGGGGGTTCAGTCCTAATTCCAGGACTTGCGGTGCGATGGCTTGGCGCTGTGCTAAGGCTGCTGCGGCTTCTGACAAGGCAGGGCAAGATTGAATGCCATAGCCACCTTGGCCCACCAGCCAGAAAAACCCGTCCGTATGCGGATCAAAACCAATGACGGGATTGCCATCTGCTGCGAATGTGCGAAGTCCGCCCCAATTGTGGTCAAGGCGTTCTACTTCGATAGTGGTGGCCGTCATCAAACGGTCCACGCCTTCAGCAATGGCCATGTCGTCGGCGTAAGCATCGTGAGGGTCAACGGGCGTTGCATCAGCTGAAGATACGATTATTTTGCCGCTCTGTGGTTTTGAATACCATGTTTCACCTGTATCGGTGACCATGGGCCAGTCTTGAAAATCCACTCCCGCAGCCATTGGCACAACCCCGATGGAACGGCGTTTGGGCACTAGCCCCACAGGCTTGGCACCACAGCGTTTTGCAACGTCATCGCCCCAGGCTCCTGCCGCATTGATGAGGGTGTGGGCGTCGCAAGTGTGTGCGCCACATTTCACCTGCCAGCGACTGCCTTTGCGCGCCGCCTCCTGCAATCCGGCGCTCAATAGTATTTGTCCGCCACGGGATTTGAAAAGCCTGAGATAGCCCTGATGTAGCGCATCAACGTCTATGTCAGCGGTGTGGCGATCGAGGAAACTGCGCTTGGCATAACCGTTTCTGAGAACTGGAAATAATTGCGTTGCCTCAGCTTCTGAAATTTCCGCCAACTCCGCCGCATGTTGCAGCAAGTGTGCTGTGTGGTGCGCCTGCCCTTCGGCTTCAAAAAACAACGAGGCGCGCGGTGTGAGCAGCGGTACGGATGAAAATCCAGCTGGTGGTTTTTTAAAGAAACCATCACTGGCCCGCGTAAATGCCAGGATTGGCGGCGGGCCGTAATTCGGTTCATAGCTTGCGGCTGAGCGGCTGGTGGTGTGATAGCCTGCACGCTCTTCCATATCGACGATGATAACGGAGTGGTGCTCCGCCAAATGAGCGGCAACTGATGCCCCCGCGATGCCGGCACCTACAATTAAAAAATCACAAGATAACATGCAGACGAGGTTAGCGGAATTTAGGCGCTGCTGTCACGAAATTCTCAATTTCCCCGGTCTCAACCCTATCCGTTGCGTGCTGACACAAATCTATCCGTTGCGTGCTGACACAACTCTATCCGTTGCGTGCTGACACGCGGGCCATCAATTCCGAAACGCGCTTGCGGGGAACGCCTGATAGATCAGCCACTTTGTAGACCATTTTTTCTTCCTGGTCGTGCAGTTCGTTGTCACACAACGCCAGCTCCCACAGATTGGCAATGAGGTTGCAGCGATCTTCAATGCCCAAAAGATCGGGTAAGGCTTTGGCAAGAGTCTCAACCACGTTGTGAAGGTCGGTTTGTCCTTCGGCCATGGCAAGGCTTTCCATGGCAACAGAACTTCCCATCTGAATGCCACTTTTCAACATCACTTGCAGGCGTTCAAGTTCGATATTGCGTATGCGCTTGTCGACAGGGACAATGGCGGCAAGAACCAACCCTAAAATGAACTTGCGCTGGACGGGACCCAGCTTTGCAAAGCCGCCGGGCTTTGCCAAAAGCTGTAAAATTTCGTCAAGGTGTTGCCGGGCCGCAGTCCGGTTTTCATCGGACACCGGTTGATGGAGGACTATCATGATTTTCGTGGATTCTCTCAATTCGGCTTCAATGCGCTCCCACTACCAAGCGCTGCTGTTACAAATCAACCCTAATTGGCTCTATTTCAAATTAAAAGTGGCACCATAGGAAACGATCGATGAATCAGGTCAAAGCACAGCAATGCAGGAGATTGGCGGGCGGTCGTAAACATGATGTTGAAAATGAATTGGGTCGTTTGGCGGCGGTTCTCACTGCACGCGGTGTGCGGCTTGGCGCTGGCCTTGGCTTTGCCCCCGCTGGCACAGTTATGGTGCGCGGCGCTGGGCTTGACCTGCATTACGTTCCTCAATCGGGATTTTTACGACGCCACTCTTAAAGAGCGCTTCCTGCGTGGCCTTGGCTTTGGCTTGGGTTATTTTGGTTTTGCCCTGCATTGGATTGGCTATGCCTTTCTTGTCGATGCAGCCCAGTATTT
The DNA here is from genome assembly GCA_963840765.1 of uncultured Alphaproteobacteria bacterium. Classification (GTDB taxonomy): domain Bacteria; phylum Pseudomonadota; class Alphaproteobacteria; order Rhizobiales; family Aestuariivirgaceae; genus Aestuariivirga. The sequence goes on along the minus strand of CAWJAE010000003.1, from coordinate 16,843 downwards.
ATGGATGATGCCTTTTGCAGTGGGTGGCCTCGCGTTGTTAATGGCCTGCTATTGGGGCTTGGCTTTCATGGCGGCTGGAGCCCTTCGCAAGCTCGTGCCCTTGTGGGTCGCTTTACCCCTCTGCCTGGCCGTTGCAGAATGGTTGCGCGGTTTTCTGTTTACAGGATTTCCCTGGGCCGCCCCGGGCTTGATCGCGGATGGCATGGGGCCAGTGCTGCAATTTGCCAGTGTTGTGGGAATGACGGGACTAACAGCCATATTATTGCTTTGGGGTATGGCTTTAGGAGCTTTCATCCTGCAACGCGGAGTGGTCGCCGCACTGGTGCTGCTCACCCTGCCAGCTATTTTTATGTGGGGGCAATGGCGCTTAGCATTGGCACCTATGCCGGATGATCGTGGTCCGCTCATTCGACTGGTACAGCCAAACACTTCACAAAGTGACAAATGGCGCAGCGAAAATGCAGATGAAATTTTTTCAGATCTTTTGAATCTCAGCACCTCATCAGCTAAACCTGATGTTATCATCTGGCCAGAGTCTGCGGTTTCATTTTTATTGGATGAAAGTGAGATTGCGCTGTCGCGCATCGCCGACCTGCTGGAGCCTGAGCAAGTGCTGCTTTCCGGTGCCTTGCGGCGCAGTGTTGAACCAAGCGGCGACGAGAAATATTTTACCAGCATTCAAATGATCGATAGCTCAGGGCAGGTGCGCGATAGCTATGACAAGTGGAGGCTTGTGCCGGGCGGGGAATATTTGCCTTTTGCCTGGGCGCTGGAACCCTTGGGTTTTCGCAAAGTGGTTAATCTCCCTGAGAGTTTTTCAGTGGGAACTGGACCCCGTGCGCTGGCCATTCCGGGTGCTGGCATGGCTGGCATGCTGATTTGCTATGAAGTGATATTTTCTCACCAATTGGTTTCAACCGCCCCGCGACCCGACTGGATTGTGAACGTGACCAATGATGGTTGGTTTGGCATGTCGGTTGGTCCGTACCAACATATGGCGCAAGTGCGCATGCGTGCTGTGGAGCAGGGACTTGCCATTGCAAGATCGGCCAACACTGGAATTTCCGCGATGATTGACCCCTATGGGCGGATTTTGATGCAAACTGAATTGGGGACACGAGATGCCATTGAAGTGCATTTGCCGGCAGCGGCGCCATTGACCTTGTTTGCGCGATGGGGCGACTTGCTGGTTGCGGCGTTGGGAGCGGTGCTCGGCCTGCTTTGCCTCATGAATCATCACCAGACGAAAGTTGAAAGGAGTTGAAAGGGGTTGAAAGCTTATTTTCATTTGCGTTGTGAAAAAGACGCGCTTAAACGGTTGTACTAGACTTAAAGTCAGTGAAGTCATTGCCGCGATCCGGGGGGGACGGGCTAAACTGGGAAACCGCAAACAGGCTGGGGGCAACAGTCTGAGGAAAACATGGCAAGAAGAGATCCTAATTACATTGACGTTCATGTTGGCTCCCGCATTCGCATGCGGCGTCAGCTCATCAACATGAGCCAAGAAAGACTTGGCGAATTGTTGGGCATTACGTTTCAACAAGTGCAGAAATATGAAAAAGGTGCCAATCGCATCAGCGCCAGCCGTTTGTTCTATACGGCCAAAACGCTTGGTGTGCCGGTGCAGTTTTTCTTTGAAGGACTGCCGGGCGGCGAAAGTGACTCTGTGATGCGCGAAGGCACACCAACCGATGAGTTCACCTCTGCCTTGATGACAACTGAAGGCGTTCAGTTGGCCAAGGCCTTCAAAGAAGCTGACAATTCCACCAAGCGCAAATTGATTGTGGGCTTGGCCAAGTTGATCGTCGATTCCGACACATAATTGCTTCTGACCTTTATAAGTCCAAGAGGGCCGGTTGCCATGCAATCGGCCCTTGACCGTTTGTGGCAGTCCTGCCATTAACGGCGCCGAAACACATAAAGCTTTCTTTATGTCCTTGTTTGGACTGACGCAGCAGGAGATCTGACACTATGGCGCGCAAGAATTTTGTTTTCACGAGTGAATCGGTCTCTGAAGGCCATCCTGATAAGGTGAGTGACCGGATTTCGGACGAAGTGGTAGACTTGTATTTCCGCGAAGCCTTGGCTGAAGGCATGGACCCTTGGGCCGTGCGTGTGGCCTGCGAAACGCTTGTCACCACGAACAAGGTTGTCATCGCCGGCGAAGTGCGCGGCCCCTCATCTGTAACCAAAGACAAGATTGAAGCCGTCGCCCGCAAGGCCATTCAAGACATTGGCTATGAGCAAGATGGCTTCCACTGGAAAAATGCAGTTGTTGAAATCGTGTTGCATGCCCAGTCCGCTGACATTGCCGTTGGTGTTGATACAGCCGCCAACAAGGATGAAGGTGCCGGCGACCAAGGCATCATGTTTGGTTATGCCTGTGATGAAACCCCGGACCTGATGCCAGCGCCACTTTATTATTCGCAGCGCATTTTGCAATTGTTGGCGGAAGCCCGCCATGGCGGTGAAAAGCGGCTTGGTCCTGACTCGAAATCACAAGTCACAGTACAGTATAAAAACGGCAAGCCTGTTGGCGCTACGCAAATTGTCGTGTCGCACCAGCATTTGGACGAAGACATGACGTCGGCTGACGTCAAGAAAATGGTGATGCCTTACGTGAAAAAGGCGCTGCCAAAAGGCTGGATCACCAAGGACACGGTTTGGCACGTGAACCCCACCGGCAAGTTCTTCATTGGCGGCCCTGATGGCGATTGTGGTTTAACAGGCCGCAAGATCATCGTTGACACTTACGGCGGTGCCGCCCCCCATGGTGGTGGCGCATTCTCCGGCAAGGATCCAACAAAGGTTGACCGTTCTGCTGCTTATGCTGCGCGTTACCTGGCCAAGAATGTTGTGGCTGCAAAGCTCGCTTCAAAGTGCACCATTCAATTGTCCTATGCCATTGGCGTATCACAACCGCTGTCGGTTTATGTGGATACGCATGGTACCGGCAAAGTGAAGGAAGAGAAGCTGGAAAAGGCGCTTGCGCAAGGTCATGGACCTCAGCCCACGCGGTATTCGCAAGCATCTCGATCTTAATAAGCCGATCTATGCCCGCACCTCGTCTTACGGTCACTTTGGCCGCAAGCCCACCAAGGATGGCGGCTTCTCTTGGGAAAAGACTGATCTTGTGAAAGAACTTAAAGCAGCGGTGAAGTGACAGACTTTATTCCCAAGCATCAATTCTATGGGCGGCGCAAGGGGAAACCCCTGCGCCGTCATCATGTTGGGTTGATGGAGGAATTGTTACCGCCGATCGCTGTTGATGTGGCTGCGCCGCTTGCCAAAATGGGAGAGCGGCGCTGGCTGGAAATTGGATTTGGTGGAGGTGAGCACGTCGTACACCAAGCCGCCTGCAACCCTGATGTGAGCCTGATGGGAGCTGAGGCATTCCTGAATGGCGTAGCCAAAGCGCTGGCCCATGTGGAGGAACGCGGCGTCAAGAACCTGTGCATTCACTATGGCGATGCGCGTGTGCTGTTGGAAGCTTTACCCGACAAAAGCTTTGAGCGGATCTACCTGCCATATCCCGACCCGTGGCCCAAGGAACGGCAGAAAAAGCGGCGCTTTGTCAACGCGGTTAATCTCGCGCATTTTTACCGCGTGCTGAAGGACGACGGCATGTTCCTGTTTGCCAGCGACATTCCGGATTATATTGATTGGACACGCGCGCATATCGCTGAACACAAAGGCTTTATGGAAGAGGGTGACCCGGCTCAGCCTTACGAGAACTGGACTGAAACCCGTTATGAGGCCAAAGCCTTACGCGAAGGGCGTACACCAGCCTATTTGACGTTCCGGAAGCTGTGAACATCGCCAAGACTCTCATTTGCTTTGATACCCGGCTGGGTTAAACGGGATTTATTCTCAAGTTTCAGCGGCGAGGTTCTTACGTGTTTCACTTCATTAAAAATTTGATGCCCAAAGAAGAAAAGTTTTTCGACCTGTTCGAGGCCCACGCTGCAAAAGCCCAGGAAGCCGCCGCTTCGCTGCGCATCATTCTGGACGGTGGCAAAACCATTGCCGATGCCTGCGCCAAGCTTTCATCACAGGAAGAAGAAGCAGATCATATTTCCTATGAGGTGATGCAAGCCATCCGCCGCAGCTTCATTACGCCATTTGATCGTTCGGACATCAAAGCGTTGTCATCTGCCCTTGATGATGCCATCGACCAGATGAACAAGACTGGCAAAGTTGTCATGCTTTATGATGTGAAAGAATTTGAACCTAACATGCGTGCCATGGGTGACCGGGTGATCATGTTGGCCAAGATCACGGCTGAAGCGTTGCCATTATTGCGCAATATCGGACAAAACTCAGCCAAGCTGCACACGCTGACCGGTGAAATTACAAAAATCGAAGAGCAGTCCGACCAATTGAACGATGAAGGCCTGCGCACTCTTTATAAGGGGCGCGCCAAGAAAGACCCCTTGGCCTTTATCATCGGGTCAGAACTTTATGAGCACCTTGAAAAAGTCTGTGACCGTTTCGAAGACGTGGCTCATGTGATGAGCGATATTGTGATCGAACACGCTTAAGGGACAGCCGACATGGAAGCTGTTACTTTTACCCTGGTTTTTCTGATTGGCGTTGCACTGATTTTCGACTTGATCAACGGCATGCATGACGCGGCCAACTCCATTGCCACGGTGGTTTCAACGCGGGTGCTAAAGCCATTTCACGCGGTGCTGTGGGCTGGCTTTTTCAATTTTGCGGCCTATTTCCTTTTTGAATCCCATGTAGCCTCCACCATCGGTAAAGGCTTGATCTCGCCTGAACTGATCGACAATGCTGTGGTGTTCGGTGCCTTGATGGGGGCAATCTCATGGAACCTCATCACTTGGTGGGGTGGCATTCCGTCTTCGTCTTCGCACGCGCTTGTGGGTGGTATTGTGGGGGCGGGTGTTACCAAGGCCGGCTTTGACGCCATCGTGTGGGCAGGCCTTTCGAAAACCCTCTATGCTATTGTGCTGTCGCCGTTCACCGGTTTTGTGCTCGGCATTTTAATGGTGATTTTGGTGAGTTGGTTGTTTGTGCGGGCAAACCCCGCCTACACCGATGGCATTTTCCGGAAATTACAGTTGGTGTCATCAGCGCTCTATTCATTGGGCCATGGCAGCAATGACGCACAAAAAACGGCCGGCATCATCGCCGTGCTGCTGTATTCCAATGGTGTCTATTCCGAATTCACGGTGCCGGGTTGGGTCATCTTGTCGTGCTACACCGTCATGGGTGTCGGCACGATGCTGGGCGGCTGGCGCATCGTTCACACCATGGGTTCGAAGATTACGCGCTTGACACCCATGCAAGGTGCCTGTGCCGAAACGGCAGGTGCCATTACCTTGTTTGGTGCAAGCTATTTGGGAATTCCTGTCTCAACAACCCATACCATCACCAGTTCCATCATTGGGGTGGGGGCTGCCAAACGGGCTTCGGCTGTGCGCTGGGGTGTGGCAAAAGGCATTGTCTGGGCGTGGATCATCACCATTCCTGCTTCCGCCACCATGGCCGCGATCTTTTACTGGCTCGCGACGCATCTGATCTGATGGCCAAGTCACGGCAGGTTGCCGCCCTGCCATGGCGGATGGGTGAAGGTGGTTTGGAAATTATGCTTGTCACCACAAGGACCACCAAGCGCTGGGTGATTCCCAAGGGGTGGACCATGAACGGCAAGGCTGATCATGAGGCCGCAGCGATTGAGGCATTCGAGGAAGCCGGAGTCAGGGGTGTTGTGAAAGCATGGCCGGTTGGCAGCTATAGCTATGTGAAAATTCTGCGCAGCGGAAAATCTCGAAGCCTCGATGTGCGGGTTTATGCCTTGGATGTGCAAGAGGTGCTTGATGAATGGCCCGAGTGCACGGAGCGCCAACGGCAATGGGTCACACCCGCACAAGCCCAAGACTTGATTGGCGAAATGGAACTACTGCCTGTCATTGCAAAATTTGCAAAACGACGCCGTGGGCTGTGGGGCAGGTTGAAGGCGTGGTGGTTAAAGTTTTGATGTTGAGGCCTTAGCTTTCACTTCAACAGCTTCATGTGTTGATTCAAGCATCAAACCGCTCCACTTAAGGTGCCTTACCGAAGTTATTGTTTCTGAATCAAAATCAACGCCTGCTAAACTGCATGTTGAACTGGAACTGGCCGACAAGGTGGCGTTTTCTTCACCTGGCCGAAGGGGCTTGTCTCACGGTTGCAAAAACGCTATACACGCATCCAAGAATTCACTCACATAGCCGAGCGATCGGAAAATGAGAGTGGGTCCCGAAAGGGGCCCGCTTTTTTTGTATTCGGATGGACCCTATGACTGAACAACAGACTGGACAACGTCTGACGCGCGAAACCGGACCTGCTCTTCGGGTGGCCACACTTGCCGAGCCGGTGCTGGAAGGCATGGGTTATAGGCTGGTGCGCGTGCGCATGTTCGGCTCAACTTTGCAAATCATGGCGGAACGGCCGGATGGCACATTCACTATTGAAGATTGCGAAAATTTCTCAAAAGCCTTCTCGCCGCTGCTCGACGTGGCTGACATTATATCTGCTAAATATCATCTTGAAGTTTCGTCGCCTGGTATTGATCGGCCATTGGTGCGTGCCCAGGACTTTGAAGACTGGGATGGCCATGAAGCCAAAATTGAAATGGCTTTGCCCATTGCAGGTCGCAAGCGTTTCAAAGGTGTGCTGGAAGGCTATGCCGATGGTGAAGTTCGTATTTTCATCGACAATCCTGAAAACGGCAAAGAAAAACTGCTGATCGGTTTGCCCTTCAAGGACATTCATGACGCCGTTCTGGTGTTGACTGATGATTTAATTGCGGCGGCACGTGCCCGCTTGCCCGTAGCGGGCTATGGCGATGGTGCCGAGATCGACGAAAACCAAATCACTGAAGCCAAAGAGGAAACCGACAATGGCTAATACCGCTGTAAGCGCCAACAGGCTTGAACTGCTGCAAATCGCAGACGCCGTGGCTCGTGAAAAATCCATCGACAAGGCTGTAGTCTTGGAAGCGATGGAAGACGCCATCACCCGCGCTGCAAAAGCGCGTTATGGTGTTGAAAACGAAATCCGCGCTGAAATTGACCCGCGCACAGGCGAAACCCGCCTCAACCGTTTGCTGATGGTCGTCGAAACCATCGACAATGACGCCACGCAAATTTCACTGAAAGAAGCGTCGAAGAAAAACCCTGCCGCTCAGGTTGGTGACTATATTGCTGAACCACTTCCCCCAATCGAATTTGGTCGCATTGCCGCGCAATCTGCCAAGCAGGTGATTGTGCAAAAGGTGCGTGATGCTGAACGCGACCGGATGTATGACGAATACAAGGACCGAATTGGCGAAATCGTCAACGGCACTGTCAAGCGTGCTGAATACGGCAACGTCATTGTTGATCTTGGTCGTGGTGAAGGCATTGTGCGCCGTGACGAAGCGTTGCCGCGCGAAACCTTCCGCCCCGGGGACCGCATCCGCGCCTATGTTTATGACGTGCGCCGCGAACAACGTGGCCCGCAGATTTTCCTGTCACGTACGCACCCGCAGTTCATGGCCAAGCTGTTCGGCCAGGAAGTGCCCGAAATTTATGATGGCGTTGTCGATGTTGTATCGGTGGCCCGTGACCCCGGCTCACGCGCCAAAATAGCCGTGCGTTCGAAAGATGGTTCAATTGATCCGGTCGGTGCCTGCGTTGGTATGCGTGGTTCGCGCGTGCAGGCCGTTGTTAACGAGTTGCAAGGCGAAAAGATCGACATCATTCAATGGTCACCCGATGTGGCAACCTTTGTGGTCAACGCATTGGCGCCTGCTGAAGTTGCCAAGGTTGTGCTTGATGAAGATGTTGAACGCATCGAAGTTGTGGTGCCGGACGAACAATTGTCACTCGCCATTGGTCGTCGTGGCCAAAACGTGCGTCTGGCTTCGCAGCTCACGGGCTGGGACATTGACATCATGACGGAAGCGGAAGAATCCGAGCGTCGCCAGAAGGAATTTGCCGCCCGTACGGCAACCTTCGTCAATGCTTTGGACGTTGATGAAACACTTGCCCAGCTTCTGGCTTCGGAAGGTTTCAGTGCCGTTGAAGAATTGGCTGGGGTTGATGCTTCAGAAATCGCCTCAATTGATGGCTTGGATGAAGCGACGGCAGAAGAACTGCAAACCCGTGCCCGCAACTTCCTTGAGAAACAAGCAGCTGAACTTGAAGCCAAGCGCGTTGAATTGGGCGTGCAGGATGATCTTGCAGGTTTTGGCGGCATGACCGGGCAGATGCTGGTGGCCTTGGGCGAAACCGGGGTCAAGTCACTTGAAGATTTTGCCGACCTTGCAACCGACGACCTGACGGGTTGGAACGAACGCAAGAACGGTGAAACCATTAAGCACAAAGGCGCGTTCTCTGGTCTTGATCTGACAGCGGCGGATGCCGAAGCCATGATTATGCAAGCGCGCGTTCAATTGGGCTGGATTGAAGCGCCAGCCGTTGAAGAAATCGAAGCGGAGGCCGACGCCTGATTATTGAACCTGCCATTGAAGGCCAAAACCATAAGGCCAAAACGCGAGAGCGGATGTGCATTGTTACCCGTAATCCGGGAAGCGATGACACGCTGATCCGTTTTGCCCGCGCGCCTGATGGCGTGGTGGTGCCTGATCTTGCAGCAAAATTGCCGGGACGGGGCGTTTGGGTAACCTGTTCGGCCAAAACCTTGGGCGAGGCCATAAAAAAGCAGGCCTTTGCCCGGGGTTTTGAAGAAGAATGCACGGTGCCCGACGGCATGGTGGATTTGGTGCGGCAGCTTTTGCGCAAGCAAGCGGTGTCGCATTTGGCACTGGCCCGCAAGGCAGGTGTTGCCGTGCAAGGCTTCACCAAGGTTGAAGAAGCATTGCGTAAAAGTCCGGTCAGGGTGTTGTTGCATGCGGTAGGGCTCAGGCGCTGATGGCGTATCGAAGCTGGATCGGCTAAAACGTCCTGATACCGTCATCAGTAATTCTTTTTTGCCAGATGAAATGGATTTGGCATTTGGGCGGCCAAATGTGATACATGCAGCCGTAACAGCAGGGGGGCTGGCCGATCGGCTGGTGGTGCAGCTCCAGCGAATAGCAAGTTTTGAAGATGTAGGCGTGAACGCCTGAAGGGTCAGAAGTAGACAATATGAACGATACGACAAACAATGACGGCAAGAAACCCGGTGGCACTCTGACCCTGAAAAGGCCAGCAGGGGTTGAACAGTCACGCGTGAAGCAGAGCTTTTCCCATGGCCGTACAAAGACGGTTGTGGTTGAGACCAAGCGCAAAACCTTTGGTGCAGCGCCCAAGCCCGCCGCACCCGCTGCTGAAACCAAACCAGCATTCCAGTCACAGCCGCGTGTTGCAAGCAATGCCCCGGCGCCGACTGCGCCGCCGCCACCTTCCGTGCAGCGCCCGGCAACGACTCCCGCTGCACGCTCCGGCGTGGTGCTCCGTACACTGACGGCTGATGAACGCGAAGCACGCGAACGCGCCCTTGCAGGTTCGCGCGTGCGTGAAGCCGAAGAGCGCAAACGCCAGGAAGAAGAACTGGTGCGCCGCAAGGCGCAGGACGAGCGTGACGCGATTGAGCGTGAAGCCGCCGCCAAGCGCAAGGCCGAAGATGATTTGCGCCACCGTCAAGAAGACGAAGGCCGCAAGAAGGCCGAAGTGGCTGCCAAGAAATTGGACCCCAAGCCCCTTGCCCGTGAAAAGGTTGAAGAAGAGGACTTCGCCCCGCAGCCGCGGTGGCGGTGCAGGCGGTGGCCCTCGCCCCGGCTTGTCACGCCCCGGAACACCAACACGGATCGTAAAGCCCGTGGTGCCAACGCGCACCAAGGCTGACATTGAAAAGCGCGAAGGCCGTGGTCGTGTAACCGTCGGCAATGCTCTGGATGAAGAAGGCAATGTGCGCGGTCATTCCGTGGCTGCTTTCCGCCGCCGTACCGAGCGCTTGAAAAAGCAGGCCCACGGCTTCCAGATGCCAACGGAGAAGACCTCACGCGAAATCGTGATTCCGGAAGCCATCTCCATTCAAGACCTGTCAAACCGCATGGCGGAACGGGCTGTTGATATTATCCGCTTCCTGATGAAGCAGGGCCAGATGCACACAGATCAACGACGTGATTGATGCGGATACCGCACAACTCATCGCCGAGGAAATGGGCCACAAGGTCAAGCGCGTTTCGGAATCCGACGTGGTTGAAGGCCTCGATGATGCGACCGACGCGCCAGAGCTGATGCAATCTCGTCCACCTGTGGTGACCATCATGGGTCACGTTGACCATGGTAAAACCTCGCTGTTGGATGCGCTGCGCAAAACCAACGTGGTATCAGGCGAAGCGGGCGGCATTACCCAGCATATTGGTGCTTACCAGGTGAAGACCGATCGTGGTTTGATCACCTTCATCGATACGCCGGGCCATGAAGCCTTTACGTCGATGCGTGCCCGTGGTGCGAAAGCCACTGACATTGCCATTCTGGTTGTCGCGGCTGATGACGGCGTGATGCCGCAAACCATTGAATTGATCAACCACGCGAAAGCCGCTGGTGTGCCCATCATCATTGCCATTAACAAAATGGACAAGCCCAACGTCAACCCAACCCGTGTCCGCACCGATTTGCTGCAACATGAATTGGTTGTTGAAAGCATGGGTGGTGACATTCTCGACGTTGAAGTTTCGGCCCTCAAGGGTACCAACCTCGACAAATTGCTGGATACCATTTTGCTGCAGGCGGAAGTGTTGGACTTGAAAGCCAACCCGGACCGTGAAGCAGGCGGTCTTGGTTGTGGAAGCGCAGTTGGACAAAGGCCGTGGGCCTGTGGCCACTGTTCTCGTACAGCGCGGCACGCTGAAACACGGCGATATTTTCGTGGCCGGTTCCGCATGGGGCCGGGTGCGCGCGCTTGTGAACGAAAAGGGCGAACAGCTGAAATCGGCTGGTCCTTCGGTTCCTGTGGAAGTGTTGGGGTTGAACTCAGCACCAGAAGCGGGTGACCGTTTCGACGTGGTGCCGAATGAAGCCCGCGCCCGTGAAATTACCGATTACCGTGAACGCCAACGCCGTGAAAAGCGTGGCACAGGTGTGGCGCGCGCTTCACTTGAACAGATGATGACGCAGATCAACCAGTCGGGCCGCAAGGAATTCCCGATTTTGGTGAAGGCCGACGTGCAAGGTTCTGCCGAAGCCATCGTGCAAGCGCTGGACAAGATCGGCAACGAAGAAATTCGCAGCCGCGTGGTGCATTATGCGGTGGGTGGTATTTCCGAAAGCGACGTGTCTCTGGCGGCGGCTTCGGGTGCAGTGGTTCTGGGCTTTAACGTGCGTGCAAATTCTCAAGCGCGTGACGCAGCCCAACGCACAGGCATCGAAATCCGCTACTACAACATCATCTATGACTTGGTGGACGACATCAAGGCAGCGATGAGCGGCAAGCTTGCCCCTGAAATGCGCGAAACCTTCATGGGCAACGCCAAGATTTTGGAAGTGTTCAACATCACCAAGGTGGGCAAGGTTGCAGGCTGTATGGTCACCGAAGGCAGCGTTCAACGCGGCAACAAAGTGCGCCTCATCCGCGACAACGTTGTTATCCACGAAGGTTCGCTCTCAACGCTCAAGCGCTTCAAGGACGAAGTCAAGGAAGTGCAGTCCGGTCAAGAGTGCGGCATGGCGTTCGAGAAATACGAAGACATGCGCGCTGGCGACGTCATCGAATGCTTCCGGGTTGAGAAGGTGGAGCGCAAGCTGGCGTGATGTTGCGAGGGTTTGATATCAAGGCATTGGGCGGTCGCATTGCGGCTCACCTTTTTGTTTTGTTCAATTCCAGTCAGAGTGTTTTTGCAGAAGTCTGTGACAAGACTTTTGCGGAAGGTAACGGTCAATATATTCAAGGTACATGGTTGCACTGGCAGCTATGGTTGCAAAGTTATCGTTCAGTGACGCTTATACTTACGCTTCTTTTGCTCCTTTTGTCTTTTGGCATATTGCGCTTGAGGTTGCGCCTTTTACTTGTGGGCGTGGGTTCGTTCATGACCGCTTGGAGCTTGAGCTTCAGTGGGATAGCGCCCGTTTTCCAACTCTGGAATTTTTATGATTGGGGCCCAATCGAATGAAGGGTGTGCACGTCGCTATTTCTCCTGTTTGGTGAACCAGTAATTTTTGCGAGGCATTGCTGTTTTCGCCTTCTTCTTCAACTGGACTAGTATCAAGGTGAGACCGCAAGGATAGCGTTCCTGAAAAGTTACCCCAAGCTTGTTTTGCAAAATTGAATTCAAGGCGGCCGCCGCGCAAACCATCTGCCAAAATCGTCGTCACCAACATGTTGAGCGAAACGCCCTCATTTGCTATACGTCTTGCAATCTCCGATTCACACCGTCATGGCCCGTTTCAGGCGGGCTACCCATGGACGCCTGGATTCTCGTCGTTAATCCAAACACTCACACATCGGTGGCCCGCCTGAAGCGGGCCATGACGGTGGTTTAGGACGGTGGGTTTAGGACGGTGGTTTACACGGACTATGAATAAGGGGTACTCTTGCACCCCACATTCACTCAGCATAACCTTGTCCCGTGAGCGAAGAAAAGCATCCGGCCGTTTATATCATTTCCAACAAGCGCTATGGCACGCTCTATGTTGGTGTGACCAGCCAGCTTTGGTCGCGTATCTGCGACCATAAGAATGGCACTTTCGATGGCTTCAGCAAAAAATATTCGTTGGGAACTCTGGTTTGGTACGAGCATCATCCCACAATATTGTCTGCAATCCACCGTGAAAAGCGATTGAAAAAGTGGAACCGGACTTGGAAAATCAACCTCGTCAATTCATTCAATTCTGACTGGAAAGATTTGCACGACGACATCGACAGCAATATCAATCTGGTTGAAGATTTTGCGACGCGCAAGGTTGAACCGCATGAGGGGTGGCCCGCCTGAAGCGGGTCATGACGGAAATTAAAGAGGAACGCTTCATGATCCAAGGCCTGTCCCAGCTCACTTAAGTTGTCCGCGATCTCAACAAGATGAGCACCTTGCATGCTATAAAAATCTGCCCTAACTCCGTCATTCCGGCGTAGGCGGGAATCTGGTTCTGTTGATCGCAAGGATTTCTGGCTGCTCGCCTGAATGACGATTTGAAAGTAAGTAACGCATCGATGTCTAAAGCTTCCACCCCTTCCCAACGTATGCTCCGTGCTGGAGAATTGATCCGCCATGCCTTGGCTGCGGTTTTTGCGCGGGGTGAAACCGGTGATCCTGAGCTTGAGAAAATCAAGTGCAGTGTGGTTGAGGTGCAAATGTCGCCTGATCTCAAAATCGCCACGGCCTTTGTGCGGCCCCTGATTGCGGGGCAAGAAAAGAAACTGTTGTTCGCCTGCACGCGGAACCAGAAATATATGCGGGGGCTTATCGCGCCAAAAGTGGCGATGAAATATATGCCGCTGCTACGGTTTCGAACCGATACTGCACTGGATTATGCCAGCAAAATTGATGCATTGCTGAAAACGCCAGCTGTGGCGCAAGATTTGGATAAAGAGACGATTTCGCTGGATTGACCATGTGCTGACAATGTATTACATGTGCAGCAGATGAAAACAGGTGCCGCGATGACCAAAACGATGATTTCTGCTCGTATTCCTTTGGAGTTGGATGAAAAGTTGGAAGCTTATGCCAAAATGGACAAGCGATCCAAGTCCTTCATCATCGAAGAGGCCCTCGAACGCTACATCGCCCGGGAACAATGGATGGTTGAGAAGATGGACAAGGCTTTCGCGGAAGCCGAACACTCTGGGGAATGGACGTCCAATGAAGCTATGGTGAAGTGGCTGGAATCTGACGAGTCGTTGCCACCACCGAAGGCTGACGTCTTCCGGAAAAAGGCCGCTGCTTGAGAATTCAGTGGAGCGAAGCCGCCAAAACAGATTTGGATGAGATCATCGTTTTCATACATGGTCGGAACCCGCAAGCGGCGAAACGGGTGAAAAAAGCCCTCGTCCAGTCCACCTTCAAGCTGGCCCAATTTCCAGATATTGGCCGTGGAACTTTGCGACGTGGTTACCGCTTGTTGGTTGTTACAGGTCTCCCCTATCTGCTCGGTTATCGGGTTATGCCAGAGTTCATTGAATTCGGTGCTGTGTTTGACGGCCGCGCGGATCGTCCGCCGGAAATCTATTGAAACGCCCCCGCAAGCAACTCCACGGCTGGATTGTCCTTGATAAGCCGCTTGGTATCTCCTCGACACAAGCTTTGGGCAAGGTGCGATGGCTTTTGAATGCCGATAAGTGCGGGCATGGCGGAACACTGGACCCCCTAGCGTCTGGCGTATTGCCGCTGGCCTTTGGCGAGGCAACAAAAACTGTCAATTGGGCGATGGATGGGCGGAAGACCTATCGCTTTCGGGTGAAGTGGGGACACGAAACCTCTACCGACGATTTAGAAGGTGAGGCTGGACCATCAAGTGGCCTTGTTGCATCGCAGCAGGACATCGAAGCTGCACTTCCGCAATTCATTGGTGCAGTGCAGCAAAAACCACCAAGTTATTCTGCTATAAAGGTTTCTGGTGAAAGGGCCTATGATCTGGCACGGGCTGGTGAGGTTGTGGATCTCGCTCCACGCACTGTAAGTATCGACTCACTACAAATAGAAAATCATGATGCGAGGGGCGAAACCACGTTTATTGTGCAGTGCGGTAAAGGCACCTACGTGCGCTCCATCGCCCGCGACTTGGGACGCGTGCTTGGCTGCCTTGGCCACGTTACCTTGTTGCGCCGTCTCAGCGTTGGACCTTTTTCTGAAAAAGACGCGATTTCGCTGGAAAAGCTAGAGGAATTAAGCCATAGGCGCCACAGCGAAAACAGCCTCAGCGGCATCCTTCGCCCCATTGAGACCGTGCTGGACGGCATCCCTGCACTGGCCGTGATGGACCCGGAAGCCGCTCGCCTTAAACAAGGTCAACGCGTTCCTATTCAAAACATAGGGGTTGACTTGCCAGAGACGGAGGCGGTTTTGGTCACGCATTTGGGCAAGCCCTTGGGCTTGTTCAAAATTGAAAACGGCGTGCTCAAACCCATCAGACTGTTCAATTTATAGATGCACGGAGACTAACATGACGATGACTGTCGAGCGCAAAGCTGCGCTGATTAAAGAATTTGCAACAACGCCAAACGATTCAGGTTCGCCTGAAGTGCAGGTTGCATTGCTCACGGAACGGATCACCTATCTGACCGAGCACTTCAAGACCAACAAGAAAGACAACCACTCACGCCGCGGTTTGCTGCGCATGGTGGCCAATCGCCGTTCGCTGCTCGACTATTTGAAGAGCAAGGACGAAGGCCGTTATCAAGCGCTGATCAAGCGTTTGGAAATCCGCCGTTAAACACTCCATCAGGCGCGTCCGCATGGTCGCGCCTTTTTTACTCGAGCGGGCGGATCACCGAATTTCCGTCCGCGTTCCCGCATCTGAAAGCAGCAATAGGGCTGTGATCCGCTGGTCCAAAGGGAATGCCGTCCATAGCGTTTGGTGAGATCAAGCGGCGGCGAAGGACAAAGAGGAAATACATTACATGTTCAACATTGACGTTGAAGAAATCCAATGGGGCGGTCAAACGCTTCGCATGGAAACCGGCCGTGTGGCCCGCCAAGCTGATGGCGCTATTATGCTGTCGATCGGTGAAACCACCGTTTTGGCAACTGCCGTTGCCGCCCGTGCTGAAAAGCCTGGCATCGACTTTTTCCCACTCACCGTAAACTACCAGGAAAAAACCTATGCTGCGGGCAAGATCCCCGGTGGTTATTTCAAGCGTGAGGCCCGTCCATCGGAACGCGAAACATTGATTTCACGTTTGATCGACCGTCCGATCCGCCCATTGTTCCCTGATGGTTTCCGCATTGAAACCCAAGTGATCGCCACGGTGATTTCTTACGATCTCGAAAACGATACCGACATTGCAGCCCTCGTTGCCGCATCTGCCGCGCTCACCATCTCCGGCATTCCCTTCATGGGCCCAGTTGGTGCAGCCCGCGTTGGCATGATCGACGGTGAGTTCGTATTGAACCCCACCAAAGAACAACAAGCGCTCTCAAGCCTCGACCTTGTTGTGGCCGGCACGCAAGACGCCGTGTTGATGGTTGAATCAGAAGCCAAGGAACTCTCGGAAGAGAAGATGCTTGAAGCTGTGATGTTTGGTCACCGTGGCTTCCAGCCGGTGATTGAAGCCATCATTCGTTTGGCTGAACGCTCATCGCGCGAACCACGTGACTTCCAACCGAAGGATCACTCAGCCCTCTACGCTGCTGTGAAAAGCCAAGCTGAAGGTGATCTTCGCAATGCTTATGCCATTGCCAAGAAAGAAGACCGCCAGAACGCTGTTGCCGCCGCCAAGGATGCTGCGAAAGCCGCCATCGTCAACAAGGACGATCCAGCCGCTCCATCCGACCAAGCTTTCGGTGAAAACTTCAAGCATCTTGAAGCTGACATTGTGCGCAACTCGATCCTCGATACGGGCAAGCGCATTGACGGCCGCGACACCACCACGGTGCGCGCCATCATCGCTGAAGCATCGGTACTGCCACGCACCCACGGTTCAGCCCTGTTCACACGCGGCGAAACCCAGGCACTGGTTGTCACCACCCTGGGCACCGGCGAAGACGAGCAATATGTTGATACGCTCGACGGCCTGACCAAGGGCAAGTTCATGCTGCATTATAACTTCCCTCCCTACTCGGTGGGTGAAGTGGGCCGCATGGGTGCCACGGGCCGCCGCGAAATCGGCCATGGCAAGCTCGCTTGGCGCGCCATCAACCCGATGCTGCCATCAGCTGCCGACTTCCCTTACACCATTCGCGTTGTATCGGAAA
>CAWJAE010000002.1:0-25232 GCA_963840765.1 uncultured Alphaproteobacteria bacterium | reverse complement strand
CCCCGCCAAGGGCAGAAGCCACAAGCCCACCCAAATCACCAACCGTTTGCAAAGTGTCGCGGTATTGCGGGCGGGCAAACGAAACATCGCGCGGGCTATTCTTTGCCAGCGCCACACCCGCCAGCGCAGCGCCTGCCACCACCAAGGGAAACGGCAAGCCAAAACAAAACAGCGCCACAAATGCAAGACCAGCCAAAACCCAGTCGATATTCCGCTTCAGGGCCTTTCGCGCAATTTTAAGCAAGGCTTCAAACACGATTGCCACCACGGCAACCTTGATGCCCCAGAACAAGGACTGCACCGACGACACTTGCCCCACTGTGGCATAAAAAATTGAGAGTGCCAGCATCACCAACGCACCGGGCAATACAAAAAGTGAGCCCGCAATAAGCTCGCCTTTTTGACCATGAAGTTTCCAACCACAATAAGTGGCAAGCTGCATCGCCTCAGGCCCTGGCAACAACATGCAAAAATTCAGCGCACGCAAAAACTCCTGCTCAGAAAGCCACTGACGTTGCTCCACCACTTCCTTGTGCAGCAATGCAATTTGCCCGGCAGGCCCTCCGAAGGACAACACGCCAATCCGTGCCCACACCTTGAAGGCATCACGCATCGTAATTGTCATGGTGTTGCTGTTTTCTGTACGGGCCAATTATGGGATTCCTCAGTCGCATCACGGCACCAGCGATAAAGTGCATCGTAGATGGCCATGCCTGCCTCAAGCTGCATCAGGTCATCACTATATTGCCGGGACAACCCCAATGAAATCGCCAACAATCCTGCGGCTTCCGGTTCATTGTGCAAGCGATCAGTGTCTGCTGCATTCACGATGCGCGCAAGATGCAACAATGCAGGCGTTTTCAGTGCAAAGTTTTCCAACATGATGTCAAAACTGCACTTGTCGCCCACATTAGTCCATTGCCCCGTGGGCATGTCAAATGCGGTTGCGCCAAATCTTTCGGCAACGCCTTCCACATGTTCTGGTGGGATAAACATGAAAGTTGCCGCAGGATCAACAAAGCGTCTGATAAGCCACGGGCAGGCAATCCGATCAATTTTGGGGCGGTGCCGCGTCACCCATCCTTTGCGTTTGCCATCTTGGCCCATTGGAATGGCCGCTTCAGGTACCAGCGGTTGCCCCACATCCCGCCACGCTTCAAACCCGCCAGAAAGCGAAACGGCGTCAATACCATGCAAGCGCAATTGAGCGGCAAATCCAAAGCTGAGTTTCGCACCACGCTGGCAAACCACAACAACGAATTTGCCCGCAAGCGAAGGTGCCAGTGCGGCTGCTTCCATATAGCGCCACCGAAAACTAGCGGGCAACAGACGGGGATCAAGGTCGAAATCCTCATCGAGCCTGACGTCGACAAGTGTCGGCGCGCCCGGCGTGCCAATCAGTTTTGAGAGTTTTTCAATGGCAATAGCCAATGGTCCAGACATGATAGCGCCTCACAGGATTAAAATGTGGTGTGGACGCGATGCTGTGGCACGAAGCCTTGAGAAGTGTTCGCAAACTCCTGTGCATGTTATCAATCTCAAAACTAAATCTGTCAAGCGCACTGGGTGAATCTGCTACGCCACGACTTTAAGATCGTCAGCATTTGCAGTGGGCCAGCTCACGCGGCGCTTAGGTAAAATCAAACGCGCCGTTGTTCCAGTTCCGCCATCGCTTTCCAATGTCACATCCCCACCATGAAGCCTGGCAATGCGCCGTGCAATCGGCAAACCTAATCCCGCACCACCAAAACGCCGCGCCAAGTTCGTGTCGGCTTGTTCAAAGGGTTCGAACATGCGTTCCAGATTGTGAAACTCAATGCCAATGCCTGCATCTTTAATTGCCAAAACAAATTGACCATCTCGGCCCTTTTGCATCTCTACATTGATGATTCCGCTGGCATTGGAAAATTTGATGGCATTGTTAAGCAAATTCACCATCACCTGTTTCAATCGGTTGGTATCACCTTTTACGGACACACCTTCACCCAACCGGCCCACGATGCTGATATTGCTTGTCTCTGCCGACGCCTGACAGTGCTTGATCGCAAATTCAACCAACGCGGCAGCGTCCGTCTCTTGCTCATTCAAATGCAAGGTGCCCTTTTCAAGCCGCGTGGCATCCAAAATATCATTCACTAAATCTTGCAATTGCCGGGCATTGTCTAAAATCGTATCGGCAAATTCGATGCGGGTTTTTTGCGGCAGGTTCTCTTGCTTTTCCTTCGCCAACAATTCAGCAAAGCCTACAATAGCGCTGATAGGCGTGCGCAATTCATGGCTTGTCACGGCTAGAAATTGCGACTTTGCCTCGCTGGCTTTTTCACTGGCAATCATGGCGCGTTCAATTTTGCGCTGGGCTTCGTGGCTTGCCGTCACATCGCGCGATACACCACGATAGCCGCTGAACCGCCCCCGGCGGTCCTGCATGGTGCGCGCCGTGACCTGCCACACCACGGGCTTTCCAGCGATCAGGAGATCCAATTCGAGATCGGTCACCGGCGCTTCGTCGGCCATGGCATAATCCAGCTTCCGCCATCCGTCATTTTGCGCATGATCAGCCAACACATGCCGCAACGGTGCTGCGCGCAAGCGCTCCGGCGTAACGCCCAACACCTCGGCAAAGCGGGGCGAATAATAGCTGAGGCGTCCTTCCTTGTCGGTTTCCCAAAGCCAGTCTTGCGCCTGCCGCTCAAAATCATTCAACAGCAAACGGATCACTTCATGTTGCCGCTGCACTTCAATTTCAGCCCGCGACCTGCGCAAAAAATCAAAATGACTGTTGACCACAATGCCCGCCAGTACCAATCCGTAAATGGCGCACACCAACGCAGCGATCACATGGAAGCTGTCGACCGACACATAAAGCGCCCGCGCCAAGGCCGCCGTGACCAGGGCCACAAACACGATGGCTCCCGTGGGCACACGCACCAGCGAAGCCGCAACAATACCCATCACAGCCAAACTCACCCCGGCGACGGGCAGCAACACATTCTTGTCCGGCAAATAAACCGCCACGGCGGCGGGCGTTGCCCACACCAGACCCAAAAGTAAGCACAGCAACTCAAGTCCACGCAAAACTTGTTCCGGCCGCTCATGCAAGCGCCCGCGCCGCCAGAGGAAAAACACAACACCCAAGCTCAATGCCGTCAGGATAACGCCACCATGCCAAACTTTCGAAAACCACACGACATCCGAAAACGATGTAAGATTGTGAATGCTTAACGCGGCACAAGCATGAAACAACAACAACAGCGGAATGGCCCGCACGACCTGCGATACCTGCACCCGCTGAATGCTGTCATCGCTCTCGGGGTCGATGCCCTCAACAGCAAGCCCGGATGAGGGCGTGAAATCCCCCACATCGCGATCAAGCTTGCGTTGGTCCGGGTCTATTCGCCCGCGTTTATCTGGTGAAATATCGGTCAAACGTCGCCTGCCCACGAATCAATAAAGTCAGCCAAGCGTTTTTGGGCCATCACAGCCCAAGCGTCCATTGCAAACCAGAATTTATTGATCTTCGTAATAGCTGCCAAATTGACATTTCACTCCAAGCGAATAAGGGTTTTGCGCATGACAACTGATCTTCATTCCCAAACCGCTGTTTTGCCCCCCGGTCACCCTCCCATTCGCCCCAGTAAAATTGGCGTGCTTTTGGTCAACCTTGGAACGCCCGAGGCCACCAGCTATTGGCCGATGCGGCGATATTTGAAGCAATTCCTGTCCGACCCCCGCGTGATTGAGGTCAACCGCGTTGTATGGTGGCTCATCCTCAATCTGATCATCCTCACGTTCCGCCCCTTCAAAAGCGGCCATGCCTATGAACAGATTTGGAATAAGACGCACAACGAGTCGCCGCTCAAAACCATAACGCGCGCGCAGGCTGAAGGTGTTGCAAAAGCACTGGGTGAAGCCGTTCATGTGGATTGGGCCATGAACTATGGCTTGCCACCCGTTTCTGAACGGCTTCAAGCAATGAGGGAACAAGGCTGTGACCGTATTCTAATCTATCCGCTTTACCCCCAATACTCAGCAGCAACCACAGCCTCTGTCATGGACAATGTGGGCAAGGCCATGGCGAAAATACGTTGGCAACCCACCATCCGTGTTGTGCCGCCCTATTTTGCTGAAACAGCCTACATCGATGCAGTTGCCAACAGTCTGCAGGAACATTTGAAATCCCTGCCTTGGAAACCGGACCGTATTCTCATGGCCTTCCACGGACTGCCTCGAGAATACCTCGACAAGGGCGACCCGTATCATTGCCATTGCCAGAAAACCGCAAGATTGGTGCGCAACAAACTGGGATTGAGCGCTGATCAAATGTCAGTCGTGTTTCAATCGCGCTTTGGCAAAGCGGAATGGCTGAGGCCCTATGCCCAACAAACGGTGGAAGAACTGCCGACAGAGGGCGTCAAAAACCTGCTGATCATTTCGCCGGGCTTTGCCGCTGATTGCGTGGAGACCTTGGAAGAACTTTCAATCGGCCTCAAGGAAACTTTCGAAGAAAAAGGCGGTGAGAATTTTGCCGTCGTACCTTGCCTTAATGCCAGTCCCGGCTCGTTGCGCATGCTTGAAAGCATCATCCGTAATGAATTGAAGGGCTGGCTATGATCAGCTTGTAAAGCCGTTAAGCTGCTCCCATATCCGATTCGGGTTAGGGAGGACGCAACGATGTTTGAAGGCTTGGGTATTTTTGTAATGGTCTTGCTGGCCGTTATTCTATTTTACCTTGTGCGGGCCATCCGCATGGTGCCGCAAGGCTATAACTACACCGTTGAGCGCTTCGGCAAATATGTGAGAACCCTGCAACCGGGTTTGGGCCTCATCGTGCCCTTTATTGATCGCATCGGAAACAAGCAGAACATGATGGAGCAGGTCATGCAGGTGCCGTCGCAAGAGGTGATCACCCGTGACAACGCGATGGTAACCGTGGATGGTGTGGCCTTCTATCAAGTCATGGATGCAGCCAAGGCCGCCTACGAAGTAGAAGACGTGCAAAACGCCGTCATCAACATGACCATGACCAACATCCGCACGGTGATGGGGTCAATGGAGCTGGACAATCTGTTGTCGCAGCGTGATGAAATCAATCACCGCCTGCTTGGTGTGGTCGATCAGGCCACCCAGCCTTGGGGGGTGAAGATGACCCGTATTGAAATCAAGGACATCAATCCGCCGCGCGACCTTGTGGAATCCATGGGCCGCCAAATGAAGGCTGAACGTGACAAGCGCGCCGCCATTCTGGAAGCGGAGGGCATGCGTTCCGCTGCAATTCTGAAAGCCGAGGGCGAAAAGCAATCGGTGGTGCTGGAAGCCGAAGGCCGCCGCGAAGCCGCCTTCCGTGACGCTGAAGGCCGCGAACGCTCCGCCGAGGCCGAAGCCAAAGCAACGCAAATGGTGAGTGACGCCATTTCAAAAGGCAATGTGCAGGCGATCAATTATTTCGTGGCCAATAATTACGTGAAGGCACTGGAAGCCTTGGCCAAGTCGCCCAATCAAAAAGTGCTGATGATGCCGGTTGATACCACGTCAATCCTGGGCTCCATTGGTGGCATTGCTGAAATTGCCAAGGAAGCATTTGGTGGTGGCGGCACTCAAGTGGACGCACCCCGCCGCAAAGGCCCCAACATGTAAGGAGGGCGAAAGCTCATGTCTGAACTTGTTTCGCTTTCAGGGCCGTGGTTCTGGTTTATTCTGGCTGGCCTTTTGTTAATCGGGGAACTGCTCTCACCCGGCGTTTTCCTGATGTGGCTCGCAGCCGCTGCCGGCGTCACAGGTCTGGCGGATGCTCTGCTCAATTTCAACTGGACAGGCGAAGTCATCGCCTTTGCACTGCTCTCACTCGTTATGGTGTTTGCTTCTTGGAAACACGTCACCTCAAGCTGGTCGCCAAAGTCTGACCAACCCCACCTTAATTATCGTCACGGTGCCTATGTCGGCCGGGTCTTTCCGTTGGATGCGGCCATCATCAATGGCAGCGGCAAAGTGAAAATCGAAGATGTCATTTGGGATGTCGAAGGGCCAGACTTGAAAGCAGGTGCCCTTGTGAAGGTCACGGCACTGAATGGCATGCGCCTTGTCGTGGAACCCGCGAAGTAAATTACACCAAGGCCGATAATGCACCAAGGCTGCTGATCACCCGCGCAGGCTTGCCCGGCAAATTGTCGTCACGCTTGGGTGTTCTGGCAATTCGCACCACTTGGAAGCCAAATTGTGCGGCGGCTTGTGCATCCCACGTATTGGCCGACACAAAACACACCGATGGCGCATCCTGAATGTGAAATTTTTGCATCGCCAAACGGTAAACCCGCCGTGATGGTTTGTAGATGCCAACCTCTTCCACCGAGAGTACATGTTCAAACATTTTATCAACACCCGCATGGCGCACCACTGCATCCAGCATGGACGGGCTGCCATTGGATAGTATGGCAAGCCGCTTGCTGCGTTGGCGCAAGGCTGAAAGGGCTTCCACCACATCGGGGAATGCATCGAGTTTCAAGTACAGCGTCATCAGCTCGTCGGCGAGTCCACTTTCGCTGATCTCCAATTCCGCCAGTGCAAAATTCAAGGCATCGCGCGTCACCACCCAAAAATCGGCATGGGTGCCCATCAAGCTGCGGAGCCACGTATATTCAAGCTGCTTCTGCCGCCATAGCGCGCCGAGTGCGGTGGCCTTCTCGCCAATTTCACTGCTGAGTTTCGCCACCGGTGATTGCACGTCAAACAACGTGCCATAGGCATCAAACACAATGGCTTGAATGCCTTCCAATTTTCGAATGTCGTCCTGTCCCATGAAGGCGAATAAAGCAGGTTCAGCCAATTGTGGCCAGCCCCGGAAACTGTTCAAGCAGCCAGTATGAGACATTTTGCATCCAACCCGTCAGGAACATGATGCCGGTGAGAACCATCAAAACACCCATGACGATTTCAAGCATAGCCATATGGCGGCGGAAACGTTTGGAAAATCCCAGGAACTTGTCCACACTATAGGCGGCCATCATGAAGGGGATGCCTAAACCAAGTGAATAAAGCGCCAACAGCCCCATGCCGCGTCCAACACTTTCCGTTGAACCCGCCACCGACAAAATTGCCGCCAACACGGGCCCGATGCAAGGTGTCCAGCCGAAAGCAAAAGCCAACCCCATGACATAAGCACCCACATAGCTGGCGGCAGTTTGCTGGTGTTGATAGCGCGCTTCCCGCATCAGGAAGCCAAAGCGAAACACGCCCATGAAATGCAGGCCCATGATGATGATGGCCACACCGGCAACTTGCGACAGCAGCGGCAAATTGGCCCGCAACACATACCCCAGCGCAGATGCCGTGGCCCCCAGCAGCACGAACACCGTTGTAAAGCCCAGCACAAATATCAAGCTGGACAACATCACGCGGTTGCGCGTGGGAACCTCACTCTGTTGTTCAGAGGTTAAATCCTCCAGTGAAACGCCGGACATGTAAACCAGATAGGGTGGCACCAACGGTAACACGCAAGGGCTGAGAAAACTCAACACCCCCGCAAGCACGGCCGCTCCCATTGAAACATTCAGATCCATAAGTATTCTCTGGCAGGTGGACTGGAAATGCGCAAGCCACGCATTGTCACGTGCACGTGAGGCTTCACTTTTTTGCCGCAATAACCGATCATGCACGGAACTGATTTGGAATGAGAACGTGAAAAAACATCTGTTTACACTGGCTTTGCTTATGGCCACCAGCTTGCCTGCTATGGCGCACCCGCATTTGTTTGCAACATTGCAAACCACATTGATGACGGCTGCCGATGGCAAGATTTCGGGGCTTCGCGTTCGTTGGAATTTCGACGAGACCTATACCCAGTTTTCGCTGGAAGGTTTGGACCTCAACAATAACGGCACTTATGAACCTGACGAAATAAAGCCGTTGACGGACGAGAACATCAAGAGCCTTGTTGAATCGAAATATTTCACCTTCGCACGTTTGAACAATCAGGAACTGCCACAAGCCGCCGTCACAATTTATGGCCAGGACATGATCGAGGGTAAATTATCGCTGTGGTTTGAATTGCCATTGGCAACACCTGTTGATCCCAAATCCGGTAATTTTGAAACCCGCATTTATGACCCTGATTTCTTCATTGGTTTTGATTACATGCCGGATAAGCCACCCACACTGGAGGGCCAATTGCCGGCAGGTTGCAGCATGGCTTTAAAGCCTTTGCCCACCAATGAAGAGTTGGACCAAACCCGCAGCATGTTGGCTGATAAGCCGCAAGACTGGAAACCCGACCAGCCAACAGACTTTGGTGCCATGTTCGCCCAACCCTTGGTGGTGATATGCGTCTAGCAAGATTTCTGTTTTGCTTTTGCATTTTTTTCAGCCTCGCATTGCCCCTCGCACAGGCGCAAACCGCACCTGCCGAACCTGAGAAAAAAACCATCGTCATCGACAAGCGCAAGCTTCTGGTGCAACCCCGCAATGCCGATGGCACGATTGTGGAGACGCCCTTCAGTGAAGACCCCGTGTTGTGGATGCGCACCAAACAGCAAAACTTTTATGGCCGCATGAGCAATGCCATCCGGCAGTTGAAAACATCCTCGGCCTCCACCGCCGCCTGGACCTTGCTGAGCATCAGTTTTCTCTATGGTGTGTTTCACGCCGCTGGGCCGGGCCATGGCAAGGCCGTTGTAACGGGCTGGGTGTTGGCAACGGAAAATGAATTGAAGCGCGGAATCTTGATCGCTTTTCTGTCGGCCCTCATTCAGGCCTTGACGGCCATCATCGCTGTCACAGCCATTTTGATGTTTGTTGAGGGCGGTGCCCTGATGGCGAAAAATGCAGCCGGATATCTGGAGAGTGCGAGCTACTTGATGATCACCGGCATGGGGCTTTATTTGCTGTGGAACGGCTGGAACAGCTTTCAGAGTAAAAACGTTTTGGCAGCAGTGCCTGCATCTGCACCAGGCCCTTTTGTTTTGGCATCGCGTGCAGGTTCAGATGCTCACATTCATGATGAGCATTGTGGCTGTGGCCATGCCCCCGCTGCCGCTGAAGTGCGGGGAGACTGGTCGTTAACCCGCGCTTTCGCCATGGCTTTTGCCGTGGGTATCAGGCCATGTTCCGGTGCCATTCTGGTGTTGGTGGCGTCCTATGGTTTGGGGCTTTATTGGGCGGGTGTGCTGTCTACGCTGGCCATGGGCTTTGGCGTGTTCCTCACCATTTCCGCTATTGCCGCCGCCGCGGTGTTTGCAAAATCGTCGGCCTTGAAGCTGACCCGTGCGGATAATCGCTGGACCGGCCTTGCAGTGCGCTGGGGCAAAATGGCGGTAGGTGTTTTGATTGCGGGCTTTGGGGGTTTGTTGTTCATGGGATCATTGGGCTCTAGCAATATGGGGATGTGATGCGGCAGTGGTTGGTGTTGGCAGGGTTTATCGTCCTCTGTTTGGCCGTGGGTGCTTTGGCGGGGCTTGTCACTTCACCCGCCGTGGCGGAATGGTATCCCACGTTGAACAAGCCCGCGTGGCGTCCGCCCAACTGGTTGTTCGCTCCCGCGTGGACGGTGCTTTACATCATGATGGCGCTGGCTGCTTGGCTGGTGTGGAAGGCGGGCAATGCCAAACCTGCGCTGTTGCTTTGGTGCGGGCAATTGCTGTTGAATTTCGCCTGGTCGTTTTTGTTTTTCGGCGCGCGTTCACCGGGCTTGGGGTTGCTTGACATCATCGCCCTGTGGCTGGCCATTGCCGCCACCATTTTCGCTTTTGTCTTTAAGTCGCGATTGGCCGCTTTTCTGATGGTGCCCTATTTGTGCTGGGTCAGTTTTGCGCTGGCGCTGAATGCGTCCATTTTCATGATGAATTGAAGCTTCAGGCTATTAATCTTTTCTTGTTTGACTCCTATGTTCTTATGTGAGAGAACATAAATAGAACAAAATCCGGAAAGCCCATTGTTATGCGTACCCACCCGTTGCCCCCCATGGCCGCGGCCGGCGGCGATTTGCCCGCATCCGGCCTGAAGCCTTCAAACCTGTATCTGCCTCTTGAAGAGCAGTTGCAGGCCAAAGCCCTGCTGCAACGGCTGAAAGACCATATCGGTCGGTTAGAGCAAAACCAGCACCATCTCACCCCCCGTTCAGGCATGATGAACAGCACCACCAAGCCCCGCACGCCCTGGTGTTTCGGGCTGGTGGCGGTGGACGCCCATTTGCCTGAACAAGGCTTGGCCCGCCACGGTCTGCATGATCTGGCCCCCAGCCGCTATGGTGATACACCCGCCACACTGGGTTTTGCCCTCAGCCTTGCGATCCGGCGCTTGAATGTAGACCGTCGCAACCGTCCTATTTTGTGGTGTCGATCCGCTACTGAATGCAGAGAGCACGGAAAACTCTATGGCCATGGCGCTGAAACCTTGGGCCTGCCCCGTGAAAAACTGTTGGTTTTGATTTTGAAAAAGCAAGTTTCCTTGTTTTGGACCATGGAAGAGGCGCTGAAGTCCGGCTGCTTCTCCAGCGTCATCACCGATGCTGCATCGCAACAAACAGACCTTACCATCACCCGTCGCCTCAGCCTTTCAGCCGGAGAAGGGCGTTCATCCGGTCTATTGGTATTTAATCGAAACCATGACATGGCAACCGCCAGCAGCAGCCGCTGGAAAGTGGCTGCCAGCCCCTCGCCACGGCCCGTCTATGAACCGCAGGCGCCGGGTTATCCGGCGTGGGATATCACCTTATCCCGTATCAGGGGCGGCAGACCCGGTCATTGGACCCTGCTCTGGCATCCACAAGCTTCACCCCAACTCCGTTCTCACGATCATGCGCCGCATCATTTCAGTCTGGTTCCAGGATTTTCCAGTGGAGCGCTTTCTTCGGGAACGGCGCAAGCTGAACATGCCCTCACCCCCTCGGGGCTTGCCCTTCGCACTGGTTGAAAAGGGCCAAAAAGGCTTGCGCTTGGCTGCTGTCAACGCAGGTGCCCGGCAATTTGGCCTGTCACAGGGTCAACGTTTGGCCGACGCCCGCGCTGCCGTGCCGGATTTATTGACCGAACAACACGAGCCGGAAAAAGACCAAGCCAGCCTTCTGGGCCTCGCCCAATGGATGGAACGCTACAGCCCTTGGGTGGCTCCTGATGGCAAAGACGGCCTATTGTTGGATGCAACCGGTGTTGCGCATTTATTTGGCGGCGAAGAACCGATGTTGCAGGATGTTAAAAAGCGACTCGAAACCTATGGCTTTTCAACCCGCAGTGCCGCAGCCGAAACCATCGGGGCGGCTTGGGCCTTGGCCCGCTTCACGTCCCCCCTGCCGATTGAGGCCCTGCGCATTGACGCCGATGCCACCCGCACCCTGCGCCGCCTCGGCTTGAAAACGGTCGACACCCTTTTGGCGCTTCCCCGCGCCTCCCTCGCCAGACGGTTTCGGGGCGAATCGATCCATGAGAACGTCTTGCTGCGCCTCGATGAACTCACCGGACATCGCCACGAAGCCCTGAACGCCATCAACCCGCCGTCGTCCTTCATGGCACATCGGGCTTTGATGGAACCCGTGATCAGCCACGATGGCTTGCAAGCCGTGCTGACAGGCCTCATCCACACCCTGACGTGCGATTTGGAGAAACATAAGCAAGGTGCCACCCGGCTGATCCTCAAGCTGTTCAAGGTCGATGGCGGCCGGGCGCAAATTCCCGCAGGCCTGTCCGCCCCCAGCCATGATGCAAAGCACATCCTGCGCCTGCTGTTGCCGAAGCTCGATAGTCTGGATGCCGGTTTCGGCATCGACGCCATGACGCTGGAAGCCCGCGAAACCGCAAGTGTGGTAGCGCGCCAGCAAGGCTTCATGGAACATGACAGCGGAACCTCATTGGCGGAAGCTGAACGACCGCGTGATCAACCGCGAAGGGCGCGGCGTGGCAAGGCTGGCCGCCGTGGCAAGCCACGTGCCGGAGCGGGCAGAACGTGAGGCCAAGGACATCATTGGGCGCGCCAGTTGCTCCCCCTCAGAAACGACCCACAAAAAAAACTTGCCCGCACCTCCGGAGAGGGGGGACCGCGTAACAGCGTGGTGGGAGTGGTCCCTTCCCGCCCCCTCACCATTTTTGAAACCCCTGAACCTGCCCGCGTCATCGCTGCGGTGCCTGATGGGCCACCCATGCGCCTGACGTGGCGGCGGGTGACGCGCAAGATCGTAAAATCCCAAGGCCCCGAACGCATTGCCCCTGAATGGTGGAACCTGTCAGACGGCGAGCGCCCACGTGACTATTACCACATCGAAGACGAAGAGGGCCGCCGCTATTGGCTCTATCGCGACGGGCTTTATGGCGAAGATGAGGGCCCGCCACCCAAATGGTTCGTACACGGATTATCCGCATGACCGATTATGCTGAACTCTGTTGTGTGAGTAACTTCTCCTTCCTGCGCGGCGGCTCGCACGCCGAAGAATTGGTGATGCAAGCCAAGCACCTCGGCATTTCTGCACTCGCGGTCACCGATCACAACAGCCTCGCAGGCGTGGTGCGCGCCCATGGTGCTGCAAAGGATGCGGATCTGAGGTTTGTTGTAGGGTGCAGGTTGGAGTTTGAAACCCAACACCCCCTCCCGGCTTCGCCGTACTCCCCCGGCTTTGCCGAGGGAGAAATTTCTCCCTTACGCGCAGCGTGGGGGAGTACCCCGCAGGGGGGAGGGGGTGTTTCAACCATCTCGATGTTTGCCTACCCCACAAACCGCGCCGCCTATGGTCGCCTCTGCCGCTTGCTCACGCTGGGCCAGCGCCGCGCCATGAAGGGCGAATGCATTCTCACCTTCGAGGATATTTGCCAACACCAAGAGGGCATGATCTTCGCCCTGCCTCACGCCCACATCGAAGATCTGTGGCACATCAAGCAACGCCTCACCGCCCCGCTCTATGTCGCATTGTCCTGCCGATACGATGGCCGCGACAAAACCCGCCTTGCCCACGTCGCCACAATCGCCCACCAAAACAAAACCCCGCTCATCGCCAGCAACGACGTGCTCTACCACCACGCAGCCCGCAGGCCGTTACAAGACGTGCTCACCTGCATCCGCGAAAAAACCTTGATCACTGAAGCCGGTTTCAAACTTGAGGCCAATGCCGAACGCCACTTGAAAACGCCCGATGAAATGGCGCGTCTCTTCCGCAACTATCCTGAAGCTCTTTCGAACACACTTAAGATCGCCGAAGCCTGCACCTTCTCGCTGGATGAGTTGCGCTATGAATACCCCGACGAACCCGTGCCACCCGGCATGGACCCGCAGAACTATCTCGAACATCTCGCTTGGGAAGGTGCGAAGGAACGTTACCCACAAGGCGTTCCCGCCAAGGTAAAAGCCAATATCGCCAAGGAATTGGTGCTGATCGAGAAGTTGAACTACGCGCCCTATTTTCTCACCGTCTATGACATCGTGAAATTCGCCCGCAGCCGCGAAAAACCCATCCTCTGCCAAGGCCGGGGCAGCGCCGCCAATTCCACCGTGTGTTATTGTATCGGCATCACGGCGGTGGACCCTAACCAGATTGACCTCCTGTTCGAACGCTTCATTTCCGAGGAGCGCAAGGAACCACCCGACATTGACGTAGACTTCGAACACGAGCGCCGCGAAGAGGTGATCCAGTATCTCTATGATCGCTATGGCCGCGAACGCGCGGGGCTTGCTGCCACCGTCATCACCTATCGTGGCCGCAGCGCCATGCGTGAGGTCGGCAAGGTCATGGGACTGTCGGAAGATGTTACGGGCGCACTCGCAGGCAGTGTCTGGGGCATGATGCCGGAGGAGATGCAGGAAAAACGTCTGCGTGAAATCGGCCTTGATCCTGATGATGCACTGCTCACCCGCACGCTGGAATTGACAGCCGACATTGCAGGCTTTCCCCGCCATCTCTCGCAACATGTGGGCGGCTTTATTTTGACGCGTGAACGTTTGGATGAAACCGTTCCCATCGGAAATGCGGCTATGGACGACCGCACCTTCATCGCGTGGGACAAGGACGACATTGATACTTTGGCCATGTTGAAAGTAGATGTGCTGGCACTGGGCATGCTCACCTGCATTCGCAAAAGTTTTGAATTGATTGAGCAGTGGCATGGCCTGCACTTCAATCTCGCCACCGTGCCGCGCGAAGACCCTGTGGTTTATGACATGCTGTGCAAAGCGGATTCCCTTGGCGTGTTCCAAGTGGAATCCCGCGCGCAAATGAACATGCTGCCGCGCTTAAAACCACGCTGCTTTTATGATCTCGTCATTGAAGTGGCCATCGTCCGTCCCGGCCCCATTCAAGGTGACATGGTGCACCCTTATTTACGCCGCCGTGATGGATTGGAACCCGAACATTATCCTTCGCCTGATCCTGCCTTTGGCGACCCTGATGAATTGAAACAGGTGCTGGGTCGCACCAAGGGTGTGCCGCTGTTTCAAGAGCAAGCCATGAAGCTGGCCATGGTAGCGGCAGAATTTACGCCGGGCGAACTCAATGAACTGCGCAAGGCCATGGCCACGTTTAGACGAAGGGGAACAATCGGACGGCTCGAACAAAAAATGGTGAGCCGCATGGTGGAGCGCGGCTATGACGCCACCTTTGCCGCCCGCTGCTTCAACCAGATTAAGGGGTTTGGAGAATACGGTTTTCCTGAGAGCCACGCCGCAAGCTTTGCGCATTTGGTTTACGTCTCGTCATGGCTGAAGTGCCACTACCCCGCGGTGTTCGCCTGTGCATTGCTGAACTCCCAACCCATGGGGTTCTACGCCCCAGCGCAAATCGTGCGAGATGCGCGGGAGCATGGCGTCGAAGTGCTGCCAGCCGGATGTGAGTTATTCAAGCTGGGATTCAACACTCGAAGACCAGGGCCGTGCGTTACGCTTGGGATTACGAGAGGTGGATGGATTACGGGAGGGTGATATTTCCCCATCCTTTTCCCCTCCCTTGAGGGAGGGGTTAGGGGTGGGTGGTGGCCCCGCACGCGCTGCTGGCACCCACCCCCGCCCCTCCCTCAAGGGAGGGGAGAAGTTTAGTGATTATGTTCGCCACGGCTTCCCCATCCCCGCCCTTGAAAAACTCGCCGCTGCCGATTGCTTCCGTTCTCTTGGATTGGACCGCCGTGCCGCACTCTGGGAAGTAAAAGCCCTCACCAAATCCAAACCTTTGCCGCTCTTTGCCTATGCGGACGAAAAAGATCAGGGACCGGAGCAATCTGTCATCCTTCCAGACATGCCATTGTCCGAGCATGTGGTGAATGATTATCAAACCCTCCACCTCTCGCTGAAGGCCCACCCGCTGGAATTCATGCGCGCGCGCCTGAAAGCCGACCGCGTGACCGACAACAACACGCTTAAAACGATCAAGGACGGTCGCTTCGTTTCAGTCGCTGGCGTGGTGCTGGTGCGCCAGCGCCCGGGCTCGGCCAAGGGTGTGGTGTTCCTGACGCTGGAAGATGAATTCTCGGTCTGCAATGTGGTGATCTGGCCCGATGTGTTGGAAGCAAACCGCGCCACCGTCATGGGTGCTCGCCTGATGTTGATCAAGGGTCGCGTACAAAAGCAAGGCGACATCATTCACGTGGTCGCCAACACCATCGAAGACAAAACCCATTGGCTGGCGGAATTGACAGAAGACGGCGTGACCATGCGTGGTGTGTTGGCCCGCGCCGATGAAGTGAAAAAGCCAGGCCCA
This sequence comes from uncultured Alphaproteobacteria bacterium, assembly GCA_963840765.1. Lineage (GTDB taxonomy): Bacteria > Pseudomonadota > Alphaproteobacteria > Rhizobiales > Aestuariivirgaceae > Aestuariivirga. Next base: position 9,580 of record CAWJAE010000002.1, on the reverse strand, counting down.
GACCCAACCAATTATCAACAAAGTTCCACGCGTCATCCCCGCAATGTGCGGATTATCCCGAACTCACGCGACTTTCACTAACACCACGCCAAGACTGGGCGTCGTTGCGGCTTCACCGGGCATCGACACATAAGGTTCGGTGACCTCGGCAATACGCACCCGCGTGTCAGCGGCTACATGTTCAGCAAAACCACTGTCCCACAAAGTGCCTTTCACCGTCAGCACAATCACGCCACCACCCGCACAACTGCGGATCAATTCATCAAGCCCCTCGACCCCCACATGCCCCGACGTAAAAACACCCGCTGAAACAATGCCGGCGAACTGCCCATCCACAAAGGGCAGCGGTCCGCCCAAACCCAAAACATGAAACGCGCTGTAACAGTTCTTGGCCTTGGCCACCGCCAACATGCCCGCTGAAATATCCAGCGCTTCAACCAAGGGGTAGCCCATAATCTGCAACCATTGGCCAATCAATCCGGTGCCGGCACCGGCATCCAGCACGGGTGACGCCCCCTTTGGCAAGTGCCGCGCCAATAACGCCAGCGCAATTGCCGGGTGCCGATAACCCGCAACGGCCATTTCAGCGTCATAGCTCGTTGCCCACTTGTCATAAAGTTCTGCAACCGCATCAGTCCCCGTGGCATCATAAACCGCACCCAAAAAACCACCGTGCTTTGCCATGCTCTTCCCAATCCTGTTTTGCCCATGTTAGCGTCACCGCCATGACACCGACAGAAGAAATCGAAGTCCGCGCGATCATCGCCGACATTCCCGCACTGCATAACCATCAGGGCGCCATCAGCCGCTTGGGCGGCCTCACCAATCGCGTTTACCGCATTGGTGAAAACGTCTTGCGTATTCCCGGTGCTGGCACAGAAGAATATATCAACCGTCGCAACGAAGCCGCCTCCGCCAGCATCGCAGCCAAAGCCAACGTCAGTCCAGCGCTACTGCATGCCGATGCCAAAACCGGCATCATGGTCACCGCCCACGTTGAAGCCGTCACCATGACCACGGAACACTTCAAGCAACGCCTTGGCGCACCCGCGCGGGCGGGCATGGCCCTGCATAAACTCCACGGCTCAGGCGGTGTATTCCCGTTCCGCTTCGAACTCTTCGCCATGATTGATGACTATTTGAATGTGCTCTCCACCAAAGAGGTAGACCTGCCGGATGGCTACCACGCCGTGGTGCGCGAAGCCGAAACCATCCGCGTTGCACTCGCCAAAAATCCGGCACCCCTTGCCCCCTGCCATTGCGACCCACTCTGCGAAAACTTCCTTGATGACGGTAGGCGCATGTGGATCGTAGACTGGGAATATTCCGGCATGAACGATCCCATGTGGGATCTGGGCGACCTTTCAGTTGAAGGTAATTTCACCCACGAGCAAGACCTCGAAATGCTCTACGCGTATTTTGGCGGCGAACCCGCCCAACAAGACTACGCCCGCATGGTGATCTATAAAGCCATGTGCGATTTATTGTGGACCTTGTGGGGGTTGATTCAACACGCCAACAAAAACCCGGCAGATGATTTTCAGGCATATGCACTCAATCGCTTTAATAGGTGCAAACGCTTGATGTCATCCAGTGATTTTGCGGGCCATGTGAGGGCGGTTTGAAAGGCCTGTTTCAACTGCGACGCAAAAACCATTGCACAGCAACACCCAAGAACAGTGCATCAAACCCAAACAACACCAGCGCCGCCAAACCTTGACAGAGTGCAACACCGCCAAAGCTGAGCGCATCGATTGTCAAATTGCACCGGGCATCCTCAGCAAAAAACACAAGCCAATGCGACAGCCCCCACCCAATCCCCAAGGCACTCCATCCCATGAAATTGATGTGCCATGTCCGCAGTGAAAACAGTCTCCCCATCACAAGGCCCGCACCCAACAGCAGGAAGCACCCGACTAAAACAAACACAAAGGCCGGTGTTTTAGGGTTGGGAGACAACCAATGTGCTGGCAGAAATCCAAAAGACTGCAGCAATGCAAAAACGCCAAGGCTTGCCATTACAACGGCAGCGAAGACCAGGCTGAGCCGCGAAGGTTGTGATGTTTCGTTCACACCCATCTCACAGCATAAACCTGCGGCAGCGTGCTCGACACTTGCACCCATTCATCGCCGCTATTTTCGCTCACCCAAACATTGCCCGTCGTAGAGCCCATCACCAGTTTCTCGCCTGAATCATCAATCGCCAAGCCATGCCGGAACACCACGTCATAAGCGTGTTTTTGCGGTAGTCCCTTTTTCAAACTTTTAAATGTCTTGCCGCCATCGCGGGTGCGCGTTACCACCAGTGCGCCATCAACGGGTATGCGTTTCTCGTCTTTGATGCCGGGCACAAACCATGCCGTGTTGCCATCTTGCGGATGCACCACAACACCAAAGCCAAAGCTGGAAGGCTTGGCTTTCACCTCAGTCCACTTAACACCGCTGTTCACTGATTTGAAAATGCCGCAATGATGCTGCACCCACATTTTTTCAGGCTCAGCCAAGCACTGCACCATCATGTGCGGATCTTGCGTATCCGGAATCGTGCGCTCTTCCTTCGGCCCCATATCATAGCTCATACCATGGGCCGTCTGCGCCCAAGTCTTACCGCCGTCCTTGGTCACCCAAGCGCCACCACAGGAAATTGCAACACGCACGGTATTGTGGTCACGCGGGTCAACGCAGATCGAGTGAATGCCCGGAATATCGGCCCCACCGCCCATCCACTTGTTGCGGTCCGGATGCCGCCACAGCGACTCCATCAGCTCCCACGTCTCACCTCTGTCAGTGGATTTGAACAGACCACCAGGCATGGTGCCGGCCCACAATGTGCCTTTGGCTTTCGTCCCGCCACCACATTCCAATGCCCAAATGATCTGCGTGGTCCAATTCACGTCCTTGCCCCAGCCGTCCTTGTCGACAAGTCCTTCCGGCTTTTCCGGATATTTCGGCGTCGCAATTTCCACCCACTTCTTTTTGCCCTTATCACGGCGGTGCAACTTGATGCCGAAATGGCCATGGTTGAGGGCCGCATAATCTGTGCCATCACGCGGATCGCGCAGCATCAAGGTCACGTTGTCACCCACAAAATGCTGGTCAGAAATTTTCCAGCCACCGCGAGACTTGGTCGCTTCAAACAGGCCTTTGCGTGTGGAAATCATCACCGTTTTTTGCATCGTCATCCTCCTGAAAGCGCCTGCATCACCCACACTTCATCGTCGGGCTGCACGGCGTCTGATTGTTTGGCGCGATCGGCAATGGCGCCGCCATTGACCAAGATGCGCATATGCTTACGAAGTTCGCGCTGGTCATCCAGCACATAGGTTTCAAGCCGCGGGTTGGCTGAAAATACCGCATCCAAAACCTCACGCACACTCACACCTGCGGCTGCCATAGAAGGGCAGTCCACATGCCTGCGTAAATTCGACGTGAAGTAAACCTTTGCCATGCGACAATGCTATCATGCCGCAAGGCTTTGACAAGACCATCACGAACCGCCAATTCAAGATCATGAAACGCCGCACTTTCATTTTGCTTCCCTTCGCCTCGACCGCGGCTTTTGGCCATTCGAAAAAACACGGCGGCATCAAAATCGGCCATGCATGGGCCAAGCCGGGCGTGATCTCACAAGACGGCCATTGCTTCATGCCACTTCTGAATACCTCACCCAACGACGATGCATTAGTCGCTGCACGTTCTGAAATTTGCGCTGTCATGGAATTGCGCCTGAACGCCCGTTACGACATGCCCGCCGAAACGCTATTCCCATTGCCTCACAACAAACCTCTCGCCATGCGCCCCCACGCCACGCATTTGCGCTTGATGGGCTTGCGCAAGGACTTGAAATTGGGTGACCGCTTCAACCTCATTCTTGACTTCTTGAACGCGGGCGAAGTTGAGCTAGAAGTGTTTGTTGAAAACACGCCGGGAGAATAGCGCGCGTCCTGCCGAGGTATTCGCGCCAAGGAGAAAAATCATGAAAGCTAAAGTCACTTGGATCAATGGCCGCGCCTTTTTGGGTGAGTCAGGCTCAGGCCATGCCGTGGTCATGGATGGCGCACCTGAAGCCGGTGGTCGCAACATCGGCGTGCGCCCCATGGAAATGCTGTTGCTGGGTCTTGGTGGCTGCACCGCGTTTGACGTGGTCATGATCCTCGAAAAAGCCCGTGAGAAAATTACCGGCTGCGAGATTGAACTGGAAGCCGAGCGTGCCAGCGAAGACCCCAAGGTTTTTACCGCCGTCAAATTGATCTACACTTTCAAAGGCCATGACTTGAAACCCGCCATGGTGGAGCGTGCTGTGAAACTCTCAGCCGACAAATATTGCTCCGCCTCAAAAATGTTCGAATTCACAGCAAAGCTTGAGCACGAATGGAAAATTATCAACGCATGATCGCAGCCCTCGTGCTGCTCTGTTCTACAAGTGTGGCGCAAGCCACCGATAAACCCAAGACGCCCGTTGCCTTGGACGGCCCGACCATCATTAAAATTTTTGAGGGAAAAGCCGTCAGTGGTGTTTATGCCGACGGCACGCCCGTCAAGGAAACCTACAAGACAGGTGGCGGCATCGATTATTGGGACGCGTTCCGCTCCACCACCGGCACATGGTCAGTCGTCAACAACCAGCTCTGCACATTTTATGAAGACCTTGAAATGAGTGGCGGCTGCTTTCGCGTGGAGCAAGTGAGCGCCAATTGCTTTGACTATTTGGCTGTTGCCACCTCAACTGCTGAAGCCCTCACACCAAGCGACCAACCCCGCTACACCGCACGCGCTTCCATCGACGGCACGCCCAAAACCTGCCCCGATGAATTGTCGGCCTAAGTTTGAAAAACCAAGTCATCAAAGCAAATGCACCACTCCGATTTTCATCGGAATGGTGCACAATGTGATATGAATATGTCTTAGGCTGACTTGCGCTGCTTTGCTGCTTCCAAGCGGCGCTCAATCATTTCGGCATGGGAAAGCTTGTCAAGTTCCGCCAGCATGGCTGTATCAGCCTGAGAAGCTGACTTTGCACCAGACAGATGGTTTGCACTTTCCATGGCACGCTTGAAGGCTTCGGCTGCATTGTCAGCACGCGCGACAGGGCCATCCTTTTTCAGAAAGTCTGGCATCAACGCTTCGGCTTCGGCTTTAGCAACGGCAATCGCTTTGAGTTCAGCTTCCATGTCGCGCTTGCGCGCATCCAGTGCCAAAACATATTCAGCAAGTTTGTTCTGTTCAGCTTCAGCCTCGGCACCCGCTTCAATGAGTACCTTTATCTGCGCTTCAAAATCAACCTGACGGCTGATGGCGGCTTTCGCCAAATCATCACGGCCTTGGCCAACTGCAAAATCAACTTTTTCATTGAGATCTGCCAGCTTGGCTTCGTAGGATTCAACTTGATTTGCGGCCTGCTTTACGCGCTGCAAAACCTTGCCCTGTTCGGCGCGAATATCTTGAATGGCGCGGTCCACTTCCCGCACAGCTTCCTTCATCACGATTTCAGCTTGCGATTTTTCCATGCGGTCAACTACATCCGCCATATTAGCACTTACGATGCGCTTCACACGAACAACCAACGTCTCAGTCATGATGTCTCCTTTTCAACTGTAACGAGACTCCCAGAAACCAACAAAACATCCCTTAATCAAAAGTTGCAAATTGTCGGCATGATCAACAATTTCTTACTTCACTTATTGTTCACCATGTTTCCACCACAGCATCATTGTCGCGTGTCCAGAAAGGCAAATTTAACAACCTCCGGCTGATATTCGATGTGGAGAAATTGGAGAGAGCAACGATGTGGACAACTCTTGCAATATTGGGCGGCGTCTCAGCAGCAGCAATTGGCTTGATGATTACAAGTAACAATCGCCTGCAAGCTTTGAACTCACGCTGTGAAAAAGCAGCCGCTGACATTGACGTGCAGCTGAAGCACCGTCACCAACTCATTCCCAATCTGCTTGAACTGTTGAAGGGCTATCTTGCCCATGAAATGAAACAGCTTGAAGCCATTTCGCAAATGCAAGTAGCTGCCGTTTCAGCGGGCTCTGCCCAACAGCGTTTGCAGGCCGAGGAAATGCTGGGCAATAAAATCAAGCAGGTTGTATTGGCAGCAAACCAGGTGCCAGCCCTCCATGCCAATCAACATTTTTCCAGCCTGCGCAATGAATTGACCGATTGCGACAACAAAATTTCTGCTGCGCGCCGCTTCCTCAACCTCGCCGTTGACGAATATAATGGTGCACTGCGCGGCTTTCCAAATTCATTCCTTGGAAAGTTGAACGGCTTGCAAGCCCGTAATTTCTTTGAACTTGGTCTTGACCGCCCGATGATTGAAGAAGCCCCAGCCATTAAATTCTAAGGCTCACAGCTCCATGCTGAAAACCTATGGCCTACATAGCTATGTGCTCAACAACAATTTGAAGAGCTTAGGCTTGCTTGCGGGCTTTCTGCTTGTGATCCAGTTGATGTTCGCTGCCATCTGGTCTTTCACCGGGTTGTTCCAATGGACCACGCAAGGTTTCGGTGGCTTCATTGCTTATGTTTTCGGGATGACGACACAATACGCACCAAGCGTTGCAGCAGGTTCTCTCGTTTGGGCGTTTCTGGCCTTCCTCTATTACAAACATATCGTCCGCGGCATGACTGGCCTGCACGAAGTGACGCGCCAGCAAGAGCCTCGACTTTTCAACATTGTCGAAAATCTGTCAATTGCAACAGGCTTAAGCACGCCCCGCATCGAGATTGCGGAAACACAAACCATGAATGCTTTCGCTTTGGGGTTGACGCCGCAAACCTCGACCATCGGCGTCACGCGCGGACTGCTGCAAGGCCTAAACGATCGCGAACTTGAGGCCGTTATCGCCCACGAGATCACCCACATCCGCACGCTTGATGTGCGGCTAATGACCTTCGCGACGATTTTTTGTGGCATTATTTTTTCCATCGGGTGGTTCCTCACCTATCGTTTCCGCGAAATGACACGGCAAGCCAAGGCGGCGCCACTGGTCTTGGTGCCGATTGCATTTTACATCGCCAGTATGAGCGCAATGGGTGGCTCCATTCCGTTTCAAGCATTCGGTGTGACGGCTGTTTTGATTATTTCAGCACTACTGATCAGTCTGTGTTTGCGCTTTGCGATTTCAAGGAAACGCGAATTTGTGGCTGACCTTGGCGCATGCGAACTTACGCAGAATCCAGAAGCCTTGATATCAGCACTTGCAAAAATTCATGGCCGCAATCTCATGCCCCACTGTGACCCCACGGTGCAGGCCATGATGATTTCAGCACCGTCAGAAGGTCTGTTTGCAAGTCACCCCTCACTGGAAGAACGCATTGACGCCATCGTCGCCTATGCCGCAACACATCTGAATGGCCTGAGATTGGCACCTGCTTCGGCTCGCATTATTCCGGCGGCAGACACCGGTGCAGCTGTGAGCGGCTTTTCCATCACCGCGATGAAATATCCGGCTTGGGTGTCCAAGCCTTTGATCGTATTGCCCGCCATCACCGCTGGCTTGTTGCTTAACCACTTGCAAGGCCAGTCGCCCAGCATGGCCCTTGAGCAGTTGATGGGTGTCCCAAATCTTCTGAAGGATGTCGTTAACGCACCTTCCGGCAATGCTGTATTTGACTCGATTGAAATCCGGGGCACCGTCTCTGACAATAATTCTCTCAACGCAATGTCAGATGAAAAATCCCTCAAGGGGTTCATTGATAATATGGGACTGGGCGAATGGAAAATGCTGTTGTTTTACGGCTGTGTAGGCTTTGCCATTGTTTTCTCCGCCCGTTTGCTCCGCAGCTTTGGCTTTGACAGCAGTTTCATTCGTCAATTGTCAGGCGGACCCTCGAAGGAAATGGAAAGCGACTGGGAAGAGGACACCCAAAATCTAGCCACGCACCTGAATGCGACAGCAGCCGAAACGCCTCCACCGCATTTGAACCGTTTGAACCACGCTATGCGAAATGCAATCACGGCGCATCAACAAACACCTGTGCATCACCAACCGCTGTCACTACATCAACCAGCCCGCACCGTTTTCGGTAAGCGCTAACTCCTGCCAATTGACCAGCCTTTTTCTTGCGATATGCTGCCGGCATGGACAATCCAATAGAACTCTTCCTTCCCGTTGCACTTGGCATCGGCTTGGCTGCTGCAGCGGGCTTTCGCGTGTTCTTGCCACTGTTGATGATGGGGCTTTTTGTGAAAGTCGGATATTTTCCAGTCACCGAGAGTTTTTCATGGATTTCCACAACGCCGGCTTTGCTCATGTTGGCGGTGGCGGCACTGGCTGAAATCATTGCCTACTATATTCCGGTGTTCGACAATCTGCTGGACGGCTTGGCAACGCCAACCGCCATCGGTGCGGGCATCGCCATGACCTATGCTGTGCTAGGTGACGTGGACCCCATGTTGAAATGGACTCTCGCTATCATTGCAGGCGGTGGTGCAGCGGCTGCGACGCAAGGTGCGACAACGCTTTTGCGCGGTGCATCAACCGCAACGACAGCTGGGCTTGGCAATCATGCTGTGGCAACGGGTGAAATCATTGGGGCCGTCGTCATGTCATTGCTGGCAATCTTGCTGCCCTATGTGGCATTGGTTGCGGCACTGGTATTTATCTATCTGGCGTGGCGCACGGTGGTGCGGCTCAAACGCCAGAAAACTGCCTGATGAATTGGCGTTCGGCATCCAGCCCCAACCATTCATCGCTTTCATCAGCAAATATCAGTGTCATCGGGCCTTTATAGCCACCCTGTGTTGCAGCGGTGAGGCAAGCCGAAAAATCCGCTTCATCTAATTTCAGGCCTGAATCAAAATGGGCCTTCGCATGGCACAAATCAGCCCGCGCAAAAATCGACTTCAAATCGTCATACTTTGTTGGCCCCGACCAATTGCCTGTATCAGCCATGAAGCCCAAACTCGGCACACGGTCCAGAACATGATGCACGGCTTCCGGCGTCGACAATAAGTCATGCCAGTTTTCAGTGACCACCTTCACACCAACGCGCGCGCCTACATCGCGCAACATCAGCAAGCCCGACACTGCAAGTGTCAAAGCCTCAGGTGTGGGCTTGGATTTCCCCGCAATCACGCGCGCATTTTCTGCACCAAGCAATGCCGCCGCTTCAATCCATTTTGACATCCAATCCAAATCCCGCTGCTGCGTCGCTGGATTTGTCAGATCACCATCATCGATGAGCAAAGTCTGGAGCACAACACCTGCAGCCGCAAAAGCTTGGGCAACTTGCAAAAGATACTGGGAATCAAGGGAGGCCAAATGAAAATGGCATAACTCACAACGGGCATACCCATGCGAGGCCAGTTCAGTCGGTAACTGCAAAACATCAAACTGGCCATCACCCCAAGTATCAAACTTCACAAAGGGTTCGGCGTCTCCGGGGCTATTGGCATAGGAATGCCCTAGGTAGCGGTGAAGACTCCAACTGGAAACAGCGATTGGATTTTGCATTACACAACTACAGCACAAGCTGTCCAAAAACACAAAACCCGCCGACCATTTCTGGTCGACGGGTTTGGTATAATTGGATCGTGAATGAAGTTCTGTTATTCGCAGGCCTGGCAGCG
>CAWJAE010000001.1:0-53333 GCA_963840765.1 uncultured Alphaproteobacteria bacterium | reverse complement strand
GAAGTGGCAGAAAGCCTAGGCGCTGAAGGCTTTGAATATTGGCGGCGCGTGGCACTGCCTGTTTTGTGGCCATCCCTGCTTGGCACGTTTGCACTGCTGTTTGCGAACGCATTTGGTGCTGTGGCAACCGCCATGGCGCTTACCGGTTCTTCACTGTCCATCGTACCCATTTTGCTGTTCGCGCAAATTCGTGGTGACGTATTGCAAGACCCCCACCTGGGCTATGCCATTGCCTTTGCTATGATTGCGATTACGGGTTTTGCCAATCTCGTTTACATCGTGTTGCGCAGCAGGGCAGAGCGGTGGCAAAAATGAAACTTTCCAAAATTGCCGCGTGGTTTACATTTATTATTGGCGTGTTGTTTTTCTTTTTGCCGTTGCTCGCAACATTTGAATTTTCATTGCGGGCGCGGCGCGGCGTCTATTCCTTTGATGCCTATGGTGCTGTTCTCTCAGATCCACAGTTTCGCGATACCTTCGCCTATTCTGTTGTAATGGCGATGTTCACGATTGTGGTTGGTCTGTTAATCGTGACGCCAACAGCATTCTGGGTGCGCTTGAAATTACCCCGTTTGCGCCCCTACATCGAATTCATCACGCTTTTGCCTTTGGTTATTCCGCCCATCGTCATCGTGTTCGGTTATATCAGGCTTTACAATACATCGAGTTGGCTGCCCCTCACCGGTTCCGTTACGGGCACCAATGTTTTGCTGATGTTCGGTTATACTGTTTTGGCGCTGCCTTATATGTACCGCGCTGTTGATACCGGACTTCGCACCATCGACATTCGTACCCTGACCGAGGCCGCACAGAGTCTGGGTGCGGGATGGACCACAATTATCCTCCGCCTGATTTTACCGAATGTATTCGTTGCTGTTTTGTCTGGTGCTTTTCTGACTTTTGCCATCGTCATCGGTGAATATGTGCTTGCCGCATTGTTGGACCGGCCTGCCTTTGGCCCCTACATGGTGTGGATGGGTGGCAACAAAGCCTATGAGCCGGCAGCGCTCGCTGTCATTGCTTTTGCCATCACTTGGGCTTGCATGGTTCTGATCCAACTCCTCACCCGATTTTCAAATCATCCGAAAGCACGTGCCTGATGACCTATCTCAAACTTGAAGGGTTGAAAAAATCCTTCGGCAAAACGTCTGTTGTCGAGGATTTCGATCTCAATATTGGCAAAGGAGAATTTGTTTCACTGCTTGGTCCGTCGGGCTGTGGAAAGACAACGGTGTTGCGCATGGTTGCAGGGTTTGAAACCCCAAGTGCAGGCCGCATTGCTATAGAAAACGACGACATTACAGATTTGCGCCCGAGCCAACGTAACATCGGTCTGGTGTTTCAATCATATGCACTTTTTCCAAATATGAGCGTGGCACAAAATGTTGCCTTCGGATTGAAGGTTGCGCGGCTGGACAAGAGTCTGATTGACCAGCGCGTACGTGAAATGTTGACGTTGATCGGCCTGTCAACTTTAGGCGGCCGCTATCCATTTGAGCTTTCAGGTGGGCAACAGCAACGCGTGGCGCTGGCCCGTGCCTTGGCTGTGCGCCCCCGCGTTTTGTTGCTTGATGAACCGCTGTCTGCATTGGATGCAAAGATCAGAGTGAGTTTGCGAAAAGAGATCAGGGACATTCAACGTGAACTTGGCATCACCACCATTTTTGTGACCCATGACCAAGAGGAGGCACTGTCGATTTCGGATCGGGTCGTCGTCATGAACCAAGGTCGCGCTGAACAAGTGGGGCCGCCGCACGAAATCTACAACCGACCCACGACACGTTTTGTTGCCAACTTTGTGGGCACACTCAATACGTTTGAAGCTGTGGTCAAAGATTCCAAAACGGGAGTTGTTTCAATTGGCGATACGGTTGTGCAGCTTGCCAAGGGAAACCTTGTACAAAAGAAAAATGACAGCGTAACTTTGGCACTTCGCCCCGAAGCATTGCAATTGGGCCGTCAAGGTGCGCCCGCCGTAACACTTTCTGCGACTATCGAGGACGTGCAGTTTTTAGGTTCTGTCATCCGGTTGCGTGCCGCCATTGCGGGGCAATCTGTGTCGCTTGATACATTCAATCGCCAAGATGCAGTACCACCTTCAATTGGCAGCACAACGCACATCGCATTTCAACCCAGCGATTTGATCTTGCTGCAACACTGAGCAACACAAAGTTTTCACTCACTTCGCTATTACCTAGGTCCATTTGTGGCTCACGGAAGTGCGCAAGACTTTCAGACCCAAATCTCAGCCGGCCACACGTAGTAAAAATCCCAAGTCATCTATATATCTGGTTGCGAGAAGGGTGCCCAAGGCACGCTCCTCTTCATGTTGGGGGTATTCATGCAGGCATTATCCGTTGCTGTGCGCACCATCACAATTGTGCTGGGCATCGCTGCCTTGGCGTCATTGCTCAACAAGATGGTGGCTGATTCAGGTCTGAAGGTTTGGATGCTCATGCAGCAGCAAACCTTGCCCGGAGCACTCTGGGGTGTTTCAGCCATTGATAATCTCACTTATGGATTCTGCGTGATCTTAATCAGCTATGGTGTGGCACGCGGCTATTGGCACGAGCTGTTTCCCGACCGCATCAGTCTGAAGTGGTTGGCGTTTAGTTTCGCGCTCGGTATTGCTTTTGCCATGTTCCTCAATCAGCCCTTGCAAGCTTTTCTGTTTGACGGGTACTTCGGAAAATCAACGTTGACTGGAGGGGCTGTTGCAGAGTCAGTTGCCGCGAACATCCTTGCCGGGTTCTCTAACTACCAACGTTTTTTCACATTCGCGGCCTTTGCAACTATTGTGGTGACGCCCTTTGTAGAAGAATTAACGCACCGTGGAATTCTGTTTCGGCAAGCAGATGCCTTGCCGATTTGGCAGGTTGCACTGTTGTCCCTCGTGGTTTTCTGTTTCTCGAATTACACCAATGGCGGCATGATCAAGGTGTTGGCTGTGGTGCCATCAGCTTTGTTTTTTGTTGCCATGCGTTTGAAATCCGGCAGCTTTGTTTATGCAGCGGCAGCGCATATCGCTATGAATTTTGCAGCGGTGATGAGACTACAAGTGTTTTAAAACACGCCCCGTGCTTGAACTCCTCCTTGTACGCCTTAGCCACAATCGATCTGTTTGACAGTTAACTTTCTCACCAAAGGCGCGGAAACGAGTTGGGAAAAAACCAGCGATTTTTCAAATGCTGAACAGAAACGAGTCTATTGGCGGCAGGAGAATTTGTATAATTTCACGTCAACTTCGCTGGACGGCCCGACAGATAGTAAGTGTCAGCTTCGAACAATTTTACATCCGCCGCATCATGCGTAATCAAGAGCGCCGTCACCTTCGTATCAATGAGCAAGGTTTGCAGCACAGCTTTGACCGCGCTTGCAGTTTCACCATCCAGTGAAGAAAATGGTTCGTCGAGGATCAGAAGCTGGGGTTTGCTGGCGAATGCCCGCGCCAATGCGACGCGCCTGGCCATACCCAACGACAACTGGCGGGGATACAGATTGCGCGACGTGGCCAAGCCCAACTTGGCAAGCCATCCCTTTTCAGGCGCAACAAGTTCAATGTTTTGAAGCACCGTAAGCCAAGGCATCAAGCGCGGCTCTTGGAAAACAAAACCCGTTTTGAAGGATTGAATTTGTTGGCCGGAATCGTCGGCTTCAAGGCCTGCAATCATTCGGGCCAACGTCGTTTTGCCAACACCTGTTGGTCCGAGCAATGCCGAAACGCGGCCATCACGACAGGTCAGCATGCAACTTTCGAGAATACATTCACCCGCAAAAGACTTTGATGCAAAGCTGAATTCCATCAGGCCTCCCCCCGCCATGCGCGCGCGCGTTTCTCCCAAGGTTTCACGGCGAAACATTCAATCGCCCAGACAATCGCCATGAAACTCAATGCATAGGCCAAAATGCGTGCCAGATCGAACATGCCAAAATATAGGTTGATCTGGAAGCCGACGCCGTTGCTGCGCCCGATTAGTTCGACCACGAGCACAATTTTCCAAATCAATGCCAACCCGTTGCGCACATTGGCGGCAAGGAATGGTTCAAGTTGAGGCCAGATGATTTGGCTGAAACGGACAGGTGCGGAAAGTTTGAACACGCGGGCCACATCATCCAATGCGGGGTCTAGTGCGCGCGCTCCTTCGCGCATGGTGATCGCCGCATTTGGAATTTTATTCAGTGCCACAGCTGTAATTGCTGCAGCCTCTGTCAGGCCAATCCAGAGATAGCAAAAAACGATTGTGACAAGTGCTGGAATGTTGAGGGCAAAGATCAGCCAGGTGTCAAAAAACTTGTTGGCTTTGGCATTGCGCCCAAGCCATAGACCAAGAGTTGATCCCACAACAATCGCCACAACGAATGCACCCGTTACACGCAGTAAAGTGGCCATGACATGATAAAGCAAAGCACCTGAACGCATCTCGCGCCACCAAACATCGGCGACTTCAAACGGTGAAGGCAAATAGCGCGACTGCAACACGGCCGCCAAAATGGCCCACAGTGCAACCAAAGTGGTAACCGACAATGCAGGTGTGGCAAATTGACGAAACTTCATGGTCGCTCGTTATAGCCGGAGAATTTGATTGCCGTCACTTTGGTTGTTCAATGGGTTGTCGCAAAAGTTCCCGGGGCCAGTTCGAGCTTATCGCCAACTAAATCAGCACCCCCAATCTTTCCAAGCAAGGCAAACATCTGTGTTGCGGCCTCGATTTTCACTGTTCCGGGCTTTGGAATACCTGCCCGGAAGCCCGCTTTCAGGGCGTTAAACTCTGTGTCCGTTTTAACGTTCATCAGCGGACGAAGTCGGTCCCATTCTTTTTCATCGGTGGCCAGCAAGGCTTTTGCATCAGCAGAAGCAGCGGCAAGTTTCGACGAAGCGCCGCCGTTATCCTTTGACCATTTCTCGGAATAGACATAGCCCAGCAGAGGCGTTTCGGTATCGAGGCCCAATGATTTTGCGGCATCTGCAACGGTCGCGATTTCGCGTCCACCATTGGCGCGCAGCTTGGCGGCGAAATGCCAGAATGTAATAACTGCGTCGATTTCACCAGTCGACAACTTTTCGCTCAGCAAAGGTGGCGCTGCATAAACCGGCTCAGCTTGGGTGGCTAGATCAAAGTCAAAATCGTTGCGAGCCAAAGCCTGAAACAACACCCAGCTTTTGTCGGTGGGGCCACCTGCAACGCCAATTTTCTTGCCTTTGAGATCGGCTATTGAATTAAGGCTTGAATCACCCTTTACAACAATTGAACCGACCTGCCGTGAGTACGGCGAAAATGTAAAGTCAGCCCCCGCACTCCGTTGCCGCGACACCCAAATCCAATCGGAAACAATGACGTCTGCCTCACCGCCCTGCAGCATAACGTCAGCTGACTGCTTTCCGCTAACGGGAACCAAGGTCAGTACGATGCCGTGTTTCTTGTCCAGACCATTATGGATGATAGTGTCCACTTCCCAAGCAACTGTGCCGGTTTTCAACGTGGCAATGCGCACTGGTATTTCAGCGCCAAAACCTGACGCATTCATGAGGGCTGAGAGACCTATGAAGGCCAAAATGAAAGAACGACGTTTCAACATCGACGAACCCATATTATTTTTTTCGTAGAATGTCGCTCCAATTCTTGCCAGTTTTGTGCCGTGAGTTTTTAAGCGCTCAGCCCCGCTTCACAATTGTTGGTGCCAAAATATCGCCCCAATAGCCGCCGGTGTGGTGGTGTCGCGACATGCGCTGAAGTTCAATCGACAGGCCGGCCTCAACAGCTTCGCGCATCGCGGTGTTCAGGTTTTCGGCTTGTTGGGCAAGGGCTTGAAAGCGGGTGGTTTGTTTGTCTGACAGTTGGGACATTTTTGATATCTCCTCATTCTGCGGCTTGACGCGTGAATTGAGCGGTTTCAGTAGATTCATGCATGGCAGTGGTTGAGGACTTGCCGGAACTGATGGTCATGGCCACTTGGTCGAAATATCCCGTTCCTACTTCGCGTTGATGGCGCGTTGCGGTGTAGCCCCGGGCTTCGGCTGCAAACTCGCGTTGCTGCAGTTCCGAGTAAGCGTCCATGCCGCGATCGCGATAGCCATCGGCCAAGTCGAACATCGACATGTTCAAGGCGTGGAAACCTGCGAGGGTGACGAATTGGAATTTGTAGCCCATAGCACCCAATTCACGCTGGAACTTCTTGATGGTGGCGTCATCCAACTTCTTTTTCCAATTGAATGATGGTGAGCAATTATAGGCCAATAGCTTTCCAGGATGCTTTTTGTGTACGGCCTCGGCAAATTTCTTCGCGTCATCCAAGTCTGGATGCGAGGTTTCCCACCACAACAGGTCAGCGATATCGGCATAGGCGAGCCCGCGTGAAATACAGTGGTCCAGTCCGCTGCCGGGTTTGAGACGGAAGAAGCCTTCGGGTGTGCGTTCACCTGTGATGAAGGGCACATCGCGCTCATCCACATCGGACGTAAGCAATTGCGCCGATTCAGCGTCGGTGCGGGCTACGGTGAGAGTTGGAACGCCCATCACGTCGGCAGCAAGGCGTGCGGCAACCAAGTTGCGCACATGGGCTGCTGTCGGAATCAAAACCTTGCCACCCAAGTGGCCGCACTTCTTTTCAGAGGCCAATTGGTCTTCAAAGTGCACGCCAGCAGCACCGGCTTCAATGAAAGCCTTCATGATTTCAAAGCTGTTCAAGGGACCGCCAAAGCCTGCTTCAGCATCTGCAACGATTGGTGCGTACCAGTCGCGGGACACATTGCCTTCCGCTGCTTCAATTTCATCGGCACGCCGAAGCGTGCGATTGATGCGGCGGCACAATTCAGGTGCAGCATTGGCGGGGTACAAGGATTGATCGGGGTACATGGCGCCAGCGGTGTTGGCATCGGCTGCTACTTGCCAACCCGACAGATATATTGCCTGTAGGCCCGCACGCACCATTTGCATGGCCTGGTTGCCGGTAACGGCCCCCAAAGCATTGATGAAGGGTTCTGATTTCAAAGACTCCCACAGACGGTTCGCACCGCGTTCAGCAAGCGTGTGCTGAACAGTAAGGGAGCCCCGCAGCTTTTGTACGTCGGCGGGGGCGTAGGGCCGGGAGATGCCGTCGAAACGGCCTTGCGGAGCTGCGGGGATGAGGTCTTGGAAGGAGAGGGTGTTTGACATGATGTGCCTTTGAGGTGAATGCTTTGATGACCTCAAGATCACCGCATTGGCATGTTGAAACAAGACGGACAATGTCGCAAAGGGGTCTGGTTGTCACAAATTTACAATTGACTAAAGTATGCTTAAGTAATTTTGTAAAATGTGACAGTATGGGGCATGGCACAGGACCGACATCGCAAAATTCTCGCTGGTGCAAGATTGCGCAAGCTGCGCAATGAACTTGGCCTTTCGCAGGTGGCGATGGCGCAAGACCTCGATATTTCATCAAGCTACCTGAACTTGATAGAACGCAACCTGCGCCCGATCACGGCACAATTGCTGATCAAATTGTCGGAGGCATTTGCGGTAGATCCCAAAGCCTTTGCAGGAGATGATGAGTTGCGGGCTTTGCAGGAACTGGAGGAGGTATTTGCTGATCCCATGTTCAAACAAGACCATATCAGCCGAGGCGAAATCAAATCACTGTTGGAAGAAGCGCCATCTGTTGCTGACGCCATCAAACGGCTGTTTCGCAGTTACACAGATGTGCGGGAACTCAGCACGGGTTCCATCGTCAACCTGTCTGAGGGCGAGCGCGGTGTTGAGACCCGCAATCCGCATGACCCCTATGACCGCATGCGCGCCTATTTGGAATCCTGCGGCAATTATTTTGACCGACTGGACCGTGCTGCTGAAAAATTGCGTGAGGACCTGGACGTTGGCGAAGGGCTGTTGTTCGCGGGGTTGGTGTCGCGGCTTAAAAAACAACATGGCATCACCACCGATATTGTGCCCCACGCTAATATGCAATTTGTACTTCGACACCACGACAGGCATCGCCGCAAGTTGTTACTATCAGAAACGCTGGATGGTCCGGGGCGCACCTTCCAAGCCGCCGTGCTATTGGCCAATCTGGAAGCACGTGACGATATTTCGGCGGCCTGCGTTGATTTCAAACCGACGGACACCAATCAAGAAAAACTGGCGCGCGTTACCTTTGCCAATTACTTCGCCGCTGCCATCGTTATGCCCTATCAACGCTTTGCGGAAGCGGTTGAAGATTTGTCTTATGACATTGATTTGTTGTGCGGGCGCTTTTCGGCCAGCTTTGAGCAGGTGGCGCATCGTCTTACGACGCTGTCACGACCGGGCAAATCTTGCGTTCCGTTCTTCATGGTGCGGGTGGATGCGGCGGGAAATATCTCAAAACGATTTTCTGCCGGGGCTTTTCCATTTTCAAGGGTTGGGGGCACTTGCGCGCGATGGAACATTCACCACGCCTTCCAGCGGCCGGGTATCATTGAGCGGCAAAGTGTTGAAATGCCAGACGGCAGCAAATGGCTTACAATTTCTCGTACTGTCACGTCTAACTTGCAGCCATGGAACAGCAGCAGTGCGCAGTTCGTGATCAGTTTGGGATGCGGGCTGAAATATGCGCCCCGTCTGGTTTATGGGCGTGATATTGATCTCAAAAGCAACAGCAGCACGCTCATTGGCATCAATTGCCGGCTTTGCGAACGTTCGAATTGCGCGCAACGGTCAGCAGCCCCCCTGATGAACAAGCTGGTTTTCAGTGAGCACTCCAAAGGCATTTCTGCCTTTCCGATCTGAATCAAGTAGTCCTGACTTTTGTGTGATCGACTGGATTTCGCAGTCGCCTTCACTATATCATTGGAACAGATGCAATTCCGTCGAAAGAAGATCCGCGAAACATGCCCAATTATTCAAAATCTCCTGAAGCCATCGCAGCACTCACCGCTGAGCAGTTTCGTGTGACGCAGCAAAGCGGCACTGAATACCCGGGCACTGGCGCGTTACTCAATAACAAGCGCGCGGGTATCTATGTCGATATTGTTTCGGGTGAACCGCTTTTCGCGTCCTCTGACAAATTTGAGTCGGGCTGCGGCTGGCCAAGTTTTACCAAGCCCATCTCGCATGAACATGTCACCGAATTGCGAGACACAACACACGGCATGGTGCGCGTCGAAGTGCGCTCGACCTTTGGCGATAGTCATTTGGGGCATGTGTTCAATGACGGGCCGCGCGATCGTGGCGGGCTGCGCTATTGCATCAATTCTGCTTCACTGCGTTTTGTAGCGAAGGAAGATATGGAAGCTGAGGGCTATGGTGCCTATCTTCCACAAGTGGAGGAAAATTGATGGCATTTGAAAGGGCCGTTATAGCTGGTGGTTGTTTCTGGGGTATGCAGGATTTGATCCGCAAGCTGCCGGGCGTTGTAGGAACCCGCGTTGGATATACGGGTGGTGACGTGGCCAATGCCACCTATCGACACCACGGAACCCATGCGGAGGGCATTGAGATTATGTTCGACCCATTGGTGATTTCGTACCGCCGCATCCTCGAAGTGTTTTTTCAAATTCATGACCCGACGACGAAAAACCGTCAGGGCAATGACGTCGGCACGGCTTATCGGTCGGCCATTTATTATGTCGATGACGCACAAAAGGCCGAGGCGTTGAATACAATTGCCGATGTGGACGCATCCGGCTTGTGGCCGGGTAAAGTGGTAACTGAGGTTGAACCTGTGGGACCGTTCTGGTTGGCGGAACCTGAGCATCAAGATTATCTGGAACGTATTCCCCATGGCTACACCTGCCATTTTCCGCGTCCTGATTGGGTGTTGAAACCGCGCGCCACCGCAGCGTGAATTCATTCGCTAATCATGGGGAAAGCTTCTAAGCCCTGCTCATTCAACGAGGAGGACACTCCATGGCATTTCCACCGAATTACCGCCAGGAACGACAAAACCGCGACAAAGCCAAGCAACAGAAGGCCGCTGAAAAGCAGGCCGAAAAAGATGCACGGGCTGCAGAGCGCAAACAACAATTAGAACAGGAGGCAATTTCAAATCCTCCTGACAGGAAGAATTGAGACAATGGCCAAGAAACAGAAAAAACTCGAAGACAGCTTTGTGTTCTTCGATGTGACCTATGATGATGGCACCAAAAGTTCGCGCCGCAAAATTAATGCGGCTGGTTTGGACAAGGAAGAAATTGACGCTTTTGCCTTGACTGAAATTATGAACCAGGACCGGAAGATCGCGGAAATGGGCGGCAAAAATCGGGGTCAAGTCAAGGATATGGTACGCTCGCCATAAGTGCTTAAAAATTTTTCAATAAAAAGGCCCGGATGCAGATGCACCCGGGCCTTTTGAATTTATTGTGCTGGCTTACGCTGCTTCGTCGGCGGAATCGTCTTCCGCTTTTTCAGCTGCCGCTGCACCGCGCTTGGCGTTGCGGGCAAGGAAGTCTTCAAGTTCCTTGATGCATTGATCTTCGTCTACCTTACGCACGGCTGCCAATTCACGGGCAAAGCGGGCCAAGGCCTGCTCGAACAATTGGCGTTCAGAGTAAGACTGTTCAGGCTGGCGATCCGAACGGTAAAGATCGCGGATCACTTCTGACACGGCAATCATGTCACCCGAATTGATTTTTGCATCATATTCTTGAGCGCGACGTGACCACATGGTGCGCTTGATACGTGCACGGCCACGGATGACCTTCATGGCCTGTTCGATCATGGTGCGATCAGCGAGGTGACGCATGCCCTTTTGTTCAGCGCGATTGGTGGGCACCTTAAGGCGCAGCTTTTCTTTTTCGAAATCGACAATGTAAAGCTCAAGCTTGATGCCGGCGATTTCCTGCTCTTCAATGTTGGAAATTTTGCCAACGCCGTGGGCTGGATAAACAACCAATTCACCAACTTTGAATGATGGCTTTTTGGATGCTGGAGCAGCGGCTGGCTTTGCGGCTGGTGCGGCAGGCTTAGGCGCTGCGGCAGCGGCCTTAGGTGCAACAGCAACGGGAGCGACGACAGCGGGCTTTGCGGAAGTTGATGCAGGCTTGATAGCAGCGGCGTGCCGAGCGGCGGAAATGGCTGGCTTTGCTTTGGCAGCAACTGGCTTTGCTGCAGGTGCTGGTTTTTTAGCAACTGGCTTTTTTGCAACTGGATTGGCAGCAACTTTTGCCTTAACGTCAGGCTTGGCGGCTGGCTTTTTGGCTGCAACCTTTGTGACTGGCTTTTTCTTTGTTGGTTTTGGCCGTGACCATTTAAACAATACCCCTGTTTTCAATATCTTACCCGAATTTCGGGCAGATTACGTGTCAGCGACGGGGCAATTTCACGCGCAAAAAAACCGAGCCAAAAGCCCGGACGCGCCGAAAACCCCCATTTCTACAGACTTGAAAAGACCATATCACAGTTTTAAGGAAATTTAAAGAGAAAGCCGTCCGTACACGGCACATCCCTGTTCTGTGTTTACAAGAATGGTTAATATTTCAATGGGTTGGAAAAGACTAATGTGAATAGTATTCACATTTTTCTATATTTTTGCCGTTGGTGGATTGGCAAAATTGTTAATACTTCCCGCTTTGTCAATCACCTTCGCCGGGATTTGGCGAGAATTGGGCCAGTTTGCCAGGTTTTCCGTCTTGTTCCTTGGCATCGGCAGGCGCGTCCCGCTTGATGGTGATATTGGGCCATTTGGGTGCATATTCGGTGTTCAGCTTCAACCAGCTTTCAAGGCCAGGCTCGGTGTCTGGTTTAATGGCTTCAGCGGGGCATTCAGGTTCACACACGCCACAGTCAATGCATTCATCAGGATGGATGACCAGCATGTTTTCGCCTTCGTAAAAGCAATCCACCGGACATACTTCAACGCAGTCCATATATTTGCACTTGATGCAGTTCTCGGTGACGATATAGGTCATTTCAGATCAATCCACTCAGGTTTAGTGGTGGTCTCCTAGCAGAGGCCTTGTCAGGTTGCATCTGCTTTTTCAGTGGGGGTGATGTCTTGGTAAAGCTGGCTTGCCACGCTGGCCGAACCCCGGCGCTCTGCTTCTCCCAAAACCCGCGCAACCTTTATGTGGTCTCCAATGGCGATAGTCAACACATCCCGGGTTTGACCGCGTGGCTGCACTTGGTCACACGCTCGCGATTCAGTCGGACCTTACCGCTTTCAATCAATTCAACAGCCGTGGAGCGGTGCTTGGCAAAGCGGGCATAAACCAACCATTTGTCCACGCGCTGTCCCAATATCGGCTATTCCTTTCCCATGCTGGCCTTGAGGGCCGCCAAGGCTGCAAAAGGTGAATTCGGATCCATTGGTTTTTCAGGCCGCTTGGGGCGCTCTGGTCGAGCCTCTGGCTTACGCGCGGATTTATCGAAGTGTTTCTTGCCTGCCTTGTGATCTCGCTTTTGGAATGGCTTTTCGCTCCGTGGTTTTTCAACGCGGACGGGGCGGGTTTTGAACGGACCCATGCCTTCTGGCCACCAGACGGCAATGTCCTGCAATTCAACGGGTGTCTCAGGTGTCGGCTCACGAAGTTACTTCAACGACTTCCGTTGTTGATTCAGCGAGTGGCGCTGCCTCAGATATTGATTCAATGGACGCCGGAATTGGTTGAGCAACTTGAACCAATTTCGGAACTTGCTTGATTTGCGAACGATATCCAAGGCTTACGAGGATGTTTTGAAAGTCATCTCCAGAGCAACCCACAATCGACATCATATCAGGAATGACGGTAAAGCCACCACCTTCCATGGAACCCAACGGGCGGTGCTCTTCTGGAATGCGCGGTTTCCAGAACAGGCGATCACGGATCATGTCAGCCAAACGTTCCAGCATGTCCACGCGCACCGCACGGGTGCCTGAAATGCGGTAGCCGCCCATGCGGTAAAAACCTTGTGGTAAATCCAAATCAGCCGTCATGGACGTCAAGCCATTGGGCGGCAGGCCTGGCATCGGGCCAGAAACTTTTCCCTCTTTAGATTGCTCCAGCCACCACAACAACATGCGGACTTCGGTGGGGGCAGGTTTCAAGAGTGCTGGCAAAAACAAAGTGTGAGCGCCAAAGCGAACGCCAAAGCCACGCAGCTTGGCACGGTCTTCTTGCCCCAAATTCTTGACTTCGGCTGCCACATCTTCGCGGGGCAACACGCCGAAATTTTCAGCAAGGCGGTAAGCAAGGCCACGCGTGGTACCTTCAAGAGTTTCTGGCTCTTCCAGTTTCAAAAGCGGTTCAATGGCTGCTGCGATGGTTCGATCGGCGAATTTTTGCAGGCGCTGGCGCACATCTTCACGCAATGAAGGCGACAGCAAATCATCCGCGATGACCTCCGCCCTTGGCTTGAAACGTGTATCGCCTGCATGCAGCCTGCCAATGGGGTGGGCTTGCCAAATAATTTCGCCCCGGCGGGTGAGCCGCAGTTCAGTGTCCGCCGTCGTGGCCAACACAATGGCCCGGGCCGACACTTCTGTAGTCAGCGCCTGAACGGCGGCCTGCTTCATCAGGCGGGTTTCACCACCATCCAAAGCTTCGCCCGCCACAAAACACAATCCGGCAATACGACCTATTACTTCGCCCTCAACAGAGATGGCGCCATCTTCTTCTACACTCGACATCAAGCCTTCCTTTTTCGCCAGACGGCGCATCAATACACTGGTTCTTCGATCAATGAAACGCTGCGTGAGCTTTTCATGTAGTACATCTGAAAGTCGGTCTTCAATGGCCCGTGCGCGGGATTGCCAATAACTGGGCGCTTCCAGCCAGTCTGCCCGGTTGGCAATGAAGGTCCAGGTGCGCACATGGGAAATGCGCTGGGACAAGGCATCGATATTGCCTTCAAGGTTCTCACAAAAAGCCAATTGCTTGGAAAACCAGTCTTCGTCAATCACACCCTGCCGTGAATGCAGAAAAGTGAGGACGCGCGATACGAGGTGGGCATGTTCGGCAGGCGATATGTTGCGGTAATCAGGAATTTGGCAAACTTCCCAGGCGCGCTGAACTTCGAACGGTGACCGCACCAAGTTAAAGGTATCGGCATCGCGGCAAACGGCCTCCAATGCTTCAATATCGCGGATTGGGTTGGGCGCGGGTCAGGCCATCGCGGTTTGGCAGATAACCCAAGGACTTCCGAAGTTGATCGAGCGAGCGAAAATCCAGATCGCGGTTGCGCCATTGCATGACGCGCAGTGATTTCAAAATTGTGGTTTTCAAGACGGTCGATGATCTCTTGATCAAAACCTTCGGCCTCGGCTGTTACGCCAAACGTGCCGTCATTCATGTAGCGACCCGCACGACCCGCGACCTGTGCCAATTCAGAAGGGTTGAGGTTTCGATACTGAAAGCCATCGAATTTGCGGGTTTGGGCAAAGGCCACATGATCAACATCCATGTTGAGGCCCATGCCGATGGCGTCCGTGGCCACGAGGTAATCGACGTCGCCTGATTGATAGAGTGCGACTTGTGCATTGCGCGTACGTGGCGACAAAGCACCCATGACCACAGCCGCTCCGCCGCGCTGCTGGCGGATCATTTCGGCCACCGTGTAAACCATTTCAGCCGTGAAGGCGACGATGGCTGTTCGGCGTGGCAAACGCGAGAGTTTGCGTGGGCCCGCATAGGATAACTTTCGAAAAGCGCGGCCTTGAAATGAAGTTTGTGCCGGGTAACAATTTTTCCAAAATCGGCCGCATAGTGCCGGAACCCAACAGCATGGTTTCTTCCAAGCCGCGGCGATGCAAAATGCGGTCGGTAAAAATGTGACCACGTTCAAAATCGCCTGCCAATTGCACTTCATCAATGGCAAGAAACGGCACCCGAATATCGGGCGGCATGGCCTCTACCGTGCAAACCCAATAGCGGGGTTGGGCGGGAATGATTTTTTCTTCGCCCGTGATCAATGCAACAGCATGGTCGCCCGCTTTCAGGCGCACACGGTCATAGATTTCGCGGGCGAGAAGCCGCAGCGGTAGACCGATCATGCCTCCGGCGTGCGCCAACATGCGTTCAACCGCGAGGTGGGTTTTTCCGGTGTTGGTGGGGCCCAGCACCGCCGTTACAGGCGAGGCCGGCATTTTTGTTTGTGGCGTGCATTTCAGAGTTGAATGTAAAGGTTTGATACGAAAGCACAATGGCGACTGACATGTTTTAAGACACCATGTTCACGTTTGGATTCAAGCAAGAACGAAAGCCGCCCGAATCGCTACTGCGTCGTGTTTTCTACTTTTGTTCCGCAGTATTTGCGATGGGTTGAGTTCGGTTGCAGAACATTTAAGCTGCTGAACTGCCCGCATTTGATATCGTTTTTGTTAAGAGATTGGTGACAAATGTTAACAAAATGTTGAAAGCAAGTGATTGTAATTGATTCACGATTTTAACAATGCGTTCCAAATGAGAACGAACCCCGCCCGAATCGCGATGCACCACATTTTCTGGTTTTGTTCACGCCATGGATGGTGGTGGCGGTTTGAGAACCATACCAGAACTGACGTGGTACAGCGTGCTTGTTCTCATTTTTTCGACGTTTCAGGCTTAGTGCGTTAACCAATTGTGCCAAATCGGACAGTGGCATTTTCCCATGATTTATCCAAAGCAGCGATGCGCCTTGAAAGCCGTGCTTGACCGCCCATTTCGCTTCCGCTAGGGAACCTCCAACTTCGCCGGGTGCTTGTCGCGTCCGGTTCGTTTTATTGTATGGAGATCATCATGTCGCGTCGTTGCGAATTTACCGGCAAAGGCTGGCTCTCGGGCAACCAAGTATCCCACGCCAACAACAAGACCAAGACCCGTTTCATGCCAAACCTGTGTGACGTGACACTGATTTCGGAAGCTTTGGGCAATTCCTACAAGTTCCGCATTTCAGCCCACGCGCTGAAGTCGGTTGAGCACCGCGGTGGTCTCGACGCCTATCTGATCAAGGCCAAGGGCGAAGAACTGTCCTTGAAAGCCCGCAAGCTGAAGAAGACGATTTCAAAGAAGTTGGAAGCTGCCAAGGCGGCCTGATTTTTCTGCGATGAAATTCAAAAGCCGCTCAGCAATGGGCGGCTTTTTTGTTATGTTGAGAAACGATGAGTGATCCTGAACACGGCAAGCGCAAGACCACACGCGATGGAACACCGCGCGTTCATTCGTCATGTCACATTCGCGATACGATGCTGGGCCAATTCACGGATGTGGCCGAGCGCGTTGTAATGGCGGAGTGTGAGGTTGGCGACTACAGCTACATCGAACGGCACGTCGAAGCCATCTACACCACTATTGGAAAATTTTGCGCTGTTGCAGCAGGTGCGAGGCTGAACGCATTGAACCATCCCATGGAGCGTGTGTCGCAACACAAGATCACTTACCGTCCTAATGAGTATTTTGTTTATGCAAAGGTAGATAAGGCCTTCCGGGAAAAACGCCAGCAGGCCCGCGTGGAAATTGGACATGACGTGTGGATTGGCCATGGTGCAATTGTGCTGCCCGGAATATCAATCGGCCATGGGGCAGTTGTTGCTGCGGGTGCAGTCGTGACGAAAAATGTCGAGCCTTACGCCGTCGTTGCAGGTGTTCCGGCAAAGCGCATCAAATGGCGATTTGAAAAATCCATCCGTGAACGGATTATTGCCTTGGCTTGGTGGGATTGGGAACAAGACAAGCTCGCAGCTGCCGTTGCCGATATGCAGAACCTGTCGGCCGAAGGGTTTTTGGAAAAACATGAAACAAGACGGACGTGAGTGAATAACAAAGCAAGACAGCAGCACACTTTGAAATTTTGCGTTGCTGTCTTGCCGCCCTGTTTTAGTTCGCCAAGTTCAGGTCACTGCATCATTCAGGGACTTCATCTTGCGGCACCTCTCTCGTTGGAGCCCGTGGCGGTGGTGCGGGATCAGATTGGACGAAATTGCCAGCCCCATAGGGGCAGGTCTTCTGCGATCCGTTCTGCCAATTTTGAACAGCAGTGTTGCAAGTCAGTGGAACTGCAAATGCTGGAATGGTCAGAAAGGCAATGGCGGTGAAGACGGAGAAAACCAATGTACGCATGATATTCACTCCTGTTTTGGCAGCAGGCTCTTAGCCCAATGCCTGAGGGTTGCATGTGCGGATTTTTGAAACTTTTGCAAACAACAGCTCAAGCCTCAACAATCCGCAACGCAGAGCGCCACGGCGACAACTTCGCCCCTCTTTTATAAAACAGGCCACACGCATGGCCACCCGCCCAGTCGTCGATATAAAACTGCCGTGACGATTTTGCGATGGGTTAAACTTAATCCTTCCATTGCGTTTTACAAGCGCGTGGAAGTTACATAAACCTGTATTTATGTCGTTGGTTTAAGCCGCGCGTTTGCGCTTCCTGCCCGTGATTGCCGTATCTTCGAAAAGCTCAGCCAACTTTTCAGTCATGGCACCGCCCAACTCTTCCGCATCTACAATTGTGACGGCGCGTTTGTAGTAGCGCGTCACATCATGACCGATGCCAATGGCGATCAATTCAACTGGAGATTTTCCTTCAATGTCACCGATGACCTGACGCAAATGACGCTCAAGATAATTGCCGGAGTTCACAGACAGCGTTGAGTCATCAACGGGTGCGCCATCGGAAATTACCATCAAGATGCGGCGTTGTTCGGGTCTGCCTAAGATCCGGTTGTGCGCCCAGATCAGTGCTTCACCGTCGATGTTTTCCTTGAGCAAGCCTTCGCGCATCATCAAACCCAGATTTTTGCGGGCACGCCGCCAAGGTTCATCGGCTGCCTTGTAAATGATGTGACGGAGATCGTTAAGACGACCGGGGTTTGCCGACTTACCGGCGGCCAACCACTTCTCGCGAGATTGCCCGCCTTTCCACGCCTTGGTGGTGAAGCCCAGGATTTCCGTTTTAACGCCACAGCGTTCCAAGGTGCGGGCCAGAATGTCGGCACAGGTTGCTGCAACGGTGATGGGGCGGCCCCGCATGGAACCCGAATTATCGATCAGCAAGGTCACGATGGTGTCGCGGAAGTTGGTGTCCTTCTCCATCTTGAACGACAAGGGGTGCATGGGGTCAATGACCACGCGCATCAATTTTGCCGTATCAAGAATGCCCTCTTCGATATCAAATTCCCACGAGCGGTTCTGTTGCGCCATCAGGCGACGCTGCAAGCGGTTTGCCAGACGCGCCACGACGCCCTGAAGATTGGACAATTGCTTGTCGAGGTAGGCACGCAGGCGGGTGAGTTCCTCTTCGTCGCAAAGGTCGGTTGCCACCACCACTTCGTCAAATGTGTTGGCGTAGACTTTGTAGAAGTCTTGATTGGCGTGGTTGGAAAACGGCAGCTGCGGGCGATAGGGTTCTTCGCCGTCGGTGTCGTCGTCAACTTCTTGGTCGTCGGGCTGGTCGTCGCTGTCGATGGCTTGTGCTTCCATCTCAGCTGACTCGCTCTCACCCTCCGCTTCCTGCATATCTTCAGAAGCTTGCTGCTCCGACTCTTGCTCTTGGCCTTCCGGAGTTTCGTTTTTATCACCGGAATCTTCTTCCGGTTCCTGCTCTTCGTTCTCGTCGCCCTTGTCCGGGTCTTCGCCCAACTCATCGGCCATATCGAGTGCTGCAATCAAATCGCGGGAGAGTTTTGCAAATTGTTGCTGGTCATGCAGCGCCGTGGAAAGCGTTTCAAGATTTCCACTGGCTTTTTCATCCACCCAATTGCGCCACAAATCCACAAAAGGCTTAGCGGCAACGGGTGGCGCTTCACCAGTCAAACGTTCACGCAAGATCAATCCAACCGCTTCTTCCAGCGGCGTATCACGACGGTTGGACGAGCGATTGACTACCGTTTTGCTGTAACGATCATCCAGCATGGCCGACAGGTTTTGCGCAACACCCGGCATGGCATTAGCACCGATCGCTTCGATACGCGCCTGTTCCACAGCCTCAAACATGGCGCGGGCATTTTTGCCTTGCGGCATGTAGCGGTTGTGAATGCTGTCTTTGTGATTGGCCAAGCGCAATGCAAAGGAATCCGAAAGTCCGCGCGTGACGGAAATTTCTTTCAGCGTCGTATGGGCAGATATTTGGGGGAGCCTGGCCTTGTGACCCGTTAATATCGGCTGATCGTTGCCAAAGCTCACCGCCAATTCAGGATCGAGCGCAATCGTCTTCATGGCGGTGCCAAGCACCCCCTTGAAGCGTTCTGCGCGGTCGTCCCGGGGCGAGCTCATGGGCTCTTAGGCAATCGCGATACGTGCAGCGGATTCCGGCAATTCCTCACCAAAGCAGCGTTGATAGAATTCTGCCACGATGGGGCGTTCCAATTCATCGCATTTGTTGAGGAAGGTGACGCGGAAGGAGAAGGCCAAGTCGCCACCAAAAATGTCGGCATTCTGCGCCCAGGTGATCACGGTACGTGGGCTCATAACTGTTGAAAGATCACCCTGCACAAAGGCGTTGCGCGTCAAGTCAGCCACGCGCACCATGTTGGCGATTGTCCTCTTGCCCTTATCGGTATCGTAGGATTTGTTCTTGGACATGACGATGTTGACTTCATCCGCATGGGGAAGATAGTTCAACACGGTGACGACAGACCAACGATCCATCTGGGCTTGGTTGATTTGTTGGGTGCCATGATAGAGTCCCGTGGTGTCGCCCAAGCCTACGGTATTCGCCGTTGCAAACAGGCGGAATGCGTTGTGCGGGCGAATGACACGGGATTGATCCAGCAGGGTCAGTTTGCCGGAGCTTTCGAGAATACGCTGGATCACGAACATCACGTCCGGGCGGCCCGCGTCGTATTCGTCAAACACCAATGCCACGTTGTGTTGATAGGCCCAAGGCAAAATGCCCTCACGGAATTCTGTGATTTGCTTACCTTCTTTCAACACGATGGCGTCTTTGCCGATCAAGTCGATACGTGAGATGTGGCTGTCCAAATTGATGCGGATGCACGGCCAATTCAAACGGGCTGCCACTTGTTCAATGTGCGTGGATTTGCCGGTGCCGTGATAGCCTGTCACCATAACACGGCGATTGTGGGCAAAGCCCGCCAATATGGCCATGGTGGTTTCTTTGTTGAACAAATAGTCGGGGTCTAAATCCGGCACATGTTCGCTGCCTTGGCTGAAGGCTGGCACCGACATATTGGATTCAAAGCCAAAGGCTTCAGAAACGGAAATTTTTGTATCTGGTTCACCCGGCAGGCTACCATTGGCTTTCGCTGTCATCTGACTCAACTTGATTATAGTTTAGGTTGAAACTCTCTAGTGGTTTGGACTTGCCCCCGCAAGTTAGCAAAAGCCGCTGGCCCTCAAAGTATCGTAAGCCTGGATCACAGACTTCAACGTGTCCTCATTGGCGCGGCTGCCCTGGTTGGCGTCAGGGTGCAGGCGTTTGACCAGCATTTTGTATTTGGTCTTGGCATCTTCGGGCTTTGCATTTTCATCCAAGCCTAAGGTTTGCAGGGCTTGCAGCTCGTTTTTGCGCAGGTTGCGGCCCAATTTGGTTTGGGCTGGCTTTGCATCCTTGCCGAAAAGTGACAATGGATCATGGATTTCGCGGGCTGCACCACGTTTTGAACCAGCAGCGGCATGGGCACGTTCACCCAACTTCCATGTGGGGCGGTCACCTGTCTGGGCTGCTACTTTTGCTGCTGACACATCACTGTCAGACATACCTGCGAAGTAGTTGTAGCTCTTGTTATATTCCTGCACATGGGCGGTGCAGTAATTCCAGAACTGGCCTTCAAACCCGCGGCCTTTTGGGGCCTTGTGCTTGGCGGGGTTGACACAGCCTTCCCACTCGCAAGACTTTTCAGCCTTGGGCTCTGGTTTGGCGCCGCGGGGTTGTACGCGAATTTTATCGAAATATTTTGAGTCGAGTTTCATGATTTCAATTATGAGGGTTAGAGCACAACGCTTCAACTCGAAACGTGAGACGTGACATTATGGATTTGGGCCCTGTGGGTAAAACGATAGAACAAAAACTAAATCTCGCTTTCAGCCCGCTGGCTCTTAGCGTGATTGACGAAAGTCATCAACACGCAGGACACAGTGGTGCCCATGCAGAAGGTGAAAGCCACTTCCGTGTCAAAATCATGGCTGAAGCGTTTCGGGGCGTCAGTCGTGTCAATCAACACCGGATGGTGAACGTGGTTTTGGCAAGCGAGCTTAAATCCCGCGTGCATGCCCTCGCACTGGAAACCGCTGTTCCCTCAGCCTGAGGTCCGATCATCGGCAGGCTTGTCAATTGGCGTTATTTTGAGCGATGTAAGCTGCTGTTTGCGCTTTTTCAACACTTCAAAACGGAAGCCGTGGAAGGAAAATGCCTGACCTTGTATGGGTATCATCTGCGCTTCGTGAATGACGAGTCCTGCCACGGTTGTCGCTTCCTCATCTGGCAGTCGCCAGTCGAATGAACGGTTGAGATCGCGAATCGGTACAGTGCCATCCACCACATAGGCACCGTCGCGGGTTTTGCGAACACCCGTGGCAACACCGTCAAATTCGTCTTTGATGTCACCAACGATCTCTTCGAGAATATCTTCGAGGGTAACGAGGCCTTGTACCTCACCATATTCATCCACGACGATGGCGAGCTGCACCTTACGGCGCAGAAATGCGTTGAGTTGATCTTCCAGAGGCCGCGTGTCCGGCACAAACCATGCGGGCGAAATAACGTCATCAAGTTTGATCTTGCCAGCGTCACCATTGGCCTTTTGAAGTGCCGCAAAAAGAGACTTCGCATGAATAACGCCGATGATATTGTCGGGATTGTCTTTCCACACGGGCATACGCGTGTGCGGACTATCCAACAATTCGGAAACCAGTTCCCTGATAGGCTGTCCGCCGTCCAGGGTTTTCATTTTTGTGCGGTGGACCATGATGTCCGCCACTTCGAGATCTTTCAAATCCAAAATGCCACCCAGCATGTCGCGGTCATTTTTGATCAGGGTGTCTTCCTTGTGGTGTAACGCAATGGCACCGCGCAATTCATCATGGGCAGACAGAACACCTGCGTCATCGTCAATGTTGACGCCGAAAATCTTGAGCGTGTTTCTGACGATATACTCAACGGACATGACGATAGGTCCTAACACGGCGGCAATCACGCGCATGATAGGGGCAACCGCCAGCGCCACGCGTTCGGGGTAGGCTATGGCGTAGGTCTTCGGCATGACTTCTGCAAAAATCAGGATGATGACCGTCATCACGGCAGAGGCGATAACTGCACCACTATCGCCGAATATCTTGATAAGCGCTGCAGTTGCAACGGCAGAAGCGGTGATGTTGGCGAGGTTATTGCCCAGCAGCAATGCACCGATCAAGCGTTCAGGCATTGACGTCAATTTCAAAGCCATGGCTGCGCGTTTGGAACCACGGCGTTCTATTTCCGTGAGGCGCGCACGCGATGTGGCGGTTAGACCCGTTTCAGCCCCAGAGAAAAATGCGGCCACCAAAATCAAACAAACAATCGAGAGAATGGCATAGCCAATTTCTGAGTTCATTTTTGTGTCATGTCCTTTTGCAAAAATTGGATCACAGCTTGGTCGGCAACGTCCTTGGCAATGAAGGCTTCTCCAATGCCGCGCGTCAGAATAAACGTAAGTTTGCCAGCTGACGCCTTCTTATCCTGCCGCATAATTTCAACCATCTCAGCAGGCGCTGGCAGCGTCGATTTGATGTGAGAGACATGGGTTGGCAGGTTCGCCCGGGCCAAGTGCTTAGCCACCCGGTCAGCCGTACCTTCCGCACACAGCCCCTGGCTTTCTGAAAACCGAAATGCTTGAACCATGCCAATGGCCACGGCCTCACCATGAAGAAGAAGATCGGAATAACCTGTTGATGCTTCAAGCGCATGACCGAAAGTGTGGCCCAGATTAAGCAAGGCCCTCACGCCTGTTTCAGTTTCGTCTTCCGCCACGATGCGGGCTTTGGTTTCGCAAGACACACGCACGGCGTGGTCCACGGCACCTTGCGCACAGTCGATGACACTTTCGACATTCTGATCGAGCCAGTGGTAAAAGGCGGCGTCCCCCAACAAGCCGTATTTGATAATTTCAGCATAGCCTGCGGCGCGTTGGCGTTGCGGCAAGGTTTTCAGCAAATCAAGATCAATTAAGCACGCGTGAAGGCTGATGGAAGGCGCCAACTAGGTTTTTGCCGTGGGGCGAATTGATGCCGGTTTTTCCCCCAACGGAACTATCGACCTGCGCCAAGAGCGAAGTTGGAATCTGGATGAAATTTACACCACGCCTCAGGATGGAGGCTGCGAAACCTGCAAGATCACCAATTACCCCGCCGCCCAAGGCAATAATCTGGTCTTTACGTTCGATGCCGGCGCCCAATAGCTTGTCGCAAACTTCAGCGAGGCCCGCATAGCTTTTGGTGGTTTCGCCCGGTGTCATGATGATGGACGTGTGTTTGATGCCTGCAATATCAAGTGATTTTTGCAAAGTTGCCAGATGGTGCTTGGCAACGTTTGCGTCCGTTACGATGGCGGTTTTCTTGCGCGTCAATTGGGTTGAAAGCAGGTCGGCAGCTTTGGGCAATAAACCCGATCCAATGCTGATGTCGTAGCTCCGAGATCCCAAATTCACTGGCACGGTTGCCGCAAGTCGCATGTCAGTTCATATCAAGTGTTTTCTCTTTGGGGGTGCCAGTCTGCAAGGGCATCAATGACGGCGTTGACCATTTGATTGTGCTGAACGTCCAGGCTTTCAACCGTAACGTCGGCTTCGGCATAAACCGGGTAGCGAATGTTGATGAGGTTTTGCAGCACTTCCGCGGGATCACGGTTTTCAAGCAGGGGCCTGCCACCACGTTTTGCAACGCGTTTCAACAACACATCAAGATCAGCCTTCAGCCATACGGAAACGCTACCAGATTTAATAGCCGATCTGGTTTCCGGATTCATGAAAGCGCCACCGCCTGTCGCCAACACCTGTTTGCCATTTTCCAAAAGGCGCGCAATGACGCGGCGTTCGCCGTCGCGAAAATGGGCCTCGCCGTGATCGGCAAAAATATCGGGTATGGATTTGCCGGCTGCTTTTTCGATCTCCACATCGGCATCGACAAAGGGTAAGTCCAGCTTTTCTGCCAAGCGGCGGCCAATTGAGGTTTTGCCAGCCCCCATCAACCCCACCAAAACGATGGGGAGATGGCCCGTTGCATCCAGTGCCGCTTCACAGTCGCGGCTATTTGATTTCTTATTCATGATCTTGGCAAACGCTTTAGCCTGCTTTGACCGCCTAAGCAAAGGCAGCGATTTGGCAATTGCCGTGCAACAGTCTATCATGGCGCTCAAAGGACGTATTTTGTGATACCTGATACAGTGAAATTCTTGTTGGTGCTGGGCCTGATAGCAGGTGCTGCTTTTGGTTCTGTTTGGGGCTTGGCCAATTTCCCACCGGAGCAAAGCGAAGTTATAAAGTCATTGCCCCACGAGAAATTGAGGCAAAACTGACGTGACGGCGCTGCGATTGATCGGTCAATTCCTCGAAATGATGAGTGCCGAACGTGGGGCTGCCCGCAATTCCATTTTGGCCTATGGTCGCGACCTTGAAGATTACGCAGGTTTTCTGACTGCGCGGCACCAGGATGCCAAGACGGCATCAAGCGATGATGTGCGTGCCTATCTCGCTGACCTTGAAACACGGGGCATGGCACGCAGTTCAGTCGCGCGCAAATTATCGGCCATCAAGCAATTTCACCTGTTCCTGCAGGGCGAAGGCCGTGCGCCACAAAACCCAGCAACCATTGTCGAAGGCCCGAAAAAGCAAGCGGTTTTGCCAAAAATCCTGAACTCTAGCGATGTGGACAAGTTGCTCTCCGTGGCAGCTGAAGCCGTACAAGTAGCTAAGCCCGAACAGCGCTTCAAAGCCATGCGCATGCATTGTCTTGTTGAATTACTGGCAGCCACGGGCTTGCGGGT
Source organism: uncultured Alphaproteobacteria bacterium (assembly GCA_963840765.1). GTDB lineage: Bacteria > Pseudomonadota > Alphaproteobacteria > Rhizobiales > Aestuariivirgaceae > Aestuariivirga. Next base: position 28,509 of record CAWJAE010000001.1, on the reverse strand, counting down.
GTCGGAGTTGGTGGCGCTCAAGTTTAACGCAGTGCAAGCTGAGCGCGAATTCCTGACCATTAAAGGCAAGGGTGGTCGGGAACGCATGGTGCCGGTGTCGAAACAGGCGCAACTGTTGTTGCGGGAATATGTCAGTGTTTTGAAACTACAATACGACCAAGCCCCAGCATGGTTGTTTCCCAGCCATGGCGCCAGTGGCGCGTTGACCCGGCAGCATTTTGCACTTGAATTGAAGGCTTTGGCACGCGCAGCTGATCTCGATGCCGAGCGGATTTCGCCCCACGTATTGCGCCATGCTTTTGCGTCGGGCCTTTTGGCCAAGGGAGCGGATTTGCGCTCAGTTCAGCAAATGTTGGGACATGCAGACATTTCCACCACGCAAATTTATACCCATGTGCAGACCGAACGCCTGACCTCAACTGTTGAGCAATTCCACCCACTTGCCAAGAGCGCCCGCAAGACACGTTGACAATCCGGCGCACTGTTGCCACTTAGACCTCCGATAACGAGTGAGAGCCCATGCAAGCCTTTTTGGATTTTGAAACCCCGGTCGCTGAGTTGGAAGGCAAGATTGCCGAATTGCGGGCAATGGCCCAAGGCGATGCGTCCATGTCGATTGCCGATGATGTCAAGTCATTGGAAGGCAAGGCTGCAAAAATTCTGAATGATCTCTATGCGAATTTAACACCTTGGCAAAAGGCCCAAGTGGCTCGCCATGCCGACCGACCTCATGCGCTCGACTATATGAACGCCATGATGACGGATTTCGTGCCGCTGGCGGGAGACCGCAAGTTTTCAGAAGATGAGGCGATTGTGGGTGGTCTTGCGCGTTTTCAGGGGCAGGGCGTTGTAGTGATTGGGCAGGAAAAGGGCTCGGATACGCAAAGCCGCCTTAAGCATAATTGGGGCATGGCCAAGCCTGAAGGCTATCGCAAGGCCGTGCGCCTCATGGAAATGGCGGATCGTTTTGGCTTGCCTGTCATTACTTTGGTTGACACGTCCGGGGCTTATCCCGGTGTTGACGCGGAAGAACGCGGCCAGGCGGAAGCTATTGCGCGGTCAACTGAATGCTGCCTCGCTTTGGGCGTGCCGCTAGTGTCCGTCATCATTGGGGAAGGTGGGTCCGGCGGTGCGATTGCCATTGCAACGGGCAATACGGTGATGATGTTGGAACACGCGATTTACAGCGTGATTTCACCTGAAGGTGCGGCATCGATTTTGTGGCGTGATCCGGCACGTGCCAAGGATGCGGCGGCGGCGTTGAAGATAACTGCTCAGGACTTGAAGAAATTGGGTGTGATTGACGAGGTTATTGCGGAGCCGCAAGGTGGTGCCCATCGTCAAGCCGCCAAAGCCATTGCCAATGTGTCGGACGCTATCGCGCGGGCGTTGAAAAGTTTCAGTGGTGCTTCAGCAGATGTATTGCGGACTCAACGGCGGGAAAAATTCCTCGCCATTGGGCGTGGGCTGTAAATTAGAAGTCGAACAGATCGGTAATGGATTGATACAATCCGGCGATGCCGCTTGACGTGCTGCCCAGTGCTGGCACCAACACGACCGCCATGGCACCCGAAATCAATGAGTATTCAATAGCGGTGACACCCGATTCGTCGTGCAGCCATTTTTTGAACTTCAACATTTTTGCCATGTACCGCTCCCGGTATTGTTACCTGTGCCTAGTTAGCCCATGACGCACTGAGAATAACCTAATTGGTTCAGTAAAATTTGATTTGTTGGGCGGTTAGCCGAACAAAAAATTCCCGATGAAGGCAAATTTTTGCTGCACAGCGGATGACACGTAATAAAACCCCGGCACCAGAGCCAGAAACATAGCTACCGCAATAATGGCGTATTCTATGGCTACGGCTGCAGAAGTGCAGTTTAGGTAAACCCGAAGAGCGCTTTTTACGTATTGAAGCATTGAACTAAACCTTTTGCACGTTGCACGGCAGTTTAGCCATTTGTGGTTCCCAAGCTGTTAAGATGGAATATAGATTTTGTAATACTTGCCTTGAAGGAGGCTTCTATGCGTGTTTTTACTCCCAATCGTCGTCAGGTATTAGGTGGTTTGGCTGCTCTAGCGGCACCAACTTTTCTTGCTGGGCGGGTTGCGCAGGCTGCCGGAGCGGCAGACATCAGCATTGAAAGCCGTATTCTGGAGGTCAACGGCAAAGCAGCGAAAGTTTATGGCCTGTTGGTCGATGGGCGCACGGGCGGAATGTACACGCGTTATGGCGGGGATTTTTCGGCGCGCGTTACCAATCGGTTGAGTGAAAGCACATTGGTACATTGGCACGGACTGACGCCACCCTTACGGCAAGATGGTGTGCCGGGCTTGTCAGGCCCCGCAATTGCTGCGGGCGACTCAGCAGAATACCGCTTTTTCAATAGCCGCACGGGCACCCATTGGATGCATTCACACTTTGGCTTGCAGGAACAGAACCTTTTGGCGGCTCCCTTGATTGTGGCTGAAAACGGTGCAGCGCTGGTGGACGAACAAGAACATGTCGTCATGCTGCACGACTTTACCTTCCGTGATCCGCAGGAAATTCTGAGTGAACTTCAAGGTGGTGGTGGCCTGCATGCAGCCCATGGCGGTGCGGTAGTTGCCGTTGACCCGCATGCTGCACACAAGAAAAAGGCAGATCCCCATGCCGGACATAACATGGGCGGTGATGCCATGACGGGTGCCATGATGGGCGCTGCTGATGTGGCCTATGACGCTATGCTGGCCAATGACCGGACAATGGACGACCCTGAAATTGTGCGGGCCGAAAAAGGCGGGCGCTTTCGCTTGCGGGTAATCAATGGTGCTGCCGCCAGCAACATGTGGATTGATCTTGGCGCTATCGAGGGCGAATTGATTGCCGTTGATGGCAACAGCATTCGCCCGGTGAAAGGGCGTAAATTTCCATTGGCAATCGCCCAGCGTGCCGACGTGCGGCTGACACTCCCACCGGGTTCAGGGGCTTATCCTGTCCTGTTCACCGTTGAAGGCAGTGACATGCGCTCGGGTATTATTTTGAAGGCAGGTGACGCCGCGGTTTCCAAAATGGAGGCACGTGGTGACGTGGCCGCAGTGCTTGATTTGACGATGGAACCCTTGTTGCAATCCATTGGTGAATTGCCTGACGAGCCTGTTGCCCGCACTGAAATTGTAACGCTGACGGGTGGTGAAACAAATTATAATTGGGGTCTCAACGAAAAGCCCATGATGCATGATACGTTGTTTAGCGTGCGGCAAGGCGAACGCTATGAGATCGTCATGCAGAACCAGACGTCAATGGCCCATCCCATGCATTTACATGGTCATTATTTCCGCGTTGTGGGCATTAACGGGCAACGGTTCAAAGGGGCAATTCGCGATACCGTGCTTGTGCCGATTGGCGCGCAGGTTACCATTCAATTTGATGCTGATAATCCCGGCACCTGGGCGTTTCATTGTCACCATCTCTACCACATGAACAGCGGCATGATGGGGGCCATTGCCTATACGTCTGCGGCGTGAAGGAGCGAGGACTTCATCTGTCTCGCAATCCACCTTCCCCATCGGGGAAGGCGGTTACCAGTCTCAATTTATCAAACGTAAGCGCCGTGGCAGTGCTTGTAGCGCTTGCCTGAGCCACAAGGGCACATGTCATTGCGCGCGACTTTGCCCCAGGTTTCTGGATCCTTTGGATTAAGCTGAGGCGCCTTTGATTTCGCGGTTTTCTTTGCAGGCGTATTCAATGGAATGCCTTCGGCAATATCATCTTCGCCTGTCGTGGCGTCGATGTGGTGGGCTTCCATATCCGGCAATTCGTCTTCATCCGGCAGAAGATCATCGCCATCTTGCTGGTATTGAATTTCAACCCGCATCAGTTGCGATGTGACTTGTTCTTTCAACCCGGTGACCAAGGCCTGGAACAGATTGAAAGCTTCCGTCTTGTATTCATTCAGCGGGTCGCGCTGGCCATAGGAGCGGAGGTAAATCACCTGGCGCAAATGATCGATGGTGATGATGTGGTCGCGCCACAGGCGATCAAGTGTGCGCAACAGCACAGATTTTTCAACTTGGTTCATCACCTCTGGGCCGTATTTCTCGCGTTTCTGCCCGTAGTGATTATCAACGGTTGTCGTTACGCGTTCCTTGATTTCTTCATCGGCAATGCCTTCTTCCTTGGCCCAATCATCGGCTGGAAAATCAATGGCAACGGCTTCGCGCAGGCGTTCGCGCAGGCCCGCGGCGTCCCACTGTTCGGCATAGGCGTTTTCAGGAATGTGCTTGGCCACGAGTTCGGCCACGGTGTCGCGGCGCATATCATCGATGGTTTCGGCGACTTCTTCACCGCGCATCAGGCTGATGCGTTGCTCGAAGATGACCTTGCGCTGATCGTTCATGACGTTGTCGAACTTTAGAATGTTTTTGCGCATATCGAAGTTGCGGGCTTCAACTTTTTGCTGGGCCTTTTCCAGTGCCTTGTTGATCCACGGATGAATGATGGCTTCGCCTTCCTTGAGGCCCAGTTTTTGCAACATCGAGTCCAAGCGATCAGAACCGAAAATGCGCATCAGGTCATCATCAAGTGCGAGATAAAAGCGTGAGCGGCCGGGGTCGCCCTGACGGCCTGAGCGGCCGCGCAGCTGATTGTCAATACGGCGACTTTCATGGCGTTCGGTGCCGATGACAAACAGGCCCCCTGCTTCCAAAACGATTTTCTTGTCGCGTTCTACTTGTTCAGTAATGGATTTGGTGCGGGCTGCTTTTTCCGCAGGATCGGTCACACCCTCCAGATCGGCAGCCACCATCATATCGACGTTGCCGCCCAGTTTAATGTCGGTACCACGGCCTGCCATGTTAGTGGCAATGGTCACGGCACCTGGCGCACCGGCTTGCGCCACAATGCCTGCTTCCTGCTCATGGAAGCGCGCGTTCAGCACATTGTGTTCAATGCCTTGCGACTTCAGAATGCCAGATAGCGTTTCGGATTTTTCAATCGACGTTGTGCCCACCAACACGGGCTGTCCGCGCGTGCGGGCCTCGCGGATGGTGTTGGCGATGGATTGGAATTTTTCGGTTTGGGTGCGGTAGACTTCGTCGTCTTCATCCAAGCGCGCAACGGGCACGTTGGTTGGAATTTCCATCACATCCAGATTGTAGATGTCCATGAACTCCTCAGCTTCTGTCAAAGCGGTGCCGGTCATGCCTGCGAGTTTGGAGTAGAGCCGGAAATAGTTCTGGAAAGTGATTGACGCCATGGTGACGTTTTCAGGTTGGATTGCCACATGTTCCTTGGCTTCCAAGGCTTGGTGCAAACCTTCTGAATAGCGGCGACCCTGCATCATGCGACCGGTGAATTCGTCGATGATGATGACTTGATCATCTTTGACGATGTAGTCCTTGTCTTTCAGGAACAAGGTGTGGGCACGAAGCGCCTGCTGGATGTGATGCACCACGGTGATGTTGGCGCCGTCATAAAGGCCCTGGCCTTTCAAAATGCCGGCAGCCCCCAGAACTTGCTCAAGATGCTCGTTGCCTTTTTCCGTGAGTGTGACGGAGCGTTGCTTTTCGTCCAGCTCATAATCATCGGCCGACAATTCGGGAATGAAACGATCAAGCGTATTATAGAGATCAGACTTGTCGTCGATGGGACCCGAAATGATGAGGGGCGTACGGGCTTCATCGACAAGGATCGAGTCCACTTCGTCTACGATGGCGAAGTGGTGGCCGCGCTGCACCATCTCATCGAGATGATATTTCATATTGTCGCGCAGATAATCGAAGCCCAATTCGTTGTTGGTGGCATAAGTCACATCGCAGGCATAGGCCGCACGGCGCTCTTGATCAGACAGGCCATGTACGATGATGCCTGTGGTCAGCCCCAATGCGCCATAGACCTTGCTCATCCAAGTGGCGTCGCGGCGGGCAAGATAGTCATTCACCGTTACAACGTGAACGCCATTGTTGGCCAATGCGTTGAGGTAAACCGGCAATGTAGCAACGAGGGTTTTGCCTTCGCCGGTTTTCATTTCAGAGATATTACCCTCGTGCAGAACCATGCCGCCGATCAACTGAACATCGAAGGGGCGCAAGCCCAGACTGCGCTTTGCAGCTTCGCGCACGGCAGCGAAGGCTTGTTCGAGCAAGGCATCGACGGGTTTGCCGCCTGCCACTTCGGCTTTGAATTTTGCCGTCAGCCCTTTCAACTCGTCATCGGTCAGCTTTTCATATTCGGCTTCCAGCGCATTGATGGCAGGCAGACGCTTATAATAACTTGTCAATTTGCGATCATTGACCGTGCCAAAAATTTTGCGCGACAGGGCTTTCAATCCGAACATATGTCTTCACCTCAAGGGGCCGAAAGCCAAGCTTCGGCCCTGATTCATTTTGTAGCCCTATAGGGCAAGTCACTGCACAGGGGAATCACCCTTCTTGCCAGTGCTGTTTTTGAGGCCGTGGCGGGTGAAATCTGATGAATGCCATTGGGAGATAGGGCAGGTAAGGTCTTGTTTCAATGATGATTGCAATTCTCTGTGGCAGAGTTGCAACAGATCACATTCCAGCGAGGGTAAGGCTTGCAAGCAGAGTTGCGACCGCGCAAATAGCGAATTGAACTTGAATTTGTTGCGCTTTCAGAGCTTTGAGGCATATTCCTGCCTTGTTTACGGGCCAAGGGGAGCGCTATTGGCAGCGGGCAATAGTTCAAGCCCACAGATTGGATTCTCGCGACGATGAAGCGCAGTGGTTATTCTTTAAAATCGATGGTTTTGGCATCGGTGGTGTTTGGTTTGACAGTGGTGGGTGCTGTAGCCCAAGACGCAACGCAAGACGCTACGGGCCCTGAGGGCGAAACGGCTGCTGTCAAAGATGACAATGCCGTGATCGCCATTGTTAATGGTTACGAAATCCGCACTTCTGAAGTGCGCATGGCCTTTGACGACGTTATTGGGCAATTGCCAAATCTGCCTAAAAAATTGCGCTACCCCTTCGTCGTGGAGTTTTTGGTCGAGCGGCACTTGCTGGCTCAGTTGGCCAACAAGGAAGGCATTGCTGATTCTGACGATTACAAGCGCCGCTTGGCCGCCTACCAAGCCAAGGCTTTGCGTGACAGCTATCTGGCTCAGGTCATTTCCAAGGAAGTAAAAGAAGAAGAAATCGTAGCCGTCTATGAAGATGAAGCCAAGAAGCTGAAAGAAACCGAGCGTATTCGTGCGCGGCACATTCTGGTTGCTTCTGAAAAAGAAGCAGAAGCCGTTGCTGACAAGTTGGGCAAGGGCGAAAAATTTGAAGCCTTGGCCAAACAATTCAGCCTCGATGGATCGAAGGATTACGGTGGCGACCTTGGTTACTTCTCTGCACCAGAAATGGTGCCTGCTTTCTCTAAGGCTGCTTTTGCCTTGAAGAAGGACGAAATCTCGAAGCCCGTAAAAACGGACTTCGGTTGGCACATCATTCGCCTCGAAGATCGCAAGCAAGGTGCAGCACAGCCCTATGACCAAGTGAAGAACGCCATTCGCAACGTGCTGGTGCGTCAAAAAGTGCAGGCCAAATTGGCCAGCTTGAAAGATGTGGCCAAGGTTGAGATTGTTGATCCTGATTTGAAGAAGGTGGCTGATGAAGCTGCCATTCAGCGCAAGACGCTGCAGGAACAACAAGGCAAGGCAAATGTCAGTGCGGATGCGCCGGAAGAAGAAGGTGCGGCAGGCAAAGGCGATTTGATTTTGCCGGAAGAAACCCCACAATAAATTCAATCCATAACGGCCGGAGAATATAACGATGGCGCACCCTGTTTCACCGCTGGCGCCGGAGTTTTTCCCGACGCTTGAACCCATTGCTGGCGTAAGGCTCGCGACTGCCGAAACAGGCATTCGATATAAGAACAGGCCAGATGTGTTGCTGGCCCTGCTGCCGGAAGGCACGACGGCGGCTGGCTGTTTGACCACGTCAAAATCATCGTCAGCCCCGGTTGATTGGTGCAAGGCGAGTTTGAAGCTGGGTTCGGCGCGCGCGCTGCTGGTCAATGCCGGAAATGCCAATGCCTTCACAGGCAAGGCCGGTGTGGCAACAGTCACCGCCGTTGCGAAGGCAGCGGCAAAAGAATTTGGCTGCAAACCAACGGCTGTGTTTCAAGCGTCAACAGGTGTGATCGGGGAACCCTTGAATCCGGCCTTCATCGTCAATGCATTGCCCGCTTTGCAAGCTGCGGCATCGGATGACCAGTGGACATCGGCGGCCAAGGCCATCATGACCACGGATACTTTTGCCAAGGCGTCCATCGCCAAAGCCAAGCTGGGCAAGGACACGGTTACGATCCAAGGCATTGCAAAAGGTTCAGGCATGATTGCACCTGATATGGCCACCATGTTGGTGTTCATTTTCACGGATGCAGCCATTCCGGCGAAAGCCTTGCAAGGCCTGCTGTCGGCGTCTGTTGCCAAGACCTTTAATTGCATTACGGTGGATGGTGATACTTCCACTTCCGACACAGTTTTGCTGTTTGCGACCGGAGCCAAAGGCAAAGTCGACGGGCATCAAGTCGGCTGCAGACGCGCGATTGAAAGCTTTTGCCAAAGCCCTTGACCACGTGTGCCACGATCTTGCTTTGCAAGTGGCGAGGGACGGCGAAGGTGCGGAAAAGCTGATCGAAATTTCGCTGACGGGTGCTGAAAACAACAAGGCCGCCCACAGGATTGCGATGTCGATTGCAAATTCGCCTTTGGTTAAAACCGCCATTGCTGGTGAAGATGCCAATTGGGGGCGCATTGTGATGGCCATCGGCAAGGCCGGTGAAAAGGCCATTCGCGACAAAGTCAAAATCAAGATTGGCGGCATTCAAGTCGCCAAGAATGGCATGCGGGATGGCGCATATAAAGAAGCCGACATCATGCCTCACATGAAGGGCCGCCATATTGTGATTGAAGCTGACGTGGGTGTGGCCAAGGGCAAAGCGCGGGTTTGGACCTGTGATTTGACGCATGGCTATATCGACATCAATGGTTCGTATCGTAGTTGACGCGCCTCGTATTCGTCGCAGCCGTTGCCTTGATCGACGCCGATGGCCGCGTGCTGATTGCGCAACGCCCCGAAGGGAAAACGCTGGCGGGGCTTTGGGAATTTCCCGGTGGCAAGGTGGAGCAGGGCGAACGGCCCGAGCAGGCGCTGGTGCGTGAACTCAAGGAAGAATTGAATATCGATGTGTCGGAAAGCTGCCTCGCGCCCCTCACATTTGCATCCCATGCCTATGATGATTTTCATTTGCTGATGCCGCTTTACGTGTGCCGGCGCTGGAAGGGCGATGTGACTTCAAATGAAGGTCAGGCTTTGAAATGGGTGAGAGCGAGGGCTTTGCGTGAACACCCCATGCCACCCGCTGACAAACCCCTTATTCCGCACCTGGAAGAGTTATTATAGTTTCACTTCGCCGACTTTGAGTGCATCGGCCAGACGGGCCTTGGCGCTTCCTGGTTTCAAGGGTTGCTGCTGTGAGGGGTGCGGTTTCCAGGCCATGGCCCAGGCAATTTCAATCGTGCGCAGAAATCCGACCGTCTGCATCAGCGGGATAAGAGGTTGCGGCATTTGGAACAGCATACCCGGTGTAACGAGGCTGCGCTTTCGGCCATGCAGGCAATTGGCCAGTCCCAATAGCTTTTATTTCGCGCATCAGTGATATGGCGTCAGCATAGCGTAAGGTCGCTCGATCAACATCCGCCACGGGCAAGGCTAGTCCTGCGCGTTGCAAAAGTCCGCCCCTTTCGCGAAGATCTATCATCGGTGCCACGCGGGGGCTCACACCGCCTGAAACAGCTTGTTCCGCAACTGAGCCATGCTTCACGCAATTCACGTAAAGTTTCTCCGGCGAAAAATGCAAACACGGCCAAGCCATCCGGCTTCAAGGCATGGGCCACCTGCGCCATATAGCCCGGCACATCATTGACCGTATGAAGATCCAGCACGCTGAAAATCGCGGCATAAGTTTGTGCACCCGATTGCAGGTCGTCACTTGCTCTAGGTGCGGCTGATGTGATCATGTTTGAATTTTCGCGTCAGCATGAATTTGCAACAAGGGTTTCCGCACGTGGCGCAATGAGCAGCAGCTGTGTTCAAAATCACGTATTGATCAGAGCTGATGCGGTCTTGCAATTCTTCGGCGATGCGCGCGTCCAATAAGGCTAGACCTGCGCCGCTGGCGTTGGCTTGCCTGTCAGAATATAGAGTGCGCGGTCAAAGACGTGTGGGGCTGAAGTCATCGTGGAAGAGCCGATAGCTGAAAAAGCCGAAGTGTTAAAGCAGGTCGAACGCGTTGCTTTTGCAAGTTTGGCGCGGCATAGTCGATATTGTTGACCCCGCCCTTGTGCCTAACTTGCCAAGCACCTGTGACTGTGGGTGCCGCATTGTGTTTGTCATGTTGGCAAAATTTGCATTTTATTGATGAACCCGTTTGTGATGTGTTGGGAACACCCTTTGCCTATGATGAGGGGGAGGGTGCGGTTTCGCCCGCAGCCATGGTCAACCCTCCCGCATGGGACAAGGCGCGAGCAGCCGTGGATGTTTGACGATGCATTCAAAGCATTTGGTGCATTTGTTGAAATATCAGGACCCGCAAGAAGCAGGCCTTGCCATGGCGCGAATGATGGTGGGGGCGGGGCGCAATTTATTGCTGGAAACCGATGTGATTATTACCCGTGCCACTGCATGTGCGAACGACTTTGGCAGCGGCGCTTCAACCAAGCTGCGTTCCTCGCGTTGCAGATATCGCAAGGCGAGCGGTAAGCCGTGGCTTCTGACGTGTTGTTGCGTGTCAGCGCCAACGTCACAGCCAAGTGGGACTTGATGCCAAGCAGCGCCAAAAAAATGTGCGAGGCGCTTTCTTCATTCCACCTGAGCAGCGAGGCATGATTGAAGGCAAAACCGTATTGTTGATTGATGATGTGCGAACGACAGGTGCCACCGCCAATGCCTGCGCTGCAACGCTTGAGAAAGGCGGGTGCAGCGCGCATCCATGTCTTGACCTTCGCCCTTGTTTTGCAACCCGCTCGATTGCATATTGAGGCTTGAGGACGGACTGACATGGCTGACATTACAATCTACACGACACCTTTTTGCCCCTATTGCCAAATGGCCAAAAACTTGTTGAAACAGCAAGAACGTGCCTTCAACGAAGTTGATGTGAGCAGAGACGCTGCGAAGCGCGCATGCGATGCGCGACGCGCGCCAATGGCCGCAATTCTGTGCCGCAGATTTTCATTGGGACAACACCATGTCGGTGGTTGTGATGATATTCATGCGCTTGAGGCACAAGGCAAACTTGATGCTGTTGATGTCATCATGAGTAAAGATTGGCATTGTTCAAATGCGTTCGGGCCGCGATATGGCCCAGAATCTGCTGGATGCAACAGCCCTGGTGCGCGAAGCAGCTGCCATGGGTGCCACCTATGTTCTGACGCCGGAAGTATCGAACATTTTTGAGCCCGACAAAGAACGGTTGAAAGCCGTGGCGATGCGGCAAGACGAGGATATTTTTGTGCAAAGGTTTTCGGCGCTGGCGAAAGAACTTGGCATTTATCTGCATGCAGGTTCGTTGGCCTTGGATGCGGGACAAGAAAAACTGGCCAATCGCAGCATGTTGTTTGGGCCTGATGGTGCAGCTGATTGCAACCTACGACAAAATCCATTTGTTCGACATTGATCTGCCGAATGGTGACAGCTATCGGGAGTCTGCGACCTATAATCCCGGCGAAGTTGCTGTGACGGCGCAACTGCCGGATTTCAAATTGGGCTTTGCCATTTGCTATGACATGCGGTTTCCAAGGCTTGCCAATGCATTGGCCAATGCGGGCTGCACTGTGTTGACTTATCCTGCTGCTTTCACTGTGCCAACGGGGCAGGCACATTGGCATGTGTTGCTGCGGGCGCGGGCGATTGAGACGGGAAGTTTTGTGCTTTCAGCCGCACAAGGCGGCACCCATGATTCTGGCCGTGCGACCTATGGCCATTCGATTGTGATTTCACCTTGGGGGGAAGTGCTGGCAGAATTGGACGATGCGCCCGGTGTGCTGGTGGTTGATATTGATCCAGCCATTTCCGCTGACACGCGGGCGCGCATTCCAGCGCTGAAGCATGCCCGCAGATTTTGCTTGAAGCAGGCTTGTTACGTGAGAAATGATCCGCTATGATTTCAATGCGAGAAAGGCCATGAATTTGATGGCTGGTTTTCCAACAGCGATGCTTACGACAAACAGGTGACACGGCATTTGGTGGATTGCGTCGTGTGTGGCTCCGTTAAAATCGAAAAGCAAATGATGGCACCGGGCATTCCGGCAAAGGCGAACAAGAAATCAGACGTGGCACGGCCGATGTTGGCAGGCCCGGTTGACCCGCGTGCACAGGCGATGATGCAGCTGATGCGGGAATATCGCGCTCACGTGGAGAAAACGGCTGAAAATGTCGGCGACAATTTCGCCGAGGAAGCGCGAAAAATTCATTACAAGGAAAAGGAAGCCCGCGGCATCTTTGGAAATGCGACACCCGATTGAAGCGGAGGAGCTGATTGAGGAAGGCATTGAAGTGCATCCGCTGCCGGTGTTGCCGGAAGACGGGAATTGAAATGATTTACCCAGAGCAGATATGATATGAACGACTATTACGTTCTCTTTGCAAATGCTCGGCACAATTTGATGTGTCAATTCGCACGTCTGATTAATCGTATTGAGATGGAGAGCTGTTTATCAAACTTAGGCAATGCCCAAAAGCATCCTTCAGTTGCGCAAAGGGCTTTTACTCGCCTTCGTTGCGTACATCGTTGAATGCAACAGAACCATCAGGCGCTGCAAATGTTACTGTGCTGGCCACGTGTTGACGCACCAATGATTTTCGAAATCTTTATAGCTGTTTGCTAGCTTCGAGTTCTTCAATCTGAAATCAATGGCTTAATAGTCGCGATTCGCGAGCAGCCGCATAGTCAGGCGTGCCAAAATAGGATCAATGGCTCGAGGATTTCTACGATATTGATGGTTCATGGTCGATGCTTGTTCGCCATTGTATGGTTCTTCAAATTCAGGACGCTTAACATTTAGCATCTTCCGCTATCGCAGCGGTTAGCATCTTTTTAGCGTTTGTCTCGTCATTGTTGCATTCGGAGCAGACGCTCTGCATGAGCACTTTGGATTGCTGAACACCAGTTTTCTGTCCGTTTCTGGCGTAATATCGATTTCTTCGATCTTACTCGTGCTGTTCTCAACATCGCTCGCAGCAAGTTTGTTTGATCCATTTTGCTTTAAGAAAAATTCTGAATTCATCCGTCGGAACTTTCTCTACCCTTTGCTTTATCGGGGTACAGTGTGTCGCCATAGCGTCGAACGCTGGCTGGATGATGTTGAAAAAACTCAAAGTGAAACTTGAAAAACTGCTAAATCTGGATCTTCTCCGCCACCACCATGTAATTCACGCCCAAGTCATTTGACCGCCGCCATTCATTGGCCAGCGGATGATAGGTCACGCCACTTTCAGCAACTGTCGCTCACATTGTTGTCGAGCAGCCAGCCTTTCAGCTCGACCGGTGTGATGAACTTCTCCCATTGGTGTGTGCCCTTGGGCAGCCAGCCCAAAATATATTCCGCCCCGACAATTCCCAGTGCAAAGCTTTTCATCGTGCGATTCAAGGTGGCCACGAACATCAGGCCGCCGGGCTTCAGCATGTTGCTGCAAGTCTTTATAAATGCGGCTGGGTCAGCGACGTGTTCGATGACTTCCATGTTGAGGATGACGTCGAATTTTTCGCCAGCGGCATCGAGGTCTTCGGCAAGGCCAGTGCGGTAATCGATGTCCAGCTCCATTTCGAGGGCATGGACGGAGGCGGTTTTGATGTTTTTCTCCGACGGGTCGACGCCCACAATGGTGGCACCCAACCTGTGCCATAGGCTCACACAGCAAACCGCCGCCGCAGCCAATATCCAGAAAACGCAAGCCCTTGAACGGCTCACGTGTCATAAGGGTCGCGGGCCAAGCCGGGCGCAAACTTGTTCCTTGATATAATCGAGACGCACCGGATTGAAGACGTGGAGAACCCCGAATTTACCCTTGGGGTTCCACCATTCCGCAGCCATTTTCGAGAATTTCTCGACTTCCGCCGGATCAAGGCTGGGGGGAAGGTCTTTTGTATCGATTGTCATTTGCGGCTTATCCAAATTTCACGCGTCCTTATATTGCATACCAGTCGGGCGTCCACTATTAGAACGGCAAAGCCGTATCGGGGGTTTAGTCACAACTCTAGTATGACGCGGGACAAATTGTCTCGGTGCGGGTGGTTTTGGTTTTTTAGGGTTAGCTTTATGGGCCGTCTGGTCATGAAATTCGGGGGCACTTCGGTTGCTGATGTTGAACGCATCCGCAATGTGGCCCGCCATGTTGAGCGTGAAGTAAAGGCCGGCCACCATGTGGCCGTGGTCGTTTCAGCTATGTCCGGCACCACCAACCAATTGGTGGAGTGGTGCAGGCAAGCCGCAGCCGTGCATGATGCGCGGGAATATGATGCTGTCGTTGCAACAGGCGAACAAATTACAGCGGGTCTTCTTGCCATTGTGCTGCAAGATATGGGAATCCCCGCGCGCTCTTGGGCAGGCTGGCAAATCCCCATTGAAACCGACGGCGTGCATGGCTCTGCCCGCATGACGGGGGTGAATGGTTCGGAAATTCTAAAGCGCATGGAACAGGGCCAAGTGGCCGTGATCACCGGCTTTCAGGGCATTGGTCCCGACAAGCGGGTTTCAACACTTGGTCGCGGTGGCTCTGATACATCGGCAGTTGCGGTTGCTGCAGCCATTGATGCGTCTTGTGATATTTATACCGACGTTGACGGCGTTTACACCGCTGACCCGCGCATTGTGACGGCAGCACACAAGCTTGACCGGATTTCCTATGAGGAAATGTTGGAACAGGCGTCGCTGGGTGCCAAAGTGTTGCAGCCGCGCTCGGTGGAGTTGGCCATGGTGAAAAAAGTGCCGCTGCAGGTGCGTTCGTCTTTCGAAGCGCCGGACTCGCCCAATCAGAATAAGCCCGATGGTACGGGCCCCGGAACAATTGTATGTGATGAGGACAGAATCGTGGAACAACACGTTGTCAGTGGAATTGCCTATTCGCGCGACGAAGCAAAAGTTTCGATCCGCCATGTGAAAGACAAGCCCGGCGTATCAGCCGCCATCTTCGGGCCCTTGGCCGAGCAAGATATTTCAGTGGATATGATTGTGCAGAATGTCTCTGCCGACGGTTCGTTTGCCGACATCACGTTCACGTTGGCCCGCAAGGACTTGCGCAAGGCCATCGAAATCATCAATGGCCTGAAAGACAAAGTTGCCTTCACCGATGTGATGCATTCAGCTGATGTGGCCAAGGTTTCTGTGGTTGGCATTGGCATGCGCAGCCATGCCGGCGTTGCCGCCAAGATGTTCTCATCACTGGCTGACAAGGGCATCAACATTCAAGCCATCACAACATCTGAAATCAAGGTATCAGTGTTGATTGATGAAGCCTATACAGAATTAGCCGTTCGCGCCTTGCATACAGCTTACGGATTGGACAAGAAGTAAGCATGACGCCGCGCCCCTCTACTTCACGATTTAAACGACCGACGCCCTAAGGACACCCCGCTATGGCAAGCCTCGCACTTGGCCCGCGTGTCCTCCTCCGAAGGCTCCGGCAGGTGATGGCGGAGCCGGAGACGGCCCAGGCAAAACTCGACAAAATCGTAGGTCTCATCGCCAATAACATGGTGGCGGAAGTCTGCTCGATCTATGTGATGCGGGCAGGACAAGTTCTGGAGCTTTACGCAACAGAAGGCTTGAAGTCCGAAGCTGTTCACAAATCGGTTTTGAAGGTCGGCGAAGGCTTGGTGGGTTTGATTGCCGAGCAGGCCATCGGGCTTAATTTGTCCGACGCGCAACATCACCCCGCGTTCAAATATCTGCCTGAAACCGGTGAAGAAATTTATCAGTCTTTCCTTGGCGTGCCCATCATGCGGGGCGGCTCTGTCATTGGCGTTCTCGTGGTGCAAAACCGCACCCAGCGCAATTACCCTGAGGATGAAGAGGAAGCGCTTCAAACCACAGCCATGGTGCTGGCGGAAATTATTGCGTCAGGCGAACTCAAGGAAGTGGCTCGTGAAGTGGCCATCGACGTGGCGCATATTCGCAGCCACCATATTTCTGCTGATAGTTTGGCCGAAGGCATCGCGCTTGGTTTCGTGGTGCTGCACGAACCGCGCGTTGAAATTCACAACCTCATTGCGGAGAATATTCCGGAAGAAGAAAAGCGCCTCACCGCCGCCGTTGATCAACTGCGGGCGCAGGTTGATGAGTTGCTGGACGACAGCGATGCCGGACCTTCGAATGATTATTCCGACGTGCTCGAAACCATTCGCATGTTCGCCCATGACAAGGGCTGGGTAAACCGCCTCAAGGAAGCGGTGCATTCCGGCCTCACCGCGGAAGCCGCCGTGGAGCGGGTGCAGAACGACAATCGCGCGCGCATGCAGCGCATGCAGGATCCTTACCTGCGCGAGCGCATGCATGACCTTGATGATTTGTCGAACCGGTTGCTGCGGATTTTGACCGGGGCCGTCGCCACGGCATCGCGCACCGATTTACCAAAAAATGCCATCGTTGTGGCCCGCAATATGGGGCCTGCAGAATTGCTGGATTATGACCGCACCAAATTGCGCGGCGTCATTCTGGAAGAGGCAGGCCGCACCAGCCATGTGGCCATTGTGGCGCGTGCCCTTGGCATTCCGGCCATTGGGCAAGCCAATGGCATTGTTGACCTCATCGACCCCGATGATGAAATTATCGTGGATGGTTCGACGGGTGAAATTTTTGTCAGGCCGTCGCAGGATTTGCAAAAGGCCTATGCCGAAAAAGTTCGCTTCTACGCCAAGAAGCAGGCCCGCTTTGCTGAGCTGAAAGCACTGCCTTCAGTCACCAAGGATGGCGTGAACATCAGCCTCAATATTAATGCGGGCTTGATTGTGGACATGCCACACCTGCATGAATCCGGTGCCGATGGTGTGGGGCTTTACCGCACGGAATTGCAATTCATGCTGGCGCAGCGTTTCCCGCGCCTCACCTCGCAAATCAAGCATTATGCGCAAGTCATCGAGCAGGCACAGGGCAAGCCCATTGTGTTTCGCACCTTGGATATTGGCGCTGATAAAATCCTGCCTTACCTGCGGCAACCGAAAGAAGAAAACCCCGCCATGGGTTGGCGCTCCATTCGCATGTCGATGGAGCGGCCCGGCCTGTTGCGCCTGCAAGCGCGCGCCATGCTGATGGCAGGAGCCGGGCATGACATGAAAGTCATGTTCCCGATGATTGCCGATGTGTCAGAATTCGTCATGGCGAAAGCGGCTGTGATGAAAGAAAAAGCCTATCTCGCCGCACGCGGGCACGCGTTGCCCAAGTCGCTTGAAATTGGCGTGATGATCGAAATTCCGTCGCTGATCTGGCAGCTTGATCAATTGTTGCCAATTGTTGATTTTGCCTCGATTGGCTCCAATGACTTGGTGCAGTTCCTGTTCGCCTCCGACCGCCAGAACCCGAAACTCTCAGGCCGCTATGATCCGCTCAGTCCATCAGCACTCAGTGCCATGCGCATGATCGTTGAGAAGGGCCAGCAGCATAATAAAAAAGTCACGCTCTGCGGCGAACTCGGCGGCCGCCCATTGGAAGCCATGGGCCTCGTCGGCATCGGCATGACATCAATGAGCATGGTGCCCTCAGGCATCGGTCCGGTAAAATCAATGATCCGCACGCTGGATCAGAAAAAACTATGGGCGTTCATGGAACCGCTGTTGCGAAGTCCGGCGCATTCTCTGCGCGGGGATTTGATGGAATTTGCGGGGCGGAATGGTGTGGTGTTGTGAGGGGTAAGGGGCGAGGCAATCTTTCTACTTCAATTGCGCGTTTTGAAAAAAAGCTTTGAAAGCACGTCGATAGCGAAAAGCAGTAGGTTGCTTGTGGTCATGAATACAACTAAGCCAATGCAAAAGAGGGTCGTTGCACTGCAACAAAGCCGTTTTGCAATCCAAAACCTACTGACTTGCTGCCAATGTAAATGCTTGGAAACGCAAAAAGCATCAGTAGGCATGCTATCAATCCCATTAGTGCTCGAACAGCGACTTTGGCATCACCTTTTATAGGCGGCTCTGCACTCGGTAAAAGGTACAATAGAAGAAGAAAAGAAACTACTGTCGGCATAGATGTCGCGAACAACACTGCAAGCTGATACCTGAATTGAGTTATTGTTCCCGTTCTTTCAGCGACACGTGATACGCTAGACCGACTTCCAAGCCTTGAATTTGAAAGTCTGATCTAGCGACAGAATTCTGTTCATCCGGAACTACGAAACAAGCTGCCAAAACCGACAAAAGAAAAAGCGCAAGCATTCCAGATACTACAAAAAGTTTTTTTGGAGCAGGTAAAGGTTTCCACAACTGGTTCTTATGGTCAGTGTGTAACTTCATATTTCAATTTTTTTTCCAATGACAAGTTGAATTGATCATAGTGATAGCGCGTAGTAAAAATTCATAGAACATCAGTTATGCCGCATCTGGAACTTTCGCCGTCAACTCAATCCCAAGCGCCTTCATCACCGCCAGTGTTGACTTCAAAGTTGGATTACCGTCTTCGCTGAACGATCGGTAGAGTTGTTCACGTGACAGCCCCGTTTCCTCAGCAATCCCTGCCATGCCCTTTGCTCTTGCAACGATGCCCACACATTTTGCAATGTAGGATGCATCACCTGTTTCCAATGCTTCTGCCATGAAAAATGCGATTTCCGTGTCGTCAACAAGTGCCGCTGCTGGATCGTAGGTAGTGAGTTTTTCAATCATATTTAATTCCTTTACCTCATCCCACCCAATTGTCATCCCCGCTGGCGGTTGTGATATCCCGACTTCTGCATTTTCGCTTCGTTGAAAGTCTGGATTCCCGCTTTCGCGGGAATGACGGAGCCAAATATAATGGTTCAAATCAACCAAAGTGCCGATACCATCGATGTCGTCATGAAGGTCCTTCCACTCTGGGTTCATCGTCGCAATCAGTTCGAGCTTCGAAGATCCGGTTCCATTTTTTCAGCTGTCTTTCGCGCCGTATTGCATCTTCCATAAAGGCATGGTGGTGCTCATACCAGACTAAAAGAGCAATTTCGTATTTTGAACTGAAGCCTGCAATGATTTGGATTTGTGAGTGGCAATCCGGTCCCACAGTGTCCGATGTTACGCCGATGTAAATTGTGCCATTGCGCTTGTGGCGATGGATATAGACGGCTGGTTGATGTCGTCGCTCATTGGTCGAGGCTAATTTAAATGTAGCCTATCAAGGAAAGTCTGGACTTCAGGTCACAGCGGGCAACGACTTGTTTTTCATTAGGCCCCCTCAAATCCTCCCCCGTCGTTAGCTGTCCATTCACCATTCTGCGTCATGGTTGGGTTTGGTTAGTCAATGGTTAAGCGGGCGCTTGTCCGCGTGTAGGTGGTTTGCGTCATGAATGAGAACAGAATTTCCCCGCGTTTGCCTGAAATGAATAGGGGCGCTGATCGCTCCAAGCCGGATGGCATTATGGACCCTGCTGGCGAGGCCGGTTGGTTTTTGATGCGAGAACGCGAAGACCGCGGGCTTTCGCTGGAACAAGCCAGCGAGATCGTTGGTATTCACCCCTATCATCTTGAAGCCATCGAACTTGGCAATATGGCGAATATGCCGTCGCGGGCTGAAGCGCTCGAAATGATTTCGGCCTATGCCAATTTCCTGAGTTTTGAACCTGAACCGTTGCTGCATCATTATGTGTCGTTCTTGCCGGCACCCGAAGTGGCGCCGCGCCGCCACCCTGCCAACCCCGCACCGTTGTCATCAGCTAAGATTTTGACGTTTGGCAAATTTGTGAAACTGCCCTCCATCAACATGAAGTTGCCATCCATGGCGGCCATGGCGAAGCTACCCAACTTGCCCTCGGGCAATGGCGGCATCGTGGCTTCGGTGGTTGCGGCTTTTGTGGTGTTTTCAAGTGTGACGTGGATGCTGGTGCCGGAATCAGCTTCGGGTGTAGCGACAGAACAAATTGCTCTGGTTGAAGAAGCAGACCCCATGCCCACAGCTTCAACTGGCGTAGAGGCAGCCGACATTAAAATTACCGAAAAGCCGATGGATGGCGATGTTTCAGCCACGGTTGAAAGTGATGGGCCCATTATTATTGCAGAACCACCCGCTGTGAGTGACGATGTTCTCGGGGCCTTTATTCAAGAAAATGTGGCGGGTGCCCGCGACGAAGCTCCGGTTCAAATGGCTGCCATTGCGCAAGAGGGCCGCATTTTTGGCTCGCCTGATGCGCAGGTGCGTTTGGTGTTGAAGGCCAATCGGAATATTTGGTTGTTGATTGAAGATGGCAAGGGCAACCGTGTTGCCACCCAGCTTTTGAACAAGGGCGATGTGTTCCGCGTTCCAAACAAACCGGGCCTTGTGGCCACGGTTCAAGATGGCGGTGCGATTACCTACATCATCGATGGCGTTGAAAAAGGCGTGCTGGGCCAGCCCGGTGCTGTTTTAGCGGCAGAATCGCTTGACGTGAAAAAACTTGAAGAAAAAGTATAGCACTTTGCCTTATGGCGGCGGCTGGTTTAAAGCCTGCCGCCATGGCCGCTATTTCTCCTGATAAAATTGACAGTATTCTAAAACGTTTCGCATCGGTTGAGCATGAACTTGCTTCGGGTGCGGGTGGGGAAACCTTTGTACGGTTGTCGAAAGACTATGCCGAACTGGAACCCACGGCCAAAATGGCTCAGGCCTTGCGGGCGGCCTATGTTGAATTTTCCGATCTTGATGACATGTTGGCGGCAGGCGGCGAATTGGCCGACATGGCGGCATCGGAAAAGCCGGTGTTGGCTGAAAAAATTGCAAGTATGGAAACGCAGTTGCGAATATTGCTGCTGCCCAAGGACGCGGCAGACGCGCGCAATGTGATTCTGGAAGTGCGGGCGGGTACGGGTGGCGATGAGGCGGCCATTTTTGCGGGCGATTTGTTCCGGATGTATCAACGCTACGCGGCGTCGAAGAATTGGCGGGTTGAAATTATATCGACAAGTGATGGCGAACACGGCGGCTATAAGGAAGCCATTGCCAATATTTATGGGGCAGGGGTTTATGCCCTGATGAAATTCGAGTCCGGCGTGCACCGGGTGCAGCGTGTACCCGCCACGGAAACGCAAGGGCGCATTCACACATCTGCTGCAACGGTTGCGGTGTTGCCGGAAGCTGAGGAAGTGGACATTAAACTTGAAGACAAGGATTTGCGCTTTGACGTTTATCGTTCTTCGGGGCCGGGTGGGCAGTCGGTCAATACAACGGACTCAGCGGTTCGTGTCACCCACATTCCCACCGGCATTGCAGTGGCGCAGCAAACCGAAAAGTCGCAGCTTAAAAACAAAAATATGGCGCTCAAGCTTTTGCGGGCCAAGCTTTACGAAATGGAACGCTCGAAGCTGGATGCTGAACGTTCCGCCGCGCGTAAGGGCCAGGTGGGGTCGGGGGATCGCTCAGAGCGCATTCGTACTTATAATTTCCCGCAAGGTCGGTTGACGGATCACCGCATCAACCTGACTCTCTATAAGTTGCCGGATATTATTGAAGGACCAGCTTTGGAAGAAGTGGTGCAAGCCTTGGTAACGGAACACCAGGCCAGCTTAATGGCAGAGCAGGATGCCAACAGTTAAAAAACTTCTGGCGCAAGCGCGGGCTCGGCTTGCAGACACGGAAACGCCAAGCTTGGATGCGCGGCTGTTGCTGCAACATGCAAGCAGGCTAACCCATGCCGAACTTATTGCCGAACAAGATTTAATACTGGCTCTTGACGTTGTGGACAGTTTTGAAGCGTTGGTGGCGCGGCGGGCTGGTTATGAGCCGGTGTCTCGTATTTTGGGCGCGCGGGAGTTTTATGGGCGAAATTTTTCAGTAACACCTGATGTGTTGGACCCGCGGGCGGATACGGAAACCATTGTTGAGGTGTGTTTATCGTTTCAGCCGCAGCGCATTCTGGATTTGGGCACCGGCAGTGGCATTTTGGCGATTACCCTTTTGGCTGAACGCGGGGACGCAACGGCTGTGGCTGTTGACGTGTCGCCCGCTGCCTTGGCCGTCGCAAAGAGCAATGCGGTGGCGTTGGGCGTTGCGGAACGGTTATCGTTGGTTGAAGGGAGTTGGTTTTCACGTGTGGTGGGACAATTTGACCTGATTGTTTCAAACCCTCCCTATATTCCATCGGGTGATGTGCTCGGTCTTGATATAGAGGTTCGAGACCATGACCCGCATTTGGCCTTGGCTGGCGGGGCGGATGGGTTGGACTGCTATCGGCTGATTGCGGCGGGGGTAGGTGCCCACCTTGCGGCGAACGGTGTAGTGGTGCTTGAGATTGGGGCGGGGCAGGCCAGCGATGTGACTCATATTTTTGAGGAAACCGGTTTTGCATTACACGAACAGCGCGCCGATCTTGGCGGGCATGTCCGAGCACTGGCGTTTCGGCGTGGGCTTATAAAACTTTAAATATTTTGCTTTGGAATCGGTAAGGTATCGTCTATATATACAAGTGTTACCCCTGCAATTTGTGATCGTTCGTATGCCTTGGTTTGGCATTGGCTGCACAGATGAGAAGACGGCTTCACCCTCAAAAAGGGGGAACGCAGGGTGTGACTGAAACCAGGAAAAATAAACTGAACAAGCTTTTTCACGGCTTTTAATTTAACACCGCAAGGGCGGTCTGGTTCGATTCGGGCCGGAACAGAGTCTTGCGCTTTGACAGTGATAGTGGATTTCCATGAGACCCGGACAATACAACAACAATAACAACAACAAAAACCGCAATCGCAATCGCAACCGCAGGCCAACCGGCGGCGGTGGTGGTGGCCAGCAGGGCGGCAATGGTGCAAACCGTGTTTATGACTCCAATGGTCCGGATGTGAAACTGCGCGGCACCGCGCAAACCATCGCCGAAAAATACATGCAGCTGGCGCGCGATGCGCAAAGTTCCGGCGATAATGTTGCGGCGGAAAGTTATTATCAGTTTGCCGATCATTATTATCGGGTGTGGCTGGCAGCTCAACCTGTGGGGCAGCCCATTCAGTTCTCTCGCCGCTCAGCGGAAGATGAATATGATGAAGACGGCAATGAAATTATCGCTGAGCCCGAAAGTGACAACCAGACTGCTGAAGGTGGCGATACTGGCGAAGCGCCTTTGGCTGCCGAAGGCGCTGAAGGCCAAAATGAAGGTGACGCCCAAGGCCAGCCGAACCGACAGAACAATCGGAACGATCGTTATAACAACAATAATAGCAATCGTGAAGGTGGCAACAACCGGAATTTCCGTCAACGTTGGCCACGCCGCAACGATCGCTTAAACCAAGACGGCCAACCCAATGGCAACACGGTTGAAGGTCAGGGCGAAGGCGGAGAACGCCCCGAACGTCAAGAACGTTTTGAGCGCCCGGCTGATGAGCCTGTTGTTGTGCAGCAACGGGAAGTGGAAGCGCCAGAAGCCAGCAATTGGGAAGCACCTTCTTTCTTGACGCGGCCGACACCCGTTGTGGCGGCTGAACCTGAGACCGCTCAAGAAGCTCCGGCCCCGCGTCCACGTGGTCGTAAGCCCCGTGTTGTCGCTCCTGTTGAAGACGTACAAAGCGGCGAATAATTCCCTCTTGTAAGCTGTATTTTCTTTCCTATATCTTGTCCAGTTGTTGGATGAGGTATGCGTGATGGATTTTGAAAAATACACCGAAAGGTCAAAAGGCTTTTTGCAATCAGCGCAAGGTTTGGCGTTGCGCGAGGGGCACCAACGCTTTACGCCCGAGCATGTTTTAAAAGTTCTTCTGGATGATGATGAAGGCTTAGCCGCGAATCTGATCAGGGCGGCAGGCGGCGATGCTGCGCTTGCCCTGGCGCAGACAGAAGCCAGTTTACGAAAAATGCCGAAGGTATCAGGTGGTGGTGCGGGTCAGATTTATCTTGCTCCAGAATTGGCGCGGGTGTTCGACACGGCGCAAAAACTCGCCACCAAGGCTGGCGACAGTTTTGTGACGGCAGAACGCCTGTTGCAAGCCTTGGCTATGGAAAAAAGTGATGCAGCGACGGCGTTGAAAAATGCTGATGTGACACCGCAGGGATTGAATACTGCCATTAATGAAGTGCGCAAGGGCCGCACGGCGGATTCGGCTTCAGCTGAAAATGCCTATGATGCCTTGAAAAAATATGCGCTGGATTTGACGGCAGCGGCACAAGAAGGAAAACTTGATCCGGTCATTGGTCGAGATGAGGAAATCCGCCGGACCATGCAGGTGCTGTCACGCCGCACCAAGAACAACCCTGTTCTGATTGGTGAGCCCGGCGTTGGTAAAACCGCCATTGCGGAAGGCTTGGCGCTTCGCATCATCAAGGGGGATGTGCCTGAAAGCCTGAAGGACAAAAAGTTATTGTCACTCGACATGGGCGCACTGATTGCGGGCGCCAAATTTCGCGGTGAATTTGAAGAACGCTTGAAAGCCGTATTGTCCGAAGTAACGTCAAGCGATGGTGGCATTATTCTGTTCATTGATGAAATGCACACGCTGGTGGGTGCGGGCAAGGCCGACGGGGCAATGGATGCTTCGAACCTCTTGAAACCTGCCTTGGCGCGCGGCGAACTGCACTGCGTGGGTGCTACAACACTTGATGAATATCGCAAGCATGTTGAAAAAGATGCAGCCTTGGCGCGGCGGTTTCAACCTATTTTTGTGAATGAACCAAGTGTCGAAGATTCAATTTCGATTTTGCGCGGCATCAAGGAAAAATATGAATTGCACCACGGCGTGCGCATTACGGATGCGGCCATAGTGGCAGCGGCTACCTTGTCGAGCCGCTATATTGCGGATCGTTTCTTGCCCGACAAAGCCATCGATTTGATGGATGAGGCGGCATCGCGCTTGCGGATGCAGGTTGATTCCAAACCGGAAGAATTAGACGAGTTGGACCGGCGCATCATGCAGCTTCAAATTGAACGCGAAGCCTTAAAGAAAGAAACCGATGCCGCCTCGAAAGACCGATTGCAACGGCTTGAAAAAGACTTGGCTGACACGGAAGAAAAATCCGCAGGCATGACGCGCAATTGGCAAGCCGAGAAAGAAAAACTCGCCTCTGCCTCCAAGCTGAAGGAAGAGTTGGAAAACGCACGGCGCGAATTGGAGTTGGCCCAACGCAAGGGTGATTTCGCACGGGCTGGCGAACTGACCTATGGCTTGGTGCCTGAGCTTGAGAAAAAATTGGCTGCTGCTGAAGTAGCTGGCAGTGGCAAGATGTTGGAGGAGGCTGTTACCGCTTCGCATGTGGCGCAGGTGGTTTCGCGCTGGACCGGCATTCAAGTGGACAAGATGCTGGAGGGCGAACGCGAAAAATTGCTGGCTATGGAATCAGCTTTGCAAAAGCGCGTTGTGGGGCAGGAGGATGCGGTGATTGCCGTATCAACCGCCGTGCGCCGCGCGAGGGCAGGCTTGCAAGATCCGAACCGGCCCATCGGCTCTTTCATGTTCCTAGGCCCCACGGGGGTTGGCAAAACCGAGTTGACCAAAGCACTTGCAGGATTTTTGTTTGATGACGAACATGCGCTGCTGCGCATTGATATGTCGGAATATATGGAAAAGCATGCAGTGTCGCGCTTGATTGGCGCACCTCCCGGCTATGTTGGCTATGATGAAGGTGGCGCACTGACCGAAGCTGTGCGGCGCAGGCCTTATCAAGTGGTTTTGTTCGATGAAATCGAAAAGGCGCACCCCGATGTGTTCAATGTGTTGTTGCAGGTGCTGGATGATGGCCGCCTGACGGACGGGCAAGGGCGCACGGTGGACTTCAAGAACACGCTCATCATCATGACGTCTAACATGGGATCGGAATATCTGGTCAACTTGGCCGAAGGGCAGGATGTTGATGTGGTGAAGGAAGAAGTGATGGCGGTTGTGAAGCAATCGTTCCGCCCTGAATTCTTGAACCGCGTTGATGATATTATTTTGTTCCACCGTTTGATGCGCCAGCACATGGGCACCATTGTCGATATTCAGTTGGGGCGATTGGATAAATTGCTACATGAACGAAAGATTGTTGTTGAACTGACGGATGAGGCGAAGGCCTTATTGGCGGAAAAGGGTTATGACCCTGCCTATGGTGCGCGACCCTTAAAGCGTGTCATCCAGAAAATGGTGCAAGACCCTTTGGCGGAAGAAATCCTGTCTGGTCGCGTGAAAGATGGCGACAC
The DNA here is from genome assembly GCA_963840765.1 of uncultured Alphaproteobacteria bacterium. GTDB lineage: Bacteria > Pseudomonadota > Alphaproteobacteria > Rhizobiales > Aestuariivirgaceae > Aestuariivirga. The sequence continues at coordinate 2,222 of CAWJAE010000001.1, read as the reverse complement.
TGTTGAAGTTGCGGTGCAGGCTGGCGTGCTCGTGTTTAATGGCGTGGTGCCAGGCGCAACACGGCCCGTGCCGCAGCCTGCAGTGACAACAGTGCACTAACGTTTTGCTGCTGCCACGTCCTGTCAAAGTGCTTTGTTATTGTCTCCATTCCATCAACCAGGAGCAACAAACATGTTGGATCACGTCAGTTTTCCGGTCAAAGACTACGCCGCCGCAAAGGCATTCTATGAAAAAGCATTGGCACCACTCGGTGTGAAAATGCTGATGGAAATTCCGCGCGAACATACGGGTGGTCAAGGCGTTTGCGGTTTTGGTGTGGAGCAGCCGCAATTCTGGATTTCTGAGGGTGCACACAACAACGCGCGCATCCATGTGGCTTTTTCTGCAAGAAATCATGCGGAAGTGGAAGCTTTTTATGCGGCTGCCATGGCTGCTGGTGCCACTGACAATGGCAAGCCGGGCCCCCGTCCGCATTACCACGAACATTATTTCGGTGGATTTGTGCTCGATCTCGACGGCAACAACATAGAAGCTGTTTGCCATGCACCGCATTGAGTTGGTATCTTAGTGCCACTGTGAACCTCAAGGCATTCAACAAATATTGCGAATTGCTGCCCCACACCGCGCATGTTGTGCAATGGGGTGGTGCACATGTTTGGAAAGTTGGCGGACCGAAAGGCAAGATGTTTGCCATTTGCTGGCCTGAGCCCACGGGAATGCTCGTCACCTTCAAAGTTTCGCCGATGAGTTATGATATTTTGAAAGAGCAGAAGGGATTGCGGCCCGCCCCTTATCTCGCCTCACGCGGCATGACGTGGATACAGCGCGTTGATGACTCTTCGATGGATGATTTGGCGTTGAAGGATTATCTAAAGAAAGCCACAAGCTGTGCGCAGCTGCTTTGCCGAAAGGTGTGCAAACCAGTTTGGGTTTGATCGTGCAGAAAGCGTAATCGATGGCAGAAGTCAGGGATATTGTTTCGCGGGTGTGGACGCGCATTGTTGAATTCGACGTTGATCGTTCGTCAAATTATTTTGATTGCGAATTGAACTTTATTGCCCGGCTTGTGCCAATTGGGTCGAAGCTGGTGCTTGCTGAATCATGGCGACCACGCGATTCTTCAGTACACGGAAGTTTGCGAGGTCTTTGCCGGCCAATTGCTTGCCTCCTGCGGCTTTAATGGCCGATGGATTGATGGGGCGGTTTTTAATCCGGACTTCATAATGCAAATGCGGGCCTGTTGAACGGCCCGTGGTGCCGACATAACCAATGATTTGGCCTTGATTAACGCGCTTTCCTTTACGCACACCAGCGGCAAGCCTGCTCATGTGGGCGTAAAGTGTTTTGTATTTCTCGCCGTGTTTCAAAACAATCGTATTGCCATAGGCACCGTGGCGACCAGCTAAATCCACCACGCCGGAACTGGCTGCACGGATGGGCGTGCCAGTCGGTGCGCCGAAATCCACGCCTGTGTGCATTTTGGAATAGCGCAGCAGGGGGTGACGGCGCATGCCGAAGCCTGATGTAATTTTAACACCGGAAATGGGGGTTTTCAGAAGCGCGCGAGAGGCGCTGCGGCCATTTTCATCGAAGTAATCGGTTTGGCCGTCGGTTGTTGTGAAGCGGAAATACTTTTTCGATTTGCCGCCAAAATTCAGCTGTGCGTAGTGCAACACCTTACGTTTTGAAGACGAGCCGGTGAGGGGTTTGCCGAACAGAAGTTCGAAATCGTCAGAGGCGTCAATCTGGTTCTGGAAATCGACGTCATAGGAAAACACGCGGGTGAATTCGGAAACGATGTAATCAGGAATCTTGTTGTCTTTTGCCGTGCCGTAAAGGCTGGAGCCAATTTTGGCGCGGGCGCGGTAGTTGTCAACTTCGGCATATTGCGATTTGACGCCTTCATCGCGGCCCGTGATGCGGGCAGAGAAATTACCGTCTTCATCAGCTGTAACTTCGATTGATTCTTTTGGCCCTGGTTTGAAGGATAATTCCACGGGGAAAATAACTTCACGGCCATAAAAGTCGATCTGGCGGTCAAAGGTCACGTCAAACTCTGTGCCGGCCTTGATCATTTTTGTCGGCAGCACGGGTTCAATGGCCTTCACCATTTCATCGGCGGCGGCTTTTGATACACCGCGATCAATCAATTCGCGCTTGAGGTTTGAGCCTTTAGCCAGCTTGAAGCGCTCGTCCACGGGTTCAGGTGGAATGGTCTTCG